>NZ_OBQC01000021.1 GCF_900220965.1 Ureibacillus acetophenoni | reverse complement strand
ACCACATCCTATAGGAAATCCAATAGATCCTCCAGTTGTCCGGATCAACTGGAAATTCTATTAGAAAGAGCTCTTACTACTAATATACGAGGGGGATAGAAAGTGAAAACTTTGGATACGGTGCCAAATTTTTTGGAAAACTATCAACCTTCCATTCAGTTCTTACGAAGCTACTATAATCAGTTTCCCGATATATTTAAGGAATATTTTCTGTATCATTGCAAAGATACGGATGAAAGACATCATCAATCGATTCAAAGATATCCTCAAGTGTTTGATTCCATCCAGTTAGTACATAAAAATATTGCTCCTCTTATAAAAGGCGTAGAGAAAACTTATTCGAGTTTGTATGATGTTACTTTTCCAATTGATGTGAATTTAATCGTCGGGGGATTTGGTTCTAATGCCTATACATATAGACAAATTATCCCGAATGTCACTTTTGCATTAGAAAGGTTATCGCCAGAACCTAGCCATTTAAAAGTCATCATCGCCCACGAATTCGGTCATTTAACACAAAACATCCTATCAGATGAAGCAGGTAATGACTGGTCCGAAGTAGATTGGAAGAGTCCTCTTACTTGGCTATTTCAAGAAGGAACTGCTACACATTTTTCAAGAAAAACAGTACCTGGTCTTAATCCTTCTATTTATTTTTCTTATGATGATCAAGGTGAGGTATGGCTACAATTCGCAACTCTACACAAACAAGAAATAAAATATGCGTTTGCGAAAGATATTAAAAAGTGTACTCCACAAGAGATTTTCCACGAGTGGTTTTCTATCCGTGGGGGAAGTAAATTCGGGCACTCGCGATTAGGGTACTTTTTAGGTGATCTACTATTTCAAGAGAGAATCCTACAATTGGGTGAAATGAAGACGATTGTCTCATGGGAAGACCATGGTTTTAAAGAAAGTATCAACGGTTGGTTAACGTAATATTTATTAGAACGGGGGAGCTGTATGTTAATAAGACACATACAAATCGAAGATGCCGAGAATTTAATTAATCTAATAAAGGAAGTAGAAGCTACCTCTGATTTTATGCTAATGGAGCCTGGTGAAAGGAAAACAACTCCGGAACAACAAGCAAAACAATTGGAGCGGATAGCGCAGCAAAATAATGCAAATATACTTGTGGCAAAAAAGAATGACATGTTAATAGGTTACATGTTTGTATTGGGAGGAACTACTCAGAAAAATAAACACTCAGCCTATATTGTAATTGGGATCTTAAATGATTATCGAGGTCAGGGTGTAGGGACAGCTTTGTTTAGACATGCAGAGGAGTGGGCAAGAAGTAAGCATATTACTAGGTTGGAACTAACTGCAGTAACTGAAAATGCTGCAGGTGTAGCTCTTTATAAGAAGAGTGGATTTGAGATTGAAGGGGTAAAACGCAACTCATTAAAGATTAATGGCAACTATGTTGATGAATATTATATGTCGAAACTATTGTAGATAATAAAGTTTGAGTTTTATATGAACATGAGGTGAAACGCTTGTTAAATGAAGCTTTGAAGGCAATTGAAGAGTATCGTTATGTTTTAAATAACAGCGATGTGGAAGAAGTGAATAAATGGATTTCCAATGACTTTATCGGATATTTTGGCTATTACAATGACAGAGATTACGAGGTTTATACTGGGGACTCTTATAAAAAATCAAATGTCGAAACATTAAACAGTTATAAAAGTAAACAGCCGTACTGGGAATATAATGATTTAACCCATAATCTTCGTTCAGAAAATGAAATTATTATATCTTCCATTATCAACTTTTATTTTTCAGGTGAAAAAGTAGCAAGTGCGTTAGCAATGGAAATCTTTAAAAAGGAACATGAGGGATGGAAATTATATAGACAGCATATGGAGAGGTATTCATCTTAATAAAATAAAAATATCAGTTAATATTCAAGATTTTTTAATCATAAACTTATTATTGGTCATTAATAGTAACTATTTGATGAAAAGGGGTATTGAACATTCGAAACTATTTGAAGCATTTTATTAATGGTGAATGGGTTGAATCGACTGGTACAAATACAATTGATGTGATTAACCCGGCTACAGAAGAAGTCATTGGTCGAATTAGTGATGGAACAATAGAAGACTTAAATAGAGCTGTTGCGGCAGCGCGAGCAGCATTTCCTTCATTTTCTCAAACATCGAAGGAAGAGCGAATTGAGTTGTTAAATCGAATTGCGGATGAGTATGAAAAGCGTAAAGACGATATAGTTGAAGTGGTTATGCAAGAATTAGGTTCACCTATTACGATCAGTGAAAAAACTCATTACAACATGGGGTTATCTCATTTCCGTCAAGCGGCAAAAGAGTTGGAAAGCTTCGAATTTAGTGAAAGACGCGGTGGTGCTTTAATTCGTAAGGAGCCAATCGGTGTTAGCGGGCTTATTACACCATGGAACTTCCCAACGAATCAAACATCTACGAAACTAGCAAGCGCATTTGCCGCTGGATGTACAGTAGTGTTAAAGCCGTCTGAAGAAACACCTTTTGCCGCGATTATTCTTGCAGAAATATTTGAAGCTGCTGGTGTACCTAAAGGCGTATTTAATCTTGTGAATGGTTCAGGTGAAGTTGTCGGTAACGGTATTAGCTCTCACCCTGATATTGATTTTGTATCATTCACTGGTTCAGGAGCAGTAGGTCAAAAGATTACCGAAAATGCAGCTAAGACAATTAAAAAAGTAGCTCTTGAACTTGGTGGGAAGTCACCGCTTGTAATCCTTGATGATTTCGATATGGTAAAAGCAGCTCAAATTGCTATTTCGAATGTTGTTTTCAATACAGGTCAAGTGTGTGTAGCGGCTTCACGGACACTTGTTCCAAAATCCAAGCACGATGAATTCGTTGAGGCTGTGAAAGCAATTTTACCGAATATTCCTTACGGTGATCCACAAGACAAAAGTAATATATTCGGACCACTAGTTTCAGAGAAACAATATAATCGCGTGCAAGGATATATTCAAAAAGGAATAGAAGAAGGGGCGACTCTTGTAAGTGGTGGACCTGGTAAACCAGAAGGGCTTGAAAAAGGTTACTTTGTGAAGCCAACTGTGTTTACGAATGTAACGAATGATATGACGATTGCTCAAGAAGAGATCTTTGGACCGGTAATGTCGATCATTACTTATGAAGATCTAGATGAAGCCATTGAAATTGCCAACGATACGATCTATGGATTAGCAGGATATGTTGTTGGTGAAGACAGAGAAAAAATTGAGAAAGTTGCAATGTCCATTCGTGCTGGTAGCATTCGAGTGAATAATGCACCTCCGGAAATGTCTGCACCATTTGGAGGCTTTAAGCAATCCGGAATCGGCCGTGAGTGGGGTAGCTACGGTATTGAGGAGTACTTAGAAGTGAAATCAATTGTTGGTATTCCTTCGTAAATAAAAGGGACTGCAAAATATCAAGTATGGGGCATTTCTTCGAAAGGAGAAATGCCCTCTTTATTGAAGTGACGGAGTAGTATCTTTCACTGTGGCGATAAATCTATTTATGTTGGCGAATAACTCTCGCTTATTGGCGAAAACTTCATCCGAAATGACGAATAACTCCTCAGTTGATGCGCGTTCCAGTGATGCTGGCGATAAATCTATCTATGATGGCGAATAACTTCAGCTTATTGACGAGAATTTCATCTGAATCGGCGAATAACTCCTCAGTTGATACACGTTTTAGAGATGTTGGCGAATAACTCTCGCTTATTGGCGAAAACTTCATCCGAAATGGCGAATTACTTCCTCTCCCTCTGTTGATGCTCTAATGAAGGCATTACTTCTAGAAGGAGAAATGTCTTTTTTATTGAAGTATTTTTAATAGTTACTAATGTTCTTATTGTTAAGGGAGGATCAAAGTGAGCTTTTCTGGTGATCAAGTAGCTATAGTAGGTGCATTGTTTACGTTAATACCGATACTATTAGTAACTTTACTCATAAGATGGGTCAGAATCATTCGAGTAAACAGTGAAATTCAAGTCGAACAAAACAAAGAAATAATCACTTTACTTAAAGAATTATCAAGGGCGAATGAAGGTAAATGAAAGGGGAGATAGTTATGTGGATTCAGAAATTTATTGAAACAAGTAGGGGTACGTTTGAAATATTTGAAAAAGGTGAGGGAGATCCGCTAGCAATTACGCATTTATATAGTGAGTATGATACCCGCGGAACTGTGTTTGCTAATACATTTACAGAGTACTATCATGTGTTTTTAATTAACTTGCGTGGTGCCGGAAATTCGGTAAAAGCACAAAATGAAAGTGAGTATAGTATGGATGAAACTGTTCTAGATTTAGAGGCGATCAGAGAGGCTCTGGGATTTGAGAAATGGGCTTTGGGAGGTCACTCTACTGGGGGGATGCTCGCTTTAAAGTATGCTGTTTTAAAGGAAGCATCACTAACTAAAATTATAGTAAGTGGTGCTGCAGCAAGTATTCGTTATAATACAGACCCAGATAGTATTTATAATCATCAAAATCCTAATTTCAATCGAATTCGCGAAATCATGAATTTACTTAATGACCCTGATTTACCAATAGAAGAACGAAGAAAGATAACTAGAGAATGGGCATTAATGTCCTTATACAAAGAAGAGAATTTAGATAAGATGTACGAAAAACCGAATAGTGGTAAAACGGTTGGTCCTAGACTTGATTACTTTAGAAAAGTGGACTGCCAAACATATGACGTCACTGAACAGTTAAAGCAAGTAACGATTCCGGCATATGTATGTTCTGGGGTATATGATGCCCAATGTCCGTATCGTTTTGGAGTTGAAATTGCAGAACTCATTCCAAATGCAAGCTTTACCGCGTTTGAACAAAGTAATCATTATCCTTTTTATGAAGAAGAATTGGCATTTAATGAATTTGCAAAGTTAACTTTAGGAAGTAAGGAATATAGTAAATAGATTTTTTGTGGTTAATTATCGGATAAGGTCAGCCAGAAGTTCTGGTTGACCATTTTTTATCACTTACAAAAATCAGGCAATTAACATAACACGATGATTCGATAAGGTGTCGTTTGTGCGGGGATACTTCTAGTGGAAGGTCCATAGATGACAATTAAGTCCCGGTTTCCTGGAAAATGCGTAAAACGTTGTCCATTTGTTAATACCATTCGAGTAAAGGGCGATAAATTTAATCGTAATTGACCGTCACTACTAACTAGCTGGTTATTAAAATAAGAAACTTTTACATTTTGGTTTGGATTCTCTTTTACCATTACGATTGCTTGATATTGTGGGGGATAGATGAGAATCGCAGGTAAATCTCCATCATAATAGCCAGTTACACGATCCCCGACATTGATCATTGCGTGGTCAACAACGTAAGTAGAAGGTGAAACGACAAAATTAACAATTTGCCCCATTTCATTTTCTATTGTGAAAAATTTAGTACAGCCTTCACTTTCCCCGTTTTGACCTGTAAAAAAGTCACTAATCGCTGTAACGGTTCCACTAAATGAATAAAAGTTTGTCATACAATACCTCCGAATTTAAATAGTGGGCAACCGATTAGTACAACGTTGGCGTAGGAGGGCAAGCTACAGCATCTACGAATCTTGGGTCAATTCCATGGAATTGCCAAAATGCACCGTTCCATCGATAGCCAGCGATTTCCCCGTATTCTACACGAGTTGGGTAAAACCAGAATTGATCGCCATTGATAAGCCATACATACGTATTTTGATAGACACAGTCAACGATATAAGAGACAGAAGGTTTTGGCGGTATATAGGGAGGGGGAGGAAATTGTGGTCCCATTGTTCCTTCAGGTTGGAAAAATCCCATGTTGATATCACTCCTTTGAAATAGTCTCCAACAGTATATGTGGGAATGACTCGAGAGGATATTCGAAATGGTTTCGGTCGTCAGTTGACTCGTTAGATTCTGAGCAATATATTTATTAGAATGAAAGTTAAAAAGAGGTGTCAGATGACTATTGTAAATAAATTAATAAATAAAAATATGAGAGTAAGAGAAATCCCGAAATGGGGAGTGTATTTGCGAAAAGAATGGGAAAACCACTTCGCTAATCATCTAACGAAAGAAGAAAAAAGCGCAATCCACATGCATGATTTCGAGGTTTTCTGTGGCTATTTGTGGCATCTTTTTAGTTTTGGGAAGCGAGATTGTGTTGAGAGAGAATATGCAATAGAAGCATTTCATAACGAACCTAAGGGGGAATGCTATGTATTTTATCAACATGATGAACAGGCGTACCTATTAGAAAATGCAGGATTGTTAAATTACGCTGACCTAATTGAAGAAGAGAGTAATGACTTATATGTTGTGGATAAACAGTTTCGTTGGACATTTGTTATAACACACGAAACGGGTTGGTGTGGGCCCTATTTTAGTAAAAAGTAAAAGTCGAAAATGTTATACTTGATTAAATATTAAAGGCTAGGCATCTAGAGAAAGTGGGATTAACTATGTCGATCCTTTTTGGATGTATTATTTTAGGACTAATATTATTATGCATTTATTTCTATCAACAGAATGTTAAGTTAAATCGAAAAGTGAGATATCTCCAGCCACTAGTTGAAACGGCAGAAAATATTCGGGATATTCTTTACTACTGTGAAGTTGTGCCTAAGCTCAACTATCTTTATTTAAGTAAGAATGTCAACGATTTACTTGGCCCGAATACATATGAAGAACATTTAAATAATCCTGAATCAATTTTTGAAATCGTTCACCCTGACGATCGTGAGATTTTGATCAACAAGAAGTTAGGTGAGTTAAACTTTCACGAGGCAATTCAAGTACGGTTTAGGAATCATTTAGGGCATTACATATGGTTTGAAGAGTATGCAACGCCAATCTACAAAGAGGGAAAGTTTGTAGCGGTTTTAGGAATCTACCGCAATATTGATGAAAAGGTTGTATTGCAGCAACAACTTGAATATAAATCAACACATGATGCATTGACGAAACTTTATAATCGGGAGTATTTCCAAAGGAAGATGTCGGAATTGAATGAGATAGAAGTTCCTGTTGCTGTTATTGCAATCGATATCGATGAATTAAAAATAGTGAATGATAGTTATGGACATCAAATGGGGGACCGTTTAATTATTGAAGCCGCCAACTGTTTGAAAAACCATGCAATGGAAGAGATGATTGTAGCGCGGATTGGTGGCGATGAGTTTGCCATTCTATTACCTCATGCTACTGAAATGCAAGTTAAAGAGTATATTGAAGCGATTCAAAAGAATTTGCAAGTGGGAGATAAAGAGGTGCCATACTATCCAATTAGGATCTCCGTTGGCTATGCCTATAGTGAAACCTCTTATGGCGTAATGGAACAATTACTAAACGAGGCGGATGCGAAAATGTATAACGAGAAGAATGCGAAGAAGGAATCACTGGTTGGAGTGTAAGTTTGGCCTAGTCTAATTATTTCGAAGAGGTGAAGAGTAATGCAATTTACAAATGAACAGTTACAAAAGATGATTGCAAAAGAGCCAATTGGTGATGGTTATCCTTACAACACGAAAGATCGAAACCAGATTGAAAGGTATATTAAAGATTTATTCTATAAATTTAACCGTTCAAAATCGATTCAATGTGAAGCGATGTTCGACCATTATGGGAGTGGATATGCATCCTATGTGGATTTCTTTTTTTACAAAAGAGACGGTAGTAGTGTGTTGAGCGAAAAATACATAGAAAAAGATTCGCTTACTTCGATTGAAATCGACGGGTTAGTGCTCTATATTAGTCGATTGGCGCCAGTTGCAATTTTGGGGAAAGACATTCGAAGTAGAGCAATTTTAGAGACAAGTAAAGGTAAAATGGAATATTTTAGTGGGTTTTCTATGCTGAGTCAATCCCAACAAGTAATCACGGAAGTTCAAGAAGAATGGAAAGATAATTTCCGAGAAATCAAATTGAAGTTAGATGAAGCAGGATACATGATTTTAGATAAAACCTATTTGGAACAACCTCTCCCGTTTAAAGCGAAAATTGAAACCTTCACCCATCCAAATCAGTACAAACTGTTTGATGCCATTTTTTATTGGATGGATTAAAAAAGCAATATACAAGGAGTGGTGAATCATAAGGAACCGACTTTTTATTGTCGTAATTCTAGGTATCATATCAACGAGTTTTCTTCTTTTTATTTTGAATGGAGATAAAAGAGAGATAGTTATTGATAAGGAATTACTGAACGTATCTGAAGTTGAATATCTTGAAATCCTTGGTATCCCTGAACGACCATTTATAATAATTGAAGATGAAGCTGACATTAAGAAAATTGTTCTTCTTCTTCAACAACTGAACGGTTTGGAAGATCATGAACTTCAGCTACAAACTGATGATCCTTTGCTTGGATTGAGCGTGGCTTTAAAAGGTCATTATCCAAGTGGAGCAATTCGAATTTATGAAGACAAAATCTCCCACGGAAAAAGTAGATTTGCATCAGAAGAACTTATTGAAGAACTGATGAATGCAATTGAAAGTGCTATATAAATTTGTAAGGCGTTAATCCAAAAAAAGGGATTAACGTCTTTTTTGATGAATTAGTCTAGTAAACACATATAAAAGGGGATAGGGGAAATTTAATGGCCATTCAATTTAACGAGTTTTTGAAGGAAGAAATGACTATCCATGAGATTCAAAGTGCAATGGAAAAGGGCACAATTACTTCAAAGGAATTGGTGATGTACTACTTATATCGAATTGCTAAGTTTGATCAGGATGGGCCAAGGTACAATTCTGTTCTTGAAATAAATCCAGATGCGATTTTTATTGCGGAAGCGCTTGATCATGAAAGAAAGACAAAAGGTGTAAGGAGTCCATTGCATGGAATTCCTGTTCTTTTAAAAGATAATATTGCGACCAAAGATTTTATGCATACAAGCGCAGGTACGTTGGCATTGGAGAATTATTTGGCTCCGAAAGATGCATTTCTTGTTGAAAAGCTTCGTAAAGCAGGTGCTGTCATTTTAGGGAAGACGAATATGACCGAATTAGCGAATGGGATGTCCTCAGCTATGTGGGCTGGTTATAGCTCAAGAGGAGGACAAGTACTAAATCCGTATGGGGATTTGTTTGTAGGGGGCTCTAGTTCTGGTTCAGCTGTAGCAGTTGCTGCGAATTTCACCGTTTTATCTGTTGGAACGGAAACGGATGCATCCATTCTTAGTCCTGCTATACAAAATTCCATCGTTGGTATTAAACCAACTGTCGGTTTAATTAGTCGAAGTGGTATTATTCCATTTACTTATTCTCAAGATACGGCTGGACCAATGGCAAGGACTGTAACAGACGTAGCACTTTTGCTTGGGGCTATGGTTGGCGTGGATGAGGAAGATGCTGCGACTTATAAAAGTGAAGGAAGAATCGAACAGGATTACTCGAGATTTCTTGATGCGGATGGACTGAATGGAGCTAGAATAGGTGTATTTAGAAATGCATCAAATGATTTTCTTAATTCTGGTGAGTACGATGAGAATTTGTACGAAAAAGTAATTCAAGTAATTAAAGATGAGGGAGCCGTTGTAGAAGAAGTTGATATTCCTAGCTTCCATAGAGAATGGAGTTGGGGAGTGAATTTATATGAATTGAAACATAGTTTAAATAATTTCCTCTCACAATTGCCATCAACTATACCTGTTCACTCCATTCAAGAGTTAATTGAATATAATAAAATGAACAAAGACAAGGCGTTAAAATATGGACAGGACAAATTGGAAGAAAGAGCCGTCCTCCCAAATACATTAAGAGATCGTGATTATTTATTAAGTAAATTGGAAGACTTGTATTTCTCTCAAAATGAGGGGATCGATTTCGCTTTAGAAAAATATAATTTAGATGCAATTTTATTCTCATCTTATATAAATTCGACGATCAGTGCTAAAGCTGGATATCCATCGATTGCCGTACCTGCTGGTTACATGCAAAACGGAAAACCTTTTGGAGTGACTTTTGCAGGAACAGCTTATAGTGAAGGGCAACTAATTAAATTTGCCTATGCATTTGAACAGGCTACTAACTATCGAAAAAGCCCAAACATTGAGCAAGTGAAATAAATAAAAAAAGAAGCAATCCTTTGGAAAATAGGGATTGCTTTTATAGTTATTATGGAATTAACAGAAGCTGAATAGTTCATATTATTCCTGCCTTAAATATTGACATTATTTTATGCAAATCGATAATAAATCAGTAAAAATGTACTTAGCACAAATAAAAAGTTTAAGAAAACAAAAATCATTTGGTCCAGTCGAGTCTTATGCATTTTAACTGGTGGATAATAGAAGGATACTCCTTCAATAATAAAAATAAGTAAAACAATATGAATCATCGCATGTCCCACTACTTCGGTATAGCCAAATATCAATGTTGTTAGGGTAAATAAAATGGTTAAGGCAACAGCCAATACACGGTTAAGAATACCAACGACTAATAGATAACCAACAACGAATTCGATAAATGCTGACAGAACAATAAATAGTTCAGGTGCAAAACCAAAAGTAGGTACGTTATGACGGTGAATAATATCAATCGTCATCATTGGGTAAACCCATTTTTCTACTGCCACCCAACATAAACTTAAACCTGTTCCAAGATATAAAAATGGAAACGCTACAGTATCCAACTTCGTTTTTTCAACCATTAAAACCCCGATAATCGCAATATAAAACCCATAATCAAGCATATGAAACCAACCGGAATAACCCCAAATATGAATGAATAATCCAAACATAAATACGGAAGCTAATTTCGTTGCCAAATGGTGAGGAATTAGCAGTAAAACAATGATGGCCCACATAAGAATGGTTTGCCAATTATGGTGAATCGTGAATTCTGGTGCGAACATCGTACCATTTACCACTTGTAAAATAAATGACAGAGCTGTACCGTATTTCAAAATATAACGAGAGTATTTCCGAAACCCGTCTAATTTCATATCAATTTTGGCGACACCAGGAATCTTCATCAACTGTGGGATGAATTGAGACAATAGTGCTAAAAATAGAGCAATTAGTAAGGATAACACTATGAATTCGATTGAAAGGATTTGTTCTATAGGGACTTTTTCAGGTTCTTTCTCGGTAAACCACTTTACATGTGCGCTTGCAATAATGGGTGAAAAACAAATTAACCCTAATAATAGTAAAGAATTATATTTCTTCAATGGATGTACCCACCTTTTTTGTAACAATGCTTAAAAATTATTATTCCTTAAGAGGTAGCCGTTTATGTGAAGAAAAATTGCTTTTATTCCTCGTTAAAGGGCTATTAGCTAATTGAAGAAGGAAAGTCTTTTGGTAGTAGGGAATTAAATCCAATAGAGGTTTAAGAGGAGTGGTAGAAGAATGAATAAAAAATTAATCAGCCGAATGCTTATACTCGCCCTACTGATCATTTCAGGATGTTCTAATGCAGAATTAGATACGACTCATGCAGAAAATGAACAATTATCGAATGAGAATTCTCAATTAAAGGAACTAATCGCTAAAAAAGATGTGGAAATCAGTAGTTTAAAAGAGCTTTATTCAACTAAAATCAGTGAATTGAGTGTAGCGACGAAAAGCCTGGAAATGGTGAGATGGTCAGCCATGGCAAGACTAGACGATTATAATCAGTCTTTTTATGCATTGGAAGAGATTTATAAGATCCATTCCAATCATGAAGTGAAAGATGACTGGTATGTAATTAATGATGATTATTTTGAAATTGAATTATTAAGTTATGAAAATGCTAAAAAGGTAGACTTTTATTCATTAAGAATGGAGTCAGACGAAGGCATCAATTTAGTATATTCAGATACGGACCCATCAGATGGTTGGGTCTATACGAATGAAGAGATTGGTAAGATTATCAATAAGCATAAAATTAAGGCCGATTCTACGTTTGAACCTTATTTCGTGCTTTTCACAGAAGTGACGCTCGGGGATGGGAGTGTTGTAAGAACATCAAAGTTACCGATTTATAATCCATAATTGTGGTGATTAGGTTTAAATAAACAAACAGAATAGGCAAAGGAGAAAAATAAATGGACTACAAAGTTTGTATTAACCTTCCAATCTCCAATCACGAGGTACCAGATTTAAGAGAAAGTGTTGGATGGGGAAGACGTGATAAAGATTACCCAGCTTTGTTTGAGCGTTGTAATTTCTGGGCTGGGGTTCGGGATGAGAATGATAAACTCATAGCATTTGGGTATGTTTGTGGTATGGGGTTAGAACATGGCTATATGGAAGATATTATCGTACATCCGGAGTATCAGAAAAAGGGAATTGGGGTTAAGTTAGTAAAGGAGCTATTACGAGAATCTGAACGTTTTGGATTGCTGATTGTCACTGTCACTTTTGAGGAACAGAATTCGAACTTTTATAAAACTTGTGGGTTTGAAGTAGGCGCAGGAGGAGTATGGCAAGTAGATTAATAAGAACGGCGTAAAATGGGTAATTATTATAGTTTTTTTATGAAGCATTGATCCGAGATGGATGAATGCTTTTTATTTGCCCAATAATGACGGTATATTCTAAATTATTTTAAAATTATTATAATTATATAATTTATTGACACGAAAATTTAATTCCTCTAGATTTAAATTATCAATAAAACTGTTATAAAACAGATGCACTATTATGGTTAAAATTATAAACTGTTTCAGAAATTTTTATATTCTATTTAATTTTAGAAATGTGTAGGTAGAAATTCGTCCAATGTTGGACAAATTTAATTAGTAGGAGTTCGATGATTGTTAACTGATTATCTATAGAAATAGCGTTTTGTTAAAGGGGGTTCAATGGAATGAAATATATTATTGCCATTATCGGTTCATTGATTGTTGCGTTTGCCTTTAATTCCTTTCTCGTTCCGTATGATATTTTAAGTGGAGGAATTAGTGGCATCGCCATTTTAATCGGGTTAGTTACTCCCTTTGATATAGGGCTAATGAATTTTTTGCTCAACTTACCAATTATTATACTAGGATACTATAAACTTGGTAAAACAATTACGGTGAATACGATTATTTGTGTCGTTGCCCTATCTGTTTTCTTAATTTTGCTGCCTGTCACTCCTGTAACAGACAATATATTATTGTCGACGATTTTTGGAGGAATTATCGCCGGGATCGGTGTCGGCCTTATATTAAAGTATTCTGGTACTTCAGGTGGTCTTGATATCATTGCAATCATTGTTTCTCGTTCTAGTAATTTTAGTGTCGGTCTACTTTTAACAGGAATGAACGGAATTATTGTACTAATTTCTGGTGCGTTCTTTGATTTGGAGATTGCTCTATATACACTTCTGTCTATTTACTTGTCAGGTTTAGTAATTGATCAGATTCATACGAGCCACATTAAAGTTACGATGCAGATCGTTACAACGAAAGGTGAAGCGATTAGAGAGGATTTGTTAAAAAACATATACCGTGGAATTACTGTTACGGAAGGGTACGGTGGCTATACGCAAGAAAAGAAGCAAATCTTAATGATGGTTGTGACGCGCTATGAGATGTCGCAAGTGAAGAAGATTGTTCGTAGCCATGATGAACAGGCGTTTATAAATATATTTAAGACCGTTGAAGTGGATGGGATTTTTGTGAAAAATTAATAAAGGTTATTATATTAGAATATATTTTGCAAGGCGGGAAATTTATTTTTCTCGCCTTTTTTATTTGTTGGATGTCTATTGGTCTATAGACGTGTAATAGTCATATCTTATTAGAGAAATGAACGGATATGAGGTGGATTATGAAAGCGATTATGTATAAAAAGTTCGGGCCTCCAGAAGTTCTTCAAGTAAAAGAAGTAGAAAAGCCAGTTCCAAAAGGTAATGAAGTTTTAATAAAAGTAAAGGCGACAACTGTAACAGTAGCGGATATTCGGGCACGGAGTTTTACAGTTCCTCCTGCTTTCTGGCTACCTGCACGAATCACACTTGGTTTTAGACAACCTAGAAAAGCAATTTTAGGGATGGAGTTAGCGGGAGAAATTGAGGCGGTTGGAAAGAATGTTACAAAGTTTAACGTAGGGGACCAGGTGTTTGCTGCTACTCTTAAGGATTTCGGTGCTTATGCCGAATATAAGTGTCTACCAGAGGATGGACCTATAGCAATGAAGCCTTCTAATATCACATATGGTGAAGCAGCTGCTATTTCCATAGGGGCACGTACAGCATTGTTTTTTCTAGAAAGGGCAAAAATTGAGAACGGGCAGAAGGTATTGGTGTATGGTGCTTCAGGAAGTGTAGGAAGTTACGCCGTCCAACTTGCAAAGTTTTTCGGAGGGCATGTTACAGCGGTATGTAGTACTAAGAATGTGGAATTAGTAAAATCACTTGGAGCAGACAAGGTCATTGATTACACAAAAGAAGATTTCTCGAATACGGATGAAATTTATGATGTTGTTTTTGAAGCGGTAAATAAAAGTTCCTTTTCAGCTTGCGCAAAAGTGATAAAGAGAAATGGTACTTACATCAATGTTACTGAAGTGTTGCCAAGTTTTGAAATGCTGAGGGCTAAGATGGCAAACAGTCTAAAATTAATAATGAGTCAAAATTCACCTGAAACTCCAGAGGCACTAAACTTCCTGAAGGAACTTGTAGAAACGGGAAAGTTAAAAGTAGTGATTGATCGGTCCTATTCCTTTGATGAGATTGTAGAAGCTCATAAATATGTAGAAAAGGGACATAAGAGGGGCAATGTAGTCATAAATGTAGAATATAATTAAATGAAGAACGATATTCAGAGGCATTAATCCTAGAATAAAGGATTAATGCCCTTTTTTATGGAATAAAGTAATGAATTGACATATGGAATTTTATTGGGGGTACATAGGATGTTCGTTGTAAATGTTGAGGGTGCAATTAGGAAGGGTGATCGGTGGCTGATCATCGAAAGAAGTATAAAGGAAGAACATGCTGGAGGGTTGCTTTCTCTTGTGGGAGGGAAGGTCGAGATTGAAGGGAACTCGTCTGCCATCTTAGAAAGAACTTTGAAGCGTGAGATTTCAGAAGAGGTTGGTGTAAGTGTAAAGGATAAGTTTCATTACGCGCACAGCACTTCGTTTGTCACGGATGTTGGTGAACATGTCGTGGATATCGTGTTTGTGTGTGAGTATGAATCGGGCGAGGCAATTGTGAACAGTGGGGATGAGGTTGAAAATGTTTATTGGTTAACAACGGATGAAATCATGAGCCACCCGAAATCACCAAGTTATTTAAAGGACAGCATCCGATATGCTGAGGAAGTTGTTCGTAACATAGAGTAAGGGGAGGCGATACAAGTGATTTCTGAATTAGATAAGAGTGAGTTTAGAGCGCGGAATGTTTCCTTACAGGGATTGTATGGAGGGAAATAAACCTTCCGTTGCAGTTGCAGAAAAGATCGGATTTAAAAATGTATTTAATTACGTAGGGTATGAATTTCAGTTTTAATAAAAGGTACCAGGTACAAAAACAATTCGGAATATTCTAAATTGTTTGTGTACCTGGTACACAAACAATTATTGGAGGTGCGGCATGGAAATATGGGATTTGTATGATGTGAATCGCAATAAAGTAAATCGTACTGCGGTGCGTGGGGAAGAGCTTCAACCTGGGGATTATCATATCATTGTTCACGTTTGTATTTTTAACACTGATGGGGAAATGCTTATTCAACAGAGGCAGCCCTTTAAAGAGGGATGGTCAAACATGTGGGATCTTACTGCAGGGGGAAGTGCAACTGCAGGGGATACGAGTCAGACTGCCGCACAAAGAGAGTTGTATGAAGAAATAGGATTGAAGGTAGACTTTGAAAACGTGCGACCTCATTTGACAGTACATATTGAGCGAGGCTTTGATGATATTTATTTAATTGAAAAAAATGTAGATTTACATACACTCAAATTGCAGTATGAGGAAGTGCAAGCGGTGAAATGGGCAAGTAAGGAAGAAATTCTGAGGTTGATTGAGACGGGTGAATTTATTCCATATTATGAGAGCCTGATTCATTTACTCTTTGATAGCCGCAAGCAGCCTGGAAGTGTTCGAAGGAAATAGTGAAGGTGTCAGGTACAGTGAAATTTGTACTTGGCACCTTTTTTGTATGATTCCATTAATTGAAACCATATTAATTCTAAAGAATTGAACAAAGGATGTATCTATGAAAAAGAAAATTCTTATAGGTTTGATTTTATTTATTTGCTTATGTATTGGGCTTGTTTTTGGAGTTTCAATGTCACCTACAAAAGAGCTTAATGACGTTTCAATAAACACCACTAAAAAGCCGGTTGTTCTCATTACAGTTGATTCCCTCATGTTGGAATCGCTTCAACAATTAATAAAAGACGGAAAAGCTCCTGCTTTTTCATTTTTGATTAATAATGGACAGCTATATCCTGAAGTGATCAGTTCATATCCAACGATGTCAGTGACCATTGACAGCACTTTGTTAACGGGAACCTATGCCGACCAGCATAAAATTCCGGGGTTAATTTGGTTTAAGGAAGATGAAAACCGAATGGTTAGTTATGGAAGTGGGCTTCGTGAAATTTGGAACAATGGGGTAAAAAGAGTAGCGGCGGATAGTATTCTACACCTCAATCAGTCGCAATTAAGTAAAGAGGTTCAAACAATTCATGAAGAGCTGGCACAGCTTGAACTTTCATCGGCATCAATCAATGGTTTGTTGTATCGAGGTAATGAAAAGCAAACATTGAATGTCCCCAAACTGATTTCCTTGGCGAAGCTGTTGCCAAATGAGATAGAAGTAGATGCGCCAACGTTACTTTCTTTAGGGAGCTTGGCGCAATATAATCCAGACAATGATGGCCATAAATTTATTTGGAATCGTATGGGTGTGAATAATCAATTTACAGTAAACGAGCTAAAGTATTTAATCAAACAAAATAAATTGCCTGCATTTACGTTAGCTTATTTACCGGATGCAGATCGAACGGTCCACAAAAATGGTCCTAATGATAAAGAGGGCATTGAAAAAGCGGATCAAGCCCTTCAAGATCTATTAAATAGCTTCTCGTCTTGGGAGGAGGCTATAGATAAAGCGACTTGGATTGTGCATGGTGACAGTGGTCAATCCTTGGTTAAGGAAGATAAAAATGAGGCTTTAATTGATTTGAATGAAGTTTTGAAGGGGCATTCTTTTTGGGAAGGTAAGAACGAGAATGCGCAATTGGCAATAGCGATTAATGAGCGTAGTGCCTACATTTATGTGAATGATCATCAGGTAGAGCGGTCTGAAATTATTCAGCTGCTAAAAGAGGATGAGCGGATTGGGTTCATTGCATGGAAAGAGGAAGAAATAAACTATGTCATTAGTCCAGAGAAAGATGAGGAATTGACATTTTCACCAATGGGAACAACTGTAGATGATTATAATCAGTCTTGGCAATTGGAAGGTGATTTATCGATATTAGATTTGGCCATCGATGATCTAGGCATCCTTATCTATAAAGATTATCCCGATGCGCTTGCGAGATTACATGGTGCGCTTCATTCACAAGAGGGAAATGTTATCGTTGTGGATGCAAAACCATCGTATGAGTTTGTTGAGGAACATAGTAAAGATCACGCAGGTGGAGGCGCTCATGGTTCCCTCCATAAAGTGGATTCACTTGTTCCGCTGATTGTAGTGGGGACAGATGAAACTCTTGAGTATCCTCGTCTTGTCGACTTGAAAAAATGGATTCTTCAACTGATGTCAGGTAGCTAATAAATTTATTTAAATAATAAAAATGACATGCTTAGTCAACTTGGATGACGAAAAAATTGAAGTTTCTTAGCATAAAATGAAGCCTTAAATCAACTCTTAATTTTTGATAACCATTTGATATCTTATACCGAAAAATCAGTGCCAGACACTCAAACAATACTACGTTTACGAGTGCCTGGCTACTTGATAAATTTATTTAAATAATAAAATGAATGCCTGCTGTCAATAAAGTTGACCAAAAATCTAAAGTCTTTTTGCATAAAATAAAGCCTAAAATTAATTTGTTATTTTCGGTAACAATTTTATATCTTATGCCAATATATCTGTAAATAATTATTCATTTAGCGGTCCGAATACCGATCCTGATTTACCCGTAGTGTACAAGATATGTATATAAATCTATCTTTCTATAATAATACTTACGATATCTATCAACTTAGATGACGAAAAAGTAGATAACCGGGAGCATAATAATAGGGTTTATAACAATTCGTTATTTTTGTTAGCATTTTGATATCTTATACTAAAAAACGAACAATCGAATTGTACTCAATGCAGTGCCAGTTCCACTAAATACGTGTGCTGGGCACCATCACTAGCCTATATTTATAAAATAAAATTACGGTTTACCGTCAACTGAGATGACGAAAAATCCAATGTCACTTAGCAATGAAAAGGGGAGTATCTCCATATTAGTTTTTCGGTAACATTTACACATCTTATGCTAAAAAAACAAGCTACCAAAAAGTAGCTCGTTCTGATGGTTTTAATTATGTCAGCATATGGAGTTGCCTTTAAAGCATTCACGATTGGAATTGAAGGTTCAATTTTCACGGAGTACATTAAAACGATTGGTTTCAACATTATCGTTGAGGAACCATACATAAAGCAAGTGCCACAATCACGTTTATTTGTTTGGATTTATCATAAGGGAATGATAGTGCAAGTTTTCGTGCTTTTGGTTCCACTAATGACTCGGCAATAAAAGCGACGATAAATGTAATGGCAAATAAAATCCCTACACTTCCTACTGTAAAAGATGAAAACCCTTGTAAAGCAATGTTATAAACAGACATGATTAGAACCATTCCTGTGCACATGAATAATCCAAAAATAATGCCTTCTTTCTTATTACTTGGCATAAAAACTTCCTTCCTCAAATAGCATAGAGGCTTATTGTATACAAAATGAAATTTCAAGTGTAAGTGATAGTTTTATGACTTTTAGTGTGGATCCTCACTTCAATATAGAATTCACGCAGTTTGAGCGTGAAATAAAAAAGAAGGGAAACATTAGCTTCCCTTCAATAAAATCAAAACCTAAAATTTTAGTTCATATAACTTCTGAGGTCTTCCTTTACCTTGTGTTACAACATTTGTTGATGAGGCATAACCACAATCCTCAAGACGTTTTAGTATTCTACTTGCTGTACGCACTGTCACTGAAAGGTGAATACTCAATTCCTCAGCTGTTAAAGCACTTATTTTAAGCTTATAAATGATTCCATATATTTTTTGCAAATGGAGTATTGAAATATTTGTATCCTTTGCGATTTCTTCTAACTTATCATTATCTGAGTAATTAATTGAAATAGAAGAATGACCATCTAGCGGTCCGAGTAGTTCATTATCCTTTGTTAAAATATATGACTCCGTAAGTGATCCGGTACAATACGTTGATGCTTTCTCCGCTTGAATTCTTGCATCCTGTAATGTTTTACCGATCCCCCAACCGATTTTCACTTTAAACGTAAGATTTTCCTTCAAAAATTCCGCTAAAGAGCAGATTTCCTGATTATTTGTGATCGTCAAGAACTCGCTATAATTTGTAATTAACTCATAATGGATCGCATTTCTAGATGTAATTAACGATGTTCCACGTTGGCGATTGAAATCCAGAATTGATTTATAAAGTGCAATCTGTCGATATTCAATTTCAGATGGGTCATGGTGTGAAACTGAAAATTCAAGGTATCCAGCTACAACTTGGTTATTCGTTAAGTCTTCTAATTCAATTCCATGAACCAACTCTAATATCGTTGTCTTCATACTATCTATAGTAGGGTGCACGAGAATAGGTGTAATGTGTTCGTCTTCGAAAAAGGTATATAAACTGGACAAACGTGTTAGAGAAAACCGTATTCTTTTTTCTTCCCACAATTTCGCATGCGCTTCGTAAATAAGTTCATAAGGATTTGGATGTCCAAAAGATTCGATACTTTCACCTAGTGTATAAGGAAAATCTTCAGGTGGAATAATTTCTTTCAAATTTAAGTAATTGTTTTCCTTATATAGGAAATCGATCATAGAATGTTTAATGGAAAAGTCCGGGTACTTATAATGAATTTCTGCTAGTTTGTAATAAAAATCTTGCACGCTTATATCGAAATAAGTACAAGGTATTTCTGGTAAATGCTCTTTAAAATTCCTTTGAATATGTAAATAAGGAATTTGAGCACTAAATATATAGCCATCCATATTTTTTATGTTTTCGATAAAAAGCTCCTCTAAGTGAGTTAAGTTATCGTACATTAAAATATGTAATTTGATGTTATCAAACTGCAGATTCTCACATTTTTTTATCCAACGATACGAGAATTTAGTAGAAAAGACGCATATGTTATACATTTAAAACGCTCCTATAGTACTATTGAGGTAATATTCTAAATATTATAATCTCTATTATAAGACATTGTAAAAATATGTCCAATATTAAAAACGGGGGGAAATGCAATTGTGAAAAATCAACAAGATACTACTCAAAAAGTAAACAATGGTGCTTTCAACAAGTTTTTAAACATTGTTGAAAAAATTGGTAATAAATTACCGCACCCATTTATGTTATTCCTTTATCTTACAATAATTCTTGTTGCCGTTTCATTTGTATTAGGAACAATGAATGCATCGGTTGTTCATCCTAATACTGGTGAAACGGTAGCAGTTAACAATTTACTTTCAAAAGAAGGTATTCGCTATATATTAGGTAATACTTTATCAAACTTTACTGGTTTCGCACCGCTTGGTTTAGTATTAACAATGATGCTTGGGATTGGATTAGCAGAGAAAACTGGATTATTTTCTGCGTTAATGACGAAAGCAATTACTAAAACGCCAAAACGAATCGTATCATTCATGGTCGTGTTCATCGGTATTTTAGGGAATATTGCTTCAGATGCTGCGTTCGTTGTTATTCCACCGTTAGCAGCTCTAGTATTCTTATCTTTAGGAAGACATCCACTTGCAGGTTTAGCTGCAGGTCTTGCAGGTGCTGGTATTGGTTTTACAGCAAATATTTTAGTAGCAGGTACGGATGCGTTACTGTCAGGGATTTCAACTGAAGTAATGAAGACAATCGATCCGTCAATCGCTGTATCTCCATTAGATAACTGGTTCTTTATGAGTGCTTCAACGTTCTTATTAGCATTTATCGGTGCTCTTGTTACTGATAAAATTGTAGAACCACGTTTAGGTAAATATAACGGGGAAAAGAAAGCAGATTTACATGACTTATCACCTTTAGAAAACCGTGCTTTACGCAATACAGGAATTGCAGCTTTACTTTATATCGCTGTAATTGTAACACTACTATTAATTCCAAACTCACCATTATTAAATGATGATGGTACGATTATTCGTTCACCGTTCTTATCTGGAATTGTACCGATTTTATTCGGATTGTTTGTAACAACAGGTATTACATACGGTGTGTCGGTTAAAGAAATTAAAAAAGCTGGTGATGTTCCAAATATTATGGCCGAGGCAATCAAAGATTTATCAGGCTATATTGTTTTAATCTTTATCATCGGTCAATTCATTGGATACTTTAACTGGACAAACATTGCTACTTGGATGGCTGTACATTTAGCAGGTATCTTACAAGCTATTAATCTAACAAATATCTTTGCGATTGTTTTATTCATTTTATTAGTAGCGATTTTAAGTTTATTTATTATTAGTGGTTCTGCACTTTGGTCTCTTGTTGCACCAATTTTCGTACCAACGTTCTATTTATTAGATTATCATCCAGCACTTGTTCAATTAGCATATCGTGTTGGGGAATCTTCTACAAACATGGTAACGCCACTAAATCCATACTTCGCGATTATTTTAGGGTTTGTGTTAATCTATAATAAGAGAGCTGGTATTGGAACATTAATGTCGCTTATGATTCCATACACAATTATTTTCTTAATTGTATGGATTCTATTAATGCTAGTGTTCGTATTCTTCAACATTCCGATCGGCCCAGGTGTCTTTTACAAATTAAGCTAGGGAGATGTCTTTCATGGACTTTATTAAAATAGACAAGGATTACTTAGAAGTTTTAACAGAGTGGAGAAGGGATTTTCACCGACATCCAGAACCGGGTTGGTTAGAGTTTCGTACTTCTGCAATCATCGCGGACAAGCTTGAAGCTTGGGGATATGACGTTTTTGTAGGGAAAGAAATTATTAAAGGAAATTCCCTCGGCGTGCCGAAGCAGGCGCAAGCAAATGTTTTCTATAATAAAGCACTAGAAAGTAATATCCGGGCAAAATGGTTAGAAAAAATGGAAGCCGGTAAAACAGGGGTAATTGGTGTTCTTGATACTGGTATTGAAGGACCTACCATTGCTTATCGTGTAGATATCGATGCGTTACCAATCTTAGAATCTTCTGCTGAACATCATGTACCACAAAAGCTTGGTTTCCGTTCTGAAAATGAAGGGTTTATGCATGCTTGTGGTCATGATAGTCATGCTACAATTGGACTAGGCTTGGCAGAGCAATTAATGAAAAGAAAAGATCTGTTATGTGGGAAAATTATTATAGTTTTCCAACCCGCTGAAGAGGGTGTTAGAGGGGGAAGTGCAATCGTATCTTCCCCTCTATTAGATAAAATAGATTATTTATTTGCACTTCACATTGGAATTGATGTTCCTAAAGGCACTTTTGTAGCTGGAGTTGACGGATTTTTAGCAACTTCTAAATTTGATGTTACAATTAAAGGTGTTGCAGCTCATTCAGGCATTAATGCGGAAAAGGGTAAAAATGCACTATTAGCTAGTGCACAAGCAGCTCTTGCATTACATAGTCTACCACCGCATAGTGAAGGTGTAGCTCGTGTAAATGTAGGAACTTTAGAAGCTGGTAGTGGTCGTAACATTATCCCTTCATTAGCAAAAATGCAGTTTGAAGTTCGAGGTGAAACTACAGAGATTAATGACTTCTATGAAAATAGAGTACATCAAATCTTTGATGGTATTGGTGCAATGTATGATGTAGGAGTTGAGTTGGAGAAAGTAGGATACTCAATCAATACGCCATCAGATCATGAACTTGCGCGAATTTTAACTGAAACTGCAAAATTAAACCCGTCTATTCATGAAGTAATAGAATATAACGACTTCAAAGCAGGATCAGAAGATGCAACATTTTTAATGAAACATGTTCAACAACAAGGTGGTCTAGCGACTTATTCAATCATTGGTACAAATTTAGCTGCTGGACATCACCATGAAGAGTTTGATATTGATGAAGAGGACATGCTGTTCGCTATTGAAAATTGGCTAAATGTACCTTTTAGTTTATATCGCGGTGTTGACCGTCCGTAAAACACCTAATCTTGAACAGTAGAGATAGTAATTTTTGGGGAGTTGGCGGACGCTAACTCCTCGATTCGTTTAAATGAACAAACGGTAAGGTTTCACTTAATGAGGAGATGAATGGAAATGGTTAGTCAACTAGAACGAGTGGAAAATAGTTATAAACAATTTGAACAAGAGATTATTGAACTTGCGGATCAAATCTGGGAAATTCCTGAAACGAGATTTAAAGAGTTTGAATCTGCAAAAATATTAACAACTTATTTTAAAAATCAAGGATTTGAAGTAGAAACAGGTATTGGCGGAATTGAAACAGCTTTTGTTGCTAAATATGGTAGTGAAGGTCCAGTCATCGGTATTTTAGGAGAGTATGATGCACTTCCTGGATTAAGTCAAAAAGCTGGAAGTGATGTCCGCGAAGCACTTGTAGACGGTGGAAATGGACATGGTTGCGGTCATAATTTATTAGGTACAGCTGGCGTAGGAGCTGTCGTTCATTTAAAAGAATTAATTGATAAAGGTGAAGTAAAAGGTAGAATTCATTACTATGGCTGTCCTGCAGAAGAGGGCGGTTCTGGTAAAACGTTTATGGTTCGTGAAGGTGTTTTCAATGATGTAGATGTTGCATTAACGTGGCACCCGAATTCATTTACAAGCGTATTTAATTTCTCTTCTTTAGCAAACTATCAAGTGTATTTCGAGTTTGAAGGAGTTGCTGCACATGCGGCAAATTCTCCACACTTAGGAAGAAGTGCGTTAGATGCTGTTGAGTTAATGAATGTTGGTGTGAACTATTTACGTGAGCATATTCCTACAAGTGCAAGAGTGCACTATGCTGTGACGAATACAGGAGGGAAATCTCCGAACGTCGTACAAGCAGAAGCTGAAGTTTTATATTTAATTCGTGCAAATACAATTAAAGAAGTGGACGACATCTATAAGCGCATCGTGAAAATTGCTGAAGGTGCGGCATTGATGACAGAAACTAAAGTGAAAGTTAAGTTTGATAAAGCATGCTCAAACTATATTCCAAACGATACTGTTAACAAAATCGTTTACGACAAATTACAGTTGGTAGGGCTTCCTAATTATAATGAGGAAGAGATGGAATATGCGAAGAAGATGAATAAAACGATTAGCCCGTCTGAATATTCTAGTGCTTTAAAAGAAATTAAATCGATCTATCCAGATAGCCCGGTTGATGATTTAGAACAAGAAGAGGTTCCTTTCTATAATGAAGTAATACCTTATCAAAAATCTACTCAAACAATGTCAGGTTCTACAGATGTGGCAGATGTAAGTTGGGTAGTGCCAACTTCGCAATTCTTTACAACATGTTTCGTGTTGGGAACTCCACTTCATACGTGGCAGCTTGTATCCCAAGGGAAAACAGGACTTGCACATAGAGGGATGCTTTATGCAAGTAAGGTGTTAGCTTTAACTGCGATCGAACTGTTAGAAAATCCTGAATTAATCGATCAAGCGAAAGCTGAATTACAAAAACAAACAAAAGGGAACTACGTGAATCCTATTCCAAAAGAAGTAGTGCCGAATATGTTCGGATAGATTTTAAGTTTAAGGTCGGTTAGGGGATCCTAATCGGCCTTTTATTTTGGGTTGAAGGTTTGATTCTAATAATGCTTTGATATTTTCTAATAACTCATGTGTTTTTCTAATAAAGAGTCGAGCTTTTCTAATAACTTGCCTCATAGGGAAGAGTTTTGAACTAGATTCTAATAATTGCTTGGTCTATTCTAATAACTCACGTGATTCTTCTAATAACAGCGCAATATTTTCTAATATTTCCTTCGTAGCGAGCTGTATGAAGGGAGGATTCTAATAATGGCTTGATTTATTCTAATAACTCATGTGTTTCTTCTAATAACAGGTCAATTTTTTCTAATATTCTCTTTTCAACAAGAAGCAAATGGTGAATTAAATGAGATTTCCCCACGAATTCTGCATAATGAATGAAAATAGATTTTGGGAAGTGATGATGTGAAGTACGGTGAGATTGTTAGAGGGATATTTGAAAAGCGAATAAATCGTTTTATATCTGAAGTTTACATAGATGGAGTAAAAATACAGGTTCATGTAAAAAATACTGGTAGACTAAAAGAGCTGTTTCAACCAGGTGCAGAAGTTTTGTTAGAGAGTACGAACAACCCGAATCGAAAAACGAAATATTCTATCATAGCAGTATTAAAAGAGAACAATTGGGTAAATATTGACTCACAAGCACCGAATGCTGTTGCGTTTGATGCGGTTAAAGAGGGGAAAATTACAGAAATCGGGGAAGTGGACTTCTTAAAAAGGGAAGTAACTTATGGAGCATCCCGGTTTGATCTATATTTTAAACAAGGTGATGAAGAAGGGTTTATCGAAGTGAAGGGTGTCACACTGGAGAATGAAGGAATCGTGATGTTTCCAGATGCACCGACGACAAGAGGTACCAAGCATGTGTTGGAACTGGCGGAAGCTGCTGAGAAAGGGTACCGATGTGCGATTCTTTTTGTAGTGCAATTAAAAGGCTGTAGAAAATTCGTTCCAAATAGAGAAACGGACCCTGCCTTTGCGGATGCCTTACTAAAAGCTGCCGAAGCGGGAGTGCAAATTTTAGCTTACGATACAGTTGTAACTGAAGATGGAATGACACTTGATTCCGCAGTTCCAGTGGAGTTGATTTAAATTGTATGAGTACCAGGTACACAAACAATTCTGAATTTTCACAATTGTTTGTGTACCTGGTACCGGGAAGGAAGAAATGAAATATGTTAAAGAAATTAGCTGAAAGAGTTTATTATATGCCTCATTATTCTGAAACGGATCGTCCGGCTTTAGGTTTTATTAGTGGGGATACTATTAGTTTGATTGTCGATGCGGGGAATTCGCCCGCTCATGCGAATGATTTTCTAAATTTAGTTCAAGAGGTGGATCATTCAAAGCAAAGATTTGTAGCGATTACTCATTGGCATTGGGATCATATTTTCGGGATTGAAACTATGGGGTTACCGACAATTAGCCATGAAGAAACGAAGAAGGTAATCGATCACCTTAAAACGCTTGAATGGGACGATGCTTCTTTAGATGCGCGAGTTGAGTCAGGAGAAGAAATTGAATTTTGTAGAGATATGATTAAACGTGAAATGCCGACTCGCGATCATTTGGTATTGAAATCTCCGAATATCACTTTTTCGGACAAGATGGAAATCGATCTCGGTGGCATCACTTGTGTCATTGACCATGTCGGAGGGGAGCATGCAAAAGATTCTTCGATTGTTTATGTTCCTGAAGAAAAAATCATGTTCTTGGCAGACTGCCTATATCAAGACTTTTACAGTGGCGACTGGAGTTATGATCTACACCAATTCAAAACTTTAGTGGAGAAAATAAAACAATACGAAGTAAATACCTATGTTTTAGGCCATCAAGATCCACATTCCCGTGAAGAATTGTGGAAGTTTCTCGATGAAATTATTAGTATCGGTGAAATTGTCGGGGATGAAATGGATTTAGAAGAGGCAATCACAAAGTTTACCGATGTACGAAAATCAACTCCTACTGAAGATCAACGTGAGTTTATCGAAAACTTTATTAACGGAAATCAAAAGAGAATAGGGGCATAAGTGTCTATTTAACAAAAGAGAAGTCTTGCGAACCCTACGCAAGACTTCTTTTATTACCTACTCAATCGTTAAAACCAATTTCCCATTCCCCACACCATTCGCAACCTGTTCAAATGCTTGAGAAGCTTGTTCAAGTGGCAGGGATGTGCCGATAATTGGGCGGAGGGCACCGCTTTCTAACATGCCGATGACACCGTGAATGCTTTCTTTATATTCATCTTCTGGTGCGTTCCAAAGGGCTGTCGCTAAAATATCGCATTCCTTTTGCATAGCTAGGCGAGGATTAATTTCAATAGAACCGCGATTTCCGATCACCACAATTGTCCCAAAGCGCGCAACCATTTTTAAATCAGTTTCTAAATTGACGTTCGCTAAAAATTCTACAATGACATCTGGACCATTTCCATCTGTTAACGCTAGAACCTCTTCGATCGTTGCTTCAGTTACATGATCAATGACAACATCTGCTCCAGCTTGCTCTACCAAACTCTTACCTTCGGGTTTACTTGCTGTTCCGATCACCTTTGCACCGTGTGCTTTAGCCATTTGAACAGCTTGTAATCCAACGCCACCGCTTGCTCCATGAATTAACACCCATTGACCGGGTTTGATGCGGGCACGCTGAAACAATGCACGGTATGCAGTTAATGCCGGCACACCTAATGCAGCACCTTGTTCAAAAGAAACCTGTTCTGGTAGTGGGTGAACGAAAGATGGATCGCATACGATTTTCTGGGCAAATGTACCTGTGCTTTTACCTCGGTTTAATGACGCAACAAATACGCGGTCTCCAATTTGAACATTTGTAACACCTTCTCCAACTGCTTCTACAATCCCAGCACCATCTAACCCCGGCGTATACGGTAACTCTGGGATGCTAAAGGCGTAAGTACCCGTTAAAGTGTATGTATCACTCGGATTCACACCGGCTGCATATAAACGGACACATACTTCACCTTTTCCTACTACGACATCCTCAATATCCTTGTAAACTAACTGTTCTGGTCCTCCGAATTGTGTAACTTGAATGGCTTTCATGTTTTATCCTCCTCCAAATGAGCATCTTTATAGGCTATGAATCTAAAAACGAAAATAGGCTTGATTACATGCAAAACTATTTAATAGATGTTTCTAAAGTAAGGGTAACAAAATAAATAATAGGGATTTATTCCATCTATTGTAAGAAAGTTCTGATAGATATAATTATAGTAAAGATGCTGGATAGAATAAAGGGGTGGGGGTCATTGGCGTTTAAGATATTTATTTTAATATTACTAGTTTTCGTAATCGGAAACTTCATTTACTTCTTTAAATCACAAGTAAATTACAGTTTGCATCTTAGAACATTAAGAAAAGGACTCTATACATTATTTATAGGGGCTATTGGAGTTGGGATATTAATAGATGAAATCGATCTAGCAAATTGGCAACTAATAGTAACGTTAACATCAATCGTTGTATTTATTGATATCGCTATATTATTAACCCCTAGTATATTAAAGATTTTCAATACGGAATTTCAATATATGGATTATGTAGAAAATATCATTACGACAAATGATAAAAGAGAAAAAGCGACGATTGACCGAGTCAACTCCATGTCTGAATTGATTCAACTAGCTGGAGAGAATTTCAAAGAGCATCAAAATGTAGGGCAAAGAAATGAAATCGAGGAATTAGAATCCTATCTTCAACACTATTCCGACCAATACGGATTTACAGTCCAAATATTTGAACTAACCTACACACCGGTGCCGCTGTCCGAGCTATCTTTTAATGATAAAAGGGACCTAGATGAAGAGGATCTCATATTATTATCAGAACAGTTAGGATTTGTAAAAGGGATTGAAACATGTTTAAATAAAATTGAAAAGCTAAACTCTTTTAATCTAGCGGAAAATAGACAATTATATATAGAAGAATTGTCCAATTTAAAGATTGTTTCTCTATTAAACGAAGATAGTATGATCGTTCCGGTGGATATGGAAAAAAGGCAATTTCTCATCGTGTTAAAAAACGGTAGAGGGGACTTGCTAGAAGTTGATGCGGTTCACATTATTAATCTAGTCTACATTTTTTATATTTATAAAGAAGATGTAGTAAATAAAAGAATTTTTGTTCGTACTAGATAAGAGGAGGTTTATATGGTGCTAATAGTAACAATTCCAAAGCTTGAGAAGAAAAACAAACCAAGAGTAAAAGTTGAAAAAAGAAACTTAGTAAAAGCAAAAAGAGTGACACAGTTATCAGAATGTTCTATGAGCCAATCTTCTAAGAAAATAAAAGACCTAAACGAAAAAGTGTTGAAATATATAGCGAATCAGTAAAAAGGGGCAAGGTTACATAAACCTTGCTTTTTTGATTAATAATTCCTTTTTTTGTCTACATTAGTAGAAAGATGTAGACAGAAAAGAGGATTAAAGTTGGATAAGGAGAAAAATTCAAAAAAGAAAACTTCCAAAAAGGTCACTCGTTTTAAGGGTGAAACAAAGATGTCAAAGGAAAATGAAAAAGCCCTGAAAATGATTCGTTCGATTAAGGGTAAGTTTGGTTGATAAAAATAAATAATAGTGAATCCTTTAATGGATTTCCTTGATTAGATAACCCTTCTGCATTTTTAGACTCAAGAAGGGGTTTTTTATGGTTAAAATGGGATTGTAATCTGAGGATTTAAAAATGAAAAATGAATGCTTCAACTACTGTGAATGAACAGTGACAATCTTGTTAAAAAATCGATCATCCTGTATAATTAGGATTAACAATGCGTAAATTAAAAAAGCTACTTGATGCGGTAACATCAAGTAGTCAATATAATAGTCGGTCCCTACAAGGGGATTGGCCAGTTAAGGTAATTAACCCATCTGAGGCGCTAACTCAAAGGTGGGTTATTTTTTATGTTGAAAAGCTAGTATTGATACAATGAATGCTGCAAAGGAAACTGCAAACATCAATGCCTCATATACTGTCAAAGGCCTCACCCCCATTCTAAGTGAGGTGTGAGCCAACCACCCTTGAGTTCCCAAACTATTACATCTAAATTATAGCACATACGTTCGCCTTTTTAAACTCCATCTATATTACCAATTGTGGCTGATAGAGGGTTAACTATTGGCCTAATGAATAAAAGAGATTCGACTTTATATGAATTAATATCCTCGTGACCTCTTATCGAGGACAAAATGGGGGAGATTTCAGGAAAATTGTCCTTGAAACTGCTTCTCGTGGACAAAATAAGTCGAAAAAATGAAAAACTGTTCATGAGATTGCCGAGTTAGGAATACGCAGTTAAAGTAACACTTGTGTAACTATGAAATTATATTGATTTTTGATTTAATCTACAAATGTTTTTTTGAGATGAAATAAAAAATTCAAATCAGCCTTTTAATCTACTGAACATTTTTATATTAATGGTAGTTTGATTTTGTTAAAATAATTATCAGTAAATTCTAAAAACAGGGGTGTTTGGGAGATGGAGGTTGTTTCGAATATGGATAAGGGGCTAAGTGAGGAAAGTGTGAAAGGGATTCAACGAGCGGTAGATGAAATTTTCGGGCAAGAACATGTGACAGTGACTTTACGAGACCGTGGGACTGGACAAGTGGTGTATGACTTTAGAGGGCAACATTTGATGCGACCGGCTTCGAATATGAAGCTTGTATCTGGCGCGGCTGCTTTAGCAATTTTAGGGGAGTCGTATCAACTGAAAACTGAGATTTATGTGGATGGTCCTGTCGAGAATGGTGTCTTAAAAGGTGACTTGATCATAAAAGGTGGCGGGGATCCGACGTTAAATGAGGACGTATTTGTTAAGTTTGCTTCGAAAGTGAAAGAGTACGGTGTGACCGCTATTCAAGGCAGCCTAATCGGGGACGACACGCTATTCCCAGGAGAAACATTGCCACCGGGTGTAGATGAAGAGGGGGAAACTTATTGTTGGGGTGCACGGGTTTCGGCAATTTCTATGTCTCCAGATGCTGATTATGACGCGAGCTCAATTATTGTTAAAGCAGAACCGGGGGAAATCGGAGAGCAACCAAGTTTCCAAGTGATACCTCATTTATGTGGTCATGAAATTACAAATAAGGCTGTAACAGTTGCAGCTGGTGAGGAGAATACGTTAGAAGTTCTTCGTACAAATGATACGAATCAAATCGTCATTTCAGGGAATCTACCACAAGGTGAAAGCGCGAAAGCATGGGTGTCTTTGCAAAACCCAACAATCAATACATTACAATTCATGAAACATATTTTTAAGGAGCAAGGGATTGCGTTCAATGGGACAAGCGCTATAGCGCAAGGGATTGTACCTGAGTCTGCCGAACTAATTCACACACATTTATCACCAACTGTTGCGGAAATATTCCCAGCTTTCATGAAGTTTAGCAATAACAGTATTGCCGATATTTTCGTGAAATTGATTGGTCATGAGGAGAATGGTGTCGCAGATTATGAATCTGGATTAAAAAGCGTACGTGCATATTTGAATCAACTTCAAATACCAGCAGAGGAATGGCAATTTATCGATGGATCAGGTTTATCCCATTCCGATCGCCTAACATCCGAAGGAATTTCAGCATTACTCTTTAAGCTTCAAGAAGAGCCTTACTTTAAAACATTCTTTGATTCATTGCCTGTCGCTGGCAAACCAGATCGCTGGATTGGCGGGACTTTACGCGAACGCTTCACCGAAAGCGAATATGAAAACCGTATCTTTGCGAAAACAGGCTACATCTGGGAAGTGTTCTGTTTATCGGGCTACCTCATTGGCGATAGCGGGAAGGAATATATATTCTCGATTTTAGTAGAGGGATATGAGGATGGAATTCCGTATATTGACCGTGGGTTGGCGGAGATGCTTCGATATTTATAATAAAATGATTAAGAGGGATTTCCTAAGTTGAGGAAATCCTTTTTATTTTTGAGCTCGATTTCACACTATGAAACTTTCGTGTGTTTAATTGGTATCTTTTAGTCTATTATTTATGTTAAGTCTGAATATTCAATCATTTCAATGTTGTCAATTCCGAAATACGATTAATTAAACTACAATGTGCGCAAGAAGTTTTCTCATGTATTGTTGACTCAATGGGTGTGATGGCTTCTTTTATTATGAATTGGAATGGAGGAAAGCGATGGAAATCTATTTTAATAAAAGTCTTGAAATTCCAAAGTCTGTTATTGCAATTGGCACTTTTGATGGGGTTCATAGAGGACATCAAACGGTTTTGCACGAGCTTGTCAATATGAGCAAAATTGAAAACGTACCAAGTGTTGTATATACATTCGATCCGCCACCAAAATCATATTTTCAAGGGGTACCGGTACTGACAACTTTAGAAGAAAAGATAAGCCGAATCGAACAAATAGGAATCGATCATTTAAAAGTGGCGAATTTCAATGAGCAATATCTAAAACGATCGGTAGATGATTTTATAGAAGAAATAGCGAAAATGAATCCATTGAATATTATTGTCGGAAATGATTTTCGTTTTGGTCATAAACGCGCTGGGAATGTTTCACTATTGAGTCAATACTTTAAAGTAACAATCATGGAGCCAGTCTGTTGTAAAAATGGAGAGAGAATATCGTCCACTAGAATAAGAAAGTTAATTCAAGAAGGTAATATGGAACAAGCTAATCTATTGCTAGATTGGAGACATAAAGATTCTGAGATTCTATACACTTAAATGATAGATAGAAGTTACACAACAAATATCAGCCGAAAAGGGGAGTTTGTACAATGAAATTAGTAAGTTTTCGTCATGGGGGAACAGAAAGTTTTGGTGCAGTAATTGACAATGGTGTAGTTGATTTAAAAAAGAAGCTTAATAACGAGTACGCTGACCTGAAAACGTTTCTTGAAAGTGGGAAGGTTGACGAATTAGCTATTACATCTAATGATGTTGACTATACATTGAGTGATGTGTCACTATTACCGGTCATTCCTAATCCGGAAAAGATTATTTGTGTTGGTCTAAACTATCATGCGCATGTGGAAGAGTGCGGAGAACGAGAAACGGAAACGCCAGTGATATTCTATAGAACGGCTAGTTCTCAAATTGGCCATGAAGAGAATCTCCTCCTTCCAAAGGAATCTTCAAATCTAGATTTTGAAGGTGAAATTGCTGTCGTTATTGGAAAAGAGGGCAGACGTATAAGTGTAGATGAAGCTTATAACTATGTTGCTGGATATGCTTGCTACAATGATGGTTCTGTTCGCGATTGGCAACTTCGTACGAGCCAATGGGGACCGGGGAAAAACTTTGATGGTACAGGTGGATTTGGACCTTGGTTGGTGACAAGAGGGGAGATCCAAGACGGCGAGGTGCTTTCGCTAGAAACGAGAGTAAATGGAGAGGTAATGCAATCAACGACGACGAACTTACTTATTTTCTCGATTCCTGAAATCATCGCGTTTGTTTCATCTTATACAACACTTAAACCAGGAGATGTTATTGTAACTGGAACGCCAGGTGGGGTAGGCCTTAAACGTGAACCACAATTGTTCTTAAATGAGGGAGACGTTGTGGAGATTGAAGTGAGTAAAATTGGAACATTACGCAATACGGTGAAAGTTGGGTAGTAAATTAGTAGGGGGGATGGGAATGTTAAAGCCTAGCAAGCTTGGTTATGCAGAACTAACTGTGCGAGATTTAGAAGGCATGACTCATTATTATTCAGAGATTTTAGGATTTACTTTAATGGAAGAAGACGAGCAAGGTAGAAGATATTTCAGCTCAGGGCTTGATCATCATAATATTATTTTAACTCCTGTGAATGAAAGTAATTTATTATCAATGGGATTCCAATTAGCGAAGGATGTTTCTCTTATTGATGCACAAAAGGAATTAAATAAGCTAGGGGTTCCTTCTGAATTGAAAACAGATGCTCAACCAGGAATCTCGGAATTTTTAGAACTTCAAGATCCAGATGGTTTTAATGTTCATCTTTACACAGAAATCGAAATGCCGGCACCACGTTTTAAAGAAAAAGGAATTATTCCGAATAAATTAGGTCACTTGGCTTTAGCTTCGACCAATCCTATAAAAACGGCTGAATTCTATAAAGACGTATTAGGTTTTTACTATACTGATAAAATCGATGAACGTGCAAACTTCTTAACATGTAATACGGATCACCACGTATTAAACGTTTCTAATCTTGGAAAGCGTTTAGGGCAATCAAACTTATATCATATTGCTTTCGAATTAAGAGATGCGAGTCATCAATATCAAGCGATGGATATTCTAGCAAGAAATAATATTAAAGTGCTTTGGGGGCCAAACCGTCATACAGCGGGACATAATATTGCGGCTTATCACCATGATCCGGATGGAAATTTAGTCGAACTGTTCATTGATATGGACCAACTGATTCCAGGGTTAGGCTATTTCGATCCGCGTCCTTGGCACGAGGATTTCCCAATGCTACCACGCTACTGGGACGATAACTCGCAGTGGGGGACAAAGTTTGAGGAGACTTTATTAGACTATGCTTCGAAGAAATTTGAGAAAGTATCTAATAAAAATTAAATAGGATTTGAAAAAATTGAGGTAGGACTAGCTCCCACCTCAATTTTTATTATCCATTTATATATTGTTCATATGCATTTCCAAATTGATAAATTATCGCTTCTGATTCGTGCTTACCTATTAGTTGGAAACCAATAGGGAGTCCTGTTGCGGACAATCCACTAGGGACAGATAATCCAGGATTCCCTGTATAGTTAGTTGGAGCTGCTAGTCTTAATACGGCACTTCTAACAGACTCATTGTAGGAACCTATCGTAACTTCCCTTTGGTTTATGTCTGTTGGAAGGATAGGGAGTGTAGGTGTTAATAATATATCTACGCTGTTAAATACTTCATTGAATTTGTTAATTAACTCGGCCTTTTTCTGTTGTGCTAAGACGTATTGATAGGCAGGTAGGCTTTTACTAGATTCTAAACGTTCATAAAGCTCTTCATCATATAGAGAGCCCGACTTTCGAATATTTGCTTCGTGTACTGCGTAAGCTTCGGCCTGAATAGTAATGGATTGGTATTGAGCTATCTCTTGGAGAACTGGAATTTCTACTTCTACTATAGATGCTCCTAAATCTTGATAGACTTGTATCACTTGTTCGATCGATTTTGCAACTTCTTGGTCAATGTTTTTAAAGTAATAGGAAGGAAGAGCGATTTTTTTGCCTACAATACTTTGTCCAAGCAAACGAGCGTAATCTTCCTTTGCTTTATTAAGTGAGTGAGGATCGTTTTCATCATACCCAACAAGGATGTTCAACATAATTGCGTTATCTTTCACCGTTTTCGTCATTGGTCCAGCGTGGTCTAAAGTATATGCGGTGTTATAAACCCCAAATTTACTAACAAGTCCAAATGTCGGTTTCATTCCGACAACTCCACAAGCGGCAGCGGGAATTCTGATTGAACCCCCAGTATCAGTACCCAGTGCAGCGACAGCCATATCTTTTACGATAGCAACTGCAGATCCACTACTAGAACCGCCAGGAATTTTATCAGGATTATAAGGGTTACGGCATGGACCTACAAAGGAGCGGTCACCTGTTGGGCCGTATGCAAACTCATGAGTATGTGTTTTACCGATAATAATGGCACCAGCATCTTTTAACTTTTGAACGACTGTTGCATTGAAGTCTGGAACAAAGCTCTCAAATATCTTTGAACCCATTGTTGTTCGAATACCTTCAGTAAATATCACATCTTTAATAGCAACTGGAACCCCGTGTAACGGGCCTTTTATATTTCCATTGCCAATTTCCTCTTCTGCAAGTTGTGCCGCTTCTAACGCTTCCTCTTCACAAACAGTAATAAAGGCATTATAAGTTGAATTGTTTTCCTTTATGTTCAGTAAACATTTCTCAACAATTTCTTTCGGAGACAACGTCTTATCAATAAAAGCTTTTGATAACGTTAATAAACTCATAGCTTCCTCCTTATAAATTAAGCGAGCGAGCTTAAATTTAATATTTACTTATATATAGTAGAAAAAACAAAAAATAAATATGACTTTGTTTCAGATAGTGAAATGTTGTTGGATTTATTCTATACGAGTATGGATTAGATCAACGTTAATAAACTGTCGTCTTTGAAAATCGAAAATAATAAAGATAGAAACTTTTAATAATGATAAATATTTTGTTGACATTGAATTATATAATTGGTATTCTAATAAAGCTGTCGCAACGAAATATAAATTTCAATTATTGAGTTTATAAAAAGTGTTGACAGAAATTATTATTCTGATATACTTATAAAAGTTGTCGCCTAAAAAATTTAAATCGAAAAAAATGATTTTAAAAAAAGTGGTTGACAGCGAATTGGTATTCTGATATAATAAAATCCTGTCGCAAACGGCAGTGAGAAATGAACCTTGAAAACTGAACAACAAAACGTTAATGAATTAAACGTTTCTATTATAGAAACATAATTTTGGACATCAATTTTGATGCCAGTTTGAATTTTGAGCTTAACTCAAATTCACCATTTTATGGAGAGTTTGATCCTGGCTCAGGACGAACGCTGGCGGCGTGCCTAATACATGCAAGTCGAGCGGACCTTTTAAAAGCTTGCTTTTGAAAGGTTAGCGGCGGACGGGTGAGTAACACGTGGGCAACCTGCCCTATAGTTTGGGATAACTCCGGGAAACCGGGGCTAATACCGGATAATACAATTTA
>NZ_OBQC01000009.1 GCF_900220965.1 Ureibacillus acetophenoni | reverse complement strand
TAAATTGTATTATCCGGTATTAGCCCCGGTTTCCCGGAGTTATCCCAAACTATAGGGCAGGTTGCCCACGTGTTACTCACCCGTCCGCCGCTAACCTTTCAAAAGCAAGCTTTTAAAAGATTCGCTCGACTTGCATGTATTAGGCACGCCGCCAGCGTTCGTCCTGAGCCAGGATCAAACTCTCCATAAAATGGTGAATTTGAGTTAAGCTCAAAATTCAAACTGGCATCATAATGATGTCCAAAATTTTGTTTCCATAATAGAAACTTTAATTCATTAACGTTTTGTTGTTCAGTTTTCAAGGTTCATATTTTTTACCATTTCTCAACAGCAACTTTTATATAATAACACAATCAACTTTCGATGTCAAGTGTTATTTTTTATTTTCTTTTTCAACAGTTTTATCTGTTTCAAAGGACAAGTAATAATATACTATATTAAAAAATAGATATCAAGCTTTTTTTATAAAAAACTTTTTAATTACTTTTAAATCCACAATAAACATAGTTATTCCAAGTAATACAATAATTCCACCAACGATTTGGGACGGCATAAGTTTTTCAGAAAAAATATAATACGCTAGAATTGCAGCCCCGATTGGTTCGAATAATACTGCGATTGAAATAACATTTGTACTAACCCATTTAATAGCCCAATTAAATAACGTATGTCCTAATAAGTTTGGAACAATTGCAAGCAATAAGAACAATACCCAGTTCATCGTTGAATATGGACCAAATGATTCTCCTTTTAATAGTACATAAAAAAATAACACAACTGTACTAATTGTATAGACAACCATCGTATATGTAATTAATGATATTCTTTTTCTTACCTCTTGTCCAAATAATAAATATGCAGTAATTAAGGCACAAGCAATGAGCGCAAGCATATCTCCATATAAAGCTACACCACTCACTTGAAAATCTCCCCAACTTATTAGAAAACTTCCTATAATTGCAATTAAACCAGAAATGATTGTTTTTGCTGAAAGCGGTTCTTTAAAGAAAAAATATGTTCCTACAATTGCAAATAAAGGTTGTAGAGTGACTAATACCGTTGAACTAGCAACAGAAGTATAATTCAATGATTCAAACCAAAGGATAAAATGGAACGCTAAAAATATCCCTGCTATAGAAGAAAATAACCAATCTTTTTTTGTTATTAAGCTTAACTCATTTACATATTTCATAAAAAAGATAGGGCTCATTATTAAAACTGAGAACAACATTCGATAAAAAGCAATTACTCCTGCATCTGCTTCTGCTAACTTAACTAATATTGCAGATAAAGAAATAGAAATAACCCCTATTATTATCGGAATATATGGATGAATCGATGGTTTATTCATTTATTGTCGTCCCCAATCATAAAATAATTCCTTAACTTAAAAGAAAGAAAGCTTATCCATCTATTTTGTCAAATTTCATGAAAGTTGGCAATATTTAATAGGGGGAATTTAACATGCATTTAATTACTATTGATACTTTTTCCCTTGAAGTGCTAATTAAACTACTAATTGCTGCCTTTTTAAGTTTAATCATTGGGATTGAGCGCGAATTAAAAAAGAAGCCTGTTGGATTAAAAACCAGTCTTGTTATTTCTACTTTTAGTTGTCTATTAACAATTATTTCGACCGATACTGCGTATAATGTACCTTCTCGGGAGGATATTAATATTACACTCGATCCACTTCGTTTAGCTGCGCAAATTGTAAGTGGTATTGGATTTTTAGGAGCGGGGGTAATTTTAAGAAAAGGTAATGACAGTATAACTGGTTTAACTACCGCAGCAATGATTTGGGGTGCAGCTGGAATCGGAATTGCAGTCGGTGCTGGTTTTTATATCCAAGCATTCCTCACAGTAGTTATCGTCGTTATCGGTATAGAGGTTATTGCACCACTGTTATGGAAAGTTGGCCCCAAACGTTTACGTATGAGAGAAATCTCCATTAAAGTTCAATTAATCGACCAAGAAAATATTAAAAGCTTACTAAATTTTATGAAAGAAAATGACATGTATATAGACAATATACGAATTAGAGATGTTCAATCAGCAACAGAACAGTTAGTTTATGAAGTGGATATTAAATTTTCCATTTTATTGAAAGTTGATACATTTTCATTATATAGTTTACTTCATTCATTACCTTATATAAAAAACATTGAAATAGAAATCTTAGCTTAATTGGAGGATATTTTATGGGTGAGATCTTTAAATTACTTAAAGGTGGTAACAAACCATCTTTAATGGCAGCATTAGTTAATTTACTTTTAGGTACCCTTAAGGGTGCAGCATATTTCTTCACAGGTAACGTTGCTATGTTTGCAGAAATGATGCACTCCCTCGGTGACTCAGCCAACCAGTTTTTTGTTTTTATTGGGTCTGCGCTTTCTAAGAAGGCTCCGACTAAAAGGTATCCGAATGGCTTTGGTCGTGTAGTCAATTTAGTTTGTTTAGGAGCTGTCTTAATTGTTGCTATCCTTTCATATGAAACTGTAAAAGAAGGTTGGCATCATTTTTTACATCCTGCTGAAAGCTCAGAAGGTATGTTTATTGCTTTAGGTGTTTTAGCGATTGGTTTTATATTAGAAGCATTTGTACTTCATAAAGCTGCTAAAGAAGTTCTTCATGAAGTAGGTAAAGAGCATGCAGGTTTAATGGCTATACCTAAATCGGTTGCCTACTTGAACCGCGCAAAACCCGCAACGAAGCTTGTTTGGATGGAAGACTTAGTTGCAACAAGTGGTAATATCCTAGCATTTTTAGCGATTATTATCGCATACTTTACTGGGTTTTATGCACTTGAAGGATTAATCTCTATAGTTATTGGTATTATGATGTTTTATGTCGTAGGCCGAGTATTCCTAGATAATGCTCGTGGTGCGATTGGGGAAACAGACGAAGAAATGTTAGTTCATATCGGCAATTTAGTAATGGAAGATCCACATGTTACAGATATTCAACGTTTAGAAGTAGTAAAAGAAGGAGAATTTTTACACGTTGAGTTAATCGCTGAAACTGATCCAAATCAATCTTTAGCATATTTAGATGATGTGAGGGATCATTTAAAAGACTTAATTCTAAGTCAAAAGGGTGTAAATAAAGTTACTATTGCATTTGATGAAGAAGATGGTATTACAGAATGGAAACATTATAAGACAAAAGATAATTTAGATAGCGATCGAAAAGAAAGTTTCTAATCTTCCCTCAAAATGAACACCTAAAGAAAAAGGAGTAGCTTGAAAGATTTGTTTTCAAGCTACTCTCTTTTTTATAAAGACATCTCTAAAATTTTTCTTACATCTTCAGCTTGAAGTACTTTAAATACTCCAAGAGGTCTAGCCATCGCTTTTTCAACAAGTAAATCTAATTTTGAATCATCAATTTTATAATCCGCTAATCGACTTGGTGCACCAATAGAGATCCAAAACTCACTTAGACGATTGATACCTTCGTGTGCAATTTCCTCAGCAGTCTTCCCTTCCGGATTAACTCCGAATACTCTAGTTGCTAATTGTGCGAAACGTTCTGGATTTACATGAACATTATGTCTCATCCAATTAGGGAATAAAATTGCCAAACCTCCACCATGAGGAATATCATAAACAGCAGAAACTGCATGCTCAATATCATGTGTCGCCCAATCTCCAGTTGACCCCATCGATAAGAATGTATTTAATGCAATTGTTCCTGAAAGTAAAATTGTTTCTCGCAGTTCATAGTTTTCTAAATCATTTACTAATTTAGGTGCAGTTGCAATAACTGTTCTAAGTACTCCTTCGCACATTTCATCAGTTACCGGTGTATTTGTTGCATTGTGGAAATATTGTTCAAACACATGAGACATCATATCAACTATGCCATATACCGTTTGGTTTAGAGGTAAAGTAAATGTATATGTTGGATCTAGAATTGAAAATTTAGGAAATACATACGGACTTCCCCAACCATACTTCTCCATCGTTTCTTCATTTGTAATTACAGAACCAGCGTTCATCTCTGAACCGGTAGCAGCAATTGTTAAAATCGTTCCAAGTGGAAGTGCGTCTTTTACTTCTATTTTATGAATAACGATGTTCCATGGATCTTCATCAATTTTCGCTCCGGCAACTATTAGCTTAGAACAATCAATTACCGAACCTCCACCTACAGCTAGTACAAAATCAATACCTTCTTTTTTACAGATTTCAATTCCTTTACGCGCTGTAGCTACACGTGGATTTGGTTCTACACCACTTAGTTCAAACACTTTCATATTTAACTTTTCTAAAATGGTCATTACTTCATTATATAAACCATTTCTTTTAATACTTCCCCCACCATAAACAACTAGTATTTTATCGCCATATTTCGGGAGTTCTTTTTCCAATGCAGAAATTTGACCTTTCCCAAAGTGTAGTCGAACTGGATTATAAAATGTAAATTCATTCATTTTGTATTACATCCTCTCTCTAAATTAAAACACAACATACATAGCATTCCCCAATAATAAAAAAGGCTATGTAAAAGAGCTTGATTTTTCTCTTTTACATAACCTTTATATTATAGTATTATACCCAACCACGGAAACGAGAAGCTTCTGCTGTACGACGAACTCCTACCATGTATGCTGCTAAACGCATATTAATATTGCGTGTTGTTGCAGTTGTATATACATTTTCAAAAGCTTCAACCATTTTTTGATATAACTTTTCTGCTACTTCTTCTTCCGACCAGTAGTATCCCATGTTATTTTGAACCCACTCAAAATAAGATACTGTTACGCCACCAGCAGATGCTAATACGTCTGGCACTAAAAGAATTCCGCGCTCAGTTAAAATCTTAGTAGCTTCTGCAGTTGTAGGTCCATTAGCTGCTTCTACCAGTATTTTCGCTTTAATATCATGGGCATTTTCAGCAGTAATTTGGTTTTCAATAGCTGCTGGAACTAAAATGTCACATTCAAGTTCTAATAACTCTTTATTTGTAATTGTATTTTCAAATAGTGTTGTAACTGTCCCAAAGCTATCACGGCGATCTAGTAAATAGTCAATATCTAATCCTTCTGGATCATGAAGGGCACCATAAGCATCAGAAATTCCAATTACTTTCGCACCTAAGTCACTCATAAATTTCGCTAAGAAGCTCCCTGCATTCCCAAAACCTTGAATAACGACACGAGCTCCTTTTATGTCAATGCCACGTTTTTTCGCAGCTTCTTGAATAACAATTGTTACACCTTGAGCTGTTGCACGATCTCGACCTTGTGAACCACCTAATACGATAGGTTTTCCTGTAATGAAACCTGGTGAGTTGAATTCGTCCATTCGGCTATACTCGTCCATCATCCATGCCATAATTTGCGCATTCGTAAATACGTCTGGAGCAGGAATATCTTTTGTCGGTCCAACAATTTGACTAATTGCTCGAACATAACCACGACTTAATCTTTCTAGCTCTCCCATAGACATTGTACGCGGATCACAGATGATACCACCTTTACCTCCACCATAAGGAAGGTCAACAATACCACATTTTAGAGTCATCCACATTGAAAGGGCTTTCACTTCGTCCTCATTTACACCTGGATGGAAACGAACTCCACCTTTAGTAGGTCCAACCGCATCGCTATGCTGTGCACGATATGCTGTAAATACTTTAGTAGTACCATCATCCATTTTCACTGGGATACGTACATGTAACATACGAAGTGGTTCCTTAAGTAAATCATACATCGCTTCATCATAACCAAGCTTATTTAGTGCTTCTTTAATAACATCTTGTGTAGATGTAAGAAGGTTTAGATTCTCAGACATTTAAATTCGCCTCATCATTCATATAATATTTAATGTCGCAAATATTGTAACATATATTGCCACATTTTTGGATTTTAATATACAACAATGTACTATCATTTCTTTAGATATATTATTAAGTAAATACTATTAAATATTTTCGTTATAAAAATCTTTCAATATGATTTATTCTTTGGCAAATTGCACTTGGAATTTCTGTATTTGTTCATATTTATATAATTTAAAAATGGGTTGAACCGTTACTATTTTCCGCTGAAAATTTCAATTCTATACGTTAAAAGAAAGAACGAAAAAAAAGGATATCTCAAACAAGATACCCTCTTTTTATATGCTTTCTTAATGGCCCGATTGTTCAATCCAATCTTGTAATTTGTCTCTTAAAGACTTAAAACCATTTGCATCGTTTTCATTCACACGATCTTGCAATGATTTCCTTGGTTGAACATCCTTCTTTTTTTGAACAGGTGCTTCTTGTAGTGCACGGGTGGATAAACTAATCTTTTCTGATGTTTCATCAATTTCTAAAATTTTCACTTGAATTACATCACCGATTTTTAAATAATCTTCAATATCCTTTACAAAACCGTATGTGATTTCTGATATATGGACTAGTCCTTGTGTTTCGTCATCCAACGCAATGAATGCTCCATATGGTTGAATTCCAGTTACCTTTCCCGCTACTACTTCACCTACTTCGTATTTTTTTGTCATAAAGAATTTCCTACTTTCTACTTCTTACGTAAATGTCATGTTAAATTATAACATACAGTAGTGTTTATGAACAAAAATTCATTTCCATTTGAAGAAATATTCCAAAATCTTTTGCAATAATAAAAGGAAATACGAATAGGGTGTCTCAAAGCAAATTACACTTTAATGACACCCTATGATCTGTCCCTATAGACATTCACTTTGAAATAATTAGCGTCTGTCTAACACAAGTTTTTAATACAAATCAATTCTATATTGAAGCTAAACAATACATTTCGCTTCAAATTTAATGGCTATTAATTTATAAGAAATGTCAACGCACTCTTCAAATGGAATCCATTGTTCAAATGAATGCTCGTAAACGACTCGGATTACATTTGCTAGCTTTGTAGGGTCATCAATACCTTGAAGAGCAGCAACTACATCTGCTGATTCAGTATCATAATTTTCTTCACCTATATTAAAAGGATCCCATTGTTGTAAAGTTTTTAGAGCTTTTTGATTCATCAAAATATTGTCCATTTTTTCACCCGATTACACTATTATACTTATTTAATATGGTATCATAGTTAATAGAAATAACAAGGAAATGAGTGATAGATTTGAATTTTGATGTACTTCATGATAGAAGAAATACGCATTCATTAAAATGGGATCAGTTTAAAGACCGCATAAAAGCAAAGTATAATGTCCATGATGCAGATGACATATTACCAATGTGGGTTGCAGATATGGATTTTGCAATACCTCAAGTTATTACAGATGCAATTAAAGAAAGATTGGATCACCCAATTTTTGGTTACTCTTATGTGAGCGACGCATGTAAACAGGCTATTAATGATTGGCATGAAAAACGATACAATTGGTCTATAGATCCAAAATCTATACTGTTTCACCAAGGTGTTGTTCCTGCTATCGCTACAATTATTGAAACGTTCACAGAACCAGGAGATAAGATTGGTATTTCAACACCTGTTTACCCAGCTTTCTTTAACATTCCGAAAGCACAAAAAAGAGAAGTAATTACTTGTGATTTGGTAGATAGTGAAAATGGTTATGAATATGATTTTGTTGCCTTAGAGGAAACATTTAAATCCGGTATAAAAGTGTACATTCTATGTAGCCCACATAACCCAGGTGGAGTAGTTTGGTCTCAAAATGACTTAGAAAAACTAGTACAATTATGTATTAAATACGATGTTCTTCTTATATCAGATGAAATTCACGCAGACATCGTCTTTGATGGTTATAAACATATTCCTACATTAACTATTAAAGATGCTGACAAAGCAAAAATAGTTACTTGTATTGCTCCAACAAAAACATTTAACATTGCAGGTATTCACGCAGCAATGATGGTAGTTCCGAACGATTCTTTACGAATTAAACTAACTCAAAACTTACAAGCTCATGGACTTGGTGAAATAAACCTATTAGCTTCTGCAGGTGTTCAAGCTGCATACGAAAAAGGTGAAGATTGGTTAGAAGCAATGACCCAATATATTTCGAAAAATATGGACTACGTGGTTGAAGAGTTAAATAAGCTAGATGGTATTTCTGTAACAAAACCAAACGCTACCTACCTCGTATGGATTGATTATCGAAAAACTGGTATTTCTGAAGATGAAATGATGCAACGTTTACTTGTAAAAGGAAGACTTGCTATCGAACCAGGTACAAAATATGAAGAAGCTGGTAGAGGTTACTTACGTATGAATGTAGCTTGCCCGTTTGAAACTGTTAAAGACGGAGTAGAAAGATTCAAAAAAGCATTATCTTAATATAACAAAAAGAGCAAGGAGATTTAATTCTCTTTGCTCTTTTTGTTATATTTTTGAAAATACTTTTATTATTTCCCCTTTCAATAACAATTCTTATTATTTATAATTATGATAACTATTATCTATTTTTTTAATAGTAGAAATATTAAAGATACTTAAATGGGGTGTGCTCTTGTTGTAAAGAATTCGATACAACAACACATTATGGCAAAAAAATCATTAAAATTTAAAATGTTTTTATTTTCATTCATCATTGTTTTTTTCTCAATCCTTACGAGTGGTGCAATGATGATTCACAATATATCTGGCGCATTTGAAAAGGAGTTCGGGTCACGTGCAATTGCCATAGCAAGAACAGTATCCCAAATGACTGACATTCAAGATTCCGTTGGAACGGAAGAAGGCTTTGAAGTAATCCAACCGATTGCAGAACGGATTCGACTTGCTACTGATGTTGACTATATCGTTGTATTTGATATGGAAGGCGTACGATATTCTCATCCTTCAGAAAGTAAAATAGGTACTGTCTTTGAGGAAGCAGAAAATAATGCAGCTATGTCTCAACATGAATACATTTCAAAAGCCATCGGTGTTCAAGGTCATTCCATACGTGCGTTTGTCCCTATTATGAATAGTGCAGCAACAGAACAAGTAGGTGTAATTAATGTTGGAATTCTCTCCCCTACTTGGTTTCATTTGTTGTCATATTATCATACAGATTTAATCATTTCTTTGTTTTGGGGATTATTAGTAGGGATCATTGGAGCAATCATCTTAGCAAACCATATTAAAAAACAAACTTTGAATTTAGAACCTTATCAAATTGCACGGATTGTTCAAGAACGTTCAGCTATTATGCAAGCAATGGATGTAGGTATTCTAGCAACAGATGCTAAAGGGAAGATTACATTTATAAACAGAATTGCTAGGCAGTATACACATTTCTTTGAAAAAAATGGTACCCTGCAAGAAATATTTCATAATACATGGCTCGCTGAAAAAAAGATTGAGAAACACGAAAATTACAGACCATTATTACTTTTTGATCAAATGTACTTAGTGCGTACATTTCCAATTTTAATTCAAGACAAAAATGCTGGTTATTTAATAATGATTACGAATCGACAGGAAGCACACACATTAGCAGAAGAGCTAACAGGTATTAAAACACTAGTAGATACATTAAGAGCTCAACATCACGAATTTTTAAATCGTTTGCATAGTATTGCAGGTCTCATTCAACTCGAACGAAATGAAGATGCTCTTAGCCTAATTATAGACGAAATCACCGATGAAGAGGATGTAATTCAAAGATTACGTGACAAAATCCTTATCTACTCGATCCAAGGATTGCTTTTAGGTAAACATTCTCGCGCTAAGGAACTTGGTGTTCATTTAACGCTAGATGAAGATTCTTATTTCCTTGATTTTATGACGGGATTTTCAAGCGGCGATATAGTTACGATTATCGGTAATTTAATAGATAATGCGATGGAAGCTTGTTTAACGAAAGAAACACGTGATGTAAATATATTAATCCAAGGCGATCAACACTTCCTATATATAGAAGTTCAAGACAGTGGTAAGGGAATCGAAGGTGAACCAGAGAAAATTTTTGAATACGGATTTACTACAAAAAAACAAAATGGACATGGGATCGGTTTAGCATTGGTAAAACAAATCGTTGAATCAAACAAAGGTTCCATTCAAATTGTTTCAGAAGTAAATGTAGGTACGACGATAACTGTTACAGCTGGGGTGATGAAATGACAAACATATCAATTTTTATAGTTGAAGACGATCCAATGGTATTAGAAGTAAATAAAAGTTTTTTAAATCGATTGACAGGCTTTTCACTAATTGGTGAAGCACAGACTTATGAAGATGCATATAAACAAATTGCGAAGTCTAAGCCAAATTTAGTTCTCTTAGATATGTATTTACCCGATCGACCAGGTATAGATTTGTTACAAAAAATTAGGCATGAACAATTACCATGTGATGTCATTATGATAACAGCGGCAAGAGATGCAAAAACAATTCAAGACGTTATTCGTATGGGGGCATTTGACTATCTTATTAAACCTTTTCGATATGAACGTTTTCAAACAGCATTACAAAACTACGCTAATACACAAAAAAAATTAAGAAGTACATCAACTATTAAACAAGAAGATGTAGATGAATGGTTCGGTCATATACTTGAAGATGCTTCCCTTCCAAAAGGATTAAATGATCTTACTATGAAGCAAATACAAGATGGGCTAATCGATAATAATGGACCAATCACCTCTGAACAATTAGCTCAAAATGTTGGAATGGCCCGTGTAACAGTTCGAAAATATTTAGACTTTCTCGCTGGAAAAGGAAAAGTCCATATTGATTTAAAATATGGTACAGTGGGCAGACCAACAAAATATTATTCAATTAAATAATGATCAAAAGCTTATAAACTTCTAGTTTATAAGCTTTTTCTTTTGTTTTATAACAGGTTTATTAACCCTTCTTTGTTATATACCACAAAGACCAAAATGTTCATTAAGTTCATAATATTGTTCATTTTGTTTTTTTTATTACTATTAACTTATTCGTAAGTTTTGTAAGGAGGATTTGAATGAAACGAGTAGTTGGATTAATCATTCTATTTTTCCTTTTTACAATTCCATTTGTTTTACTCGTTTCGTTCCAATCTCATGATTATCCATATGATTATGAGCAGTTAAGTGAAGATGAACGGCTCGTCATACGATTTTCTCACGTTGTTGGTGAAGATACACCAAAAGGAATGGCTGCAAGGAAATTCGCTGAACTTGTGAAAGAACGTAGTAATGGATATATCGAAGTTCAAGTGTTCTCTAACGGAACTTTATATAAAGACGGCGAAGAAATGAATGCGCTTTCCCGTGGAGATATTCAGATGATTGCACCAGCGATTTCGAAACTCACAAATTATGTTCCCGAAATTTCAGTTTATGACTTACCGTTTGCTTTCCATTCTTTAGACGAAGTTCATGAATTCACAGATAGTGAAGCCGGTGAAATATTAACCGATCAACTAAAAGAACATAATCTATATGCCATCGGGCTTTGGGATAGCGGTTTTAAACAACTGAGCAACCGAATTCGACCGATCCAGCATTATGATGATTTAAAAAATTTAACGATGCGAATTATGCCTAGTGATATTTTAGCAAAACAGTTTACTGTTTTAGGTGCCTTTCCTAAGGAATATGATTTTAATGCGGTTTACTATGAACTTCAAAAAAAATCGGTAGACGGGCAAGAAAACACATTAACAAATATTACGAGCAAAAACTTTTATTCGCTACAAGATTATTTAACCATTAGTAATCATGGTTACCTTGGCTACTTCGTTCTATTTAACTTAGATTTTTGGAATAGTTTAGACAATGATGTGAAGCAACTATTAACTGATACATTTTTAGAAGTACAGCAGTGGGAATGGGAAATCACAAAGAAGTTAAACGATGAAACTCTACAAAAAATAGAGAATTGTCAATGCATAGAACTTCACTATTTAAGTGATGAAGATATAAATAGTTGGGAAGAAAAATTCAATCCTGTTTACGACTTTTATATTCGAAAATATGGAGACCAATTTATTAAAGAGCTTCCTAAGTTTCGGTCGGATACATAAACCTTGGTTATAAAGAGATTCAATCTCTTTTAACAATATATCTATCTATTTCTTTAAGGGGGACAAAAAAATGAAAAAGTGGTTATTGCTAACAATCATTAGTGCAATTGCACTTGTATTGGCAGCATGTGGTGGCGGTGGCGGCGCTAAATCTAGCGACGATTACACAAAAGAGAATCCATTAGTAATTAAATTCTCTCACGTTACAGCTATCGATAGTGTAAAAGGTAAATCTGCAGATTATTTTGCTAAATTAGTTGATGAAAAAACAGAAGGACGTGTAAAGGTTGAAGTTTACCCTTCTTCTCAATTGTACGGAGACGCTGATGAACTAGATGCTTTAATGTCAGGGAACGTACATATGATCGCTCCATCTGTAACAAAAATGGTTAAACTTGACCCACGTTGGCAATATGTTGACATGCCTTTCTTATTCCAAGACGCTGAGCATGTTCAAGCATTCTTTGATTCAGAAGTAGCACAAAGCTTATTTAACGCTGATGCTTTAGCTTCAAACGATATTATGGGTAAAGCTTTCTGGCCAAATGGATTTAAAAACTTCTCTTCTAACAAAAATCCATTAGTAAAACCTGAAGACTTCGCTGGTCAAAAATTCCGTGCTCAAGCAGGGAAAGTATTAGAAGCACAATTTAAAGCATTAAATGCTGGTTCAGCAACAATTTCTTTCGGTGAAACTTATGCAGCATTACAACAAGGTACAGTAGATGGTACTGAAAATCCACATAACAACTTCGACACAATGAAATTCTATGAAGTTCAAAAATACTATTCTACTTCTGCACATGGTCGTTTAGACTATGCAATCTTTGTTAACAAATCTTTCTGGGAATCTATGCCTGAAGATTTAGGAAAATTAGTTGATGAAGCACTTGCTGAAGCAACTACTTATGCACAAGGCTTAGCTGCAGATGAAAACGCTAAATCATTAGAGAAAATTAAATCAGTAGGTTCTGTTGAAGTTTACGAAATGTCACAAGAAGAACGTGACGTATTAAAAGAAGCAATGCAACCTGTTTACGACGAGTTCGCTGATGTAATTACTAAAGAATTACTTGATGGTATTGAAGCATTGAAAAAATAAAGAATGATTGTATGAGTGCCACTTGATGTGGCACTCCCTTCTTATATTTAATAACCCAAAAGGAAGTGAAATCTATGAAACTTTTAACCAAAGCTTGGACATTTCTTGAGGAAGTTTTAGCTGGAGTGTTCTTTTCCGTTGGTATTCTATTAATTTTTTATGGTGTAGTTATGCGTTATGTAATGAATGACCCTCAAGCTTGGGTTGAAGAAGTTGCACGGTATACGATTATATGGGGTGTATTTTTAGGTTTCGGTCTTGCACTAAAACACAATCAACATATTCAAGTAGATATTTTATACGATAAATTAAATAATACTGGTAAATTTATTATGAATTTAATAGCTACTGGATTAAGTATCGTTTTCTGTCTCATTTATACATATTACGGGTACGTTCTAGTAGAAAATCGCTTTGCTTCAGGAATGGTATCACTAGATGTAGGGATTCCTATGTGGATTGTTTACTTAATCTTACCGATCTCAGGTGTGCTATTCTTACTTCGCTTTATCGAAAGATTAGTGAACATTCTGCGTAGAAAGGGTGAAGAATATGCTAATCCTCTTAATTAGTTTCTTTGTACTATTATTTTTACGAGTACCTGTAGCAATTGGATTAGGACTTTCTACGATTTTTGTATTGTTTATGTCTGATTTCAATATGAACATGATGCCACAAAGAATATTCACTGCACTCGATTCGTTTCCAATGATGGCAATTCCAGGATTCGTTTTAGCTGGTATTATTATGGCTCGTGGTGGTATTTCTAAATATTTAATTGAAGCATTACGTTCTTGGGTTGGTCACCTTCCCGGTGGACTAGCGGTTGTTACGATTTTAGCCTGTGCTATTTTTGCAGCCATTTCAGGATCGTCTCCTGCAACTGCAGCTGCTATCGGTTCAATAATGATTCCTGCACTAATTGCAGGTGGGTATAGTAAACGTTATGCCCTTGGTCTTGTTGCAGCCGGTGGTACATTAGGGATATTAATTCCGCCAAGTGTACCGTTAATTATTTATGGTATTACATCTGAAGAGTCAATTGGTTCACTATTTATGGCAGGAGTTATTCCTGGCTTAGGTTTAACTGCGGTATTAGTTATTTCTGCAGTAGTTTATGCGAAGAGAAATGGATTTAAAGGTGATCAAAAAGCTAGCTGGGGTGAGCGTGGCCGTAAATCACTTAAAGCGATATGGGGAGCATTTTTACCAATCCTTATATTAGGTTCAATCTATTCTGGTGCAGTAACCCCAACAGAATCTGCAGTTATTGCTGTTGTGTATGGTATACTTGTATCAGCATTTATTTACCGTGAACTGAAACTAAAAGATCTACGTCATATTATCGTAGAGTCTGTTAACGTTACAGCAATGATTTTCCTTATTATCGGTGCAGCTTCATTATTCGGTTTATATTTGACAAACGCACAAGTTCCACAAGCGGTGGGTGCTTGGATTGCTGCAAGTGATTTGAACGTATGGATTTTCATGTTGATTGTTAACTTACTATTCTTTGTGTTAGGTATGTTCTTAGAAGCAGTTTCGATTATACTAATTACATTACCAATTCTATTACCTATCTTAGACCACTTTGGAATTAACTTATATCATTTTGCTATCATTATGGTAATCAACATGGAACTTGGTATGATTACTCCACCAGTTGGTCTTAACTTATTCGTGGTAAGTGGTATCGCAAAAGAAAAACTAGGGGTTGCTGTACGAGGGGTAATTCCGTTTATCATTTTAATGATCTTATGGTTAGTTGTTGTTATTCTATTCCCTCAATTATCTCTATGGCTACCTTCGCTTACAAATTCAAGCATTGTTAGTCCATAAAAAGTTGGTGAAAATTCACATTGAACACAAAGGGGTATTCAATAAAAGATACACAATTTTGGATCATTGTGCTGAGCTTGTCACTTGCTTCCATGTTCATCTTTGCAGCATTTTACTCGTTTCAGCCTTTGCTTCCCGTACTAACGGATGAGTTCGGCATTTCCGTTTCATCCGCTAGTATGACAATGTCGTTAGCAACAATTTCTTTAATTATAGGATTAATTGTTTTAGGATTTTTAGCAGATCGCAATGGACGTGTTTTATTTATAAAACTGTCCATTTTATTTTCTATCATCCCTATGATTTTCATTCCTATGACAGATTCATATATTGTTATTTTAATATTACGATTTATTCAAGGATTTACACTTGCTGGCGTTCCGGCTGCTGCACTAGCCTATATATCTGAAGAAATCGATCCTAAATTCAGCAGTATGGCTACTGCACTATATATATCTAGTAATCCACTTGGTGGAATGATAGGAAGAATCGTAACAGGATATTTTTCAGAAATACAATGGCAATTCGCACTTTACATATTTACTATTTTTGGACTTATCGTATTTCTTTTTGTACTATTTGCATTACCTAGATCTAAAAACTTTAAGCCAAGTGAAAGAACATTTAAGGAAGATATTAAAGGTTTTAGTTATCACATGACGAATCCAACGCTACTTTTAATGTTTGGACTTGGTATCGTATTACAAATTACATTTACTGGGGTTTGGACGTACCTCCCCTTTCATTTATCATCAGAACAATTCGGATTATCACTGGATACAATTTCACTAACCTATTTTGCATATGGATTTGGGGTAATTGGTGCACCAATTGCTGGTTGGCTTTCAAGTCGATTTACTTTAGATCGAGTACGTTTAGTTGCCATATTAGTTCTTATTTTTGGAGTTGCATTAACTATTACATCATCATTGATAATTGTACTAATAGGAATGTGCATACTTTGTTTCGGCTTCTTTACAGCTCATGCCTTAACTGCTTCGTCAGTAGGTAAAACTGCGCAACACTTAAAAGGTAGTGCTTCAAGCTTATATTTAGTTTCCTATTATATTGGGGTAGCATCTGGAAGTACACTTATTGGACCAATATATGAATCATGGAATTGGAATGGAATTATTTTAACTGCAACAATTCTCCCACTCATCTATTTAGTTTTCTTCCTTTATATGATGAGAAATATTACACTGAAATGATAAAAGGTGTTTATTGTTATAATCTAACAATAAACACCTCTTTTTTATTCCTGCATTCTATTTTCCAAGTTTTGTTGTTTTTCACGCATAATACGATCTTCTAATTCTTTCGCTTTTATGGCTTGTTTTTTTGAAATACGTTTGATTAACCTAAAAACAAAGACACATAAAATAATCATTATTAGAAATTCTATTATCGCTGGAATATAAGCTGATTTATCTTCTGGGAAATATAGGAAACCTGAATACATGGCGATAAAATTCATTAAAATCTCATCCTTTAAAATTATTCACTAACAGTGATTGATTCTATTTTAACATCTTCTAGTGGTTTATCACTCATGTTTTTCTCGACGTTCGCAATTTTGTCAACAACATCCATACCTTCAACTACATGGCCGAATACTGTATGTTTAAAGTCTAACCATGGTGTTCCACCAACACGTGCGTATTCTTCAATTACTTCTTTTGGGTATCCTGCTTGTTCCATTTGAGCAATCATATTACTTGGTACATTTTGCATTTGAACGATAAAGAATTGAGATCCATTTGTGTTCGGCCCCGCATTTGCCATAGATAATGCACCGCGAAGATTAAACAGTTCTTGGCTGAATTCGTCTTCGAAAGATCCACCCCAAATCGATTCTCCACCCATACCTGTTCCAGTTGGGTCTCCACCTTGTATCATAAAATCAGAAATAACACGGTGGAAAATAATTCCGTTATAATAACCAGATTTTGCATGGCCTAGGAAGTTTTCAACTGTTTTTGGTGCATGCTCTGGGAAAAGTTTAATTTTAATAGAACCTAAAGTTGTGTTCATTTCAACTAGTACTTCACCCGAATTTAATTCTTTCGATAATTGTGGAAACATAATGTTCTCTCCTTATTTGTAAAAGTCTACTGTTTCTTTACTACGCTTAAGTTTATCATAGAAGGTTTATTTTTTCGCTAATAATGCTTTCTAACGTTTTTAACATGCAATTAATGTATAATATATGAATACTAATTTTTAACAGTAGTCGAAAGAAGTGAAAAGTTGATGAAAAATCAGAAACATAACTTTGTCATTATACTAATAGCAAACTTCATTGTTGCTGGCTCGACGACAATGATTATGCCCTTTTTATCGTTATATATAGAGACTTTTGGTAACTTCTCTGATAATTATGTACAAACATGGGCTGGTTTAATATTTGGTGCAACATTCGTAACAGCGTTTATAATGTCACCTATTTGGGGTCGGGTTGCCGATAAGTATGGATATAAACCTATAATGATTATTAACTGTTTTGGTATCGCTACGAGTATTTTCTTAATGGGCTATGTAAATAATGTAGAACAATTTTTCATCTTAAGATTGTTTATGGGAATAACGACTGGATTTATACCAACATCTATGGCTTTTATCAGTAAACACACACCAAAAAATATAGCTGGTAAAACTCTTGGTACACTTCAAATGGGGAGTGTTGGTGGAACATTATTTGGGCCAGTCATTGGTGGAGCTTTAGCAGACCAAGTTGGATTTAACTATACATTTATATTTACGGCTATTGCAATTTCTATTGCAGCTTTATTAATTATCTTTTCAGTACATGAACCTGAAATTATTAAAAAATCTAGAAATTCTATTTATTCGCGTAAAAATGTATTATGGACAATATTTCATCACCGCTTAACCTTCAATGTCATGTTAGTTACTACACTAATTCAAGTAGGGAATTTCAGTATTCAACCGCTACTTTCTTTATATGTTTCAAATTTAACTACTTCCGAGCAGGTTGCCCTATTATCTGGAGTTGCATTTAGTGCTGCAGGAGTTGGAAATCTGTTATTTTCTCGATATTTTGGACGTTTAGCAGATCAAATTGGATATGAAAAAGTGCTAGTGGTGTTACTATTTGTTTGCTTTATCGTCATCATTCCACAAGCTTTTGTAACCTCTTTATGGCAATTGATTATTTTAAGATTATTTTATGGGATTTTTGCTGGAGGTTTAATACCAATAACAACTGCACTTTTACGACGGGAAGCACCTATTGAAATTCAAGGCGAAATTATGGGTTATAGCCAAAGTTTTCGATTTTTAGGTAATATAATCGGTCCTGTTTTAGGTGGTATTATCAGTGGTATTGCAGCCATTTCTACAGTCTTTTACCTAACGGGATTATTATTCTTTATTGCATCAGCTATCATTTATTACATTCGTAAATTACCAAAGCAATATATGGAAGATATCCTTAAAAACCATAGTAAGACTTTAAATGATTCAAATTAATAATTAATAATTAATAATTAATAATGTTCCTTTGAAATCTAGTTTTTCTTTAGTGAGGCTGTCCAAAAGCCACCATGAATATGGTATTCTTTCGAATAGAGGAAAATTTCTTGGGGGCTCAAGGTCATGAAACAGTTAGTAGGCGTAATTATTATCGTTATTACTATTCCTATCCTTTTACTTTTAGGAAATGGTTTAGTAAATGAGTTTGCCACTTTTTCGGTATACGAAAACCAATTGAATGAAGACATCCAACTTCCTGAAATTAAAAGTACATTGCCTGCTAAGATGTTTGATCGTAATGGAAATGTTTTTAACGAAGAATATGTGGAGTGGCGAGAGCCTATACAACTAGAGGACGTTCCTGAAATTATTAAACAAATCTACATTTTAAGTGAAGATACAGAATTTTATCGCCATATTGGTTTTGACTTAAGTGCCATTGCAAGGGCTTTTGTTGTAAATACTTCAAGCGAATCCATTGAACAAGGTGGTAGTACAATTACACAACAGCTTGTTCGTTTACGTTACTTAACGACAGAAAAAACCTATGAAAGAAAGTTAATGGAACTCTATTATGCTTATAAATTAGAGCAACTATATAACAAAGAGTCTATTCTAGAAATGTACTTAAATGAAATGTATTTCGGAAATCAAGTTTACGGAATTGGATCAGCTGCCACCTACTATTTTCAAAAACCATTGGAACAATTATCAATTGCACAAATGGCGTTTATCGCTGCAATTCCAAACAACCCGTCCCTATACGACCCGTTGACTAACTTTGAAAATACAAAAGCTAGACAAGAAAGATTAATTGATATACTAGCAGAAAATAATATCATTCCAAAAGAGGAAGCTACTACTTATAAACAAGAAAAAATAACTTTAACTTTAAAATCGAAAATAGCACAACATCCTGCTTATAGTACATACGTGTTAGAAGAATTAAAATGGTTAATTGCTTACAAAGAAGGGCTTGATATGAAGTTAGAACAAGCTCAAAGCGATGATGAGCGTAAAGCTTTCTTACAGGAAATTGAAACACGTTATAAAGAGGTATTAGATTCGGGTATTGAAATTCATACAGCGCTAGATGCGGTGAAGCAAGAAGAAGACCAACAAAAAATTGATTCACTTCTTTGGCCAAATAATCTTCAAGCTAGTGCGGTCGTTATTGATAATCAAACCCGGGAAATCGTTAGTTTATATGCAGGTAAACATTATAAAAAGTTTGAATTCAATCGAGCATTTCAAGCAACAAGACAACCGGGCTCTTCTTTTAAGCCTTTAATTGTCTATGCGCCACTTTTTGAAACAACAAATTACAAACCTAGCTCTATTGTGAGTGGTGGTTCAATATGTATTGGTAATTTTTGTCCTCAAAATTATGGCGGTGCAATCTATGGCAATGTCAGTATTACCACAGCCTTTAAACATAGTTACAACACATCTGCCGTTCGTTTATTAAATTCAGTTGGTATTGAAACGAGTTTTCAATATTTAGATCGTTTTCAATTCAGTTCTTTAGTAGATCAAGATCACTCCTATGCAGCTGCATTAGGTGGGTTAACATACGGAGTTTCTACTTTAGAAATGGCAGACGCTTTTAGTAGTTTTATAGATGGAAGTTACAAAAGAGCTCATAGTATACGGAAAGTGACAGATTTAGAAGGTAATATTCTATACAGCTGGCCACAGGAAAAAGAAACGATTTGGTCCCCTCACACAGTTCAATATATGCGTTCATTACTAAGTGAAGTAGTCCGTAGTGGGACAGGTGTTGGTTTGTATTCCAATACATCCTATATTGGCGCAAAAACAGGTACGACCAACGATTACAGAGATTATTGGCTAGCCGGTTTAACCGATGAATATACTTCAGCTGTATGGATTGGCTTTGATCAACCTAAGAATATGTACTATCTTGAAGACGATCAAATCCATTACAAAATATTTAATGCGATTATGCATTGAATACAAAAGTAAATTTAGATTAACCAACGACCAAAATGGAAACATTTCAATTTGGTCTTTTTTTATGTAATCAAGCAGAACTCTTTATGGAATTGTATCTACCTTTCAAATAGCATTTTGCTTTTTTTCTTCGATTGTTATGTCATATACCGTTAAAAATATTTCTATAAACAACCTAAATATCATTACATATTTAAAACATATTTAAATTTATTCATTCATAAACAATGTAAAAAGGGCACCTTACCTAAGTAAAGATAAGGCGCCTTTTATTAATTTGCAAATGGTAAACTTGCTAAAATCCCATTATAAAGTCTGAGTAATATATACAGTATTAATGTAATAAAAAGTGACCAAAAAAGTATTTCAAAGATTATAAGTCCTATCATGCCAGCCATACTCATAAATCGACTCATTTTGTAGATTGTATAGATAAAATATACAAATACAGTTAGTGCAAATACTGCCATTAAAATATTAACAGATGCTATGCCTAATACTGAAAGTAAAGAGCCGAAAAAGAAAATTACATATCCTCCTCGCGCAGCACTCATCGTTTCACCAATTTTATCTTTAGAAAAAAATAACATCCCCACTTCATGTATTGTTTGTCCGATTAGTTTTAAAGCTGAAAACAGCATAAAAAAACATAATGAAAGGACGATTAATAAAAATACACGAAGTTCTAAATCAGATAAAAATTCTCTCATTCCAGCGTAAACACCTATAGAAGATAAAACAGGTAAAATTCGATTAACCGTAAAAATTCCAAAAGATAAACTAAATAAAATAATAGTGAATAATGGTAAATAACCATACAAATATGGATTTTTCATTTAAAGCGTCCTTATCATTCTTTCAATTCTATACAATTATCATATCATATCAATTATTAATTCTATCAAGTTAGTTTGGAACATATAAGTGCATATTTAAACTATTTACAGTATAATTTAAACTATTCGGAAATTTTTTTCTTTAAATTGAGAAAGGAGGATTATTTATTTTGTTACAAATATTATGTCTTTTCATTCCCATAATAGCTGCCTTTTTTATGCCTTTTTTCTTTAAGAAGATTCGAAATGTACATACTGGCTGGTTTGTTTTGTTAGTTCCACTATTTTTAGTTATATACTACACAACTTTTATACCAGTTATTTCAAAAGGCGAAACTATTATTGAGCAGTTAAATTGGATTCCATCACTTGGTATATCTTTTGTATCCTATATTGATGGGTTAAGTTTATTATTTTCATTATTAATATCTGGAATTGGAGCATTAGTTGTTCTTTACTCAATCTTCTATTTAAATCGTAAAAAAGAGCAACTTCATAATTTCTATATTTACTTATTAATCTTTATGTCTGCGATGTTAGGCGTAGTGCAATCTGATAATATGATTACACTTTACTTATTCTGGGAACTTACGTCTATTTCATCCTTCTTATTAATCGGGTATTGGTTTAATCGTGATAAATCACGTTTTGGAGCCCTTAAGTCAATGATGATTACAGTGGCTGGTGGAATGCTTATGCTTGGAGGATTTGTTCTACTCTCTTTAATGGGCGGAACATTTTCTATACGTGCATTAATCGAACAAGCTCCTCAACTAGCAACTAATGATCTATTCATTATTGCACTCATCTTAATTTTACTTGGCGCATTTACGAAATCTGCCCAATTCCCATTCTATATTTGGTTACCTGACGCTATGGAAGCGCCAACACCTGTCAGTGCATACTTGCATTCTGCAACAATGGTTAAAGCAGGTATTTATTTAGTTGCTAGGTTTACTCCAGTATTCGCATTATCTGAAGCTTGGATATGGTTAGTTGCTGGAATTGGATTGTTAACATTATTCTGGGGTTCATTTTTTGCTTTAAAACAAACAGATTTAAAAGGAATTCTTGCTTTTTCAACGGTTAGTCAATTAGGTTTAATAATGTCATTACTAGGTGTTAGTGCAATCGCTTATCATGTTGACGGTGCAGAAGATACTGTGTTTAAATATGCAGCATTTGCAGCAATTTTCCATCTTATTAACCATGCTACATTTAAGGGAAGTTTGTTCATGATTGCAGGTATTGTCGATCATGAAACAGGTACTCGCGATATTCGTAAATTAGGTGGATTGATGAGCCTGATGCCAGTAAGTTTTACTGTTGCATTAATAGGAAGTTTCTCTATGGCTGGATTACCTCCGTTTAATGGTTTCTTAAGTAAAGAGATGTTCTTAACGGCTATGCTTTCCGTTACAGAATTTGATTTATTTAATTTCTCGACATGGGCACCACTATTTCCAATTGTTGCTTGGATTGCAAGTGTGTTCACATTTATTTATAGCTTTTACTTTGTCTTTAAGACATTTACAGGAAAGCTTAATGTCGATCAATTGCCTACTAAGCCACATGAAGCACCAATTGGTATGTTAATCTCACCTGTCATATTAGCTGGCCTTGTTGTAACAATATTCTTTATTCCAAATATTGTTACGGATACGTTTGTTAAACCAGCTGTAGTTGCTATTCAACCATTTTTATATACTAGTCCTAATGATGTCAATATTCATGTATCGGCTTGGCATGGCCCTACACCTGAATTATTTATGACTATTGGAATTGTTATCGTTGGTTTACTACTATTCCTTACATTATCAAAGTGGCAAAAGTTATATAGTATTCTACCTGAACGTTTTACTTTAAATCGTTTATATGACATCACGATTAATGAATTATTAGGTTCTTGGATGACACGTTTTTCAAAATTATATATGACGGGTTCTATCCGTAAGTACTTAGGTTATATGTTTACAGCGATTCCATTGATCGTCATTGGAACACTTATTGTAAAAAATGCATTTTCAGTTACATTTGAAGGTTCTTCACCAATTCATTTATATGCAGTAATCCTTATTGTTGTCTTAGTTATCGGAACACTTACTACTGTATTCGCTAGATCAAGGATAACTTCAATTATTGCATTAGGTTCAGTTGGATATACTGTCTCTCTATTCTTTGTCATATTTAACGCACCTGATTTGGCACTAACACAACTTGTAATTGAAACGATATCAGTAGCACTATTCTTGATGGCTTTTTACCACTTACCAAAATTCTCAAAAGTAGAGGAACGTACACGTTTTAAGTTTGGTAGAGCCTTTATATCAATTGCTGTTGGGGTAATGGTGACACTTGTTGCCTTATCAAGTCACTCACAGAAGTTTATAGAATCTATTTCTAACTACTACAAAGAAACTGTTTACACTGAAGCTGGTGGAGGAAATATAGTAAACGTTATTTTAGTTGATTACCGAGGTTTCGATACTTTGTTTGAAATAGCTGTATTAGCAATTGCAGGCATTTCCATTTTCGCAATGATTAAATTACGTTTAAGCAGAAAGGAGAAAAATTATGAAAGTAAATAACGTCATATTGCAATTCACTGCAAAGATCGTATTTTTCATTATTTTCTTCTTTGCTGTTCATATTTTCTTTGCAGGACATTATACACCTGGTGGCGGATTTGTTGGGGGACTTGTAACAGCAAGTGCAATTGTATTATTAGTTATTGCATTTGATTTAAATACGGTTCATAAACTTCTTCCAATTAACTATATTTATGTAGTTGCAATTGGTTTGATTTTAGCTTTAGGAACAGCTGCAATTTCAATGTTTGTTGAACAGCCGTTTTTCACACACTTTTTTGATTATTTCTATTTGCCTTTGTTCGGAAAAACATCGCTACATACTGCAGCTTTGTTCGATTTAGGTGTTTATCTGGTTGTTGTTGGTGTTACGATGACCATTATTCAAACGATAGGGGATGATGAATAATGGAAATTATTATGGCATTCGTTTGTGGATTTTTATTTATGGCAGCCATTTACTTAATTCTTTCAAGAAGTTTACTTAGAATTATTATTGGAACTGGACTATTAAGTCATGGGGCTCACTTACTCATTATAACTATGGGTGGTTTTGGAGGAAATAACCCCCCTGTGTTAGCAGATGGAGTAACAGAATATGTTGACCCACTCCCACAAGCGTTAATATTAACAGCTATTGTTATTAGTTTTGGTGTAACTGCATTCTTTCTAGTATTGGCATATCGCTCGTACCAAGAGTTGAAGACGGATGATATGACTCAAATGAAAGGAAGTGAAGATCATGAATAACTTTCTTTTGTTACCTATCATCATTCCATTTTTCTTTGCAATGATTTTAATGTTTGGTCAAAAGAATTTGAAATATCAACGAATAACAACAATATTAGGGTTAATCATTTCGATCATTTGTGCATTTGCTCTACTGTTTAATGTAAAAGAAAATGGTCCTCAAACATTGACACTTGGTAGTTGGCCTGCACCGTTTGGTATAACTATGGTTTCAGATATGTTATCCGCGTTGCTAGTCTTAACAACTCTTGTAATCGCATTTTTTATCGTTTGGTATGGCTTTGGTTCCATTGGTAAGGAACGTGAACGTTTCTTCTATTATCCTGGTGTAATGTTTATTCTTACTGGGGTAAATGGAGCATTTACTACAGGTGATATTTTTAACATGTTTGTATTTTTTGAGGTCCTCTTAATGGCTTCTTACTTACTCATCGTACTTGGTGGTGAAAAATCTCAACTAAGAGAATCCATTAAATATATATTAGTAAATGTAATTTCTTCTGCGTTATTCGTTATTACAGTCGCTTATCTATATTCAGTAGTTGGGACATTAAATATGGCCGATATATCAGTGAAAATTGCTGAAATTAACCAACCTGGAATTGTTACAGTTATTGCTGTCCTATTCTTATTGGTATTTGGTATGAAAGCAGCAATATTCCCACTCTATTTTTGGCTACCAAACGCTTATGCAGCACCCCCAATACCAGTACTTGCTTTGTTCGGTGCTTTATTAACAAAAGTTGGGGTTTATGCGATTATGCGTACATATACACTATTCTTTACCCATGATTTAGCCTTTACTCATGAGTTACTACTTGTACTTGCGATTCTAACAATTATCGCTGGAAGTATAGGCGCATTAGCTCATTTTGATGTAAAACAGATTATTATTTATAATATTGTGATTGCAGTAGGAGTTATTTTATTTGGTGTTGCACAAATGAATGAAGCGGCTCTTGAAGGGGCGGTTTTCTATTTAGTCCATGATATGATTATTAAAGCTGCATTGTTTATGTTAATAGGCATTGTAATATATATAACTGGAACGACAAACCTAAGGCAAATGGGTGGATTAATGAAAAACTATCCAGCATTAGGTTGGTTCTATTTAATCGCCGCCCTAGGCTTAGCAGGAGTCCCTCCTTTGAGTGGTTTTATCGGTAAGCTTTTAATTATACAAGGTGGTTTCGAGGCAGGAAATACTTGGTCAAGTATTTTCATATTGGCCTCTAGTCTTGTCGTTTTACTATCAGTAATTCGAATCTTTATCTATGCATTTTGGGGTGAACAGGGACAGGTTTCAAACAATATCAATAAAACAACATACAACATTATGTTCTACCCTACAGTACTATTAGTATTTATTTCAATTCTGTATGGAGTTGGTACTGAATTCGTTGTTCCGTTTATAGATGATGCAGCAAAATTATTATCCGATCCGTCCATTTATACTGATGCAGTGTTGAAAGGAGGAAACTAATATGTCCTTTCAAATATTATTGAATATATTTTTAGCTTTCCTTTTAATGTTTTTAACATCTAACTATTCACCATCAGGTTTCGTTATAGGTTACTTATTGGGATTACTTTCAATAGTAGCGCTTAGAAGGTTTTTTAAAACTCGATTATATATCGGACGAGTTTGGTCAGTTATATTATTAATCTTTCTTTTTATAAAAGAATTGATATTAGCCAATATTTCTGTACTGATACTTGTTTTAAGACCAAAATTACAAATGCAACCTGCCTTTTTTAAGTACGATACTGAGTTAAAAGAAGATTGGGAAATAACACTGTTATCAAGTTTAATTACCTTAACACCAGGTACTGTCGTTGTGCATGTATCAGATGATAACAAATCGTTATTTATCCATGTAATTGATAGTAACGATATTAATGAAACAATTGATTCGATTAAAAACTCCTTTGAAAAGGCAATCTTGGAGGTGTCCCGCTCATGACATATTTTATTTGGACTGCTATTGTAATTATTGCAATTTCAATGGTTGCTCTTACCTATCGTGTAGTAAAAGGCCCAACACCTTCTGATCGAGTTATCGCTCTAGATGCACTAGGTATAACATTAATTTGTATTGTAGGATTATTTTCAATTTTAGTAGGTACTAATTTCTTCCTAGAAATTATTTTACTGCTTGCAATTTTATCTTTTATTGGGACAGTAGCCTTCTCTAAATTTATAGAGAAAGGGGATATTATTACTCGTGACGATTCTCGCTAATACTCTAGTTATATTTTTTATATCTGTTGGTCTATTGTTTATCGTTGTAACAGTAATTGGTCTTGTTCGTTTACCTGATTTGTACTCAAGATCACATGCAGCATCCAAAAGTTCAACTTTAGGCGTTATGTGTATTCTATTAGGTGTATTTTTTCACTTTTGGTTAAATGAAAATCATTTTAACCCTGGAATTCTCTTAGGTGTCGTATTCTTATTCATTACTGGTCCGGTTGGTGCTCATATAATGAGCCGGTCTTCGTATATTGCAGGAGTTAAACCTTGGTCAGGAACAGTTCGCGACGATTTAAAAGAGGAATTTAAGGGAAAATTGAAAAATAAAAAAATATAAACAAAGAAGCGTTTTTTCTGCGCTTGTCATTTCTAGGGAGCATCAAATAGATGCTCCTTTTTAATTACATTTAGCTATTTAACGAAGATACGAATCCTAACTTTCATTTCAATAGTATCTTTCAAATTAGTTAAAGATTTACTCTATATCAATACTTTAAAGATGAGCTTGTATAATAGTTTTTAATAATTCTTTCTTATCACTATTCCCTGTTTTCCTTTTCAATACAATTCGTATTGAAAAGAAAAAAGCGCGAACATGTCGCGCTTCATTTTAATAGTATCTTCTATGATGTCTTCTAGGATAGTGATAATATGGTTGGTACGGATAAGGTCTATAATACGGTGGTCTGTAGTAATGTGGATAACGATAATTATCTGGGTAAAGAACATTACCTAGAAATCCGCCTAGTAATCCACCTAAAAATGGATAACCAAAACCATAGCCGCCGCCTCCATAGCCGCCTCTATAATAATTTGTCATACTATTCCTCCTTTTCTTTTGTAACATATGTTAGAAAAGGAAGAGTAGTTATGCAGTTGCCTATTAAGATTTTAGTGACTAGTTAAAAACTATTTCGTTCTTGTTGTAATTCTTGGAATCGTTCTATAAATGTTGCCATTGTACGAACCATCACACCTGTTCCACCTTTTGGACCTATATCATTTCCTGATTTTGAATCAGAAGTTCCAGCAATGTCTAGATGGATCCATGGAGTGTTTTCTACAAACTCCCCTACAAATCCGCCACCAAAAATCATATGACCATCGCTACCTGGTGAATTGTTTAAATCAGCAACATCAGATTTACGAATTCGTTTTTTATCGTTTTCTGTTAACGGCATACCCCAAACAAATTCGCCTGTTTCGATACTTGCTTCGATAAATGCATCGAAAAATGCTTCGTTATTTGAAAGAGCTCCTGTTTTATCGAAACCTAATGCAGTGATTACTCCTCCAGTAAGAGTTGCTACGTCAATTAAGTAATTAGCTCCTTGTTGTTTTGCGTAAGTAACTGCATCAGCTAATACAAGACGTCCTTCCGCATCCGAATTTAAATTCTCTACTGTTTTCCCACTATAGGTAGTAATAATATCATCTGGTTTCATCGCATCACTTGAAATCATATTATCTGTTGCACCGATTACAGCAACAACATTTTGGTCAGGTCTTGTTTCACCAACAATTCTCATTGCTCCTAGAACTGCAGCAGCTCCACCCATATCACCTTTCATGCCGACCATACTTGCTTTCGGTTTAATAGAGTAACCACCTGTATCATAAGTGACACCTTTTCCTACTAAACCAACAACTTGATCCCACTCTTCTGTTGCTTTATATTTTAATGTAATTAATCGTGGTTCAATAGAAGATCCACGGTTAACCGCTAAAATTCCACCCATTCCAAGCTCTTCAAGTTCAGCTTTGTTTAAAATTTCAACTTCGAAATCATATTGTTTAGCCAGTTCAACAGCATAATCTGCAAGGTCAGGTGCTGTTAGAAGATTTGGTGGTTTATTTACTAAACTTCTTGCTTCATTTACTGAGTCAGCATATACTTTCCCAACCTTGAAACTTGCAACAAGTTCATCAATATCCGCTTCTGTTACAAATTCAACTGACTCAATGTAAGTGTTAGGTTCATTTGATGTTGTTTTATAGTGAGGGATTGTATAATATCCCATTCCAATTCCTTCAGCAGATAAAAAGGCAATGTCGTTTTCATCAATTGGTGCAGCTGTAAATGATTCCAGCCAAATTGAGATGTTTGTTGCTTTTAATTTCTTTAATTCTTTCCCAACTAAACCAAATGTTTCTCTTAGAATTTGGTCAGTTAATGTTTTTTGGTCACCTAATCCAACAAATAAAATTCTTTTTAGATTTTGATTCGACGTAATAACAGGAATTTTCGTTAATTTTTTTGAGCCAGTATCAATATCTCCTGATTTGATAAATTCTTCAAATGAATCTCCAAAAAAGGAAATAAACTGTTCCCATCCTTTTACTTGATTCGAATTTTTTCTTACGCCAATAATAAGTAATTCAGATGTTACAGTTTCAAACGCTTTTGTTTCTTTTAATATTTTCATTTTTGAACTCCTCCCATAATTCCTATTTTATAACATAAATGAAATTTACAATAATATAAAGTGAATTTAATGAAGAATCTGTTATTTCTTAAAAGATAATTATGCTATACTTTATTTTATAAAATAAGAAAGGTAGGGATTTTTCGTTTTGGCATTATTACAGAATACACCTTTATTATTAGCATTATTTTCTATTCTGTTCGCACAATTCATCAAAGTTCCTATTCATTTCGTTCTTACGAAAAAGGTGAATTGGTCGCTATTAACATCAACAGGCGGTATGCCAAGTTCTCATTCAGCTGCTGTAACAAGTTTAGCAACTGCAGTTGGGTTTGAAACCGGCTTAAGCTCCCCTACCTTCGCAGTAGCCGCAATGTTTGCTGGGATTGTCATGTATGATGCAAGTGGTGTTCGTTACCAAGCTGGACAACATGCTGCAGCGCTGAACCAAATACGAGATGATTTACATGTATTTTTTAAAGAAATCTCTAGATGGCCAGACAAATCTCAAGAAGAGAAACACGAAGAACTAAAAACATTATTAGGTCATAAGCCTAGTGAAGTATTATCAGGTGCCGTTACAGGGATACTGATCGCTATCATTTATTACAATTTTATTGGTTAAAAAAAGTGCCATCGAAAAACGATAGCACTTTTTTTCTTCATTAAAGTTGTGGAAATCGTTAAAACATCCGGTAACCGCTTTTTCGTAAAAACAAGATTACAATTCCAGCAACGATTGCCCCTGCAAATCCCCCAACTAAAATTGCAATATCAACAACTTGTAATGAGAGAATTTTATCCCATAACGCAGGGAAAGCTGTACCTGCTTTAAATATGTAATCTAAGAAACTAACTTCATCAATGATAAATATGACAACGATTGGGTAAACAATTACCATTAACCATGTCATACGTAGAAGCATGTTTAATAAAAATCCAATACCAAAGAACATAACAAAGAATAGTACGATTGATATTATTAATTGAACTATGGAAACTGAACCACTCATCTATGTATACCTCCGATTTTCTCTTAACTAGTGTAACCTATATATGAAACGCTTTCAAATAGAAAAGTAGAGAGTGAGTCGGCTTTGTGATGACCAGAGTATGAATAAAATATCTAAAGTTAATGTTTATTTAAGGTAACCGAATGGCCAGTCGAATTTCAAAATTTAAAATTGATCCTCTGGCGAAATCTGGATACGACTTATTTAAAATTAAGTGCAAATTGCACATAATTTTGGATAAGTCGTATGGCAATTTCGGTAATAGACAAAATTGAAATTTTCATTCCCAATAAAAAACAAGCGTACTCAAAGTAGAGTACGCCAGTTTATTAATTATACCGCTCTGATAGCCCTGCCATTAACAAACCTTGGGCTATTCCAAAGCTTCTTCCACTTTCTCACTGCAGTTACAACAATAATTAGACCTAGAATTAGCATGATGATTGATAATATACCGTTTAAAGTAGAATAACCGCCTGCATCACTATTCCAATATACATTCACTATCATCCACACACCCGCTACGTTGACGGTAATATATAGATACATTAACGGTATGATACAAGTTAACACATAGATTCGTTTCGTTGCCATTTTAAGGATGACTGTAGCCCCTAACACTAAACCAATCGAAGCCATTAATTGGTTAGATACACCGAATAATGCCCATATTGTTCCAATTTCACCTGAGTACAATAAATACCCCCACATAACACAGGCTAGAGCACTTGCAAAAAGGTTCCCGGGTAACCAATCCGTCCGTTTCAACGGCTTAAACGCATCTCCCAAGAAGTCTTGAATGAGGTAACGTGCTACACGAGTACCTGCATCAATCGCAGTTAAAATAAATACAGCCTCGAACATGATGACAAACTGATAGAAGAACGATGCCATTTCTGCAAACCAAGGAATTCCTATAAAGATCTGTGTCATCCCGACTGCTAACGAAACAGCTCCACCTGTTCGTCCTTCTAAGTCCATACCTATAGTTTGTGATAATGATGCTAGGTTCGTAGTTTCCATTCCTAGCGTTGCAAATACTGCAGGTGATGCATTAATTGCAAAGTAATCTCCTGGTAGTAGTGATGTCGCTGCTACTAATGCCATGACCCCTACTAAACTTTCAACTAACATTGCACCAAAGCCAACGACACGAATATCTTCCCAACGATTTAACATTTTTGGTGTTGTACCAGATCCGATAAATGCATGGAACCCTGAAATCGCACCACAGGCAATTGTAATAGATACAAACGGCCAGACCGGACCTGCAATAATCGGTCCTCCACCGTACACGAATTCCGTTACTGCTGGGAAGTGAATAACAGGGTTTACAATAAACACCCCGATAATTAGCGCTATAAACACACCAATTTTCATAAAGCTACTTAAATAATCCCTTGGTGCTAATAAGAACCAAACAGGAAGTGCAGCTGCAAAGAACGCATAAACAGGTAGAATAATTGCTAATGTATCACGGTCAAACGTTAAAAAATCACCTAAAGCCGTACCCTGAATCATCGGCCCAATAAAGACACCAATCATTAATAAAATAAAACCAACTGCCGATGTTCTTACTAAATTACCTGTTTTCTTATATGCAATCCCAACAAGCATCGCGATTGGAATTGTAATCGCAACAGCAAACGTTCCCCAAGGGTTACGTTCTAATGCGCCCAGAACTACCATTGACAGTCCAGCCATTGTTATTGTAATGATGAACAACATCGCTAGACCTGTACAAAATCCAGCTACTGGTCCGAGTTCTTCTTTCATTACTTCTGATAGCGATTTCCCTTTACGTCGCATGGAAGCAAATAACACAACTGCATCATGTACAGCCCCACCAATTACAGCTCCTATTAGTAACCATAGAAGTCCAGGTAAATAACCAAATTGTGCAGCAAGCACTGGACCTACTAAAGGACCGGCAGCAGCAATCGCCGCGAAATGGTGACCAAAAGCAACCCACTTATTAGTAGGAACGTAGTCTTTACCATCCTTGAACTCATGTGCAGGTGTATATTCTTTTTCATTTAAGCGTAATACTTTCTTAGTGAAGAAATATCCATATAAACGATATCCTATAACAAGTACGCAAATCGCACCTATTACAATAGATAATGCGTTCACAGCAACCTCCGATCTTACCTTAATAATTAGACACTGACTATACATCTACACTAAATTTTGATAAGTAAAAGTTTGCTCGAGCACTTTTTCATAAGATATGAGTCTATGAAAGTTTCTATGCAATAAGTAAAATTTAATAAAAATTAATAAATAGTAATGAATTCAATATGTTATATTCCTTTATTGAAAAATAGTTTATAGGAAGAATATTCAAATACATCCCCAGGGTTTATTCCTTCATTTTTCATTAACTGATGATTTTTCAGTTCATGGCTAGCCATTTCTCTTAACATTACAGAAGCTTCTCCGCCGTGTACAAGTTCTTCTACAGTTAACCATTTCACTTCGGAAATCTCTTTTTCTTGAATAGTGAAGGATTGGTGTTCATCCATTGGCTGGCAGTAGAAAATCGCCATATTATCACTAATTTCATGTCTAATAACACCTGTCCGTAATCCGATTAACCCTGTCACTTCGCAATCTAGTCCCGTCTCTTCTTTTACTTCACGCACAACAGCTTCATCTGCAGTTTCACCAAATTTCACAAATCCAGCTGGTAATGACCATACTCCTTTTAAGCCACTATATGTTTTTTTCACCACAAGCCATTTTCCTTCAGAATTAATGACTACCCCTGCAACCCCTAACCAAACTTTCCCTCGATCCTTTTTCATTCTAACAACTCACCCTTTGCAATATTTCCTTATCTCTATTATACATTTTATGAATTTATACAATAGAAAAACTCATCCATTAAATTAAAAGGATGAGTTCTATTTGTCTTGTTATTATTAATTATTCACAAACTTCAGGCGTACCTGTTACTTTTGCTGTTCTAAATGAAGTTCCACAACCGCAAGATGCGATAGCGTTCGGATTGTCGATTGTAAAGCCGCCACCCATAAGTGATTGCTTATAGTCAATTTTTGTTCCCGTTATGATTGGTGCATCTTCACGGGAAACAAGAATTTTGATGCCGTGTTGTTCATCTGTATAATCTTTTTCTTCATCTAAATTTTGGTCAAAATTCATGCCATATGACAATCCACTACATCCACCGCCGTGTACAAGAACACGTAAATATGAACCTTGTTCTTCGTTATGCTCTTGCATCTCTTTAATACGAAAAGCTGCTGCTTCTGTTAAATTAACTACTTTCTTTTCACTTGTCATCCCTGTCACCTTCCTTCTTCTGCTACATATATGATAACAATTTTTTGCTTATTAATACAACCATACTGCTTATTCAAAAATAGGTACTTTGCTTCACATATAAAATAAAATTGCTGTTATAATAGTCATATAGATTGGTATATGAAGGAGTGTAAATTATGGAAATTACACCGTTCTATGAAAAACAGATTGAATGCATTTATTGTAGTAAGAAATTCCCGTCTTATAAAGTACGTTCGAAATTTATAAAAATTGATAAAACGGATACAGATTTTCGCCCTATATACAGTGATCCTAACGTAATTGGCCTTTATTATAACGTGTTCGTTTGTGAGCATTGTGGGTTTTCTTTCACAGAAGATTTCTCAAAGTATTTTGCACCAGGTGTACGTCAGGTAATTGAAGAGCAAATTACAAAAAAATGGGTTAAACACGATTTTAATGGTGAAAGAACCATTTCTAAAGCTATTGAAGCATATAAGCTAGCGTTAGTATGTGGAACAATTAAAAAGGAAAAATTCGTTTCTCTCGCTGGCTTATCCCTTCGACTTGCTTGGATGTATCGTTCTTTAGAAAATGAAGACCAAGAAAACCGTTTTATGAAAATGGCCCGTGATTATTACATTGAATCCTTCTCTGTGGAAGATTATGCGGGTACACAGATGTCTAGTGTACGAATTATGTATTTGATAGCGGAACTTTCCCGTAGAATAAATGACTTAGAAAATGCAACTCGATTCTTCTCCAAAGTAATTGAAAAACAAAGCATTGGTGGAGAAGCGAAATTAATTGAAATGGCAAAAGAACAATGGCAACTCGTTCGCGAAGAACGTGAAAAAGTAAGGACAAATTAAGTAAAGCGTTTAATGAGAAAAAGGCTGCCTAATTGATTACAAATTAGACAGCCAAACTGTTGGTAATTAGAATACTTGCTCTACTTCAATAATTCCAGGTACTTCTTCTAAAAGTGCACGTTCAATACCTGCTTTTAATGTAATTGTAGAACTTGGGCAACTACCGCAAGCTCCTAAAAGACGTAAACGAACGATACCATCTTCTATATCTACTAATTCACAGTCTCCACCATCGCGTAATAAGAATGGACGTAATTTATCTAAAACTTCTTGTACTTGTTGTTTTTGTTCTAATTCTGTCATTTCCCTCGACTCCTTTCATTAAAATCATTATAATGTGAACAAGTGAAAAAATCCAATATATAAGTTAGAAAGGTTGTTAGATTTATCATGGAAAATAAACCAATAATAGAAGTGTTTGGAGCAGATGTCATTTGTGCAAGTTGTGTAAATGCACCATCGTCTAAAGATACATATGAATGGCTACAGGCAGCTATTAGTCGTAAATATCCAAATCAACCGTTTACGATTCGATATATCGACTTTGAACAACCACTAACTGATGAGCGTGATAAAGAATGGGCTGAACGCCTTCAAAATGATGAATACTTCTATCCTTTAGTACTTATTAATGATGAAGTAATCGGTGAAGGATACATTCAAATTAAGCCTGTATTTAATGCTTTAGAAAAATTAGGGTTTGTTTCTGAAGAGTAAAGCAAATTTACATAAAAGGGGTTTTCTAGATAGTTCTAGAAAACCCCTTATTTCATTATTATAGATCAACTTGACGTTTATAAAACCAAAGGTAACCAGATTTCATTAAACGCGCAATACGTCCTGTTACTGCCATATCCATAACAAGGGCAAATCCTTGTTTTTTACCTAGAGAACCTAAAGATCCCTTCATTTTGATTTCAGGCATTGTTTCTGGAAGTGGTTCGTTTTTAAAACGTGCTTTTAACGCTCTTACAGCTCGTTCTGCTTGTTCTTCTGCAAGTTGTGCACTTGGTGGTAGATCAGATGAAGCGCAGTCTCCAATGACATATACATGCTCATCATTAACTAATTGGAAATATTGATTCGTAATAGGTCGGCCTTTTGAATCTTTTTCAATATCTTCAATTTCTCTTACCACTTTTACCGGTTGAACGCCAGCTGTCCAAACGGCAGCATCAACATGAATGATTTGATCGTGATTGTATAATGCATTTTCCTCAACTTTTGTAATATTGGATTCAGCAATTACTTCCACATTATTTTTTTCAAACCATTCTTTAATATACTTACTTAACTTTTCAGGGAAATCGCGTAATATACGATGTGAACGGTCAAATAATTTAATTTTTAAATCTGCTCTACTTTCACGTAATTCACTCGCCAATTCAATCCCACTTAAACCTGCACCAACAATTCCTACTGTTGAACCCGCAGGAAGACCGCAAAGTTTTTCAAACGTATTACGTGATTTTGCAATCGTTTGAATGCTATATGTATGTTCCATCGCTCCTGGAACACCATGATAATTATCTTCGCAACCTAACCCAATTACTAAATCATCATATAGAATTTCACGATCTTCATCTAAATAAACTAGTTTTTCTTTCGTATCAATTTTAGTAATTTCACCATAGATTCGCTCTAATCTTGGGTGTTCCGGAAAATCTACACGAACCTCTCTGTCTGTAGATGTTCCTGCTGCTAACGCATAAAATTCCGTTTTCAAACTGTGAAATGGTGTTCGATCGATTAATGTAATCATCGTGTCTTCCGGGAAGTTATTTGGTAGCAAACGTAGTAACATTCGCATGTTCCCATAACCTCCACCTAATAAAACTAAGTTCTTCATATAACTCTCCCTCTATTTTTGTGCTGTTCACAAATAATACACATCTGAGTATAGCCCATTGTGAAGATTTTCACAATATCTTTTGTGAAAATCTTCACAAAAATGTTTATACAATATCTTATTCTAGAAGCACTAGTTGTGACTTTACTTTTAGCAGGTATGGGAAAAACTTCTGAGTTGTGTTCGAAACTGATAGATTGACGAAACTAGAAAAACAGAGTAGCATTTTGATGAGGTGAACTCCATTGAATCCACTAGTAGAATTTTGTATTAGTAATCTAGCAAAAGGTGCACAAGAAACCTATGAAATATTAGAAAACGATCCAAATATAGATGTTCTTGAATACGGCTGCTTAAGCTACTGTACTGTTTGTGACAACGGTTTATATGCCCTCGTAAATGGGGACATTGTAGAAGCAGACACACCTGAAGAGTTAACAAAAAAGATTTATCAGTATATAGAGGAAAACCCTCTGTTTTAACATATTGGGGCTTTTTATTGGCTCTAAAAAGGAAGGCGATTCGAAACCAGTTGTTGGTTTTGGATCGTCTTTTGTTTTTTTGCGGATAGGCGGCCTCGATAATGTCAATCAGGACCAGTTTGTGATGAGATTCTGATGAAATTGGTTTTGATAAGGTCGATCAGAACCAGTTTGTGATGAGATTCCGATGAAATTGGTTCTGATAAGGTCGATCAGGACCAGTTTGTGCAGGGATTCCGATAAATTGGTTTTGATAAGGATAATCAGGACCAGTTTGTGATGAGATTCTGATGAAATTGGTCTTGATAAGGTCGATCAGGACCAGTTTGTGATGAGATTCTGATGAAATTGGTCTTGATAAGGTCGATAATGGACATTTGAAAGTGAAAATCCCATCGGAGTGTCTTTTATCAGCCCTATAATGGACATAACAAATAATAAATCGGGTTCAAATGTCTTTTATACCCCTTATAAAAGACAACACTAATAATAATTCACATCCTAATGTCTTTTATATCCCCTATAAAAGACAACACTAATAATAATTCGCATCCAAATGTCCTTTATATCCCCTATAATGGACATAACAAATTAGATATCGCATCCAAATGTCCTTTATACCCTCTATAATGGACATAACAAATGAGATATCGCATCCAAATGTCCTTTATATCCCCTATAATGGACATAACAAATGAGATATCGCATCCTAGTGTCTTTTATCTCCTCTATAATGGACATAACAAATGAGATATCGCATCCAAATGTCCTTTATACCCCCTATAATGGACATAACAAATTAGATATCGCATCCAAATGTCCTTTATACCCCTATAATGGACATAACAAAGCATAAATTATACCCAAACGTCTATTTATCCCCCGACTATTGGACAAGCGCGCTAGCCCCCTTTAAATCCATAATAAAAAAACGCACAACCGAAGTTGTACGCGCGCGCATTCCCTATAGTTCTACCTGATCTAAATTCTCATAACAATACGTCGGCTGTGCTTCTTTTTCCATAACTACTTCTGTACTTGTCACACCCGTATTGACATGAATTGTATCACACCCAAAATGAATACCACACAGAATATCCGTATCATAATTGTCACCAATCATAACCATGTCTTCTTTTCCGTATCCGTATTCTTCTTGGATGACTTCTAACATGACAGGTGAAGGCTTGCCTACATAAAGGGGCTCAACACCCGCTACATTCGCAACTAAACTAACAAAGGAACCGTTTCCCGGTAAGAAACCGTACTCAGTTGGGAATTTGATGTCTTTATTAGTACCAATGAGTTTTGCTCCATTTTGTATCGCCGCGCTTGCTCGGGCAAGTTTCATATAATCTACCGTTCGATCAATTCCCATGACTACAACATCTGGGTGTAAATCATCGGTAACTGATATTCCCTCTTCTTTTAAAGCTGTTTCTAACCCTTCAGAACCGATCATATTTACTTTCGCATCTTTATAGTTTTGTGAGATGAACTTTGCTGTCGTAATGGCACTGGAATAGATTCTAAACTCCTCAGTCTCTATACCAACATCTCTTAAAGCGTGTTGCAATTGAGTTGTCGTCTTCGAAGAATTGTTTGTTATAAAATAGTATTCTAATCCTTTTTCCTGTAATCGATGAACAAATCGAACAGCAGATTCTATACCTTCTTTTCCTCTATAAACCGTACCATCTAAATCAAAACAATATGCATTATACGTTTTCATTCATGATTCTCCGGTAAAAAAGCTGAAACTGGTCCTAACTCATTTTCTAAATAGTTTCTTACATGGCCAGGGAACTTTTTAAGTGTTTCAACATTATCATTTAATACTTTTAATAGCAATTCATTATCTACTGAAATAAATTCCCTTACTAGCATTTTACGAAGCCCAACTACTTCTTTAAGAGGTTGGTCCATATCAGGTGTAATTACTTTTTCATCCACTAATATATCAATAATATCCTCATAACTTCCTGGGTCTCTCATAATGAATCCATCAATAATTAAATTACCAACATCCATTAAGGACTCAATCGTATTGTGTCCGATTCTGTGTAGTGCAAGTTTTGATACATCATTATTTAACCAGTCATTAGACTCTTTAAATAGATTTAAGATTTCTTCTAAGTGATTTAATGTAAGTGTAATTTTATTTCGATCGACAAAATACATGTCATGTTGCCCCCATTCAATCAATTAAGTTGATAGTCGTTTCTTTTTTATAGTACCATATCTTTAGGAATTGGGAGGAATAAAACAATATGGAACGCTTTTTCTTATATGATGACACAGAAGATACAAAAACTAGATTTGTAAGTTTTACAGGTAAATTAATACGATATGATTTGGCAATTGTACAATCGAAACGATTCTTTGGGAAAGTACTTGTGCTAGATATGCAATCTAGTCGATTTGCTATTATTGGTGCTGATGACTTAGATGAACCAGGCTATTTAGAATATGTTTACAATAAAACCGAAGAAGAAGCAGAAGATTTACGCGAGTATTTAACAGAATTATTATCGTAATATAAAAGGACCAATCTCAAAACTATGAGATGGTCCTTTTCACGTTATATTTGTTCTTGTTGTTCTATCTCTTCTGCACCGTCATTATTTTCCTCTTTCAAAGGTACTTCTACTTGACGGGGTGCTTTTCCAATTTTTTTAAGAATGAAATAAGCACAGCCAAAATTACAGTATTCATACAAATAATCTTCAAATGAACTAATTTTTGTTTCAAATGTTGATTTTTGGTTACGGTCATCGAAAAAGCCTTTCATTCGTAACTGACCATATCCCCAATCGCCGACAATGTAATCATATTTAGCTAAAACATCAGAGTAGCGTGCTAAGAATACGTCTTCTTGAAAACCATCACGTACATCTTCGATTATTTCATACGCATAGCCATCTGCGATAATCACTTGGTAATCCCCCTTCTTCAGCCGCACTACTTATTAACGTTCAAATTGAAGTTGTCTATTTTTCGTTGCTTCATTTACTTGTTCGTCCGCATGATAACTACTACGTACTAAAGGACCTGCTTGACAATGTTTAAATCCTTTATCCATAGCAATTTTGCGTAACTTACCAAATTCAATTGGTGTGTAATATTTTTTAACAGGAAGGTGTTTTTTTGTTGGTTGTAAATATTGACCAATTGTCATAATATCCACATCGTTTGCACGTAAATCATCCATAACTTCTAAAATTTCGTCCCAAGTTTCACCTAGACCAATCATTAATGAAGATTTCGTTGGAATCTCTGGTTGCATTTCTTTTGCACGTCTTAAAAATTCCAATGAACGATCGTATTTTGCACGAGCACGAACTCTTGGAGTTAATCGACGAACAGTTTCGATATTATGATTTAAAATGTCTGGTTTTGCATCCATAACCATTTGTAAATTTTCCTCAACACCGCCTAAATCAGAAGGTAAAACTTCTACAGATGTTTGAGGAGATTTACGACGAATAGCACGGATTGTTTCTGCTAAAATGCCAGCTCCACCATCTTTTAAATCGTCACGTGCTACCATTGTAATAACAACGTGTTTTAAATTCATAATTTCCACTGAATCTGCTACTCGTTCTGGCTCAGCAGTGTCTAACTCATTTGGTAAACCTGTTTTAACCGCGCAGAAACGACAAGCTCGAGTACATACAGCACCAAGAATCATCATTGTCGCAGTTCTACGCTCACCCCAACATTCGTGAATATTTGGGCAACGAGCTTCCTCACAAACGGTATGCAGATTTTTTTCACGCATTAATCTCTTTAAGCCTTTATATTCATCATTTGTGTTTAATTTTATTTTCAACCATTCTGGTTTACGAAGAATTTCATCTTTTTTAACAGTCATCGTTTTTCTCCCCTATTCTACATCTAATGCCACAAGTTTAGTTGCGACAGTCGTCAGATTTCTTAGCTGTTAAACAGAGTGCTAGAGTAATTTGGCAACGCGAATAGTAATTTCGTATTCTGCCAGTTTACCTAACTTCATTTAGTAGGGGTTACGCCACTACTTTACAGATGAGTTTGCATACTACCAATTATTTGAAGTATGAGTCTTAGAATGAAGTTCAAGCATCTGTAGTCAATTTATCATATAAATACTATTGTAACAATAAACTTACATTCATTGTACTATAAATGTCTTAATATTTAGGGAATTATTTTTAACGTACCTTATCGGGCATTAGGGGATGAACATCCCCTAATACCCGATAAATATTCTTTACCTTATTGAGGTAGCTCCACTGGTACTTCTATGGATGGTTGGTTATCTCCTCCAGACCAAATATGCGGTACTGGACTTTGCACAATTCCTATTGCAACAGGAATATATTGCTCCACAGTCGCTGTTTTACTAGCAAAAGGTACGATAATTTGAACATTTACTTTTATTTGAATACCTACTTCCACTTTCGCATTGTTAATCCCAAATTCTGTAATATCAGAAACGATGCTACTACTTACATTACCGATAATATGGAATCGGATCGGTATTTTTGGTCCTAAATTTCCGAGAATCGGTAAATTTAGCGCTTGGCCTAATGGAACAAAAAATACAATCCCATCCCCAGCTTCCATACTCCCAACATCATATTGTACATTATCTAATTCCGGGAGATGGTTTAAGTCTCCTTTTTCAGCTTCTTCTAGTTGTAGTTTGACTAAAGCAACAATTTCAGCTCTTTCCTTGTTAATAATTTCTGTGTTAAACTTCGTGATATTCGAATTTGTTGGCTCTGATTCAATAATTTCATGTACATTCATAATCTGTTTAGCACTGATTGCTCGCGTTACTACATGTGATGCAATTTTATAAGTTTGGACTTCTGCATAGTCTAAGTAAGTAGGTAATAATCGATCATTTATATAAAATAAAAATAATATAATACATGCAATGAAGCTTAAAAGGAATAGGGCTAATTTGTTAGACTTTCCGGATTTCTTCGCATGAAAGTTTCTTTTTCTTCCACGGGAAAACATAACGTTCGGTTTACGAGAAAACAAAAAATCTCCTCCTATTCTTGTAATTTATGAATAGGAGAAGATTGTTATTCGGCATGCGCCAAGTAATCTGTTTCAATCTTTTCAATAGCAATATGTAGGTGTTCTTCTAAGTTCAAAATATAAGTAGACCTAAGTATTTCATTGTTTTCTTCAAAAATACGAATGACTGGGTGCGCTGCGTCTTGTAGGTTTTGCTTTGCGACCACACCTCTTCTACCATCCGATAACAACACAATTGTTCCATTTGGATAGTGTACGACACTTCGCTTAAAGGCTTCGACTACTTTTGAATCGAATATCTTTCCACTACCAGATTCGATTATTTCTATTCCTTGTGCGGGTAGCATTCGGTCTCTGTATACTCGATCAGAAGTAATAGCGTCGAAAACGTCTGCAACAGCAATAATTTTAGCATATGGATGGATGTCTTTTTCCGTTAGACCTCTTGGGTAACCACTTCCATCAAGTCTTTCGTGATGCTGAAAAGCACAATGTGCTACTAATAAAGAAATGGAATGTAAGTTTCTTAAAATATCAAATCCAAATGTTGTATGTTGTTTTATCAATTCAAACTCTTCATCTGTTAAACGTCCTGGTTTAAATAAAACAGTACTAGGTATTTGTATTTTTCCAACGTCGTGTAAAATGGCTCCTGTTCCAATGAGTTTCATTTCGTCATAAGTTAAACCTAACTCTTTTGCAATGGCAAGGGAATATAAAGTAACTTGAAATGAATGCTGATATAAGTACTCATCATAAATGTATGAATCAGTTAGTATCGTTAACATTTCTGTACTTTTTAAAATAGATTCTAACAAGCCATCAATAAGTTTCCCTATTTCACCTGACTGTTGGTCTAGAACATAAGAGGCTTTCTTTCCTTCAACTCCTTTTAACTTGTGGAAGGACTCTGTTATTTTCTTTATAGCAGCCATTCTAACTTCAATTGGAATTGACTCATGTACTTCAATCCCATTTGAGATTTTGTCGTCAATGTACACATACTTTATATTCAATTGTTTTAATCGCTCAATAATACCCTGTGATACGACAACATCTTTTTGAAGTAATGGTCGATATGCTTCATTCCATATTGTTTTTGCTATGACCATCCCAGGTTGAAGTACCTCGAGTGATATAAGTCTCATGTAGTAAAGCTCCAATCAATTTTTGCGTGAAATTTGTTCAAAGTTTTAGGTTGATTACTTAAAGATTTTTTTCACCATAGTTTGATAAAATGTCTCTTAAAAATAAAGGTAGATAATATTTCTTTTTCGCTTCTTTAAAACTAGGGAAAAAATAGCCGAATGTAAACATGTCCAATGTAACAAGTCGATATGTTCGATTCATATCTGCAATTTGGCCACCAATTAGTAATTCGTTATGGTCATTCAATGAGAACTGATAAGTAAGTAGCTTACCAAAAATTGTTCCTCTAAAACCTAACCCTTTTAACTCTAAAAGCGGCCAATCTTCATTTTCAGAAAGCATTAGCACTTCTTTTAGTTCACTTCCACTTAATTCGATAACTACTGCATTAATAGGGTGAGGTAATATTTTATGAATGTCATATTTCGTTATAATTCCTTTACTCAAGCCACCTAAAAAGATCCCTGCATTAAACATTGCACAATCTGCCCAGGTAAATTCTAGTAAGCATTTTGCAAACAATCTTGATAGGTTTGAATGATGAAACCATTCCTTATTGTAAATTTTTGAAGTTCGAAAGACAGGTTCATTTAATAATTCTTTCCCCTTTGTTGCGAGGGATTGTAGAAATTCACCTTCTTTTTCAACTTCAGGTAATAAAGCATTTTCGATTGTCGTTTCTTCTTTTTTAATTAGTAATCGTTTTTGATGATCATATTGAATTGTTAAATGGCCTGTATATGCACCAAATTTCCCACATCCAGTTAATAATACATTGTCTATCATTTTTCCTTCTAAAAATAGATGGTGTGTGTGTGAACCTAATATTACGTCAATATCAGGACATTCTTTAGCTAATAATTCATCATCTGTAATACCTAAATGGGACAAACAAAGGATAATATCAACTTGATCTTTTATCTCATTTACAACCAATTTAATGGCCTCTTTTGGATCTGTTATTGTCCAATTAAGTTCATCATAAAAAACTGGGAACATTGCTGTTGCACCGACAACGCCAATTTTTGTTCCATATTTTGTCATTAGAATTGTATAGGGTTTAATCCACTTTGGATTTCCCTCACTTTTTGAGTGTAAATTAGCAACGACTACCTCAAATGTTGCCCCCTCATATAAATGATATAGATCCTCATAGTCTAGTGTGATTCCTTCGTTATTGCCAATTGTTACAACATCATATTGTGCTTCATTTAACATAAGCACATTTCCTTTACCTAACGTTGCTTCTGTATATATATTTGAGCGATCTAAATGGTCGCCAATGTCTAATAGAAAACTCGGCTCTCCCTGTTTCGAAAAAGCAAGTCTTTGTTCTTTAATGTAATATTGCATTCGTGGCCAATATTCGAAGTGGCTATGTAAATCATTCGTATGAAAAAAATGTATCGTTTCGATCAAGCACGCCACCTTCTTTCAAAAAAATCAAAACATGAATTTAGAATAACCCATCAATAATAGATCGGATACCAAGTAATAATAAAATGATTCGTAAAGCAAAAATAAGCGTTTCTGATTTCATCTTTTTATTTAAGGAAGCACCAATTTTTGCACCAACATATGCCCCAATAATGATTGGTATTGTATAGATCCACGGAACATTTCCTAATGCGATGTGACTTGCAGAGTTAACTAATGAAGATAGGAAGACTAAAAACATTGACGTTGCCACCGCTACGTGAGGTGGGAAACGGAATAGTAACAGCATTGCTGGAACAATCATTGATCCCCCGCCAATTCCAAATAAACCTGAAGCAAAGCCTACAACAAATGTTAGTAAAATCGCAAACCAAATTGGATAACCATAAATATATTCTTTCCCAGAACTATCGATATATTGCTTTTTCGTTCCATTTTCTACGAACCAATTGACTGGTTTAAGTTTATCTCTAACCAATAACAATGTTGATAAAACTATTAACAAAATACCAAAGTATAGATTAAAAGATGGTAAATCTAAAAATTGATTGACCCAAGCGCCAAACATCGTACCTGGTATACTACCAATGAAAAAAATAAGCCCACTTTTATAATCTACCGTTTTTGATTTCATATAAGATAATGTGGAAGACAAACCTGTGAAAATCATCATGATAACTGAAAGTCCTACGACAGATTGTGGTGTTAAATCTGGAATAAATCCGAGTGATAGTCCTATAAAGAGCGTAGCAGGAACTAAAATGACTCCCCCGCCTAAGCCTACTAGGGCACCTATAATCCCTGAACAGAGTGCAATAATTGCTAATAAAAAGAATTCCATTATATTTCCCCTTCAAATAGATCTAATTGTTTTGGTGATAAGCCGCTATATTCTATATCTAACATGCTCATTAATTGCTTTGCATTGTTTGCAGCATGATGACCAGAATTGTTATTAAATAAAACATAAACATCTTTAGACTGTTGTTTTAAATCTGAAACGACATTTGCTATTTGCTTTAGTTCTTCTTCATTGTAATCGTATAGGAACCTAACTTCACGCCAATTTTGACTGTTTCCGGCGTTTCTCCATCCATGAATGTTTCGACCGTGAATTCTAAATAACACTTTTTCATTAGATGTAGCTACACTTACAAGTGGGACTGAACCGCTACCTGCCTGTGGTTCATCACATACTGAATGAATGAGATTATTTTCTCTTAGAAATTGTAGCATTTCTTCCCTATTTTTTTCTGCATACCATGTTTGATTTCGAAATTCAATTGCAATTGGAAAACCTGTTAGTCGTTCTTTGACATACCGAATGTATGTAACATTTTTTCCTTGGCAATCAAACCAAGGGGGAAACTGGACTAAAACCATCGCTAGTTTTCCTTCTTCCTGGAAAGCAGTTGCACATGCTCGAAATGCCTCAAACATGTCATTTCGTGTTTCAAAAGGTAGATCTTCTCGTAGATGTCCTGTCATTCCTTGATAGGCTTTGACAACAAACTGAAAATTCGCTGGTGTTTCAGCACACCACTTCTTCACATTTTTTTCGGAAGGAATCGCATAAAAAGATGTATCTACCTCTACAATTGGAAAGTGTGCACTATAATTAAATAACTTATCTTTCGCAGTCGATTGCTCATTATATAAAGAAGGGTGATCTCCCCAACCTGTTAATCCAACGTATATCAAGAAAAACCCTCCTTTCCTTAACCTATTCCGAGTAAGATTTGTGCACATTTCTAAATTAGTGGAAAGATAGACCACTGATGGAAGTTTTACCTTATAATATCACAGATAATTGATAGTTTTTCACCTTTTGTATGTGAATATGTATAAAAATATTTTAGTTATTATCCAAACCATAACCAGCTGAAAAAATAAAAAGAGACGAACTAAGCGTTCGTCTCCAAATTTTAATTAACCGATAGAACCTTCCATTTCGAACTTGATTAAACGGTTCATTTCAACCGCATATTCCATTGGAAGTTCTTTTGTGAATGGTTCGATGAAGCCCATTACGATCATTTCTGTTGCTTCTTGCTCAGAAATACCACGGCTCATTAAATAGAATAATTGTTCTTCAGATACTTTTGAAACTTTTGCTTCGTGCTCTAAAGATACATTATCATTTAATACTTCGTTGTAAGGAATCGTATCAGATGTAGATTGGTTATCCATAATTAACGTATCACATTCGATGTTTGAACGTGCGCCAGTTGCTTTTTTACCAAATCTAACGATACCACGGTAAGAAACTTTACCACCGTGTTTTGCAATCGATTTAGAAACGATTGATGAAGATGTATTTGGTGCTAAGTGAATCATTTTTGCACCAGCATCTTGGTGTTGACCTTTACCTGCAATCGCAATTGAAAGTGTCATACCTCGTGCACCTTCACCTTTAAGGATACATGCTGGGTATTTCATTGTTAATTTAGAACCGATATTACCATCAATCCATTCCATCGTACCGTTTTCTTCAACAACCGTACGTTTTGTAACTAGGTTATAAACGTTGTTTGCCCAGTTTTGGATCGTTGTATAACGGCAATAAGCGTCTTTTTTAACAATGATTTCAACAACTGCTGAGTGAAGTGAGTTTGTTGTGTAAACAGGAGCTGTACATCCTTCTACATAGTGAACACTTGCGCCTTCATCAACAATAATTAATGTACGTTCGAATTGACCCATGTTTTCAGAGTTAATACGGAAGTATGCTTGTAATGGAGTATCTAACTTCACACCAGGTGGAACGTAAATGAATGATCCCCCTGACCAAACTGCTGAGTTTAATGCAGCAAATTTGTTGTCTGAAGATGGTATAACAGTACCCCAGTATTTTTTAAAGATATCTTCATTTTCTTTTAATGCTGAATCAGTATCTTTGAAAACAATCCCTAAATCTTCAAGGTCTTTTTTCATGTTGTGGTAAACAACTTCTGATTCGTATTGAGCTGATACACCAGCTAAATATTTTTGTTCTGCTTCAGGAATACCTAATTTGTCAAATGTTGCCTTGATTTCTTCAGGTACTTCATCCCAAGATCTTTGAGTTGCTTCAGATGGTTTTACATAATACGTAATTTCATCGAAGTCTAAACCAGAAAGATCTCCACCCCATTGTGGCATTGGTTTTGAGTAGAAGATTTCTAGCGCTTTAAGACGGTAGTTTAACATCCACTCAGGTTCATTTTTCATTGTTGATATTTCACGAACGATATCTTCGGTTAATCCACGTTTTGAACGGAAAACTGATACGTCCTTATCATGGAAACCGTATTTGTAATCGCCGATTTCAGGCATTTGTTTAGCCATTTTCTTTCCTCCGTTCAATCCTTATTTTGCTTCGTTCTTTACGCCCTTTTCCATTGCTTTCCAAGCAAGAGTAGCGCATTTGATTCGAGCTGGGAATTTGGCAACACCTTGTAGTGCAGCAACATCCCCTAATTCATCCATAATATCTTCATCAATTTCTTCACCAAGCATCAATTTTGAAAATACATCAGCATATTTAAGAGCCTCATTAATAGGTTTCCCTTTAATAGCTTCTGTCATCATTGATGCAGAGGACATTGAAATTGAACAACCTTCTCCATCAAATCTAGCATCTTCAACAATCTCGCCATTTAGTTTTAATGTTAAATGGATTCTGTCACCACATGTTGGATTATTCATATCAATGGTAACACTATTATCATCTAATGAACCTTTGTTACGAGGTTTTTTGTAATGGTCCATGATAACGGAACGATATAGTTGATCTAAATTATTAAAAGACATCGTTAAAATACTCCTTCGCGCCTCGCAGACCTTCAACAAGACGATCAATATCTTCTTTCGTATTATAAATGTAGAAGCTAGCGCGTGCTGTTGCTGAACATGATAGCCATTTCATCAGTGGTTGAGCACAATGATGACCTGCACGGATTGCAATACCATTCATATCGAGTACTGTAGCTAAATCATGTGGATGTACATCATCAATATTAAACGTAATTAATCCACAACGTTTTTCTGGATCACGTGGGCCATAAATTGAAAGGCCATCAATTTTATCCATCTCTTGTAGTGCATAAGCTACTAGTTCATGTTCATGTTTTGCAATATTTTCAAGTCCAATTTCCGTTAAATAATCAATAGCAGCGCCTAAACCGATTGCTCCAGCGATATTTGGTGTACCACCTTCAAACTTCCAAGGTAGCTCCTTCCAAGTTGAATCATATAAATCAACAAAGTCGATCATTTCCCCACCAAATTCAATTGGTTCCATTTCTTCTAGTAGCGCCTCTTTACCATAAAGTGCCCCAATACCAGTAGGACCACACATTTTATGACCAGAGATTCCTAAGAAATCAACATCTAAATCTTGTACATCAATTGGCATATGAGGTGCAGCTTGAGCCGCATCTACAACAATAATTGCACCATGCTCGTGAGCAATTTCAGCGATTTCTTTGATTGGGTTTATTGTTCCTAAAACATTAGAAGCCATTGTAATTGCAACGATTTTAGTTTTATCAGTAATCGTATTACGAACTGTTTCTAACGTAATTGTTCCATCTTCCTCAAGATCAAAATACTTAAGTACCGCTTTTTTCTCTTTAGCAAGTTGCTGCCATGGAATTAGATTAGAATGGTGCTCCATGTATGAAATAATAATTTCATCGCCCTCTTCTATTTTCTGTCTTCCATAACCAGAAGCTACAGTATTTAATGATGTAGTTGTACCTCTAGTATAGATAATCTCTTTTGTAGACTTGGCATTAATAAATTTACGAACTTTTTCACGTGCACCTTCATAAGAATCAGTTGCACGGTTACCAAGTGTATGTACACCACGATGTACGTTAGAGTTATCTAAATCGTAATACTTTCTAATCACATCAAGTACTTGTTTTGGTTTTTGAGATGTTGCAGCACTATCAAGGTAAACGAGCGGATGCCCGTTTACTTCTTGATTTAAAATTGGAAAATCTTTTCTGAATTCATTCATTAACGAACTTTCCCTTCGATTACCTTCGTCAATTGTTCTTGTACGCTCTTAATCGGAATGCTTTGAACAACAGGCGCTAGGAAACCATGTATAATTAAACGTTCAGCATCGGCTTTCGAAATACCTCTACTCATTAGATAGAATAGTTGGATAGGGTCAACACGACCTGCAGAAGCAGCGTGTCCAGCCATAACATCGTCTTCATCGATTAAAAGAATTGGGTTCGCATCTCCACGAGCGTTTTCAGATAACATTAATACACGTGATTCTTGAACCGCATTAGATCTTGAAGCACCATGCTCAATTTTTCCGATACCGTTGAAAATTGATTGAGCAGATTCTCTCATTACACCATGTTTTAAGATAAACCCTTCAGAGTTTTTACCCCAGTGACGAATTTCAGTAGTGAAGTTTTGTTTTTGTTCACCACGGCCTACTACTACAGTTTTCGTATTAGCATTAGAATTATCACCAACTAAATGAGTAATACTTTCTGAAACTGTATCTGAATCATTCATTAAACCTAAAGCCCAGTCAATTCTAGCATCACGTAAAAGATGTCCACGACGGTTTACGTAAGTTGTAAATCCTTTTGCTAAAACATCAACAGCACCGAAGTTTACTTGTGCATTATCTAATGCAATTACTTCTTCGATAATATTCGCTTGCCCTTTAGATTCTGAAACTGTAGAAACGTAAGTCTCAACATACGTAACACTTGAGTTTTTATCTGCAACTAATAGTACGTGGTTGAATAAAGACGCTTCTTCGTTGTCATTAATAAATACAACTTGTAGTGGCTTTTCTAACACAACGTTTTTCGGTACGTAAATAAATACGCCACCGTTTACTAATGCTGCATGGTAAGCAGCTAATTTATGCTCATCCACTTTTACAGCGGTTGTCATGAAATATTGTTTTACTAAATCGCTATGTTCACGAATTGCTGTTTGAATATCAGTGAAAATTACACCTTGTGTTTTTAACTCTTCTGATACTTTAAGGAAAGCAGGTGTGTTATTTCGTTGGATATAAAGGTTTTCTTGACCTTCAATATCAATAACTTCTTTTACTTCGGCAGAAAGTTCATCTAAAGAATTAAATGTAGCACTTTCAACTGTATGTTTTGGAAACTCTAAAAAGTTCCAGTTTGTAATGTTTGTTTTGTCTGGTGTTGGCATTGGAAGTTCTGTAGCTTTTTCAATTGCACTCACACGAAAATCAGTAAACCATGTTGGTTCATTGTTTAATTGTGAGAATGAACGTACTTCGTCAACTGACAATGCCAATTTTGTTTCAACTGTCATTTTAGTTCCGTCCTTTCTCCTTATGCTTCTTGTTCTACTGTTTCATCTTCGATACCTAATTCTTTTTTAATCCAGTCGTAACCTTCAGCTTCTAAACGTTGTGCTAATTCTGGACCACCAGATTTAACAACGCGACCTTGCATCATTACGTGTACGTGATCTGGAGTAATGTAGTTTAATAAACGTTGGTAGTGAGTGATTGCTAAGCAACCGAACCCTTCTCCGCGCATTTGGTTGATTCCTTTTGCAACAACTTTTAAAGCATCGATATCAAGACCTGAGTCGATTTCGTCAAGGATTGCAAATTTAGGTTGGATCATCATTAATTGAAGGATTTCGTTACGTTTCTTTTCCCCACCAGAGAACCCTTCGTTTAAGTAACGTTGAGCCATGTCTTGGTCCATTTCTAAGAAGTCCATAGTTTTATCTAATTCGCGGATAAATTTCATTAGAGAAATTTCATTTCCTTCGCCACGACGTGCATTAATTGCAGAACGGATGAAGTCCGCATTTGTAACACCAGAAATTTCTGATGGATATTGCATCGCTAAAAACAAACCAGCTTGTGCTCTTTCGTCAACTTCCATTTCTAGTACGTTTTCGCCATCTAACTCAATTGTACCTTGAGTAACTTCATATTTTGGATGTCCCATAATCGCAGAAGCTAACGTAGACTTACCAGTACCGTTAGGACCCATGATTGCGTGAACTTCGTTTGTATTAATTGTAAGGTTTACACCTTTTAAGATTTCTTTGTCTTCTATAGATACGTGAAGATCTTTTATAACTAGTGTAGACATTATTTTCCCTCCGATTGTACGTTGAATGGTAAAACCATTACTTATTTATTATCATTCTAATCTTAACCGAAAACAAGTTAGCTTGCAAAACATTTATTCCGCAATGAATTCCATCTAGTAAAAACCAAATAAATAAAGACAATTATTAAGCATTTTTTTATTTTACAAAATTTTTGAAGTTAAAAAGTGGAAACTTCTATTTTCAATAAACTTATTTTAATTGAGAATGGAATTCAATAAAAACATGCGGATAACTTATCGATCAATGGCAATATGTATATAATACCCGAAAATGATGAAAACTTATCATGTGTGATGAATACATTTGATACATAATCTGGGTGTGTTGTGTTTGTGTTGTAAAGTTTCGTGAGGTTCGGGGCGTGGGATTTTATTATAGGGATATAGTCATGGGCTTTGTTAATTATTATGATGATGGCAAGTTCTTAATGGCAGGTATCGCAAAAGTGGGCTTCATAGTACTTAGGAATGAGATTTTTGGATGAAGTTCTTAATGACAACGGCTTTAACTTCCTCTTGAATGACTATTCTGTCGAATTTCATTTCAACATGGGCTTCATCTACCTTATGAAAGACATTTCTGATCGAATTTCGTCTCCAAATGTCCTTCATCGGCCTCATGAAAGACATTTCTAATTGAATTCCTTTCCAATATGTCATTCATTGACATTATCAGGACCATTCCTCTACGAATTTCATCTCAAAATGTTCTTCATTTACCTTATAAAGACCATTCTCAAAGAATTTCATGCCAAACTGGTTCTCATCAAACTAATCAAGACCATTTATATTCGAATTTCATATCAAAGTGGGCTTCATCTACCTTATCAAGACCATTTCTTACAGAAATTGATGCCAAAATGGTTCTTATCACCTCTAATGAAGACCAACTCCTATTGAATTTCTTCCTATATTCGCCTTCATCCACTTATTAAAGACATTTCCATTTGACTTCTCTTTCGTCCTTTACAAGCCCTATAAAAGACACTCCCAACTAAATTGCCACCATTTTTGTCCTTTAGGGGCCCTATAAAATACACTTCCACCTAAATTACCATCCCTTTCGTCCTTTATCAACCTCATAAAAGACACTTCCATCTAAATTACTATCCCTTTCTTCCTTTATCAACCTTATAAAAGACACTAGCACCTAAATTACAATCTCTTTTGTCCTTTAGAAGCCCTATAAAAGACACTTCCACCTAAATTACCATCCCTTTCGTCCTTTATCAACCTTATAAAAGACACTTCCATCTAAATTACTACCCCTTTTGTCCTTTATCAACTTTATAAAAGACACTTCCACCTAAATTACAATCCCTTTTGTCCTTTACAAGCCCTATAAAAGACACTTCCACCTAAATTACCGTCCCTTTTGTCCTTTATCAACCCTATAAAAGACATTCCCACCTAAATTACAATCCCTTTTGTCCTTTATCAACCTTATAAAAGACACTTCCACCTAAATTCCCTTCCCTTTTGTCCTTTATCAACCTTATAAAAGACACTTCCACCTAAATTACCATCCCTTTCGTCCTTTATCAACCTTATAAAAGACCCTTCCACCTAAATGCCCTTCCCTTTTGTCCTTTATCAACCACAATTTCCCCTCCTAATATATAACCTCATAAAAAAATGCGTTTTCCGGGAATCCGAAAAACGCATATTCTTACTTGCACACTTCAGCTGCTAAATACGCATCAACGTTTGCAGCAACTGCTCGGCCTTCTTTAATGGCCCAAACGACAAGACTTTGGCCTCGTCTTGCATCACCTGCGGCAAATACGCCTTCTATATTTGTTTTGAAATCTTTTAACGATGCTTTTACTCTATTATTTGAAACCTTGACACCAAATTGGAGAGGCAACTCCTTTTCTACTCCTTCAAATCCAATTGCAACAAAGATTGCCTGAGCTGGCCAGACTTTTTCCGTTCCTGGAATCTCTTTAAAATAATGAAACCCGTCCTCACCTAAGAGTTTCTCCATTTGAATCGTATGCAGTTCTTTGACACGACCTTTGCTATCTTTAACGATTTTTTGTGTTTGGATACAGTATTCCCGCGGATCTGCGCCATGAATTGCATCAGCTTCCTCATAAGCATAATCCAATTTATATACATTTGGATCCTGTGGCCACGGTGTGTCCTCTGTTCGTTTCAAAGGTAATTGCGGATGCTTCCCAAATTGGTAGACAGACCGTGCTTTTTGGCGAATTGATGTCGCAACGCAGTCTGCACCCGTATCACCACCACCAATGACAATGACATCTTTACCATTCACATCGATTGCTTGATCGTCCTCCAAATTCGAATCTAGTAAACTCTTCGTTACACCAGTTAAATAATCCATCGCTAAATGAACACCAATTGCGTCACTACCTTCAATCCGCAAGCTTCGCTGTTGCTGTGCGCCTGTACATAAAATGACCGCATCATAGCGTAACTTTAAAACTTCAGGTGATACATCCTTTCCAATCTCCGTATTTAATACAAAGTCAATCCCCTCTTGACAAAGTAAATTTATTCGCCGTTCAACAACATCTTTTTCTAATTTCATGTTCGGAATTCCATACATTAGTAACCCACCAGGTCGATCCGCGCGCTCATAGACTGTTACTTTATGACCAAGTTGATTTAACTCGTCAGCGCAAGCTAACCCTGCAGGACCTGAACCAATAACGGCTACTTTTTTACCTGAGCGACTTGATGGAATTCGTGGTGTGATCCAATTATTTTCAAAGCCTTTATCTATAATAGAACGTTCTATAGATTTAATTGCTACTGCTGGGTCACTGATAGCAAGTGTGCATGCCCCTTCACAAGGCGCTGGACATACACGCCCTGTAAATTCCGGAAAGTTATTAGTCATTTGAAGGCGTTGTAACGCTTCTTTCCAGTGCCCTTTATATACTAAATCATTCCATTCAGGTATAACATTTTGAATTGGACAACCCGCTGCTGTTCCTCGGATTTCAATCCCCATGAGGCAAAATGGAGTTCCGCAATCCATGCATCGTGCACCTTGAGTTTGTAATGCTTCATCTGACATTCGCTTCGTATATTCATTCCAATTTTCCACTCGGTCTATTGGTGGCTGTTCCTCCGCTGTTTCCCTTTCATATTCCATAAATCCAGTCGGTTTTCCCACGATTCAAGTCCCCCCTTCATTTTAAAACAAATTCTTTAGTACCAGTTGTTTCCATGAAAGCCTGTATTGCAGCATCGTCCTCAGTTAGTCCAACTAATTTAAGTCTATTAATCTTTTCAATCATCTTTTGATAATCTGTTGGAACAACTTTCATAAATTTAGGTACAAAGTGCTCCCACTTAGCTAAAATATCCAGCGCGATTGTACTATCTGTATGCTCTAAATGTTGGATAATCATAGAACGCACTAAACTAATTTCATCTTTGTCCTTAAGTCTTTCAAGTTGAATCATTTCCATATTACAATTTGATGTAAATTCATCTTTGTCCGTTGGTAAGACATAAGCTATACCTCCACTCATTCCTGCAGCAAAGTTTTTACCTACGTCCCCTAAAACTACTACGCGACCACCTGTCATATATTCACAGCCATGATCTCCGATACCTTCTACGACCACATTTGCTCCACTATTTCGAACTGCAAAACGTTCTCCAGCACGTCCATTAATAAACGCTGTACCACCTGAAGCACCGTATAAGCATACATTGCCTGCAATAACGTTTTTCTCTTGCTCTCCCTTAATTGGAGCGATAGATACTAACTTACCACCAGATAAACCTTTACCAAAGTAATCGTTCACATCACCAGTTACCGAAAGCGTCAGACCACTTGGTGCAAATGCACCGAAACTTTGTCCTGCATGACCATTGAATTTTAATGTGATTGTATCTTCTTTTAACCCTTTTTCACCGTATTTTCTTGTTATTTCACTTCCAATAATTGTTCCTACTACTCGGTCAGTATTTTTAATCTCGTATTCTAGCGCAACTTTCTCTTTTTCCCTAATGCACTTTTCTACTTTCCCTAATAGAACTCGCATATCTAACGTTTCATCAATTTGAAGGTCTTGTTCTTGCTGTTTTGTTTTAGCACTTGTTCCTTGCACTTGATAAAGTAATGAAGTCAAATCAAGTTGGCCTGCTTTCCAATGCTCATCGGCACGCTTACTCACTTGTAATACATCTGTTCGTCCAACCATTTCTTCTACAGTGCGGAAACCAAGTTTAGCCATTAATTCGCGCATTTCCTCTGCAACAAATCGCATATAATTCACTACATGTTCCGGTTTTCCCATAAATTTCTCACGTAGTTCTGGGTTTTGAGTCGCAACCCCCACTGGACAAGTATCTAAATGACAAGCTCGCATCATGACACACCCTAATACGATTAACTGCGCAGTTGCAAAACCGTATTCTTCTGCACCAAGCAGTGCTGCCATGACAACATCTTTCCCTGTCATTAATTTGCCGTCGGTTTCTAACGTTACTCGATCACGTAGTCCGTTTAACATCAACGTCTGATGTGCTTCTGCTAAACCTAGTTCCCAAGGTAATCCCGTATGTTTTATAGAAGTCTTAGGTGATGCACCAGTTCCACCGTCATATCCAGAAATGACAATTACATCTGCCCCTCCCTTTGCAACACCAGCAGCAATCGTTCCTACCCCAGACTTTGCTACTAATTTCACAGAGATTCTCGCATGATGATTGGCATTTTTCAAATCGTAAATAAGCTCCGCCAAATCTTCAATCGAGTAAATATCATGATGTGGTGGTGGTGATATTAACCCAACACCTGGTGTAGATCCGCGCACTTCTGCCACCCAAGGATATACTTTATTCCCCGGGAGTTGACCACCTTCACCTGGTTTTGCACCTTGGGCTACTTTAATTTGAAGCTCATTTGCATTTACTAAATAATGAGACTTCACACCGAAACGGCCAGAAGCAATTTGTTTAATTGCACTGTTCCTGTTATCTCCATTTTTATCAATCTCATAACGAGCTGGATGCTCTCCACCTTCCCCAGAATTGGAACGTCCCCCTAGACGATTCATAGCAATTGCTAATGTTTCATGAGCTTCTTGCGAAATAGAACCAAAGGACATCGCACCGGTTTTGAATCGTTTTACAATGGAATCAACGGATTCAACTTCGTTCAATGGAATTGGTTTAATATCATTTCTAAACTCAAATAGATTTCTTAAAAATCCTATTTGCTCTTCATTAGCCATTTCGGCATACATACGGTATAGCCCAATATCATTTTTGCGAGTCGCCCATTGTAATGTGTGGATTGTTTTCGGATTAAAAGCATGATGTTCTCCGTTTGCTCGCCATTGAAAATCACTACCGGATTCCAATTCTTCGCTAGAATTAATAGCTTGTGCATGGCGTTTAAGTGCTTCTTCCCCAATCGTCACAAGATCTATACCATCAATTTGTGAGGCAGTACCTGTGAAGTAGTGATCAATTACCTTTTTACTAATACCTACCGCTTCGAAAATTTGAGCACCACGATAAGATTGAACAGTTGAAATCCCCATTTTTGACATTACTTTTACAACACCATCTGTTATACCTTTACGATAATTTTTCACAGCTTCTTTGTAACTTAAGTTCAGATGGTCCTTATTAACTATGTCAGCAATTGTCGCATAGGTTAAGTAAGGATGTACCGCATCTACCCCAAAACCAATTAGTGCAGCAAAGTGATGTACTTCACGAACCTCACCACAATTTGCGATAATACTTACTTTTGTGCGATTACCTGTACGAATTAAATGTTGGTGCAACCCACTTACCGCAAGCAAAATTGGAATCGTCGGTACATTTGTATCCCCTAATTCGTCGGATAAAACTATTAAACTATTCCCTTCGTTTATTGCACTTACTGCTTCAGAAAAAATTCTATCCAATTCCTTTTCTAAAGATTCCGTAAATTCCAATGAGATTGCCTTACTTTTAAACTGATGATCATCTAATAGGAGGATTTGATTATATTCACTAGTTGTTAAAATTGGAGTTTCCAAATAGATCCGTCTAGCATTCTCACCATTTGGATGAAGTAAATTACCCTCTGCACCCAAGTGGGTCATTGTTGAAGTAACAATATGTTCACGTATTGAATCAATTGGAGGATTTGTTACTTGAGCAAATAACTGTTTAAAATAATTAAATAAAGATTGTGGCCGTTCTGATAATACAGCTAATGGTGAATCGTTCCCCATCGAACCTAGAGGGTCTTTCCCACTTGAAGCGATAGGATGAATGTACTTATGAATATCCTCATACGTGTATCCAAACACTTTTTGTCTTTTAAGAAGTTGACTAATATCCGGAAGTTCTTCACTATCTGCATGAATTAAAAACTTGTTTTCATCTAGCCATTTAGCATAAGGTTCTGCATTGGCCATTTGGCTTTTCAGTTCATCATCTGAGATGATTTTCCCCTTCTCTAAATCTATTAAAAGCATCCGACCCGGACTTAAACGTTCTTTGTACAATACGTTTTCTTCGTCAATATCTACAACACCAACCTCAGAAGAAAAAACAATCATATCATCCTTCGTAACATAGTACCGGGCAGGCCTTAATCCGTTACGGTCAAGTATAGAACCTATCTGCTTTCCATCTGTAAAACAGATAGCAGTAGGACCATCCCAAGGCTCCATTAAATTCGCATGATATTCATAGAAAGCTTTCTTTTCTTTTGTCATATGAGGGTTTTCTGTCCACGGCTCTGGAATGAGCATCATTGCTGTATGAGCAGGAGTACGGCCAGCTAAAACAAAAAACTCAAAAGCATTATCTAACATCGATGAATCCGAACCTGATTGATCGATAATTGGTAATACTTTTTGTAAATCATCTCCAAAGGCATCAGATATAAACTGCTTTTCACGAGCTGTCATCCAGTTGACGTTTCCACGCAATGTGTTAATTTCTCCATTATGAACAATGTAACGATTCGGATGTGCTCGTTCCCAACTTGGAAATGTATTCGTCGAGTAACGTGAATGTACAATTGCAAATGCGGAAGTAAAACCCTTATCTTGCAGATCAATGTAAAATTCACTAACTTCTAGTGGTGTTAACAATCCTTTAAACACTATCGTTTGACTTGACATGCTTGGGCAATAAAATTTGAATTTATTGTTCTTTGCCCAACTTTCCGCTTGTTTACGGATTAAATATAGCTTTCTTTCAAAGGCTAATGTATCTTTAACACCTTTTGATTGTATAAAAACTTGTCTTACTGCGGGTGCAGTTCTCTTTGCATTTTCACTTAACTGTCCATTATTCGTTGGAACAGTTCTCCAACCTATTAAAGTTTGACCTTCTTGTTCTATTAATTCATTAATTTTATGTTCAATTGTTTGTCTTTCCACATCGTTATCGGTGAAAAATAGTTGGCCAACACCGTACTCTCCTTTTTTAGGTAATGGTAATTCTGAACAATTCTTCTTATAAAAAGTATCTGGAATTTGAACCATAAGCCCAGCGCCGTCACCTGTTTTTCCGTCGCCACCACGACCTGCACGGTGGTCCAATCGACTTAACATTTCTAAACCGTTTCTTACAATTTCATGTGAAGCAATTCCTTTTATATTTGCATAAAATCCAATACCACAAGCATCGTGTTCGAATGTCGGAGAATAGAGTCCTTGTGCATCCGGAAGTTGATGATATGTCATAGTATTTCCCCCCTAATCAAGTAAAATAGCGTATTTACATTTTATTGCATTTGAATTAATATTAATAATATATAATTTAAATGGAATTAATCTACATATTAGATAAAAGGGGTGGAAATGTTGGAATTACGGCAATTACGATACTTTGTTGAAGTGGCAGAAAGGGAACATATTTCTGAAGCAGCTGAACATCTCCATGTAGCCCAGTCAGCAGTCTCTAGACAAATTGCAAACCTAGAAGACGAGCTAGGTACACCACTTTTTGAACGGATTGGTCGAAATGTAAAGTTGACACCAATTGGCAAAATTTTTTTGGAACATGCTATTACTGCATTGAAGGCAATTGATTTTGCAGCCAAACAGGTAGAAGAATATTTAGATCCTGCAAAAGGAACGATTAAAATCGGTTTCCCAACAAGCTTAGCAAGTTATGTATTACCGACCGTTATTTCTGCTTTCAAAAAAGAATATCCTGATGTTTCATTTATGTTAAGACAAGGATCTTATCGATACTTAATCGATGCAGTTAAAAATAGAGAATTAAATCTTGCATTTTTAGGTCCTGTCCCTCCAAAAGATGAAGTAACTGACACGATGATATTATTTAGCGAAAGCATTCACGCTCTATTACCCGCCAATCATCCATTCGCTAAAAGAGAACGTTTAAATCTATCAGACTTACGAAACGAGAAATTTGTATTGTTCCCAGAAGGTTATATTTTACATAAAGTAGCAATCGATGCGTGTAAATCAGTCGGATTTGTACCAAACGTCAAATCTGAAGGAGAAGATATGGACGCACTAAAGGGGTTAGTGGCTGCGGGAATTGGTGTAACATTACTTCCTGATAGTTCCATAAACGATAACATTCCTCGTTTTACAGTAAAAGTACCCATTGATAATCCTCAAATTACTCGTACTGTAGGGGTTATTTATCCGATTAATCGTGATATGGCTCCTTCCGAACAAGTATTTTTAGATTTTGTTGCTAACTTCTTCTCTCGTTTAACCCAATTTAGATAAAAAAAGAGAAACTCTTGGTAAAATTACCAAGAGTTTCTTCTATTATATATTATTCAGATACAGGAACTACTGCACCTTTCCACTCGTTAACGATGAAATCTTGAATTTCTTTTGTACGTAGCACTTCAACTAATTTTTTAATTGCAGCGTTATCTTTGTCTTCAGCGCGTACAGCAATTACGTTAACGTATTTAGATTCAGAACCTTCAATTGCGATTGAATCTTCAAGTGGGTTAATACCAGCATCGATTGCGAAGTTAGAGTTGATAACAACTGCATCTCCTTCGCCTTCTTCATAATAAGTAACTAACATTTCAGGAGCTGAACTGTTATCAATTACTAAATTTTTTGGATTTTCTACGATATCATCGATTGTTGCAATAGTTTTTTCAACATCTGGATCTAGTTTAATTAATCCTTCAACTTCTAGTAAAGATAAAATACGACCTTGGTCAGTTACAGAGTTTGAAATAATAATTGTTGCACCATCTGGTAATTCATCTAAAGAAGCATATTCTTGAGAATAAATACCGATTGGCTCAACGTGAATTCCACCAGCATTTACAAAGTCATAACCTTTTTGTGCAATTTCATCTTCTAAGTAAGGAATGTGTTGGAAATAGTTAGCATCTAAGTCACCAGACTCTAAATGTTCGTTTGGTAACACATAATCTTGGTAAGGTACGATTTCTAACTCAATACCTTCTTCAGCTAAAAGTGGTTGAGCTTGTTCTAAAATTAAATCGTGTAAACCGTTTGAAGCACCTACAACTAATTTCGTTGGCTCAGTAGTTTCTGTGTTTTCCGTTTCAGTGTTTTCTGTTCCTTCATTAGCATTTGTATCTTCTGTTTTTGATTCTTCAGAAGCACCACAAGCTGCTAAAATAATAACCATTAAAGATAAAACTAAAAATGATAATAGTTTTTTCATTTTATTTATTCTCCTTCATACTTGTTGTTTTTTATGTGAATGGCTCATGCCATGGACACCAGTTTCTTATCTCTTGTCAATCTTAGATGTGATGAAATCTCCAATAAATTGAATGATAAATACGATGACTAATATTATAATCGTCGCCATTAACGTTACGTCATCACGACTACGTTGGAACCCGTCAATAAATGCTAAGTTACCTAAACCACCTGCACCAATCGTACCTGCCATTGCTGTATAACCAACAAGGGCAACAGCTGTAACAGTGATCCCTGAAAGTAATGCTGGCATAGATTCTGGAATTAAAACCTTCCAAATAATTGTCGATGTTTTAGCACCCATTGATTTAGCAGCTTCGATTACACCTTTATCGATTTCTCGAAGTGCAATCAGTACCATTCGTGCATAGAATGGCGCTGCTCCAATAATTAAAGCTGGTAATGCCGCGTTCGTTCCACGAATTGTTCCAAGTAAAAACTTCGTAAATGGAATAAGCAAAATAATTAGGATTATAAATGGGATTGAACGGAATACATTGACAAATGCTCCAATGATGAAGTTCGATAATTTGTTAGCCCAAAGTTGATGTGGACTTGTTAAAAACAACAAAATCCCAATGGCCAAACCTAAAACAAACGTCGCAATTGTTGATATTCCTGTCATATAGATTGTTTCGTATGTAGCATCCCACATTTTGTCCCATTTTACATTCGGAAATAATTGATTAATCAAGTTCAATCACCTCCGCTTGTATTTCAAGTGAATCTAGATGTCTCAATGCATTCTCAATATTTTGCTTGTCACCATCAATTTGAACGATAAGTGTTCCATATGGTCCATTAGCTGTTTGAGATATATTTCCGTGAACGATATTTACATCCACATTAAACTCTTTAATAAGCTGAGCGATAATTGGTTGCTCTGATTTATTACCAACAAAAGAAAGTTTGACGATTGTTCCAGTCGGATATGCTTTTAATATTTGCTCGATGGAATCTTTTGATTCTTTAGATCCTGATACTTGCATCACAAATTTCTTTGTAATAGGTGCTTGTGGATTTTGGAACACTCGAAGTACTTCACCTTGTTCCACAACACTTCCTGCTTCCATTACTGCAACACGATGACAAATCTTTCTAATCACGTGCATTTCATGAGTAATAAGAACAATCGTTAAGCCAAGTCGCTTATTAATATCAAGTAATAAATCTAAAATTTGATCTGTAGTTTCTGGATCAAGGGCACTTGTTGCTTCATCGCAAAGTAATACTTCTGGATTGTTTGCGAGTGCTCGTGCAATACCTACACGTTGTTTTTGTCCCCCAGATAGTTGGGAAGGATAAGATTTTTCTCTACCAGTTAAACCAACAAGGTCGATTAATTCTTTAACCTTTTTTGCGCGTTCTTCCTTCTTCACACCTGCAATTTCTAGTGGAAACGCAATGTTTTCTTCTACGGTTCTTGACCATAAAAGATTAAAATGTTGGAAGATCATGCTGATTTTTCGGCGTGCAGCTCTAAGTTTTCCACCCGAGATTGATGAAATCTCTTGTCCATTGACAAGCACTTTACCGCTAGATGGCTTTTCCAAACCATTTAACAGTCGAATCATCGTACTTTTACCTGCGCCACTGTATCCAATAATCCCAAAGATTTCACCTTGGTGAATGGTAAGACTTACGTCATTAACAGCAGTAATTTCACCATTTTTCGTGTTATATAGTTTTGAAATATTTTGTAACTCAATCATGAGATAAACTCCTTTAATTAGATAGGCTACCTATAAGGTTACCTTTGTTAATTAATTGTAATCATTCTCTTAATCTTCCATAATTCTTATTGGCTTACTAATAATTAACAATATCGACTTCCTCATGATGTTCACTTTTTGAACATCATTTAATACTTTCTATAAAATATAAAAACCCTTCCACTTTGATAAGTAGAAGGGATAATTTACACAGTAAAATCTATTTGCCTTCTCTTATCTTTCAAAGTAAGTACTTTGAGTGATTTGGCACCTTTTCACATTTATGATGGTTGCCGGGCTTCATAGGGCACTTCCCTCCGCCTCTCTCTATAAGAGCTAGTTATTATATTTTGTTTTATTATGAATGTTACTTTATCATGGATACATTTATCCGTCAATCTATTTTTTCAACTTTTCATAGATATTTTGCACAGATTCAAAGGCATAAATTTTCTCTTCAATTTTTCCATGACGGCTAATCAGAAGACAAGGGACACTTTCGATTTTCAGGTCCATTGCTAAGTCTTCTAAAAAGTTTAAGTTTGCTTGTCCAATTGGCACATCAGATATCACTTGTTCAACGACTCCCATCATTTTAGAGGCCACTGCACAAGTACCACACATAGGTGTATATAAGTAAAACGCTGTTACTTCATTTTCTTCACATTTCTTTTCCCATAGTTGTCGATTCCATTCTTCCATCGCACTCATCCTAAACTAAATCTTTTTATATATCATAACAAAATTACGAAAGGGTGACCAAAACTCGCTATAAAGGAATTTTGAGTCACCCACACTTATTTATACTTATACCTAGAGGATTTTTTATTTTATATTAAATATCGTTTATGCACTGAGAATCTTGCTTCTCGTAACCTTTGAGCTAATACTTTGCTCGGTGCGTTAGCTACCTCCAAATACGTTTTTGGAATTAATAAATGAACCGCCTCTGAGTAAATTCTTTTTGTAAGATTTCTTAGTTTTTCGCCAGATTTATCTGCATCAAAGAATGTATATAATTTACATTCCTCATAAGGTTCTATTAATTCGAGTAACGCATCCTCGCTAATTGTCCCATTTGTGCAAACGATTTGTACATCTTCTGAAATAATAGGGGCTAATTTTAACATATCCGATCGACCTTCAACGATAATACACTTTTCAACTGTCATATTGCTCACCTCACGAATTGTAAGTACCTATGCAATGCTAGGAAATAGAGTGAAACTTCCATCTGTAGGGATCACTTTTCCTTCTGATGGTTAGTTGAGGCCCACAGGACATGGGTCATGCAGGCGTTGAGGCAAAACGTGGTGTTTTAACTTGCAACTAAATCGTCGTGTTTGCGTTCGTTAACTCCAGCTATTGAATCTTGAGGTGGGGTTATACGAACGGGTACACCAGGATAAAATAGATGATCAGATTTAGAAACGGTAATATATTATATTAGTATTTTAAAAAAACGCCAGTTCATTAACCCTGGCGTTTTACTTATTATTCTTCGATTAGTTCTTCGTATTGTTCTGGAGTTAGTAATTCGTCCACTTCAGAAGCATTGTTTAATTCTACAACAACCATCCATGCTTGATCGTATGAAGATTCATTTACTAATTCAGGGCTATCTTCAAGTTCTGAGTTTACTTCCACAACTTTACCTGAAACCGGCGCATAAAGTTCTGATACAGTTTTAACAGATTCTACACTACCAAAAGGTTCGTTTAATTGAATTTCATCGCCAACTTGTGGTAATTCAACGAATACGATGTCGCCTAATTCTGATTGTGCAAAATGTGTAATTCCGATACGTGCTTTTCCATCTTCTACTTTAACCCATTCATGTTCTTTTGAGTAACGTAAGTCTTTTGGTGTGCTCATAATACCCCTCCAACGATATGTAGTATTTTCAACTTAAGTGTGCCATATTTCCAACATAAAAACAAGGTACAGAAACTAATTTCATCAATAGATTATTCGAGAAAGGCGAACATTATTTCAGATTGTAATGAAGACAGTCAACCATCAGGAATAGCGCAAGACTTGTGAATACGCAGAAATTATAGAAGAAGAGTTTAAAGTCGCCCCTACGAAAAAACATCCCCCTTATAATAACACGAATGATACCACAACATTTTTCCCTAATGTTCGTGTTTCTGTTTAAAAACACTGAATTGTGAAACTAATTTATTTAATCAGTTAATTCCATACATCTTCAAATTCTGTTTCTTTAAAGCCAAGTGTCACTTTATTACCATCTGTTACAATAGGTCGCTTAATTAACATACCGTCAGAAGCTAAAAGTTCTAATTGTTCAGATTCCGACATCGCACTTAATTTGTCCTTTAACCCTAAACTTTTATACTTTTGACCTGACGTGTTAAAGAATTTTTTTAAAGGCAATCCACTATTTTTCCACAACGTCTCCAGCTTTTCTTTTGAAGGTGTTTGTTCCACAATATGAATTGCTTCGTAATTTATTCCATTTTCTTCTAGCCATTTTTGTGCTTTTTTACATGTTGTACATCTTGGATAGTGTATAAATTGAACTATCATATGTATTACCTCCTAATTTTGAAAAATAATATCTTTAGTATAACAAATGAAAAGGCACCCTTTAAAGTAATAAAAGGGTACCTTCATTTTAATTAATTATACAACATATTTTTCAGCTTCGATTAACTTTTCAGAAGCTTCACGTTTTTTAGGAATAATATTGTATGGATTAAATCTTCCTAATTTACGTAATGCGGATAACATGATTCGAGCGTTATCTCCATCAGCTGATGCTAAAATTGTTTCTTTCGCTTCTTTTTCAATTTCAGCAAAGGCTTCTTGACAGAAGATTTCTGTATAAAGGATTTTTTGTTTCGATTTTTCTAAACCATCACGTTCGATTGCTTTTGCAGTTCGAAGTACAACAGATTCCATTGCAAAGATTTGGTTTGCAATATTTGCAATATTTACAAGAATTTCTTGTTCTTGCTCTAATTTTGCACCAAATCTTTGTGCTGCAATACCTGCTGCTAAAATACCGATTTTCTTCGCATTTTTTACAAGGTATTTTTCTTGAGCTAAAGCTTCCTCTCCAATCTCTTCAGGCATCATCATTAACAATTCTTCTTGAAGATCTTGAGCTACTTTCAGAAGTGGTAATTCACCTTTTAATGCTTTCTTCATGAATGTTCCAGGAACGATTAAACGGTTAATTTCGTTTGTACCTTCGAAAATACGGTTAATACGAGAATCGCGATAGATGCGCTCTACTTCGTATTCTGACATGAAGCCATAACCACCGTGTAATTGAACCGCTTCATCAGCAATATAATCTAATGTTTCTGAACCAAATACTTTAGCAATAGAACATTCAATCGCATATTCTGCCACTGCTTTTGCAATTGCTTTTGGATCTTTTTGTCCTTCTGTGCCAAGATTATTCATTACTTCATCGTAATAACCTACTGTACGATAATTTAATGATTCAGAAGCATATAAAGTAGCTGCCATAGTAGCTAGCTTTTCTTTTGTTAAGTTAAAACTTGATAGTTTAGTTTTGAACTGTTGACGTTGGTTCGTATATTGGATTGCTAGTTCTAAAGCTCGTTTTGAACCTCCAACTGTACCAACACCAAGTTTATAACGGCCAATATTTAAAATATTGAACGCGATAACATGCCCTCTTCCAACTTCACCTAGTAGATTTTCTACTGGAACTTGAACATCTTCTAAAATTAATGTACGTGTTGATGAAGATTTGATCCCCATTTTCTTTTCTTCTGGACCTACAGAAACACCCGGATAGTCACGCTCTACGATGAACGCAGTGAAATGTTCACCATCAATTTTTGCATAGACAACAAATACATTGGCAAAACCAGCATTTGTAATCCATTGCTTTTCACCATTTAGTACATAGTGAGTTCCAGCTTCATTTAATTTTGCAACCGTTTTAGCACCTAATGCATCAGATCCTGAACCTGGTTCTGTTAATGCATAAGCAGCAATCATTTCACCACTTGCTAATTTCGGTAAATATTTATTCTTTTGGTCTTCATTACCGAATAATACAATAGGAAGAGAACCGATTCCTACGTGAGCTCCGTGTGTTAAAGAGAATCCACCTGCAAGGGACATTTTTTCACCAATTAATGCAGATGATATTTTATCTAAACCTAAACCTTCATATTCTTCTGGTACGTCTGCAGCAAGTAAACCAAGTTCCGCAGCTTTAGCCATTAATTCTAATGAATGTTCAAATTCATGATTTTCTAGTTTTTCCACTAAAGGAAATACTTCGTTTGCAACAAAATCTTCCGTAGTTTTTGCAATCATTTTATGTTCATCAGTAAAATCTTCTGGAGTAAATACGCGATTTACGTCAACATCTTCAATTAAGAAACTTCCGCCTTTAATAATGTTTGTTGTTTGTACCATAACAAATTTCCTCCCCTTAGTTTGTGTGCCAGGATGAACCTGGCACATTAGCGATTTACTTGGCTTTCACAGAACCTATATATAGAAAAGCTAGGTGGACTGCTCGGAGGCAACGGTAGTAGTGAGCAGTTCACCAGTAGCTGATCTAACTCTTTTCATCAAATTCGCCTTGGCAAATTTGTCCGCCCAGCTTTTACTGTGAGCTTAGGCAAGTTAAAGTACTTCAAATACACCAGCAGCACCCATCCCGCCGCCGATACACATTGTCACGACACCGTATTTCTTACCTTGTCGTTTTAACTCATGAATTAGTTTTAATGTAAGGACGGCTCCTGTTGCTCCAAGTGGATGCCCTAACGCAATAGCTCCACCATTCACATTTACCTTTTCCATATCGATTTCAAGAGATTTCACTACTTGAACTGATTGTGAGGCGAAGGCTTCGTTTAGCTCCCATAAATCGATATCGTCTTTTGATAGTCCAGCAATTTTCAAAGCTTTTGGTACAGCTTCAATTGGACCAATTCCCATCACTTCTGGTGGAACTCCACCTACAGCAAATCCTAAAAACTTTGCCATTGGTGTTAACCCTTGTGCTTCCGCTTCTTCACGATCCATTACTAATACCGCTGCAGCACCATCTGATGTTTGAGAAGAGTTCCCTGCAGTTACTGACCCTTTTACATGGAATGCAGGTCTTAATTTCGCTAAACCTTCCATTGAAGTTTCTGGACGAACACCCTCATCAGTGTCAAAAATAAAGGTTTTCTTTTGTAGTTTGTTGTTCGCATCTACATAATGTTGAACAACTTCAACTGGAACGATCTCGTCCTTGAATTTCCCTTCTTGGATAGCTTTTAGTGCAAGTTCGTGTGAACGTACAGCAAACGCATCTTGATCTTCTCGACTTACACCGTAACGGTTTGCAACTTCCTCAGCTGTATGCCCCATACTCATATAGTATTGTGGTGCTTCTTCGGCTAATTTAGGATTTAAACGAATTGTATTTCCTGTCATCGGAATCATACTCATCGACTCAACCCCGCCAGCAATAATTGCTGTTGAGTGGCCTAACATAATACGTTCTGCAGCATATGCAATCGATTGCAATCCAGATGAACAGAAACGATTAATTGTAATCGCTGGTGTTGTATCTGGTAATCCAGCAAGAGCTCCAATATTTCGAGCAACGTTCATTCCTTGCTCAGCTTCTGGCATTGCACAACCCATAATTAGGTCATCAATTGGACCTTCATATCCTGCTCTATTCAACGTTTCCTTAACGACAAGTGCACCAAAATCATCCGGACGCATATTTGCAAGTGAGCCTTTTTTTGCTTTACCGATTGGCGTTCGTGCACCGGCTACGATAACGGCTTCGCGCATAAGTTTGTATCCCCCTTCACCATTTCCTTGTACTGAATATATGATTCTTTATTTCGAGTTTCGTAGATTTAGTTGCGAAGTGGCTTACCCTTCACAAGCATATGTTGCATTCTCGCTTGTGACTTTGGATCTGCAACAAGCTGTAAAAATGCTTCTCTTTCAAGATTTAAAAGGTAATCTTCGGTTACTTCTGTTCCATATGGTACTAACCCACCAGCAATAACGTATGCTAGTTTTTTCGCAATTTTTAAGTCGTGGTCACTGATGTATCCAGATTGGTACATACCTTGCGCTCCAAGTAATAAAGTTGCATAACCAGGCGCACCTACCACTTTCACCTTTTTAGGAACCGAAGGAACATAACCAGCTTCATAAATAGCTAATGCTGCTTGTTTAGCATCATAAAGTAAATGATCTGGATTCACAGAAATTCCATCTGCAAAGCTTAAGAAATTATTATCTCTCGCTTCTTCACCGGAAGTAGACACTTTAGCCATAGCAATTGTTTCAAATACTTTTGTCGCGATTGCTTGGTAGTCAATTTCTACACCATTTGGTAATCCTTTAAGGAATTTCTCATACAGTGCAATGTTACCGCCTCCACCAGGGATTAGGCCAACACCAACTTCTACTAGACCCATGTACGTTTCAGCTGATGCTTGAATGTGAGTAGCTGGTAAACAAACCTCTGCACCACCACCAAGTGTCATGCCAAATGGAGCAGCAACTACTGGCTTTTTACTGTATTTAATTTTACGCATTGCTTTTTGGAATGAACGAATGACAAAGTCTAATTCGAAAATGTTATCATCTTGTGCTTCCATTAGGATCATTCCAAGGTTTGCACCTACACAGAAGTTTTTACCTTGGTTTCCGATGACGAGACCTTTGTAATTCGCTTCAACTTCATCAATTGCGTAGTTAATCATTTGAACGATATCAAGACCGATAGCATTTGATTTTGAATGGAATTCAAGTAATGCAATTCCATCACCTAAATCTATTAAACTAGCACCAGAATTTGATTTAATAACCCCGTGCTTTTTCTTATAGCGTTTAAGGTCTATAACTTTTTCATTCACAGGTACTTTTTCATACTCAGAACCGTTGTAGAATGCTACATCGCCATCGATTTCTGTATAGAATGATTCAATGCCTTTTGAAAGCATCTCTTTTACAAATGAAGGTACTTCACGGCCTTCTTGTTCCATACGCTCAACTGATTGTTTCACGCCAATTGCATCCCACATTTCAAATGGTCCTTGTGACCAGCCAAAGCCCCATTTTAGTGCGTTATCGATTTCTACGATATTATCAGCAATGACTCCATTTAGTTCTGCTGAGTAAATTAAAGTTGGCGCAAAGATATTCCACAATAATTCACCTGTACGGTCCTTTGCATAGACAAGTGTTTTCACTTTATTTGATAAGCCTTTAGTTTGCTTTGCCATTTCAATCGATGGTGTTTTCAATTTTTTTACTGGAACATACTCTAGAGTATCAATATCAATTTCATAGATTTCTTTATCACGTTTAACAAAGAATCCTTGCCCTGACTTTGCACCAAGCCAGCCGTTTTCAACCATCTTCTTCATTACTTCAGGGACATCAAATACTTTTTGTTCTTCTCCTGTCGTTTGATCATAAACAGTTTTTGCAACGTGTAAAAATGTATCTAAACCAACAACATCTAGCGTTCTGAATGTCGCAGATTTCGGACGGCCAATTAAAGGACCAGTAACTGAATCTACTTCCCCAACTGTAAACCCTCGTTCAATCATTTCACGTAAAGTTACTAATAAACCATACGTCCCAATTCGGTTTGCAACAAAGTTCGGTGTGTCTTTCCCGATAACCACACCTTTTCCAAGCGTATCTTCCGCAAATATTTTTACAAATTGAACAACTGCTGGATCTGTATGTTCTGTCGGGATAATTTCTAATAGTTTTAAATATCTTGGTGGATTAAAGAAATGTGTACCTAAAAAATGTTTTTTGAAATCTTCGGAACGTCCTTCTGCCATCGCATTGACACTAATACCTGATGTGTTGGAACTGATGATTGTTCCCTCTTTACGAACTGCATCAACACGTTCAAATAAGCTCTTTTTCACTTCAAGGTTTTCCACGACAACTTCAATGATCCAATCAACATCTTTTAACTTATCTAGGTCATCTTCTAAGTTCCCGATTGTTAATAAGTCGAGACTTTTCTTTGATGTTAAAGGAGCTGGTTTTTGTTTTTGTAATTTTTGAAGCGCAGATAGCGTAAAGCGATTTCGGAATGCAGGGCTATCTGTTGTTAATTCTTTTGCTTCCTCTTCTTTCGATAATTCTTTTGGAACAATGTCTAATAATAATGTAGGAATTCCAATATTCGCTAAATGAGCTGCAATACCAGAACCCATTACCCCTGAGCCAAGTACGGCCGCTTTTTGAATTTTGTAAGTCACGAGTACATCCCCTTTCGTCACCCTTTGAATGAATACTCATTCATTTTTTGTGTAAAAAATAAAAGCTGTTGTTTAGAAAGAGATTGCTCTGGCCTCTTTCTTCAGCGGATTTATTGATTACTTTATGTACGTCCGCTTAAAAACACATCTTTTCTCTTCTTAGTGTAGAATATTTTGTCAGTTTTATCAATCATTTTCTTGCAATTTTCTAAAAATTTAAAAGAATAATAGAAATTAGTTTATTTCATAGCTCTACTAAGTCTGGTTTAGGTCTAGGCAAATTTCTTTTCGGAATTACCGAATCCATGTACACTACAAATAAGGAGCGTGAAGAAAATGAAAGAAATTACTTCTGTTGAACAATTTAATGAACTTATTAATTCAGATCAACCAGTAATCGTTAAATTTTATGCTGGTTGGTGCCCAGATTGCACACGTATGAACATGTTTATTGACCCAATTATTGAGGAATACAGTCAATATAACTGGCACGAAATCAATCGCGATGAATTCCCAGAACTAGCTGAAAAATATCAAGTTATGGGGATCCCAAGTTTATTAATCTACAAAAATGGAGAAAAATTAGCTCACTTACACAGTGCTAACGCAAAATCTCCAGAAGATGTTATTGGATTTTTACAAGCACAATAATTGGATTTTGGAGCTACCTTCCTGTTTCCCTCGTGGAATTGGGAAGGTAGCTTTTTTCTATTGTTAAATTAGAGGATGCAAGTAGTTATGTTGATAGTTTACAATTATACTAATTATAGGAAAGGGGTTAATTACAAATGCCATACGTAAACATTAAAATTACCAATGAAAATGTCACACCTGAAAAGAAAGCTCAGCTTATTGCAGGAGCTACTCAATTGTTAGTAGATGTTTTAGGAAAGAATCCCGCTACAACTGTTGTCGTAATCGATGAAGTAGAAACGGATAACTGGGGAATTGCTGGTGAAACAGTAACTGAGAGAAGAAAAGCTGGGAAATAGGCTTGAAAAAAAAATAAAAATAGTCGGTTGGAGAACTTTTAGTTATCCAAACCGACTTTTTAACTTAAATTTACTTAAGTAGCTTCGGATTTTGGTGATAATGGACAGTTTGGCCAAATTTTTAGGTCGTATTGTCCATTATTATCCTTATAATGGACATTTCGCCTGCTTCTCCCTTCCCTTTTGTCCATTAAACCCTCTATAATGAACAATTTGAATATAATTTCCACTCGTTTTGTCTATTAAAGCCCTCATAATGGACATTTCACGTGCCTTTTCCATCCGTTTTGTCCATTAAACCCTTTATAATGAACAATTTGAACATAATTTCCACTCGTTTTGTCTATTAAAGCCCTCATAATGGACATTTCACGTGCCTTTTCCATCCGTTTTGTCCATTAAAGAGACCCTTGTAATTGGTATTATCATCATTTTTTATTATTTAGCATTAACTGCAATTCTTCCAACATTTTAATTTCATAAGTCGGCTGAACACCAGTGTTGTTAATTTTTCTATGCGGATTGAACCAACAACTATCAATTCCCGCATTTGCTCCACCTTGAATATCAGAGGTTAATGAGTCCCCTATGATCAAAGTTTTGTCCAAATCAACATTGCCCAGATGATTGAAAACATACTCAAAAAACTCAATCCTCGGTTTTTGATAACCTACTTCTTCCGAAACAAAGACGTGACGAAAATATTGTGCGAGTCCTGAATCTTTTAGTCGCTTCTCCTGAGTTGTAATGACTCCATTTGTTACGATGTATAAGTCATATTTTTGATGAAGTGCTTGAATTAATTCCATCGCTCCATCAATTAATTGATGTCCTTCATCTAAATAGCTGCGATACTTTGTTTCATATTCGACTCCGTCTACTTTTTTACCGTAGTGATCAAAAAAGATGGCAAACCTAGTATTAACTAGTTCATCGCGTCCAATTTTCCCTTCTTCATGCGCTATCCATAGTCCAGTGTTGAACATTTTATAAGTTTCTTTCATGTTCTCATCTAATGGAATGTTTAACTCCATAAATAATTTTTCTAGAGCTTGATTTTCCGCCTTACCAAAATCAAGCAATGTATCATCAAGATCGAATAGTAGTGTTTGATAATGTTTCAATGTGGTTCCTCCGAACTTGCTATTTGTATGTTATAATCGTGGTCTAAATCATATTGATTAGGTGATGTTAATGAGCGTACAGCTTAATGTAACGGGTTGTTCCCAATATGACAAATCGATACACCCAAATTATCAAAATTCAGCATGTGGTCCAACGACGATATATGTTATTTTAAACTATCTTAATGGCAATTTAAATTTTTCTATTAACGAATTATATAAAAAACTCGGTGGTACAAAGATCGGATTATTTCGATGGAGACTGATTAAAAACTTGCGTAAACTATTAGGTTCCAATTGGAAAGTATCACGCTGTTCATTAAATGAAGCATTGGAACAGCTAGATCAAGGAAGACCTGTAGCGATGAAGTTTGACCGATATTTTACTTTTCAATGGAAATACAAGTCCAATTTTAAATATCATTGGGTTCCCTTAATAGGCTATGAAATAAAAAATAATGAGTTGTATTTAATATTACATGATAATGGCTGGAAAAATCGAGACAGTCAAATCCGTAAAGTGCGCTATGCGGATAATTACAAGGTGTTATCGTATGTGAAAATTGAGGAAGTTGATGCTTGAGTCTATGAGACAATTTCAATATAAACTGTTGGAGGAAGTCTCATAGAAGCGGCATCTGGGACAGTTTGTTCCTTTTTGTGGTTGAGATGTCCCGTAGAAGCCCGCTACGGGACAGTTTACTCTATTTCTGTGGTTGAAGTGTCTCATAAAAGCCCTCTACGGGACAGTTTACTCCATTTCTGTGGTTGAAGTGTCTCATAAAAGCCCTCTACGGGACAGTTTAATCTATTTCTGTGGTTGAAGTGTCTCATAAAAGCCCTCTACGGGACAGTTTACTCCATTTCTGTGGTTGAAGTGTCTCATAAAAGCCCTCTACGGGACAGTTTACTCCATTTCTGTGGTTGAAGTGTCTCATAAAAACCCTTTTCGGGACAGTTTATTCCATTCTGTAGTTGAATGTCTCATAAAAGCGGTCTATGTTCCCTTTTCTGCTTCTTTTTCAAATCAACAGTTATATTGAAGCCACCTTTGTTACCTTTACTACTTCATTTTCGAGTGATTGGTCATATAGAAGTCGCCTATGTTACCTTTTTTTACTTTATTTCCAGATAAACAGTCACATAGAAGCCTCATACGTTACCTTTCCCACTTCATTTTCAAATAAATGGTAACATAGAGACGATCTATGTTACCTTCGCTACTTCACCAATAAGTAATTGGACACATAGAACGGCATACCTAAATAACAAAAAGGGTGTTTTGATAGCCCAAATCTATCAAAACACCCTATATTTTTATGCAAACGAATATAATGATTTTGCGTGTTTTACGATTAATCTAAAGCCTCTTTGTTCCAGTTCTTCAAAACGCTCTGTTGAATAATCTTCTAACTCCAAATCTTCTAAACTAGCGTCAATTTGCATGCCTGTTTCAATTGTTGCTAATTGATAAGAAAGTTTTAACATGTCAACATTATCGGCAATCTTTGTTCTTTGAGCTGGTTTTAATTGGTCTAAATTATTTAATACCTCGTCTATTGAACCGAAGTTTTGGATTAGTTGTAATGCCGTTTTAGGTCCAATCCCTTTAACGCCAGGATAGCCGTCACTAGAATCGCCCATGAAAGCTTTCACAAACGCAAATTGCTGCGGTTCGATTTGGTATTCCTCTTTAAAGCGCTCTTCCGTGTATACATCGTATTCTGTATATCCTTTTTTTGTAAACGCGATCGTTGTCGCTGGATTTAACAGTTGCAGTAAATCCTTATCTCCACTAATAATTGTTATATCTGCGTCATCTTTCCACTTTTCTACCATGGAACCGATTGTATCATCTGCTTCCATACCCTCTACACCGAAGTTTTTCCAACCAATTAGTTCAGAAACTTCTTTCGCCATATCAAATTGAGGAAGCATTTCTTCTGGTGGTGCTGGACGATTTGCTTTATATCCATCGAACAATTCATTACGGAATGTTTGTGCACCCATATCCCAACAAACGGCAAGATGTGTTGGCTTCATAAGACTTTGAGCAGTTAAGACATGTCTTGCAAATCCTTGTACTCCATTCGTTGGTGTTCCATCTTCTAAACGTATATAATGCCCCATTGCACTTGAAGCAAAAAATGATCGGAATAATAATGCCATACCATCTACAACTAACAAATGTGGTTTCTTTGTCATAATAAAACCCTTTCTAACATGTAGTCCTATTATTATAACAAATTATGAAACTTAAAGTTAGGTGTGTACTTTTGGAAATAGATTTGTCCAAGGGCAAAAGCAAATCCATCTATATTTTCTCTTCTCTCCATTGACTTATTTTGGCAATCATTTTCAAAATAGGTGACTTCGCAATATATCCAGAAAATACCGTTACTTCACTGCCGCCAAAATAATCGGTCAATCGTTTTGGTTGTTCGTAATCTATTCCACCGAAGTCATAGATTAAGTACCCTAACTTCCTGAACATATTTATATTTTCCCAACATAGGATTAGGTTTGATTGGGTTGATTCCTCCATATTCGTATTAGAGGCGTATAAAAGTAGAGCATTTTGTCCATCTACTACATAGATTCGATAGCATAGAGTTTCATTATCTTCATTTTCAATTTTAGTTAAACATAGTGCTTTTTGATCGCGGAGAGATAATAACGATTGAAATTTTGAGCGGTTCAACTTCTCTTCATTTGTATGTTCATTAAAAAATCGTTGAAAATCTCTTAATTGCTCATTGGAGGGACTTGGTAATGAAACGATTTTAAACTTTTCTTTACTATATTCAAATAGAATATCATTCGTTTGGTTAGGGAGATTATTAATGAGAGTTAATTCTTCTTGCTGCAAGTTAACATGAATGGTCTGTTTACTCTTTAATCGACGACTAGGTTTTAATCGATGAGTATACCAAGATAGTTTTGCTTTATATCTACTTTTACCTTTCTTATTTTCAAAATAAATATCATTCGTTGGTATTGTTAGAAAGTTTCTATGAATTTGCAACATATAATCTCCTCCTTATAATGTCGATACTTGTTCTTATTTCCCTGGAAATAATAGTATTATTACAATGAAAACAATTGTATTATCTTTCCACATCAATAAATCTAATTAATAAACATAAAATCTTCTATAAAAATATATTCTTAAAAATTATTTTTAGAACTTAGCTGATAGATTTTCTTCTTCTTCATATTTAAAAACCATAGTTTTTGGAAAAACTTGAGAGGTTTAATCATTCTTTAGAAAATTTCAATAAAAACAATAGTATAATGGTTTCATAAAGCGAAACTTCCATCAGGTGGGCATCCCTGTATTCATCTGATGGCTAGTTGGGGCCCACAGGATGTGGGTCATGCAGACGTTGCCACAGGACGTGGCGTTTTTAGTCTGCAACCAATCGGATTGTTAGTGTCCGTTTTCTACCACCTATCTTTATGATCTATTGAATCTTAAGGGGGGAGTTTTACGTACATTAACTGAATAGATAAAAATAATTATTTGGAGGGATTCTGGGATGGGATTATTAAAAGCTGGGGTTGGTGCACTATCTGGTGTACTGGCAGACCAATGGAGAGATTATTTCTATTGCGAAGCTATACCTGCTGACATTTTAATCACAAAAGGGAAAAAACGTACTGGTAAACGAAGTTCCAATCGAAAAGGAAGTACTAACATAATCTCAGACGGATCAATCATTGCTGTGAACGAAGGCCAATGTATGATTATCGTTGAGCAAGGGAAAATTGTTGAGTTTTGTTCAGAACCTGGTGAGTTCGTTTACGATACTTCAACAGAGCCAAGTATTTTCTATGGCGATTTAAGTGAATCCATTAAAAGAAGCTTTGAGGAATTTGGAAAACGATTTGCATTCGGTGGCGAGCCAGGAAAAGATCAACGTGTGTATTTCTTTAATAAGAAAGAAATCCCTGGAAACAAATATGGCACACCTACACCGATTCCTTTTAGAGTAATCGATCGTAACATCGGACTAGACATTGATATTTCCATTCGTTGTCATGGTGAGTATTCATATAAAATTATCGATCCAATTCTTTTCTATACAAATGTTTCTGGAAATGTGGAGGATGAATTCAAACGATCTTCAATTGAAGGACAGCTTCGTTCCGAACTATTAACTGCTCTTCAACCAGCTTTTGCTAAAATTTCTGCAAGTGGTATTCGTTATAGTGAATTACCAGGACATACATTAGAACTGGCAAAACTGTTAAATGAAGTTCTTTCAGATAAATGGGGACAAATTCGAGGAATTGAAATTGTATCCTTTGGTATTAACTCTGTCAAAGCATCAGAAGAAGATGAAAACATGATTAAACAGCTACAAAGAAGTGCTGTTTTCCGTAATCCGACAATGGCTGGAGCAACATTAGTTGATGCTCAAAGTGATGCAATGCGTAAAGCAGCGGAAAATAAAGGCGGCGCATTTGTTGGCTTCGCTGGTATGAACATGGCCCAGCAAGCAGGTGGCTTAAATGCGGGTAATCTTTTCGCAATGGGGCAAGAACAACAAACTCAGCAGCAAGCTTCACAACAACCAACTTCAACTCCCCCTTCAGCAAACACATGGAAATGTTCATGCGGACAGGAAAACATAGGAAATTTCTGTTCTGAATGTGGGTCAAAAAAGCCAGTTGATGATTCATGGACTTGTCAATGTGGAACGGTCAACAAAGGTAAGTTTTGTATGGAATGTGGTACACCTAAACCATCGAATAAAAAAATCGTATGTGATAAATGCGGCTGGGAGCCACAAGATTCTTCACTATCACCTAAATTCTGTCCTGAATGTGGCGATGTCATAAATGAAAATGATCATAAGTAAGGAGGCACGCACTCATGTCCAATGAACGGCAAGAAGAGTATTTAAAAGAAGTTGATGAACATGATGCAAAATGCCCTACCTGTGGTGCCTCCATTCAGTTCAATCCCGAATCAGGAAAACTACACTGTTCCTTTTGTGGATACGAAGAAGAAATTGATCAGCCTGATTCAATAGAAGATCAATTTGCACAAGAGTTAGATTTTCACCAAGCTGAAGCACAAAAAAGTTTTGAATGGGGAAAAGAAAAGAAGGTCGTCATATGTGATGCCTGTGCGGCTGAAATGATATATGATGCCCTTGAAGTTGCCAATGTTTGTCCCTATTGTGGCTCCAACCATGTAATGGAAGCTGCTGCTGAAAACTCATTGGAACCTAATGGCATCATTCCATTTGCCGTTACAAAAGAACAGGCAAATAGTAACTTCCGAAAATGGATTAAAAGAAAATGGTTCGCTCCTAACGAAGCAAAACGATCGGCAAAAGCGGATGCTTTTTCTGGTGTTTATTTACCTTATTGGACATTCGATTCAAAAACACGAACAAAGTACTCAGCTCGATACGGGAAAAATCGAACAGTTTCTGATAAAGATGGAAAAACTCGGACAGTAACAGATTGGTACCATACGAGCGGAACCTATGAAAGATTTATAGACGACCATCTTGTTCGTGCTTCCAAACGTTACAATGATCGTATTCTTAAACAAGTAGAGCCTTTTGGGACTCATCAATCCCTTACCTTTAACAAAGACTTCCTACATGGATATATTGCAGAGCGGTATAGTGTTGGATTAGAAGAAGGATGGGAACAGGCAAAACAAGAAATCCATTCACGACTAAGAAGTGAAATTGATAGCCATATTAGACAACGGCATTTTGCAGATAAAGTCGCTAATCTTCAAATTTCAACGGTCCATTCAAAGGTAAAATATAAATATTTAATGCTTCCGTTATGGTTGTCTTCATTTAAATATAAAGAAAAAATATATCAGTTTATGGTCAATGGACAAACTGGAAAAGTTGGTGGGCAATCACCGATTTCACCTATTAAAGTCGCATTTGCTGTCTTACTTGGGTTAATTGCAGTTGGAATCTTCTTATATCTTAATAATGAAGGTTATATTTAATCAAATCCATAAGAAAAGGCACTTCTACAAAAAATTAGAAGTGCCTTATATTTTAATCGTATATGAAAATACATCTTCATCTCTTTTTGTAGCATAGACAGTATGCTCATTTGAATCTCTCGTTAAGACAATTCCATGTAGTTGGCCACTTTCGTATATGACTCCGCCATCAATCCCAATTTTCTTACGACAAGGAGAAATCCAAACGTTATTGTTTTTGTCTTCATTTAAATTTACTGTGGGCGTGTGTCCAAAAACAACAATTTCCTTCGCCAAATGAGGAGTTTTATGAAACTCTTCGCGAATCCAATAAAAATTTTCTACTTTTGTCTGCTTGAAATCTTTTACATGAACATCAATGCCCGCATGGACAAATAAAAATTCGTTCCAAGGGTGATATATTTTTAGATTTTTAATAAAATCAATTTCCGCTGAAAACTCACCTTTAACCTTCGATGCCAGCTCTACAACATTCACATTACTAAGTATTATATTTTCCTTCAAATCTGGGTACAAACTATGTATCATTTCAATACCACCGACTTTTTCGTGGAAGTAAAATTCGGAAGTTTTTTCAGGACTGTTAAGCCAATACAGAAAGATTTGTTCGTGATTACCACTAAGAGCGATAGCTCCATGATTTTTAGTTAAATCCATCACTTTTCTTAACACTTTCAAACTATCTGGCCCACGATCGATATAATCACCAAGGAACACAAGCTGTTCATCTTCAGAATTCCATTTGGTTAAAATGTTTTCTAGTAATTCATAGTTCCCATGAATATCTCCTATGACAAAAACTTTCTCCATGTAACACACATCCCAAAATAGTTAATAGATTAAACTGAACATATATAAATTTAATACCCTCTTCTAATATATTCTGTATTAACTATTATAATACAAATAATATGTTAAATGCGGGCAAATTCAGAAAAAAGAAAGACACCAATCTTCCTCATTTATAATAATCCAAATGCATTTGATGTACTAATAAATTCTCTCATCCCTTAAGAAATAATTCTTTTCGAAATCTTCAAAGTGGGTTTACATTGAAATAGTATTTTTCTCTATTCCTAACTAATATATTATTTCAATCTGATAATTTTGAATTTACTATTTATTATTTCTATTATATTTGTCATTATTAAAACATGAAATGCAAATCTTATTAAAAGGTGGACTATTTATGGAAGTTTTGCAAAACGAAATCGTAAGACTGGAACCGATTAACCACTCACACATAGAGGGAATTTTTAAAGCAGCTGCTGATTCAATGATTTGGGAGCATATGTCTGTTGAACTGTTAACTAAGGAAAGTGTCATACAATACGTGCAAGATGGAATTAAAAAACGTGAAGCCAAAACCGATTATGTATTTGTCATTATTGAACAGAGCACGGGGCAAGTAGTCGGTGCAACAACTTATATGGATATTTCTTTACAACATAAACGATTAGAAATTGGCTCAACATGGTTAACTCCTAGCGTTTGGCGTACAAATATAAATACAAATTGTAAGTATCTACTATTGAAATATGGATTCGAACATTTTGGGATGCAACGAATTCAAATTAAAACTGGACATGAAAATATTCGTTCACAAAAAGCCATTGAGCGAATTGGTGCAGTAAAAGAAGGTATTTTACGTAATCATATGGTCCGTAAAGAAGGCATCATTCGCCATACGGTTATGTACAGTATCATTGTCGAAGAGTGGAATGAAGTGAAGGAAAGATTTGAAAAAGTTTTATTAAAGTTATAAATTCTATCAAACACTTGCTTAAAGGTAAAAGGTCAGCCTGATGAAAAACCAGGTTGACCTTTTACTGCGTCTATTCACTTCTTCTAAAGAATAGTTTATCAAGTTGAATGACAATTAATGGTATGATCGCTAACCCATAAACCGTTAATAATTGTAAATGGTTTAACACTGCTGATTCAAACAATCCTGTAATGAGTACTAAGTTTAACAGTGTAAAACCGATTAAGAAGGCGATCCAAACAGTTAAGTTTGAGAAAATACCAATTTTAAAAATAGATTGTTCTGAACGACAGTTAAATCCATGGAATAATCTCGATAAACATAGCGTTGCAAAAGCCATTGTAGTACCTACAACTGGATCACCGGTCGATAATCCGATTTGGAATGCAATAACGGTAACTACCCCAATCACGGTCCCCTCGAATGCTACTTGGGAAACAAATTTTTTATTTAACAACGGTTCATGAATATTCCGCGGTTTTTCTTTCATGATTTTTCTATTGTGTCGCTCTAAACCAATTGCAATCGCTGGTAAACTATCTGTCAATAAATTTATAAACAATAAATGCTCAGGTGCGAATGGGACAGGCAGTGCAAATATTGTTGCAAAAAGAACTACAAAAATTGCTCCTGCATTTCCGGATAATAAGAACATAATTGAATTTTTAATATTCGCGTAAATGCTTCGACCGTTGGAGATTGCTCTTACAATCGTTAAGAAATTATCATCGGTTAAGATCATTGAGGAAGCATCTTTTGCTACTTCTGTTCCTGTTTTCCCCATTGCTACACCAATATCTGATTGTTTTAAAGCTGGTGCATCATTTACCCCGTCACCCGTCATTGCAACAACATGACCTTTTTCCTGCCAAGCCTTAACAATCCGAATTTTATGTTCTGGCGATACACGAGCATACACAGAAATGTTTTCAACTTTATCTCGTAATTCTTTATCTGATAATTTTTCTATTTCTTTACCTTCTATTGCTTCAGATGGATCTTTTAAAATACCAATTTGTTTTGCGATCGCTGTGGCAGTAATTTTATGATCACCTGTAATCATGACAGGTTTAATGCCCGCATCTATACAATCCGCCACTGCTTGAGCAGATTCCTCGCGAGGTGGGTCCATCATTGCAACCAACCCAACAAAGGTAAAATTATTTTCGTCATGTACACTTATTTTTGATGAAGATACTTCTTTATAAGCAATGGCTAAAACTCGGAGTCCTTCATTTGAAAAACTATAAGTTGCTTCTTGGATCTTATCAATATGTTGTTTTCTAATTGCTTGGCTACCATTAGGTGTTTCAATTTTGCTAATGTGAGGTAAAAGTACATCTATCGCACCTTTTGTAATCATGACGTAGTGATTGCCCATTTTATTAACAGTACTCATTAATTTTCGTGTTGAATCAAATGGTATTTCACCTACTCGACTATGAAGTCCGCGCACAATTTGCTCATTCAATTGATATTCATGCCCTAAATTTACAAGGGCTAATTCGGTCGGGTCTCCTATTTGTTTACCATCTGCAATGATTGCATCATTACATAATAAAGCCATATCCACAAATTTTCGATGAAGCCCCTTGTTTAGTTTTAACTGATCATATGACAGAATTTCTTCACCTAAAAGTACTTTCTGAACCGTCATTTTATTTTGAGTGAGCGTTCCTGTTTTATCTGAACAGATAATTGAAACACTACCTAAACTTTCAACTGCATGTAATTTACGCATAATGGCATTTTCTTTCGCCATATTTTGTGTTCCAAAGGCTAGAACAATCGTTACAATGGAACTTAATGCTTCTGGAATCGCTGCTACAGCTAAAGACACCGCAAACATAAACGAATCAATTAGCTCACGACCGCGAATTATGTCCAGTGCAAATATGATAATACAAAGGATAATAATCCCAATTGCAAGTCGTTTTCCAAACTGTTCAAGACTCACTTGAAGAGGTGTTTTTTTCTCTTTCGCACTATCTAGTAAACTAGCAATTTTACCAATTTCAGTATTCATACCAATAGATGTAACGATAGCTTGTCCACGACCATTTGTAACAAAACTACCTGAAAACACCATATTTTTTCGGTCACCAAGTGCTAATTCTTCTTCCTGAATGGAACTTACCATTTTATGAATCGCCAGTGATTCGCCCGTAAGTGAACTTTCGTTAATTTGTAGATTGTAGCTTTCAGTCACTCGACCATCCGCACTAATAAAATCCCCGGCCTCTAATATAAGAATATCTCCAACAACAACCTCTTTTGACGGAATTTCAACGACTCGTCCTTCTCTTAATACTTTTGAGATTGGTGCTGCTAATTCTTTTAAACTATTTAAAGATTTTTCCGCTTTAATATGTTGAACTGTACCTAGAACAGCATTTAAGGTAATGACGACTAAAATAACGATCGAGCTATCTATATCTCCAAGAAACATTGATATAATAGCCGCTACAATCAATATGATGACTAAAAAGTCATTGAACTGCTCTAAAAATATTTGGACTGCATTTTTCTGTTTTCCTTCTTTTAATTCGTTATATCCGTACTTTTTATGCCTCATTCGAACCTCATAATCTGTTAATCCATGGTCAGTTACATCCAATTCTTTCATAACCTCTTGTACAGATTCTCGGTAATATTCTGTTGCATTCAATTACTACCCCTCCTGTTCTATTGAAAGATATTTACTTTAAGCGATGAAGCTATATCACAAGATGATCATTCAATATAATGAAATTTATGGTTGAAATCTGAGAAATATACTAATTAAATGATGATAATTTTTAAAAACTAGATTTAATTTAATATTAAATTCACATTTAAAATATATAAATTCTATTTCATATCGTAGAGGGAATAGTAGATATGAAGTTGGGAGGGATTACTGGTATAGAACTCTCATTTTCCCATCAAAAAACGTTAATCCTATAAGTTGATTAACGTCCTTGATTTGTATGTTAAATCTTAATTAAACCGATTAATATTAAAACGATCCCCGGTAAAAATGTTAGACTTTTCATCCAGTGAACATTTCTAAATATTCTCCCAATATTAATGCCAGCTATTACAAATAAAGTACTAGAAACAGTTATAACAATTGAAAATAAGATGGGTGGCAAGTCAATTAATGCGGCACCAATTCCTGCACCGAAAGAATCTAATGATAAAGCAAGCCCTAAAAAAAGCGCTTCTTTCCCACTAATAACCCCAGATTGATCAAAATCAGCTTCCATCGGCCGTTTTAATATTTTTATTACAACAGATATTGATCTAAATTCAATTTCAATGATTTTGACATCTTTTTTATTTTCATTAGTAGGTTTTTCAATTTGTGATGTGAAAAATTGATAAAGAACCCATATCCCAATTCCTATAAGGATGATCCCACCAATAGTTTCCCCAGCTTCGTAGGAAATAAATAATTCAATAAACGAACCGAATCCCATTGCTAATAACAATAAGATAAAGGTACATGATGAAATAATAATTAATGATTTCATTGGAATTCTAATTTTACGCATTCCATAAGTTAAACCTACAGTAAAACTATCGAGACTTACTGCAAATCCTAAAAGAAACATCGCAATTAAATCACTCATTATTTACTCCTTTCAAACGAGTTCCCTCCATATGTTATGAACGAGGGTTACATAATGACATTTAATTTAAACTGCAAAATACAAAAAAAAGCACCCTGAATGATTTCAGAGTGCTTTGTATCTACTATGTAGGAAAGCCGCTTTGCCGTAATTATTATAGAAAGTTTTAAACCACCACTCCTCCAAGTGGGTGTTCGCAAAAGATTTCCTGTATATCATCACGCGTATTGGGTGATGCCCGCCAATCCATCTTCGATCTAAAACTCCCTTTTACAGCTTAAAGGTTAAAACTTAATATTCGTACGTACAACGCAGCTTTAATGTTATATTACGAGATTCTATTTCTATGTGCAAGTAAGTATTTTTTAAAAAAATTGTCAACAAACTATTGATGGAAATGTTGGATTCAACGTCCAAATTTATCGCGCAAATAAATATATTAATATAATATCGAACAATAAAATTTGATGGTGATTTAATAAAAACATAACTAACTAAGAGTTCCATAATATTGATATAGAAATATCTGGTCATGTTGGTTATCTTCCTTAATTATTGAGAAAATAAAACCCTTTCAATCAATAATGAAGCGAGAATTCATAGAAAATAACAAAGATTAATAGTTTTCATAAGAATGATTCTTTTATATATTCATTGACTATTTATTTTAAATTCCATTACTATTGTTATGCTAATATAACTTAAAATAGTTAGAGGGATTTCAATGAATAGTACAACTTTAGATCAACAAACGAAGAAACACCCTCCTGGATTATATCTGTTATTCATGACGGAAATGTGGGAGCGCTTTAGTTATTATGGAATGAGAGCAATTTTAATCCTTTACTTAACTAAATCATTAATAAGTGGTGGTTTAGGAATGGACGAAGGAACGGCTCTTATGTTATACGGATTCTTTACCGGAGCAGTTTATTTTACCCCGTTAATAGGTGGTTATCTTTCTGATAGATTCTTAGGACAACGATTGGCGATCACTATCGGTGGTATTACGATGGCATTAGGGAATATTGTACTATTTAGTCATCAAAGTTTTACCGCTGTTTACATTGGTTTAGGATTACTTATTATTGGTAATGGATTCTTCAAACCAAATATCTCTACAATCGTCGGTGAATTATACGGACCAAATGATAAACGCCGCGATGCTGCGTTTACGATTTTCTATATGGGTATCAATACTGGTGCATTCTTCGCTCCGTTACTAATTGGTGCCATTACAGATAAATGGTTTGCAGTAGATGTTAACGGCGTTATTGAATATGGTTATAAATATGGTTTCCTTGCCTCTGCAATCGGTATGATCATAGGACAAATCTTGTTTAATGCTCTAGGTAACCGTTTCTTAGGTGATATTGGTAAAAAAACAGTAGGTAAACCTAAAGTTTCAACTACAGGTGTTCAAGAAAAACAAAAGTTAACGAAGAAAGAGAAAAACCGAACAAAAGTTATTTTCATTTTAGCTGCATTTGTTGTGTTCTTCTGGGCAGGGTTTGAACAAGCTGGTGGTGCCCTAAGTATTTATACGGACAAATTTATTGACCGTACAATTTTTGGTTGGGAAATTCCAACATCTTGGTTCCAGTCTGTTAACCCATTATTTATCATCCTTTTAGCTCCACTCGTTTCTATGCTTTGGGTTAAATTATCAAATTCAAAACGTGGGGATCTTCCAGTTCCAGTGAAAATGGGGATCGGGATGATTCTGTTAGGTGTTGGATTTATCGTATTACTATTTGCTATTATGCAAACAGGTAGTGATGAAAATAACATTGCAATGAAAGCAAATATTATGTTTATTGTGTTTACTTATTTCTTCCATACAGTCGGTGAGTTATTCTTATCACCTGTTGGTTTATCATTTGTAAGTAAGTATGCGCCTGTTAAATTCGCTTCTTTACTAATGGCCGTTTGGATGGCAAGCTCGTTCGTAGCTAACATCGTTGCTGGTCAGTTAGGTGCATTCACTTCAAGTTTAGGATACTTTGAAGTATTTGCAGTCATTGGTGCTGCTGTAATCGTACTTGGCTTCATCCTTATTGCACTTTCTAAAAAGCTTATGAAAATGCTTGGGGACGATGAAAAGACAATGGAAAAGAGTTAGTTAATAATTCATAGTTACCAATTAAGGTCAACCAGATTAAACTGGTCGGCCTTATTTATTTTGAGATGGCAGATGGTTCTTTCACATAAAAGAATTATTGGGGGACAGAAATAGAATTTGAAGAATTAAGCAAACTATAAGGGGATTAAAATTTTTAGGAATATGATTTAAGCGAGTTTTGGTTTAGTACGCGGAATATATGAGCAACTTTTATGCCTTATTGAGCATCTTTTGGGTGGGATTGAGCAACTTCAACCTCAAAATGAGCAACTATTTTTAATATTACTTCTTTTTCACATTATATAGGCACCATCCATCGAAATTGTTATACTACAAAGATATTTTTATTTATTAAGGAGAATGTAATGCCTAAACTTAAAAATCAAGAATTATTATTTATTATCTTTATGTTATTTTCCATGTTCTTTGGCGCTGGAAACTTGATCTTCCCTGCATTTTTAGGGAACTCAGCTGGTGAAGAAATGTGGATTTCCCTAATTGGTTTTGTTATCACTGCCGTAGGATTACCAATTTTAGGGGTCATTGCAATTGGGAAAGCCGGAAGTTTTAATACATTGGCTACTCGAGTTCACCCACTGTTTGCAATCATTTTCCCAGTGCTAATCTATCTGTCAATCGGGCCTGGCTTAGCAATTCCAAGAGCAGGAACAGTTGCTTATGAAATGAGTATCAACCCTTTTTTACCTGAACATTTAAAAGGCGGATCAATGATGCTATTCATTTATACTGTCATCTTCTTTTTAATTGTTTTAGCTTTAAGTTTATCGCCATCAAAGCTCGTTGACCGTTTTGGCAAACTGCTAACACCGATTTTATTAATTTTAATCGCTATTATTTTTGTAAAAGCCATTTTCACACCAGTTTCTCCATACGCTCAAGCTACTGAGCTATATACATCAAACGGCTTTTTCCAAGGATTTTTAGATGGATATTTAACAATGGATGCTTTAGCCGCGCTTGTTTATGGAATCGTCGTTGTGAATACCATTCGCGCAAAAGGAATTAAAGATAATGCAGCACTTTCAAAGTACATGTTGCTTGCAGGGCTCGGTGCAGGGGTTTTATTAGCTGTCATTTATAGTATACTCACGTATTTAGGTGCATCGGTATCTTCTATTGAACAACTAGACAACGGTGCTGAAGTACTGACACTTGTAATGAATGAATTATTTGGACCCGCAGGTATTGTAATTCTAGGATTATTGTTTACTGTTGCTTGCTTATGTGTGTCCATTAGTTTAGTTATTTCATGTGGTGAGTATTTCTCAAAACTTATCCCTGTCTTTTCTTATAAAGTGTGGGCTACAATTACGGCAATTGTTAGTTTTGCAGTAGCGAACTTAGGTTTAAATCAAATTTTGGCGATTTCCGTCCCTATATTAGGAATGATTTATCCACTGGCAATTGTTTTGATTTTATTAGGGATATTTAATCGATATGTGAATCTTTCTGTTTATCGAGTTTCGATTATTTTAACAGCGATTTTTAGTATTATTGAAACAATTAATGTCACTTTCCTAGGAAAATCATTATCCGATGCACTGAGTTTTATCCCACTTTACGATCAAGGAGTCGGATGGATATTGCCTGCATTAGCTGGTGTTATAATTGGGGCAGTTATTGGAAGAGGTAAATCTTCGGTAGATGAAGTAATGAAATAAATTAGAAAAGTACCACAGTCAATTTCGTGTTTTGGCCGTGGTATTTTTTTGATACCATCATTTAGATTAACTTTGCGCTAGATTTCTTACTAGGCATTTTCCAATAATTCTTCATTTTTTGATATGTAAGTCGTTTCAACGAGACACTTTCTCAGAGATTCTGCTTTTTATGTCCCGTAAATCGCTTCTACGAGACACTTTCCTCTAGGATTCTTCTTTTTTGTCCCTTAAATCCATTCTACGAGACACTTTCTTCGGGATTCTTCTTTTTTTGTCCCGTGAATCACTTTTACGAGACACTTTATTCAGGACTCTTCTTATTTTGTCCCGAAGTCACTTTCTCATTGTAAACTTACTTCCCCAATCCCTCACCCCGTTTATTTATCCCCATAAATGGAAAAACTGAACAAAACAAATTTTGATTGAGGTTCTTGAATGAATAAAATCGGAAAGTTTAGTATAATTCATGCTATTTTACTCGTCATGACCTTTATAGGGTTGAAAAATCATGTGACGATTCTTCCGCCTATACTGGAGCAAGCGAAAAGAGACGGATGGGCTTCCGTCATTATTGCGGCGGTTTTTATATTTCCTCTGTTATTATTAATGATCTATATTCAAAAAGGCACAAACCAAATGCCACTGAAAGATTGGTTAAGGGAGAAATTAGGGAGAGTAGGGTCTTCCATCATTTTATATACTGTTGTAGTTTATCTTTTTTTATTAGCCGCTTTCACCATGCACGAAACAATACTTTGGATATCCGATACATTTCTAGATGCCACACCGCAACTTATATTACTCACGATATATATAATTGTTTGTTTTTTACTTGTTTCAACAAACATTCAAACAATTGTAATGGTCAATGTACTAGTCTTATTTGTTGTTGTCATTTTAGGTTTTTATGTTGCTTTTGTTAATTTACAAGTGAAAGATTTTAGCTTATTAAGGCCTTTTTTCGAACATGGTTATTCACCAATTTTCAAAGCAGCCGTCTATCCAGCTTCTGGGCTTATTGAAATCACATTGCTTTTATTTATACAGCAACATTTAAAAAAATCATTTAAATGGTTCCATATCGTTATTATGATTGTAATTTTATCATGGTTAACGATGGGTCCGCTTATTGGTGCAATAACAGAATTTGGCCCGGAAGAAGCAGCCAAGCATAGATATCCTGCCTATGAAGAGTGGGGCTTAGTTTCTATAGGTCGCTTTATTGAACATATGGATTTCCTATCAATTTATCAATGGTTAACAGGGACATTTATCCGCGTGGGGTTATTATTATTCATCGCTGCGGACATATTAAATATAGCTGGTAAACGAAAACGTATTTGGACTTATATGGTTCCACCGTTTTTCATTATTAATTTAATACTATTCCTTTTAGATGATACGTTTTTTTTACATTAAACAATTTTGAATTTTTGATATCTACTTTTATTTTCTTTTTCATTCTACTAATTGTATTGTGGATTATTGTACTTATCTCCGGGAAAAAGTCGAATAAAACCGTCCAACGTACACGCTCGGAAAATAAAAACACAGCACGAGAAAGTAGTGATACTGAATGGACAGAGCCGGACAAGCAGTAACCTTAGCTACTATTAAACAACTGTTTGAAAAATCAGAGGATGTATTAATCAGTACATTCATCTTTAATGGATCTGAAGTTCACTTTGTGAAATGTGATGCCATGGTCGACCAACAAATGTTATATTCAGTCGTTCTACCAAAAATTGAGAATCTTTTTAACGGATCAACGAATCAATCAATAGATAAAACCATGATTGAACAACTACCAATCCCTGAATTTAATCCCATTACAAACAAAGATGACGTAATAACATCAGTTTACAGTGGAAAGGTACTCATATGTTTTGATGAACTACAACTTCTTTACGCTAGTAATATTGCACGAAAACCGAATCGAAACCCAGAAGATACAAACCTAGAAGCCCTTGTAAAAGGGCCAAGGGATAATTTTATAGAAGATCTATCCATTAATATCGCCCTTATTCGAAAACGATTCCCCTCTAACTCTTTATGCGTAGAAAAGTTGGAAATCGGTAAACGTACAAAAACCGCTGTCGCCATTCTCTATATCGATGACATTGCTAACAAAGGGATTTTAGAGGAACTGAAAAGAGAGTTAAACAATATCGACACTGACATTGTTATTAGTGCGGATTCATTAATGGAATTTATCAATAAAAAAAATTGGATTCTACCTGCAACCCATTATACGGGACGACCTGATTTTGCCATTCAATCATTAATTAGAGGTCGTTTTTTAATAATGGTGGATGGAACTTCCTATGCAGTGATGACACCTGTCAATGTAACTTATTTATTGAAATCAGCTGAGGACTTTGAAACCCCAGTAGTCTTTGGTGCTTTTGAACGTATTTTACGATTAATAGGTATATTAATCGGGACCACTTTACCAGCATTTTGGTTAGCTTTAACACTATTTCACCAAAATCAATTGCCACTCCAACTACTTGCGACAGTAGTTATCGCTAATCGCGGTTTACCATTTCCTGCAGTTTTAGAAATGCTTTTCTTAGTGATTATGTTCGAGATGTTTAGAGAAGCGAGTCTACGTCTACCTAGCGTTTTAGGTGGCACATTTAGTGTTGTTGGTGGATTAATCATTGGAGATGCAGCTATTCGTTCAGGTATCACTAGTCCCGCGATGATTGTTGTTATCGCCATTTCTGTCGTAGCATCTTATACCATTGTGAATCAATCGCTTGTTACAATGGTTAGTATTTTACGAATCGTTTTTATTCTAATTACAGCGGTTTTCGGGTTATTTGGATTTTTCATGTGTATTTACTTAACGGTTTTATATATAGCGAACATGCGTATTTTTGGTGTTCCATATTTGAACATATCCGTCGATTTAAGTTGGGATAATTTTAAAAAGACATTTTTTAGAGCTTCAAGGGATAAGTATACAAAAAGACCCGGCACGTTAAATCCGCAGGACAAATCACGAAGCAATAATGGGGAATCAAAATGAACCATTGGAAACAGATTATTCCACTTCTTTTATTATCAATATTACTTTCTGGTTGTTGGGACTCAAGAGAAAATGAGCGAATGTTCTATGTACATGGAGTTGGAATTGATTATAAAGATGAGCAGTACGAAGTATTTATGCAAATCATCAGTTTTTCAAACGTGGCAAAGTCCGAACAGGTAAATCAAGATGTAATCCAATCTGAAGTGAATTCAGCAAAGGGTAATACATTTACCGAAGCACTTTTTCAACTTTACCATGCTATTGATGAAGAGGTATATTGGGGGCATTTATCGTTCTTTATTGTGACAGAGGATTTAATGAAAAAAGATCATATTAACTCTATTATCAATACTTTTACACAACATACAGACACGAGATATCAAACTTTGGTCTATTGTACAGATGAACCTTTAGAAGAATTTTTACTTGCCCTCCCCCTTCTCAAACGTTCAATTACTTTAACAAAATTAGCGGATCCTTATAATAGCTTTGAACAAGCATCCTATATAGAGCCGTTAAGCATGCGTCAACTAATTATTCAGCTTAACGAACCAAGTTATGATGTGAAAATTCCATATGTGACAATGAACAAAGATTGGAAAACACAAAAGGGACCAGATGAATCCGTGGAAATTTCTGGCGTAGGGGTTATTGCACCAAATCAATTTAAAGGGTTTATCAAGGAAGAAAAAGCGAAAGGGCTCCAATGGTTATCTCATAAAACAACAAGAGCGCAAATTACTTCCAAAGTAGATTCTTCCAAAGAAGACGATTTTATTACGGTTGTTTTGCAAGGTTTAAAAGTTCAAATTGAACCAGTTATTGAAGGAAAAGAAGTAAAATTTGATATCACTCTAAATACAACCGTATCCTTAAACAGCTATTCAGAATCGATAACGACCGCTGACATACGCGAGACTGTTGAAAAGGCTGTAAAAAAAGAAATTGAAACAACTTTTAAAGAAGGACTCAAAAGAGATGCGGATATATATCGACTTTCTGAAATTTTGTATCGAAGTAACAATAAAGCTTGGAGCGAACTGCATACGGATGGTAAAATTCCACTTACTGAGAAATCCATTCACAACATTAACATTATTATAGATAATTACGATTCTGGAAGAAAATCGTTTAAAACGACGATTGATTAAAATGAAAACCTCCTTATTAGGTAGTGTCATGCTACATTAAGGAGGTTTCTCTATTCAAATAGGGACATCTTTCAAATATAAAAAAGAATCGTCACATAAAATCAAACACCCCAATATTGCCACAGCCCCACTCACAATAAATAGAGTCGCAACAAGTTTTGACAATAAAATCTTTCAGCGTGCTGCTGGTCGAGTTAATAACATTTTAATAGTTCCTGTTCAAACTCATAGGAAACAACAATGTCTGCCGCAATAACCATTGTAAATACACCGACTGTTCACTTCATGGAACATAAAGTGTTATGGTAGGGAACATGGGGGAGGCCAGTGACTATAGATGTTTTCTTTTCTAGTTGCATATAATTTTTGTATAATAGTTTCTTATTGGAGTTGCTCGTAACTCTGGAAAGTTGATCATAATGCGCGACTAATGATGGTGATGATCGTAAGTAGACAAAACTTGCTCGTAATTCGAGAATAGTCGCTCGTAAGGGAGTAAAACTTGCTCATAACAGAAGAAAAGTTGCTCGTATAACTCTCGAAAAGCTACTAATAAAGGGAAAGCATTCCCTCATAAGGAGTAAAAATCGCCCAATATAAACTCTTTACTCAATCTAGGAGAAATAAAATGAACCAAAATAAAGACAACCCAGAAGTGATCCTTCTTTCTGATTCATCACAACAATTTACACACCCCTTTTATGATAAAAGAATCGTCTTTACAGGGGCCTTGTCCACAATGACTCGTTCAGAAGCTGCGAAGAAAGTGCGGGCACTTGGAGGAGTTTTGCAAGGCGCTGTTACAAAGGAGACGGATTTTGTTATTCTTGGTAATAAACGTCGTGGTGTCAGTACGAAACACCTAATGGCGAAGCAATTAATAAGTCTTGGCTTTGACATACAAATACTACCTGAAGATGATTTTATTTGGGTTTTATCTATGCCAAAAGGTTATTAAATTTATAGATTAAAGACCCAGATTCTTAGAGTACATTCATCCTTGGAATTATAAAAAACTTGATAATGAAATGTCTTTTTATAACATTCAATTGGTATAATATACTAATTCAGACTATGAGGCGGGGATTGGATGATTCAAGGATCATGGAGGGCGTTAGGTTGGATTGGTTTAGCAGAATTATTTGCATTAAGCTTGTGGTTTAGTGCATCTGTGATTGCACCCGAACTAATGGAAATTTGGAATATAAACGCCCAATTAGAAGCATGGTTTTCAGCTTCTGTCCCTCTTGGATTTGTCATTGGAGCATTAGTAAGTTCTTATTTCGGACTTGCTGACCGTTTTAATCCACGAAAAGTTTTGGCAGTTTCTGCATTTCTTAGTGCAGTATTTAATGCCTTAATAGTTTTAGTCGATCACGCTTTCATCGGCATACTTCTTAGAACTCTTACCGGCATGACCCTTGCAGGTGTATACCCAATTGGTGTGAAGATTTTATCCCAATGGTTTCCCAAAAAGCGTGGACTGGCGCTTGGAATCTTAATAGGAGCAATAACATTAGGTTCATCATTACCACATTTTGTTGTTCTGTTTTTCTCTTCTTTAAATTGGAAGTTAGTCATCATTTGTAGTTCCTTGTTAGCTTTCTTATCAGCTATTATTGTTACCTTTATTTTAGAAGATGCTCCTGTTCAATTGAAAAAATTACCTTTCTCGTTCAAATTAATAAAAAAGGTAGTGTTGAATAAACCAATCATGCTTGCCAATTTCGGCTACTTTGGTCATATGTGGGAATTATATGCAATGTGGACATGGCTTTCCGCCTTTTTAGCAGCTAGTTTCTTAAGCAATTCGCCAGAAACTCCTCATTGGTTTGTGGCCTTATCTGCATTTGCCTCCATTGGTCTTGCAGGGGGAATTGGTTGTGTGATTGGTGGATTCCTTTCAGATAAAATGGGAAGAGCCAATTCAACAATTCTGTCTATGTTCATTAGTGCAATCTGTTCCATTGGTATTGGTTTTACATTTGGTCATTCGATTTGGCTAACACTGACGATTTCATTGATTTGGGGAATGTCGATCATTTCTGACTCGGCTCAATTTTCTGCAGCCGTATCTGAAATAGCTGAAGAAGAATATGTTGGCACAGCGTTGACCTTCCAAATGTGCGTTGGCTTTCTACTCACTATAATTTCTATCAATCTAGTCCCTATCCTACAGAGATTGGTTGGTTGGGAGTGGGTATTTTCTTTTTTAGCCGTTGGACCGATACTTGGTATTGTATTTATGGTGAAATATAAGGGTTATGAAATGAATAGAGGGTAATTCAGAATATAGAAATCGATTAGAAATAGACGATATATTTTTATTAATGGAGCGTGTTGGAAATGTCATTATTCACAATGCTTGTTGCCGATCAACCATTAAAAATTAGTGGATCATGAGCGACTACGAGACACTTTATTTGGATTTTTAGATATCTTGTCTCGTAAACTCCTTTTACATGACACTTTTTTAGGATTTCCAAAAATTTTGTCATGTAAATTCCTTTTGCGTGACACTTTCTCGGAATTCCCCTAAACCTTGTCTCGCAAATTCGGTTTCCGTGACAAGTTGCCTCAATTCCCCTAAATACTGTCAAATAACTCACATATTTTCATCACATATTTTCAATAGAACTTCCTGATTAACAAAAAAAGAAGCCAATCCGATGATGGATTGGCCCTCATACAAACTACGCAAATACCAAAATTTTACGAGCAATTGATTCTGTTAAACGAGATGCTACTTTTGGAACAGCCCATTTAATAACTGGAGTCAACAGCGCACCTGAAATCCCGCCTGCGTTGACTTCTACCGTGCAAGTCATTGTTGTTTTTCCACTAACTTCTTCTGCAGTAAATTGACCGCTTCCTGTGAAGTTATCTGATAATCCTTTTAACTCAAACTTAATATTTGAAGGTTCGTTCCATTCAATAATGTCTACTTGCGCTTGGATTGTTTTTTTAATCCCTTTTACGCTACCTTCAAAAGTCCAAATTGATTGTTTGTCATTGAGAATTTCGTGTTCTTTATAAGCTGGCACTTCTGTTGCCCATTTTTCAAGGTCACTCACATAATCCCAAACTGCTTGTACTTCTACTGGAATTTCAACTGTATGTGTTCCCGTCGCCATCATAATCCCTACTTTCACTACGTATGAGCTTTAACTCAACAATTTCTTAAAAGATAATTATTGCATAAAATGTGTAAAATTACATTACTAAAATACACATTCGCCTATGTACAGTCCTCTCATATCTCAAATGTGCGTTGATCCTGCTCACGAAAAATATTGATTAAGGTGTTGTGCCGTAGAAATAAATACTTTCTTCGCTTCATCTAAATTGAATCTTTCTTCTGATTTATAACAGAGAACTGTTCCTTTGTTTTCCTTCCAATGATGAAATCCATCTATAATTAACTTTTTATTTTCCTCTTCTTGCAGCTCTTCTTCAATTCCGTATAAGTAGAAATAAACTTTGAAATCCCCTTGAGGTAATACGACTAAAACAAGGTTTGATTGTTGCCCCCACTGATCTGGGCAGTAAAAGCGGATCGCTACTCGTTTCGACCAATTATGAACTTTGTCTTCTACTTTATTGCCCGTTGTTTCAGATAAAATAGAAGAGAACATTTTTCGTAATGAATTAATATAATGATCCTTCACCTCAATGAGCTCAAGAATCTTATTATAGTTTTGCTGTACAAAATTCACCAATTCCTTGTCCACCTTAGACTCTCCTATCAATTCCTCTATATTTAATAAATAATCCTTCATAAAAAACGACCATTTCGCACTGTTACCATTAAACATATACGGTCCTGCTTGTTTCTTAATTTCCGAAATAAAATCATAATACAAAACACTTGTCCAATTAGGTGGTATATTCGATATTTCATTTATTGATAATAAAGCGAATATTGGCTGTTTATGAGGGTACTTCATTTTTATATAATCTTCATAGTCTTCTAGCGGATTAAGTAATGAGTGATAAATTTTGTTTTCGATAATGAGCACCCAATTTTCACTTTCAACAATTAGGTCGATGCGGTTCCCCGAATGAGTGACAACCTCACGCTCAATCTTTTCGATTTGACTCGCTTCAACACTTTCAAACTCTTTTCCTACAACTTTAATAAAGCTAGATAAAAATAAAGTATCAAATTGATGCTCCTCATTTGGATCTAAAAAGAAAGCCAACACATCACTAATCGGATTTTCATAATGTCCTCGTCCGCCAATAGAAAACACCGTTTTTTCCCTTTTAGGTCTGACAAATTTCTTCATATTTTCAAGGATGTCTTTGTATTCTAAAATCGTTTTTTGAACTTCCAAAACTTTGTTACCTCATTTCCTACATGCGGTACCAGAGAGATGCACCACTCCGCATATTAATTAGATAGAAAATCAATAGCAGTCAACAAATGAATCTTTGCAACATCAAGCAGTTCGTCCAACTCAATATATTCGTCCGGCCCACCAAGGTTATATGGCGTGAGTCCACATACAACTGTTGGGACTTGCTTAGAAATTCGATAGTGGCGGGCATCCGATGCGCCAACTCGCATTGTGATTACAGGTGATTTCCCCATAATTTCTTGAACGTTTTGGGCTGTTAAGGAGAAAATTTCATGATTTACATCTGAAAAGTTCGGTTCATATTGACGTAGAACTTTATAAGACAATCCTTCTATTGAATCTACGATTTCCTTCACTTTTTCGTTCACTTGTGCAATCGTTGTTCCTACAGGTATTCGAATATCCGCTCTTGCTGTTGCCTTGGCTGGAATTAGATTTGGAGATGTTCCGCCTTCAATTTCACCAAAGTTCACCGTAACGCTCTGTAAAACTTCCGTTTCTCCCCTACCGGAAATTTCTTCGGATATTTCGCTTGCTGTCAATATCGCACTTCTTACCATCTCATCGTGCTGAACTGGTAATTTTCTTAGGGTTTCATTAATTTTAGTAATGCCTTCAACGAGTCGATCGATCGCGTTGACTCCTTTATGCACATGTGCACCATGACCAGGTTTCCCGACCGCATTCAACTCAAGCCAGAACAAGCCTTTCTCCCCAAAACGCAATACTAATGGCGAGCCCACATCTCCGCAAATCATCGCATCACCAGTAGCTTCTGGAACGGTGTCTAGAAGAAATTTTGTTCCTTTTCCCCCCATCGTTTCTTCATCTCCAGCAAGGGTTAATACAATTTCCCCAGACCATTCACTACGATAGTTTGCTAGAATCATAAAAGTTAATAAATAGGATGCAATGCCACCCTTCATATCAGAGGATCCACGACCATATAACCTTCCATCTTTCAACTCACCAAAAGGATTGACTGTCCATGCCTTTGGATCGCCAACTGGATAGGTATCTAAATGGCCGTTGAAAATTAAACGTTTGCCAGGACCATACCCTTTAATGCGAGCTACTATATTTTGAATAGGTTCTTCCAATGTATGAACCGACACTTCTGCCCCTTCAATTCCCTGTAAAAACTCTACAATTATTTCCACTAACTCTTGTGTATCAGAGGTTGGAGATTCACTTGGGATTTTCACTAGCTTTGAACAAAGCTCTACTAGAAAACCTTCTTTCTCGTTTATTTCTTGAATTAATTTATTCCGTAAATTCTCGTAATACATTTCCATTCCCCCTTTGTGGAAAAAAATACTATTCTAGTAATTATAATAGATATGGATAATAAAATAAAAAAGCTAGGCCCGCTCTAAAGGAACCTAGCTAAATTAACTTAAACGGAATACGCTCCATCCCAAACTACCTTTTTAAAATGTTCAGCATCTGTATCGCCCTCTGTGCTGAAGAATAAAATCTTTGAGTCGGAATTAATTTGTAGTTGTTCTTTTAGTTGTGCGTATTCACTTTTTCTAACGAGTTCACTAACAGCACCTACTCCAACTGCACCAGATTCACCTGAAATTACTTGCGCATCATCTTTGATAGGCGCAGCTAAAATTCTCATTCCTTGGGCCGCGATATTGTCAGGACATGATAGAAATGCATCGGCATAATCCTTTAAAATCTCCCAACCTAGCGTACTTGGTTCACCGCATGCTAGTCCCGCCATAATTGTATCCATGTCGCCTTTTACGAAATGTAACGTTCCATCATTGGCTTCGGCTGTTTTAAATATGCAATCTGCTTTATCTGGTTCCACGACAACTGTAATTGGACGGTCGTCTCCATATACATTTGCAAAGAAGCCTTGAACTGCCGCTGCCATTGACCCCACGCCTGCTTGGATAAAGATATGAGTTGGCTTTTCGCCTGATTCTTTAAGCTGTTCATAAGCTTCAAAGGCCATCGTAATATATCCTTGCATAATTTTCTTCGGAATCTCTTCGTAGTTTTCCCAAGCCGTATCTTGAACTAGTACCCAGTTATTCTGCTCTGCATGTTGCGCCGCTAAGCGAACTGCATCATCATAGTTAACCTCCGTAATGGATGCATCTGAACCTTCGTTTTTAATATGGTTTAATCTTTCCTCAGATGACCCTTTTGGCATATAAACAACTGATTTTTGTTGTAGCTGTTTTGCTGTCCAAGCTACTCCTCTACCATGATTACCATCTGTTGCTGTAATGAATGTTAATTCTCCTAATCTTTCTTTCACTTCAGGTGAAACGAGCTTGTCATAGGTTAATTCATCTGGATTAATTTCTAACTTTTCAGCTAGGTAGTGTCCAATTGCAAAAGATCCACCTAATGCCTTGAAAGCATTTAAACCAAATCGATAGGATTCATCTTTTACGAAAATCTTTGAAACTCCCAGCTCTTTTGCTAGATTGTCTAAAACAGCTAACGGTGTCGGTTCATATTGTGGGAAGCTTTTATGGAACTTGTGAACATTATTTGCTTCTTCCAAATTTAAAAATTGAATATCAGTTTTCCCTTCAGTTTTGCGATCAAATTTAACTAATTTCAATTTGTTTTACCCCATTTCTTATATTATTTAGAAAGGCGTATCTGAACTATTTCTGCCAAAAATTCAGCACCAATCACTAAAACTTCATCATTATAATCATAGAGCTGGTTGTGTAGAGGAATCAATTCCTCTCCCTCATTTTTAACACCTAGGAAAACAAAACAGCCCGGAATGGTTTCGAGAAACTTACCGAAGTCCTCAGATGCCATAAATGGAGCACAATCACTGTTTGTATTTTTTTCACCAACAATGTTTTGCGCAGCCATTGTCGCGATCTTATTGCATTCATCCCAATTAATCGTAGGTGAAAATTCATGGGTATATTCAAACTCGCATTCAGCGCCATACATTTCGCAAATGCTTTCGCAAATTTTTCTCATTCGATCTTCAAGTAATTTTTGAACTTCCAGTTTAAAGCTTCTCGTATCCCCTTTGATTTCCACGTTTGAAGGAATTGCATTTCTAATTCCATCGGTGTGAATTTCTGTACATGACACCACTGCTGTTTCAATAGGGTCAAGATTTCTCGCAACGATTGTTTGTAGAGCAAGGATAATTTCTGCTGCGATAACTAAGGGGTCAACACTCATATGTGGACTCGATGCGTGGGCGCCTTTTCCCTTAATACGAATGACAAAGTTATCCTCACTAGCCATGATTGGACCTGGTCGAGTGTGAATCGTCCCAACAGGTAAATTAGGCATATTGTGTAATCCGTAAATTTCGTCTACTGGAAAGCGTTCAAACAATTTATCATTAATCATCGCTTCCGCACCTTTACCGATTTCTTCAGCAGGTTGAAAAATAAATCGAACTGTTCCATTAAAGTTTTTTCGTTCTGAAAGCAGTTTTGCAGCACCAAGTAGATTTGTCATATGTCCATCGTGACCACATGCATGCATTTTCCCAGGATGTTGCGAACGGTATGGATGATCTTTTATTTCATTTAAATTTAATGCATCCATATCCGCTCGTAACCCAATGACACCCTTACCATCTCCGACAGTAAGGTTAGCGACAACACCTGTACCACCGATATTTCCATGAACTTCTAGCCCCATCTTTTTCAGCTCTTCTGCAATATAAGCTGAAGTTTTCACTTCTTCAAATGCCGTTTCAGGATACTGATGCAAATGATAGCGCCATTCTACTAACTGTTGTTTCAAATCTATCATGTTTATACTCTACCTCCAACAAACTTACTCTTCTATACCTGTAAGATTACTCACCACATTAAGTAATACATTCGCTCCAGCTACCAAATCTGTGTCTTTCGTGTATTCCTTAGGATTGTGGCTTATCCCATCAACACTTGGAACGAAGATCATCGCAGTTGGACAAATTCGTGCAATCATTTGTGCATCGTGGCCCGCGCCAGATGTCATTCTTTTTGATGGAAGTCCTTGTTTACTAGCAGCTTCTTCAATCACGTTTACGATCTTTTCATCGAAAGTAACTGGTGAAAACCGAACGAGTTGCTCAGTTGAAATCGTTACTTCCTCTACTGCCGCTAGTTCTTTAAGGTAGTTTGCAAGTGCTTCTTCTTCCTGTTGTAATCTCTCTTCGTTCGGGTTACGTAAGTCAACTGTAAATGTTGCTAAAGCTGGAACTACATTTACTGCATTGGGTTCAAAACAAATCGTCCCAACTGTTGCTACAGTTTGTCCATTTGAAGCATTAGCACGATTTCTTAAATAAGTGATCACCCGCGCTGCCGCAAGTCCTGCATCATGACGCATTTCAGTTGGTGTCGTACCAGCATGGTTTGCAACCCCTGTAATCGTAATACGTTGCCATGAAATTCCTTGTAGATTTTCAACCGCTCCAATTGGAGTCCCTTCTTTATCTAAAATCGGACCTTGTTCAATATGAAGCTCAATGTATGCGTGAGGTTTAATAAAACCAGGCTCCTTCGAACCTGCGTAACCAATACGCTCAAGTTCCTTACCTAATACAGTGCCATCCGTACCTATTGAATTAAGTGCATCTTCAACAGAAAGCCCACCAGCATATACAAGAGAACCCATCATATCAGGCTGATAGCGAACACCTTCTTCATTTGTAAATGCGGCAACTGCGATTGGACGAGCTGGTTTAAACCTTTTCTCCTGCAAAGTTTTGATTACCTCAAGTCCTGAAAGCACCCCATAACAGCCGTCATACATTCCAGCGTTAATAACAGTGTCGATGTGCGAACCTAGCATAATTGGTTTTTCATATTTATTTTCTTCTGTAGTCCAAATTCCAAATATATTACCAATTCTATCAATTTCAACTTCCAAACCCGCTTCTTTTATCCAACTAATTAATTGGTCACGTCCAGCTTTATCTTCATCTGTAGCTGCTAATCTTGTACGTATATTGTCATTATCAAGACCAATACGTCCGAGTTCTTGAAGTCGTGAAAGTAGACGTGCAGAGTTGATTGTTTGAGGTATGTTAGTAGCTTTCATATATCTATCCCCTTTAAATAAATGTAACGATAATATCATGTTAATTGAATATTCTTAAAATTAATACTAATATTGAATAGAAAAATATAAATATATTGAGGTGGATGACATGCAAATGAAAAACTTCTTAATTGATGAAAATTTAAAAGAATTAACGAAGCATCAAACAGTCGTTTTGCCAATTGCATGTTATAAAACGACCATCAATCAACATATACATGGCCACATTCCACTCCATTGGCATGATGAAATTCAATTTGTATACATCGTTAAAGGGGAAGCTATTTTTCAAGTGAATGAAGAATGGATTGCTGTCAAACAAGGAGATGGATTATTTATTAATAGTGAATGCTTACACATGGCAAAAGATAAAGAGCAATCGGACTGTGTCTATATTTGCCTAAATGTTTCACCTTATTTTATTTTGTCTCCAGAGCTTTTTACGAGGTATGTTAAACCGTATATTCAAGCGACCAATTTACCCTATTTATACATTGATGCACAGAAAAACTGGGGGAAAAACATTTTAGAGGCAATTTTAAAAATTTATCAATATATTGAGCAAACTCCACCTTACTATGAAATGGACATAACGATGCAATTAACATACATTTGGAAAAATTTAATCGATAACGGATTTAAATTAGAATATGTTCAGACAGAAATCGTAAAAAGTCAGAGAATGAAGCAAATGCTCAGTTGGATCCATGAGCATTATGCAGAAAAGATAAAGCTAGAGGATATCGCTCGTGCAGGCCAGTTGAGCCGTTCGGAATGTTGTCGCTATTTTAAACGTTACTTAAAATGTTCACCTGTCAATTATGTGATTGATTATCGTATTCAAAAAAGCATCTCCCTATTACAACAAGAAAATTACACAATTACCGATGTTGCTTACCAGGTTGGTTTTAATAGTACAAGTTATTTTATTAAGGAATTTAGAAGTTCTATGGGGATGACTCCGTTAGCGTATAAGAAGAACTTTAGCTACTAAAAGTACTTGGAAAATGTAAAAACGCCAAAACCCTTATTTCTTAGGGTTTTGACGTGCCTATTTTATATTTTAAAATGATTCACTTTACTTTGTAGTTTTTCAGCAAGTTCTGCTAACGATTGTGCATTTGTTGTGATTTCCTCTGTTGTTGCTAATTGTTCCTCTGTTGCAGAGTTTGTTTCGTTTGCACTTTCTGCTGCTTTTTTAGCTAATTGTTGTACTTGCTCTTCATTGTTTGTGATTGATTCAGCCTTAGCATGAATTTCTCCAATTGCGCTAGCCACCGATTCAACTCTAGTAATAACATCCCCAACACTAGCTTCTATATTACTAAACACTTGTAGGGATTCAGTAGTCTTTACTATCCCTTCTTTTACTTTAAATCCTCCAGATGAGATTGCTTTTACACCATCACTAGAAGCTGTTTGTATTAGTTTAATCATGCTTTCGATTTCGGAAGCTGACTGTTTCGACTGTTCTGCTAGTTTACGAACTTCTTCAGCAACTACTGCAAAACCTTTACCATATTCCCCTGCACGGGCTGCTTCAATTGCAGCGTTTAAAGCTAGAAGGTTTGTTTGCTCGGAAATGTCAGTTATAAGTGATGTTACTTTTTGAATATCATCTGAATGCTTTGCCATATTCTCCATAATATCTGTTGCTTCCTCAAACGTAATATGAATCATATTCATTTGGTTGGCCACGTTTGAAACTACAGCAGAACCTTTTGTAACCAGTGTCTGCACACCATCCGTTGCATTGAGCATTTCCTCATTGTCCTTTGAAATTTGTGCAACACTATCGTTTAGCTCTGCCAATGAGTTTACAGATAGATTAATATACTCTACCTGCTGTTTCCCTAAGGATTTTTGCTGTTCAGAAGTCACCGCTACCATTTGAGAAGAAGCTAAACTTTCTTCAGCACTCGCTGAAAGCTGCTCAGCATTTGCCGCAAGCTGTAGAGATGATTCACGGACACCTGACACAATACTTTGTAAATCCACTAGCATCTTATTATAAGTAGCTGCCATTACGCCAACTTCATCTTTATTTTTAATATGTATCGGCTGAATTAGTAAATTACCTGCTGCAATTTCCTCTAATCCAGTAGTTATTTTCTTCACAGGGTTTGCAATTCCTCTACTTATGAAGTATGCAATCAATAAACCAACTACTATACTTAACAATGAAACTACAGTAACAAATAACAACATATTGCGCTGATAATCCTCAAGAGTCTCTATGGTCTTTGCTGAATTTTGTTCCTGAAGTAGAATCAATTGATCTAATGTATCTAGGATCTTTGTGTTTAATTCTACCGAGTTTGCTGCATGGCTGGTAAAATCTTGACCATTTGTTCTCAGTTCAATTATTTTTTCATTTGATTCAAATAATTTTACTGTTTCTGTTTGGATTACTTGTAATAATTGTTTAGATTCTTCATCTGTCGTCATTTCAATTAATGCTTTCGCATAATTTGTTCCTTCTTCAATGCCTTTTTCAAATTTGTCCATTGCCATGTTTTCTCCAAGCATCGCTGCGTCATCACCGAACATGACAAATTCTAATATAGCCGTCGCCAAATCTTTTTGAAAAGACTTTAATACCTTCTGCAAGATCCACTTTCTTTAAATCTACATTGATGATTTCTTTATATCTATCGGTTACAGTAAATAGAAAAATCATACTAAGTGCACTTACTATCAAAAGTAATGTAAGTAAAGAAGAAAAACCAAGCCACATTTTTTTAGATATTGTTAACTTCATCATTTCATTCCCTTTTTTGTTATTTATTTTAATTATTCTCAAATAATGATTATAATCTATTTAGAAACTATATTGTATCTTTAATTTACCCACAAAAAAAAGCAACGGTTATTCCGTTACTTCTTCGGCTTCATTTTCATCCGCAATCACTGTTCGATCTGACAATTCATTTTCATACACTGTTTTTCTTTTGTTGGCCGTTTTACGATTATTCCATATCTCAAACGACACTATCGTTCTGCTGAGTAATTCCCTTTCATGTACCGTTTTTATAGAATTAGCTACATCCTTACTCACTGACTTTTTTGCAGATGCCTCTCCTACAGTTCCAGCACCAACCAATAACGATATCCCTAATACAAATCCCAACCCTTTGTGTTTCATCACAATCCCTCATTTCAATTTTGTAAAATTCATGAGAGTTAATTCATATGATGTTTTTACTATAATACCATTAAACTTCATCTTTTGTAATTATCTGACATTAAAATAAAACATACAAAAAAGAGTGCCAATAAGTTTGACACCCTTTTTTTGACGATTTTAGTGGTCTTCACATTTAATTTTAAATAACTAAACTAACAATGATTGATGAAAGAACGCTGACAAGTGTGGCACCGTATAAAAGTTTCAAACCAAAACGCGCGACTGTATTTCCTTGCTTTTCATTGAGCCCCTTAACAGCTCCGGCAATAATACCAATTGATGCGAAGTTGGCAAAGGATACTAAGAATACAGAAAGAATACCCATTGTACGTTCGCTAAATTCATAATTCCCTCCAGATAAATCTAACATCGCAACAAATTCGTTTGTCACTAATTTAGTGGCCATTAAAGAACCAGCACTCACAGCCTCAGATAGTGGAATCCCCATAATGAAGGCAACTGGAGCAAAGATATAACCTAAAAGTTCTTGGAAAGAAATATTGATCACTAGCTCAAACAAATAATTAAACCCTGCAATTAAAGCAGTGTAACCAATTAACATGGCTCCAACGGCAATGGCAACTTTAAAACCATCCATGATATATTCCCCGAGCATCTCGAAGAAGGATTGCTTTTCATGATCTTTAACTTCCAATATATCTTCTTTTGGATCTACATCATATGGATTAATCAATGTAGCAATGATAAAACCGCCAAATAAGTTTAACACTAAAGCAGTAACAATATATTTTGGTTCTAACATTGTCATGTAAGCACCGACGATGGCCATTGATACAGTTGACATCGCTGAAGCACATAATGTGTATAAACGTTGTTTGGATAATATTCCTAGTTGTTTTTTCACGGTAATGAACACTTCAGATTGTCCAACCATTAACGATGCTACAGCATTATATGATTCAAGTTTTCCCATCCCGTTTACTTTACTTAAAATAAAACCGATCCATTTCATAAGGAAAGGTAAAATTCGTAAGTGTTGTAGAATTCCAATTAATGCGGAAATGAATACAATTGGTAGCAAAACATTTAAGAAGAATGGTGACTCTCCCTCATTTGCTAAGCCACCAAATACGAAAGCAATCCCTTCGTTCGCAAATTCAAGCAGCTTAGTAAATACAGCAGCGATACCTTTCGTAATAATTAATCCAAATTCTGTATTTAACAAGATCACAGTTAATATAATTTGAATGATAATCATTGTGATCACTGGTTTAATTTTTATCTTTTTTCGATTGGTGCTAGCAATCCAAGCTAGAAACAATACGATAAAAATACCTAAAATCGAAATAACATATTGCATATGTAACCTCCTGATGATTTAATATGTGCGCGCTTACAATGGAAGTTACCACTATACTACCGTTCGAAATAGTAACCTCTTTTCACTTCAATTGCAATGAATATTTTGCGAATATTAGCGGAAAACAAATAAACAGTTTATTCAAAAGAATATCTATTTTGAAGTTTAACCTGATTTTAAAATTTTACGCTTAGTATAGATAGTGGGTAGGATTTAAATTCTTCAAAACATTAGAATTTTTCAACCGGAATTTTCTTATGGATAGAAGTGTGCTGTTTTCGAAATAGATTCTCTTACATAACATAAAAAAGCTTAACCTTGATTTAGTTAAGCTTTTTCCCTATATTTCAAACCCAATTATCATTAAACCATATAAGCCGAATAATAATAATGTTAGTCCTGAATGACGATTAACAAATCTTAAAGAAAAATTTGAGCGGTTCGCAACAATTCCCGCTATGTAACTTAGCAATAGCCACCATAATGCTGATCCTAAAAATACTCCTAATACTAATATTAGGCCAAGATTATTTGAATTATTATTTGATAATCCAAGTCCTGAAAAAATTGCAATGAAAGATAAAATCGTTACTGGGTTAGTTATCGTTAAGAAAAATGTCGATGCATAAGCAGTAAAAGGTTTATTTCTTTTCCAGTTTGTTAAACGGAACATATTACTAAGAATTATTTCAAATAATAACAGTAGAAAGGATGGGTTATTATTGGGTTTAAGGTTTCGTAAAAGTTTCAAAGTTGCACCAGGGGTTAGAATTAATGTAGGTAAAAAAAGTACAGGAATAAGTTTTGGCGGAAAAGGAATGCGTTACAGCATTAATAGTAGTGGTAGACGGACAACGAGTATCGGAATCCCAGGATCAGGCCTTTCGTATGTTACGACAAAAACATCTGGGAAATCTTATAAAACTAGAGCCTATCAAACAAATCAACGTCTAAAGAGTATAGAAAGAGCGATTCAAAAAGAGCAAGAACTTGAACGTGCAAAATTTGAAGTTGAGTTATATGAAAACCAATGTGAACTTGTAAAGTCAATTCATAAAGAATGTGACGATGAAGTGAATTGGTCAAGTATTGTGTCTGGTCCTCCCCCTTTTCAATTAGGTGAGGTCGGTCCGAGAGAAAAAGAAGCAATGATAAAATATCAAAATTACAAACCAGGATTTTTTGAACGGTTATTTAAAAAAGAAGAGAAAGCTCGAACTCAATTAGCAAACCAAATTGAGATTGAAAAAGTGGAAGATCAAAAAGCCTATGAATTATGGGAAGAGCTTGTTGAATTAGCGAAGAAAGTACTCGCTGGTGATATCAATACATATTTCCGTGTGCTTGAAGAAATGGACCCACTAGCTGATTTAGCTGAATTCGGAAGTGGTTTTGAGTTCTCTACAGATGACCCCTCATACATGGAAGTAGAATTTGATGTTCACTCAGACAAACTAATCCCAAAAGAAGAAAAGAAATTAACGAAAACAGGAAAACTATCCACAAAGCCATTGAGCAAAACCCGCTACTATGAACTGCAACAAGATTACGTTTGTAGCTGTATCCTTCGCATCGCCAGAGATTTATTCGCCTTACTTCCACTAGAAACAGTTATTATCCATGCTTACGATGAATTCCTTAACACTGAAACAGGGCACGAAGAAAGAATACTAATCGTTTCTGTAAAAATAGAACGATCTATATTAAATTCTTTAAATTTGGATTATATCGATTGCTCGGATTCGATGAATAACTTTGAGCATAATATGAGGTTTTTGAAGACGAAGGGGTTTCATGCTGTAGAAAAGATTAACAAGTGAGGTTTTTTCTACTCTAGTATAATAACAAAATCCAGTTCTGAGCTCTGTTGGTACCAGAACTGGATTCATTTTATTTGGAGGCTAGCAATCTCGTATCTCCAATTTTTCTATCCATGTAAATATTCTTCTCGTTTGGTTGATTAAAAATGGTGGCTTTTTACTTTTGTAAAATTGTATAACTTCATCTAATAATGAAACATAATAGGATTTTTCCATTTTCGAGAAATCAAGTATTTTCGGAGATTTTCCATGATAGTGCACAATTCCACCGAATTGATCAGTCCAGTCATATTCCCCACGAAAAATTGCACGGCGACCATCTTCAAATTGCAACTCGACGATTTCATAATGCTTAAAACACTTTCTTTTTAAATGAATTAGTTCACAATTAAATAATGTATCCAACCATTCTAAACTATGAATTCCATACCAATAGTAGCCTGGCATTTTCTCTTGTAATGGTAAGGGACCATACGCATATACAAAATCAAAATCATTACCGATTTCCTTTAATATCTCACTAAAACGTAAACTAGAAGAGGAAAAAATAGGTGTTTGATACTTTTCTGATTGTTTTACAATTAAGTCGAAATTGTCCAAACCAATGGTCATTGGTTTGTCTATGAAAATGGGCTTTTGGAAGGAAACTATCTTTACAAACCAATCTAAATGATTTCTTCCATCAACCGTCATAATCCACCAAGCGTCGACTCTAGCATTTAGTTCCTGAATAGATTTATATTCAGGTATTAAATAAGAATGTAGTACTTGTTTATACTTTTCTGCTCGGTTTCGACTAATCGGCAAATCCTCTGAATAGCATTCTATAAAACCAACAAATTTTGCATCATTAACATAATATGGATGTTCAATATCATGTAACATACTAGAGAAAATCTCAACGTGTGATGTATCATTACCAATCAAACCTATATTCACGATATTGCCCCCTTAAATATATAGCATTGTCTTGGCCTACCTCTACCATTTACCTTTTCTAACCCATAAACTTCAATCAAATCCGAATCCATCCAACTGGATATAATACGATTGGCTGTACGTTTTGTAACGTTTAAATTGATCGCTACTTCATCTGAAGTAAAATAACTTAGATTGTTTTTAAGTATATAAGTCTTAATTTTTTCAATCTGCTTGTTTTGAAACTCTTTTTCGTTATCTGTTAGATGGTACACGGTAGGGATATTAATAATAATTGGACCTATTACTTTTCTTGCTTCATTGACTATAAATGCAATATTTGATGAATGTTGTTTACATTGTCTCACTGCCAAATCTGCATGAAACACTGAGACGGGTATAGACATGCCAAATCCAACACCTAAACTTATCCTCAACTCTTGGTATTGATTAATTTCTTTAAAAATATTTAATATTTTATATCCTTCTGTAATTCGCTCGAAATCACCACGGTAAGCAATAAAATGATATTCCGCTTCACTAACCGGAATAATGTATCCATACATTTCATCAACGAAGTGATATAGTGCTCTTTCTAATTTATATTTAATACGGGCTTTTTTATTTAACGTTTGTACAGTTTTTTCTGTATATTCTATAATAAATTTTCCGTAAATCATCTGGTTCTCTCTTTGCCTTCTTTGTGAAGAAGACAATAAGATACGTTCAATACAAACGATAATATCTTGTTGTGTAGGTTTTAACCAAACCACAGGAAGTCCTTTCTCATCAAGCGCATCCTTGACCTTCTTTATGGAAGTAATAATTCCTATATTAGAACGACCATTTACAGCCTCAAAATGACGTTGCACGATTTTTTCGTACTCGTCTAAAATTCCTAAATGTTCTACTATGTCATATTCAATTCCATTTATTTGATCCAGAACACTCTGTATATACTCTTTAGCTAGTCCATCAATACTAATGTATTCAATTTGATAATCTTTCACTAAGTAGAATAATGCTTCATAAAAGCCTGATCCTTTTAAAGGCAAATAGTATGACTTTATTGCTTGATTTAAATTGTTGTTCACTAATAAGTAAGTTGCACGGCTAGAATATAGAATACAGTCTACTTCATTCATTATTTCTTCTGTAAATGGAATAGCATCATATATATCATCTGACAATCGATAAATGACCTCTATATTGGGAAACATTGAGAAGCTACTTTTCATCATTTTTTCTATCCAATTTGGACCAATAAAGCCAACCTTCAGCATTCAAACCACCTTCCAAATAAAAAATAATCGAATGATTCTATCATAAACCATTCGATTACTAATTTATTAAATTCTAGTAGAGTTATTTATTAAGAATTGTTTTACAAATTCATCGTCATTTAAATGTGGATATAATTCATACACTTCATCAATTAACTCTAATTGCCCTTTACTCAATACCTCTCGATCACTCAAACAAATATTTGAACGAATTAACCCTTGACGTCGTAATATCTCGTTTATACCAGCAATGCTACCTTTAAATTGATTTCGAGAGTCAAAAAATGCTGCATTTACATGAGTTATTTGTTGAGCAACTGTCATCCATTTTGAGTTAAGCGCTTCTTTTTCTCGTTCTTCTTTAATTTCACGGAAAAGTTCAACTGCTTTCGAAGTCCATGCTGCCCAATGGCCAAGTAGACCACCAACAATTCTTTTCTTACGAAGCTTACCTGCTACTTCCTCTTCAAAGACCGTGAATAGGTCATGTACAATTGCATCGTCATTCCCTGTATATAGCGCTATTTCGTCGTGACGACTTGAATGCATTACAGCCCTCGCAACATCAATCGTTAAATAACGATCAAATGGTGCAATTTTAATGGCAAATACATTTGGAATTTCACAAAATTGTTTCCAATACTCTGTACTAAAAACGCGACCACCAACGCTAGTTTGTAGATAAAAACCGATGATTGGAATAATTGATGCAACTTCCTTTGCTCTTTCCAACAGTTCTTCTTCTGAAAAATGGGAGAGTCCATTATTACTTAATAGTACAAGATCGTATCCAAGATCTTTAACAAATTGTGCTTCTTTCTTAGCTTGTTCTACATCCCCACTTACACCTGCAACTTTAATGAAATCAGCAGATGCATTTGCTTGGATTTCTTCCAAAGCAGTTGATAGAACCTTTTGATAAAAAGAAAAATCATCATGTATTTCAAATTGTGTTGTATGAACTCCGACCGCTAATCCATCTACCCCAGACTCAATATAATATTGAGTGAGACGTCGTTGTGAAAGCTCGTCAAACGTTTTATCTTCAAATAGTGCTAATGGATGGGCTGGAATAAATGCTCCGTCCATTAGTTTGTCTTTAACTACTTTACTAAGCACTTAAAACTGCCCCTTTCTCTCTTGGAAATGGCTTGGTTTATTTAATAGCTCACCATCGTTTTGAATCCAGTTTGCTATTAATTCGATTAATTCTCTAATCGAAACAGAGGGGTACCCGAAGATTCGATGAGCTTTTGTAGCGTTACTTAATAATGCTGTTTCCGCTTCTTCCCCTATAATTATTGCTTCCTTTTCAAAATACTTTGCAAATTCATTTGCCACCCATTTTACTGATAATATCTCTGGACCGGTAGCGTTGAAAATAGTTGGTGGTGTCGATGCATGAATTAATGACCTGATTGCGTACTCATTTGCACTACCTTGCCAAATAACATTTACATGACCCATTGTGACATCCACCGGTTCGCCATTATAAACAGATTTTGCAACTTCCAACAAAACACCATACCTAAGGTCGATTGCATAGTTTAATCTAAAAATTGACATTGGCGTTTTATCTCTATGAGAAAAATACGTGAATACTCGCTCTCTTCCTAAGCATGACTGACCGTATTCTCCAACTGGATCTGGCGAAACCAATTCATCACATCCGCCTAGTTTTACATCCGATAAAGGATAGACATTCCCTGTAGAGAAAATGACCATTCTAGATCCTTTATAATGCTCTGCTACGCGGCCAGGTAGATAACTATTCATAGCCCAAGTGAAATGTTCGTTACCAGCTGTTCCAAATTTATTACCTGCCATATAAATAACGTTTTTAACAACAGGTAACTCTCGGAGCTCAGAGTCATTTAATAAGTCACAAGAAATCGTTTCAATCCCTTTTGAATTGAGCTGTATTTTCAAATCATCATTAGAAAACCTAGATACACCTATTACTCTTTGATTTGTACCTGCTTCATCAATAGCATTTTTTAATAAATATGCTAGAGTAGGACCCATTTTCCCACCAATTCCAAGAATAATAAAATCACCATCAAGTTTTTTCACATCTTCTATTAACGTTTTAGATGGGATTGACATAAATTCTTCAAGTTGTTCAACAGTAGTTACCATAATAAATCCCCCTTTTATTTTAAGAATATATTTATAAAGTTATTAACTGCTAGATAGATTAGTAGTAATAGACCAATGATTCCAAGTGCATTGCTGAAGATTCTATTTTTCATATCACCCATAATTTCTTTCGAATTGGCAATGAATAAAATTGCAATTGCGATAAATGGTACAACGAAAATTGTCACACCTTGTGCAAAAGTAATTAAGTTCACTGGGTTACCATCAAAGATTAATGCAATGCTAGATCCGAAAAGCATAACAGCAATGATAGAAATTTTTACTTTTAAAGATGATAATTGATGTCCTAAACCAAGACCATCTGCTAATAACCCACCACCAATTGTGGCATTTCCTATTAATGAGGAATAAGAAGCACCAAATAAACCAAGAACAAAGACAAATACAGCAAAGCTTCCAAATGAAGGTTTTAGAATATCTGCCATTTCAATCGCGTTATTAACCATGATACCTTCAGGATATAAAACTGTTGCAGCAGTGATCATAATTAAAAATGAAATAAAACCTAATAAGAAAATGCCAAATATGGATTCAAACATACTTGCTTTTGCATTTGCTTGGACTACTCCTTTTTCACGAACTAAATAAGATTGATATATTGCACCAACAATTGAGAACGAAGTTGCAATAAGACCTATTACTAGTGCCATACTTCCATCAGGGAATTTTGGAACAAAACCACTAAAAACATCAGTAATAGAAGGTTTAACGATAATTAAAGTAATTAAAAATGAGAACAACATAACAATAACTAAAGCCAACATTAACTTTTCTAGTATTCTATAAAATGAACTAAAGAATAATAGAGCAACCCCTAATAAAGTAGCGACAACGATCCAAACTTTTGAATTAACACCAGTCACTGCTTCGATAGCAATACCTGTCCCAATAGCATTCCCTGCTTGGAAAGATGAACAAACTAAAAATGCACCTATCCCGATAAAGACTCCTGCAAATTGGCCCCATTTTTCCTTTACAAGATTAATAAATGTACTTTTCCCTGCAATCCCGATTCTAGCGGCCATCTCTGTGTAACATGCCATTAATATGACTGCCACAATAATTGACCAGACTAATTCCGTTCCATAAATTGCACCGATTTTAGAGTTCAATGTAATTGAACCTGGCCCCAAAACTAATGCTGAAGTAATTAAACCAGGACCTAAAATCTTTAAAAATTTTGAAAATCCATTTCCGCTACTTGGTTTAGAATCTGAAACTGTAACTTCTTTTTCTTTTGTAACCATAATGCCATCCCCCTTTTGCCTGAGTATTCTTTATTCAAATTTATCAAAAAATTCCCAATAGTGACACGTCCTTAATTCGTCCTTAATTCACAATTGTTACTTTCAAGGAAGATTAAATAATGCATTGTTTCCTAATACTTTTCCATAAAAAAATTCCTCAAAATGTGTATTCTGAGTAAATTTTTTAGACCTATTTTATTCATGGAGTTTTTTTATTGAAATGTTTTCCATGATTTAATTGTTAATCTGACCTTTGAACTTTATCCAACTCATTAAATTCAGAATTTTCTTACTTAATAGAGGTATTTTCAATCATTAATTTGGAGAGAGTAGTAATGAATACCTAAAAGGGAGGAATTTAAATGGAAGTTAATATGAGTGTTGATGAGGTTGTTAGTAAAATTGCTGAGTTGGTGAAAAAAGAAGGCCAGCCCCTTCGAAAAAAACAAATAAAGAAAACAAATCCAGAATTAATGAGAAATGCATTATTTTATTTCCCAAGTTGGGAAGATGCAATTGAGAGAAGCACTAAATCATTAAACAGCTAAGGGAAAACATTATAAAAGGTTGGAAACGTGTGTTTCCAACCTTCTTTTTTTTGTATTCTCTGTGTATTAATTTTTAGTTCATAACCTATTAGTAATTATAAACAGCACTTTTAAAATCTTCCGGAGATGACAACGCATCGTTTAATAGATTGTTCTTCACTAGTGATACGTAAATTGCAGCTGCCTCTGCCTGACAATTAATAGATTTATGCGGATTAAACTCTATATCAGTAAACCCATCATAGTCTACTATTTTTTCTCCTAAATCAGGATGAGTAGACAAAGTATTAATGTATAGCCAGTTATAGAAGAATGTTTTTGGGTTTATAGGAAATTCCCTATCAAAATATCTGAAAGCTATAAGGTTTCCACTTTCTTTTAATCTCGTATCCCTCTTTGCTTCCTTTGAGCTTTTTTCATATAAATCATAAAATGGACCTGCAAGTTCAAATACCTTGCTTGCCTGGAATGCAGTTTCTACACTAAAATTCATGTTATTCTTTTTAATGATTAAATTAAATGCACTAAGTTCTATACCAAATTGTTCAGTTGACTTACTTGATATTTCAAGAAGTTTAATTTCCGGGAACTTTTCTCTAGCACGATCATGTAAGGAGTGGATGGATCTTTGCTTTTGTTTCAAAGAAAAACCTGAAAACCATTCAAATTCGATTAATTCCCTTTTAAATAACATTGAAGATTTGGGACTTGAAATGAAAATTGGTCTCTTCGCCAAGACATTTCCTCCTTGTTTCGCCATTTACATTTGGGTTACTACCATCCTCGCTCCTGCATACGTTCATTTACATTTAATGTAGCAATGTCAATTCCCTTCATCGGTGTTCCAAGTTCCTTAGAAATTTCAGCAATTAATTTATAGTCTTTGTAATTTGTTGTAGCTTCGACAATGGCACGTGCAAATTTCTCAGGATTCTCTGATTTAAATATGCCAGAACCAACAAAAACTCCATCAGCTCCTAATTCCATCATTAGCGCTGCATCTGCTGGTGTTGCAACTCCTCCTGCAGCAAAATTCACAACTGGTAAACGACCTAACCGTTTAATTTCCAGTAATAATTCAAATGGGGCTCCTAAATTTTTTGCTTCTGTCATTAATTCATCCGTACTCATCCCAACGACACGACGTACTTGAGCATTCACTTTTCGAATATGACGAACTGCTTCGACGATGTTCCCTGTACCTGGTTCACCTTTTGTACGAAGCATAGAAGCTCCTTCTCCAATACGTCGCGCAGCTTCTCCTAAGTCACGGCAACCACAAACAAATGGCACGGTAAAATCGCTCTTTAGTAAATGGAATTCCTCATCAGCTGGTGTTAAAACTTCACTTTCATCAATATAGTCAACACCCATTGCCTCTAGTACACGCGCTTCAACAATATGACCGATGCGTGCTTTTGCCATAACTGGGATCGTTACTGCGCCTATTACTTCTTCCACAATTCGAGGATCAGCCATACGAGCAACACCGCCAGCTTTACGAATATCTGATGGTACCTGTTCTAGTGCCATTACTGCCACTGCACCTGCTGCCTCTGCTATTTTTGCTTGTTTAGCATTGATGACGTCCATAATAACGCCACCCTTTTGTATTTCTATTCCACTTTTTACCCTATCTGTTCCAACTTGTATCATGTAAATAACCTCCATTCCTATAATAATTTTAGTTTAGTATTAATTGACCACTTGAAAAGTGCCAATTTTACAAAAAATATTAAGGTCAGTTACAGTTGATACTAGAAGATAGCTGTCCCGCCCACATTCCTATCAATTATTAATTCAAGAGAAATAAATATAGAATGTAAACATCATAGATATTATTATCCCAACTCCGAGAATTGAAAAACCTATCCATTTAAAGTCGTCTACTTTTTGAACTCTTAGATATTCTTTATAGCTGATTTCTCCCTTCGCAAATTTTAAACCGATTTCATCTGGATTAATTGTAAAAGAGTTATTTTTATCATCTTTTAAAATTATTTTTGTAATTAAATTATTTTTATTAAATTGTATAGGTTCGAATTGGGGTTCCCAACAATATCCCTCTTGAAATTCAACTCTCGCTACTTTCAACAATGTACTTTTGCTTATTTCCTCATAAATACGGTTTGATTGATTTTCGATGAAATCGTTATTGACACACATATTCTCACCTCACGTTTCAATTTGTATGGACCTTGTGCTTTGTTTTATTTATTCTATGCTGAAACTATAATACTTCTAGTATTTTAGTAAACAATATTACTTTAGAGAAGTTTGTCCCATGGGATGTTGTGAATCATTTGATACAGGGAAATGTTTTTCTGCATATGAAACCCCTCCAATAAAATAAAATGAAATCAAAATCGTAAGGACGAGGGGCGTTACAAACCAATACTTACTATTTGTTTCTTTAGAAATAATTTTAAATAAAAATATCGTCGAAATCGAAAGGAATAAAAAAATACGAACTAATGTAACACCCTGATCTTGTCTTATCATCTCACCTAACATGGCTCCCATCATACCACCCATGATTCCCGCCATCACACCATCTAACACCGACAATATCCCAAAATTACTTCCACACAATAATCCTACAAAGATGCCTATGAATATTGACAACATCGTTGAAAGATATAAATCCCCTTGATAAGTAACTCCCAAAAGAACCCCAACCGTTAAACTTAAATTCATACTAAAATACATCGAAATCATCATCCCTTCCATGGAAGAGATTTTTCGTTTAGCTATTCTCGATTGTATAAATACAGTAATTGTTATTACGAGAAGTGATCCTAAAATAAATAGTTGGTAATACCCCATCCAACTCTCCTTTTTTTGTAGGTTTTTAATTCTCTATAAAATATACTATATACCCCGAGATGGTATGCGTATAAATCAAGAATCAATATTCATTCCATATTAATAATTTAGATAGCTAGGGAAACAATATAGATTGGCTAATATTTAAACTAATTATAGGAGGTCATTATGGAGAATAATAAATTTGTATCAGTGATTTTTATGATAATTTTAGTGTTGATGTTATCTGCTTGGACAAACAGTGAAAGCCAGAATAGTTCCGATGAAACAATAAATACGGGCTATAACACTATTAAATTGAGCGATATTCCTTCTGGTTCTGCACAAGTCCCTGAAGGTTTAAAAGTAGTAAAAAATCCAACTTATAAAGTTGGTAGTCAAATAATCGTTCAAGCTGACCATATGAAGGGAATGTACGGTGCGAAAGGAACAGTCGTTGGTGCTTATGATACGACGGCATATGCTGTTACTTACACTCCGACTACGGGAGGGCCTATAGTAAAAAATCATAAATGGGTGATTCAAGAGGAAATTAAAAATGCTGGTACTAAAACCCCGGAGCCTGGAACAGAAGTTACTATAGAAGCAAACCACAAAGAAGGTATGAAAGGGGCAAAAGGAACGATTGATTTAGCTGAGCATACAACAGTTTATATGATTGATTACTTCCCTACTACTGGAGGACCAATGGTGAAAAATCATAAGTGGGTTATTGAAAGTGAACTTTCACCAGAATAGTAACCACAACGTTTCATTTTAAGTGAAACAGCCTCGATTCAACAAGAATCGAGGCTAACTATATTTAAATTAAACTCCATATTTCCGTTTCAAATGAAATACAATACCAACGGATGCAATTAATACTATTATGAAACTAAAAACTTTTGTATCGAAGGCCATCATTTTATCAACTTCATTATTTGACGAGTTTGCCAGTTCAACGGAATGATTTATTTCACCGGTATTTATTTCCCCTGTATTTATTTTCTCCAGTTGATAAGAAGCAACTACTATTCCTTCTTGATTCACTAGATTCAATTTCCCGTCACTTTCTATTTTTTGAACAATTTTATCATTTACAATGGCTGTAGTAGTCAGTGCTTCATTGTTTATAAATTCTTCATTACCAACCGTAAATGTTGTGCCTTCCTCTACAGAAGTGGTTGTGAAATTTTCAAAGCTAAAGTCTAACAGCTTGAGTGTGTCCTGATAGGATTGTTCTTCATAATAACTATTTAAAGTAATGACAATTAAGCTCAAATTATCTTTTTCAGCTGTTGTAGCTAAAGTAAACCCAGATTCGTTGACGTAACCAGTTTTCCCACCAGTAACGCCTTCATATGGAAATTCGCCTTTAAGGATCTTATGATGAGTGATGAGTGTTGTGTCCCACGCCTCACCATTCCAGACAAATTCTTTCGCTCCAAAGATATTTCTGAAAGTTTCATTTTTCATAGCGTATTGAGTGATTTTTGCTAAATCTTTGGCTGTTGTAGTATGTTCTGCATCAAATAGACCATGTGGGTTCACAAAATGTGTGTCTCGCACACCAATAACTTTTCCCAAATAACGATTTAATTCGATTCCAAATTTTTCGACGTTCCCGCTCATGTGCTCTGCAATCGCAACTCCCGCATCATTGCCAGAGTTAATTAAAAGTCCTTGAACAAGCTTTTCCAACGAAACTTTTTCCCCTTCTTCTAAATACACTCTAGTTCCGTCTACATTTCTAGCATTGTCACTGACAGTCACGACATCATTTAAATTACCCTTTTCAATCGCATAGATAGCTGTAGCAATTTTCGTTAAGCTTGCCGGATACATTTGCTGTTTAGCATTTTTTTCATATAACACTTGTCCACTATTTGCTTCTAATACAATTGCCGCTTCACTTATCAATTTTGGTGAAGATGGCTCATCTTGAGCGTAGGTTTTTAATGTTATGAATGAATTGATCACTATTAAAGTGATCATTAGTAAAATAATTTTTCTCATATTCCCTCTCCCAATAATACATGTATAAAGAATATACCTTTTTTATTGTATATGAAGAAAGTAAAAAGGTTTAGGGAATTCACCATAACTTATTCTTTTTGTAATTATTGAAATATGATAATTAAACATTTCAGACCATGATTTAAAGGATTTCTGTAAAAATTCAGGTCTTCATTTATAAGAAATAAAACGCCAAAATCGCTAGAGGATTTTGACGTTCATGAGTTTCTAGTCTTATTTTTGAATTAATGAATTTACAAATTCTACATTTTTTCCAACAATATTTATAGGGATTGCATACCCAATACCAAGATTCAAATTTCTTTGCATTTGATTAATCAATACTAAAATAAGTTCCACAAGATTATCATTATCCTTTAATTCATTATCTTTTGGCTTTGCTTGTTGAAGTTCTGTCAAAATGTAAGAAAGCGGTCCATGTTTTGCATTCACAATGCCGACTAATTCTCCATTCTCATTAAATAAGGGACCACCTGAATTACCGTAATTAATAGATGAATCCAGTCTAATTAATTCAAATTCATTTAACGATTCAAAACCAGCGATATTTGCTGAAAGGGCAGTTATCTTTTTTATATTTAGAGGAAATCCAACAACAAACGCCTCCTGCCCAATTTTTACAGTCGAAGAATCCCTTAAGTTTACCCCTTTTCCAATTGACTTGCCCACATCCAAAATCGCAATATCTATTTTAGGATCATTAAAAATTACTTTACATTTTTGAGCGCTACCTTGCCCAGAAAATCTCGCAGTATTTACAAATTTAGGTTTAATGCAGTGTGAACACGTAATAATTTTAGTACCATCGCCAATTAATACACCCGTTCCGGACGAAAGTATTTTCTTCTCTTCTGTATTATTAAGAACACAAATATTCACAACTGAGCCCTTTATTTTATCGAATTGCTTCGTAAAATCCATTTCAAACCTCCTAAAAAATCGTCGCCTCCTGAATTAATAGTATATGAAATAATGTAATTTCTGCTTTCACACTTGGTTTTTAGGGGAGAAACTACTCATACTAATCATGAGAATGAATTGGGGTGGGTTCGAATGTATAAAAAGTGTTTGGCTATGATGGTTATTTGTTTTACCTTTCTCTTAACATTATCAACGATTTCAAACGCGCAAGTCATTCATGAAGTTAAAGCTGGAGACAGACTATCGGAAATAGCGAAACAGTACGGAATTACTGTAAATGATCTTGCGAAATTAAATGGATTAGATGAAAATGCTCACCTCGTACTTGGTCAAGCTATATTGATTCCTGGTTCTACTTATATCGTTCAACCTAAAGATAGTATTTGGGAAATTGCGAACCGTCATGTTACTAATGAGGAAACATTAATGAGCCACAATCAGTTAACGAGTAGAGTTATTCATCCGGGGCAAAAATTGGAGATTCCTTCCCCTCAAAAGGCAAATGTATGGGCTGGTACTTATTTCGTACCTAAAGACAAAAACACCAATGCTTGGATGTTAGATCATTACCAAGATACTCTCTCAAGTATTTTCGTGTTTGAATATCGTCCGGATCCGTACGGAAACCTCATCCTATTAGAAGAAAATGAAGCACATACATTGGCTTGGAAGAAAAATATTCCACCATATGCTACGTTAACGAATTTAAGTGAAGTAGGATTTGATGCTGACTTAACGCACCAAATTATGAGCAACCCTTCAATCCGGAAAAAACTTATCGAGAATATTTATTCCCTTTTGGACAGTCATGATTACAAAGGTATAGTTGTCGACTTTGAATTAGTTCCAATAGAAGATAGAGAAAATCTAAATCAATTTATTAAAGAGTTAACCGAAAGACTGCATCCAAAGGGTATGGAAGTAATGATAGCTGTACCTCCAAAACAAGGTGATTATGTACCGGATTACTCAAGTGCATATGATTATAAAACTCTCGGCCAATACGTAGATCGAATGTTTTTAATGACCTATAATTGGCATTGGCCAGGTGGTCCATCTGGTCCAATATCACCTATAGATAAAGTGCGGAGGACATTAGACTACGCTGTATCTGTTGTTCCTAGTTCAAAATTAATGCTTGGAATCCCACAATACGCATATGATTGGACAATAACAGAGGATGAGCGAATAGGTACAGCTTATTCCACACAGCATGCAATTGATTTATATACACGTTACCAAAGTGAAATATACTATGATGAAGTAGCCTCTACACCGTGGTTTCGTTATGTTGATGAAGAAGGAATTTTACATGAAGTGTGGTTTGAAGATCCGCGCAGCCTCCTCGCGAAAATACGACTAGTCCACGAATACGGGTTGGGCGGAATCGGATGTTGGCACTTAGGGATTACCATGCCACAGACGGAGGATTTGATTTTGGAAGAATTTAATGTGATAAAGTGAGTTACGGTGCTGAAAAAGGTTCGGAAAATTAATAAGAGGAGAAATTCCCCCTATTTAGTAAAAAGTCCGAAAAATCGCCTAAATAGAGGGAGAATTTACCCTTATTTGCTTAAAAGAAGCGAAAATGAGGTGATTTTCTTAAAATAAGAGGAAAATTTACTCTTATATTCCCTAAAATAGGCTTAATTCAATAGATAACGGGAAATTTTCCCGTTATTTTTCTATTTAAAAAAGAACCAATTACGGTCCTTTTATGAGAGTTTATTTAGGATAACATTGGCTGCCTCTTTTGCCCCACCAGCTTTTCTAAAACTTTCGGATAGTTTCTGTGCATTTTCTTTATATAATGGATTTGCAATCACTTCTGCTACTGCTGTTGCTAACATTTTAGGATTTTGTTTTTTCAGACTTGTACCAGCTCCAAGCTCCGAAACTCGATTGGCTACCATTTTTTGTTCGCCATGTTGTGGAAACATCACCATTGGCACTCCAAAATAGAGACTTTCGTTTGTGCTATTCATCCCACAATGGGTAATAAATACATCGGCCTTCTGTAAAATAGCGATTTGGTCTACTCTGTTTTTCACTATCATATTTTCCGGAATGGGTCCAAGAGATGAAATGTCCGTTTTTTCGCCCACTGACATCACTACCTCATAATCTGTATTTGCAAATGCTTTAATACAGTTTTGATAAAAATCCTTATTTTGATTAAGTACCGTTCCAAGAGAAATATAGATTAATTTTCTCGAATTATGATTTTTTTGAATTGGTGAGGTTTGTCTAATGGATGGTCCAACAAATGCATAGTGGTTTGAAAATGTTTCTGCCATTGGCTGGAATTCCTTTGAAGTATATACAATTGTATCTGTTTCATTATCGTTTTCAATTAACGATACAAAATTCTTTACACGATAACCATGCTCATTTAAGAGTTTTATTTTTTTATTAATCCTTGGCATGCCCACAATCATTCTCCAAATTTCCATGAAACTTTGCTTCATTAACTTTACTGTGTGCTTATTAAAAGCAAAGGATGTAGTTGAAGAAATATATGGAATGCCTAGTTTAATAGCAAATAATTTCCCCCAAAAACATAATGAGTCTGTAACGATGCAGTCGGGTTGTATTTCCTTTAATTCTTTACACACCTTCTCGTCTAACGCAATCGTTGTATCTGCAGCCATTTCAATCAATGCAGCAAAATCTTTACCTGCTTTCTGATCGATTTCCTCTTGTGAAATGTTCGGTAAATACTCATCACAAGCAATAAAGGTCGCACCTGCATCTTCTATTTTTTGCAGGAATTCAGTAAAAGAATAATACCAAACTTCATGCCCTCGTTTTGTTAATTCCTCTACAACTGGTATGGTAGGGTTTGTATGACCGTGGGCGGGTATTGAAAAAAATACAATTTTACTCATTCGCTCTCATCCTTTAGCTCAGCATTTCGAATCATCTCTGCAAATTCTAAGAAGCCTTCCGCTTTTAAAACGGCAATTCCTTTCGTTGCATCGTCGCCCAAGACAACTAATTTATCACCTGCATGAATTCCATAGTTGTCCCGCGCTTGTTTTGGGATCACAATCTGACCGCGCTCTCCTACCTTCACCACACCAAAAAACTGCTTTCCTCTAGGTTGGAGATGTTTTACTTCATCTTCATCCAAATTGCTTGATAATTGGTCGACAGTTACTTTAAAAATTTCACTAAGTTTCTTACATTTATAAATATCCGGTAATGCTTCTCCATTTTCCCACTTTGCAATCGTCTGCCGTGAAACGTCTACCTTCTCAGCCAATTGTTCTTGACTCAGTTTATGCCTTTTACGTAAAACACGAATATTCATACCAATCATATTTTTCATCTCCTTACTAGTCATTATATATGCGATTTATAGGTAGTTCTATCAACTTTCCGTTACACAAAATGTTAAAGATTGTGGCATACCAATAATTAGTCGAGGGAATCGAGAAAAAAGACTTCAAGAGGTAACGTGGATGGGAGACTTCCGAAATTTAAGCGGGAAATTTCCGTCTATCGTAAAATTTCCGGTTAAAAAAGCAAATATAAGCGAAAGTTTTATACTGTGTGGCATTTCCATCTACCTGTGGTCTCAGAATTTCACTCATCGAATGAATAAGGGGAGAATTTACCCCTATTTAGTAAAAAGTCCGAAAAACCGCTTAAATAGAGGGAGGAATTACCCTTATTTGCTAAAAAAGGGCTTAAATGAGGTGACTTTCTTAAAATAAGAGGAAAATCTACTCCTATTTTCCCTAAAAAAGTCCTGATTCTATAAATAACGGTAAATTCTCCCGTTATTTTACTAATGCACATTACTCAAATTAGATCCGCTCCCAGTTTCAAATATTTGATTCGCCGATTAATCGGCATCCTCTTTTTACCAATTTTTTCGTTCAATACATAAAAATAGGGTGAAAAATCACTTTCGATCTCTCACCCTAAATATCTATCTATTTCGCCAATCCTAAAATCAACTCTCTATAAACATCAAAAACTAGTAGTGGAACTACATTAGTCGCTTCGCTTGAAGATCCTGCGGCATTTTGATTTCCCTATCGTCGCTCGCTCAAGTAAACAAACTTACGTAACAACCACTCCGCCGGTCCCTTCGAGTAACGCTGCCCGTACCAATTTGCTACAAATAGCTGTAGCACGTAGATAATAACCGCTAACACAAGGCCAAGAAATACTCCTACTTTCCCGAACAATCCAAAACCATAGCCATAGAAGATCGTTGTACATATAATCGACTGCATTAAATAACTAGTTAACGATAGACGACCAAGGTGAGCAAAGGCTTGTGTTAGCTTGCTTTGTTTCATTGAAATAAAGGCTACTGCAAAAGCAGCGATAAAGCCAATTGCCAGCATAGTTGAGCCTAAATTATATAATATCTTCCCACCAAATATTTCCGACTCGATAAATGCCTTACAAACTAGTCCAGCTGGAATCAGTAAAGTTAGTCGTTTTAACAACCCTATTTTTTCTTCAATATTTTTAAAGAAGTCGATCTTTGCTGCAGCCATCCCTATTAATACAAAGGGACCTATCACTAAAAACGATATAATTGTTAAAAAAACAACCACGAAACACAATACAATCATTAATGTTATAAATGAAATGTCCATTTCTAAACCAACACGATTGTTTATAACTTCAAAATATGTTCCATTTTTCAGAACCTCTATCATAGCTTCTGAATTCGGCAAGATTAATGATAGATTATCAGATTTCATTAATAAAAACGGCATCGTACAAACGAATAAAACAATCGCCCATATGAACATCGTTTTCACTTCTCGCTTTATAAAGTACATTAAGATTAGTAACCCTGAACCATAAATTATTAATATGTCTCCATCCCAAATAAAAACAATATGTATGAAACCTAAAATTATTAACCCAATCGCACGTCTAAATAATGGACCTTTTGTACTCAATTCACGATTTTCTAATGATCTGACAAATAAAATGATGCTATAACCAAAGATAAATCCAAAAATCGGAAAGAATGATCCCTCTACAAAGATTTTAGTGAAATAATAGGCTATTGTTTCCCACCAATTTGTAAGATGAAAATCATCATATATAAGTTGATCGTATTGAAAGTACAACATATTAGCTATTAAAATACCTAATAATGAAAACCCTCTAAGAGCATCTACTAATTCTATTCTTTTCTGCATTCTGCATCTCCTTTCCCATTACCTACTACTAAGGATAACAAAATTGGGAAACTTTTGTATAAGTTCAACTAGCTAGGTTTTCATCTAATCTAAAAAGCGACCGTACACAGTACATGTCGCTTTGCCAGTGGATTATTTATTTATAAAAGCTTTAATGTCTTCTTCAGACATCGATGAATCGCATTTCACGTTCACTGTGTTACCATTTGTATAGATGAACCCAGGAACCGTTGGGATATTGTATTCGTTTCGAAATGCAGTAATCCCTTCCAAATCCGATTCTTCCACACTATTCACATGATAAATATGTGTATTCGTTTCTTCGGCAACTTTTATAAGTTTTACTACAAACTTTTGGCAATACGGACAAACCTCCTTGCCAACATAAATAACAGCCTCAGCATCGCTTTTAATTAATTCTAACGCCTCTGTGGAATCAATTTTCTCAAAACTATTTACAATCTCTTCATAAGTAGTACTCATAACTCTCACCCTTCTTTTTATGTATTTAACCATCAAGCCAGATCATCTATTAACTTGTAACTGTTCATGATCCTTTTTATATGTAAAGTAATTCATTATTAATGATAGTAATTGTTTCGTTGCGCAGCCAAAGGAATCTACTTCTTCCTTCATTAATAGTCCTATAACGAGCTTTGTCTTTAAGTCTTCTATTTCTACTTTTTTTAGATCAGGAATTAGGTGATCTTTTGCGCCGCTAGGTAAGAAAGCAATCCCTAACCCTTCATTCACATAATGTTTTTGAGCTAAAATATCATTAATAATAAGTTTTTTATATTTTTTTCCGGTTGCTTGCTTAATTTCGTTTTCTACTTTTATTTCTAACGGGTAATTTTGAGAAGTGAATATGAAAAGTTCATTTTCTAATTCATTTAATCTAACTGAATTTCTTGTTCCGAATCTATGAAACTTTGGCACTAATAATACTATTCTTTCTTCAAACAAAGGTTGAAAATGATTATTCACTTTCTTTTCTGGTTCGTCACATACCGCAAAATCGATCTGGTTTTGGTCAAGCATCTTGCTAAGGGTATCCGAATCTGAAATCTCAATTTTATATTCTATATTTGGATGTTTCTGTAAAAATTGAGATATAATTTTCGGAAACTCTAAACTTGCTATTGGTTCAGAAACACCTATGCGAATATACCCCTCGTTTCCATTACCTAAACCATCCATTGTTTGTTCTAGTCTTTCATATTCTTTAAGTAAAGACTTTGCCCGCTTATAAAACACATGACCTGCTTCAGTTAGTTTAATCGTTTTACCTCTAACGATTAACTCTTTTCCTAGATGATCTTCCAAACTTTTAATATGCAATGTAACAGTAGGTTGCGAATAATTTAATACTTCCGACGCTTTTTTAAAACTACCATGTTTAATCACTGTTATAAACGTTTTAATCGCTCTTATTTCCACGTTATAATCTCACCCACTTTACTTATGGAATAATTTCTAAATAATCTGTAAGTTAATATATTTCATTTATCTTAGCACACTATCCCAATTATCCCAAGTAGTTTAGAAGGATTTCTTATAAAACAAGAACCATAAGTAGTTTTACTTATGGTCATACAAATGACATTTCACTGATCTATGTTCACCAACATGAATCTCAGCCGGTGATTCTTGTGAACATCGCTCAAAAGCAAATGGGCATCTCGTTCGAAACACACAGCCACTAGGTGGGTTAATTGGCGAAGGTATTTCTCCCGTGATCTCAATTTTTTCTCTTTCACTAGACTCATTGATCACTGGAACTGCAGATAAAAGTCCTTTCGTATATGGATGTAATGGATTTGAGAAAATTTCTTCAGTCGTACCTTGTTCAACCAAATTCCCTAAATACATCACACCAATTCGGTCAGCAATATGTCTAACTACACTTAAATCATGTGAAATAAATAAATATGATAGAGTTAATTGCTTCTGTAAATCTTTTAATAGATTAATAATCTGAGCTTGTATAGAAACATCTAATGCTGAAACAGGTTCATCACAAATAATTAATTTCGGATTTAAAATTAAAGAACGTGCAATACCAATCCTTTGTCTTTGTCCTCCAGAAAATTCATGTGGAAAACGATTATAATCATTTTCGTTAAAACCTAACTTAACTAACATTTCTGTTACAAGTCGTTTTCTTTCTTCTTTTGATTTCACTCCGTTAATAATTAAAGACTCTTCAATGGAATAACCAACTTTTCTCTTTGGATCTAAAGAAGTATGAGGATCTTGAAAAATCATTTGAAGATCTTTTCGAATTCCACGTAATTCTTTTCTATTTAAGTCAAAAATATTATTTCCGTTAAATTGAGCTTCCCCACTTGTTGGTTCTACTAATCTTAACAATGTCCTACCAGTCGTACTTTTTCCACACCCTGACTCTCCAACTAATCCATAAGTTTCTCCCTCATAAATCGTAAAGGAAATATCATTAATTGCTCGTACATAACCTGTTGTTTTCCCAAGGGAATTTCTTACTGCGTAGTGCTTTTTTAGATTACGGACCTCTAATAATGGCTGTCCTACACTTTTCATTGTACTAGTTGACATATTGCAGCTCTCCTTCTAAAACCTTTTCGTAATGCCAACATCTTACTTGATGATTTTCTTTTGCACTTTCTAAGTTTGGCATTTCTTCAAGACATTTTTCTGTAGCTAAAGGACAACGTGGTGCAAAACGACAACCTTTTGGAATTTGAGTTAAAGATGGGACAACACCTTTTATAGTAGCTAATTCTTTAGATCGATCTCCGTCAAGTTGTGGAACTGAATTAATTAAACCAACTGTATATGGATGTAGTGGTCTAGAAAATAGACTCTTTACATCTGTTTCTTCAATGACTTGACCTAAGTACATGACAGCAACCTTTGTACAGTAATTAGCTACAACACCGAAATCGTGAGTAATTAAGACAATTCCCATATTTAATTCCTTTTGAAACTGTAACATTAACTTAAGAATTTGCTCTTGTATCGTTACATCTAATGCTGTTGTAGGTTCATCGGCAATTAACAATTTAGGTTGGCAAGATAGAGCCATTGCAATCATCACTCTTTGTCTCATTCCACCTGATATTTCATGGGGATATTCCTTTACTCTTTGTTCAGGTGAAGGAATTCCTGTTAACCGTAATAACTCAACTGCTTTTTTCATAGATTCCTTTTTTGATAGCTTTTGGTGAATCCTAACTGACTCTGCAATTTGCTTACCTATTGTTATTACCGGGTTAAGTGAAGACATGGGATCTTGGAAAATCATCGAAATCTCATTTCCTCGAATTTCTTCTAACTCCCTATTTGAACTTTTAAGAAGATTTTTACCGTTAAAGATAATCTCCCCATCGTAAGTTGTCGTATTTTCATCTAATAATTGTAGGATGGATTCTGCTGTTACACTTTTTCCACAACCCGATTCACCTACAATTCCTAGAATTTCCCCCTCATTTAACTCTAGTGAAACCCCATCAACAGCGGAAAGTTCACCTTTATACGTGGAAAAGGTGGTTTTTAAGTTGTTAATTTTTAGTAACGGTTGTTTTTCCTTTTCCATATAATTCCCCTCTTTTTCAATTGTTTTGCTTTAGGATCTAAGAAGTCTCGTAAACCATCACCAAAAAGATTTAATCCTAAAATAATTAGAACGATAAATATACCAGGGAACACAGTCATCCACCATGCTACATAAATTGAAAGTTTACCGTCATAAAGCAAGTTTCCTAAGCTTGGCTCTGGAGCTGGAACCCCTGCCCCAAGGAAACTTAGAGATGCTTCTGTAAGTATCGTAACTGCGAAAATATATGTAACTTGAACGATTAAAGGTGACATTACGTTTGGTGCTATATGTAGAAACAGAATACGAAACGGATTAGCACCTTGCGCTCTTAATGATTCAATAAATGTTTTCTCCTTTACAACTAAAGCCTGTGAACGGACAATCCTTGCAACTGACGGGATGAAAACAAGGACTAAAGCAATAACAACGTTGATTGTTTTTGGACCTAAGGCAGCTGTAATAGCAATTGCTAATAAAATAGATGGAAAGGCAAAAAGTCCATCACAAATTCGCATTAAAATATGGTCCAATATTTTATTGTAAGCGGCTAACAAACCGACAATTAAACCGATAATCGTCGAGAATAATGTTACAAAAAAGCCGATAACTAAAGATAGTCTAACCCCGTGCATCACTCGGCTAAAAATATCTCTACCAAAATTATCCGTCCCGAACAAATGATCAACACTAGGTGGAACAAATCGGTTTTGCGGATTCATTTCTAATACATCATAAGGAGCTAATATTGGCGCAAAAATTCCAATCAGTAGGACAAAAAGAAGGATGATTGAACCTGTAACTAACAATCGATTCGAAGTAAGTCGAATCCACTTTTCTGACTTTTCCTTTTTACTTTTAACTTGAGTTGAATACTCAACCTTTACTTCTTTAGTCACAATCCAACCTCCTTTCTAAGATCGATAAGAATTTCTTACACGTGGATCTATAACTGCGTATAACAAATCGACGATTAAATTAATCAATACATACACGACCGTTATTAATAGGATTGATCCTTGGAGAAGAGGATAATCGCGTCTGCTAATACCAGATATAATCAACTGCCCCAATCCTGGTATATTGAATAGAGCCTCTGTAACAGCTGCTCCAGTTACTAATCCACCAAAAGATTCTCCAATTACAGTTAAAATAGGTAGAAACGCAACTCGTAAGGCATGTCCTAACAATATGGACTTTTCTTTTAGACCTTTTGCTTTTGCAGTTTTAATAAAGTTCTCCGACAAGACATCTAGTAATGATGATCGAGTCATCCGCGTAATAAGTGCTGCTTGCATAATTCCGAGAGTAATACCAGGCAAAATTAAGTATTTCAAATGTTCGCCTAAACCTTCACTTAGAGGTTGATATCCTGAAACCGGGAAAATCTTCAATTGAACTGAAAATAGTAATATAAGTATGGAACCAAGTAAAAAACTTGGAACGGAAATGCCAAATAGACTTCCTCCCATTACTAATTCATCTAATCTAGTGCCTCTGTATCTAGCTGCGATAATTCCGAAAACTAAAGCTAATGTAACACCTATAATTTGGGCTAGAATCGCTAACGAAACTGTTGGCCCTAAATTTTCCCAAAAGGCTTGTAGTACTGACTTTCCAAGAAAATAAGAGTCACCAAAGTCTCCTTTAAAAACATTCGTTAACCATAAAAAGAATTGGGTAACAATCGGTTGGTCAAGCCCCATCTCGTGTCTTAGTTCTTCAATCTGTTCAGGACTTGCCCCTTCTCCTAATATCATTGCTGCTGGATCTCCAGGCGTTATATGGATGATTAAAAATACAACAATCGCCACTACAGCTAATACAGGTATTAAGGAAAATAGTCTTCTAATAATGTAGCCAGCCATTGTACAAATCCTCTCTCTTATAAAATGAAACATCCAATAGTGGGGATATCGTCTAATCATGATGGGCAATTACTACCGAAGATTTGACGACGTAATTTCCTCCCCACTGATTGGTAGTTTCCGTCACGTTCTCACATATAAAGTTTGTAATCTAAAAATCACATAAAATATGCCTTTTGTTGGCTAAGTAAGAAGTTAAATATTATTTTGTTAAACTAATGTTGTAATAGACTGGTCCTAAATTATACTGATAACCCGCAATTTTGTTAGAAATTGCATTCACTTGTTTTCTATGTCCAAGAACTGTAAATGGTAGTTGGTCCCAAACATAACTTTGAGTTTCATCAATTGCTGTTCTCGCTTCTTCTACAGAAGGAGCTGCTTTAATTTTATCTAAATATTTTACGCTTTCTTCAACCGGTTGACCGTCTGATCCCCAGAATCCTTGGAAAATAGTTGAACGTGATGCCCAAGCAACCGTTAATATATCCCATGCAGCTGGATCTGCCCATTTTTCTTGGAATGTTGCCCAATCATATACTTCTAACTTCGTTTTAATACCAATTGCTTCAAGTTGTTGTTGGATCACTACAGCTGAATTGTATTGATCTTGGTTATCACGAGAAGTTAATAAAATGATTTCTTCACCGTTATAATTAGATTGCGCTAAATACTCTTTCGCCTTTTCAGGGTCGTTTTGGTTATATTCTTCTTTACCTGCTTCACTGTAATAATTAGGATATTGCGGATTTACAATTGAAGATGTAAGCTCATAGAATTCTGGATTACCATATGAAGCAATAAGAATATCATCCATATTCAATGCCGCATTAACGGCTTTTCTAAAATTAAGATCAGTAGAAATACCTTCAAGATTGTTGTAGAATAGCCCCATAAATCCACCTGGTGACAATTCAGTTGATACATCTGGTAAACCTTCAATTTGTTGAACATTATCGCTAGAAATATTCGAAACATGGAATTGTCCAGTTGATAAACCTGAAATTCGCGTAGACTCGTCAGTAATAAAACTAAAGACAATCTCGTCTAGTTTTGGTTCTTTTGCAATTCCTCTACCTTCAGAAGAGTAATCTTCAAATCTTTCTACTGTAATCGATTGATTTTGCTTCCATTCTTTTAACTTAAATGGACCTGTACCAATATATTCTTTTACGCCTGTATCTTCAGCACTTTCTACAACCTCTTTAGGATAAATAGCAGCTGCAGGAATTGGATCTGCTAGTAGCGCTGGAGTATTAATATTTGGTGATGGAATATGTAATTCAACATTATAATCATCTACTTTTACAAACTCTGATCCTTGGAAATTTGTTTTTCCTGGGCTAGATAATTTAATCCAACGATTTAAAGAGGCAACAACATCATCTGCAGTTAATTCTTTTCCATTATGGAATTTAATACCCTCTCTTAATTTGAAAGAATAAGTTAATCCATCTTCACTCACTTCAAAACTTTCTGCTAAATCCGGTACTATGTTTCCACTTTCATCAAACGTAACTAAGTTTTCATAAATATTTCGACCAACATCTTTTAGAACAGAACTACCGTTAATATGGACATCTAATGTTGGCGGTTCGCTTGAAATTGCAACGTTTAGTACTCCACCTTCTTGTGTTTCTTTATCTTCATCATTTGATGTGGAAGAGCCATTATTACTTGCTTCATTACTGCTACATCCAGCAATCATTAACATTAATATCATTGTAAATAATAACCAACTTAACTTTTTCACTGAAAACTTCTCCTTCATCTTGATTAATTTTTAAACCTACCATAACAATAGGTTTAATCAAATATGAAACCATGATACCTTTCCCCCTCATTTTTGTAAAATTAGGAAAACTAAATTGTGTGATTAGTATTTTTAAATTTACCCTCGCTTGTGCTTTTGTTGAATTCCGAGTATTCTACTATTATTAATATAATTACTAGAAAAATTGATTTTATTTATTATATAGAGGTGATTTGATGTTATTAAATACAATTTTAAAAACCGATTCGTCATTGGAAGAACACTTAATCGATGTTAGAAGAAACCTTCACCAAGAACCTGAACTTTCTAATGAAGAAGTAATAACAACGAAAAAAATAAAAAATTGGTTAAATGAAGCAGGAATTCGTGTATTAGATTTACCATTAAAAACAGGGGTTGTTGCAGAAATTTCCGGACAACAACCCGGACCTATTATTGCCATTCGTGCAGATATTGACGCTCTACCAATTCATGAAGAAACAGATCTTCCATTTAAATCACAAACACCTGGTGTGATGCATGCTTGTGGGCACGATTTTCACACAGCGGTTATTCTAGGTGCTGCATATTTATTGAAACAACAGGAATCCCAATTAAAAGGAACAGTAAAAGTCATTTTTCAACCTGCGGAAGAGACTGGCCACGGAGCTGAAAGCATTATTGAAACTGGAGTTTTAGAAGATGTTGAGGCGATTTTCGGATTACATAACAATCCATTTACTGAACTTGGAACATTTGGTACAAAAGCTGGAATTACATCTGCTGGTGTTGATCGATTTGAAATTAATATCAAAGGTAAAGGTGCCCATGCGGCGAGACCTTACGAGGGGATTGACCCTATTATTATTGCAAGTGAAATTGTATCTAGTTTGCAAAATATCGTCAGTCGACAACTGAAATACAACGATGAGGTTGTAATAAGCGTTACCCACATTAGCAGTGGAAGCACATGGAATGTCATCCCGGATACGGCTTATTTAGAAGGAACAGTACGTACTTTTAATGAAGATATTCGTAAAAGTATCCCTGAAAAAATGGAACGCATTATTAAAGGGGCTGCTTACAGTTATGGCGCTGAAGCTGAATTAATCTGGCATCCTGGTCCCCCTTCTGTAAACAACGATGAACAATGGACGGAATTTGTAAAAGCACTTGCCGAAGAACATGGTTATAATATATATGAAACAGAACCATCTGCAGGCGGAGAAGATTTTGCTTCTTATCAACAAACTATCAAAGGAGCATTTGTGAACATCGGAGTTTCAGGTTCCTATGGATTGCACCATCCAAAATTCACATTAGATGAATCGGCCATTCTACCAAGTGCAAAATACTTTGCAGACTTAGCAGAAAAAGCAATTGAACAGTTAACAAATAAGAAATAGTAGCCTACAGCGATAGGAGGACCCAACATGACATTAAATACAATCAATTTAATGGATGCATTTATCATTGAAACAGTTCGAAGTAACGGAGTATCAAATGAGGAATTAATACAAAAAACACTTAATAAAGATGTGGATACGTGGAAAGTGTTTTCTAAAGACTTTAAGTTTGAAAGACTAATAGAACTTGCTGAGGACGAAGAAGCATTTAAATCCATTATTGGAGAAGGTTATAAAGTTAGTTTCGTTACAAGAAATGGACTGAAAAACCTGATGAGATTAAAATTCCAAATTACCGAAAGTGACTATGAGCAAGTAGAAAACGGATACCTTAACTTAGAAATTTCGGATGAGCAATTAGCTGGCATTAAACAATTCATTTCTGGAAATTGGAATATCCAAGAAATCGAGCGAAATGAATCGAAAGTGAAAGTGAATATTACGGTTGGGTGAATTCATAAACAAAAACTCCCCCTTACCAATTTCACGTTGGTAAGGGGGAGTTTTTATTTTCTGATTTACTTGCGAATTCTGGTATTTTATTTGCGATTTTCGGGTGCTTATTTGCTAATCTCTGTACTTTATTTGCGATTTCCGGTACCCTATTTGCGATATCCGGAGGCCTATTTGCGTTTCCTGATTTACTTGCGTATTCTGGTGTTTTATTTGCGATTTTCGGGTGCTTACTTGCGAATCCCGATACTTTATTTGCGATATCCGGAGGCCTATTTGCGATTTCTCAGTTACTTGCGAGTTCTGGTACTTTATTTGCGATTTTCGGGTGCTTACTTGCGAATCCCGATACTTTATTTGCGATATCCGGAGGCCTATTTGCGTTTCCTGATTTACTTGCGAATTCTGGTGTTTTATTTGCGATTTTCGGGTGCTTACTTGCGAATCCCGATACTTTATTTGCGATATCCGGAGGCCTATTTGCGATTTCTCAGTTACTTGCGAATTCTGGTACTTTATTTGCGATTTTCGGGTGCTTACTTGCGATTTCCGGTCGCCTATTTGCGTATTCCGGTCAATTACAAAAAGAAACCAACTTGATTTCTCAAATTGGTTTCTTCGTTACTCTTAATTATTTTTGCTAGGAGGTACTACACTATAAACTTTCGTTAAAACATACCCTCCATCACTACTATTATCCTTCACTTCATTTAACGCATCTAAATCGTTAAAGTGCCACCATTCGGACGCTAAAGGTGTGAGTCCTGCTTTAGTATTGTAAGTTTGTAAATTGATTGCGGCTTCGTTCATATTGTCAGCTAATTGATTACCCCGCCAAGCCGTCGCAGAAACTGCCGTTACAGGTTTCTCGAATGTAGCCGATGCCAAGCTCAGTTCGTGAATTGGTGTAGGCATCGTATACTCGGTATAATCGGTGATTTCATTAACCGCGTAATTTCCAATGACGATGACCTCTTTTGAGTGAACTTTTGCCAAACTTACATCAATTGCATAACCAACTTGATGATTCGAAACGTTTGTTGCGATAAACCAATCGATCGACCATGGAGAGGAACTTATACCAGCAGCAACTTCGAAATCTGCCGCAGCTAATTTCGTTAATTCATTTACAATAGCTTGTTGTGCTGAAAAAGGACGATACCCCTCATAAATGAGCAAAGAATTACCATCTGCTAATGCGTATTGCTGTGCGAAATGGATTTTTTTCGACATTGAATATAAAACAGGAACGATGAATTCTTCTTTTCCAAGTCTCTTGTTAAACGTTTTTCCTTGGTAAAGCTGTTCCCCTGTTATATTTGGGATTGATTTTCCTGAAGACACATATTTAGCAGAATAAGTATTTGTATTATCATAAATAATGGACGGGATTACATCAGGTAAATTGATAAAGCAATATTTATGTAGTACCCATCCAGTTGACTTTTCATTTTGTATGAACCACCAGTCGCCATCTTCCTGCAAAATCTCGAAAGCAGTTCCTGCATCAAGTAGCTGCACTGTTTCAGACTCTAGACTTGCAGCTTCCTTTAACTCTAACTGTACAGATGTAAATCCTGTCGCACCTATTACTGGCAATTCCAAATCTCCTACGTAATGCTCAGGTGTTGGAGGTGGGATTTGTACAGTAGTCGGGATTTTATCTTCGGGACTTTCTGATACACTTTTTGAATCTTCCATATCCTCTACGTTAGTAGAGTTTGAACAGGCTGTTACTAGTGAAATCAATGCCAACAGAAGTGGAAATAATATAGCATTTTTTCGACGAAGTAATCTTGTCATATACCCTCCCGTTATGCGTAAATTATTATATAGATATAATATAATAATAATAGATGCAACGGATAAAAGATATAGAATCCCCATTTTAAAATTTTGGATTTCTTACCTTGTTTTCCTTTATACAATAGTAGTAATGGGACAGCTAAAAACATTCCTAATTGATTGAGCCATAACCAACCAAAATCGTATATCCTATGGGTAACATGGAAGAGGACACCTATCACAGCAAAGCTTATCAATTGCTTTACGATATCTCCCCTAAATAGTCCAAAAAACAGAATCCATAATACGCCAATATAATACCAATCAGCAGGAACAGCCAATATACAACACGCAATTACCGCTAGTACTTTTACGTAAACTGGATACTTGGTACCTTTTACCACTGCTAATGCGATTAACCCTAAAGCTAACGACCAAAAGACACTCGTGCCTTTCCACCATGGAATACCAAAGTAGAGGACGTATGGAAAATGAGAAATTGCAGAGAAGATTAGTAAACGTTTAATGTATTTATTGACATTAGATGTATAAAAGAATCCCTCAGCAATTAAATAACACATAATCGGTGCTACGATCCTTCCAGGTATACGTGATAGCGCACCTTCCAAACTACTTTGGTCAATAAAAACGGCAAATAGGTGGTCGAAAAACATGAGAATAATCGCAATGTATTTTAATTGGTTAGAAGTCATCTCTCTTTGTACTACATTTGCGTTTGTGAGCAGCATCGAATCCTCTAACTCCTCTTAAATATTTTTTTCATAACGAGTAAAACTTTCTATTAGTGTTCCCTGTTTTAAAGAGTCTAAAATGTTATTATGAAAAAATATTTAAATTTCGCTGGAGTACTTATTGGAAGCAACTTTTGAGTAATCCGATACTACTGAGGAAATGTTTTTATAGAGGGTAGTATAAATATGAAAGAGCTGACTACTCCCACCTCTAAAGAAGTGGGGTTTGTACCGTCATCGATAGTGATAGCTGATTCACCTACCAAAACCCGTTTTTTATAGCGGTAGGAATTCCCAAGTGGGATAGGTTTGTCCCTATTAAGTCTAAAATGGCTTAGACGAGGAACCTGTCACCTTATCCCGATTGAACTTTTCTTCATATAAATCACGAATCCACACTTTTACGGGGGCTTTCCACTGTTGATTAGGTGTGGGGATATTTTTTATTAAACTCTTTGGTGTCATCCCTAACCTCTTAGCCATTTGTATATCAGTATCATTCAGTCTGCATCTTTTTTTAGCCTCTACCCAATCCTGTGAATTACTTTTTGCCACAACTCTGAATCTCCTTTTTTAGGATATATTGTGAGGAAAATTTACAATCTCGAAATCTGTATAATTTCTTTATCTTCCCATTAATTTTTTTCATTTTATTGCTTTTCTAACATTCAGTTTCCGCAACATTTCTTATATTTTTTCCCACTACCACATGGACAAGGTTCATTTCTACCAACCTTTTGAAGAGTATGAAGGTGAATCACCTCTCCTTTTTTATTGGATAAAGAGCTTAACCCCTTCTTATCTTGTAAGGATAATTCTAAGGATGTGTACCCTTTTAAGTACCATTCCCGTGTATTATTCATTAGAATAATCAAAGCATCCACTAGTCTTTGCACAGCTTCTAAGCTTTCGAATGTCAGTTGAGTTTGTAAATATTGAAGAAGCTGACTAGGTAAATTGCCTAATTTCACTTGCAAAACACATTCCTCAATAAGCTCCGTTGCCTCTTGCTTAGACATCCCATACTCCTTAGTAAAAAGCGCTAATAGTTGGGAATACCCCTTTGGGTGCTCTACAAAATCCGTTTCACCTGCTTCAAGAAGCTGTTCTTTTGTGAATGGGTAGTAATCAATACCCTTTCTAGATGCCTGCTCCTCTAAGATGTTTAATGGCTCCAACACTTCCCAGAAGGAAAAACCGTACCTGTCAAAGTTAATTTCTTGGTTGTAATCCATCGCATCAAAAATAACTTGATTGAAATCAAGGTAATAAGGGTGAATGGGTGCATATTTTTCAACTAAATCAACTAATTTATCTTGCGGCACTACTCCATAATAATAGAGTAAACCACGGGTGATCTTGATCCATTCTGTGTTTCGCTTAATATCATAAAGCACCGTTTCGTCACGAACAATTTCCTCGAAAGTGTGCATTAGGTCTAAAGGAATTATAATGGCCTGATTACCATTCGAATAACTCATAAATGTAAAGCCTGTTTTTCGGAAATACTCTAACTCCTCGATTTCTAAATTTTTTACGGTAATCATACCTTTGTTGGCAATCATGCTTTTTATTAAAAATAAACGACGTTCATCGTACAATCTGATAATGTTTTTAAGATGGAATGGAATTGCCTCTGCCAAATATTGTATCAACTCTGCCTTTTTTAAAGAACTTACATTTTTTATTTTTAGTTTTCTCCTGATGTCTTGAAGTTCTGCGACTTTTAATGTGGATAATCCATCTGCTATTGAGGTAATTCCTACGAACTTACTCTTATTACTTTTATTATCTACTACCATTTTACCCCTCTTTTACATAGAGTTCACCTCTGACAATAACAGTCAAAGCAACTCTCAATTACTAGTCTCATTCTAATCTTATATTTAATTTCCATTGTATCATAGTATAATTCGTAGGTTTGAATAAGGTATCAATGTGCTGGTGAAACTTAACTCATTGTTTCATGAACATATTGGGAAGATAGATACATGGGAAGAAAATTTTACGTTTGTGAGAAGCAGCCGAATCTTTAACTCCTCTTAGTTTCATAACCAGCAAAACTTTTAATCAGCTTTGCCTGTTCTAGAAAGTCTAAAAAGTTATTATGAACATATATTTCAAATGTTTGGACTACATTGGAATGCCACTTTTGAATATTCCTATACACCTGAATAAATGCTTTTTTAGAGGGTAGTATAAATTTGAAAGAGGTGAATTTGTCTAACATGATGAATCAAGAAGAAATTGAAACATTAAGAGACTTAATTAAAGATATAGACATAGCTATGTTGACGACTGCTACTGATGAAGGGCTTGTATCTCGTCCTATGAAAACACAAGAAGTAGAGTTTGATGGTGACTTATGGTTTTTCACTAAAAAAGATACGGATAAGTATGATGAAATACAACATGATCAACATGTCAACGTAGCCTATGTAGGTAAATCTTATGTATCCGTACGAGGAAGAGCTGAAATTGTTGAAGATTTAGGAAAGAAAAAGGAACTGTGGAGTAAAGTGTACGATAATATCATGCAAACTTCTTATGATGATCCTAACGTTATTTTAATAAAGGTAAAAGTAGAAGCAGCCGAATATTGGGAATCAGGAAATCTCATTAAAAAGGTTGCTTATTTCTACAAACGCATGACAGGGCAAAGTTCTCAATCGACAGACATTAATGAAACGTTAGAACTAAATTAAAAAGATAATGGATTGTCCCGTTATAGACAATCCATTTTTTATGTTGAGTTATGATAATGCAAGAAGTTGCATTTCAATGATATTTTCCTTATTTCAGAAACGTGTCTGATTGCGTGATTTTCCATCGAACAAAGACAATTACTTCGTTTTATTTTTTCTCTTTTCAATTTCATTCTTTATTAGAGGTACACCTTTTTCTATAATCGCTTTTCTCACTTTAGGATTATTAAGTAGTTTTGCAATCTTCATCAATTTTGACATGGTTTGTACCTCCTATTAATCATCAGAGTCTAACATATCTGATTTACTTTTTATTATATCATAGCGGGTATACAAAAACGGGTCTGCTCTTTTTTAGAGCAGACCTCATTTATTTTAAATCCAACAACTGTGTAATTGGGAAATCTTTGTTGCAATGATATACAAGATTTTTTAAAACAACTGCCAATACCAAAAAATCCAAATTAAATGCATGTTCATGAGAACTAACCATGTAAAATGAATGCGTTGAATGATGCTACAATATTTTTTCGACCAAAGGTAAACAACATAGATAAGCATTGCCAAAGCTGACATCATTAAAAGGATTGGAATGACATTAACAATTAGGCTCCATGCAGGTTCTATGCCCATTGCAACTTTTGGTAGTTGATAGAGTGGGTCCGGTGCCCCAGTGACGATAATGCTGGCCAATAAAAACAACAGCAGTATTCCTGCAGTAATTGCCATTCTTTTCCCAAATACCTCTATTTTAGGTTGAGACGTTTTCCGTTTCCGTCGCACTAATGCTTTAATTCCCCAGAATAGAAGACTTCCAACAAAAGTTAAGATTACTAGAATTAATGATAAAAATGTAAATCCACTCGAAGCATACCATGGTGCCTTTGAATAGCTCATAGGTCCATCTGTTGTGAGCATTATATTCCCAAATTGATCTGTTTGAAATACGATCGTATTAAATTCACCATAAGCATCATAAGACATTTCTTCACGCATATTTTTGTATATAAAAGGTTCAACCTCAACAAATCGATTCGTGTTTCCGTTTATGGTAACTAATAAATCCCCTGAATCATCCTTCTGGACTAGGACTTTTCCCATCGTTAAACTTAGAAACTTATCTGGATCCGTAAAGCTCCTCCTATTTTGTTGATATTCCCCAACAAACTTGCTAGAGTCCCCACTTTTCATCGGCGTTACTGTAACACTTTTGTCTGAGGGGAAATAATGGTCCATGAATGCCTGGAAAAGTTCTTTATGTGTTAAAAAATTGCTTCCACTATAAGAAATAAATAGACCAACATTTTCATCTGGTAATAAATACAGTCCTGCATCAAATAGTGTCGTATTTCCATTATGATTGAGAATTTTTCTATCATTCATTGTCATTTCCATAAACCCTAAAGTCATTCCATCTAAAGTAGGATGAGCGGTAAATTGTTGTTGGAACATTTCCTGAACGGTTGCATCATCTAAAATCTTTATATCATTAAAACTACCACCTTCAAGATACATTTGCATAAATTTTGCCATATCCATTGCACTACTACTCATACTTCCGGCAGCTGATGGAACATACTCAAAACTTCCTTCTTTGTATTCTCCACCGATCCACCTATATGACTGTGCTAGATTTGTAGATAAATCTTTAGGTAATGGTTGTTGAAACGTACTGTAGTTCATCTCAAGGGGGTTAAAAATATTTTCTTTTATATATTCCGAATAAGGTATACCCGAAACTTTCTCCACAATGTACCCAGCCAAAGCCGTTCCATAATTAGAGTAAGCTATTACTTCTCCTGGTGGATATACTCTTTCTGGCAAATACTCTTTTACATATTGTTCAAGCGTAGGCATCTCTTCCGCTGAAAGTTTATAGATAGAACTTGAATAATCCTCAAATCCAGGTGTATGAGTCATTAAATGAAAAAGCGTAATTGGATTTGGCTGTTCCTTATTCGCTCCTACTACAAGAGTAGCTGGGATATCAAAATCTAAGTATTGATTAATATCCGTGTGAAGATCCAGTTTTCCTTGCTCCACAAGCTGCATGATGGCGGTCCAAGTGAAAAGTTTCGATACAGACCCAAGACGAAACATCGTTGTCTCTGGGTTTACCTCCGTTTGCTCATTGATATTTGCAAAACCATACCCCTTCGCAAAAACAACATCTCCATCAGCTACTAAGGAAACTGTTAGATTTGGAATATTGTCTTCATCCATTTTTTTCTGTATGAATCCATCCATAAACGTTTCAATGTCCGAAAAATCAGTAGCACTTCTCGCACTAATCGAATGAATAGAAGTAAACATGAACAGAAAAAACATACAAACAATTAGTAAGGGTTTGATAAGTTTCAACCCGATAAGCCTCCTTATTATTTTATAAAGTCTCGTTCTTATGGTTATAGGCAGACGTAATCACGTCATTGGCCATACTCTTCATCAACTCAATTCCCATTTCTTCATTAAACTCTTCCGGAAGCATTCCTCCAGCAACCATGATGGAAAGACCCGTTGTAAAAATGCGCATTTTCATGAAAATGGTCATCAACTCTTCAGTTGAAAATCCTTTTAGATCTTCATCACCTTTCATTTGTTCGATTAAACTGGCCCCCATATTTTCATCGTAATTATGGTTAATTTTGTTTTGACTGAAGACAAAGTCCTGAAACAGAACCGGATAATCTCTCGCAAAACGAAGGCTAGCAATCCCAATGTCAAGGAATGGTGTTCCTGAATTCACTTCCCCTAACATTTCAAAACTTAGTTCATTCACCTTTTGCATGACCGCCTCGATTAACTCATCAATCGTTTTGAAATTGACATAAATCGGCGCAATGGAGCTCCCCAAATGCTCTGCCACTTTTCGAATCGTAATGTTAGACAACCCCTCATTTTTTGCAATCTCAAATGCAGCGTCAATAATTTGTTCTTTCGTAAATTTTTTCTTTGGTGGCATGATTACGTTCCTTTCTTGTTATAAATCAGATGATATGAATCAGGTGTTATATAACGTATGTTATTCAATGAGGTGTAAAAAGATGACAATTTGATAAAAGTTATTGATTTAATGTAAACATCAATATTGAATTTGAATGGATAAAAAAATAAGCGGAGGTTTTCCGGTTAAAGGTGAAATGATGCTTGATTTGGGGGAGAATAAGCGGAAAATCTCCGCCTAAGTGAAATAAAACGTCGCTTTTTTACGGTTTTTAAGTTAATAACCGGAATTTCTCCGGCTATTTTGGCTATTTTCAATTTTAATTTCCAATTAAGCGGAATTTTTCCGTTTATTCAGAAATAAAAGCTAGCAATCCAGATCAATGGACTGCTAGCTTTGCCTTTTTTCAACCGCCTAGTATTATGGTCGATTAAATAAGCTATTTTGTTAATCAAGTTCCTTTTCATAACAATTAAATTTAAAGTCCTTATCACCTAACCGAACTTGTCCAACTTTCACATACTGAAGCTTGTTAAATAATCGGTTCATTCCTTCATTCAATTCAGATGTATCGGATTTAAGAAACTTGATTTCTCGTTCTCTTGCAAGTTGTTCAGCAAATTGCATAAGCTTCGTTGCAATTCCTTCTTTACGATTTGCTGCATTTACAGCTAACCGATGAATAACGAGAAAGTCATCTGCTTTCCAATTCAGCTCATTATATTCCTCTGGGTATTCTTTATTAATTGAAATAAATCCTTTCAGTTGTGCGTCTTCCTCAAAAACATATAATGAATTGGTATGGATGTCTTGAAGAAAATCATCTGCTAATGGATAGGTTTCATCCCATTGACGATTCTCAGATGTCGACATTTCCTCAACAATTTGCTCTACTATTACCATAATTTTACGTAAGTCTGATTCCATTGCTAATCTAAACATAAATACCTCCAAATTAGTTACTACAAATAATGATATCTAAGTATTGGTAATGTGTATATCTCTACATCTTACAAGCGTCGTAATCTATGCGGATTATTATGTAATGACGGATAGAAAAGAGGTCTGGCAAAACTAGCTAAGATAAATGAAAAAAATAAGGGGAGAATTTCCCTTTAAGGATAAAATGATGCATGACTTTGGGGGAAAATAAGGGTAAAATTTCCCTCTATTTGAAATAAAACGCCCCATTTTAGGGTATTTCAAGTTGATAAGGGTAATTTCTCCCTCTATTTCGGCTATTTTTTGATTGAATTTCCAAATAAGCGGAATTTTTACCTCTATTTATTATTTAGTAGGTTCGAATATAACCCGGTATCGATCTAAAAGAGCCGACAGCATTAAGCTATCGGCTTATCCATCTCCGCAACAATCTTATAAATCTTTCGCGGTCGACCTCGCTTTCCTACCGCTTCCTCATAAACCGATTCTAACAGTCCCATCTTTTCTAAATCATTTAAAATACGTCGTGTGTTTCGGTCTGTATTTTTTAATAGATTCGTGATTAGGTCGCTTCCGAATTGTTCGATTTGCTTTAGTATAACGTATCTATAGATTTTCAATGGCGTAGTAGTTGAATAGTTATGCCTTTGTAAAGTTTCCTGCCAAAACCTTGGCAAGGTATCGGAATTTTTCTCTCGACTCAAAATGTCCAGTAGATTTTTATTTTCATCTATGTAGAGCATGTTAGATCCTGCTCGCTGTTTACCTTCATCACAAGCTAGATTCGAATTCAATTTTGCCTCATAAACCGTATAACCGGAGCCTACCCCAATATTCATTTCTATATTTGTGGAAAGTTGGATACCACGAATAGTTTGAAGTATTGATTCGTCAGCAAGTGATAATTCGAAATCCCCATGTGTTGTGTAGATGTAAATGCGATCATTTTCTTTTCTTAAACTTCCATTTAACTTTTCAGTAAGCTCTAATAATTCTCGTTCTAGTTCTAAACTCTGTTTTTGCTTTTCATAAATCGAGTATTGCTCATTATTTTCCACTACATCAATACCGATAATAGTAACCCTGGAGTTTTCATTTAATTGTGATTGAGCTCTAGTCACCAATAAGTCTAATTCTTTTTGAATAGCAATTTCGGAAGAAACTAAACGATAACAAGGAATATTTCGTTTCGTCAGTTCTAAATAAACGGATAAATAACCGGTTATAGCTACTTCAGAATTTCCTAATCTATGTTGTTCTATATGAAAATCAATAATTTCTTCAGAGGATTTATTATATTCATATGGAGATAAGGCAATTAAACAATCATCAATGGAAAATTCAGATAGTAATTGTTGAACAATTTTTTTATCAATCGTATCTAAGCTAATTTTTGATACGAAATGACCTCTTTCCTTAACTATTCGTAGAAAAGTTCCAAGAAAACTAATTCCATGAAGTGGTGGAAAACTTCCATCTTGTTCATCAATTAATTGATGTCTTATCGCATAATCATAAGGATACTGTCCTGAGAAAATCCATTGATCTACTTTTGTTTTATTTTCTCTTAATATGTTTTTTAATTCTTCATAATCGTCATAAGAAAATCCAATCAATTCAATTCGATTGTCTTTTAACGCGACATCTTTTATTTTTTCTAATGAATCCGCTGCTCCTATTGCACCAATTTTCACTTTCATCTTCCCTTACTCTCCATTACATTTTTTAATTATATTTTTCTGTTTGTAAAGGGTGAACAAACAGTAAGATGATGGACTTCGTGAATAAAAATGACACCCGCATGTCATAGATAAGGCAGGTGTCATCTCCTAAATGGAGGATTAACCTCCTTTTATTATTTCAAAGTGATTTCATCAACATAAAACATTTCATTTAAATTAGGGTTAAATTCAATACGATCGTTAACTCCGTAAACTGAATCCATTTGATATAAGAAAATGTACGGACGATCTTCTGCAATCATTTCTTGTGCTTTCATATATTGTTGTGCGCGTTCTTCTAAGTTCATGTTTTTCTCAGCTTCTTGAAGTAAACTTTCTACTTCTGGATTGTTGTAATCCGTTTCTCCTGCTGCTTTTTCAAACTTTAATCGATCTAACGCTAACGAAGCATCAAACATAGAGTTTCCGTAAGCAATCATGAAAATATCACCAAACGATTTGCCTTGATATTTTTCGCTAAAGCTACTCCATTCTAAAAACTCTAGTTTAACTGTAATGCCGACTTCAGCAAGCATGGCAGTTATTAATTCTGCTGCTTCTTTATCTTTTAAATAACGTCCGCTTGGAGATGACATTGTGACTGTTAACCCATCTTCATATCCAGCTTCTTTAAGTAGCTCACGAGCACGTTCTTGGTCATATAAGGAAACACCATAAAGGCTTTCGTTTGCTCCAACGTTACCAGGAGTAACACGAGTTCTTGTTACAGTTCCCATACCTTGTAATAGCGTATCGACAATGATTTTTTTATCAATCGCTAAATCAATTGCTTCACGTACTTTTGGATCAGCAGTTGGGCCATCGCCACCTGTTCGAAGAGCTAATAGCAATACACGTTGTGTGGGAGATTTTACAATTGATACACCTTCAGTTGAATCAATTCTTTGGACATCTGTAGGTGGAATATTCACCGCAATATCAACACCACCTGTGATCACTTCAGATACACGCGTTGAATCTTCTGGAATAGAACGGAAGACAACTTCATCCCATTTTGGTGTTCCGCCAAAATAATCTTCATTTTTCTCAAGGACGACGCGGTCATCTTTTTTCCATTCTTTAAATTTGTATGGACCTGAACCTATAGGTTTTTGTAAAAATACATCCCAACCATTTTCTTCAATTTAGTTCTTTGGTAAAATTCCTGAACCAATACGGGAAATACGGTTTAAAAGTGCTGGTTCTGGATTTTCAGTGACAATATCAAATTCTAGTTCACTTTTAACGACTACTTCTTTAATTTGTTTATAACTACCATGTTCAAGTAATGTGTTGTCTTTTGCTGCACGTTCCAGAGAAAACTTTACGTCCTCCGCTGTTAATGGGGAACCATCATGGAATGTAACCCCTTCTTTTAATTTAAACGACCAAGTAGTATCATCGATATTTTCAAAACTCTCAACTAATACTCCTTCAAACCCATCTCCTGTATTTCTAACTAAGTAGTCAAACATATTGACGTGGATAGCTTCTGTACTCGTATTGTTGTGATTATGGATATCAAATGAAACCATATCATTCCCATTTGCAATGACTAATACCTTTTTCTCGCTTTGTTGGTCTGTTGTTTTCCCGTTGTCAGCTGTTGATGTTGATGTACCTTCACTATTGTTGCTACATGCTGATAGTACTAATAGAAAAGCCATAATCACAATTAAGTACGTCTTTTTCATATCTATTCCCCCTTTTACTCATTTAAAAATTTGTATGATAAAACACTAAATAACGTCATGCCATAACGAATCGCTTGTTCATCAATATCAAACTTTGGATGATGAATTGAATAATCTGTTTGATCACTAGATCTTGAACCTAGTCTGAAGAATAAAGATGGAACAAGTTTTGAGAAATAGGCAAAGTCCTCTCCTCCCATAGAAGGAGTTAACCAATGCATTGATTCTTCGCCGAACAGTTCAGTTACTAGCTCACCGAATTCATTTTTAGCTTGCTCGTTGGTGCTCATTGATGGAGTAACCCTTTGATAATCTAAACGCGCCTGCGCTCCAAATGACTCAGCAATTCCATTTGCGATTTTCTCCATTGACTCTGGAACTTGATTTCTAACATCCGGATCTAATGTTCGTACCGTTCCATTCACTGTTACTGTACTTGGTAATATATTTCCTTTTGTTCCCCCTACGATTTGACCGAAACTTAAAACTACTGGCTTTAGAGGATCTACTTGTCTACTAACGATTTGCTGCATTGCAACTAATACTTGTGCAGTAATCATCACTGCGTCAACTGCTTTATGAGGGTGCGCTGCATGTCCACCTTTTCCTTCGATGACTAGTTCAAAAATATCAACTGCTGCACAATCATATTTTGAATTTGCTAGAGAGAATTCACCTACATCTAAATTAGGGGCAACATGTAATCCAATAAGCTTATCTAATTTTGGATTTTCTAACACTCCATCATCAATCATTGCTTTTGCACCTTTACCGATTTCCTCAGCTGGTTGGAAAATCAGTTTTAGTGTTCCTTTTTCAAGACCTAGTTCACTAAAAACCTTTGCAACTCCTAATAGATTTGAAGTGTGAACATCGTGTCCACAAGTGTGTGCAACACCTTCATTGATACTTTTATACGGTTCAGATATTTCATCATTCATCGGAAGGGCATCCATATCTGCTCTAAGCCCTATCACCTTACCTGGATTTTTTCCCTTTAAAATACCAACAACACCGGTACCACCAACGCCTTCTTGAACCTCGTAGCCCCACTCTCTTAAGTAGTTTGCGACAATACTAGATGTTCGTTTTTCCTCAAATGATAGTTCTGGATGCTGTCTTAAATCTCTACGAATTTGAATGACAGTTTCTAAATTTCGTAAAATCGCTTTATTAATATCCGGGTATTTACTTTCTACGTTTTTGAATGCTTCGCTTTGTGTTAATTGCATGATTTTACTACTCCTTTACTTGCTAGTTTTTTTTCAAATCGCACAATAAGGTCTGCCACTTGTTCAATATGTTTATAAAAATCTTGTACACGAATGTTTTCATTTGGTGCATGGTTATTCGATGCGTAGTGTCCAACACCAAAGGAGACAGATGGGATACCAAAACGTTGGCATAAATCATACATCGGCCCTGTTCCAGGTGTATTCGGTACGATATTTGGAGACATTTCTTCGCTTTCAGTTACTGTTTCAATCACTGCCTCTACAATTGTTTCTGTAGGATGAGTTCTCGCTGCTTGAACACCGGACATTTCTTTGATTTTTATATCCTGGAACCCTTGATTGTCCAAATGTTCTCGTAAAAGTTTTAAAATTCGTTCTGAATCTTGTCCTGGAACTAATCTAAAATCTAATTTTGCAAAAGCATGGTTAGGTAGTACTGTTTTTGAACCTTCCCCTGTATATCCGGAGTTAATTCCACAAATGTTGCATGTTGGTTCAAACAAATGCTTCTTCTTTAAACTTAATCCTGTTAAATTATTCACAAATTGAGAGATTCCTAGATGCTCTTTATTCGCCTCTTCGTCAAATAAATATTGGGAAAGAAATTCAATTTCTTCATCTGTTGGTTCGATTACGTCATCATAAAATCCGGGAATTAAAACTTTATCGTTCTGATCCTTTAAGCTAGTCAGTGCAAAAAGAAGTCTCCATGCAGGACTTTCTATAATCGATGCGTTTGCGGAATGAAGGTCCGTATTTGCTCCTTCAGCAGAAAGTTCAACATAAAGCATCCCCTTTACGCCAAGGGAAACTTGTAGTCTACCATCCACATCACGATAGCCAAACTCCCAAACGTTGCCGTCAGATTGAATTTTATCTGTATGATTCTCAGCGAACTCTGAAAGGTGAATACTTCCAATCTCTTCTTCCCCTTCAAAAATAAATTTTACGTTGAGTGGAAGATACGGATTTTGTTGTTTCAACGCATGTACCGCTGCAAGTCTTGCGATTAAATTCCCTTTGTTATCAGCAATGCCCCGCGCATAAATTTTTCCATCCTTTTCAGTCGCTTCAAATGGTGGTGAATTCCATAATTCAATCGGATCTTCAGGTTGTACATCGTAATGATTATAAAAACTAATCGTATAAGGTGAATCAGACTTTATATGTGAATAAGCAACTGGATATCCACTTGTTTCAATAAATTCAACTTCCTCTTTTATATAAGTATCAAATAAATGTTGAAGAAATTTTTTGCTTTCTTCCATCCCTCTGTTCTGTGCTGCAACACTCGGGACTGCACAAAAATCGATGAGCCATTGTTTATAAAGGTCACGATTTTCATTGATGATTTCATTTATAGATTTTCCCATGTTTAAATCCCCCCATTTTCGGAAATTTGCCAAAAATATTTCCTTAATGGTAAACAATTGAAAAATACTAGTCAAGTAACTTTCTAACTATTTTGAATTGTTAGAAAATAAATTTCTAGTCTCGTACTTTTTTGAGTTTATAATCTAGCACTCTAACTTTCTTAATTGACTGATAATTTAAAATAGATTAATATGCATCTAAGTAATAAACGGGCTTATATTTTATTTAGATATGGGAGATGATAGAATGATTAATGAAACCGTTACAGAAAAGATTGTCGTTAGTGAACAAGTGAATAGTCTATTTAATGTACTCACTTCTAACGCTCAAGTGGAGAAAGCACTTTCCTTTCTGAAAGATGATAACGACAATACAACTGAAGAACAAATCGAACTGACAGCTATTGAGGCACCTACTTTTTTGGAAGAAACGAAAGGCAAACTTTACAAGAATAAACTTGAAGAGCTTGGCATTCAGGATATTACAGTAGATGAAGTAGGAAATGTTTTCGGAATTAGACCAGGTACAGGCGGCGGTCCAAAATTAGTAGTATGTGCCCATCTAGACACAGTGTTTCCTTTAGGGACAGATGTTGTTGCAAAGAGAAAAGATGGAAAAGTATATGCTCCTGGAATCTCTGATGACGGCAGAGGCTTGGCTGTTGTACTTTCGCTTACGAGAGCTTTAAATGAGGCCAATTTACAAACCGTTGGTGATTTAATAATAGGTGCAACAGTTGGTGAAGAAGGTCTAGGAGATTTACGTGGTGTTAAGACTTTATTTAAAAATAGAGACGATATCGACGGATTTATTTCCATCGAACCTGGTGAACCAAGCCGAATTACTTATTTAGGCACGGGCAGCAAACGTTATAAAGTCACTTATCAAGGACCAGGTGGCCATAGCTTTGGAGCTTTTGGAACACCGAACCCAATTCATGCAATGGGTAGAGCAATTGCGAAAATCGCAGATATCGAAACACCAGAAAATCCAAAAACTACTTTTAATGTAGGCGTGATTGAAGGTGGAACATCCATTAATACTATTTCAGAAAAAGCTGAGATGTTCATTGATCTACGTTCAAACTCTCAAGATGAGTTAAAATTATTAGAAGATAAAGTATTAACTATTATCAATCAAGCAAAAGATGAAGAAAATCTTCGTTGGAATCGATCCGATGATATCACTCTGACTATTGAACAAGTTGGAGATCGGCCTGCTGGTTCACAAAGCCCTGACGCAATTATTGTACAAGCTGCTGCAGCTGCCGCATCAACTCTCGGATTTGAACCCGATTCAAATCCAGCATCAAGTACGGATTCCAATATTCCAATTTCTCTAGGAATCCCAGCCATAACCCTTGGCGGAGGTGGAGATTTTGGAGGCATTCATACGTTAAATGAATACTTTGACCCTCAGGATGCTTATTATGGGGTGCAGAATTTACTTCTAACTGTTTTGGGGCTTGTTGGTTTAGAGGGTGTTTCGAGGCCATTGCTTACTAAGGAAATTTAATAGGATTTAATTTTGGGACGATGGTAAAGTACCTCGTCCCTTTTTTATTGTAGGTGCTTTGGCGGAGAGGTTTGATGACCTTTGTTATGAACTTCTGCGAATAAATTGTCTTGGTTATCAACCTTATTGTTTAGTTCGTTTAATAGTTGAAAGGTATGATTTTCTTGAGAATGACTTAATGATAAATTGAGCATGATTTGTTTAAATTCTTCGAAATCTTTTTTTGTTACTGGTTGAGCATCCTGTATGAGCTCAAAACCTAATTGTCCATTTGGTTCTAACGTTGCCCATTTCACATCACTTAATTTAGATACGTTATATTGCCTTAATTTCATTTCGAGTTGATCGACTGTTAATCGAAGTTTCTTCAAATTTTTTTCATTCAAATTTCCGTTTTCAATTACTACCTTAGCTTTACCTGTAATCAATTTTTCGAAAGTATCAGATTTTAATTGCATAAACTCCATTACTAACAGTGTTCCAACTAGGACTCCACCAACCAATATCGTTGTCCAAATATCTTCCCCAGCTATGGGTTGAATAAGTAATGAACCAATTCCAATCATGATCACTGTTTCTGCCAACGTCATTTGTGAAATCGTCTTCCTACCTGCAATTCTCAAAAGAACTGTTCCCGCAATAACAACTAAAACGGCCTTCCATATATGATCCCATTCCATAAATTTCATAACCACCGTTCATTCAAAGATTAATGATAGCTTTTCCAGTTTACCTATCACTATTCATATAGTTTTGATTAGAAAAAGCCAAAACCCTTTGTTTTAAAGGATTTTGGCTTTTTGCCACTCTTATAGTAGCTAAGCACTATACTATAAAAGCAAAGTATAGTATAAATAACAAACAAAGCACATACATAATCGGATGAACTTCTTTATAACGCTTTTGTGCTACTAAACAAAGTGGATAAAGAATAAAACCAAATGCAAGACCAATTGCTACACTAGAAGTTAGGGGCATCATGATGATGGTTAAAAAGGATGGAATGACAATTTCCAGCTTAGTCCAATCTATTTTTCTTATCTCCATTGCCATTAATGATCCTACAATAATTAATGCAGGGGCTGTAACCTCCAATGTAATAACTGAAAGAACTGGTGAAAAGAACAAAGCAATTGTAAAACAAGCAGCAATAATGACAGCTGTAAAGCCTGTTCTTCCTCCGACTGCAATTCCAGCAGATGATTCAACACTCGTCGCAGGTGTGGATGTTCCTAGTATTGCCCCAACTGCACTAGCGGTAGAATCGGCAAGCAATGCTCTTCCTATATTCGGAACCGTATTCCCTTTCATCATTCCCGCTTGACTGGTTAGTGCAATTAAAGCTCCAGCCGTATCAAAAAAGGCAACTATTAAAAAAGTAAAGATCACTGCCAATAATTCAGGGGTGAAAACTTGATCCAAATGAGAAAACACGACACCAAACGTTGGTTTCAAGCTCGGTATACTTCCAATAACTTTTGAAGGAACATTAATTAATCCAACAATCATTCCAATAATCGTGGTAATGATCATTCCATAAAAAATTCCTCCATTTATTCCACGTACTAACATAACTATCGTAATAACCAAGCCAATAATCGCTAGTAGAGTCGTAGGTGATGATAAGTTTCCAATCGACACAAATGTATCGGGATTGGAAATAATAACTCC
>NZ_OBQC01000030.1 GCF_900220965.1 Ureibacillus acetophenoni | reverse complement strand
ACGCCAAAAATCCCTACTTTTATATTGAAAGCAGGGATTTTACTTTGTATTCAATTATGAGTTTTTAAATTAAAGCACTACACTACATTTAAGTAAAGTATTTCACAATCCTCTACATAAATATATCAAAAAAGGCAATGCAATTAGAAGTATAGCATTTGCCTTCGGTCTAATATGAGAGTTCTATTTTTTAAGTTGATCTTTTATCCCAACTAACTTGTTTTTAATAAGGGGGTCAATTTCGTCAGGTAAATGATTTAACCCAAAAAATTGTGCTTCTATTCCTTGGTTACCTCCAGGTGTTATGTCTCCCTCGTACTTGGTACATAAATAACCAATCGCAACCGTTTGATACTCATCTCCACTTTCCTCTACACGATTTATTAATTCTTTTCCTGAATAGACACCAAATAATTCTAATTCTTTTATCTGTACGCCTATTTCTTCAAAGACTGTTCGTGTAAGACACTCCTCAACTGACTCATTTAACTGCAAGATTCCACCTGGAATCCCCCAAGTCGCTCCTGAATATCTACTTAATAAAATTTCTCCGCAATGATTAACAATAGCCACACTTGGTCTAACAATTATTAGTGGAGAATTCCCAATCATTTGTCTCATATTTTCACAATAATCCATACATACCTCCGTGATATTAACTTATTTACATTTACCCTGCACAACAAGATAATTTCGAAACATCTTTGTCAAACGTAAGAGCAGTTAGTCTTAATCCTTCTGCCATTGTTAAATATGGTGCAAGGCTATCTTTTAAATCCTCTACGGTTAAACCGAACTTAATTACTAATGTCGCTGTATAAATAACTTCTCCTGCATTTTCAGATACAATATGAACACCAAGAACTTTTAATGTTTTAGCATCAGCAACAATCTTAAATACACCTGTCGTTTCACGGTTTACTAATGCTCTTGGAACGGCATCTAAAGATAATACAGATGTTTTTACTTCATAGCCTTGTTCTTTTGCTTGTTCTTCCGTTAAACCTACTGTTGCAATTGATGGATTCATAAAAGTAACAGCAGGAACAACGGATAAATCTAGTTTTTTATTTAGCCCACCAATCGCATTATCAGCAACAACCCCACCTTCATAGGCTGCTACATAGACAAATTGCGACCCTAATGTTACATCTCCTGCTGCATAAATGTTCTCATTACTTGTTCTGGCGTAATCATCTATCAGGATCTCATTTAGTTTTCCAACTTTTACACCTGCTGCCTTTAAGTTTAAGGTATCGGTATTTGGTTTTCTTCCTGTTGCAACAAGTAATTGTTCTGATTCCATAACTTTTTTCTTGCTATTTACCGTTATATAAATCTTCTTTGCATCTCCAACTTGTTCTATACGCTCATAAGTTACCCCTTTTACTAGGTTTATACCTTGTTCTGTCAAAACTTTTTCCACTGCTTCTGAAATCTCTGGGTCATATTCTTTTAAAAGACACTCACTTCTTTGTATAAGTGTTACTTCTGAACCTAAATTATGGAATAGTTGCCCAAGTTCCAATCCGATATAACCTGAACCAATAACGGTTAATCGTTTAGGCACCTTTTTTAATTCGAGTAGTGTTGTACTTGTTAGATAATCAACTTCTTCAAGTCCTGAAATCGCTGGTATAGATGTCGAAGCACCTGTTGCGATTAAAAAGCGTTTGGCAGAAAGTTTATCACCATTTACTTCAACTGTATTCTCATCAACAAACTTAGCTTCACCCTTTATTAAATCAATGCCATATTCATCTATTAAATCTATATATTTCTGATTTCTAAGTTCGTCAACTAATTCATCTTTTTGATTCACTAAAGAGGCTAAATCGACCTCTCCAGCGTAGGTTTTTAACCCTGTGAACGAATTTACTTTTGCTGAATGGTTGATTTCCCCTGCTCTTAGAAGTGTTTTTGATGGTACACACCCAATATTCACACAAGTTCCTCCAACCGTACCACGTTCAATCATACCAACCTTAGCCCCATATTCAATTGATTTAATAGCAGCAGAAAATGCAGCCCCACCTGAACCGATAATAAGTAGATCATAATCATCTTTATGATCTAACACTACATTTTTAGTGGATGAAATTTCCTCTACATATTCAGATGTGTATTTTGCTTGTGTAATTGCCAGTTCTGCTTGCTCTACATTAATTTCATTAGGTAATTCAAATACCGATTCACCACGACGAAAACTGGTTTCGATATTTTTAGCACCTACGCTGTTTAATGCAGCATCAATATGTTGTTCACATCCTGTACAAGTCATTCCATTGATTTTAACCCGATATTTTTTCACTATTTATTCCTCCTTTAAAATTAATTGTTATATTCAATCAAATATTAACGTTTCAATAATAGGACATTGATTTAATGCTTTTTGGTCTGGACAACGACTTTTTAAGTCCTTTAACAATGTTTCAATACGCCTTAAATCTGCAATTTGTTCCTGAATTTCTATTTCCTTTTTTGATACAAATTCAAATATATTTTTGCAACGAACTTCATCATTATCAACAACTCCAAGCAGTTTATAGATTTCACTCAATGAAAAGCCAAGGTCTTGTAGTCTTTTGATAAATTTTACACGCTTAACATCATCATCTGAATATATCCTATAACCTGCATTCGTTCGGGAAGGTTCTTTTAATAATGCTCTTTGTTCGTAATATCTAATCGTCTCTTTATTTACATCGCATTTTTCTGCAAATACACTAATTCTGTAACTCATATTATCCCCCTATAAATACAATAAACCGCGTACCCTAGTACACGGTCAAGTATAATATTAATTTTCTCTTCTTCAAGTATTCTGCCCCGTTTGTTTAAGTACATTACTTCACTCTATAAATTCATTTTAGCATAATTTTTTCCATTTCCCTTTCAAAAGAAAGAATTTCGTTTGATATTATGCGAATATTTAACACCAGTTTTGACATCGATTTTAACAAGACCACATAAATTTATGCGGTGTTACTAATAATGTTGCGAATTGAGGTGTTAAAGACATTCTTTAAAGTATATAAACATTGATACAACAGAAAAAAGGAAGTGCGAATTAGTTTGCTAATTGCACTTCCAAAACCATTGTTATTTGCTATTTTCTCCCCTTGTTCCGAACCAGTTAAGAAAAGACTATCTCCTTTTACCATATTAAGAATAAAGCATCATTAACAATTTCATCTTCAATTAATTCTCCCGTTTTTTGAAGTCTGTTTATCATACTAACTCCAAAATTTACATATGTAGCTCGTTCAAATAGTCCTTCTGCTAGCGTTACACTTATATCTTCTTTTCCACTCTACTTGTTTCCATTGATTGAGAGCATAACTTTTACTCCACGATCTTTACATACACTAAACTTATTCCATAAATCCTCTATTTTGAATTCCTGAGAGCCGTATAGGATAGATTGAGAATAAGTTTATGGAGGGTCACAATAAATTAAATCTCCTTCTTGTATTTCAACTCCTTGTAATTTTAATATAGAGGAGTTTTAAAAGACAATGTAGTTATTCTATAAACTAAGTGTAAAGGGAAGTATTGACAAAGCAAAGAGAGAGCAAAGCTAACTCACAGGCTTACACTCTCTTTGTTTTTATTGTTGTTGTAAGGATCTAAAACTTTTCATTTTCTTTCCTGCTGCCGATGCAAGGCTCGTTGGAGTGTGTCCATATGTGTTTCTAAGAATATTCATAGCCATAGTTCTCTCCCGCTTATTTCCTAACTCAACAACTTCTTGTAGAGTCCATAGAACGATTTTCATAGTAAATTCTTTTTTCATATAATCAGCCCCTTTCTTTTCCTGTGTGTACACTTGCTAACTTGAGTAATTGTTAGCCGAGCTGTCTTTTGTAAATTGCTTATACTATAAAGTTATTAACTCTTATGAAAAAACCTTTATTTATAATTATAGGTCTTTTTACTTATTTTTAAGTAAAGAGAAGTAAAGACTGGAAGATGATGTGGATGCACGTTAAGTTTTCAGTAGATTATCAAGTAATTAAAAATAATTTATAAGGAGTTTGGTAGAATGCTGAAATTTGATGAAGAAGCAATTTATAAAGCAACAACAGAGGATAAGGATTTCTTTAATAGTGAGCTAAGAATTGATATTAGAGAAGAGGGAGCTGGAATTTATGATGATATGTACGATCTAATTATATATACAGATTATTATATTGACTTTCATAATATTCGTTCAATTGTATTCTGTAATGAATTTATGTTATGTGTAGATCAGAAGATGGGGCTATTCAGGGCACATGATGGGTTGTATCAGATAAGAATGACTGAACAATTTATTGTGGGAAAGCAGCACATTGCATTTTTGAAATTTACTTTCTTAATGGATTCTAAAATGTACAAAATGATGAAACATTTTAATATAAAAAAGAAGGAAGAAATACTACAACGACAAGAAGAGTTAAAAGAAAAAGACAAGTAGGATAACTCCTGCCGTCTTTTTCTTTTTTAAATACTATTAATAAGTTTTTCAAACTCTTCTGTATTATTTTCTGATTTAAAATCATCTTCAAGAGAGAAGTATTCGTCTAAGTAGTAATCTTTCAGTTTATCAAGATGATCTAGTAAATCTACTTTGTCATCATATTTATACTCGTCATATCTATCGCCTGCTACAATTAGCAACTTATAAATACCTTCCTCTTGACTTACAAGTACACTTACTAAATTTAAATAACTAATTTCTTTTCTAATATATATTCCTCCTTATCGCTCAACCCTACTGTGAAACAGGTAGTGTGTGCTACCGTACTATCATTTTGTATATGTATATCTAATTACAATGCTATCTGTCTTCTTGTTTTAACTTTATAATATTTTAAATATTTACACAACGATTATTATATGATACCATTTATCGTTTTCTGTAATTTTCTAAAAACTTTTTACCGTGAATGTTGAATTTATTTTTGGTTGAGAATGAGTAAATTCAGTTAGAATATTCAACATACATTCTATGCTGTATTTGATAAGCTAAAACTGAGCCACCATAGCAATTGAAAAGTGAGCCACTTTTATATGAAAATAATCCTAACTTCATAGAGTTAGGAGCGTA
>NZ_OBQC01000037.1 GCF_900220965.1 Ureibacillus acetophenoni | reverse complement strand
AAGCACAGTGGTGAAATGTCAACCTAGAAAAACATCAAAATTGGAAATTCATTAAGCATTCAACATCTCAATTTCCTTTTTTAAGCGCACTTAAATAAACCTCGCACTTTCAACTTCGAAAAAGTTAAAAAATGGAAGTTCGGAATGGATTTAAAGAAGGTGAGAATCTGATTTCTTACTCTCTCCTTTCTTCTTTTGGAATGTACAGCTGTTTTGTGCGTAGTAGCGAATGCACAAGCCGTACAAGTTTTCTAGCGGTTAAGACGAGAGCGCGTTTGTGTTGATGTTTAGTTACTTCTTGATATTTCTTTTGATAAAAGGCTTTGTATTCGGTGTCATGTTTTCGTATGGCTTCTGATGCTTGAACAAGATAATAGCGTAAATACTTATTTCCGGTTCGTTCGCGTTGAGTGTTTTCGGATTCATATTCTCCTGATTGATATTGTGTCCATACTAAACCTGCGTATTTCGCTAAAGCGTGATGGTCATTAAAACGATGAATATCACCAATCTCAGCGATTAAACCCGCTGCGTACACGGGACCGATGCCTTTTACTGATGTTAATGTTTGGGGAATGCCTTTCATCATGCGTTCAATCTCTTTATCTAAACGCTTTACTTGGCTTTCCATGTGCTGAATTGTACTCAAAATCACTGATAGGGATAAGTTGACTGGATCAGCCATCACCTTATCTAATCGATAAGAGTTACGAGCAAGTTTTTTGAGATATTTCGCAATCTCTTCTGGCTCTGCGAAGCGGTTTTTGCCTTTCTCTTGTAGGAACTCAACGAGTTCTTCTAATGGCATTTCTGCGATAATCTCTGGATCTAGTTCTTCGATTACAGCGATACTTGTCGCACCAAATGTATCAGAGAACGGGTTGTCCTGGCGTAAGCCACTAAATTTTAAGTATAGCTGATTTAACATGTATGTTTTATTACGCGCAATTTCATGTGTTAAATGAAATCTCGTGCGTGTCAATCGACGCAACGCATCGTAAATAAGGGTTTCTTGCATTTCATGTGGCAATCGTCCAAAGCGTAGATGATCCGCGATTACCCAGGCGTCCACTCGGTCGTTTTTCGGTAACGTATCATAACCCTTTTTAAAACGTGCTACTTTTCGTGCATTTAACATATAAATCGCTGTTTGAACATGGGGCAAAACCCTATGTAATTGTTTTTTTAAGTAATGGGCTAGGTGCCAACTATATTGATCAGTCGACTCCATCCCAATTTTTAATTCGTGAAGCTGATTTTTTTCCGCTGTTCGTAAAACCTTTTGAATTAAGGTGTCCGCACCTTCTACATCATTCGAAACAGAAAAATCAGCGAGTGTGTGTCCCTCGCCATGCATGAAATGGACATGATGGGAGCGCAAACTCACGTCGATACCGACTAGCATTTGTGACATGCCAATCACCTCCTAAGCGGGAATTAATCAAGATACACTCAGACCTGGGTGCCCAGTCGAATCATCGATGTCTGCCTCGTTATTAGCAATCCAAGCGGGAAGACCATAAATGAGCGCTACACTCTCTTCTCACAGCCCGGTCGCAGCCAGTGGTTAGACCTTCAATAATGAACGATGGGTAGCAGGCTTATTAAGCAGTACACCTAGTGTCTGCAAGGGGGAATAGCTATTTCCTGCGAATACCTTGTCTGTTCCATTGTCGCATGGACACCAGTCTTAGTGAATAATTTTAGCTAAATAAAAGGGACGAAGTACTAAAATGGAGCCTCCTCCATCCTTCGCCCCGACAATATGAAATTGGTTAATGAAAATGGGTACCACAAATAAGCAGGTAAGCACCTGTCAGCATTACTTCTATGAAAATAGAATGGAATAAATTTTGAAGTTACCTTGTGACTCCCTCGGTAAAACCAGGGTCAAACAGGTAAAACATAAAAAGAGTGAGGGAGCCATAAGGCGACCACATCCTATAGGAAATCCAATAGATCCTCCAGTTGTCCGGATCAACTGGAAATTCTATTAGAAAGAGCTCTTACTACTAATATACGAGGGGG
>NZ_OBQC01000019.1:24469-65047 GCF_900220965.1 Ureibacillus acetophenoni | reverse complement strand
ACCACATCCTATAGGAAATCCAATAGATCCTCCAGTTGTCCGGATCAACTGGAAATTCTATTAGAAAGAGCTCTTACTACTAATATACGAGGGGGAAAGTAATGGAAGACAGAGGCAAAAAAGTTAAGATCGCCATCAACGGGGGAATTGGATTTGGCGCAAAACTTAATTCAAAACAACTTTTGACAATATCAAAATATATGAATGAAGACGATGAACTTGAATTAACTACATTTCAACAACTTTATGTAGAAATTCCTGAAGATAAAAAAGATGAGATTATTGAAGAATTTCAAAGTGTTGGATTAGCATGTTATCCAGTTGGAAACTTCGTAAAAAGCTTAAGAACTTGTAACTTTTGCAAAGGGGAAGAAGAGGAAGGTATGCCTGTTGCAAAAGAGTTAAACCGTCGCATTGCCGGTAAAGCAGTACCTTTTACTTTAAAAGTTGCCTATACAGGCTGTCCAGTTGGTTGCGGTGAACCAATGCTAAATGACATAGGAGTTATGAAGATAAGAGACCATTACAATCTATATGTTGGAGGAAAAGCAAAGGGGAAAGACGCTGAAGTTGGTAAACTGTTGAAGGAGAATTTAACGCCAGAAGAATTATATGAGACAGTTGAAAAGATGATCGAAGTATATTCGCAAATGGGGAAAAAACGCGAAACATTTTATAAATTTATTAATAGGGTAGGAAGCGACATTTTAATAGGTTAAGTAAAAGCCTACAGACATTTCTAAATGAATGTTTGCAGGCTTTTTAAATCCCTTAAAATTACTATGAAAATGGTCATTTTCTACACTATGAAATTTTGCATAGGAATGAATGTGTAGATTAGTTAAAAAGATGGAATTTGAGTGGGAAGTGTACAGCGAAATATTATATTGATGAATACTGGTATATATTTGAAAAGGTTAGTGATTAAGAGAGGAATAAAAATGATGATATCAATTATTAAACTTATTCAATATTCATTGTTCATATCCGCAGCTTTTGTAATGATGATTATCTTTGGCATTTTTTTAGAATCCATAAAATATGGAGAAATGTTTATCATTTATATTGTGAATTCATTGATGTTATTTGTTTTAGTTTTTTCTTATTTATTTTCAATTAAGTGGATCGCGAAATACGACCTTTCAAGGAGTGGAGTATCATTCGTTACGTCCATCCATTTGATGGTCTTATTTATGGCCATGTTCCTTCCGCCATATGTTTTTCTGGATAATATCGTACCATTGGAGCACCATGAAACTGTATTCGGTGGAATTATGATTTTTCTATTAATAGTTTGTTATATTATCATTCGCAAGTGGGATATCATCTTGTTCATGAGGAAGAGATATTATAAACCTAGTTCATATTCTAGAGAGGATTGGTACATAGAGTAGGGATAGGGTGCTGACTTAGGAAATCGCAAATAAATTCCAATCGCAAATAGAACCCGGGAAACCGCAAATAGAATTCCCAATTTCACAAGTAACCCATCTGGATTCGCAAATAATCTTAGTAAAATCGCAAATAAATTCGAAATCGCAAATAAGTTCCCGGAAATCGCAAATAAACAATCTAAATTCGCAAGTAACCCAGCTGAATTCGCAAATAACCTAGGCAATATCGCAAGTAAATTCGAAATCGCAAATAAATCCCGGGAAACCGCAAATAGAATTCCCAAATTCGCAAGTAACCCAGCAGAATTCGCAAATAACCTAGGCAATATCGCAAGTAAATTCGAAATCGCAAATAAATCCCGGGAAATCGCAAATAAACAATCAAAATTCGCAAGTAACCCAGCAGAATTCGCAAATAATCTTAGTAAAATAGCAAGTAAATTCCAATCGCAAATAGAACCCGGGAAACCGCAAATAGAATTCCCAAATTCGCAAGTAACCCAGCAGAATTCGCAAATAACCTAGGCAATATCGCAAGTAAATTCGAAATCGCAAATAAATCCCGGGAAATTGCAAATAAACAATCAAAAATCGCAAGTAACCCATCTGGATTCGCAAATAATCTTAGTAAAATCGCAAATAAATTCTAAATCGCAAATAAGTTCCGGGAAATCGCAAATAAACAATCAAAAATCGCAAGTAAACCCAGCAGAATTCGCAAATAACCAAGACAATATCGCAAGTAAATTCGAAATCGCAAATAAATCCCGGGAAACCGCAAATAGAATTCCCAAAATCGCAAGTAACCCAGCAGAATTCGCAAATAACCTAGGCAATATCGCAAGTAAATTCGAAATCGCAAATAAGTTTCCGGAAATCGCAAATAAACAATCTAAATTCGCAAGTAACCCAGCTGAATTCGCAAATAATCTTAGTAAAATCGCAAGTAAATTCCAACTCGCAAATAGAACCCGGGAAACCGCAAATAAACTGTCCAGATTGGCAAGTAATCCAATTGAATTTGCAAATAAACCTAAGCAAAATCACAAGTAATTTCATAACTAACAAGGAAATTCACCAAAGTTGTAGAATTGCTATAATTCAACACTTTTTGGGGGGAAATCATGAAAATCTATAAATTTGATAAAGAAAGTGGAAACAAGATTAATAAATTTGATTCAGATTTTGTGATGTCACGGATTATCCAAACTGAAAAATCTGCAAGAGTAGGGTGTATGTATTTAGAGAAGAATGGGATCATTGGATACCATCAAGCGACCGTCCCTCAATTACTACTAATAATGAATGGTGAAGGTTATGTTCGCGGGCAAGAAGAGGAGTTTGTTAAAGTTCAACCTGGAGAAGCAGTCTTCTGGGAAAAAGATGAATGGCATGAAACGAGAACAGATAATGGCTTAACGGCAATTGTCATTGAAAGTGAAGAATTAAACCCTTCAATGTTTATGAAGATGAGGGAATAAATAGGCCACCGGAATAGTTCACCAATTTTACGGAACGCATTCTAAAAAATTGCTAAATTTGTCTCGTAGATGAATCTATGAGACTTTTTCATTTTGGAATTCTAAACTAGTAATTAAAATCAAAAATAAATCTAGCAAAAATTAAAAACAGCGCTTTTCGCTATACGACTTATTAATAATTAAGTGCATTCTCGAAATTATTGCACATAATTGCAATTATGTACTATCCCGAAATCGATGAACAAGCAAATACATCTATTTAAAAGCAGCTTAAATAGTATGTTTCAATTCACTTTTGTACACCCTTGTTAGAAAACACTAGAAAACAGTTTAACAACCGGACTATGTACTTAAATTTTCTCTCGAGGGAGCACTATGGAAAACTTTATTGAGCAATTTGAACAAGCCTTTTATCATTCAACTATTGGGATGGCGATCTTAACAATTGATGGTCAATGGCTAAAAGTAAACCCTGCTTTGTCCAAAATTACAGGCTATGAAGAAGAAGAACTTTTATCACTTAGATATCGTGATTTAATTCATTCAGATGATTTAGATGAAGAGCTTCATCAAATTCATGAATTGCTACAAGGTACTAAACACTCTTACGAAATGGAGATAAGGTGTATTCACAAAAATGGCAGTATAATTTGGGCTTTGCATTCTGTATCTATTGTTCGAAAGGGTGATCAAAGCTTATTTTTCCTATCCCAAATTCAGGATATAACAAATAGAAAGCGATTGGAACTTGAACTATATGAAAGTGAAGAACGCTTCCGATCACTTTTCAACCAAATGCCAGACCCAATCATCGTACATGATGGTCATGTCGTTATGTTTGCGAATCCATCTGCTGCCAATCTCGTGGAAACAACTTTAGATGATATTATCGGGAACTCAATCATTCAATATGTTGATCCGGACTATATTGAGTTTGCGCAGAAAATTATTACTGAAATTTTGGAGAAGAATCAACCACTCCATGATTTTGATTTCCGTATTCAAAGCACAACTGGGGAAAAAAAGGATGCGATCCTCTCAGCAATTCCGTTTACCTATAAGAATAAAAAAGCAATAATGGTCAGTTATCGCGACATTACAGAACGGAAAAAAGTTGAAATGGCTTTAAAAGAAAGTGAAGAACGCTATCGGCTTTTAGTTGAAAATTCTCCATTAGGGATTCTGCTACACCAACATCGAACGATACATTTTGCCAACTCTACTGCCTTAAGGTTACTGGGTGCTAAAAACTTAAACGATCTAATTGGTAAAAATATTTATGATATCATACACCCCGAATATCAGTCCATTGCCTCGAAACGTGATGAATCAATAGAAAAAGGTGAATACGCTCCAACCAAATATGAAAAGTTTATTCGCCTCGATGGTAAAGCAATCGATGTTGAAGTGAATGGCATACCGATTCAATCCAATGGAGCTTCCGCTGTTCAAATCGTATTCTGGGATGTAACGGAGAAAAAGAAAGAAGCGGATCTCGTTCAGTATCGTGCATATCATGATACATTAACAGACTTACCAAATCGGCTTAAATTCCAAATCGATTTAAATGAAGAAATAAAGAATAATACTTCATTTACCATCATGTATTTAGATACGCATGGGTTAAAACCAGTTAATGATACGTATGGACATCAAGCAGGTGACACAGTCCTTATTAAAGTCACATCTCGCTTGAGTGGAGTCCTTGATACAATCGGTAAAGTATATCGAATCGGAGGAGATGAATTTGCGGTAATTTTGCCTGAACGTAAAAACGAGGAAGAAGTAAAGAATTTAATTGATAAGATTATTCTTGTTATGAAACAACCGATCTATATTTCTAATTCAATTGTTGAGATTACTGCTAGTTTTGGAATTGTGTTTAGTCCAGAACATGGAAATGATGTGGAATCACTACTCCGTAACGCAGATTCAGCCATGTACATGGCGAAGAAAACAAATAAGCTATATACAATTTATGAGGGATAAAAATCTTAGAGAAACTCTCCAGCGCTAATCCACAATAAAGGATTAGCGCTATTTTTGTCGAAATAATTTATAAAGTGATAATTAAACAGGAGGGTGACCTTATATGAATCAAATCGCTTCAATGGGCTCCATCGGAATTTGGATTGGAATACTATCGGTAATACTATTGGGTTTTTGCTTATATTTTACCCTTTCATATTTCGAACATTTAAAATATGATGATGATCGATTAATGAAACAAACAAAAATGGGGGCAGTAATAACGCTAGTTCTTGCATTACTTGTACCGGCATTTTTCCAACTTTTTATATTTAGCCAAATGATGAGTTTTTAATACAACATCGCGGGGGACTTTAAATAATGTCAAAAGTAACACTAACAAACATGTGCATGATTTACGATCGTAAGAATCATAAAGTACTAGTCCAAGAGCGGGTTCAATCTTGGAAAGGCATATCCTTTCCTGGGGGACATGTGGAAGATGGAGAAAGTCTAATTGATTCCACAATTCGGGAAGTGAAAGAAGAAACCGGACTAACTGTTTCGAATTTAGAACCATGTGGAGTCATATATTGGTTCAATGATGAAACCGGAGAAAAATATTTCGTATTTAATTACCGGACAGAAGTATTTAGCGGTGAATTAATACATACAACCCATGAGGGCAATAATTTTTGGGTAGACATTGAGGACTTAGCAAACCTTAACTTTTCACCAGGAATGGAAGAGAGACTAGCAATGTTTCTACAAAAAGAGTATTCGGAAGGATTCGGAGTATGGAATGAATATCGTCCTGGTCAAATGAAATTTCAATAACAATGGGGGATTTGCCTATGGAAAATAAAAAATGCCTGAAATGCGGAGGCACTGAATTTGTAGAAGGTACAGATTTTATGCCCATCAAACCGAGTAAGATGTCTATCAATGGTTCAAATAAAATATTCACTTTTTGTTTAGATTGTGGAGAAGTGGATTCAATTCGAATTGAAAACACGACGATTTTTAAGAAAAAATAAATAGATTTCAAGGGAACCCGCATAGTTGGAGTTTCCTTTTTTATCGACCTAAATAGGAGAATAACGATGAACAAAGCATTCATTTTTGATATGGACGGGACTCTATTTCAAACAGATAAAATTTTAGAAATGTCCCTTGAAGATACTTTTAATTATTTACGATCTTTGAATCAATGGCATACAGTTACTCCTATAAACAAATACCGTGAAATTATGGGAGTGCCGTTACCAAAAGTATGGGAAACTTTGTTACCTGATCATTCCGATGAAATTAGAAAACAAACTGATCTTTATTTTCTAGAAAGACTAATTGAAAACATAAAAAGTGGCAAAGGTGCCCTTTATCCAAATGTTAAGGAAGTATTCGAGTTTTTAAAGAAAAATTATTATTCAATTTTCATAGCTAGTAACGGGTTAACAAATTACTTAAATGCAATCGTGAGTTATTATCAATTGAACAATTGGGTAACTGAAACTTTCAGTATCCAGCAAATTGATTCACTAAATAAATCAGACTTAGTGTGTAAGATCATAGAAAAATATCGTATTACTCATGGAGCAGTTGTAGGGGACCGCCTATCTGACATTCAAGCAGCGAAGGATAATGGTTTAGTTGCAATCGGATGTAATTTTGACTTCGCAAAGGAAGATGAACTTGCACAGGCGGATTATATCATCAATGATTTAATTGAGTTAAAAACATTGTTGGCTCAATTGGAATTGTGAAGTCTCAATCCTTAATAATGGACTTTTTTAAAGGAATAGAGCTCTTTTCATAGAATACTAACTACAAACAAATGTCAGGAGGGTTTTCATTGAATAACACATTTCCGAAGTTTTTAAATAGTTACTTAGATGCATGGAGAAATTCATCTTTAATAGACTTAAAGAATTTCATTTCAGAAGATTATAAAGCAAGGGAAGTAACAGGTGGAGAGATTGATGATTTTGGCTATAAAGAATCTATTTTAGGATGGGAACAAGGTTTTAATTTTGCTAGAGAACATAATGCTGAGTGGAAAATAAATGTACATGCAACTATTCCTTTAAGGGAAGATGAAACAATGGTTATTTTATCTGCAACTTTAGTCATTAAAGAAAAGCATATAGAAACAACGAATCTATTCATTCAGACATTTAAAAAGAGTGATGACAGTTGGAAGTTATTAAGAAGCTATATTGAAGCAGGAGTTCGTTCAATCAGTACAAATAGCATTTTCTATAACTGACATGTCAGGTTGCGAGTAAGTATTTGTAGAGTTTCATAAAGGGGGATTTAAATGGAGGAGTATTATTGGGATACCCAACTAGAATACCTCAAAAGAACAAGAGATTTATATTATAACGATGATTACCGTGCTTTATGGTCGCGCTACTATTTTATTTTATATTGCAATAGTAGGAAGACGTAGGGAGTTTTTAGGGGGAAGGTAATGAAGAAAATATATTTAATTCCCATTATGTTACTGTTCTTGTCAGCATGTTCAAATACCTCTAGTAATATAGAGGAAATAATGGAAAGTTTCCCTCATCCAGAGTCCACAAAAATCATCTATCAAGAACAAATTGATGACCATCAAATTGTGATTTATCAAGATGAAACTGGATTTCGTGTAGGGTATAAAAAGCAAGATGATAAGACTTGGACACATACTAGTAACGGGGACATCAACCCGGAAGATGGTTTTGACTGGGTAATGAATAATAATCCAACCGTACCGATTACATTGTTTGGTGGTACGATTACGAATGAGGATATTACAACTGTACTTATAAAACAAAAAACAATGGAAAAAGAAGCAACTATTATTGAGACTGATGATGGTTTGAGATATTGGTTTGTAACCTTTAATACTTTAGAGGATTCAGATCCCGGAGAACCAGACCCATTGAAGATTGAGGCATTTGATAAGAATGGAAACGTGTTATGGAAAGATGGGGTCTATGAAGATGGTTATTATAGTGGAGTGACAGCTAACTAAAATATGACCATTAATCTGACATCTATGTAGATGCACCTAAAGTAAGATAAATGAATATTAAGTAGCCAATGCGCGTTGATTCAAGAATGAGTCAACGTTTTTTGTTGATTTCAAACGGTGCTTAATACAATAAATTTGTATCAAAGTGGCAAGTAATAAATGATAGGTGATAATCTTCGACATATGTATGGTACACTCACATGGAATAAAGGAGGATTTTATTTATGAATATTTTAATTTTCGGTGCAACTGGACGTGTTGGAAGTCAAATCGTTAACTATGCCCTTCAAGACGGACATAAAGTAACTGCATTCGTTCGTACCCCTGAGAAGATTCAAACAAATAATGAGAACTTATCGGTTTTTCAAGGTAATGTGTTAAATAAAGAAGATATCTCAGGCGCGATGCAGGGGGTTGATGTAGTAATTAGTGCCCTGAATACTGATGGAACAACAACTTTGTCAGAAAGTATGCCATACATTATTGAAGCGATGGAAAACAAAAAAATTCAACGAATTATTACAGTTGGTACTGCAGGAATCCTTCAAAGTAGGACTGAACCAAATTTACTTCGTTATCAATCAAGCGAATCGAAGCGTAAAATTACAAGAGCAGCAGAAGAACACCATAAAGTTTACGATCTGCTTACACAAACAACACTCGACTGGACCATCGTATGTCCTACGTATTTACCAGATGGAGAAAGAGTAGGGGAATACCGTGTAGAACGTGACTTTTTGCCAGTAGATGGAGTTAAAATATCGGTACCAGATACTGCCGAATTTACTTATAGTCAGATTTATATCGATGAATATATTAAATCACGTGTAGGGATTGCCTATTAATAATATTCTACTAAGTCCGAATTACTAAAGTTATTTTTACATATATATAAAATAGCTTATTTCTTTATCTAAGCGCGGGTTAGTATATGAATGATTTCATCTTACTCTTTAAAGAGGTGTTCTATGGATAAAAAACAATTGATGAATGACTTAAAACAAATTGTACTAAAAGAGGTACCGAATGCAGTTAAGAAAATAACTTTAGAAAATGAGGACAAGGTCTGTTACATATCCTTACTTGGAACAGATGATGAGCCAGTACTTGGACTCATCCAACTAGGGATTGAATCGTATCGAAACGAAATTATTAATGAAGTAGGCATTGATGATAAGTGGACTATATGGAATTCAGGCGAGATGCCAGTTGACTATCAAACAGTAATAGATGAGAACCATCCCGAATTTAGGGAAAAACAGGAGTTACTAGTTAAAGCGTTTGGAGATGATTGGGAAGACTTATGGGAAGATTGCCAAACATTACGCTTTGAACTTGCCCAGGAATTAAACCAATATAATTGGAGTGAAATTCTCCCTATCACAGAGGACTTTGTTGTTTATTCGGATTGGGAGGCGATTGACGTAACGAACGGAGATTTAGAACGCAGTATTCCAATAGAGAAGTTGAATATCATTAAGGATAAACAATTAATCTGAAAATCGTCAGTATCAATGAAAATAATCATTGATACTGGCTTTTTATTTGGGGATGGGAATATAGTAATTAAATAACAAATATTCTAATTTTAATGTAATATGAAATTAGCAAATATTTTTATAGAGGGTGAAAAGGTTATGGAAATTTATCAAGCAACGATTGAAGATTTAGATGGTGTATCAAATTTATTTAACTTCTACCGAATGTTTTATGAACAAGCATCGGACATTGAAGGCGCAAAAACATACATAAAGAATCGCATAGAAAATAAAGAGTCTATCATATTTGTTGTGAAAGACAACGACAAATATGTTGGGTTCACTCAACTGTATCCTACCTTTTCATCTATCTCAATGAAAAAAGCATGGATTTTAAATGACTTATTTGTTGATGCAAGTGCTAGAAAACAAGGCGTTGGGGAGATGCTTATAGATCGGGTGAAAGATTTCGCTGTTGAAACAGGGGCTATAAGTATAAGTCTTAGTACAGCACCAGATAACTTCTCTGCCCAAAGACTATATGAAAGAAAAGGCTATATTCGAGATTCACAATTTTATCAGTATGAATTAAGACTATCATAACGATAAGCAGGGGGATGTTATGAAAAAGATTGCACTCATTGGCTCGGGTGGTTCGGGGAAATCTACGCTAGCAAGGCAATTAGGAGAGAAGTTGAAGATTGATGTATATCACCTAGATGCTTTGTTTTGGAAACCGAATTGGGTAGGTGCACCAAGGGAAGAACAAATAAACGTTCAAATGGACCTAGTGAAAAAAGAGGAATGGATTATTGATGGTCATTACGGTGGAACTTTAGATATCCGACTAAATGCAGCAGATACAATTATATTCCTCGACTTTCACAGAACCATTTGTGTTTACCGTGTCTTCAAAAGAATGATGAAATATCGTAATCAAACAAGACCGGATATGGGCGACGGATGCGAAGAAAAATTAGATTTGGAATTTTTAAAATGGTTGTGGGATTTTCCTAAAAAGAAAAGACCTGCCATACTAAAAAAGCTTGAACAATTGCCAGAAACAAAAAATCTAATTATCTTAAAATCACCAAAAGAAGTTAAAAGGTTTCTAGAGAATATTTGATCTGCTTACCTTTCTTTTGAGTTAATTGAACAGTTGAAATAAATATGTACAGAGCGATTGCTGAAAGAGAGCAATCGCTTTTTTTAATGGAGAAATTAAGTTGTTAGCAAAAATCCAATAGAAATCTTTGTTAATCAAATTGGATATATTCTAATATATTTCCGAAAGGATCTTTAAAACTAATATACTTTCCAGGAGGGCAATTCGTTGGTTCACCAACAATAAAGTCTACTTCTTTCTCTTTTAGGGCTTTTACTGTTTCTTCAATATCTTCAGTCCGTAATCCTAATACAACCCCAGAATTACTTTCATTAAAGGTTGCATGTTCTTTTTCTTCTAATACTAGTGGTAAATCACCATGAACAAGTGTAACAATCTTAGGCCCATATTGTTTGTTTACTTCAAAACCGAGCGTAGTCGTATAGAAGTCGATGGCTTTTTCGAGATTTGGCACATAAATGCTAATAACACATACTTGATTTTTCATATTATACCTCCCAAATTTTGTATTAGTATATATATTATATAATCATTGAAAATTTCCTTTTTATTTACATCTTTACTATGAATGATTTCAAGAAGGACTTATATAATGCTAAACAGAATAAGAGTTTAAATACATATTTAGGGGCGAATTTCATTGATTAATAAGGAACGAATTATTTCATGGATTGAAGAAGATAAATGGATGATGGATATTTTGCGGACTACAAAATCACTGAACCTCCCTGATTGGTGGATATGTGCTGGATTTGTTCGTTCTAAAGTTTGGGATACCTTACATAATTTCAGTGAAAGAACACCCATCCCAGACATTGATGTAATTTATTTCGATCTGACAAATATTGACGAAAATAAGGAAAAGAGACTTGAAGAAACACTTAAAACGTTTATGCCAGACATTCCATGGTCTGTCAAGAATGAAGCAAGAATGCATATCAAAAGCAATATGCCTCCGTATACATCTTCTGTCGATGCAATTTCCAAGTTTCCAGAAACTGCAACAGCTTTAGGGGTAAAATTAGATGTAAATGGGAATGTACTGTTAACAGCCCCTTGTGGAATTAACGATGTTGTTAATTTGGTGGTAAAGCCTACACCATTTTTTTTAGAAGATCAACAACGAGCAAAAATCTATGAAGAGCGCATAACGCTAAAGAATTGGAAGTCTACGTGGAATAAATTAAAAGTGTTTCACATCAATACTCCTTATCCCTGAATCAAATGATAATAAAAAGAAAAATCCCTTCTTCAAAGCAGGGATTTTTGATGTTAAATTCTTTAACTATTCTTATTAAAAGCTTCACTATAGACTTGACGTAGCTCAGCTGCGTTATCATGCCACTCAACAGGCTGTCCATTGACGATTTGTTCAAATACATCTAGACAACGATGCCATCCTGCAGCAGTATTCACAGCCCAAGAATCATCGTCAAATGTATGGGTGAAGATCATACTGCAATCATTATCCTCATCCTTCAATTTAATGTTTACAAGATCATCAATTTCTCGAAAACCAAATAAATAAGGTTTTTCTAACTCTGTAATGGTAGCGGTATAAGTTGTTCCTTCGTCGTCATCAAAGGCAATTTCTCCACCAAGTCTAAGGTCCATCTCCCCAGTTGCAAAAGGGTACCATTTGACGAATTGACTAGGATTGGTTAGGACATTGTAAACATCTTCTGGTTTTTGAGAGAAAAATCGTTCGAATTTTAAAGCATAACGGCCATTTACTTTATGTAATGTACCATATTCATTCATCATTTTATCCTCCTTCTTTTATTGGAATGTAGTATCTTAAAAACTATATAATAATTGGAAAATTCATTGCACATCTATATATTACATAACTTTTATCGGAATGAAAAAACAATGACTCTAAGTAGCCGACAGAGTAGGATTAAGTTTATTAGAATTGATTTACGTGGAATGAAATATCTATTTAAATGTTGAGGAGTGGATACAATATGATAGTAATAACTGAAACAGAGCGCCTAATATTGAAAGTATTTGAAAATAGCGACGTAGAAGCGATGAAGACTTTTTGGGGAGATCGAGAAGTGATGGAACAATGTAACGGTGCGATTCCCCATGAGCATCTAGTGAAAGTGCAAGAAGGCTATTCAAAATGTCATGATGTAAATGGTCTATCAGTCTATGCGGTTGTCGAAAAGGAATCCGGAAATGTTGTTGGTGCAGCTGGGTTTAATGTGCAAGACATAAATGAACCAGTTGAATTAATTTATCACTTTGCTAAAAGTGTCTGGGGGAAAGGTTACGCAACAGAGTCTGCAATGGCTTGTGTGAAATATGCAGAACAACACCCGAAGGTTAAGAAAGTCTTCGCATCAGCCGATCCAAATAATAAAGGATCATTGAAAATCCTTGAGAAAATTGGGTTTGACTATATAGGAATGAAATGGTTTGATGATACAAATCAAGAAGAGCCTTATTATGAAAAAAGTATTAAGTGAGAAAATATTAAACTTTTTGCGTAAAAACTATTTACAGAGCAGAAAAATACTATTATACTAGTATATAGATAAAGTTAAATAATGAACGTAAAAACGTAACACATGGAGGAGTCAGTCACTACTGGCCCCTCTATGTGTTTTTTTATGTTCAAATTTCAGTTTTTGGAGGTATCGGATGTTTATTTTACAAATTGTTATTATTCTACTAGCTACGAAACTAGCAGGTCAGCTGAGTATTCGTTTAGGACAGCCCTCTGTTCTTGGTAAGATTATTGTTGGGATTATTCTAGGCCCTGCACTTCTTGGGTGGGTACATGATACGGAATTAGTTAGTGTATTTAGTCAAATTGGTGTATTACTATTAATGTTTTTAGCAGGTCTTGAAACTAATTTAAAAGATCTAAATGAAAATAAAAAGTCAGCTTTGTTTGTTGCACTTGGTGGGATTCTTGCACCAATCGTTATGTCATATGCAGTTGCACAATATTATGATTTCTCAATGGCTGAATCGATTTTTATCGGGCTTTTATTATCAGCAACATCAGTTAGTATTTCTGTACAAGTTTTAAGAGAGTTAGGTTGGTTAAACAGTAAAGAAGGATCGGCCTTATTAGGTGCAGCAGTATTAGATGACATTATTGTTGTGATCCTTATTGCGGTTGCTATGAGCGTATTTGCAGGAGCAGATACGAATATCGCACTACTAATAGGGAAGAAGATCATATTCTTTATTATCATCATTTTAGCTTCGAAATGGTTAGTGCCTAAATTCATTCAAATCTTCTCTAAGTTTAAAGTGACAGAAGGAGTATTGAGTGCCGGGCTAATCATCTGCTTCGGTTTTGCTTACTTTGCTGAATATGTAGGAGTTGCTGGGATCATTGGTACATTCTTTGCAGGTGTAGCGATTGCCCAAACAAACTATGGACACGAGATAGAAAAGCAAGTTCAACCAATTGCGTATGGAATTTTTGTTCCATTCTTCTTTGTAAGTATTGGGTTATCTGTTTCATTTGAAGGTATTGGAGATCAAATTGGTTTCATGATTGTGTTCTCAATTATTGCGATCCTTTCAAAATTTATTGGATCAGGAATTGGGGCTCGATTATCAGGATTTAATAATCGCTCATCGATGGGAATCGGTGCTGGTATGATTTCCCGAGGGGAAGTAGCACTAATCCTAGCTGCACTTGGATTAGAAGGTGGATTATTACCGACTGAATACTATACTTCAATGATTATTGTTATTATAGTAACTACACTTGTTACACCGCCATTATTGAAAGTATTTTTCGGTACACGAAGCGTGCAGTAAGGATTATTAGAGGGTATCAACCAAATTTAGGTTGATGCTCTTTTTTTCTTTTCGAAAGGTTGTGAAGAAAGGTAACAGAACAACTTCCTAATATTAGTATATACTGTAATTGAAATGGTAATTACGGTATAAGGAAGTGTTTAATTGCTTGAAATATGGCATGAAGAGGTTGAAGGTGTATATGATCAGATGGTTGCATGGAGAAGGCATTTGCATGAAAACCCTGAACTGCCTTTTCATGAAGAAAATACTGCGAGAATGGTCGGAGATATTTTAGCTGGGTATGGGATATCAGTACGTCGGAATGTTGGAGGACATGGGGTTGTTGGAACATTGAAAGGTGCAAAACCAGGACCAACCATAGGACTGCGAGCGGATATGGATGCATTGCCGATTCAGGAAGAGAATGATGTTCCATATAAATCGCAAGTACCTGGAGTTATGCATGCTTGTGGTCATGATGCTCATACCGCCACTTTGTTAGGAGTGGCGAAAATTTTAAGTAGGTATCGAGAAGAACTCAACGGAACAATAGTCTTTATTTTTCAACCGGCTGAAGAAGAATCGCCGGGTGGGGCAATTAAAATGATTGAAGATGGTGCACTAGCTGGAATCGACCTTATTTTTGGACATCATTTTATTTCTTCTATTGAATTAGGAAATTTCTCAGTTCCAATAGGAAAAGCCACAGCTGCAATTGATAATTTTGAATTAAAAATAATTGGAGATGGTGGGCATTCTGCTACTCCGCAGACCTCAGTAAACCCAATTGTCATTGGTGTTCAAATTGTGAATCAGCTTCATTTATTAATGAGTCAAAAAGTTAACCCTAATAAGCCAGTAGTCGCTACGTTTACAACGTTTAACTCTGGTGTTTCACAAAATGTGATTCCTACAGAAGCAACAATATCGGGAACGATTCGTACTTATGATCAATCAGAAAGTAAAAAAATAGAAGGACATTTTAAAAAAATTATTAAGCACGTTACAGTGACATATGGAGCAACATATGAACTAGATTACTCAGATGGTTACCCATCTTTAATTAATACAGAGAAAGAAGCAGTTCGTTTGAGGAAAGTATTAAGTGAGATTGAGGGGTCGAAAGTAATTGAATTGCCTCCAATTATGGCAAGTGAAGATTTTTCATACTACGTCCAAAAAATACCTGGAGTTTATTTTTTAACTGGATCTAAAACAGAAGATCCCAATACACAATTTCCACATCATCATCCACGGTTTGATATTGACGAACATGCGATGAAAAACGGAGCAAGGGCATTTTTAAGTATTGTTGATTATTATTTAGTTAAATAGAAACACTCATGCTAGATTAACAGAGTAGAAGAGATTATTAATTTGGACTTTACTTCGAAAGGGAGTAGAGTTTTTTTGTTATTCAAAAATAGAGTGAATTTTAGGCCGGATAGTGCTGATATCGCCAAAATTAGTAAAGTATTTGCCAGAAAAGAGGAGTTAATAGCAAAAATAAGAGGAATTTTCGCCAAAAATTAAAAGACAGGTTTCTGAGTCACTTATATTCGCCAAAACTAGTAAAGTATTCGTCAGAAAGGGAGAGTTATTCGCCAAAATTAATAAAATATTCGCCAAGCTACACAAAACGCAGACTCAGCAGTACAGAGATTCGCCAATCAGCACTTATTTATTTATCACTTTCTCATGAGCTTCGTCTATTAATTATATTCTCATTTGATACGAAAAAATGAAGGATATCTCATAAAGATATCCCCATCCATAGTGCTTTTCTTCTATTATATATGTCCTGCTCTAATTTGCCTAAGACAATCAACCTAATGTTTCGCACTTGCCTCCGCCATCGCAGCTTCAAGCTGGGCAATTGTTGCGAGAATCGATTCAATTTCTTGTTTGATTTGTTGGATTTTGTTACTTAGTATCGTAAATACGTTGTTAAATTGGGTTGTTTGAATTTCTTGATAGCTTGCGAGGATGCCATCAATTCGAATGTCATCAAATTTTGTGGCTAAAGTCCCTTTCCAAGTTGTTGCTGTAAGTATGGGTTCTGTCATAAGATTCGCATTGCTGGAAAACTCACCTTGCTTCCCACTTAACTTTCCTTCACACGATTCTAAACGACGTAGGTCACTTCGTTTCTTCTGTAAAAGCGCATACCAATAAGCTAAAGACATCATATCACCTCTATTTTAGCTAGTTTTTCAACTTCAAAATGTACTTCTGAATGAGTTTTTCAGCACAAAAAATTACTGAATAAAAAGAAAGTAGAAGTTACTAATGTATTACGCCACTATAATATATCACAATGCAGAATACTTAAAATGGTAATGTTTGCTTATTTTTTGTTAAAAAAATTGGGAACAATTAACTCTTTTAATGTATTTTGTCAGATAGTTATTGACCGTCTTGAATTGAGTTCTATAGAATGTAGTTGAATATTTGATCAAGGTTTTTGTTAAATTTTGTTAGTCCGTATAATTCGAAATGGATACGAATTTATCAAAGCCGTTAAAAGGAGAGAGGTTCATGTCAGGAATTATTCGTGTTACCCCAGCTGAGTTAGAAGCAATGTCTAATCGTTATAGCAGTGAAAGTGCACAAGTTGAAGAACAAATCTCACGTCTGGACAGTATGATCCAGGAATTACAAAGTATGTGGGAAGGGGAATCTAGCCGTGCATTCGCAGAGCAATACGATTCTCTACGCCCATCATTTGTGGATATGGGACGCCTATTACAAGACGTGTCAACACAATTGAAAAATACTGCACATGCCCTTGATGATGCAGATCGTCAAATCGCGAGTCAAATTCGCGGATAACTTCATCTTAAGAACTAGTTTTAAAGAGCGTCATATTTGGATGAAGACGCTCTTTTCCTTTATGAGGGGAAATATTTAGAAGCTATTTCATAATGAAAACTCTTATCTATTCGGGTTAGGAAAAGGTAATAGATTTTGCCTGAGGTGATCAAAATGTACATAGAACTAACAGTTGACTTGAAACATTATAACGAGGATTACTTTGATTTACGTCTATCAGATTACAATACCGTTAAGGAATTAATCGATATTGTTTGGCAAGCGAAAGCAATTCCTTATCCTCCGAAAGAAGGATATTGGGTCAGAGTGCCAAACAAACAAAAAGTATTATCGGGAAATGAGCAACTAGCGAGTAGCGGTATTACGACAGGGGATCGTCTAGAAATCTTGTAAGGGAGTCATAGAGAGATGTCAGAAAAAAAACAATCTTATCTAGAAAAACAATTAGAGGCGACCCTCAAATTTGAAAAGGAACAGATTACTCTCACTTTCCAAAAAGAGAAAGTGAAATTAGAAGATCATTTAGAAATCTCACTGCTACGCGAGGTCAATCCCTTTATTCAAAAAGAAGTAACATTAACTGAAGATGAGTTAATTTTTATATATAAAAGAGAATCAAACTTTATCACTTTTAAAAAATTACGTTCGCTCGATGAAAAAAGCCGCTGGATGTTTACTTTTAACTTGTTGAAATCAATAATGGTGCATTCGTCTAGTAGATTACATGCTATTGTTTGTCCGGAAAATCTATTAATCGATGAAAGCTTGACTCCGCACTTATTACATTTTGGGGTGAAAGAAAGTATTCCCCCATATGAACGAAACGACGAACGTCTTTGGAATGAAACGAAGGCGACTATAGCCGCAGCGGTCGATCCAAAATTCACATTCGATCAATACATTCAGTTCTCACAATCAATCGAAATGAGTGCAAAAGCAAAAGAAATAATAGATGCGAAGGATGAAACAGAGTTATTTAACCTCATCAAAAAACAAATACAAAGAATTGAAATCGAAGAGAAAAAGTTCACTAAAATTACAATGACGAAATGGAACTGGTTGCGTTATGGACTGGTCGGCCTCATTTTGGCGCTACTTCCACTTAGTATTTATACTGCTTATTCAACAGTGATCGCACACCCTAGACAAGAAGCCTATATTGCAGTTCAGGGGCCATATATTCAAGGGAACTATAGTGAAATTATTAACAAGCTTGCCAAGTATGACGTGGAAGAAATGCCAGTAGTCGTTCAATATGAGCTATCACTTGCTTATATCGTCAACGAAACATTGACGGAGGAACAAAGGGATAACGTCTTAAAAACGATCACGCTTCAAACTGACCCACGCTATTTCAAATATTGGATTTATATCGGTAGGGGACAAGCGGAAGAAGCACTTAGTTTGGCGCGACAATTAGAAGATTTGGATTACATTATGCTTGCACTATTGCACTATGAGGAATCAGTGAAAGCTAATCGTGATCTCAAGGATGAAGAGCGCGAACTACAACTAGATAAAATAAAAACGGAAAAAAATGAAATCCAAAAGCAACTTGAGGAATTGGAAGAAGCGTTGGAACTAGAAGATAAGGAAGACGGCAGTTCGGATGATGAAAAATTGGAGAAGGAAGAGGATAAAACGGAAGTGAAGGATAAGGCTCCAACAGATTCAGAAGCTAGCGAGGATCCAACTTCTGAGGAACCAGCGACAGACTCAGCTGAGGAATCTACTGATACTTCAGAAACTTCTACCGAGGCATCAACAGAAACTCCGGGCGACCAAACAACAAATGAATAAGTCCCTACTAGAAGGTGATTTGATGAGTACGCTTTTATTTTTTTATGACAACTATTATCAGTCCATTCAATTGGATGAACTAAATAAAGACACGATAACTGTAGGCAATGATACAGTTCATACAGTAACTATTCGAAGCTTACCGTTTACGGATGGTTTTCTAATGATTACAGAGGACGTGTACGGATTTCGAGTAATGCAAAATGAAAATTTGCTTGGTAAAGTCAATCCAAAACAATTTTTTGAATGGAAAGATAGAAACAGCAATAAAACACTAAAAATCATTCTATTCCAATCGATCGCGAAGCACGAAACATACTTTGTTGAAAATAAGCAGGAAGTTCGTTTTACAACAGAGAGCGATGAAGCAGAAATTGTTTGGAATTCTAACCTTCATACTATGCGGCAAGACTTTTCATTTTTAAAAGTTGGCCAACAATGGATACTAGAAAATCATACTAGCACTCCAATTTATATTAACGGGCAGAAAAGGCCATCTCGTAAAACCATTCAACTCGGAGATATCATCTTCGTACCCTACATGCTCATACGTCTTGTTGAAGAAGATGTGTTAGAAATAGTTAGTTTTGAAGATTACGAGTCCCGTCTTACACTTCTAAAAGTACCTGAATCGGAAATGAAGAAGAAATATCCGTTTTACAGACGGACGCCTCGAATGGTGTATGAGCTGCCAAAAGAGAAGGTTTCATTATCATTTCCATCTCAAGAGCACGACCCTTCAAATAGAGCACTTTGGTTAATTATTCTACCACCGCTTGTCATGCTAATTGTAATGGGGATTGTTGTGATGATTCAGCCTCGAGGAATTTTCATCATCGTGACAATGGTAATGTTCGTAATGACATTAATTACATCAACGGTTCAATATTTTAGAGACCGAGCCAATCAAAAACAAAAGCGGGAAAAACGAAATCGTATTTACTCTGCTTACTTGGAAAATAAACGGAAAGAACTTCAAGAGTTATCGGAAAAACAACGATTTGCAATGGAGTTCCACTTTCCGACGTTTGAACGAATGAAATATTTAACCAATCAAATTTCCGATAGAATTTGGGAACGAACTATTGAAAGTGACGACTTTCTCCAATTTCGTTTAGGTTCGGGGACAGTACCGGCCAGTTTTCCAATTACCTTAAATACAAATGATATGGCAAATCGTGAAATGGACCATTTGGTTGAACAATTGCAGAAGTTAGAAAAAGTGTACAAAGAAAGTTCAGACACACCAGTTATTGCGAATTTAGCAAAAGGGCCCATTGGACTTATTGGGAAAGAGCGTGTCGTGAAAAGGGAAATACACCACATCATTGGGCAACTAGCATTTTTCCATAGTTATCATGATTTGCGCTTTGTATTTATTTTTGACGAAGCAAATTACAAAAATATCGAGTGGATGAAGTGGCTTCCACATTTCAACATTCCGAATATGTACGCAAGAGGTTTAATTTATAACGAAACAACACGTGACCAACTTCTTTCAAGAGTTTATGAAATGATTCGAGAACGTGATTTGGAGGAAGAAAAGGAAAACCTTCGCTTCACACCACATCTTGTATTCATTATCACAAATCAGCAGTTGATTGAAGATCATGTCATCCTAGAGTATCTGGAAGGAAACCACCAAAACCTTGGTATCTCCGTCATCTTCGCAAGTGACGCTAAGGAAAGCTTATCCGATAATATCCACACCCTAGTACGCTTACTGAATGATTCGGAAGGGGATATTTTAATTCAAGATAAAAAAGCGGTAAACATTCCATTTACCTTGGATGTCCATCAACAAGAAGATAACGAGCGATATGCAAGGATGTTGCGCACGTTAAATCATCAAACTGGTATGACGAATTCCATACCGGAAAGCGTGTCATTTTTAGAGATGTTGCATGTGAAAGAAGTGGATGAATTAAATATTCCACAAAAGTGGTCCGAAAATGAATCATCCAAATCACTTGCTGTCCCAATTGGGTTAAAAGGGAAGGATGACCTCGTTTATCTGAACCTTCACGAAAAAGCACATGGTCCCCACGGACTATTAGCTGGGACAACGGGTTCAGGGAAGAGTGAGTTTTTACAAACCTATATTTTATCGCTATCTGTACATTTCCACCCTCATGAAGTGGCATTCTTGCTAATCGACTACAAAGGTGGGGGAATGGCGCAACCATTTAGAAAGTTGCCACACCTACTAGGAACCATTACGAATATCGAAGGTAGCGTGAACTTTACGAATCGGGCACTCGCATCGATCCGAAGTGAGTTAAAACGACGACAACGCCTGTTTGATCGAAATAATGTGACGCACATTAATGATTACACGAGTCTTTATAAGCAACAGCACGTTGATGAGCCACTACCGCATCTATTTTTAATTTCCGATGAGTTTGCGGAGTTGAAAAATGAAGAGCCTGAATTCATTCGCGAACTAGTAAGTGCCGCTCGAATTGGTCGGAGTTTAGGTGTCCACTTAATCTTAGCGACACAAAAACCTGGTGGAGTCATTGATGATCAGATTTGGAGTAATGCCCGCTTCAAAATTGCGTTGAAAGTACAAGACTCTAATGATAGTAAAGAGATTTTGAAAAATGCAGACGCTGCTTCCATAACCGTAACGGGTAGGGGGTACTTGCAAGTAGGAAACAACGAAGTCTATGAGCTTTTCCAATCTGCATGGAGTGGTGCATCTTATCTTTCAGACCATTCGGATGGAGAAGATGAAATCGCCATTGTTACTGATTTAGGTTTAATTCCGTTATCAAATATTGCAGCCAAGGAGAATAAACGAAAAGGGCTCACAGAAATCGAGGCCATCGTTACGAAAATCGAAGAGACACAAAACGAATTTGGCATTGAGAAGCTGAAAAGCCCATGGTTGCCACCACTTAAGGAACGACTATTTAAAGATGGCTATTATTCGGTTGAGCAGGACCAAATTTCGATTGCATTAATCGACGAACCTGAAAAACAAAGCCAAACACCATATCACTATCAGGTGATGGAAGATGGTAACCTAGGCATTTTCGGATCTGCTGGTTATGGAAAATCAACAACAGTATTGACTTTTTTATTAAATATGGCGGAAAAATACAGCCCAGAAGAAGTGCATTTTTACTTAATGGACTTTGGGAATGGGGCAATGCTTCCACTTAAACAGTTGCCACACACGGCTGATTTCTTCTTGATGGAAGATGTTCGCAAAATGGAGAAATTCGCGCGGATGTTACGTGCGGAAATTGTTCGTAGAAAACAGCTACTACAGCAAAAGGAAGTAAGTAGTATTAAGCTTTACAACAATATTTCTGATGAAAAGCTTCCATTACTCTATGTAGTTGTAGAAAACTTTGATTTCATTCGAGAAGAAATGCAAGAGTTTGAGACTTACTTTAATCAGTTTGTACGCGATGGCCAATCGTTAGGTATTTACATGATCTTCACGGCTACGAGAATTTCATCAATCCGACAAGCAGTCATGAACAACTTGAAAACAAAGATTGTTCATTACCTCATGGATCATAGTGAAGCATATACAGTTTTAGGGAAAACCACTTTATCACCTGAACCGATTCCAGGTCGGGCGATTATAAAAACTGATGAAGCATATTTCTCACAAATCTTCTTGCCTGCAAAAGGTGCAAATGATCTTGAAATTCTTGAAGCTGTGAAAGAAACAGTGAAATCATTGAAGGAAAAATATGCAGGCTATGGTGTTCCTGAGCCAATTCCAATGCTTTCTTCAGAGTTAACACTGACTCAATTTACAGATTATGTGAAGCATGTTGAGCAGCCACAACTATTCCCAATTGGATTGGATGAAGAGTTTGTAAAGCCTGTTTTCATTAACCTTCTAAACAATAAGCATTGCATGGTGTTAGGGCAAGCGCAAAAAGGGAAAACCAATTTGCTGAAGGTAATCTTGGATATAGCCCTCCAAAAGAACATTAAGCATATTGGGTTGTTTGATTCATTTGACAGAGGATTAGCGGGCTTTGCAGAAGAAGAGGCTGTTTCATATTTAGAAACAAAAGAACGTATTGAAGAGTGGTTAATCGAAATAGAAGGAGAGCTTTTATCCCGTGAAGCGACTTATGTAAATTCGAGCGACAGAAGCGTACATCAGTTTACGCCAATTCTACTTGTCGTGGATGATTATACTCGCTTCCTTTCAAGCCTTGATGCCAAACTGCAAGAACGTATCGTGAAGTTTATGAAACATGCAAACTATCTCGGATTTAATATCATTGTGGCGGGCAATTCCAACGAATTAACGAAGGGCTATGATCCTTTAACGACAGAAGTGAAACAAATACGCCAAGCTGTACTATTAATGAAAAAATCGGAGCAAACCATTTTCAGCCTTCCGTATGATCGAAAAGAAGAGGAAATTCAAGCTGGATTTGGTTATTACGTAGTGAACAACAAAGAAGTAAAAATAAAAATTCCATTAAGTACGATTGAAAGGAAGATTTACTCATGACGGCTCAAAAGAAGCTGATTTTAAAGATCGTCATCGTCATGATTTTGATTGTTGGAGCCCCGATTCTATACTTCCTATTCATTGGTGATAACCCGTTAGAAGGTAAATCAAACGGAACAAAACAAATCGCCGTTGTTAATGAGGATGCAGGTGCAGAACTACGAGAAAGTGCACTTGATTTTGGGAAAGAAGTGGTGCCAATATTATCTACCGAATCTGCTTATGAGTGGTCTGTAGTAAGTCGAAGCACTGCGGAAAAAGGGTTAGCAAATCAAGAATATGATGCGATTTTATATATCCCATCCAACTTCTCTGAAAACATTATGACCTATGAAGAGCAACAACCGGTAAAAGCAGAGTTTAAATACACGGTTTCAGGTCAATTAAATACCGCAAATCGTGAAAAAGTATTACGTGAAATTGGTAATGCATCAGCTCGTGTGAACGGGAAAATCTCCACATTATATTGGAGCTATGTATCTCAGGATTTAGAAAAAGTGCGAGCAGAGTTTGATAGTATTCTACAAAAAGAAATGGAGTTTCTTGAGACGATCTCGGAATTCTATCGACCAAATTTAGAAAGTGTTGTCGGAGATATTGAAAACCAAAAAAGAATGTTGGAAAGTATTTTATCTTCCATTAACAGCGTGCCATACGAGGGGAATGTTGAGCAAACCGATGAGTTCCAAGAAAATCTCGCTCAATTTGTAATGTATGTAAATCAATACAGAGATTTTCAAACTACTCAGCAACAGCTTGTGCAAAACTTACAACGTAACAACTTTACGGCAGTCTTGGATATGAAAAATGGGTACGGTCTTCACTATACAAATATGATGACCTACCTGGAAGAACATAATGAGAAATTGTTTCAGAGTTTGCAAACCTTTGAGAATCAATTAGCGCTGAATCATCAAAGTGCAACTAATTTATCGAACCTGGTTGTGAATCAAAGAAATGAAATTATCAATCTCCTATTGCAAGTTGAAGGGGAAATGCTAGTTGAATATGAAGCACAAGTCATTCAATTAAGAAATCAACTAATTGATAGTGTACCTGCAGTAGATCCTACGAAACAAGCAAATGCAGGTAGAAACAAAATCAACAAGTCGAACTTATTAGCTTCTACGAAAATTGCAGCACTAGATACTGAGCGTGAAAGATTGCTAGGTCTTATTGAGGAAATCAATTCATTGAAAGACCAAATAGAGCCTACGATTCCAACTGAAGGCGAAGAAGCTTCGGGAAATACTGAAGAAGCTCCGGGAAATTCTGAGGAAGAACCAGTAAGTCCGGAAACTGAAGAGGAAGATTCAAGTGTAAAAGACAAACTTGATGAGCTAACAGAAGAAATTATAGATATCGAAGAGACGATTGAACAAATTCAACAGGAAGAAGACCAAACTGATTCAAAATTAATAGAAGAGGTTGATGAGAACGATCCTTTGACACCTATAGATGCAAACACGATGTTAGAGAAAATTGATGAGAAAGAAACGGAAATCCTAAATCACTCAGATTTGAATGAGGGGAAAAAAGAGCGGTTGAAAAAAGTGTTTAACCAACCGTTGGCAAGTGATGACGTAGATTTGCTGTTGGAGTACTACGGAGCGTTAGCGCAATATGAATCTACGTTAATGACGAGTTTAAGTTCGGAAGAAGCATCTCAATTAATAGCTTCTAGTGTGAATAAAATACTCGGTATCAACGAAGATACTGACACTTATATCAATCAATTACAAACGGGGATTCCTACTTCTCAACAACAATTTGCATCACTAGAAGATGGAATAACTACATTCTTCACGGTGTACTTGAAAAATCTCGAAACAGAATATGAAGCACTATTTAAACAGTTAGACGCTGTTGAAGCAAGTGCAGGTCAAGTTCAGGAGAGCTTAGATCATTTAATCGCTGGTGCTCAAGGAACATCTTCGCAAATTGCAGAAGGAAATGGACTTGTAACAAATCACTCTAGTCTTAGCCAAAACATCCATGCGATGAGTAATGCCATGAACAGCATTGCACTAAATCAACAAAACATCAGATCAGTAACAGAGTCACTTCTTTCAAAGGCTGCAAACGTAAATGCAGATACAAGTGATCTTGCCTTTAAGTGGAATGAAAACGTAGGAACAACGGAGAAATACCGTGATGATATTCACGATGTATTAAATAATGCGTTTGTTGACGGGCAAAAGAATGGTCAAATTTACGATCATTTATCTACTCCGCTATCAGTAAATAGCTTAGATCCTACAGTACCGGAAGATAAAATGCCTCCAGTCATTGTGTTATTCATTGTGTTGATTAGTAGTTTACTAATTGGATATTTCTGTTATTACTTAAAAAATAATAAAACGAGCGTGCGAATTGCATTATTTACATTATTGAACGTAATTGTTGGGTTAATCATTAGTATTTATGGCTTAGATATTTATGGATTGGATGGAACAGGTGCGATTGAATGGACGATTTTCACGGTTCTTTTATTAACAGCAGTCTCATCCCTCATCTTTGCAAGTTTTTCGATAGGTCATCTGATTGGATGGTTTGTAAATGTGGCCGTTATTGCATTCTTCGTCACACCGATGCTTGCGCTACTAGCATCGAACATTGATTATATAGATCCAATGTCGAAGGTGTATTTATCCATTCAATATGGGCCTGAGTCGTTAATTGTCCCAGGAAGTATTGCGCTGGTTGTGATTATTGGAGTTGCTGCAGCCGTGCCATATTTTATTGGTCGAGCGAAAAATCGTGGGAACAATCATGATGAGGAAGCAACATATGAAGCGTAGGGTCAGCTTAGTGCTAGGGTTAGCGTTATTGCTAGTGGTCGGATTCGGTGGTGAATCCGGCTACGCTACAGCTTCGAAGGATATCAACAGCCTAAATCCAAATGAGTATAAAGAAAAAGAGTTTAAAAACAACAAAGAATACCTTCACAATCAATCCTTATTAAAGGATAAAAAAGCTATTCCAGAAGAGCAAAAGCCGTTAGACTTTATTCCAACTGATTACGATAAAAATGAAAAAATTAGGGAAGAGCTTTTCATCCAAGACTTCCAAGAACGAAAAACGGTCGCTTATGAATCTATGAAACTTGGATTATTTTCAACCGAAAAACAAGCTGCGAAGGTTCGAATGGAACAGCCAAGTTCTGAAAGAGAAAGAGGCAGTAAAGAGTTGATATACATCTATATTGGACTGTTAGTGGCATGTATCGTTGTGGTGCTAATATGGCTTGTTCCGAAAATGATTCAGGGGGAGAAGGGTTGAGTTTCTAGCTTAACTTGAAATCGCAAGTAAGGTGCCGGAAATCGCAAATAAACATTTGATTTTCGCAAATAAAGTGCCAGGATTCGCAAGTAAATCAGAAATCACAAATAAGATTCCGGAATTCGCAAGTAAACACCTAGGAATCGCAAATAAACATTTGATTTTCGCAAATAAAGTGCTGGGATTCGTAAATAAAGCACCGGGATTCGCAAGTAAATCGGAAATCGCAAATAAGATTCCGGAATTCGCAAGTAAGTGATTGAAATTCGCAAATAACCATTCCATTTTCGCAAATAAAGCACTGGGATTCGCAAGTAAATCAAAAATCGCAAATAAGCTTCCGGAATTCGCAAGTAAATACCTAGGAATCGCAAATAAACATTTGATTTTCGCAAATAAAGTGCTGGGATTCGCAAGTAAATCAAAAATCGCAAATAAGATTCCGGAACTCGCAAATTAGTGATCGAAATTCACAAGTAACCATTCCATTTTCGTAAATAAAGTGCTGGGATTCGCAAGTAAATCGGAAATCGCAAATAAGATTCCGGAATTCGCAAGTAAGTGATCGGAATTCGCAAGTAACCATTCCATTTTCGCAAATAAAGCACTGGGATTCGCAAGTAAATCGGAATTCGCCCGTAAAAGTGCAAATATCGCTCATAAACATGCGGGAACCGCCCGTAAGCAATAGAAATTCGCACATAAACATGTGAAACTCGCCCGTAAAATAAAATTCACCCATAAAAGTGCAAATATCGCTCATAAACATGCGGGAACCGCCCGTAAGCAATAGAAATTCGCACATAAACAGGTGAAACTCGCCTGTAAAATAAAAATCGCCCGTAAAAGTGCAAAACTCGCTCATAAACACGTGAGAACCGCCCGTAAGCAATAGAAATTCGCACATAAACATGTGAAACTCGCCCGTAAAATAAAATTCGCCCGTAAAAGTGCAAAACTCGCTCATAAACACGCGAGAACCGTCCGTAAGCAATAGAAACTCGCCCGTAAATAGGCAAAATTATATAATTCCAAAATCCAACCGCAAAGGGGAGAAGTCAAATGGCTAACGAAGTGAAAATGGTATACGAAGATGTCGAGGAGCAACTAGGGGTGATGGAAAATGCAACGTCCTCACTAAACCCTGCTGCTGAACCACCAATAGAAGGAAATACATTAGATGTTGTTACAAAACTGAATGAGCTTGCCTTGGAATTAGAACGCATCTTAACAAGCTATCAAACAGTGTTACTGAACAATATTGAAACAACGAAAAATTCTGTCCAATATATGCGTGAACAAGATCAACGCATTTCAACAAACATTAGCGGTGCAGTTTCAGGTCCTAGGAGGCTGATGAGCTAATGAAAGTGTTAGATACCGCAAACTTCCATGATGGACTTCAGCGCAACCTAACCATGTTAACGAGACTAGAGACGGAAATGAAAACAATTGAAACTGCCATTCAAGGACTCACACAGTTAGAGAATTCTTTAAAGGGGCAATGTGGCAATGCGCTTCGTGCATTTTATAGGGATTGCCACCTGCCCTTTTTACAATTTTTCTATTTATTTTAAAGTAGTTTCAATGATGTACTTACGCAAATGATAGAAGCACTTAATACGCTTGAACCAGACCAATCTGGTTATATTGACCAATCCTACTTAGAAAGCGAAGTGGAACAAGGGCTCGACAACGCGAAAGAAGTGGCTGAAACATTAACAAGCGAAACGAATTCGATTATGGGAGAAGTTTCAGATATCGTTTCTCTACCAAATCTTGATGACAGTGAGGTCCAAACAGAAAATCAAAATGCAAAACGCCATCGAGATACAACCGTTACTGATCAAACCTTAGAGAAATATGGATTTCATGTGGTAGATCATTTATTTTTCGCTATTCTCAGTGACCCAACTGCAAAAATAATGACTGCAGAAATATTCCGTCCAATCGAGGAAAATGATTTTTAAGCAATGCCTAGTTCAGAAGAAATACGTTTTATAAGTTATTTCTCAGTAAACCGGATGATTACAACGAGAATTAAGGATCAGTTTGATGAACAATCCCAGGTAAAGTTTTGGGAACTGGTTGAGTATATACAAAAGCATGAATTAACTCAAAGCAGTCCTGTTTTCGTAGAGTTCAAACTTAGCCACTCAGGAGTTGCTTATGTGGAAACGAGTGTCGGGGTTTCGGGAGGATTACACTATCCGTCTTTACCTTAGTCCAATAATTTAGAAGGTGATGTAATGAAGGTATTAGATGTTAATAATTTTCAACAGGGGCTTGAAAGAAATCTTAGTCGATTAAGACGGCTCGAAAGTGAAATGAAACAGATTGAAACTGCCATTCAGGGGCTTACAAACTTAGAAGAGTCACTCAAAGGTCAAGGTGGAGAAGCATTACGAGGATTTTATGAAAATTGTCATTTACCCTTTCTCGAATTTTTTAACACTTTTAAAACGAGTTTTACAAATATTCTTCAACAAATGGATGCTGCATTGACATCCCTTGAACCCGATTCATCTGGTTATATCAGCCAATCCTATTTAGAAGGTGAAGTTGAGCAAGGGTTAGAAGTAGCGAGTCAAGTAACAGAAGATCTAACGAATGAAACCAACCAAATCATGAGTGAAGTTTCAGATATTGTAAGTCTACCAAACTTAGATGATAGTGAAGTTCAAGTGGGAGTGGCGGATGCAAAAGCTCATCGTGACGATACGGTAGAACAACTAAATGTATTTGACCTCACGCAAACTATGGCTTTAAACACAATTCAAAACGACCTTATATTAATGAAAACATGGATTACTAACATTGAATCTATGATTACCGAAGGGTTGACGGATGTGAACTTCCCAGCTGAGCAGTGGAAGGCATTTGCACAGCAAAATCCGCTAATGATTACATTAGCAGCGCGAACAATGTCAATGGACAGCATCATCGGCATGGACCCACTACTAGCACCTGGAATGATTGGTGGAGCAAATCCATACTCGCTATCAAGCATACAATTGACTGGTCAACTACCTATATATAACTTCGGCATCAACGGCGCATCGGTGTCTACGAACTTTGTTTCATTTAAGAAGAAACAAGAAGAGGAAATTGCAAAAGAGCTTTCCTGCCCTGTACCAGACGTGAACGAAGTGACGGAAGAGGAAAATGGATTCTTAGCCTTTTTAGGGGATATTGGAAATGGGGCTGTTGAATTAGGCAAAGGTGCTCTAACTGTAGGAAAAGAAGTAGCAGATTTTATCATTTTAGATGATATTAATACACTAATGGATCCCAATGCATCAGGTGCTGACAAAGGCTTCGCTGTTGCTTCCTTTATTCCAATTGGAAAATTAGTGAAAGGTGGCAAATTGGTTGGTAAAATTATAGATAGTGACGTGGATGATGTTGTTAAGAAAAGTAATGTAGATGAAGTGGTTGATAAAGGGAAGGGTAAAGTTACAAATGTAAATAAGACTCAAACAAAGGTTATAGATGACGTGGAATCTGGAAAAGTCTCTTTAGAAACGAACAAACACAAAGGGAATTATGGCGAAATGAAGATGGATGTTCATTTTGAAAGTCAAGGTTATGAAAGAATTAATATTGATAGAGTAACTAGTTTAGATGATAAAGTAATTAAAGGAATAGACGGTGTTTATTTTGACCCAGGTCCACCTCCCAAATATATAATTGGTGAAGCTAAATATGGTAGTTCGAATCTTAGTCAAACTAAAGATGGGAAACAAATGAGTGATACATGGGTCGAAGGAAAGAACAGACTAGAAAAAGCAGTTGGAAAAGATGCAGCTGACGATATTTTACTAGAAGGATATGATAAAGTTTTAGTGAATACTAAAGAAGATGGAACAGTAGTTACGAAAGTGTTAGATGCAAAGGGCAATATAAAAAAGTAAGAGGTGACAAATAATAATGATAAGAGATTTACTTAAAGAGGAAGAATACTTTATAGAGTATATTGCAGAAGAGACGGCTAGAATAAAAAAATTCGAAACAAAACTAAATAATCACGAAGTAAGAGAAGATAGAGTTTTAAGTGTTCGAAAAAAAGTTCATGATTTAAGATTTCAGATTTTTATAGCTAAGTATTCTATGGGAGATCCAGTTGAATCTCTTGTAGAAGACTATAAAGAACTGGTAGAAGAAATGAAAGAACTTTGGGTTTCCGAGCTTTACGAAGATATGTTGTGGATGCTTTCTATAGGCATTATGCTTGAAATTGATGAAAATACATTTAATACTCTTGTGAAATTAGTAGAGAACAGTAATATAAATGATTTTTTATATAACTTTATTATCAATTCTAGAAAGAAAGGTATAGATTATCAGAATAGTGCTTGGTTATTTAAAGAACCCTTCAAATATCTTAATAATGTTATTGTAAGTGAAGATGATACAAAAGCTATTAATTATTTGAAGGAATACCTTACAAAACATTGGTATGTTGGACATAGTGACATGGGCTGGTATGAGTGTCATAAACATAATGAAAAATTATATTTTGGCTATTGGAGCTTTGAAAGTGGTGCAATTGCAAAAATTCTTCAATTAGATGATGAGCATTTAAGAGGAGTACCATATTATCCTTATGATTTGGTTCATTATAAATAATCAGAGGGGATAACAGTGAAAGTAATTGAAGATTATTTTAGAAGAGATCCATCAAAGGTGTAAAGAATTTAATCGTGAAATGCCAACTGAAATAAAATTACGTTACGATATAAAAAATAATAAATTACAAGGCAAATATAACTATGAATTAGTATATTCTAATGATGATTCGCTTCTGCCGAGTAATATTTTCAAAGCTTGTTTTGATGAAGTATTGAAGAGTTAAATAAACAAAACTAGTTATTACGAGGTTTTCATAAAGTAGTTAACACAAGATACACTCTAAAGTGAACTGAGTTCAAACAATTAATAACCATGGGAAACTCCATGGTTTTTTTGTTTTTAATTGTATGTTCTTATCGCGAAGAAAGATAAATAGTTTATATATAAAGGGGGGAGAATGCAATTTTAACGAATAAAGAAAACTTGCTCATTCCAGGTGGTTTGCTACTGGGAATGGGGATCGGTTTAGCGATGGATGAAGTTGCAGCAGGGATGTTCATTGGTTTAGGAGCGGGATTTATTTTAACAACCATTTTTACTTATTTCAGCAAGAGACATGAATAAATAAATTGGACAAGAGCTGTTTTAACAGCTCATTTCTTTTTCAGTAAAATACCAAAACTTTTCGAAAAACGGGGTAAAGTAAATAACCTAGGCAAATTCCTAGCACGTTTAAGATCAGATCATCTATATCTAAACTTCCTCTTTTTGTTATAAATTGTAGTCCTTCAATAACACTAATAGTACATAAACTAATCAAAAGCAAATGCTTCATAGAGGCAACTTTTTGTACATATCGATAATACAATCCAAAAGGTATAAATAAACCGATATTTGCCCCTAAATTATATAGAGCAATTAAAAAATCCACTTTTCCAATTAGATAATAAGTAATTGTATTTAATGGAATTAAATTAACACTGCCATAACTTGAACCACCTGGCCTGAAGAATAATAAAATAATCAATCCAAGTGCGTAGAACACAATCGCTATGTTGAGGATCCGTTTCGATAGATGAATCTTTATTTTTTTAATCCAACAAACAAAAAATACAAAAAGAAACGTGATTAGAAACCAAACAACGGCCATAACTATTGGATGTAAGTAGTTGGTTAGTTCACTCCATACGGGTAATAAAATGATAAAAATAATCTGAGCAAATAAAAAACTAAGTAATATGTGTTTATTCATATTCCATCAGGCTCCGTTGTTTTAGTATGTACCTTTTCTATAGTACCATTATATCAAAGCTACACACCTTAACTGTCCGAAAAAGAAGAATCTATATAATTTTCGACTTTGGGCATATTACAATGTAGAGGTGATGAAAGTGACGAAGAAAAGAGACAAACAAAAAATCAATGTGGAATTAGGTGGCATGGATCTTTTTGGGACAACTTCAAATGCCCCAGTCGGCGGCTATCAAGCTTCTGGCGACATTGAAAATGCAGGTCAATTAGATAAAGGATTCAAAAAACTCGAAGATAACGACGACTTGACTCCACAAGCTTCAATTAAAGAAGGCGATCGCGAAGGATATTAGTTTAATACTAAATACAGATCCATTTAAATAGAACTTTCCTAGAAGAGGGGAAAGTTCTATTTTCTGTTTGAATATTTTATTTGTTTGAGCCCGTAAGCTAAAAAAAGTAATCCCAAATTTTAATAATGAGGGATTACTATTATTATCTTTTAAGCACTAAAACCATTTGAAGGAGTAAACTTCTGTAGCGGCTCAGAACTTAGACTATAAGATGCGACTTTTTTCTTCCATTGCTTCACGACTTCAATTTGGTCAGTGGAACAATATAGGAAGAAGTTCATTTCTTTGTTTTTCTTTTTTACATTAATGACAAAAGGAGTAATATCAGTATCAGGATTAAGAAAGGCTTCTTCATTTCCAGGAAAAATATGATTTCTTTCTAAAAATAATGATTCATTAAAATAGTTAATAAGTGTATCTTTCTCTTCATCTACCAGTTTCTTCTCATTGAATGTAATTGTCACATCCTTTGAATCCAGTTTTGGATGAAGGGCAAATTTACTGACAACCCATCCAACCAAGGCACTTGGAGGACTCATCGCAAATTTAAGAATTACGCCAATCAATATTAGTAAGACAGCCCACCATGTCATATAAGCCAACTCCTCGTATACTGCAATTGTTTCCTAATCGCTAGTAGGGATTTATTTAAACAATAATAGTTATAGATTATCATAAAATTTTGATTCTTAATTTGACCATTTTTCAACAATAGTGGCTACAATAACTTAGTTCAATTTGATGTTAGAGAGCAAATGATTCGACAATCTTTAATAGTCTGTTATTATTACATGATAGTTTTTATCTAAATAACCAAAAACTTAACTAGAGGTGAACAACATGATAGAAATATTAAATCGAATTAATCAATTAGCAAAAAAGCAACGTGAAGAAGGATTAACAAATGCGGAAAAAGTCGAACAACAAGTACTTCGAGAAGATTACTTGCGTCAAATAAGAGGACAAGTTCTCGATACTTTTTCAGGGATAAAGGTAATGGATCCGCTAGGGAATGATGTAACACCTGAGAAAATACGTAATTTAAATACAAAAGAAGATTAAAGGATTTATGATTCTCGAAAAGGCAGGATCTGCACATGGATGAAGAACAATTAGTAAAAGTATATAAAGCACTTGGAGAGCCAACTCGATTAAAGCTCGTCAAAGCTTTGGTATCTGCACCGCAAATGGCTTGTCAGGATATAGCAGAAAAGCTAGACATACAAGCGAATTCTACATTAACACATCATTTAAAGTTGTTAACAGATTGTGGATTGTTAGTGGTAGAAAAAGAAGGTACTTATCGTTACTACAGTTTACAGAAGGATGTTCTGAAAAAATACGCACCAACTTTAATTTCTGAATGATATTTTAGTAAAAAAATTTTCGTGTATATTTCGATATTTATAGAAATAAGGAATGAAGCATGAAAATGAATTAAGACTTAATAGATGTTAGAAAGGGATGTAAATAATGAAAAGTCTAAATATACCTGTATCTGTTTTAAATCTAGTACCTAATCGCCAAGATCAAATTGTGAAAGATTCGATTGATCATATGGTGACGTTAGCCCAAGCAACCGAAAAGATGGGCTACACACGTTATTGGATTGCTGAACATCATAATATGACGTCCGTGGCAAGTTCTGCAACAGCCATTTTAATCAACCATACACTCGAGCATACGGAAAGTATTCGTGTAGGTTCAGGGGGAATTATGCTGCCTAATCATTCACCATTAGTGGTAGCTGAACAATTCGGTACGATGGCAACGATGTTTCCGAGTCGTGTTGACTTAGGGTTAGGTCGTGCGCCAGGGACAGATGGATTAACAGCAAATGCATTGCGACGTTCACAACATCAAGCTGTAGAACAGTTTCCAAATGAAGTAAGGGATATTTTAACATATGTAGGTCCTGAAGAAATACAAGGACCTGTAAAGGCATTTCCAGGTGTTGGGACAAATGTACCCGTGTATATACTTGGTTCTTCCACAAGCTCTGCTTACTTAGCTGCAGAACTTGGCTTACCGTATGCCTTTGCAGCTCATTTTGCGCCAACAGCTATGGCGGATGCTTTTGCGATTTACCGTAGTCGATTTAAGCCATCTGTCTATTTAGAAAAACCTTATACGATTGCATGTGTAAATGTGGTTGCGGCAGACAGTATGGAAGAAGCAAACTACCTATCATCATCTCTATTACAATTTTATCGTGATGTTTTCACTAACAAAAGTGGTCCATTAAAACCACCAGTCGAAAATTTTGAGCAATCTTTAACTCCATTAGAAGTGAACTTACTAAATTCAAGTTTATCCACTACGTTTATTGGTGACCGTCAAAACATCTATGAACAGTTAATGAGTTTCCAACAACAATTTGTTGCGGATGAGATTATGGCTGTTACGTATATTTATGATATGGAAAAACTAATTCGATCATATGAAATTTTAAAAGAGGTAGTTGATGGATTTAACAAATAAATAAAAGTTTGGTAGTAGAGTTATTACTTTGGAGACTTGAATGATAGCTCGAATGTTAATTAACTCAAAACCAATTAGGAGAAACATTTACATGGAAAAATTTCAATCACACCAAGGTTTTGCTCGAACATTTAAACAAAATCAATTAACGATTGGGCTCTTTATGCCTTTAGAATCCTATACAGGAAGTTTTCCTAAAATGGATTTAGAAGAACAAATGGGACTAGCCAAAATGGCGGAGAATTATGGATTTGCTTCTTTATTTGTTAGAGATGCTCCTCTTTATGATCCGGGTTTGGGGGAAGTTGGATTTCTCTATGATCCAATGATGTTTCTTAGTTATGTATCTGCACATACAGAAAAAATCGCTTTAGGGACAGCAAGCATCGTTACAACGTTTCGTCACCCTCTCCATTTAGCTAAGTCAGCAGCGACTTTAGATAAACTGTCAAACCAACGATTTTTATTTGGCGTTGCGACTGGTGATCGGATAATCGAATTTCCTACATTTAAGGTGGACAGAGATGAAAGAGGTGAGCTCTTTAGGGAATCCATAGAAGTGATGAGAAAAGTGTGGGGAGAGTCGTTTCCACAAATTCATACAAAAAGAGTGGAAATGACTCAAGGCGATGTTGTTCCAAAACCGCTTTTAACAGATATTCCAATGTTAGGAACTGGTTACGCAGGTCAGTCAATTGAATGGTTAGGCGCGAATACCGACGGTTGGTTGTTTTATCCACAAGACGTTGCATCTCAGCGTAAATTAATTCAAGATTGGCGTCGTGTAAGTGGTGAATTTAAACCATTTATACAACCGTTAGCCCTTGATTTGTCTGAAAGAGCGAATGAGGCCCCTAAGCCGATACGAATTGGATTTAGAACAGGTTATAAATTTTTGTTAGACTATCTCCATGCTTATCAAGAAGCCGGGGTAAATCATATCATCATTAGCTTGAAAGGAAGTAAACGTCCGGTAGAAGAAGTCATACAAGAACTCGGAGAACAAGTAATTCCGCATTTTCGTTAAACTTACTTAGTTAATAAAGGGATATTTTCACCGAAGTTGAATAATAAATAGTGTTGATATTCTAGTAAAATTTATGAAAATGATTGAGAGGCTGTGAAATGATATGGAACATTCAAAAACATATACCATCGTGGAAAGTGATCTTGATGAACTTGGACATATGAATTACTTGAGATATATAAAGATTTTTGAAACTGCACGTTTCGGTTGGTTCGAGCAAATTGGACTCCGCTTTGAAAATTTATTAGAAGAACAACTTGGACCGGTTCTGTTAAAACTAGAAACGGAATATTCAAAAGAAGTTCGTCTTGGTGATACAGTGGAAATACGTTCACACTTAATTAGAGTGGGGACGAAAAGCTTTACTCTTGAGCAAACTATGATACATGAAGGTCAAACTTCTGCAACAACTACGGCGATTATGGCAATTATGGATTTACAAAAAAGAAAAGCAATTCCAGTTCCTGCTGAAATTGCAAAATTTAAGGTAAACCTCTAAAGTTAGTGAGATTAAACGATCGTTTTGCCTAAAAATTAATAAATGATCCGACTGAAAACAAAGAATACTTTGTTCTTAATCGGTTAAATTAATACGTAAATTAAAGCATTTTCAACATATGAAAATGCTTTTTCTTTTGTCCTTTTATTCATGTGCACAAGGAAAAAATTACGAATGTCGGTAAAAGGGGATTGTTATATGAATGAACTGATTTTAGAGAAAAAAGCAAGAACTACCTTGTTAGTACTTCTTTTTTTAGGATGGGCTTTAGGTAATCTAGATCGCTATGTAATGAACTATGCCATCGTCAATATTGGAGAAGATTTGTCATTGACGAACACAGAAACAGGGTTAGTATTAAGTTCATTTTTTCTCGGATATGCTTTAATGCAACTACCCGGAGGAATTTTGGCCGACCGATTTGGCGCTAAGCGGATATTGCTAATTGCTGTCATTGTGTGGTCAATCTTTACAGGACTCACTGCTATTGCGTGGGGCTTAGGTATTATGGTAATTATTCGTTTTTTATTTGGAATTGGAGAAGGCGGGTTCCAACCTTCTGCATCGAAATTAATTACGACATATTATCCTAAAAATGAGCGTAGTAAAGTGATGTCCATTATGCTTTCATCAAGCGCTATTATGGCGATGTTAGTACCAATTATCTCCGCCGTTCTATTATTATCCATTGGATGGCGAGCATTTTTTGTCATTGCAGGTGCGATTGGAGCAATCATTGCTGTTTTATATTGGAAAGTTATTCCGAAAGATAGAGTCGCTGTTAATACGGATGGTGCACCAAAGATAACAGGAATATTAGGCAAATTACTAAGGATGCCTTTTATGTGGAGTTTAGTTATCTCATACTTTACGATTTACGCTGTAAACTGGGGACTGAATTCATGGTTACCAAAGTACTTAACTGATGTTCGTGGCCTTGATTTATTGTCCATTGGTGGGTTACAACTAATTCCTGGTTTTATAATGATTGTTTCTATGATTTTAAGTGGATATATTATCGATAAAATTGAACTAAGGATTTCGAAATATATTGGCGCGTTTTTTGCACTGTTATTGGCAGTATTTTTACTTCTAATGTTTAACGCAAATTCAATATCATTATTTATCGTCTATCAATGTATCGTGACGTTTGTGATGACGTTTGTTGTCTTACTTCTACCGTCCTTCATTTTAAAGAACATACCTGCAGAATATTCAGGGTCTGCGATGGGGATGGCAAATACGGGTGGACAGTTAGCAGGTTTTGTGACACCAACATTAATTGGTGCGATGGTCGATGCATTTGACGGTTCATATAATGCGGCTGTTTGGTTACTTGTTGGAATCTCTGTCATCTGCGTGCTTGCCATATTATCAATTGTTAAAAAAGATGAAAACGTTGAGGGGGAAGCAGCATGAACGCACCGGAATTTGATATAAAGGGATATTTAAATGAAAAGAAACCATTTTTCACTTCTCTAAGCGATCAAATTTGGGAACATCCTGAATTGCATTTCCAAGAAAAATTTGCGGTAGGCACGATGGAAGAAGCTTTAACTGCCGAGGGATTTAGTGTTACGAAAAATGTAGCGAATTTGGAAACAGCTATCATGGGGAGCTACGGTAACGGTCCCACTGTTATTGCCTTCCTGGGAGAGTATGATGCACTCCCGTATTTAAGTCAGGAAGGTGGTAAGGCGGAATACAATCCGATTGAAGAAGGTGGAGCTGGTCATGGTTGTGGACATAACCTTCTTGGAGTTGGTTCTTTTGCGGCAGCCGTTGCTGCAAAGGCTTTTGTAGAAAAAACAAATGCACCATTTACGATTCGATATTACGGTTGTCCCGCTGAGGAAAATGGTTCAGGTAAAGCACACATGGTAAAACAAGGTGTTTTTGATGATGTAGATTTAGCAATTTCATGGCATCCAAACTTTTTTAATTCAACAATGAATTTAAGATCCTTAGCTAACTATGCTGCCGTATTCAAGTTTAAAGGAAGAAGTGCCCACGCTGCAGCAGCTCCGCATCTCGGACGAAGTGCATTAGATGCTGTCGAGTTAATGAATGTAGGTGTGAACTACTTGCGTGAACATATCATTCAAGATGCGAGGGTTCATTATGCAGTGACTCACACAGGTGGAACGTCACCAAACGTTGTTCAGCCTTACGCGGAAGTGACGTATTTAATTCGTGCTCCTAAAAAGGAACAAGTAGTTGAAATTTATAACCGTATTCAAAAGATTGCTTCTGGAGCAGCGTTAATGACGGAGACGACTTTTGAAGAACAATTCGAGGGGACAGCATCGGATTTAATTCCAAATGAGACTCTTGCAAAAGTAATGCAGGCGCAGTTTGAAACAGCAGAGCCACTTGAGTTTAATGATGAGGAACTTCAGTTTGCGGGAAAGATTTTTGAAACATTGGATTCGGAAAGTAAAGCTGTAGCCCATTCAATCTTGACTCAGGAACAGAAGAACCAGTTAGGGGACAAGCGTTTATGTAATGTGATTACTCCTTTGGCTCCTGAAGCTATGCTTTACGGTTCAACAGATGTTGGCGATGTTAGTTGGGTCACACCAACTGTTCAATGTACTACAACATGCTTAGTTTTAGGAACTCCTCTTCATACATGGCAAGTCGTTTCTGTAGGAAAAACATCGATTGGCCATAAAGGGATGCTCTATGCAGCGGAAATTATGGCAAGAACAGCGATCAGCTGTATGGAAAATCCTCAAGTGATTGAGGAAGCGAAAGACGAGTTGAAGAAGAGACTAAACGGTCAAAAATATACTTCATTAATCCCAACGAATTAACTGTTGAAAGAGATGTTCCGCGGAGGGGCATCTCTTTTTATGGATAGTTTGGTACTATAGAGGAAAAGGGTAGTTTGCGCAGGTATTCCGAGAGGATGAAGGACATTTGAGTATGGAAATTTGAAGTTCACGGAGATAAGGCCTCTAAAGGACAAAAGAACCGGAAATTCACGGAGAACTGTCTTTTATAAGGCCTCTAAAGGACAAAAGAACCGGAAATTCACGGAGAACTGTCTTTTATAAGGCCTCTAAAGGACAAAAGAACCGGAAATTCACAGAGAACTGTCTTTTATAAGGCCTCTAAAGGACAGAAGAAGTGGAAAATAACGGAGAACTGTCTTTTATAAGGCCTCTAAAGGACAGTAGAAGTGGAAAATAACGGAGAACTGTCTTTTATATGGCCTCTAAAAGACAAAAGAACCGGAAATTCACAAAGAACTGTCTTTTATAAGGCCTCTAAAGGACAGAAGAAGTGGAAAATAACGGAGAACTGTCTTTTATAAGGTCTCTAAAAGACAAAAGTAGTGGAAATTAACAGAGAACTGTCTTTTATAAGGCCTCTAAAGGACAGTAGAAGTGGAAAATAACGGAGAACTGTCTTTTATAAGGTCTCTAAAAGACAAAAGTAGTGGAAATTCACGGAGAACTGTCTTTTATAAGGCCTCTAAAAGACAAAAGAACCGGAAATTCACGGAGAACTGTCTTTTATAAGGCTTCTAAAGGACAAAAGAAAGGGAAATTAACGAAGAACTGTCTTTTATAAGGCCTCTAAAGGACAGTAGAAGTGGAAAATAACGGAGAACTGTCTTTTATAAGGCCTCTAAAAGACAAAAGAACCGGAAATTCACGGAGAACTGTCTTTTATAAGGCCTCTAAAGGACAAAAGAACCGGAAATTCACGGAGAACTGTCTTTTATAAGGCCTCTAAAGGACAGA
>NZ_OBQC01000019.1:0-24372 GCF_900220965.1 Ureibacillus acetophenoni | reverse complement strand
GGAAATTCACGGAGAACTGTCTTTTATAAGGCCTCTAAAGGACAAAAGAACCGGAAATTCACGGAGAACTGTCTTTTATAAGGCCTCTAAAGGACAGAAGAAGTGGAAATTCACGGAGAACTGTCTTTTATAAGGCCTCTAAAGGACAAAAGAAGCGGAATCTACTGGAGAACTGTCTTTTATAAAGCCTCTAAAGGACAAAAGAAGTGGAAGTTAACGGAGAACTGTCTTTTATGAGGCCTCTAAATGACAAAAGAAGCGGGAATCACTGGAGAACTGTCTTTTATACGGAACCATGAAGGAAAAATTGAAATTAAGCTCAACCTGTAAATCCCAGATGATTCACGATTAATTAATTCAATAAATCAACTTCAATTATTATTGAGAAAGTAGATGTGATTTACATGATCCATTCGATCTTTGAAAAAGTAAAAAATGAACCACAAGAGGGAAAGTTAGCAGATTACATTCCTGCATTAGCGAACCAATCGAAAGATTTATTTGCAGCTTACATGATTGATGAAGAGGGACAAGTATTAAAGTTTGGGGATTACGAAGTTTCGATAACGCTACAAAGTATATCGAAAGTGATGAGTTTTATCGTCGCTGCTGATCAGCTTGGACTAGACCAAGTTCTTGAAAAAGTAGATGTAGAGCCAACGGGGGATCCTTTTAATTCGATTGTACGATTAGAGGTAGCTGAAAAAGGAAAGCCGTTTAATCCAATGATTAATGCGGGAGCAATTACAGTCGCATCATTACTGCCCGGTAATAACGTGGAAACACGGGTTAAAGCAGTGACCAATTTTATTTCGCAAGTTACGGGCCGTGAACATTTTGTAAATCAGGAAGTCTTCCAATCAGAAATGGAGACAGCTTATCGAAATCGAGCAATCGCCAATTATCTAAAAGCAAATGATTATCTGAGAGGTACCGTTGAGGAAGCGCTCGAGACATACTTACAATTATGCTCAATTGAAGTAACGACAGAAGACTTAGCGAAGTTGGGATTATTTTTAGCAAATGACGGCCAACTGTTAAATGAAAATAAAAAACTCATAACGCTCAAAACTGCTCAATTTTCCAAAGCACTAATGATGACGTGCGGATTGTATAATGCATCAGGAAAATATGCTGCAACCATTGGTATACCGATGAAAAGTGGTGTTTCCGGCGGGGTTTTATGTACCGTGCAAAACGGACAAATTGAACATTTAAAAGGGCATATCGGAATTGGTGTATTTAGCCCAATGATTGACGAAATTGGAAATAGCGTAAAAGGGATGAGCTTTCTACAGCAAATCTCTGACCATTATGCATTAAGTGTATTTTAAAATAAAACGAACAAGACGATTGCACAAAAAATGTGGAATCGTTTTTTATTTGCAATGAGTTACCTATGGTAAACTTACCTTAGAGAGGTGTTACACATTATGCAACAATTACAATTCGAAGCGTCATGGGACAAGGCTTTGGCAGCCGAGGACCGTCAACATATAGAAAATCTATTTAATGAGACGAAACATTTAAACAGCGCTGACATTCATTTCACACCAATCCGTGAAGCAATCAATCATAAGGATGAATTACTTGTGACAGTAATGGTCCACAATTTTTCAGCTAGCCCGCTAGATTTTATCAACAAACGATTAATTTACAGCATTCAAGGAAAAGTTATTGGAGAAAACAACTTCACTCTACCAGCTCTAGTGATCCAACCTCATGTTAGTATGCCGTGGACGTTTATCTTCCCAAAGGAAAACTACTTGGAACAGAATTCTTATGAGAATGGGCAGTTACAAATAAAATATTAAGAGACAAAGGTGGAATCCCTATGCAGGAAACGAACAAAATTGTACCTCATCTTTGGTTTGACAAAAAAGCAAAAGAAGCAGCTGAGTTTTACACTTCTTTATTTCCAAATTCGAAAATAACAAACGAAATTACTCTTCACGAAACACCTTCAGGGAATGCGAATATTGTATCCTTTGAACTTTGGGGACAAGAATTTATGTCCATAAGCGCAGGACCATATTTTAAATTCAACCCGTCGCTTTCTTTTACTGTGAATGTTAACCCAGTGGAAGTACCGAATGCAAAAGAGTTCATTCATAACGTTTGGAATAAATTATCTGATGGCGGCGAAGTGCTGATGCCACTACAAAAATACCCATACAATGAATTGTATGGTTGGATACAAGATAAGTATGGTTTATCTTGGCAATTATCCCTTGCCAATAAAATTAGTGAAAAGCGACCTCCGATTGTGCAATCGCTTTTATTTGTAGGCGATAATTGTGGCAGAGCAGAAGAGGCTATGGAATATTATATATCTGTATTTAAAGACTCGGAAAAAGGTTATTTTGCACGTTATCCAGAAGGGATGGAACCTGATAAGGAAGGAACAATGATGTATTCTGACTTCCGATTAGAAGATCAATGGTTTATCGCGATGGATAGTGGCCATGAACACACTTTCAGTTTTAATGAAGCAGTTTCATATATTGTAAACTGTGACACACAAGAGGAAATTGATTATTACTGGGACAAGCTATCAGCAGTACCAGAAGCTGAACAATGCGGTTGGGTAAAAGACCAGTTTGGCATATCTTGGCAAGTCGTTCCAAGTAACATGAACGAAATCATGAGCAAATGTACACCAGAGCAATTAGATCGCGTTAACAAAGCTGTTCTAAAAATGAAAAAACTAGATATTGCCGAAATTCAGAAAGCTTTTGAAGGAAAATAAGGCATAATAAAGGGCCAATCTCGTTTTGTGAGATGGCCTTTACTCTTTTAATGGCTTTAACGCATGTGAATGTTCAATGAAAATAAAAGCATCATATCGACTGCCAACTCTTGAAGGAACATAATTCCCGTAAGCTTCGTATTCGGGGTGATAAACGACTCCTATGGCACGATGACCGATCCAGTCATTGAACAGTTCTCTATTTTCATCAGTAAATAGTAAGACTTTATCTTCCTGTCCAGCCGCATGAAGTTGACCTTCCCACATACTAAGTTTGGAAGGTTGAACTTCAATTACCTCTAACGGGTCGCCCCAGCGATCTGCAGCAATTACAGTACCTTGGTAGGTGCCAAACCCAATGGCAAATGTATTGTCCTTCCCATATTGTTCTCTAATAATTTGCCCTACATTAATTAATCCTTCATCTTTCATATTTGTTTCTGAAGCATCACCAATATGGGTGTTATGTTCCCAAATGATAATTTTTGCATCCTCCCCGTGATATTTCAAAATTTCATTAATCGCTTCAACCATATGGTAATCCCGTGTATTCCATGATTTCGCATCTTGCATCATTTCACGGTAATAAGCTTCCGCATTTTTTGCAACAAGTGCATTCATAATGACGTTTAAATCTTCTTCATGCTCATCCGAGAAACGTTCTTCATTTCTCCTGAGCGAACTTAACAAACTTGATACTTCACTAATACATTGATCTGTAAAATGTGCAGCAGAAAGGGCATAGTGTTCGGGCATTCTGTTATAAGGCTCAAAGCATGTGAATGCTTTTCTCGCGTGTTCTAAATCTACATTGTACTTAGGGTTTTCTGATAAAAAGTTCAACACTTCATCAATAGACTCGAACAGACTGTACAGGTCAATACCATAAAAGCCGACTTTGTTGTTCAAAGTTTTGTTTTTCTCTTTTAGCCACTCTGTAAATGTTTCGACTTCTTCATTTGCCCACATCCATGTCGGCCATCGATGAAAGGATTTCATCAGAACATTTCTAGCTGAATCACCTTCGTTTCCATAACCTTTTACATAGCGATTTACAGATTGAACAGAAGGCCAATCTCCTTCAACGGCAATAATGTTGAAGCCTTTTTGTTCGATTAGTTTTTTAGATAGTTCGGCACGAATCGTATAAAACTCCGATGTCCCGTGGGATGCTTCACCAATCATGACAATTTTGGCATCGCAAATTGATTGTACGATTTTATCAAAACTTTCGTCATTCAATGGAAGGGAGTGGTCTTTAATGGCGTTGATTAATTTTCTAGGCATTTCAATTTCACCTCATCATTTAGCTTACCCAATTATCAAAGATCGACTTATATACAATTTTAAGAAAATAATAAGTGATTCAATAAAATAAAAAACTAGAAAGATTGTCACTGACCCAATCCAAGCCTTTAAAAGATATGAACATTACAAAATTAGTCTTATTTGTGAACTTATTATCTTAAATATTCAATTTATTTGGATTATTTAAAATTATTGTTGAAAAATAATAACTCATGTAATAATATAAATCTTATTAACAAACTAGGTTTTACTTTAGGGAGGCAATTTATTTTGAAAAAATGGTTATCAGCGATTCTACTTACACTTTCTGTAGGAGCGCTAGCAGCATGCGGAAATAGCGAAGAAACAACAGAAAAAGAGAGTAGTAGTACAAACAAATTAGAACAAATTCAAGAATCAGGTGTAATTACAATTGGGTTAGAAGGAACATTCCCTCCGTTTAGTTATCATGATGAAACTGGTGCATTAACGGGGTTTGAATATGAAATTGCAGCTCAAATTGCTGAAGATCTTGGCGTAGAAGCAAAATATGTAGAAACAAAATGGGATTCTTTAATTGCAGGTCTTGATACAGATAAATACGATTTTGTTATAAACAACATTTCGATTACAGATGAACGTAAAGAAAAATACGATTTCACAATTCCTTATATGGAATCAGTTGCAACATTAGCAGTTCATTCAGATTCTGAAATTGCTAGTCTAGAAGATTTTGCAGGAAAAAAAGCAGCACAAACAGTTACTAGTAACTTTGCACAAGATGCTCGTGATTTAGGAGCAGAAATCGTACCTACAGAAAACTTAACGAATTCTATTGAATTAGTATTACAACAACGTGCTGACGGAACAATCCATGACCGTGTTACATTCCTTACTTATTTACAACAACAACCAGATGCACCTATCAAACTAGTTGAAGGTAGAACAAGTTCTTCAGAAATTGCTTTAATCTTAAACCAAGATAATGAAGAATTCCGTGAAGAGTTAAATAATATTATTAAAAAACGTCTTGAAGATGGAACATTTGCAAAAATCTCAGAGAAATATTTCGGTGATAATGTAATGTATCAATAAAGTGAAGCTTCAACCAGGGGGGTATTTACTCCGCTGATTGTTAGTTACACCGTGATAATATTTACCGGGTCAATCGGCTCTTCATAGGCCGATTGATTTTTATATTTTAATAAGTCTCATTTTGTACAGATAGCAAAGTGACAAAATTATCGGCTTTGGTTGCCAAGGCGAAATCTTAAAATAGAAGGGAAGATTTAAAATGAGCCGTGAACTTGAAATCGTATTAAATTCAATTTGGCCCGTTTTAAAGGCTGGTCTTGCTGTAACAATTCCATTGTCACTTATTTCTTTTGCGATAGCATTAGTGATCGCCGTTATTACGGCTCTAGTTAAATTATCGAATTTCAAAATTTTAAAGTTTATTTTCAGTACATACGTATGGATTTTTAGAGGGACACCTTTACTTGTACAATTATTCCTAGTCTTTTACGGATTACCAAAGGCAGGAGTAACATTAGATCCTTGGACGGCAGCAATTATAACTTTCTCATTAAATACAGGGGCGTATGCTTCCGAATCGATTCGCGCATCCATTTTATCTATTCCAAAAGGTCAATGGGAAGCAGCTGAATCACTAGGGATGACATATTGGCAAGTGTTAAGAAGAGTTATTGCACCACAGACAGTTCGAATCTCTTTACCACCAGTTACGAATGACTTTATCGATTTAGTTAAAGGGACTTCGTTAGCTGCAAGTATAACAATTGCAGAGATGTTTATGATTGGACAACAAATTGTGGCGTTCACATATGAGCCTTTAGCTATTTATTCTCTTGTTGCAGTAATTTACTTACTATTTGTTTCAATTTTAACGGTTATTCAAGGTAGACTAGAAAAAGTGGCTTCTAAATATATATAGTGGGGGGTGGACATCATCGTTAAATTTAAGGAAATGAATAAATCATTTCAAAATCATCACGTGCTAAAAAATATCAATGTAGAATTTAATAAGGGAGAAACTACGGTTATCCTAGGTCCATCCGGCTCTGGAAAATCAACCCTTTTAAGATGTATCAATTTGCTAGAGATCCCCCAAACTGGTACTCTAGAAATAGATTCATTAAAAGTAGACTTCACTCAAAAACTATCTCAAAAGGATAAGTTATTAATTCGCCAAAATACAGCTATGGTGTTTCAATCCTTTAATTTGTTTCCACATATGACAGTGCTTGAAAACGTTATTGAAGGTCCAATTACTGTATTAAAAAAGGACAAGTCAAAGATGATACAAATTGGTGAGCAATTACTTGAAAAAGTAGGATTGTTACACAAAAAGGATAGTTATCCATCTCAACTGTCAGGTGGTCAACAGCAGCGAGTAGCGATTGCACGTGCTTTAGCAATGGAACCAAAGTTTCTACTTTTTGACGAGCCTACCAGTGCTCTAGATCCTGAATTAGAAGGCGAAGTATTAAAGGTTTTAAAAGCATTATCTGAAGAACAAAAGTCGATGATTCTTGTGACGCACAATTTAAATTTTGCACGAGTTGCTGCAGATCGGATTTTATTCCTTGAAAACGGGGAAATCCTTTTTGATGGAAGAACAGATGAGTTCTTTAATAATACAGAGAATGAGCGTATCATATCATTTATTCAGTCAATGCAATTTATATAGGAGGAGATTTAAATGACTAAAGAAAAAACAAATGTAGAGAGCTTTGATTTAGATCATACAAAAGTAGTTGCACCATATGTACGACTTGCAGGTGTGATTGAGGGAGAAAACGGTGATGCTGTTACAAAATATGATCTACGTTTCAAACAGCCAAACAAAGGGCATATGGAAATGCCAGCTCTTCACTCTTTAGAGCACTTAATGGCGGACCGTATTCGTAACCATTCTACAAAGGTAGTTGACCTATCACCAATGGGTTGCCAAACAGGCTTTTATTTATCATTCATTAACCATAATAATTATGATGAAGTACTGGACATCCTTGAAAAAACTTTAAATGACGTGTTAGAAGCGACTTCTGTACCGGCTTGTAATGAAGTACAATGTGGATGGGCAGCTAGCCATAGTTTAGAAGGGGCGCAAAGCTTAGCGAAAGAATTCCTAGAAAAACGTAATGAGTGGCATATTGTGTTTGCTGAGTAAGCCTAAATAATAGTAATGAATGACTCAAGAAGTTAAAATTGACTTTTTGAGTCTTTTTTTAATATAAAATAAGAGCAAGGTTGGTCTTAGTCATCCCTTGCTCTTTAACTTTGTTATTGATTTTTATTTGCTAATTTATTATCAATTGATAATGGTGAACGATCTGCTAGTACGAAGTAAATACCTAGAGCTACATAAATCACTTCTAATTCATAGCCAGCATACGTTCCATCACCAAATAATCCTAGAGGTAACTTCGCTGTGAAAATTGCACCTATCATAATAATTACAAAAATTGCACTAATTACACGAGTTCCCAGACCTAGAATTAATAATAAACCACCGACTAATTCAATAATTGCCACTACATAAGCAAGTGCGCCTACTAAGCCAAGAGATTCAAAGTAACCTACTGTATATTCAATTCCTCCTGTGAATTTAACTACACCATGGTAGAAGAACATAAATCCGAACACTACTCTTACAAGTAAAGATGCCCATTGTTGTTTAGTCATAAAATTCCCTCCTTAAATTATTATTTATAACTAAGTTATAAAAAGTAAGTAACGGTGAAAAAATAAATGAACTACTTTTTAGTAGGTCACTTTTTTTAACTAATTACTTTTCGTAACCTAGTTTAATTTAGTAATCGATATATTTCTACCTCTAATTCGAAAATGAAAGAAAAATAGATATATTCGAGAGAAAGTTATTATTAATGTACAGGAATTTGATATTGAATGAAGTGGGTGAGTGATAAGAGTACTGTGAATTATTAAAAAATTGGAGAGAAATTTTTTGTAACAATTTACCTCTAAGGGAATTATCCCGTTCAAGTTTAGGAATCGTTTTTCTATTTTGCAAACTATAATATAAAATTAAAGAGAGAGAAAGGTTTTTATGTATAAGTGAAGATGTGTTTAATTGCAATGAAATTATCTGCCCTTAAAAAAATACTCCACAATACTTTAACTTCCAAAGTATTGTGGAGCCATATCAATTCAGTATTAACTTTACTTATTCTGCTGGTTCAAAATCTTCTAGAGAATCTTCTTCCATATATGTTGGGACTGCTAAGCCAATTTTGGCACCTTCAAAGACTGGTCCTAAATCTTCAAATTGACCTTCGTATTCTTCATATAAAGGACCGTGAGACGTAGGTAGCCATGGAGAAAGAGTGGCATCTGCATCGCCAGTTGCAATGGATTTAAACACTACAGCTGGGTCAACAGGAGTAAGTTCAACCACGAATCCTTGCTGTTCTAATACAATTTTAGCAACATTAGATATAAATATACTATCATCCCAAGGGGTAGTAACGATTTCTAGTGGAGTGCCATCTACTGTTTTTACACCTTCTGTCCATTGTTCAACCGTTTCTAGGTTTTCCTCCACCCATTGTTGTGCAATTACGCTGAACTCTAACTCTTCTTCAACAGATTTTAACAATCCAGCTTCAATTGCTGGTATTTCGAAATATATACGATCAAGAATTGTATATGCAGTTGGTTTTTCATCAGCTAGTCCATTTCTAACAAGTGTTGTACCTTGTTCTTCCGCTCCAAAGATGCCTTTAGGATCCTCTAGGAACTTTAAATTCCATTTAGCAAACTTATAGTGTGGGGACCAAGCTGTAATCATAATAGGTTTTTCGTCTTGAATTGCTTGATCTAAAGCGGCAAACATTGCACCTGCTGAGGATGTATCTTGTTTCCAACCTTTAAGATTTTCATACTCTGCGATAACTTGTTCATTAAGTATTGTTTGTCCAGCTCCAGGTTCCATACCGGTAATTGTATAATTCATTTCTTCGCTATTACTTTTATTTTGTTGTCCACTTTCTTGTCCGCAACCAGTTAAGACAAGGGTTAATATTAAACTAGCTACTAATCCAAATTTTTCAAGGTTAAACAAGTGTCAAAAACTCCTTTGGTTTTAGATTCTTCCTGATAAGGATTTTATTTAACTTAAAATAGGGGGCTGAGTACTGTTGTGCTCCCCAATTTTAAGCTATCTTTTTGGCTCCAAATCTTCTATTGAATCAATATCCATATACGCAGGCACTACAAAGCCATTTCTTCCACCTGTTAAGCTTGGACCTAAATCTACAATATCATCTTTATATTCCTCATAGAACGTGGCATGTGTAGAAGGTAGCCATGGTGCAAGGGAAGCATCCCCATTGCCAGTTGCGATAGCCTCGAACATAATTACAGGATCTACAGGTGTTAGTGTCACATTAAAACCTTGTTCTTCTAGTACTTGAGCAACTACTTGTGCTGTAGCTCGTTCTGTATCCCAAGGAGTTAATACAATTTCAATGGACTTGCCGTCAACTTTTTCTGTTCCTTCAACCCACTCAGCGACTTTATCACGATTTTCATCAAGCCAATTTGCTGCAGCTTCTTCCATTGGAATATCCTGTGATGCTAATACGACAGATTCAATGTCTTCAACTTCCCAATTGAAAGTATCGATAATTTTAAATGCATTTGGCATGTCTTCTTCTAAACCTTTTCTAGCGATTGTTTGAATGTTTTCAATACCGCCAAAGGTACCTTTGGGATCTTCAAGAAATTTCAAATCATAGGCCGCGAATTTCCAGTGTGGACTCCACCCTGAAACAATAATAGGCTCTTCGTTTCGAATCGCATCATCTAGCGCAGCGAGCATTCCTACTGTTGAACTTTCTTGAAGTTCCCAACCCTCTAAGTTTTCATATGCCTTTAAAGTATCTTTCGTAAGTTGCGTTAATCCTGCCCCCGGTTCAACACCGGTTATTGTGTAGTTAACGGCCTCACTTACATTGGTGGTCCCATCTCCTTGACCATTACTTTCTGCTTCTCCTTCATTTCCACACCCTGCTAGTAGTAATACTCCTGTTAAGCCTAGCAGCATTGTTTTTAGCTTTGTTTTTCTCAAAATTACATCCCCCTTGAGAGTTTCTAAAAGGAAACTCTTTACTAAAATTTATCACTCTCTTGATGACCGGTGATACAATGCAAGGGTAACATGAAGGTTTATCCTTCTACAAATTAGGTATTTTGGCAGGGGGAATCTAGGTTTTATAAATATGTGCTATGGCGAAATCTGTAAAATCATTTAAAATTACCCAAAGGAAATTGATACTTGAGAACGAAAGCAAGGGTAGTTTAAGGGAAGTTACAAATTTTTTATAATCCTTGCAAATAAAAGGGAAAGTAAAATCAGATAATTAATAAATTTTTTGAGTGAAAGTAGTACTAAAATTACATATAGAGGATTATAAAATAATCCTTTATACACATAAAAATTTTCAACCTATATTTAAGCCAAATAATTCATGTGTATGTCTAATTAGTAGATGAACAAAAGAGGGTGATTTTAATAATCCGTTTAGTGAAAAAAGCGCAGCAAGGTGACGATCAAGCCTTTCTAATGATTTTTCAACATTACCAGGAAGACATTTACCGGATGGCTTATGTATATATGAAAAATCAAGAGGATGCATTAGACATCGTACAAGAAGTTGCCTATCAGTCATTTAAAAAGTTTAATACTTTAAAAAACCCAGAGTACTTGAAAACATGGTTGATAAAAATTACCATCAACAGCGCAATCAATGCGATTAACAAAAGGAAAAAGGTCGTTCAGTTAAAAACTTCCTATGAAGAATTTTTAAGTGCTGAAATGGATGAAAACATTCCGCTCAATTTATCACTACAACATGTCATTGAATTACTTCAAGAGGATGAAAAAAGTGTTATATTACTCCGATTCTATCAAAATTATACATTTAAAGAGATTGCAGTAGCGTTGGACATTCCACTAGGAACAGCAAAGTCAATTCTTTATAGAGCCTTACAAAAACTTCGAAAAGAGTTAAAGGAGGTTGATTTTCATGAGTGACAATTTAAAACAAGAAATTGAGAACATAGCTATTCCAAAGAATTTAGATGAAAGTGTACTAAAAGGCGTTCAAAGGGCAAAGTTAGAAAACACTCAAAATAGAAGGACTTCCTCTAAACGTCATTTCAAACCATTTTTAATATCCCTACTAGCTGTAGCGGTGATTGGTATTTTATTATTTCCATCAATACAGTCATTGGATACTGGGAATGAACAATCCCAAGGTTCAGTTATAAATGAAAATATAATAGATGGAGATTCCGAGGTAACAGATGAAATGCACCAAGTCATTTCTGATTACGTCATTAACCAAAAATATAATAGTCAACAAACGGATGTACAATTTGAAGTGCATAAAGTCTACGGTACTTTACAAGAAGGGGATACAACAACGGTTTACATGTGGTCTTATTATAATAGTTTTAATAAAGAGACAGGAAAAGAAGAAGTAACGGGTGTCTCTCTACCTGTAAAAATCACCTTAGAAAAAATAGATGATAGCTATGAGGTGACTCATTATGAAGAGGCGCAAGATGGCAGCCTTTATGTGGCATCAATTAAATCCATGTTCCCTGAACAATATGTCGAAGATGCTCTTCAGCAACCGGAGAACATTAAAGAGTTACTTGTTGAAATGCAAGGAAAAGTGGATGCTTGGTTCGATGAGGTGAATAAAGAGAGTAATGAAGAGACCGGAGCAAGTATCTTTGATTTAACATCAGAAGAAGCGAAAGCATATGACGAGTTTCAACAAGATTTAAGTCTAGAGCATCTTTATGGTTTGGATCCAATAAACATTGCCAAATTATATATTTTTGCGGGATATGAAGGAAAGTATGATATGCAATATGCTTTATACACAGACAGGGAAGAGTACATCATGTGGTCAAAAGAAGAGCATTTAAATATCCCTGAATCTGAAAGAGGTTCCTTTGAAATCTTTAAAAATATTGATAATGGTACCTTTATCGAAACGAGTGATCATACAGGATATATTAAATACTTTATAAATGGAGATCCTATGGGCTTCCAAATGATTAAAAACGAAGACGGGATTTGGCAAGTTTCGTTTATGCCGCTACAGTAGAAAACAGTAGTTGGCTGCTCCTTCATTTGTGGGAGCACCAACTATTTTTAAAATCACAAATAGTGGAAAATTCACATACGACATATCCGAAATTATGTACAATTACACTTAATATTGATTATGTCGTATGTGATTTCCGTCAGTGAGAGAAATTTATCAGTAAAAGATCCAAGCGAATAACTTCGCTTGGATCTTTTACTTTTAATAAATCAATTTCAGGAAATCTTCTTTTGTAATTCCACCGAAATAATGTGCGATATCAATGTCACCCAATTTTTCAGCAATGGTCTCACGGCTATACTGAACACCAGTTAGCAATTCTTCGATTTCAGCTACCTCACCAACACCGAAAAAGTCTCCATAAATTTTCACTTCTTCAATAATTCCTTTATTCACTTCTAATCGAATATCAATTCCGCCAGAAGGAAAGCGTTCTGTTTTTTGGATATTGAAGCGCGGAGATTTACCATAATTCCATTCCCATGTTTGGTAGCGGGTACGAGAGATTTCGTGGATTTTTTCCCAGTCTTCCTCCGTTAACTCATAATAATTAATTTGCTCTTCGCCACCGAAAATAGATTTTAATATTTCCAGTTTAAAGTCTTCAATTGTAATGTCTTCTTTCAAAAATGGTTTAATATTCGTCACACGAGAACGAACGGATTTAATTCCTTTTGATTCAATTTTATCTTTCTTTACTTTCAATGCATCCACAACGGCATCAATGTTTAAGTCAAACATTAATGTCCCATGACTAAACATGCGGCCCTTTGTAGCATATTGGGCATTTCCTGACACTTTACGGCCTTCTGCTAAAATATCATTACGTCCTGAAAGCTCAGCTTGTACACCTAATTTCGCCAATGCATCCACAACGGGTTGCGTGAATTTCTTATAGTTATGGAAAGACTCGCCATCATCTTTTGTGATAAAACTAAAGTTCAAATTCCCCAAATCATGATACACTGCGCCGCCACCAGATAATCGGCGTACAACGATGACACCATTATCCTCCACATAATCCGTATTAATTTCTTCGATTGTATTTTGATTTCTCCCAATAATGATCGAAGGTTGATTAATATAAAACAGCAAATAAGAGTCCTTCTCTACATCTAAGTTTTTCAAAATATACTCTTCGATTGCTAAGTTTACACGAGGGTCTGTAATGCCTTTATTATCAATAAAATACATTGGGTTTCTTCCTTTCAAATTTGAATCACTTACCGTTACAACTATGTTTCAAGATTACCACAATCAACTATAATTAGGTATCAGCAAGCAATAAGGAAAAATACACTATTCATCTATATTGTTGATTCAAATAAGAAAAACGCTAGGTATTTGTATGATTCTTTCTATAATAAAAAAACACCCTCATAGTTGAAGGTGTTTGATGTAGTTTATGCTTGGTGGGTAACATGTAAAGGAGGAGGAATCAACCAACCCTTTGCTTTATTTAAACGAAGTAGTTTCGCACCAAGTTGAGCTTTTGCCATATGGAATTGGCCATACATAAACCCAATATCTTCTCGTGTGCTCATCCCCATAGCTGTACTACAAGCAACTAATCCGGCAGCCACATCCGCGGAGAGTTTCGCACTAATTTCTTGGTCCATAAATTTAGCACCAGCTGGAATATCTTCAATACGAGCAACTGGACGTTCTGGCGGAGCTGGAGGTAAAGCAACACCGTTGATTTTTAGAATATCTTTTAATACTTGGTTTTCTTCCTCTGCCCCCATAATTGCCTCTTCAAGTAATTTTGCTAAATCCTGGTCGCCAGTATGATTGTAAAGTGTTTGGTAAGCTGCAATTAAACCATTGTTTCCTAAAACATGCGTCCAAATAGAAAAGATTTCGCCATAATGTAAAGGCTCTTCTTTTGGATTATTATTACTTCTTAAAATCCCCATTTTAACACTCCTTATCGTAGCTTATATTCTTATCAAAAATAGGTTGACCAACTTAATAAAATTTATTCAACATTGCTTATTGCTACTAGATGTGAGAAATTTAATCAATTTTCATCTTTCATCTTGGTCATACTAAAAGATAAAGATAATTGTTAGGAGTGGAACAATGCCAAGAAAAACTTCTCAACCGAACGATGAATCAGAAAAAGAAGAAGAAGTAGAAAAGCCAAATCATGAGCAAAGTGGAAATGAAATTGAAAATCTTACACGCATGTTAGCTGCTGTATTAGATTATTTGTCTGATGAAGAAAATGAAGTCATTGATGTTGAATACATTATTGATAACACAGAAGGCTTGCGTGATTGGTGGAAACAATATAAAGAGAACAATCGGAAAAGAATTGAAGAAGAAATTGCGGCATCCCTTGGAGACTTGTCCTTTGAGCAATTAAAAAAAATCCGTGAACAGATAAAAGAAAATGGCTAAATTTTTTCACAATATTTCATTGTATATAACAGGAAATTAAATAATAATTTTGAGCTAAGGGATTTCCTCTTAGCTTTTTTCAATGTCCCGTGAACCAAATGTCTTCGTTTTTACTCTAATAGGTGTGTAAAACATAAAGGAGGATTAAAGCGTGAATGCTGAAATGTTAGTAAAACGTGCACAGCTAGGCGACAAACAAGCGTTTGTACAACTAATAAAAGGGATGGAATCGTCACTATATAAAGTGTCGAAAGCTATTCTTTTATCAGATTCTGAATGTTTAGATGCCGTGCAAGAAACGATCTTAATTGCTTATACAAACATACACCAAGTTAGAGCACCTAAGTTTTTTAAAACATGGATTACGAGAATTTTAATTAACGAATGTAACAAAATTCGTAAAGTCCAAACAAAAATTGTGAAAATGAATGATTATCTCGAACCTACAACAAATGAACAGCCTGAAGTGTTCGTAGATCTTCAGACAGCTATTGATAGTTTAGAACCTGAGTTAAGAACGGTCATTACTTTGTACTACTATGAAGACTTGTCTGTTAAAGAAATTGGTACGATCTTAGAAATAGCTGTAGGTACTGTTAAATCTCGCTTAAATAGAGCAAGAACAAAACTTAGTAGTTTAATCGAAGGACATAAGGTGGAAGGGAGATTACTTCATGAATAAAAGAGTAGAAGAGCTGCTTCAATCTTGGGGAAATGATAAGGAGCAGGTGCCAGATTTCTTTTCTAAAGGTATTGATAATATATTAATGGACCTTCCTGGATCTAATAGTGTTGTCGTTGAAACGAAACCTAAAAGAAATAGTTGGATAGGCAAGGGACTTGTTGCTGCGGCGGTACTTACATTCGGTGTGATTGGCTCAGGTTTTGTTTCTCCTACCATGGCGCAAGTGCTGAAGGAAATCCCAATTATCGGTTCTATTTTTGGTGGTTCTCCGGATACATCCTTACAAATGATCCATGAACAAGGTCTTGCATCTCAGTTGAATGAGACGGTCACAAATAACGGAATCTCATTAACAATTACTGAAGCGTTTTTGGGTGGCGGACGCATTGCTATAGCTTATACAATTGAGACCGATAAGGTAGTATTACAGGACATAAGTAAAAATCAAGGGGTTCCACTATCTTTTGATGCACAACTAAATGGGCAACGATTTGATTATATTGCGGAATTTGAGCAACATGTAAATGGTGACGTCGCTACGGGTATCATTGATATGGATTACGGCTTAAGTTATAGTCTCATCGACCAGCCGACTTTATTCTTAAATGTAAATGAAATCGCTGGTGTTCAAGGAACATGGAATTTTGAATTATTGCTAGGGAATGAAGCAACATCTGCTGCGACTGAAGGGTTTGCTCCATTAGAAACTGCAACTTGGGATGAAGCAACCTTTGTAGTGGAAAGAGTTGAATTTACACCAGTTCAATCGCAAATTATTATAGATAGTACAATGCCAAGAAAAGAAATGGGGAATTATTTCTTTAATTTATTCGATGAAAATGGGACCTCACTTGGGTTTGGTGGTGGATCTGGTGGTGCAGTCAATGATCTAGGAAACGGAATGGTGAACTTTAGAGAAACCGTATTATTACCAGGTCGGAAAGAAGCACCAAATGGCTTAATTATCGAAATTACGAACAACCATGGAATTTTGGGTGATCCTGAAAATTACATGGAGGTAAATGTTCCGCTATCAGATACAGTTTTTCCATATACGATAAATTATTCGGACGGCAGTAAATTAATCATCACAGGATACGAGCAATTAGCAAATAAAACAATTGTTCATTATGACATTGAAGGTATGCTAAGCTTGCAAAATACATTCCTCATGCTATGGGATCATAATGGTGAAGTAATTACCGAATTAACAGAACCAGAAAGAACGAGCTTGGGGACACTTTCTTTCAAACGTGAATTTGATAAGTCAGAGGGTCCTATCACCTTGCATACATCAATGGAAAAAGTAAGTACAATTGATTGGAAACAGATAGAAATAGATTTGCGGGACTAATGATTAAAGATTAAAGAGGATGGAGTTTCTCCATCTTTTTTACATGCTTTCTTTACAATATGAATAAGCCGTATTTTTTTAGGAACAATAACAATGGCGACAAATTGCCAACTAACAATGATGGAGGGATATCGAATGAGTGTTCGTGAAGGTTTAATCCCAACTATTCTAGGTACAGCTGTAACAGCAGCTGGGTTTGCTATGACAAAAAGTCCTATAGCAAACAAAAAGTATGCCAATACAGTTTTAGGTTTTGGTTTGGCACATATTGTGCTAGGAGCAATTGACCTAGTAGAACATCGTCGTTAGTGAAAAAAGAGCACAGAATCTGTGCTCTTTTTTATATCGTATTTAATAGGAGAGAATTGGATTTTAGCCTTCCTGTAAATGAGTGAAGTGCTCATCCATTTGTGCTTCATTTGCTTTTACAGTTTCACTTTCTTTATCTTCTTCACCAAGATAAGTGAGTTTTAAATTTTCATGCATAATTGAGGCAAAATCACCTAACGGAGTTCCTCCATTGCTTTGCTCAATAATGTAAGTTTTTAAAATCATTGAGAGCATGTATTGATCATTTTCTGTATCGCCTAAATATCGTTTTGATTCATAATCAGAAATAATATCATTTTTGAATTGCTCTATTTCCTCGTCTGATGCATTGTAGTTTGCCATAAACTCTTCTAATTTTGAGAATTTATCAGATGTATTACCTTCACTTGAGACAATAAGACCGACTTCATTTTCCCAAGTAACACCCTCTTGGTTATTGTCACCAGTTTGATTTGTTCCTGTTTCAGTTTCATTACCTGTCGCTTTTTTAGTTTCTGAGTTTGTTTTGACATCGGTATTTGTCTCACTTGAAACATCATTCTTTGTTACATCGAACTCTTCTTTACCACCACAAGCGGCCAGACAAAAAATGGATAATAGAGCTGTACTGAGCAATATTTTATTCAACTTTCAACAATCCCTTCTTTAATCATCAATAGTTTTAGTCTGTTTCAGAGATGAAAAAAGATACATTTTTCACTCAATTTTGTAGATTCTTCCCTAATCAATATATCTAATAAAATTAATAAACATTAGCCTAAGTAGGCGTACATCCTATTAATATTCACTAATCGAAAATATAAAGAATGTACATAGGGAAAATGCGCAGTCTATTAAACCGTTTTTGCATAATATACAGGAACGAAAGGAGGGATTATGATGAATTTTTACAGATATAATGACTACGACAATGATTATGACTATGACTATGACTATGACAATTATGGAAGACGCCGAAGACGTAGAAGAAGAAGGCACTATCCGTATTATCCATTCTTCCCAATTCAAATTTACCCTTACCCTTATCCATATCGTCCGTATCGACCGTATTATCCACGACCATACAACCGTCCATACGGTTACTAGCATGAAAGAGGGGCACCAATATCAAATGGTGCCCGTTCCACTTTTGTACCAGAGTTATTAGTCTAGTAATCCTGGGTGTTAATCTAACTTTTTTGATAAAGAAGAGTGCTTTTCATCGTCAGAAAACTATTTAAATTGAAAGTTCATTCACTCACGTTGCTCCTTCTAAAGGGAAATGTAATTAGCTTAAATATATTAAGAAGGGAAATCGCTATATTATGCATGATATGCACAATCACTCAAATATGGAAAACGTTCAACCAAGTGAACTATGTGTAAAGTTTGCAAGAATATTGGATTCGACTCCTGCGGTAATTAATGGTGTATGTACGGCAACACGTTCGAGGACAAACATCCGACCCATTGTTTTAGGTCGACCAGCAGAATCGTTTATGTTTGTTCCACAAGCTTATTCATTTGAAAATATGGATAGTAGGGGAAGAGCGCTATGTCTTGGGGAAACAGTACTACTTGAAGAAGAAGTCAATCCTTTCATGTCGCGTTTAAGAGAATTTGGAATTAAAGTAACGGCTTTACACAACCACTGGATGTTTGAAAAACCAAGACTTATGTATATGCATTTTCAATCGATCGATCAACCGCTAGATTTTGCTCGTAAAGTACGAAAAGCAAATAAAGTATTAACAGATTTAAAAGTAGGGGGTGGGAGTCACGGGTTTGAACCACCAAGAAATCAAGGAGCAGAACTGTGTAATCGTTTTAACCAAATTCTTGGAGGGATGCAGACATTTGAAGATGGAGTTTGTATGGTAATGGACTCACGTCTAAATATTATTGCCCGAATTATGGGCATCAGAAGTCGTTCATTCCTTACACTTCCGCAAATGTTTAATTTTGAATCCTTAACTCCAGATGGAAATGCTCTATGTAGTGGAGAAACGGTGATTCTTCAAGAGGAAATTAACCCGTTTATCACAAAACTTCGCGAAAATAATATTAAAGTGACAGGATTCCATAATCACTGGTTATTTGAAGATCCGAGATTAATGTACATTCACTTTGTTAAAATCGATAACCCAATTCGCTTTGCAAAAGATGTGAGAGAAGCTTTAGATGTGTTGACGGATAGGATTGTTAAATAAGGTGAAACAAATAAAACCTAAGTCAGCCGTAAAGTGACTTAGGTTTTTCATTATAAAAAATTAACCGAGTTGCCCAGTACCCGTCAAATTAAGGTTAATATTAAACTCTATCTTTGCATTTTTGTATTGTTTTTTCCATTCATCATAATCCATTAGTTCATTATGCAATTTCGAACCTTTATAATACAGACCAAAACCAATTGGATCGAAACCACCTTCTTTAAGTTTCGACAAGAACTTTTTCCCATCCTCCGTTGCTTTTGCTTCCGTCCATTCAGTGAATTTAGGCAAGTTCTCGACGTCCAACGGATTTTTAGACTCCGTAATCAATCCCTTTGCATCAAAAGTAATTTTAAGAGTGACTGTCCCATCCGCATTCTCTACAGCTTGATAGTCCATGTTAAACCTATCTAGTTCAACCATAAATAACTCATCTTCATGTTCTACAATTAGATCGGCTTTGACGGCTCTATTTAATAGTATGTTAAATATTTTTGTATCCAACGAATCCAATTCAAGAAATGTTTTATTTTCTCCTATGACAATCGCTTTATCAACTACAAATTGACCTTGTTCAATTTCAATAATTGGTATAACAGGTTCAACGCCCTTTTCTAAAAACTGTCTCCTAAATTCAAATAAATAAGTTGTAATTATATAAGGACTTTCATTGGCATTTAGATCAAAGTAATTATAAAGAGATGGATAAGCTGCTGTTTCTGTTTCTGGGACCATCTGCAAAACTTTTTCCGCTGAAGGTCTACCAACCATAACCCAAGAAATTAGTTGAATGTCTGGACGCCTCATGAGAAAGTCTAACATATCTGTAATTTGTAGTTCTTTTATGGCATCTTCCCCTAGAAGGATAATTTTGAGATGACCAAATTCTAATCTTTTATCAACTTTTGTCTCTAACAACCGAATTGCATCTGTAATGGATTTACCTTCCTCAGAAACATAGATATAACTTGGTTCAGGGTTATCTTTTACTGTGCCTGTTTGATTGAAAATTTTAAGTGACACTTTGTATGGCCTCTCAGAATTCTCGGATGGATCTATGCCAATTCCGGCGATAAAAGCACTTTTTTCAATTTCTTTAAATGAACATCCGGAGAGAAAACAAAGAGCCAAAAAGAACAATATTAACTGACATTTTTTTAAACTAGGATTCTTTCTTATCATGCTGCTTAAATCTCCTTTTAATAATCCATAAAACAAGCATTAAACAAGGAACTAAAAACAATAAAGAAACGAAAAAATAGGATGTAAAAAAGTATAAATTTAACTCATTAATGAACTGTACAGCGATAATAGTAATCAGTGAAAAAATTGTGATAATTATAAATGGTATAACTTGGATACCTCTAACTTTTAGTTTGTTAAAGTTAAATACTGACTTGAGTAATTCAATCGTTACGTGCCAATGGATTAAAAGACTGATGACCGAAAAAGCAAGGTAAAACAGTAGAAAAATAAAAACGACACGCTCAATGACACCATATCTCATTCTCATTGAATCTGCTGTTGATATCCACGGATACATCATCGTGTCTATATTTTCAAAGCCTTGGAATCCTACGGGAATAAAATACGTAGTAAATAATACGCCAGAACCAATTAAAGTTAGTGCGGATATTTGTTTCCATCCAAAGGTTTGTTTAACCGTAAAGAACTGGTTGAAAATGATTAGATTCATAACCCCAAGAAATAGAAAAAGTACCGCAGCAAAAGGGATAATTTGTGGAAAAGTATTTATATGAGTAAAGGCAACCTTTATATATAGCCATTCTATATGTTCATCAAGATACGCTTTTACAAATATAAAAATAATTAGTGGCATAGTTATGATAAATATAATTTCTATTGTATAGAGAACTTTATCTGCCTTCATAAAACAGCCAAAAGTAACAAATAGCAAAATCGTAATAGTACCCATGACTAAAGATGTTTCTGGTGTTAAAAATCGAATTAAAAGAATTGTGTACGTTATAAGAGTGATTAACCCGGCAACAAACCAGACAATGACAAGAACAAATGTAAATATGACTGTAAACCATTTAGGCATCGTTTGTTTTAACATATCTGGTAGAGTTTTGCCGGGAAAGGAATTAAAAAATTTCGTAAAAAAAGTAATGCATATCAATCCAACAATCATAGCTAAAATCATTGAAATAATTGCGCCATCTTTTCGATTTTGAAAAAGAATGACAGGGACTGATGTAATAATATTAGCGAACATATTTACTAGGACTAAATAATAATAATATCTACTCATTTAGAGCTTCTCCTCGTTCCTTCTTTTTCCGGTAGTTATAAAATCTTAAATAGGGTTCGCCGTAACTATTTAAGTTCACTAAATACATAAGGAAACCGATTGCAGCTAGAACAACACCTGCTAATCCAAATATAGAGGCAAAGATAATTAATGCTAGGCGTACAGTTCTAATAGCGAAGGACATTTCGTTAATTGGGATAACAAAAGTTGAGATTGCTACTGCTGAAATGATAATAATCATGATGTTTGAAGTAAGATTTGCTTCAGTAGCTGCTGTCCCCAATATTAATCCTCCAACGGTCGTCGCAGTTGCGGACATCGCTCTAGGAAGACGAATACTAGCTTCTACTAATAGCTCCATAAAGAAAAGCATAAATAATACTTCGATATATGGAGGATAAGGTACACCCACGCGACTACCTGAAATGGTCAGTGCAAGCTCAACCCTTAGAATCTCTGGACTATAAGTTGTGACTGCTACATAGAGCCCTGGCAATAGAATACAAACTAATAGACCTAGATAACGAAGAGCTCTTAAAAAATTTGATATCCAAAAAGAGTGATAGTTATCCTCCATTGATACCATAAAATCAAAAAACACTGCTGGAGCAACTATTGCGAGGGTAGAACCCTCCATCAAAACGATGATTTTTCCTCCCGCAATGTTATAAATGATACGATCTGGACGTTCAGTTAATAATATTGTTGGAAAGTAAGATGTTAATTTATCTCTATTATTTATATGGCTAATTAACTGAGAAGAAGATAAAATTAGTTCTTTATCTATTGTTTTCATTCTTTTCTTAAATTTTTTTAGTACATCCTTCTTTACTTTATCCTTATCATAGAGCAGTGCGTACTCTAGATTATTTAGCTTTCCAACTGTTGATTTTTCTACGGTAAGGGTAGCCTGATGGTAATAATTTCGAATGATATTAATGTTGGTAATTAGACTTTCACTTAAACCATAATGAGATCCGTGAATGGTAGGTTCGATGTTAATCTCTTGAACTTGGTCTACGTGGCTTTTACTAAGGTTAAGGATGATAAACTTGTCCTTGAGAGCGACTAAGACACTACCAGAAAGAAGGTTCGATAGGATTTCTTCTTTTGTTTGAAAATCGAGTTGCTGTGGTAGTGATTGTAAATAAGCTTCAAAGTAATCTTCAGAAGGCATTTCAAAAAAAGGTTTTATAAGTACCTTTTGGATCATCTCTATATCAACTAACGAACTAATGAAATAAATAAAAGAGAGTTTATCTTCAATCTCAAGCGTTTTTTGTGTCAGTTCATTTGTATTGTTGAGCTGTTGTTTAAGCCAAGTAATTGTCTCATTAAACATTTACAAACTCCCTTGAAATAATATGTTAATAAAATGATTTCCAAAAAGGTTAGTTTTTATTAGGAAATTCCATGGTGTTTAGTGGAAGTGTAGGTGTGAAATAAAAAAGCACCCTGTTTGTTATTCAAACAACAGAGTGCGATTTTTTATTTATAATTCAATCTCTTCTTTCTACTTTTGAGAAAGGGTAAATATAAAATGAAAAATAAAATAACGGCAATTACTTCTAACGATAAAATATACCAAGGATACTCACCCAAAAAGTCTAAAGCGGAACTTGTTTTCGGTTTCCCAGCTAAAAACATATAATTTCCACCAGTCACAATGTTTGTGATAAAAGCAATAAATGCTACTACCTGCAAAAAGACTAATGATTTAAAAATAGAAGATAATTGAATTCGGTACTCGAATGACCACACATAAAAAAGACAAGTCCAAATAATTAAACAGTGGTTAACAAAGAAGTGGAAAAAACGAAAATGTGGAAAATTGTAAAATAATTCTGGTGTAATTATTGCTTGAATTGCACCGGCAATACCGATAAAGTACACAATCTCAAAAATAACCTTATTATTTGTAAATAGCAATATGAGACAGAGTATTAGACTAACTGAACACAATTGAAGGGGAAGTGCGTGAGATGGATCCCATAAATCGTTTGTAAGAAGCCACAAATGATAGCCTATTTCAAAAAATAAGATGACAGAGATAAAACTCCATCTTATTAACTTTCTATTTAACTGCCTTCGAAACATGAACAAGAGTACTATTCCAACAAGTAAGATACTGATTATCAGAAGATGTACAACTGAATAAGCAACAAAAGGATTGTCAGTTGAAGAACTATTAAGGAACACATCAAACATTAGATCACCTCTATATAAACTTATGTATCTTACAATGTGCTTACTTCATTTTTGTAGAATTAAATCATTGATTTAAGTTTAATGGTGAACGAGGTAGATATATATAGGAAATAAGTTCAACTTACATGTACACCAATTGTCTGTCTGCTCAATTAATTAAAAAGGTGTGAAAAAAGTTGAATTTTTTTATTGACTATAGATTGTTACCTTGTTATTATATTAAAGCAGTCGCAAATGACTGTGATTTTTATAATAAAATAGTGTTGACATTGCTTGGATATGTGGTATAATTTAAAACCTGTCGGCTCAACGGTGGTGATACTGTTGAAAAAGATAAATTTTAAAAAGTGTTGACAACCAAACGTTACATTGATATAATAATAAATGTCGCGTCAAAACGACACGAATAACATGAACCTTGAAAACTGAACAACAAAACGTTAATGAATTAAACGTTTCTACTATATAGAAACAAAATTTTGGACATCAATTATGATGCCAGTTTGAATTTTGAGCTTAACTCAAATTCACCATTTTATGGAGAGTTTGATCCTGGCTCAGGACGAACGCTGGCGGCGTGCCTAATACATGCAAGTCGAGCGGACTTTTTAAAAGCTTGCTTTTGAAAGGTTAGCGGCGGACGGGTGAGTAACACGTGGGCAACCTGCCCTATAGTTTGGGATAACTCCGGGAAACCGGGGCTAATACCGGATAACACAATTTA
>NZ_OBQC01000013.1 GCF_900220965.1 Ureibacillus acetophenoni | reverse complement strand
GATCCCTCAAAGACGATGAGGTAGATAGGTTCGAGGTGGAAGTGTGGTGACACATGGAGCTGACGAATACTAATCGATCGAGGACTTAACCAAAACAAACTTGAACGCTTTCAATGTCTTTATCCAGTTTTGAGAGAACGAACTCTCAATTAAATAAAGTGAAGTGATGATGGCAAAGAGGTCACACCCGTTCCCATACCGAACACGGAAGTTAAGCTCTTTAGCGCCGATGGTAGTTGGGGGATTCCCCCTGTGAGAGTAGGACGTCGCTTCGCAATTGACACCGCTGAGTATTCAGTGGTGTTTTTTTATGCCCCCAACTACCATAATGAACCGAAGGTTCGGCGCGTCTTGAGAAACAAGAATTAAATATATAGTATAATAAATTACTAGTAAGGCTTCGAGATAGTGCCGATGGAAGTTGGGGGCACCCCCTGTGAGAGGTAGACGATCGCTTCGCAAATGACACCGCTGATAATTCAGTAGTGTTTTTTGGTCTTAAGTTAATTCTACTTTTAAAAAACATTGTAAAAATTGGGAGTTTACAGTAAAATACATCAAACTGTAATTATAATGTGTGATAAAAAGATAGATTGAAAATTGTATAATGAGTTCTAATTTATCATTGATTAAGGAGGTATGTTATTAATTATGTTGAATCGGTTAAAAAAGGGAGATAAAATTGCAATATTTAGTCCTTCATCACCAGCAACAGTATGGGCTTATCAACGTTTTCAACGGGCTAAAGCTTTTATTGAAGATAAGGGATTTATTATTGTTGAAGGTAAGCTGACAGGTAAATCAGAAGTGTATCGTTCAGGTACACCGAAAGAACGTGCAGCGGAATTTAATGAACTATTAAGAGATTCAAGTATTAAGATGATTATGTCTACAATTGGTGGAACAAATTCAAATAGTATGTTGCCGTATTTAGATTATGAAGCATTTAAGGAAAATCCTAAGATTATAGTTGGATATTCCGATGCAACGGCTGTGTTATTAGCACTTTATGCAAAAACGGGAATTTCAACATTCTACGGTCCGGCACTCGTTCCTTCATTTGGTGAATTTGAGCCTCTTGTTAATGATACATATCGTTACTTTGAACAATATTTTGTGGAAGAATCTCAGCTACCATACGAAGTACCGATGCCACCTTATTGGTCTGATGAGCCAGTGAACTGGCTTGAAAAAACAACCGAGAAAACACTTTATGCTAATGAATGGATAACTGGTCAGGGAGGAGTGGCAGAAGGTAGATTAATTGGTGGGAATGTGAATTCGATGTATGGTTTTATTGGAACCCATTACTTTCCTCAAATTAAACAAGGAGACATTTTGTTAATTGAAGATTGTATGAAAGATGCATCTATAGTAGAGAAAAATTTTGCAATGCTTAAATTGCATGGGGTTTTTAATAAAGTGTCAGGTATTATTCTAGGTAAACATGAGCAATTTAATGATTTAGGTACAGGAAAGCGTCCATTAGATTTATTAATTGAACAACTAGACGGTCTAGACATACCTGTTCTAGCTGAGTTTGATACCTGTCACACCCATCCAATGCATCCTCTAGCCATTGGAAGAAATATAAAGTTGGATGCTGATGCAAAGAAAGTATTCTGTGTTGAAAGATGGTTATAGGTTACACTTTGGCAGTTTCAAGATCTGTTAAGTTAAAAAAGGCATAGTTCTTCAATCTGAACTATGCCTTCTAGTGTATTCATTACTCTGTTTTCATATCTTTTTTACCATTCGACAAAAACCAACCTGCTAATGCAATTGCAATTAACACACCATAGAAGATTAGTTTCCACTCCGTTGAATGGGCGAATTCGTAAGGGATAATACCGATATCCTTGTGACCAAGAGTTAATACCGCTAACTTTACGCCAACCCAACCAACGATGGCGAATGCTGCAATTTCAAGTCCTGGGCGGGAATTCAATAATCGAACAAACAAGTTAGCAGCAAAACGCATAATTATTAAACCAATTAATCCACCAGCAAATATGACTAGAAACTTACCGCCATCCAATCCACCAATTTGAGGAAGATTTGTATTTGGTAGAGTCATGGCTAGTGCCACTGCTGCAAGGATTGAATCGATTGCAAATGCAATATCCGCTAATTCAACTTTAATAACCGTACCCCAAAATCCCGCTTTTTTTTGTTCTTTATCCTCAGTATTATCATCTTTCTTTTTAAAGACTAACTTTCGAACAATATGGTTGATCGCTATAAATAATAGATATAGTGCTCCAATTGCTTGGATTTGCCATACATCAACTAAGAACGAAATGATAAACAGGGAAGCAAAACGGAAAACAAATGCTCCTGCTAATCCATAAAAGAGTGCTTTTTTCCTTTCTTTATCTGGTAAGTGTTTTACCATGATTGCTAAAACAAGTGCGTTATCAGCTGCAAGTAATCCTTCAAGTGCAATTAATAGTAACAATACCCAACCGTATTCAAATAATATCGATAGTTCCATTTCATAATTCCCCCTAAGTTTAATTTAGCATGCATTGTTATTTGAAAAATAATCGATTATGTTACAAAATTCCCAACTCCATTCTTAAAAAGACTTTTATATTGAAAGTTCGTTCAGTATCTGATTTAGGTTGTAAAAAACAAAAAAACCTTTACCAGAAGTGGTAAAGGTTAAAAAAATATAGACCTCTACCGTTATTGGTAAAGGTCTTGCTAACAACACGTTCGTTGCCAACAAAGCCGAGAAGAACTTAATCTTCCGTAGTGACGACTTTGATGTGAAAGCTACTCCCCTTTAGGAGAACTATTCAATTAAGTATTTTAAGCATAAAGTATCAATCAACCGAAGTCAATAATTTTTTCTAATTAGTAATGGATAAACGCTCGAATATACGCAAAAAATCTATCAGCAATCTAAAGATTGATTAAAAGAGATGGAAATAATATATTATTATGTTAATATTTAACTAATTTAATTGAAGGGGGAATAAAGATGAAAAGCATAAATGCACTAATGAAATTAGAGGGACTATACGATTAATTTTTCATTAAATGGAGGAATACATGTTAAATAAACAAGGGTTTAATTTATGGGCAGATCAATACGATAAGACAGTGCAAATAAGTGAAGAAAATAATTTATATCCGTTTGCAGGGTATAAAGAAATGTTAAATACGATTTTTAATGAAGTAATGCAAAACGAGAATTCTAGTGTATTAGATATTGGATTTGGGACAGGGGTATTAACATCTAAATTATATGAAAATGGTCATCAATTACACGGAATCGATTTTTCATCAAATATGATTTCAATTGCAAAAGAGAAAATGCCAAATGCTCAATTATTAGAATGGGATATTGCAAATGGATTACCAGCTGAAATCGTTGAAAATAAATATGATGCAATCGTAAGTACTTATACTCTGCATCATTTAACAGATGGAGAAAAGGTTCAATTTATCACAAAACTTATCCCATTACTTAAAGAAAACGGGAAAATTTTGATAGGTGATATTGCATTTGAAACAAGGGAAAAACTTGAGCACTGTAGACAAGAAAGTATTAACTATTGGGATGATGAAGAATTTTATTTTGTTTATGATGAATTGAAGGCTAAGCTCGCTAACATTTGTCATTTTGAATTTTATCCAATTTCACATTGTGGTGGAGTATTTATTTTATCAAAGTAATAGAAAAAACGAAGGAGCCGTATCAAATACGACTCCTTTTTTTCTTTAATTTAATTGCTTTGTCATTAATACGTGGGGAATGCCGTCTTCCATAAATACATCAGAGGCAGTTTCATAGCCGAGATTTTGATAAAATCCTTCCGCATGGGTTTGACCATGTAATTTCACTTTTGTAACGCCTATTTCTTTTGCAATTTCTTCTAATGCTTGAACAATCACTTTCCCAAGTCCTAGTTTGCGAAATTCTTCTAATAAACAAATTCTTTCCAACTTGCCATATTCATCAACAATTCGCAGCCTCCCTGTGCCAACTGCTTGATTATTGTAATAGACGAGAATATGTCCACATCGATCATCTAACTGGTCAAATTCGTCAAACTCATCTTCAAGAGGAACTCCTTGTTCTTTTACGAATACCTCTTTTCTTATATCAAATGCTATATTTAGTTGTTCTTCATTGGTGATTGTTTTTGTATATTTCATTTATTTTATAGGTCCTTTCAAAAATTTAATTAGAGTAGTTCTTCAGCTATGAGCCTATAAGACTCTATCCGGTCTTCAGGGGAATGGGTGATTGTTAAAATCATCATTTCATCCGCACCGTAATGGTTTGCCATATTCCGTAGCGCAGAACAGACTTCCTTTGGATTTCCAATAATCATTTTGTTCTTGATGGCCATAAATTGTTCGGTTTCTTTTTCGCTCAAAATGTAGTTTTTTGCCACTTCAATCGAAGGCACCTTTTTTCCTTCGCCTTTTGCAATTAATAGCTGCCAAACCAAATAGCTAAGCGCAATTTCCTCTGCTTTTTCACTTGTTTTGGCACAAATGACAGGAACAGTGACGATAACTTCAGGAGTTTGGCCATCTATCCTTGGTTGAAAGTTTTCACGGTAAGTTTGAACGATAGCGGCACCATCTTGATCACTCATAAATTGACCAAATACATAAGATAAACCAAACTTTGCAGCAAGCAAAGCACTTTTTTCACTTGTCCCAAGCATCCATGGTAAAGGTAGAACATCTGGAATTGGGGAGGCATTCACTTTAGAAAATTCATGGTCACTAGGAAAGTCTTGATGTAAAAAGTGAAGCAATTCTTCAACTAGCTCTGGCATTTTAAAAACCTTCTGCAAAAAATTATCCGATAAAGCATTTGTTGCTTCTGCTGATCCTCCAGGGGAACGACCAATGCCAATATCTACTCGATTCGGAAATAAAGTGCCCAACATATTGTAAATTTCCGCGACTTTATATGGTTTATAGTGAGGTAATAAAACTGCACCAGCACCAATACGAATTTTGCTTGTATGAGCACCAATAAAACCTAACATCACTTCAGGTGCTGAACAGGCAAGTCCAGGCAGATCATGGTGTTCAGCAATCCAGTATCTTGTATAACCAAATTGTTCGCAAGCCTTGGCTAACTTCAATGATTCCATTAGTGCATCTTGGGCTGTTTGGTTTGATGCGATAGGTGATTGATCTAATATACTGAGTTTCATCAATGCACCCTCATTTCTCAGGTTTTACTTCCATTAAAATTAATTTATAATCGGCAACTTGTCCTTCTTTATATAAATCTGTAACAGAAGTGGAGTAGTGTTGGATGGTTCCACGAAAGGCGAGATCGCGCTCCGGTACTTTTACATCAAACGTTCCTTCATAAAGTAAAATTGCCACATCATGATACTCTTCACTTGTCACTTTGAAATCAATAGAGATTTTATGTAAACCATTCACGGTTTCTTCTTGATAGTGCTCTAACTGAAATAATCGATCATTTAAATATACCTCTTTTACCAACTAAATCGCTCCCTTCATTCTATTTAAGATATTAGCATTGCTTGAGGCGAGCGTAAACGAAATGGAATTGTGAAAGCTGTTCGGCATTAGAAATTCAGTAGTATATTCTTCATTTACAATTGAATAAGATAGAATAAAATTTGGGAGTATAAAAACTTCATGAAAGGAGATGAATCACTTTGCAAATAGAATTTACTGAAGATGAAAAGCAATGGATTGGATGAAAAATCAGTGGGGGAAGTACGAACGTTCCCCTAGGAACAGATAAAAGTTAGACCCCCACTGATATACACCTATTTTATTACCATCTAAATGCTGATACTAGTGCAATTCCAAGAATAGCTCCAAGTGCAATGCCGTAACCTAAACCACCATAGCCGTAGCCATATCCACCACCGAAGCCCCAGAACCCTAGTCCATATCCACGACGACCTCTACTTGGTAAAATCCATACCATATCTCTTTCTACTCGTGTAATTCTACCAAAGTGTTTATTGCCTCGTTTATCTGTAATACAGACCATTTTTCCTCGATATCGACAACAGAGATCATAAGCTTGACGTTTATCCATCATAAAACCTCCTTTTCTTTAAGACTCTAATTAATATATGGTGGGGTAAAAAGAACACACGAGTTAATAGTCTAAAACATAGGATAGAAAAGGGAGGGATAGGGTTGGCAGTTGAAAATACAAAAAAATTACTTGAAAGATTAGTTGATATGTCACGTCTTGGGTTAGAGAAAACACCTATAAATGTTGTGCAAGATTTGATATATGAACAACTTAAAGATTTCTTACCGATAAGTTCGCCTGAAGAATTGCATTATGAGCTTCTGAGTAATGGGTTGTTTGAGCCAAATGAGGTAGTAGATATAGAAAGAGCTTTAAGGAAATTCGAAAATATGAATATTTGGAGAATCGTTCAAGAAGAATACGATAGGCTGAAGAATAGGTGGAATGGGAACGAGTGTCCAATTTTTATGTTCCCATTAACAAAACATCGACCGATCGTAGATAGTATTGAAGCGAATAAAAATGGAGTTTCTTATAAAGAGGCAGTTATTTTATTTGTTTCTCCAGAGCTTTCTGAAATAGAATTAAAAGCTATGATTGCACACGAATATCATCATTTTTGCAGATTGAACATTCTTAACAAAGCACCAGAAGAAATCCCTTTAAAAGAATCGTTAATTATTGAAGGGATGGCAGAATGCATGGTAGAGGAATTGTATGGCAGAAAATGGTGTTCACCTTGGATTTCAAAATATTCGATTAAAGATTTAAAGGGGATATGGAAAGGCTCATTTATGCGAGTACTTAATCGAAAAGGTGTTAGTCATCACCAACGATATTTGTATGGGGATGGATCGAGTCGACTACCAAATTGGATTGGCTATTGTATGGGTTACGCGATTGTAAAGTCCTTTTTAGAAAGGAATAAAATGATTGACTCCAAAACACTTCTTAATCTATCGGCAGATGAAATCATATTAAAATCAGACTTTACTTATAATCAATCATAAAAAATAAGCCAGCGTGTTTAATAGCTGGCCATATATCTATTTAATTAGAATTTTTAATTTGTCCTAATCGAATAAATTGTTTATCTCTTTCTCTAATTCTCTTCTGAATTTCATCGTCACCATTATATTGAAAAATTCCATTTCCTGCTTTCGTTCCAAGTTGTCCAATTTCAATTTTTTCATTGATCGATGATGGAATTGTTTCTTCTTTAGAAAGATGAGGTGCTAGATTTTCTACGACACTTTTCCAAATATCTAATCCACCAAAATCAGCCGTCTCTAAAGGGCCAATGAATGCCCATCGAAAGCCAGGGCCTGCCGTAATCGCTAAATCGATATCCCTTGCATCGGCAACGCCCTCATCAAGCAAATAAAATGCTTCCCGAACTAATGCAGCTTGTAAACGGTTTGCAATCAAGCCAGGAACGTCCTTTTTTAGTACTACGGGTTGTTTACCTATTTGCTTAAGCATTTCTACTGTTTCATCAATCAGCTCTTTCGGTGTATTAGGTCCTTTTACCACTTCAACGAGCGGAACTAAATGAGCTGGATTAAAGAAATGTGTAATGATGAGACGATCCTTATGTTGAAGTCCTTCAGATAATTGTTGGATAGAGAACGTGGAAGTGTTGGATGCGATAATCGTTTTCTCATCCACAATTTCTTCTAGTTTTTGAAATAAATCAAATTTAATCGATAAATTTTCTGAAACGGCTTCAATTATAAAATGACTATTTAGAACCGCGTCTTCAAGGTTAGTAGTAATTGAAATCTGATGCAACACTTTATCCTTATTTATAGTAAGATTATTGTATTTTGTTAACAGATTCAAGTTGTTTGTAATTCTAGTTAAAGCATTCTTTAAAATGTCATTATTAATATCATATAAGGAAACTTGAAAACCTGCTTGCGCATATAGTTGGGCAATGCCATGTCCCATCGTTCCTGCTCCTAGTACTGTCACTTTATCCATTTAAATCCCCTCCGTTAATCTGTTATATTCATTGTTACACTTGAATACTATTTATTTTCTAATAGTTTATTAAATAGATAAATTTATTATGTTGAATTGAATGTTATTTACTAAAAATATTGCCAGGGATGGCAGTTAAATTATAAGAAGTGGTTAGTTAGATTAATCATACCAACTTACATATTCGCTTTAGTAATTTCGTATTAAATAATCTATTAATGATTTGATTTTGCTTAAGAGCAAATACATGAACTGTAAAGGAAAGTATTGTATGATAGATGATAGGGCAATTGAATTAGGGCTATGTGCCTAACGTTTAAGTGAATAATTTTTTATATTTTTTGTTGGATGTGTTTTGATGATTGAAAAAAATAAGCATCAATTAGGATACTTTGGTAAAACTATCGTAGTTATTTGTATAGCTATTTTTGGGTTTACTAGCTTACTATATTCAATATTTGAATTAATACAAGATGAAATAAATCCAAAGAATTTAACAGATAGTTTTATAATTGTCGTTCTAATTATTATGACCTTTTCAATGGCTGTCACTTTACCAAGTGGTAGTGTTTGGAGACCCTTTATAGGTTTTGTAATATTTAGTGCATTTGTCTTCCCGTATCATTATTCGGTTTTAATAACCTTTACGGGAGTTTTAATTTTTAATTTTTCTAAATGGACAAACATTCATAATGCGTTTATTACATTTGGACATTTAACTTTGGGGATCTTAGCCGTCACCTTAGTTTCGAATACGTTGTCTGAAGTATTAGGTTACGAACTTCCTCAAGCATTTTGTTGGCTTGGATTAGGAATAGTGGCACACTTTTTTATTAATCGTTTCGTCGCAGCAATTATTGTCTCTTATCGAAAGAAAAATTCATTACTAAATCAAATCAAGCTCATTAAGTATGATTTAAATTGGGGTTATACAAGTCAAAATCTATTAAGTATTTGTATGGTATTATTATATGAAGCTTATGGTATATGGGGGATTTTCGTAACAGTTTTACTTTTATATTCTATTTATTTCTCTGTTTTGTATTTCAAAAAAGTAAATGACTTAGAAGTAATTGCATTAACAGATGCTTTAACTGGCGCGGAAAATAGGTCATCTTGGGAAGAATTTAAAAGGAGATTTCCTGAAGAAGGAGCATCAGGTACATTTGTCTTAGTAGATTTAGATAATTTTAAGCAAATTAACGATCAGTTAGGCCATAATGTGGGAGACTTATTTTTACGTGAAACGGTGGACTGTTTAAAACATATTTCATCAAAAAAACATAGGGTCTTCCGCATTGGGGGAGACGAGTTTATTCTTTATATATCACATAGAGAAGAAGAACAAGTTGCCATTCATGCATTAATTAATAAAAAAATAAAACAAAAGAATATTGATTGGATGAATAAAGGATTTACAATCGCACTCAGTATAGGAATGACATTTGTTCCAACTAAAGATGAAAACCTAAATGAAATGTTCAAATTAATTGATAAACGAATGTATATGAATAAGGAAATGAATAAAATAGAGACGAATGAAACCTAATAAAATCTGCTATTCATTTTCTATTGAATAGCAGATTTTTAACTGTTATGTTATTTAACTATCCGTTTTGCACCAACATAACGGTCTTTCCAGTATTGATCGCTCATTTTAACAATTTTTACGCCACTGATCGTAACTCCTGTAAATGTACCATCCCCGTTATAAATCCCAACAAATGATACTTTTCCTTTTTCACCTGTTTCATAAAAGACTAGATCACCAGCCTGCAATTCGCTATCTTTCACGGATTCACCCATTTTATATTGGAGTGCACTTGTTCTTGGGATGTTCATTTTCGTTGCCGCATTTTTATAAACATATTGTGTAAATCCACTTGCATCAAAACCTTTTGGTGTTGTGCCACCCCATTCATAAGGACTTTCAACATAAGTTTTTGCCACTGCTGAAACTTCTTCGCCGTAATTAATAGTAGCAGATGCTTTTGGAGCTAGAGTAAAGAGCAGTAAAGCTATTACTGATAATACTGATAAAAACAACACGCTCAATTTTGGTACTCGCAAAGATAAAGACATGAAAACCCTCCACAATTCAATTTTTTTACTTACGAATAAATAGACGATGGATTATGGGAAAGGTAACATATTTTTGTGTAAATATAAATTTATTCCATAAAATTATCAAAATAGTAATAAAAGAGGGTGTAAAATCATAGGCGGTTTAAATTCTGTTTGCATTAATTGACAGACCCAAAATGTACCATTAAAATAAAACCTAGAAGTCTAATAGGATTTTAGATTTTATTTCGAAGGGGGAATTGGGTTATACATTATAGACGATTAGGTAATACAGGGTTAAAAGTGAGTGAAATTAGCTTAGGAAGTTGGCTAACATACGGTGGATATGTAGAATCCGATTCTGCCATTCGAACAATTCATCGTGCCTATGATTTAGGAATTAATTTCTTCGATACGGCAAATGTCTACATGCGCGGGGAAGCAGAAATAGTAGTTGGACAAGCAATTAAAGAGTTCCAACGTGAGTCAATCGTCCTTGCAACAAAAGTATTCTGGCCAATGGGAGAAGGTCCAAATGATAGAGGACTTTCACGTAAACATATTATTGAACAAGCTAACGCGAGTTTAAAACGACTTGATGTCGATTATGTTGATATTTATTATGCACACCGTTTTGACCAAGAAACACCAGTAGAGGAAACGCTTCGTGCATTCGACGACTTAGTACGTCAAGGAAAAGTGCTTTATTTAGGTGTAAGTGAATGGACTGCAGAACAAATTTCTGAAGCTGTTCATATTGCAGATAAAAAACTTCTTGACCGCATTGTGGTAAATCAACCGCAATATAATATGTTCCACCGTGTTATCGAAAAGGAAATTATTCCTGTTAGTGAAAAACACGGTATCGGCCAAGTAGTTTGGTCACCACTTGCACAAGGTGTGTTAACAGGTAAATACAAAAAAGGAGCAAGTATACCTGAAGGAAGCCGTGCAACAACGAATAATACTTCAATTCAACGATTCTTAACAGATGAGTATCTTAATAAGGTAGATCACTTAACAACAGTAGCAAATGAACTTGATATTACACTTTCTCAACTTGCTATCGCATGGATTTTAAGACAACCAAACGTAGCAAGTGCCCTAGTTGGTGCTAGCCGCCCAGAACAAATTGAAGAAAACGTAAAAGCTTCAGGTATTGTGTTAGAAGAGGGAGTTATTCAAAAAATTGAAGAAATTTTAGCATAACATTGAAATAAATAAAGCATCCCAAAAGGTTTAAATTAAATCTTTTGGGATGTTTTTTCGTTGATATAAGAAACAGTGGGGAAGCTAATTCTAGAAATTTATAAAGAATCATTATGCTCACCTAATATAGGCGGTGCATATTTATATTGAATATTTAACTCTGAATATTGAAGAGGATTTTTAATGAATTTTACTGTTCCGTATACCGGATGTTCCACTTCACCAATTAAGTGACGAGCCTTCGTTTGTGGATGTTCTAAAGCTTCTGCCACAGTAAGTACCTGTCCACCAGGAATTTTATAGTCATGAAGTAGTTGAAGCCATTCATCTCGATTTTTCGTAACGGTAATTTCATTAATCATTTCGGCTAAGAGATTTTCATGGTTTTTTCGGAGGACGTTTGTTTTGAATCGTTCATCCTGAACCCATTCGGGCTTGTTTAACAACATACATAGTTTGATAAATTGTAATTCAGTCCCAGCACAAATCATGATTAATCCATCTTTACACTTGAACACTTGATAGGGGGCAATATTATTATGTTGATTGCCAAGTCGTTTTGAAACATATCCTGCATTCAAATAAGCACTTGTAACATTAGCCATACTGCTCAGTTGAACATCAAATAAAGATAAATCGATAAATTGACCATTCCCTGTAAGATCTCTTTGGCGAAGTGCTGCTAAAACACCAATGACAACATAGTGAGAAGTTAAGATATCGGCAATAGGGATACCTACTCTAGTTGGTTCTCCATCAATCGCTCCAGTTACATCCATCAAACCACTCATTGCCTGAATGACTGGGTCAAAACCTGGTTCCGAAGCGAGGGGTCCTGTTTGTCCAAATCCTGTAACCGCAACATGAATAATTCGTGGATTTACTTTTTGTAACTCTTCGTAATGAAGCCCTAATTTTTTCATGTCACCGGTTTTAAAGTTTTCTATTATTATATCTGCATCTGATACAAGTTTTTTAAATTTTTCTCGTTCAGACTCTAGTTTTAAATCAAGGGTAATGGATTTTTTATTACGATTAGCACTTAAATAATATGTGCTTTGCCCATTGACGAAAGGTCCCCATTCACGCATACTATCTGAACCTTCTGGATGTTCAATACGAATCACTTCAGCTCCTAGATCACCTAAAAGCATTGTGCCTGTAGGAGCAGCTAAAACACGAGACAAATCTAAAACTCTTATATTCTCAAGCGGTTGCAATAGATTTCACCTTCTTTACTAAAGTTAAGGTTATTATTTTTATATATACTTTTGAATTATTGAATATTCCATAATAGAATTATGGAATTTATGCTGGCGTACCTGATCATAGATGAAAGATACTAATAAAGTTAAAAGCCATTAGCCCAATTATTCACTATTAGGCTAATGGCTTTGTTGTTCTATTCTATTTCTTCAATTCGTCCATCAAACTTGTACTATGCATCATATGTCTTTTAGCAGTTGGATCAAAATGAATTTTTGCACTACTAACTGCAATAGGTGCTTCTCCAAATCCGGTAACGATTAGTTTTGCTTTCCCTTCATAGGTGCTTATGTCACCTGCTGCAAAAATCCCAGGAATATTTGTTTCCATTTTACTATTTACGACAATCGAGTTTTTCTCTAGTTCTAATCCCCAGTTTTTAATGGGACCAAGCGAAGAGAGGAAACCGTAATTGACGATTACATCATCGACATCAAGCGTTACTTTTTCGTGACTTTTTACTTCCTCAAGTATTACTTTTTCAATTCGATTTTCACCCTCAAGTTCTACAGGAACATAGGGTGTCATAATTTGAACTTGTGAGTTTTTTAAATTTTCGACACTGCTCTCATGAGCGCGGAATGTATCACGACGATGTACCAAATACACTTCTTTAGCAATAGGCTCTAACATTAATGCCCAATCGACTGCTGAATCACCGCCACCAAGAACGCACACACGTTTCCCTTCAAACTGATTCATATCTTTTATAAAGTAATGCATATTCGTTTTTTCAAATTTATCACCACCATCAATTTGAATTTTTCTCGGCTGAAAAGCACCATTTCCTGCTGTAATAATGATGGATTTTGAGTAGTGAGTTTCCGAATTCGTCGTTAATTTAAACGTACCATCTTCGAGTTTTTCAACGGTTTCAACTGCTTGTCCAAGACAAATTGTTTGTTCGAAAAGCTGCATTTGTTCAATTAGATGGTCTACAACATCTTGTGCGCGTACCTTTGGGAATGCAGGTATATCATATATATATTTTTCCGGATATAAAGCACTCAACTGACCGCCAAGCTGGGGAAGACTTTCAATAATTTTTACAGAACATTGCCGCATTCCACCGTAGAAGGCAGTAAATAATCCAACCGGACCTCCACCGATAATGGTTATATCAAATATTTCCTCATTGTGTTCCAATACATAAACACTCCTTTAAGTCTTACTCAAAATAACTTCTATATTTAGATAACAAAGAATTTTCTTTAAATTCAGTATAACAAATTAATGAAAAAAAGTAGCTTGAGAAACCTTCAAACGTGGAATTCAACGTATTAGTACGGTCTCTAATTTATTTTACAATTTTGGCTTGTAAATTTAGAATATATAGTATAATAGGATATTAATATGGCTCGATTTAAAAGTAGTTTTTTGATCCATTCGGTTAATGAGTGCTTATGAAGTACATAGATTGGTAGATTTTGTGTATAATAATCTTTGAGGTGACCGTACGATGAAACTAAATGATTGGTTGAATAATGAAATTCCTAACATTGCAAATTCACTTGTCGATGTTCATAAAACATATTTTTCAATTGAAAAAACAATTGGCTTTGCAGGGCAAGAAAAGATTTATAAAATACTAGAAAATTTTCGTAATGCGCTTTTCCCATGCTTATGTGAAAAAGAGTTAACTTTTGAATCTAGAGTGAATATCGGAATTGGCAATAAATTAAGAACTTCGGCCATCGATTTACGGGACTTAATTGAAAAAGTCATTTCGAATGAGGAAAATTTATCTTCGGATAATGCTAAACTAAATCCGGATCAAGTCGTTATGGACTTAATTGGCAAATTCCCAGAAATTCGAAAAATGATCCAAACGGATATTCAAGCTGCTTATAATGGGGATCCTGCTACAATTTCAACGGAAGAGATTTTATTTAGCTATCCTTCTATTCAAGCAATTACAATCCACCGAATATCCCATGAACTTTATAAATCAGGAGTGCCAATTATTCCGAGAATCATGTCTGAGTACGCACATAATTTAACAGGCATTGATATTCATCCAGGAGCAACAATTGGGGAATACTTCTTTATTGACCATGGTACAGGGGTAGTCATTGGTGAAACTTGTACGATAGGTAAGAATGTGAAAATTTATCAAGGGGTAACGCTAGGAGCAAAAAGTTTCCCATTAGATGAGGATGGAAACCCAATTAAAGGGATCAAACGTCATCCTGATATTGAAGATAATGTGGTTATTTATGCTGGTGCTACTATTCTTGGTGGGGATACAAAAATAGGCCACGATTCAGTGATCGGAGGGAATATTTGGCTTACTCAATCTGTTCCACCAAATTCAAGAGTATACCAAACTCAACCATCACCGAAAATTAAAAACGATATAGAATAATTAAAATCACTCACATGTTAGTAACTGGCATGTGAGTGATTTTTTTGCTTATTATGAGTCTTTTACCTGGTAAAAGGCTGTACGCATACAATAAATTCCTTCTAAGGTTATTTGTTAAAAACGAGCATATATTAGACACTTTGAACAAGACAAGCGACATTTGTGAAAAAATGTTATATTCTATTAGTATAGATTGCTTGTCTATGATATATTGAGAGAGTATTAATACACAATAGGAAGGATGAGATGTAATGAGTAACGGTATTTTCAAGATCCCAACTCCTAAAAACGAGCCAGGTAACACTTATGCTCCGGGTACAAAAGAGAGAGAAACATTAAAAGCAGAATTAGAGCGTCAATCAAATACTGTAGTTGAAATTCCTATAATTATTAATGGTCAAAATATAACAACTGATAAAATAAAACAAGTAGTAATGCCACATAATCACCAACATGTATTAGCGAATTATTCAGAAGCAGGTGAAAAAGAATTACGTGATGCGGTGGAAGCAGCAATGGCTGCAAAAGAATCATGGGCTAATATGCCATGGGAACACCGTGCAGCAATTTTCTTAAAAGCTGCTGATTTAATTTCTGGTCCTTATCGTGATCTTATGAATGCAGCTACAATGTTAGGTCAATCAAAAACAGCAATCCAAGCTGAAATTGACGCTGCTCAAGAATTAGCTGACTTCTTACGTTTTGGTGTAGATTATGCAAACCAAGTGTATCAAATTCAACCAGATAGCATGAAAAACGTTTGGAACCGTACAGATTACCGTCCGTTAGATGGATTTGTGCTTGCGATTTCACCTTTCAACTTCACTGCAATTGGTGGTAACTTACCAGCTGCTCCTGCGATGATGGGGAACGTTGTCGTTTGGAAACCAGCATCTACTTCAGTTCTAGCAAACTATTATTTCATGCGTATTTTAGAAGAGTCTGGATTACCAAAAGGTGTTATTAACTTTGTGCCATCTCGTGGTTCACAAGTTTCAGAAATCGTATTAAAAGACCCACGTATGTCTGGATTCCACTTCACTGGATCTACTGCGACATTCCAAACAATTTGGAAAACTGTTGGTGAGAACATTGCGAACTACAAATCATATCCTCGTTTAGTTGGGGAAACTGGTGGTAAAGACTTCGTATTTGCTCACGAAACAGCTCAAGCTGACAAAGTGGTAGCGAACCTTGTTCGTGGTGCATTTGAATACCAAGGGCAAAAATGTTCTGCAGCTTCACGTGCATACATTCCAACTTCTTTATGGGAAACTGTAAAAACTGGATTAGTAGAAGAAGTAGCAAAGATTAAAGTTGGGGATGTTCGTGACTTCCGTAACTTCATGGGTGCAGTTATCGACAAACCAGCATTCGATTCAATTGTAAGCTATATTGAGTATGCAAAAGAATCTGAAGAAGCGGAGATTATTGCTGGTGGTACTTATGACGATTCAGTTGGTTACTTCATTCAACCAACAATAATCGTAACAACAAATCCAAACTTCAAAACAATGACGGAAGAAATCTTCGGCCCAGTATTAACAATCTATGTTTATGAAAATGACAAATTAGAAGAAACATTAGAAGCAGTAGATACAGCATCTATGTACGCATTAACAGGTTCAATCTTTGCACAAGATCGCCAAGCAATCGTACATTTAGAAAATCGCCTGTCTAGTGCAGCAGGTAACTTCTATATTAACGACAAACCAACTGGCGCAATGATTAACCAACAACCATTTGGTGGCTCACGTGGTTCTGGTACAAACGACAAAGCAGGATCTGTCTTCAACATGATTCGTTGGACAACTCCTCGTGTTATTAAAGAAAACTTTGCACCAACTACAGATGTTGCTTATCCATTTATGGATGAAGAATAATAGAGTACGAGGTGGGAGCTCATGCTTCCGCCTTTTTTCTTTATTAGGGGGATATTATGCTAGGAAAGCAATCAAATGTATCAAGCGAGGGCAGTTATTCGCCAAATCGAATTAAGTATTCGCCAAAGTTTGAGAGTTATTCGCCAATTTAGAAAGAATATTCGCCAGCATTGCAATCTCTTGCATCAACAGAGGCTGTTATTCACCAAATTGGATCAATTATTCGCCACAGAACGAGTTTTATTCGCCAATTTAGGGAGAATATTCGCCAGTTCCATATTAAAACAATTAATTATAGAGTTAGATAACTTTTATTAAATTCCCCTCATATTTCCTCCTATGATAAAGTGAGTATAAAAGGGGGAATTTACGTGAAAGCAGTAATTCAACATGAATTCGGAGATGCCAATGTACTTACCTATTCAGATATCGATATACCTACAATAGCTGAGCATGAAGTATTAATAAAGGCAGTTTACACAAGTGTAAACTATGCGGATATAAAAAAGCGAATCGGGAATAAAGGAAAGGGTAAGTTTCCATTAATGCTCGGTTTGGATGTAGCAGGAGTCGTCCAAGAAGTAGCGCCGGGTTCACCTTTTTCGGTAGGAGACCGAGTTATTGCATTTCCTAAAAATGGTTCTTATGCTGAATATGTTGTTGCTAATGAAAAACTAGTTTATAAGATTCCAGATAATTTACCTTTTGAAGAAGTGGCAGCCATGCCTACTGTATCGATCTTATCGTATATGTTACTTTACGAAATCGGACACGTGAAAACGACTGACACGATTGTCATTCATAGCGCGGCTGGTGGTGTTGGTTCAATGTTAACCCAATTAGCAAAATTAATGGGTGTTCATAAAATCATTGGTACTGTGGGGAACTTAGACAAGGCACCTTATGTTAAAAGCTTAGGAGCAGATATGGTTTGCACCTATAAAACTTTTACAGAACAAGTTCTAATAGAAACAGCTAATGTTGGGGCAAATGTTATATTTGATTCCGTCGCAGGAGATGTCACGCAAAGAAGTTTAGAATGCTTAGCCTTCTATGGAACACTTGTTCAGTTTGGAAATAGTAGTGGAAACGCAGGGACGATCAAAACAAGTGATGTACATAGCAGTTGTCGAAATGTGAAAGGATTCAGTTTGGGCACTACGAGAGAATTGGATCCAGAACGACTGTTACCAGCTGCTGAAAAAGTTATTGATTTATTTGCAACAAATAAAATCTCGCTACCTATTGCTAAAGTGTTTGATTTAGAGGATGCCGTATTGGCCCATCAATTGATAGAAAGTCGAAAATATGTGGGAAAAGTGTTGATCAAGATAGGAGATTATTAATACTTGGGGGAGTAAATTGAATGAAAAAGTGGCAAGGGGCTTCTGCAATTTGTATTAATAAATTTGGGGAATTATTAATGGTTCTACAAGGTAAACCGGAGGAGGAAAAATTGTGGGCTTCACCATCGGGTGGAAAAGAACTTGGAGAGACTTTTGAAGAATGTTGTATTAGAGAAGTGTTCGAAGAAACAGGGTACATCGTTGAAATCGTTGAAAAACTACAAGTGAAACAGAACGATTTTGTGGAAGTCCACTATTTTTTAGTGGAAATCATCGGTGGGGAACTTAAAATTCAAGATCCGGATCAACTCATCTATGATATTTCTTGGAAATCTGTCGATGAAATTAAGACTTTACCTTTATCATTTCCAGAGGATCGGTATTACTTAATGGAATGTATGGTTAATTATGAGAACTTAACTAGGGGATGAAGTATTGAGAAAAACTGAAATTCGACGATGGACCGAGCGATGGACTAAACAATACGAGGAACAAGAAATAGTATTAAAACAAATTTTCAAAAAAGAATTGTATGCAATATACCACATTGGAAGTACATCAATTCCTTCCATTGGCTATGCAAAACCGATTATTGATATTTTAATTGTCGTAAAAGATATCAATAGAATCGACTTTTATAATGATGCAATGATATCGAAAGGCTATAATCCTAGAGGGGAAAATGGAATTGCTGGTAGAAGGTACTTTACAAAAGGAAATGAAAATAGAACTCATCATGTGCATATTTTTCAAGAAGGAAATGAAGACATTAACATTCATTTAGCTTTTAAGGAATATTTATTGCATCACCTTGAAGATGCGAAAAAGTATGGGGAGTTAAAATTAAAACTCGCAAGTAAGTTTCCTGATGATACTCACCAATATCAAAATGGGAAAGCAGAATTTACGAGTCAACTAGTGAAAAAAGCACTCATTTTTAGTTCGAAAACTGAAAAGGAATAGCATAACATCAATATTTCAGGACAATATAAAATTATTTACATTAATTTCTTTAGATAAGGATCTAAAAGGAGATAATTTTGATGGAGCTATCGGAACTCTCTCTAAGACTGATAATAGCCTTTATCGTTTTATTTATTATGACAAAGATCATGGGGCGTAAAGAAATAAGTCAAATTACTGTCTTTAACTTTATATCTGCTATTGCCATTGGTTCTTTAGCTGCAAACTTAGCATTAAGTGATGATATAAGTATTTTATACGGAGTGTTAGCTATTGTTGCTTGGGCACTGTTCACATTAATTGTGGCTTTTATTAATGTTAAGTTCCAATGGATTAGAAGGATCACAATTGGTGAACCAATAATAGTAATAAAAAACGGTAAAATCATTGAAAAGTCTTTAAGAAAAACGCAGCTTGATATGGATTCATTAAGTGCGCTCTTACGTGATAAAGATATATTTTCTTTGAAAGATGTTGATTATGCGATTTTTGAAACGAGTGGAAAACTTTCTGTTTTGATGAAAGAGAAGAACATGCCTATAACTAAAGGCGATATGAATATCCCGATGCAAAAGAAGAGGTATCCCATTGCAACTGGAGTAATATCAGATGGTATCATTAACTACACTAATTTATCTCTATTACATCTTGATAACAATTGGTTAGAAACACAATTAAAAATTGCTGGAGTTCGTTCCCTTTCTGATGTGTTTTATGCAGAGGTTCAGCCCGACGGTAGTCTATATATTGATTCGAAAAATGATGAATTACTGAATTGAATATTTGTTGACGAACGTTATCCACTGCGGAAACGTTCTATTTTTTTAAAATCAAGTGGAGAACGTGAATGAAATGACTTAAAGGCTTAGAATAGAAAAAATGTGGGTAAAGTTTAATGAGTGATATTTATGGGTATTTGAAGTAGTAATGAAACAAGTGTAGGCGGAGTGGAAGGAAAATTTGTAGAATAAAAAAATCGTTTAATTCAAAAATCCATTGAACTAAACGTGTTGTTATGTTAAATTTATATAGATATACATCGATTTTAGTAAATTTACAAATATTATCCCTATCTTAATTATATAGCGTAATCGATGTAGTTGTCAACTCTTTTCAATTAATTTTTTTAAGGGGTGTTTTCTATGAGATCTGAACAAGAACAAGAGCAAAAACGAGTAGAATTTGTGATGGAGACCATTGCGAAGGAAATGAACAAACTAGAAGAGGAAACAGGTAGACGTAAAAACGAAGTCGTTCAAGCACGTAAACACTTTTGGGATGAGGTTAAAGTAAATACGGATACTTTTGATGATTATCTCGAAACGATTATCGGTTTACGACAAGAAGCTCAAGCTCTTTCAGTCATGCAAAGTACTCATAAACATGCATCTAAAAGACTTTCTACATTACAGAGAATGCAGGAAATACCTTACTTTGGTCGAATCGATTTAATTGAAGAAGGTGAATCTAGACCAGAAAAAATTTATATTGGTATTGCAGCGCTAAGTGATGAAAGTGGGGAGGATTTTTTAGTTTATGACTGGAGAGCTCCCGTTTCAAGTGTTTATTATGATTATCAGCCAGGGCCAGTGGAATATAAAACACCAGGTGGGCAAGTCCACGGCGTATTGGAGAAAAAAATGCAATACATCATCCGTAATGGGGAACTTCAATCGATGTTTGATACGAGTATCACAATCGGAGATGAAATATTACAGCAAGTTCTCGGTAAAGGTACAGACAAAAAAATGCACAGCATTGTTGCGACGATTCAACAAGAGCAAAATCGAATTATTCGCCATGATCAAGGAAGAATGTTAATTGTGCAAGGTGCTGCAGGTAGTGGTAAAACTTCTGTTGCTCTTCAACGAATTGCATACTTACTCTATAAATACCGAGACCGTATAAATGCCGATCAAATTATTTTATTCTCACCAAATTCAATGTTTAGTAGTTACATTTCCAATGTACTTCCTGAGCTGGGTGAAGAGAATATGCAACAAGTTACGTTTCAAGATTACTTGAAACATCGTCTTAGTGATCAGTTCCAAATCGAAAATCCTTTCGAGCAATTAGAATATGTTTTAACTCAATCAAATTCACCAACTTATCAGACTAGACTTGCAAGTATTCGATATAAAGCAACCACTCAATTTTTTGATGCAATTCAGTCCTATAGACTTTCACTTGAAAAATCAGGAATGCAGTTTAAAGATATTATCTTTAGGGGTAAGGCAATTATTACTGCCAAACAAATTTCAGAACGTTTTTATGGTCATGATACAACCCTTCGATTTTATAATCGACTTGAAAACTTGAAGGATTGGATTATTAGTAAAATCAATGAAATCCAAAAAATCGAAAGCCATAACGAATGGGTGCAAGATGAAATTGAGCTTCTTAGCAACGAGGAGTATCAGAAAGCTCGTATTTACTTAGCGAAAAAAAGAGGCTTAACAGGGGCATCAATTGCGGATTATGATATGAACCCAGAATCACTTGCTCGGTTGATTGTACACTTAAAGTTGAAGCCACTGCGAAAACGAGTAAGAGCTTTTCATTTCATTGATTTTAAAGGGTTATACAAACAACTATTTATTAGTCCGGATCAAATCAAACAGTGGACTGAAGCGGAGTTGCCTGCGGAGTGGAGTGAAGTTTGCTCAGAAACAATAGCAATGTTAGATGAAGATCGATTGAATTATGAAGATGCGACGCCATTTTTACTATTAAAGGAACTCATTCAAGGTTTTCAGACAAACAGTGCAATCAAACATATCGTTGTAGATGAAGCGCAGGATTATTCACCATTCCAATTTGAGTTTTTAAAACGTATTTTCCCAATGGCTAAAATGACTGTGCTAGGTGACTTTAATCAGGCAATCTTTGCTCATACAAGTGAAAAGAATGACTTCAAAAAGCTTACGAATCTTTATGGTCCTGATCAATCAGAACTAATTCAAATTAAACAAAGTTACCGTTCGACTAAGCCAATTGTTGAATTTACACGTAGACTTGTACCGAATGGTAAAGAAATTATTCCATTTGAACGTGATGGCGAACGACCTGTTCTAAACGAAGTAGCTACTGTTGAACAACTACACAGTGAGATTACTGCGAAAGTTACTGAATGGCGTGAACTTGGTTTAAATAGTATCGCAATTATTTGTAAATCAGCTGAAGAGAGTAAGCATGCATTTGAATCTCTATCTCATATTAAAGATATTAAGCTTATCAAGAGCAATTCAAGTGAATATGAGCAAGGAATCGTTATTGTTCCATCTTATTTGTCTAAGGGAATCGAGTTTGATGGCGTAATTATTTATGACGCTTCGAAGGATGTATATGGTGATGAAAGTTTACGAAGAGTTTTTTATACGGTTTGTACAAGAGCGATGCATTATTTAGAGCTATTCAGCGTGGGATCGCCGAGCCCTTTTTTACAAGAAGTGTTGCAAGAGGGGATAGTTCAATTATAAGTTTAATAAAATGCCCAGTTTCTTCATCGAAAGATGGAGAAGCTGGGTTTTTGTTTTGAAATAACCTGTCACTAAGGCGCGGTTGCTAGGTTCTAAGGGGAAGTGCTCAATTCGATGTGAAATGTGCTCAATTCCGCCCAAAAAGTGCTCAATTCGAAAGCATAAGTGCTCAATTTTACCCCAAATTTGCTCAATAATTTCGAACATGGAAAAAGTTGCTTATTTTTGCCCCGAAAATGCTCAATTCCGCCCAAAAAGTGCTCAATTCGAAAGCATAAGTGCTCAATTCTACTCCAAAGTGCTCAATTCAAACCCAAAATAGATTAATCCCTTGATCCAAATAAAAAAACCTAAATAAAAAGTTTTAAAATTTCATGTTTAAAATAAACCAATGCTGGCCATTATATTTAAGGGAATTAAAATATTATTATTCCGAAGTAGCTCAGTGGTAGAGCAATCGGCTGTTAACCGATCGGTCGTAGGTTCGAGTCCTACCTTCGGAGTCATACCATCATGAGTATGTTCTGATTAATTCAGAGCATGCTCTTTTTTATTTCAGTAAAGTTAACAACAAATATATATTCCATATTCCTCCACTTGAAAAACAGAACAAACGTTCCTATAATATATATATATAAGAAAGAGAGGGAGCTGCATGAATATAAATTCGGAAATAAAGTCCAATATTCATTTATATGTCATTCTTGAATTAGCTATAAAATCATTGCAGCATGATCAGAAATTATTTGAATCATTTACAGTAAAAAGACCGTACTTATCACTTTGCGAAAGACAAATCGAAATTTTAAAAGATGAGTTTCAAAAAGTAAAAAGGGCACTTTTAAAACAGGGCGTAAAATACGAAAATTATGAAGTAGTTAAGAAAAACGAATGTATGTATTATTTTCTTTGTCGGGGTGAAATAATACCATTTCATTACCATGGAGAGCTATTGAAGAAACAAGTGGAACGGAAGATACAACTCACTTGGAGCAACTTTAAAGGGGACAGTCAGCATGAATCCATACGAAACAACGAAATACCTTTCAGATGAAGATCGCAAACAGTTAAAAGACGTATTGCAACAAATGTTAGAAAGTAATACAAAAGAAGAAATTGAAGTGGCATTATGTCAGATTAGCAAAACTGTATTGCACTAACTAGATTTTATCCATAGCAGGCGCAACTTCCAGGGAGGAAATTGCGCTTTATTAATATAAAGAATTATAGAATATAACCTCTTCTAAACAACTCTCCGATTGCATGGGAACGATTGTGAGCACCTAGTTTTTGGATTGCCGTTTTCACGTACTGATTAATCGTTAATTCACTTATGTTCATAGTACTAGCCATTTCTTTAGTACTTTCACCGTAAGATATTCTTCGCAATACTTCCAATTCTCTTCTACTTAATAGTTTTTCTACTTGGTGCTCTTGTGTATTGCCTAGCAATTTCCCAACCAAATTCCCATAATAAGTAAAGGCCTCAAGAAGCTTATTATCAATCGTTGTGTTCTCCTTAAAGTCAGAACTACATATATAAGCAAACACAAATGCATCATTATAAATTGGTACGACAAGTAAAGAGTTATGATTTGAGGGAATAGTGTATTTAATACTGACTTGTTTTAGGTACTCAAGTCCAGTGCAATATTTTGCCCTTTTTTCACTAATTGCTGAATAAATAATAGGAAAAGATCGAATATCTTCACGAATTTCCCCGATATGTACACCTTCGTCCTCGGAAAGATAAAAAACACCTTCTCCCAGAAACCCAAGTGGTGAATACCGTAACAAGTAAGAATTTTTAACAGGAAATAGATCAAGATAGATTTCTAATATTTTATAAAGTTTTTCCTCGTGGCTTACTATATTTTCAAGATTTTGAACAGCTTGTTGAATTGTATAGTTTGAGACCATAGAAAATCCCCTTTTTATACTAAATAATGCCTTTATTATCTATATATTCTATCTTTCATGATTCTATGTTGAATATTGGTATAAAAACGAAAAAAGAGTTCCCCTAAAATAGGGGGTGCTGACCCTAAAAATAGGGAATTATAAAAGATTAAAAACTTCAATATTATTAAATTACTACTCAGAAATATTTTTTTGAGTGAGTTTGTGGATTTGTTAGATAAATAGAATAAAAAGGAGGAAACATGATAGATAAAGTAAAAGAATTTGATGCAGTTATTATTGGTGCAGGTTTTTCAGGTTTGTACATGTTACATCGCTTACGGGAATTGGGCTTATCTGTACGAGTAATTGAAACTGGTAATGATGTAGGTGGTGTTTGGTATTGGAATCGCTATCCAGGAGCGAAGTGTGATATTGAGAGCATTTATTATAACTATACGTTTTCAAAAGAGCTTTACCAAGAATGGACATGGACGTCGAAATATCCTGAACAAGAAGAGATTCTAAACTATCTTAACTATGTTGCTGATAAATTTGATCTTCGAAAGGACATTCAATTCGAAACGCGAATTACTGCTGCCCAGTATGAAGAAACAAATAATCAATGGAATGTTGAATTGAATAATGGAACAAGTTTAAAAGCAAAATATTTCATTTCAGGAGTTGGTTGTCTATCAGCTGCAAATGTTCCTAACTTTAAAGGATTAGATCGTTTCAAAGGTAATTGGTACCACACAGGAAATTGGCCAAAAGAAAAAGTAGATTTTAGTGGAAAACGTATAGGCGTCATTGGAAACGGGTCAAGTGGTGTTCAAGCGATTCCTGAAATTGCAAAAGAAGCCGGCCATCTTACTGTTTTCCAAAGAACACCACAGTATACGATTCCCGCTAGAAACTACAAATATAGTCCGGAGTTTATTCAAAAAACGAAAGATAACTATGAAGAGATTAGAAGAATTATGCACGAGTCTCCAACAGGCAATGGTCTTCAAATTCGTAATATATCAGCCCTAAGTGTATCTCCAGAAGAGAGAACACAGACTTACGAAAAGGCATGGCAAGAAGGTGGCTTTGCATTAACTTCAACGTTTAATGATTTATTTACAAACGAAGTGGTGAATGAATCAGTTGGTGAATTTATACGTGGAAAAATAAAAGAAATTGTTAAAAACCCAGAAACTGCAAAAAAATTACTACCAAATTATTTATTTGGTACGAAGCGTCCGATCTTAGACACGGGGTATTATGAAACATTTAATCGTGAAAACGTTACTTTAGTTGATGTTAAGAGTGATCCTATTGTTGAAATTACTCCAAACGGTCTAAGAACAGAAAACGAAGAATATGAACTTGACGTACTTGTATTTGCAACAGGCTATGACGGGATGACGGGGCCATTATTCAGAATTGACATTCGAGGAAGAGATGGAGTTAGTTTGAAAGAGAAGTGGGAAGATGGCGCGGCAGTTAGAACGTATTTAGGGATTGCTACTGCTGGTTTTCCAAATTTCTTTATGATTACAGGTCCTGAAAGTCCATCAGTGTTAGTGAACATGCCTTCTGCAATTGAGCAGCATGTGGATTGGATTGCAGACTGCATCGCATACCTCAATCAGAACAATTTAGATACTGTGGAGTCAACAAGTGAAGCTGAAGAAGCGTGGAGTAAACATTGTCGAGAGATTGCAGAAATGACTCTATATGTTAAAACAGATTCTTGGTATACAGGTGCAAATATTGAAGGGAAACCACGAAGTTTTTTAATTTATTTAGGTGGGTTTGATTATTACAAACAAAAATGTAATGAAATATCAGCTAAAGGATATGAAGGATTTGTTTTATCGAATCAAAAAGCCTTGCAATAAACGTCTTTTAATCTAATTTAAGGAAGGGGAGTGGACAATGAGTATTACAAATCGTGTAGCAATTATTACTGGAGCCGGAAGTGGCATAGGAAGGGCTGCAAGTTTGAAACTTTCTAAACAAGGGATGATTGTTGCTTTAGTAGATTACAATTCAGAAGCAGGAGAGGAAACCCTTCGACTTGTTGAAGAACAAGAGGGGAAAGGTATTTTTATCCGAGCGGATGTATCAAATAGTAAGGATGTACAAAATTATGTTTCAAAAGTGAAAGAAGAGTTTGGAAGAATCGATGTTTTCTTCAATAATGCTGGAGTGATGGGTTCTTTTTCACCTTTAGCAGAATTAAGCGAAGAAATGTTTGACCAGTTACTAGCGGTCAATTTAAAAGGTGCCTTTTTAGGTCTTAAATATGTACTTAAAGTAATGGAAGAGCAACAATCGGGAGTCATTGTAAATACAGCATCCAGTGCAGGTGTTCAAAGTACACCTTATTTAAGTGGTTACTCTGCAAGTAAACATGGAGTAGTAGGACTAACTAAAACTGCTGCTGCTGAGTACGGACAATTGGGAATACGAATCAATGCAGTATGTCCAGGTGGGGTAAGAACAAATATGACGAAGGATTTGGACATGTCCGATCCAATTCAAAATGGACCGCTAAGAAGAACGGCTACTCCGGAAGAAATCGCAAATGTAGTTTGTTTCTTGGTATCCGATGAAGCAAGTTATATGAACGGGTCAATTGTTACAGTAGATGGTGGCTTAACAGCTTAATGATGAATAAATTTTCCGATTGTATGTAAACGCATACAAAAATAAGAAATTTTATCATGGAATTGTGGGGTAATGACTATGAAAATAGTGTAGCCTCTATTGGAAAAAATTAACAGTAACCAAAAGAGCTTCTTCAATATGAGGAAGCTCTTTTGGTTACAATTGATGAGATAGTTTTATACAAATAATCGGTCTTTTCAACGTACTGTTCAGGTTTGAATTGATTTACTGTAAATGGAAATAATATAGCTTCATTCTTAGAATAATCATGGTAAATACTAAAAGAAATATGTTCTGTTTCCATATTTGGATCTTCTAGAGAAATTAAATATTGCGTTTCAGTATATTCAGGACTGTATGTTCCATCAGTGCCATGGACAACCGCTTCTCTTAAAGCATATAAAATTTTTTCAGCTTCATCCTCAAGAAGATTGATTCGAACCTGTTCATCCCCTTCGATCACATAAATAACACCAGACGTCAAAGAGTCTATTGAACTATATTTATATGAATCATGTGCAATTTCTGGAATTGTTGTATCTCCATAGCGGTAGTTATAAAGTAAGAAGCCTAAAACGAAAAATCCTAACAAGAAAACGAGTAATTGTAATCGCTTTTTATTCAACAACAACACCCCATTTCAATTGAAAGATCACCAGTAATAAACTGGAATATACATTCGATAATTTGGGGAACAGTTGAAATTTTAATGAATGGAGAATGAAACTCTATTCATTCTGATACTTAAATATATTCCCCAAAATAAACAAAGGTTAATTGCATTAAACTATTAGTTTTTCAATATCTTGAATAAGTGGAATTTGATAAGAGTACGTTTGAACTTCAAAATGCTTAACTAGTATCCAAATAATGTTTATTTATAAGAATAATTTACTAGTTTATATGCATAATTTGAAGGATTTATTTATTCACTTATCGAATTATTCATGGAAATTTATGAAAAATTGGAGGCTATTTAATGATTCAGGAGAAAATCATTATCGGATTTAATACAAAATATCCCCTTAATGGGATATTGACAATTCCAAATGAGTCAGTGGGATTGTTACCTGCAGTTGTGTTAGTACATGGTTCAGGCCCAAGTAATATGGATGCGAAAATTGGACCTAACACTTTCTTTAAAGATATTGCAGAAGGTTTAGCAGGAAAAGGGATTGCAAGTGTTCGCTATGATAAAAGAACTTTTGTTTACGGTAAAGTGATGAAAGATGACCCTAGTATGACGGTAAAAGAAGAAACGATAGAAGATGCAATCCTTGCTGCAAACTTATTAAGTAATGATCCAAGAATTGATCCAAATAAAATCTTCATCATTGGTCATAGTTTTGGTGGGATGTTAGCACCAAGAATTGATGCAGAAGGTGGTAACTTTGCAGGTATTATCATTATGGCAGGTTCTCCACGAAAGTTAGAAGAAATAATGATGAGCCAAAACGATGCAGTATTAAAATCTTTAAATAAACTATTAAGATGGCTAGCTAAAAAACAAATTGCTGCATTCTCCAAAAAGTTTGATAATTTATACGATATGTCAGATGACAAGGCAAAGTCCACTAAACTTTTTGCGGGCATCAGAGCATATTACATTAAAGAAATGGGCGAACACCCAGCAAGTGACTACTTAACAAAATTGGAGAAGCCTGTTTTTATCGTATTAGGTGAGAAGGATGTCCAAGCGAACGTAACCGAAGACTTTGAAGGATATAAAGAGTTATTGAAAAATAAAGATCATGCGACATACAAACTTTACCCAAATTTGAATCATTTATTCATGCCCTCTATATATGGTAACATTATGAAAATAAAAAAGGAATATGCAATCCCTCAAAAAGTTGACCAACAAGTCATCGTAGATATTGCTGATTGGATATTATCTTTTGAATCACCTGTTGAACATCACGTTATCATTAAATAATTATCTTATTTAATAATACGAATTTCGTCCATTGAATAATCCATCCTATCATAAGGAGGGAATTTAATGGCGTATAGAATCACATGTTTAATAATCATCTTAAGTCTTGTGTTTTCAATCCACGTTTCTGCAGAAGTTCCTGAAAAGGCAGCGTTTATTCGAGACCATCATCTTTGGTTAATAGAAGGTGACAAAGAAATCCAAATTACAAAAGATCAGTATGTTTATAATCCCCAGTGGTCAATTGATGGACGGTTTCTTGGCTTTTTAAAAGGGGTAGAAGATGGGTCAAATCAACATTTATATGTTTACGATTTGTTTGAAAAGGAAATCTTCCAGCCAGTATCAATGGAAGCGACTAGTTTTAAATGGTCACCAACTTCAAATGTCATTGCCTTTAAAAATCAGGGGCTATTAAACGTCACAAAAATAAAAAACGGGCGACGGGCGACCTTATGGATTTGAGAACGTTGCCCTTGGGGTTGGTTCTTATGAGTGGTACCCAGATGGACAGTCTTTTATCGTTTCATCTACGTCAGATTTACTTCCAACAGGTTGGGAACCCGTTAGGATTTATCAAGTTCCTAGCAATGCCAAGTTAGATACTACTAAAGTTAAAACAATCTATACCTTACCTGAAATGACAGAAGATTTTTTTGCAATTAATGCAGGAGATTTCAAATGGAGCTCGGATGGTGAGTGGGTCAGTTTTATGGCAACTCCGACGGCATCATGGTCAATGGATAGCAATACACTTTGTGTACTTTCCAGTGATGGAGAGGAATTTCAAATGATCACAAAGATGCTCGGATTTTATAATTGGTTTAAATGGGCGCCAAAGAAAAATCAGCTTGCCTTTATTTCCGGTGAGGGGAGATTTTTTGTTAAAAATAAAAATGCGACTGTAAAAGATGTTCCTTCGGCAAGTAAACCAACAAATTTTACGCCATCTGGTTTTGTTGACCTAGATATTGAATGGTTAACAGAAGACGAAATCATCGTTGCGCGGGCAAAGGAAAACACAGAGTGGGAGGAAGGACCAGTTCCTACGATGAATACAGCTCTCTATCTAATAAATATTAGAACAGGGGAACAAAAGCAACTGACATTTCCTAAGAAGAATGGAATCGACAAAGCACCTGAAGTATTAAATTCAACGATAACTTGGTTACGCCAAACTCCAAAAGAAAATCAGTATGATGTTTGGATGAAAACAAGTTTAAAAGGGCAAGAGCAATTGTTGCTTCAGGACGTGGATTCTTCACCTATATTTTTTATGGAATATAACTAACAATTAATGCGTCTATCCAAACTGGATTGACGTATTTTTATTATGTTTATGCAAGAAACACTTGGTGGTCGATTTGGGGAATTGCTTTTTTATGAATAAACGGCATTTATCCAAAAGGGGTTAGTACCTTTTATGTTGAACATATAGTGTTTAATGGGCGGATTAGTTGATAAGTACGAAAGACGAATTTAAAAGGAGAGAGTATGAAAGATAGTCAAATAACTAAAAGTTTTTTACTCAGAATTCCGTATTGGATAATTTTAATTTTAATGCTTTTAGGATGTTCTAATACTACTAAAAGTGTACCAGAATCCCAAGAAACGTCATTAAATCAAGAACAGCAAACATTAGATATGGAACATTACTCTGAAGAAGATCCAATAGCAACATTTAAGAAGAACAAAGATTATCGTAACTTTAAAATCACCGATTATATATTAGTGGATGATAATAAATTACCGATGTTAAAAGCAGTTATATCATTTTACGATAAAGTAGCAAACAATAGTTGTAATATTGCTTTTATTTATGGCGATACGATTCATAGAATAAACTTCTCAGTAAATGAATTAGATGGTGTAAAAACATACGAAATTGCAAATAGTAGTCGATTAGTTTATGCAGGAGATGGAGCCGTTACAACATCAATTCGAAACGTAGAAACGAATGAAATAATGGATTATAAAATAACTTTTTCATATGATGCCTCAACATCAACAACGAATTTTGAAGTGGAATCTGAGAAACAAACAAAATGAACGAGTTTGATTGTCCTAACGGAATAGAATAGTGGAAGAAGGATTTAAGGATAAAAGGACTTAGTTTGCGAAAACAATCTAAGTCCTTAAACTTTGTTTTAAAGCTAATTGCAGTGATAATAATGAAAAATAATTTTTAATAATAATGTTTGTTACAAAGAACTAACTTTTTTGAAAGTTTAGTTTTTATTAACTTGCATCATAATTTTTGTTACATATTGTTCTTTTTGATTTTTTACAAGAGTATCATACACATATTCTTCAAAAACATAATCCCCTAATGTTAAATTTAATCGTTCCATTTCTGAAAATAGCTTTTCATATGTACTGCTAATTGTATGATCTTCTCCGATATGATAACCAATTAAAAAATCGCCCTTAACAGCTTTAAAATAAGGATGGCCTTCTTTTGGGTGGGGCTGTTCAATATATAAATAAGTATATTTTGAATAGTTCCCATTTAACACATGATTTCGTTTCGTTATACCGCCTATTGGATATCCAGTATCTAAATGTGCTTCATTCAATTCTCCAATAAATTCGGATATCACCTCGACAAATTCATCATCCGTAGTGTCTTCAATGTTTCTGCTCAAATATAAAGTGGCATCAGGTAAATGTGTTAGCTCAATCTGATCGAAGGGGATTGTTAGAGATTCCTCTAATAATTCAATTTTTGTGTCAATCAGCTTTTCCTTCATTTCAATTTCCTGACGTTTTTTCACGATCTCCTCTTTTTGCAAATGCATTAATTTTAAAAAGCTTTCTGGCGATTTATTTTGTGCGTACTTTTGAATATCTTTAAGGGACATCCCAAGCTCTTTTAATAAATCAATTACATAGAATAACTCGATTTGGTTTATAGAATAATAACGATATCCTTTATCGTTTTTATAAATCGGTGAGAGTAGACCAATTTGATCATAGTAGAATAGTGTCTGTTTATTTACTCTACAAAGCTTGGCAAATTCACCGGAAGTTAAATACTTTACATTTTTTTTATTCATTTTTTACATCAACACCTTGACTATATAGTTACTATATATACTAGGATAAATACTGTTGAAAAATCAAATGTATACTTTTGTGAAGTTAAGGAGTTTGTGAAATGAAGTCTTATAATATGACATTAGGGTTATTATTAATGAATTTATTCATTGCTTTTTTAGGTATCGGGTTAGTTATACCAGTGTTGCCATCTTTAATGAATGAATTGAATATAAATGGACAGACAGTTGGTTACTTGACGGCTGCTTTCGCATTAGCACAACTAATTGTTTCCCCATTTGCAGGAAAAGCAGTCGATCGTATTGGGCGAAAAATTATGATTGTAATTGGCTTATTTGTTTTCGGTATTTCTGAATTTCTGTTTGGATTAGGAAACAATATTGAAATGCTATTTTTCTCCCGAATATTAGGAGGAATTAGTGCTGCATTTATTATGCCTGGTGTAACGGCGTATATTGCTGATATTACTAATGAAAAAACGAGACCAAAAGCCCTCGGTTACATGTCTGGTGCCATAAGTACAGGTTTTATAATAGGTCCTGGTATTGGAGGATTTTTAGCGGAATTTGGAACACGCATCCCATTCTTTTTTGCTGGGGCATTAGGTACACTAGCAGCTATTTTAACAATTATATTTATCACTGAACCAGTTCGTTCAGAGGAAACGAAAGTTGAGACTAATAAAACAAAAGCAAAGCCTGGATTCCAAAAAATATTTGAAAGAAAATATTTCACTGCATTTATTTTAATATTTATTGCATCATTTGGTTTAGCTGCATTTGAATCATTCTTTAGTTTATTTGTAGATCATAAGTTTCAATTTACCCCAAAAGATATAGCAATTGTCATTATGGGTGGAGGAATTTTTGGTGCCATTTCTCAAGTGTTATTGTTTGATCGACTTACACGAATTTGGGGAGAGATCAAACTCATACGATATAGTTTAATTTTATCTGCCATTCTCGTTTTCTTAATGACAGTTGTTCATTCCTACTTCGCTATATTACTTGTGACGTTTATTGTCTTCGTAGGCTTTGATTTATTCCGTCCAGCTGTTACAACCTACCTTTCGAATGTGGCAGGGAATGAGCAAGGATTCGTCGGTGGTATGAATTCTATGTTTACAAGTTTAGCTAATGTGAACGGGCCAATTATTGGCGGGATGTTATTCGACATTGATATAAATTATCCATATTATATTTCCGCAGTGGTACTTGTATTTGGAGTGATATTAACATTATTTTGGAAGAAACATTCAAAATCACTTAAGGATATTAGGCCATCTGTTGCAAGTTAAATAAAATAGATTGTAAAATGAGCGCAAACCGATGAGGAGTTGCGCTTTTTCTATTTAATGATTTACCAACCGTGTGTACTACCGTTTAAATTTAGGATTTTTATGATAAATTATTAAAAGAAGATTGTTAGGAGTGGATATTTTGAAAGCTGAAAAAACCTTAAGGATTTGTGAAAAGGGGCATAAGTTCTATAAAAGTAGTGATTGTCAAAGTTGCCCAACTTGTGACAAAGAACATAAACCGAATAGCGGATTTCTATCGAAATTAAGTTCACCTGCAAGAAATGCGCTACTACACGATGGGATAGACACCTTGCAAAAACTTTCAACGTATACAGAAAAAGAAATTTTAAGAATCCATGGCATGGGTCCAAAGTCAATCCCGAACTTAAAGTCCAGTTTAGAAGAAGAGGGATTAACATTTAAAGAAAATTAGTACGACAATTCACATTATGAGGTGGGTTTAGATGAAGCCAAGAATAAATATTATAACTCTTGCTGTAGAGAATTTAGAAAAATCCATTACCTTTTATAAAGATGGATTAGGTTTACCAACTGAAGGGTTAGTAGATGGTGCAGACCATGTTATTTTTGAAATGGAAGGCAATTTGTCATTAGTTTTATTTCTTCGTTCAGAGCTAGAGGAATTAAATCTGTCGAATTCAACTGAAAGGTCATCAGAAGTAATTCTGAGCAACTCTGCGGAAAGTAAAGAAGAAGTGGACTCGATTTTGAGAAATGTTACTAAATACGGTGGAACCATTCTTCCAAATCAGCCAAAGGATTATGATTGGGGTTATTCAGCACACTTTAAAGACCTTGATGGACATGTATGGGAAATTGTATATTTTAAGTAAGTAGATCACAAAAATTGATGAAAAGTATGTTTTGGTTTAATCAAAACATGCTTTTTTAATTTATTCTTTAAAGAAATTCAAAAGAATTGAAACTTTTTGAATGTGTAAGTTTACAAATAATATTATTAAAAATGTTGAAAACACTAATACTTAAACAGTAAAATAAACTGAGTTAATAGTTATTAGTAATTGAACTTTTGTAGCCTTTTAGTAAAAGGTAATTAAATTGTTAAAGGAAGTTTAAAATTGAAAATAAAAGAGTTTGCTTTAACCACTATATTTTTATCGATTATTTTATTATGTGCCCTAACACCACTTGGTTTTATACATTTAGGTGTTATAAAAGCAACGATCATTCATATCCCAATAATTATTGCTTCGATCATACTTGGACCAAAAATTGGCGCTATGTTAGGATTTGTGTTTGGGATAACGAGCATTATAACAAATACCATTGCTCCAACATTACTGTCTTTTGCTTTTTCTCCGGCCATTCCTGTATTAGGTACAAGTCAGGGAAGTTTTTGGGCATTATTTATTGCTATCGTACCAAGGGTAATGGTTGGATTGATTCCTTATTATATTTATAAAGCTTTGAAAAAAGTTTTAAAGAATACATCTAAACAAAAATTACCCTTACTTTTAACGGGCCTTTTTTCAACGTTTATACATACATTTTTAGTCATGGGTTCTATTTCTTTCCTGTTTCACGATGCATATGCAGAAGCTATTAATGCCAACAGTACGGGTGCGATTTTTACAGCAGTACTAACTGTATTTCTTACTAACGGATTAGTTGAGGCAGCCCTTGCTGCATTTCTAACGGCAATCATTGCACCGCCTTTACTTAAGCAAGCAAAAATTAAATAGTTTGAATTGCATAAATAGAAATGAAGCAAAGTTGAAAGTAACGTGAAATCTAGCAGTAGAGCACACGTTACTTTTTTAATTTTATAGGGCAAATTGGTCAATATGTTGATACTAGTAGGACAATGACTTGTCGAAAGGACTAAGTTTTATAATCTTTATGATGCAAAAGGGCAATTCACTAAAAAAACGAGATAAAATCACATAAAATATATTAAACTAGTAATCTTTTTAATTGAGAACAATTATCACTTAATGTATAGTAGATAGTAAAGCTACCTATTTTTGAAAAAGGGGATTGTACAATGCAAATTTACTGGACGAAAATAAATAAAATTATTGAGGAAAATCCTGAGGTTAAAACATATTTGCTCGACGTTCCTGAAGGCTTTACTTGGGAAGAAGGTTCACATACACACTTTGCACTAGAAGGATTCAACGCGGGAGAAAAACCAAACAAAGGCCTTGTTCGCCATATGTCAATCTCTACTTTACCTAGTGAAAATGCGATTGGGATTACGACTCGCATTAGAGAACAATGTTCTGAGTTTAAATCGATATTAAGAAATCTTGAAATTGGTAATCAAGTTGCACTATTTAAAACACATTCTAATGTACCGTTGAAAAGAGAAGACAAAAATGTTTACCTGCTGTCATCAGGTGTTGGTCTGGCAACATTTAGACCGCTTGTTCTTGAATATTTCAACCGTGCAGACAATGTGAATCAAATTCATTCGTTAAATGTGGACTCATCAAAAGATTTCTTGTTTACAGATATTTTTAAATCATCAACTGCCAAAAACTTCACTGCACAGTTCGTTGACAATCGAAATGACTACTATGAAGAAGTTAAAAAACTTGCCGCTGTTAAGGATGGAATCTTCTATATTGTTGGTAGCGACGAGTTTCTTCTTCAGAACATTGAAGTATTGCGTGAGCAAGGCATCAAACCTCATCAAATTATGCTTGATAAACGAGAAAGTCAACTGCCGAATTTTTTATCACTTGATTTATCCGTTTAATAGTTACATTACCAGCCTTTGCCAAAACATTAGCAGAGGCTTTTTGTACATTTTAAGGGTTTACTAATTTAGGTGAGAGAATATTAGGCGGAATTTTTTCCGCTATTTGTAAATTATTGCTCGTTTTCGGGTAAATAAGGGGAGTTTAGTGGCTGTCGATTAACTCATTACCGCTTTAGATAACGAACATAATATCCGCTTTTGCTTAAAGTATATAAAATATCTATATTGGTGGTATTTCCGTCTATCTTTGGTCGCAGAATTTCACTCATCGAATGAATAAGAGGAGAATTTCCCTCTAATTAGTAAAATATCCGAAAAATCGCTTAAATAGAGGGAAAAATTACCCTTATTTGCTAAAAAGAGGTGAAAATGAGGTGGTTTTCTTAAAATAAGAGGAAAATCTACTCTTATTTTTCCTAAAAAATTCCTAATTATATAGATAACGGTAAAAACTCCCGTTATTTTACTATTATTCGTTTCTCAAATTCGATCCGCTCCCGGTTTCAAACATTGTGCATTGATTCCTCTCATCAATCTACTAAAAGTTATATTTCATACTGGGCTACAAAGACTCTTCATTCGAAACTAGTTAATCGACAGTCTCGAATTTCCGCTTAAGCTAGTATACTAGGCGGATCTAACTTGATTTCACTAAGAATTTTAGCCGGTTGCATCATGCTCAAAGATAATACAATCGGCTTTTCATTACTAGTCTTTAAATTTTTAATAAAGAAGCTTTTTAAATACTCTTTCAGCAACCTCTGGAAAATCAATCATCGGGTTTCGATTGCCTTGAAGTTCTTGAATTGCCAGGTTACGGTGCTTTTCGTAGATTGAAACCGGAAAAGTTCGATGCCATTCTAGCAATAAAGAGACATCAGTAAGTTCTTTGTTAATAATGTTTGGATAACGAATGAGGAAATAAAGTGTTGCTCTAGCAACGATCCCTTTGCCGTATTCTGGCTCGAATTTATGATCTTCAGATTTGCCGCATCCGTCTTTGATTCCTAAAATTGAACCTTCAGGGAAATAATCGTCGAAATCGTAATATGGATAGTTGTTACGACTGCTATTGCAAGTCGGTTCGCAGGCAAATAGATGGTGCAAGTCTCCTCTCATCGGGTCTTTACTATCGAACCACGATTGGGGCACGACATGTTCACAGTTAAATTGTGTGTTTGATAAAATACTTACCAAACCTTTTACCTGCATTTCATGGAGCCGAATGTCATCCTCAATGACTGTGAGGGGATCCATGCGATTACCGGAATATAGACTTTTTAACGATCCGTTTTCCTGTAAATCAACCCAAGGGTACACATAACGGTGCGGGCTGTAGTTTAACTGATTCGAATGAGTTTTCTCTAACAACTTATGAAGACTTTCTAGAAGATTTGCATCCGTGAATGAAATGCCTTGATAATATTCATTTCTAAATTCAATATCTTTCTTTTCATCATAATAGGGTCTGTCATCAGTACTATGATGATAATCTGACTTAGCTGATTCCCATTCACGATAGAGCAATTCTAGTTTTTCCATTATATATTCAATACCTGTGCAGATAATTGTTCGTTGAACACTTCCGCTAAATATTCCTCAACAGTTAAGTACAACAAACCATTACCTTCTAGTTTTGGTGAGTTACCTAAAGGAATTGTTCTTTTAATTAGTTGTGCATAGAGTTCAGTCTCTGTTAGATTACGCTCAAAGTTTTTGTTGGCAATATCCTTTATAAGTGCAAGTGCGCCGGATACATGCGGGGTTGCCATTGACGTTCCGCTAAGTTTTGCATATTTTCCGTTTAAATACGTTGAAAGGATTTCTTCACCAGGTGCAACCAAGTCAATTTCATTATTCGAATTTGAAAATTCAGAGGAGCGACGTTGCAAATTAATGGATCCGACGCTGATAACTTCATTGTAGCTTCCAGGGTAAGCAAACTCATCGGAAGAACTCTGTCCATCACCCTCATTTCCTGCTGCACAAACGACGAGTACTTGGTTAGCAATTGCGTTTTGAATCGCCTGGTGCAACTCAGGTACATTGGTAGGTCCACCGAGACTCATAGAGATAATATCCACCTTTTGTTCCACTGCGTAATTAATGCCATTGATGATCCGGTCATACTTTCCGGATCCATTTTTATCAAGCACCTTCACAATTAATAAATTTGACTCAGGTGCAACTCCAACAACTCCATCACCATTATGGATGGCAGCAATTGTTCCAGCTACATGGGTACCATGGCCATTATAATCGGTATAAATATCAGGTTGTCCATTATCATCACTAGTGAAATTGCGCCCGCCGATAATACGTGTGCTTAAATCAGGATGGTTAACGTCACAGCCTGTGTCTAATATTGCAATCGTAATTCCATTCCCTTTAGATTTCTCCCAAATTTTTGGCGCTGCAATAAGCTCAATTCCTTTAGGCACTTCAGACACCGCTTCGACTACTTCATTCACTTGATACGGAAGTAAATGTAACTTCTGCTCCATTTGTATCCCTCCTGATTGAATTAAGTTTCAAGTATATTCTTGGAAGTTATTAATAGTTTAACAATTCAGAAATTATATTAACAGTTACCATAGATGGGCTACTATCGAACTATTGGAGTTTAATAGATACAAAAAGACAACCATACATGAAGAATGTATATAAAGAAAGTTAAATTGAATCTTAACAAGGGGGATACATAATGCATGGCGAATTTAATCAATATAAATAATTATGGAGGTATTTTATGAATCCTATAGTAAATCAAGTTGGTACTATTTTTATTCCCGTGAGTAATATTGAAAAAGCTCGAAAATGGTATTGTGACATATTAGGTTTACCAGCAGATGGTGAAATATTATTTGATCATTTGTATATATTACCTATGAAAGGTACGGGAATTGTATTAGATAGCAAGATTTATTCAGAGGATAATAGAATTAAAATTCCGCTTTTTCATTTAAATACGAGCGACATAGAAGAAGCATACGAGTTTATGAAGAGTAAGAATGTTGAATTAACAACAGAAATTCAGCATAATCACTGGTTTAATTTCAAAGATCCTGATGGGAACCATTTAATGGTTTGCAACTGTTAAACCAATTCGGCAAGGGGGTTTTATGAGTTGGACATATTTATACCGATTGGTATAGGATTTGTTATTAATTTAGTTGTTTTTATTGTTTGTAAAATTCTAAAACAATCGAATAATAAATCCTTACTACTATGCTTAATTTCCTTTATAGCCGTCCTTCTATCATCATTTATTATCGGATCTTGGTTGGGTATGGGTATAGGCGTTATTAGTTCAGGTATGTTAATATTCGTGATTTTGACTGTGCTTGTTATTGCATTTGTTCCTCACAACAAAGACGATTCCACATTAATTTAGGGAATCGTCTTTTTGCTGTAAGTCACGGTGCTCAATACGATAAGTGATTTTTAAAAACGGAATAGAAAAAATCCACATATGATGCTCAGCATAAAGTCTTCCTTTATCCATTTCTTTCACATGAAATGTTTCTTCTATTGGTAAGGCAAGAAGTTGCTTACTCCAAGCTAAATAGATGCCTGCATCAGACTCTCCGTTGCGCTTTTTACTTGATAATTGGAGCTCATCACCTACTTGACGTAACTCTAAAATTCCTATCATCGATGTCCATGGAAGGGGGAGAGCGATGTTCATATAGGTGCGATTTTTCGTTCGATGAGATGAATATAAAGCAATAAAAGTAACTTGATTATTTATTTTTCTTACCCATGCTCTTGGGTTACTTCTTCCATCCAAATCTGCATTTACAGTTATGATATCACCCGTCATTTCAACACGTTTGCTTGATAAAGGAAGATTAATTTGTTGGACAACGGAACTAATTAAACGATAAACAGCAGCAAATGGTTTAAACCATGTTTTCCATTGGACATTTGCATAAAGTCGATAATCAAAAGTATTTTCATAAAAGTCTCGAATCGCTGGTGCAAGCGACTCAATCTCGATATCCGGCCTATAAAATGCCATCTCATCTACTAATCCCCTATGCGAATTAATAGCTCGCTCATCCTTAATTTTAGAAAGTATCTTTTCTGCTATGATTATTGATCCTCGTATTTTACTAACTGGAAATGTCCATTTTATTGACCTTGCCGGGGGAACGTAAATAGACCAACCAATTACTCCTAATAAAGCGAAAATCACACAATTTAACATTCCATGAAACTGAAGCATAAAATCGATGCTAACCGAAAAGTCATTCGTTAAACGACCTAAAGCATATAAAAATGAGAGTAGAATTGTTACACCTAATGAACTAAATGATAATACAATTAACCATCTTTGGAATAGGCTCACAAGGGGTGCTTGTAAAGTGTAGTAGATTATCATATAGATTCCAATAATATAAAACACAACCGAAACCCACTCAATCCACACAGAAAAAGTAATCCCGATGGCTAACAGGAAAAGTGATATTAGTAAAATTCCTGCAGCGAAAGGGTAAAACCGAGGCTTATAAATTCTACCAAGCAATCCAACAAAGACAGGCAATAAAAAAGCAGCATAATGAAAATGGATCGCAGTCAACCAAGTAATCATCGGTGAAAATCCTGTATCGATGTTGGTTATATAGGCGAAGTACCACATACCGCCTATGGATAAGCTTATAAAAGCTGCATCTATTGAGAATTCCTCAAAATGTACAAATCCTCTTGTTAAAAAACGGCTAATTCCATAGGCAGCAACCACACAAGTAAATAGCAAATAGATAGCTGCAAATAAAACATCCCATTCTGACTGATCAGTTATATGTAAAATGACGACAGAAATGAAAGCTGGAATGGTAAAAACAGCGTAATAACGGCTGAACCAACTATCCTTTTTCAAAATGAGTTGCAACATGAGAGGAACATAAACGACCTGTGCCACTGTTAGCAATAAAAGGTAAGGCGGATCTTGTCCAAAAATAACTGCGATTAAAAACAAAATAATCGATATAAACGTCCATTTATTCCATATCATCTAGGTTGAACTCTCCTTCGTAGGCGAAAATCAGACCGATTAATGGATTTCTAACATCAACGGATATTTGAATAACGTCTTTTTCTTCGCAGTATTTTTCTGTGACAGTCGCTAAACCTTGAAAAATTTTCGGTAAGGGAATCTCTACTTTTCCTAGGACCAATCGTTGTTTTCTTGATTCGATTTTCAAATCTCCCGTAGACGAAACGATAAATGCTAAATCGGAATAGAGTGGACTTGGCTCACCTAAATAATCTTTAATCAAGTTGCGTTTGGAATCGAAACTCATCAGTGCATTAAAATATCTCTTCTTTTTTCCAAAATAAAAGGTTCTTTCCCAATGGATTTGTTCCTCGCCATTTGGACCAATTAAAGGCGTATTCGTAATAGTAAAAGGGATGTTCGTTCCGTGTTCAGGGAATAGCAACTTACATTTTGTCCCGAGTAAAAAGATGGGATAAAGAATCTTTGGGCCCCTTTGAATCTTTTTCATCGTTCCTTTTGCAATAAATGGAGCGCCATTTGAAAATGCATACCTTTTTTGTAATTTAGGATGCAATTTATTAAATTGTGAACCTAGTATTTTTTTATAAATCGACATGTTCTCATCTCTTTCTCTTACATGAACTTGCGGTTGGTAGGTCTTTCGTTAAGACGAAACCGGCGATGGATAAAACGAAAAGACTTAAATTAAACGTTAAAGGATTAAACGGTTGAGTCAAAGTACTTGGATCTGCCATGATCGCTGTTATGGTTAGAAGAGGGAATATAATGATCTGTAAACGAAATAAAACTCGTTTATTTCTATACAACAGAAATAATACACCGAGTATAATTTCACTGATTCCAGCAAACATCACAATCCAATAAGCTACATCATATGAAAGGGGCACTACATTAGTTAACATGAAAACTTCATCTGGATGTTTAAAAATAAGTTTCGGTATCAGCCCATGATAAATCCAAACAAAGCTAACTAGAAAAGTGATCATCCAGCCTAGAAAGAAACGAACATATTGAGAGAAAGGAGTTTCTTCTTTTTCAATCCATCTTTTTAACACATCGAAACTTAGTGCCGTTCCCCATCCTATAAGAGGGCGGAAAATCAGTCGATCTACCATTTGACCAAATTTGCCAAAATTCACATCATAATCATATTGAGTTAAAAAGGTAATGGAGTTATCGTTTGGCAGGTACTTCCAATAACCTCTACCTTCCTTAATAGGGGATAGGACATCATCTGTTCCAAAATGTAATGACGAGGTTCTCTCACCATTTTTTCCGTCATGACTCCCTATCGTAATTCCCCAACCTTCAATGGACTTTCCGAATACAAGAGTTCGTTTATATGAGAAATGCTGAGGATTATTTCCTTTTTTCGGCAAATAGGTAATAGAAGAAAAGCGAAGATCCCACTTTTCATGCAAGTTTGGTGTTTGAGTCGCTGTCCATAACTTGTCCATTTCAGTATTAATATCGATTTCAACATAAACAGGTTTACTCTCCATACAACAAACCACCTTTCATCTGGCGTAGATACATAAACTTCCAAGTATTGTATAGTTAGTATAGCATGAAGTTATTAATGAAATTTTTTAAATTTCCTTTTTTAAGTTAGTAGTTTTTGAGGTATACATGAGGAAAGTAATCGCTAGGTGGAAATTGCAATGAATCTGTAAAAAAAGCAGCTGATTTTGTGACAAAAAAGTCGAGCGAAGAAGGAATTTCAGCTATGCATTAGAAATGCTATAAATCATTTAAACTATGGAGGGGTTAAGTTATGTATGAGTTGTTCTTATATAATTGGCAAATACGAGATGAATGGTTCAAATGGTGTGAAAGTTTACCTGTGGAAGAATTAAATAAAAAGCGTGTTGGTGGAATGGGGAGTTTCCTCCATACTTTGTATCATGTAATTGATTGTGAACAAATTTGGGTAAATCAAATGATGAAAGAACCTGTCATTCAAAGAAATATGCAAGAGGTAAATACACTTAGCGAAGTAATTGATTATTCAAACGAAATAAAAGAAAAAACACGACTATTTTTACTAGAATTCAGAAATAAAGAAAATGCTAAGGACCAAGTATTGAAAATAAACCGGAAGGAAAAAGAACCATATCGATTCCCTTACGAAAAAGTTCTTCTTCATATATGTATGCATGAAGTGCATCATATCGGACAATTATCGATTTGGGCAAGAGAACTTAATAGAAAACCAGTGTCGTCGGACATTTTGTTTAGAAACATAGATTCAGATTTTTTCTTATAAATTTCTAAAATATTGACCTAATGTAAATATAATGAAACTTTTTGTGTACCGTTTCGTAAAAATACTCTAAAGGAAAATGAGTATCGGATCTGAAATTGAATACCTGTTATGTACTGAATGTGGATATATCATTGAAGGGTATGTTAAAAAGCCCGGGAGATTTAAAGGTACGCTTTATTAAATATTTATAAGAAATGATAAATTAACTCAAAAGAAAAGTCAGAGTTTGCTTTGCGACAAGGCATTCACTGGCTTTTTTTAGTTTTTCTAATATAACGTTAAATAATTTGTATTTAGCGAACCTATGAAAAAATTGCATAGTTTAAATTCCTATTATTCATTTTACTAATGAGTGTATGAAATGTATACTAAATGTGAACAAAAAGTTAATTTTTTTCGACAATCATGAAAGCGGTTAAATTAATACTTGCACTTCTGAATGTTCTAATTTTTTAGTAATTTTAAGTTCGTTGTATTAGTATTTTATGAACTATCATTTACCAATATCTCGAATTCAAGAATTATTAATTCAAAATAATATAAAATACTAAGATAATATTTTCTATCCGCTTATTTGAAAAAGATTAACTTAGATAAAGTTCTAGTTGGAAGGGGGACAAAAATAAGACCAATTCAAAAATTTTAGCTTCACAAATCTATATTAGGATAATAGTTTTTTGCTAAATATCCTTCACATCAAGAGAATACGAGGTAAATTCACAATGGATATTTTAGGTATTTTAGGGATTTTATTAGGTATAGTAACAGTCATTCTCTTTATCGTTAAAAAGTTCAATATTATAGTTGCAGCACCTATTGCAACGATTGTACTACTACTGTTTAACGACGTACCAATACTTGAATCAGTGTTTGGTAAAGAGAATTCTTATATGACATACCTTGCTGGGTTTGTTGCAGGGAACTTTGCTATCTTCTTATTAGGTTCTATTTTAGCGAAATATATGGATATGGGTGGCGCAACAGTTTCAATTGCCAATAAAATTTTGTCAATTGTAGGTACGAAAAACCCATATAACGCGTTAGTTGCATTATTTATCATTTCTGCAATTCTAACTTACGGTGGTATTAATGTTTTCGTTATTATTTTCGCGTTAGTTCCAATGGCGAAACCAATTTTCCAAAAGTTAAACATTTCATGGAAATTAGTAATTATTCCAATCTTCGGTGGTACGTCTACGTTTACAATGACGATGTTACCAGGTGCACCATCAATGCATAACATTGTTCCATCAAATGCATTAGGTACTTCCTTAACTGCTGGTGCATTAATCGGTATCGTTACAACAATTGCAGCGATCATTTTCATTCTAGTATTCATGAAGATTGTATTAAACCGTAGCTTAGCTAAAAATGAAGTGTTTGAAGATCGATTTGTAGAGGCGGAAGCAGCGAAGGAAGAAAAACGTGATCTTCCAGGTTTCTTTATCAGTTTCTTACCAATCTTAGTATTATTAGCTACAATCTTAATCTTCAGTGATGTAGCTTATATCATTTACATTGCGTTAATCATTGCAATAATATTAAGTGCAATTTTCTTCCGCAAGCAAATCAAAGATCAGAAAGATTTACTTAGCCAAGGTGCAAATGAATCAGTTGGTTCAACAATTACAACTGGTAGTACAATCGCATTTGGTAGTATCGCGACTGGTGTACCAGCATTCCAAGGCATTTTCTCATTAATTCAATCGATTCCAGGACCGCCAGTTCTATCATTAATGGTGGGTACAGGTTTAATCGGTGGTATTACAGCATCTGCTGTAGGAGCAATCGGTATTTCGATCGCTAACTTCGTTCCATCTTATTTAGAATTAGGCTTAGATCCAGAAACAATTCATCGTGCAGTTGCAATCGGATCTGTTTCACTTTCAATCGTTCCTTATTCAGGATTCTTATTAATTTTCAACCGAATTACTGGTTTAACAATGAAAGAATCATTTAAAAATGGTTTCATTGCTGTCTGTGTAACTCACTGGGTAGCAATGGCGATTGTTGTAATCATGGCGATTATGGGACTAGCTTAATAACAAATTGTTGCAACAATATATGGCATCAAACTTTCATCTAAAGTTTTTAATGTAATAGATTTTAGTATTTCAAAATAACATATATACAATATTGGAGGAATTTATCATGGGTAAAAAAATCGGATTTATCGGACTAGGAACAATGGGCTTCCCAATGGCAGCAAACCTTAAAAAAGCTGGATTTGAAGTAATCGGTTTTGACGCTTGGAAAGGTGTTTACGAAAAAGCGGAAGCTGCAGGATTTACAATGGTAGATACAGTGAAAGAAGTTGCAGAATTAGCTGACGAAGCAGTGATCTCAATGGTTCGTGACTATGCACAAAACGTTGACGTTATTTTTGGCGAAAACGGTATCCTTTCTGCACAAAACACTGACGGTAAAACAGTAATCGTTATGAGTACACTTTCTCCAGATGCAATGAACGAATTAGGTGCTCGTGTTGAATCTGAAAGTGGATTAAAATTAATCAGTGCTGCAGTTTCTGGTGGTGCATCAGGTGCTGCGGCTGGTACATTATCTATCATGACTTCAGGTGCAGAGGAAATCGTTAAAGGCTTTACTCCATACTTCGATGCTATGGGTTCAAACACATTCTACTATGGTGCTGAAGCAGGTAACAGCCAAGTTGCTAAATTAGTAAACAACATGATCTTAGGTATTAACATGAATGCTGTTGCAGAAGGTTTAAAATTAGGAGCTCATTACGGATTACCACAAGAAGAAATTATTAAATTATTACATGTAAGTACTGGTGATAGCTGGGTAGCAAGAAACTGGAGCGATGTTTCTGAGTGGACTGCAGACACAGCATTAGCAGTATTACAAAAAGACTTAAAAGCTACTTATGAAGAAAGCATTAAACACAACTTAGAAATGCCATTTAATGCACTATCTTCAATTCAATTATTCCATTCAATGGGTAAAGAGAAAAAGTAATTAGAAAATTTATTGTTTGACATACAAAAGAAAGTGTTCTGTGTAATACAGAATGCTTTTCTTTTTTATTTTGCAACCATTTACATGAGTGTTATGAACGGATGGATTATAATATATATGTACATTTCATTGAATGGAGATTACATAAATGGATATTAGACACCTTACATACTTTATCGAAGTAGCGAAATATAAAAGTTTTACAAAAGCATCAAAATCACTTCACCTATCACAATCTACATTAAGTAAAGCTGTCCGTAGTTTGGAAGAAGAATTGAATATAGAACTGATTGACCGTTCTGCCAAAAATATTGAATTAACAGAAGCAGGGGAAATTGTGTTAGCTGAAGGCGAAATAATTATGGAGTCACTCGATGATTTATCTTCAAACCTCTATGATTTAATGAGCTTAAAAAAGGGTAAGATAAAAATTGGTATTCCCCCAATCATCGGCTTTTTATTTTTCCCCAAAATTATTAAAGGTTTTAATAACCTTTATCCTGATATTAAAATTAAACTATATGAAGAGGATTCTAGAAAAACGAAGGAACTTGTTAGTGATGGCCAATTAGATCTTGCTGTAGTTATGCTACCAGTGGATGAAAAGGAATTTAATGTTGTTCCGTTTGTAGATGGAGAATTGTCGCTCTTCGTAAATACTTCCCACCCGTTAGCGCAAAGGGATACAGTTGAAATGAAAGAATTAGTAAATGAAACATTTATTCTTTTTAAAAAAGAATTTGCCATTCATGACATCGTTATTCAAGAGTGTCTACGAGCTGGTTTTCGTCCGGAAATTGCTTACGAAAGTTCCCAGTGGGACATGATTCGAGGAATGATTAGTGAAAATTTAGGTATTTCGATTTTCCCAAAACCCATTGAAAATTTAGTGGATCCAAATTTAATTAAATCCATTAGAATCGTTAATCCAAAATTCCCGTGGCTTTTAGGTTTAATATCAAAAAAGCAGAAACATACTTCACCTGCTGTTCGTGAATTTATTGAGTATACTTCAACTCAAATGAGCTCTTTAGGAAGGTAACTCAGGTAGTACTTTAATATTAACATCATCAATATAATGAGCATTAATCCTAGAAGGATTGATGCTTATTTTTGTTGAACTTAATATATGAACAATTTAGTTTCGGACGAAGAATGGGGAGGTATGAAAGATGTTAAATCGTGTCATAGAACAATTTGGATTGAAGATGAAATCTATGGATGAAGTTGAAGATTCACATAGTTCAACAGTTTACAAATGTCAGTTGCACAAAGGTGAGAATGTCTTTGTGAAAATCCCGTATACAAAATTGAAATATCAACGAGAACTCGAATCCTATGAAATTTTAAAAGGGAATGTGGCAATACCAGAACTGTTGGATTATTGGAATGGAGATGAAGAGTGTCCAGGTGCATTTTTACTTTCAGAATTAAAAGGCCAACCGCTAACAACGAACGTTTCTACAACAGTAGCATATGAAGTAGGTATCCTACATGCCTCGATGCATGCCGTTCAACTACCTGCTACGAAAAAGTTAACTGGTATAAAAAATGAATTTGACAACTGGTCAAGTTTTATTGGAAAACAATTTTACAGTTTTGCTGAAGATGTAAAAGATGTTTTGGATCCACAACTGTACAAACAGTCGATTGAAAAATTTGAAAGAATGAAAGAACAACTTCCGCCTCCAGATGGCCCGGGCTTTGTGCATATGGATTTTCGTCCAGCAAATATTATTGTAACTGACGATAGAGTATCGGGTGTTATTGATTTTGAAAGCGTACGTTTCGGTTCAACAGAATTGGACTACACAAAATTGTATCGTGATTTCTTAAGCTATGATTCAACTTTGTATAAGGCATACAAAGAAGGGTATGAGAGTATACGCCCTTTAATCGATTTAGAGGTTGTGTTACCTTTTTATCGGTTCTACGATGCATTTTGTAGTATCGGTTGGTGCAAACGGCGCGGAATTGAAAAAAATGCTAAATTTCTTGAAGAAAATTTAGCTAGACTTAAAGAAATCCTAATACTTAGTTGAAATGAAAGAAGTTGCAGAAGAGATGGAGAGAATAAAAACTAGTAAAACCGAGGAGTAATTTATGGAAGAGCACAACAAGTTACAACCAATTGAAGCAGGTTATCAATTTCTCAATAAATACTTCCCAAGTTGTCAAGGAGCTCTATTAGCAGGAAGTGTTGTACGCGGTGTAGCAACTGATACATCTGACCTTGATATTGTTATTTTTGATAATAGTGTCCCTTCATCTTACCGTGAATCACTCATTGATTTTGGATGGCCTATTGAAGTCTTTGTACATAATCTTACTTCATATAAACAGTTTTTTGATCACGATGTTCAAAGAGCAAGACCTTCTTTGCCAAGAATGGTTGCGGAAGGAATTATTCTAAAAGATGATGGAATTGTTGATTGTATTAAAAAAGAAGCGATTAAAATTTTAGAAGAGGGACCAGAAGAATGGTCAAAAGAAACGATAAAGGTTAAGCGCTATTTTATTACGGATGTGTTGGATGATTTTATAGGTTGTACCAAACGAGAAGAAGAAATATTTATTGCTAATACTCTAGCAGAACTTGTAAGTGAATTCGTATTAAGGACAAATCGTCAATGGATTGGTACATCAAAGTGGATAGTACGTTCTTTAAAACAATATGACGAACAATTTGCTAAACAATATGTTGATACTTTTGAATTGTTTTATAAATTCAGTGCCAAAAAACAAGTGATCCAACTTGTAGACGAAGTTTTACAACCTTATGGTGGACGATTATTTCACGGTTTTTCATTAGGAAAAAGTGAATAAATAAGTAATAAGAATTGAGGTAAATTAATGTTCTTCATTCAAATGTCTGGTTTCCCCGGTTCGGGAAAATCTACACTTGCTCAGGAAATCGCAAAGAGAATTGGTGCAATTATTGTTGATCATGATATTTCGAAAACTACCTTATTGGAATCTACAGAGCAATTAGAAATAGATATTGAATTAGAGCTGACTGGTAAAATATCTTACAATATTGACTGGTCATTAATTGAATTTTACTTATCTCACAATCACAATGTCATTTTTGATTGTCCTTGCTTATATGAGGAGATGGTTCAAAAAGGAACAAATCTAGCATTAAAATATAATGTGAAATATAAATATGTTGAATGCTATTTAAATGATTTTGACGAGATAAATTATCGTTTAAGAAATCGTAATCGTAAAATTAGTCAAATAAAAGAAGTAAAATCAATTGAAGATTTTAGATATACGATTGAAAATAGTAAAAAACCAAATAATTATAAATGTTTAAAAGTTGATACTAGCAAACCTTTAGATAGTTACATTCAAGAGGTTTTAAATTATATAGAGGAATAGGATCTCTCATTAGATAAAAAGTCATTCTCTCAAAAGTGAAGAGAATGACTGGAGTGATCTGATTTATTAAAGTTTTGCCCAACGTTCCTCTAACCATTGCAAAAATTGTGCACCTTTGTCACCTTCGTATGCATCATATACATCTAAACGCATTCGTTTTAGTTTATCGGCAAATTCCGCAACTGAGTGGTCCTTTGGTAAGCTTTTTTTCACACGTAGAAAAATCTTGTCTGTCCCTTTAATAATATCAAAACGAGCGGGTAACGGCTTTTCCACGTCTTCGCCAAAAGCTACTAGCGAATCATAGGCTGCCAATTGTACCTTATAAACGGTATCATTTTGCATGCGATTTTTAAGTAAGTCTATGACTTTCTCGTTTTTATATTTCGATAATTCTTCAACTGCGTCTAAACGATTTCGCCAGCTTGATGTATAATTCGCCTGTTTTTTTAATGCTTCGTAGTTTTCAGGTAAATCTGTTTTAAATTGTTTCAAGTAATTGCACCTCTTTATTAAACTAAAGGAAAATTGAATTCTTCATTTGTTTGCTTATTATACGATGTATAGTTTGAAAAAGCGAAGAATTACTGTTGAACACTCTTGGATAATTAATTATTTCATTAATATTGGTTGAAGGGGCATTATCAAATAATTTTTAAAGGAGTGGAGATCATTGGCAAATCTATATCTTGCTCGGCATGCTCACTCTATTTATTCACCTGATGAGTTAGGGAGGCCACTTTCAGAAAAAGGACTTGCTGATGCATTAAAGGTAACAGAAATATTAAAATCAGAAGCCATTGATATCGTAATTTCAAGCCCTTATAGAAGAGCAATTCAAACGGTTCAGGGTATAGCAAACCTAATAGGAAAAGATGTTGAAATCCATGAAGGATTTAAAGAAAGAATTCTAACTAGTGAACCTGCCGAAGATTTTAACTATGCAATTACAAAAGTTTGGGAGGACGAAAATTTTTCATGGAATGGTGGAGAATCTAATCTTGTCGCTCAAAAAAGAGGTATTGCAGCAATTAATCAAGTATTAGAACAATATAAAGACCAAAATGTCGTCATCGGTACCCACGGAAATATAATGGTTTTAATCATGAAATACTTCGATCAGCAATATAATTTCGATTTTTGGAAAAGGTTAGAAATGCCCGATATTTATAAGTTATCTTTCGATGGAAAATCATTAGTCGATGTTACAAGGGTTTGGAAAAGTAAGCTAAACATTAAAAATTAGTATTGAGGGGGAAATAGTTTGGATCAAAATGCAATCAATACTTTCACACCACCTAAACATATAGTTTCTGCAGCAACGATTGTTATTAATGAAAACAATGAAATTTTATTAATTAAAGGACCTAGACGAGGCTGGGAAATGCCGGGTGGTCAAGTAGAAGAGGGTGAATCGCTAAAAGATGCAGCAATCAGGGAAACAAAAGAGGAATCAGGCATTGATGTAGAAATTATAAAATTTTGTGGCATATTCCAAAATGTAGAACGCTCAATTTGCAATACATTATTTTTAGCAAAACCTATTGGAGGAGAGTTAACGACAACTCCAGAAAGCCTTGAAGTAGGATTCTTTTCTATTGAACAAGCACTAGAAATGGTAACCTTTAAGAATTTCAGAAATAGAATTGAATTATGTTTAAATGATGATGCCCAACCATTTTTAATTGAATTTTAAACAAAATTATACTGAAAGAGGGTAGTCAATTGTTAGACACTGAAAACAAACTAAATGAATTTAGAATGATGCATGATGAATTTATCAAAGATTGGAACAAAGCAATGCAATCAGGCGATACATCTACGGTTGAAAGAATGGCCGACGAATATTATGTTGCCTTTTTTAACGGTAGTAACGAAAAACCTTTGTACTTTACAAGACAGGAAGCAATTGAAGGTATGAAACAGTCGGTGAATCATTTCTTAGGAGCAACTAAAAGATTTGAGAACCGTGTGATACGTTTAAGAAATAATGAAAATGCAGTTGTGTTTTATGAACAATTAATTGTAAAAAATGAAGTTGTATTAGCACGTTTATTTACCATCGAAAATTGGAGTTGGCAGAATGAGAAATGGTTGGTAGTTAGAGAAATAGAACAGCCGATAAACTGATTTTTAATACAGATAAAGGTAGGGAACTCACCTAAATATAGCAAGATGAATATCCTATTGGGCAACCAATTTGAGTAAGGAGGTATCCTCATAGGATATTACGTTACTGTAGATTCAGGTGTGATATTATATGTTGAAGATATTAACCCAAGTGGAAAGAAAACGATTGTATTTTTACATGGGTGGCCATTAAGCCATGAACAATTTGAGTATCAATTTAATGTTTTACCTGCAATGGGGTATCGTTGTATAGGGGTTGACTGGAGAGGGTTTGGAAAGTCAGATAGACCAATGACTGGTTATTCATTCAATCGACTTGCAGATGATATAAAGTCGTTAGTTGATGCACTTCGTCTAAAGGACTTTACGCTATTAGGTCATTCAACTGGCGGAGCAATAGCTATGAGATATGTTTCACGCCACAACGGATATGGAGTATCCAAACTTGTACTTGTTGATGCAGCGGCGCCAACTGGATTCACCGCTGATACGGCTAGTGATTTTCTGAAGAAAAATTTAAATGACCGACCTCAAATGATGCAAGACGTAACGGATGGCTTTTTCTTTCAATATATTACAAAACCATTTTCAGATTGGTTTATGCAAATGGGACTACAAGCAGCTAGCTGGTCAACAGCTGCAATCATCATAACTTTAAGAGACGAAAAACTCTATACAGATCTTCCAAAAATAAATGTACCTACTTTAATCATTCATGGGGTTCATGACAAAGTGATTCCATTTGCACAAGCGCAAGAATTAAACCAAAAAATAAGAAATTCCATACTTGTGCCATTTCATTACAGTGGTCATGGTCCATTTTGGGAAGAACATGACAAATTTAACCAACTGATAGCACAATTCGTGTAGGGTTTCAAAAATAATGTAAAAATCAAGAGGTGCAAAAGTGCACTTCTTTTTTTATAAACGGCAACTTTAGACTTTTAATGATTAATGTGAGAAAAAATAAGAAAGAATACTATAAATTTAATAGTAAATCGTTATATAATATTGGTACAGTTTTTTGTAGTTTTTAGCAAACCAAATATCGTATTGAAAGTAGGTGAGAATATGAATTCGAACGATAAAAGACATAAAAAGGAACATCATCTTGATTTCTCTATTGATAATTTATCAAAAGCAATTTTTGTCATTAACAAACATGCAAAAACAGCTACAAACCCTAAATTTTTATATGAATTAAAGAAAAAGTCGTTAGAGAAATTGATTAAACAAGGTAAAGCTGAAAAAATGGGGTTACATTTTTCTAGAAACCCTAAACTTTCAAGACAAACGTCTACTGTACTTATTTCTTGTGGAGACTATTTATTTCACCTGCCCCCGACTAAAGATGATTTCCAAAGTCTACCTCACTTAGGAGATTTAGATGATCAACAAAGAAATCCAAAAACGTATTTTTCTTTTAAACAGGCAAAAACGTTGTTGATTGCTTATACAGGAATGAAAGAACCCCAACCAACTAATCCATATGTTACTCCCACGACGAAAAAACTGATATCACCATTTGCAAAACGTTATGGTGAACGATAAAAAAATGGACTGTTCCCAATGTCAATACTGACAAGGAACAGCCCAGTAAATATTAGTTTAAGCCTGTTCGTAAGCGCGGTTGTTTCGCTATGGTTGGTTTTTTCTTTGCAACTTTATTTGATTCAGTTTTTCTACTTCCAAATAGATACAATACTAAGATGATCACCATAATCGTTGCTGAAAACATGAAAGTCATACCATATCCAACATAACTTGCTAATATTCCTAGTGCAACTGATCCAATGGCCATTCCAGAATCAATAAAAATGAGAAGCATGGAATTAGCAGTTGCTTTTTTCTCAGGGGGTACGAGCGTTAATGCCCATGCTTGGGAAATTGGATGAATGATAGCAAATGCGATTCCGAATAATACCCCTGAAACTAATACCATCCACATACTTGTTGAGAAGCCCAATAAAAATAAGCCTGCAGCCCCTGAGATGGCTGCTGGTATGATGAGTATTCTGTGACCAAATCGATCGAAAATTTTACCTGAGAAGGCACGAACGATGATCATCGCAATCCCTTGTGCGATAAAAAACTGAGAAATACTTCCTCCAACATTTATTTCTTTCCCAAATGCTCCCACAAAATTGACAGTGCCTGCGATGGTCATATAGTTTAATGAAACTATAATACAGGGAAGTAAAACACGTTTATCAAACATGTATTTATAGAACGGTTCATTTTTCGTTTCCTCTGGATTAGCTTTAGACTCTTCTTTATTAACAGGATTATTTTTTGTAAATAAACTACATACGAATGAAAATGCCATGAGACCTAGTGTTAACATTAACAATGACTGAAATGAATAATTCGATAGGTAAGAGATGGCGATTAACGGTCCTATTGTCGTCCCAACGCTTGTAGACATGGCAAAAAATACAATCCCCTCACCAAGTCTAGACTTAGGAACAATATTACTGGACATAGTGAACACTAATGTTGTTAACATACAAAATCCAATTCCTTGTAGTGCTCGAATGAATATTAAAAACCAAATAGCATCGCTTAAAAATGTTAGTCCAATCGTACCAATAAAATAGACCATGGAGATAACTAACAGCAATTTCATATTGATCTTTTGGATAATAACACTTGCAAAAAAGCGGGTAATTAGTGAAGCGGTCATTAATGTCGTCGTCATGATTCCTGCAATAGTAGGATTATCACTAATGGTAGAAACAAATATTGGGAACCCTGCAGTAATCATATAAAAAGAAGCGAACATCACTAACGATAAAGCAATTATAATGACATATTGGTTTGTCCAAAGTTTTACTTTAATTTTTCCCATAAAAATACCGCCTTTCACGGCTAGAATTAAAAATTAGAAAGAGATTTAAATTTATTCTTTCCTGTTTTTAATAAAATATTTAAACGTGTTTTAAATCGAAATTACAATTTTTTAACGTAATGGACATATGTCCTTTTTGTTATGATAGTTTTAAAGTATATTTAATAGAAAGTTGGATGAGCTTGAATATACTAAAAGATGCAAATGCAATAACAAAATATAAAGAACAACTATCCAAAAAATATAAAATCCCTACAGAATTTCTTGAATGGCGATCTTTTTTTCCTGGAGAATGTATTTATGAACAAGGTTTTCCCTTACCCTTTGTTTCTTTTTTGGTAAAGGGAAAAGTTAAAATTTACAGTACTTCTGAAGAGGGCAAACGATTAATTGTTACATTTAATAACCCACTAGAACTATTTGGTGACATAGAGCTTGTACAAAAAGTAGATACATTACATACAATTGAGGCCGTTACACCTGTTCATATAGGGATATTACCTATAAAAAGAGCAAACACATTACGAGAAGACATTAGCTTTAATGAAATGTTGCTCCAGTCGATTAGTCGTAAATTTTTAACAAAATCGATGACACTCTCTTTTCATTTATTGCATGAGGCAGAAGTCAGGTTCGCTAGCTTTCTAGCATCCATTACCCATGATGAACATTGTAGGTTCATGAACCCGCTTATTCCTAAGAGCGAATTAAAAACCATTGCTGAATTTATTGGAATAACGGTAAGGCATCAAAATCGATGTATCCAGAGTTTTGAAGAAAAAGAAATTGTAAGGCGAATTCCTGGGTTTTTAGAAATTATAGACTCAAAACAACTACTAAAATATGCAAAACAAAATATTTATGAAATGCAATAGGAGTGAATATACATGAAAGCAATTATTTTTGATTTTGACGGTACTTTAGCGGATTCTGGAGAGTGTGGATTATTAGCAACACAAAAGGCTTTTGAAGAATGTAATTTACCTATCCCTACGAAGGAAATCGTGGATTATTATATGGGGATCCCTATTGAACAGTCTTTTCATGAAATGACGAATCATACATTGAATGATGAGAGTTTCTCTGAGCTATTACAACGATTTCGCCAAGCTTATAAAACCTTTGAAGAACAAACTATTACCGCCTTTCCACAAATCGACGAAGTATTAAAAACTCTTGGTAAAAATGGAATAATGACGTTTGTTGTATCAAGTAAAAAAACAGATGTATTATATCGAAATTTACAAAAACTTCAATTAGACCAACATCTTACTGACTGGATTGGTTCAGACCAAGTTGAACACTATAAGCCCCATCCAGATGGAATATTGAAAATTGTAGAGCGTTATTCTTTAGATGTAAACGACTGTGTTATGGTCGGGGACGCTATATTTGATATTCAAATGGGTAAATCAGCGGGTTGTAAAACAGTAGCAGTGAATTGGGGAAGTCATTCAAAAGATCAATTATTAAATGAAGAACCGAGCTATTTTGCAAATGAAGTAAGTGATTTATTCCGCATTTTTAATTTATAGTTATATGATAGTTACATAGTAAAATATAAATTAGGAGCAATTTTAATGACAATAAAAGGCGTTAATCATTTTTTATTTTCCGTCTCACATTTAGACATTTCCATAGAGTTTTACCAAAAAGTGTTTGATGCTAAGTTGTTAGTAAAGGGAAGAAACACAGCTTACTTTGATTTAAATGGGTTGTGGCTTGCTCTTAATGTAGAAAAAGACATTCCTCGTAATGAAATAAAAGAATCATATACACACATTGCTTTTACGATTGAAGAATCTCAATTTGATAAAATGTTAGAAAAGCTAAAGGAATTAAATGTCAACCTACTACCAAGTCGCCCAAGGGATGACAAAGATAAGAAATCGATCTATTTTACTGATCCAGATGGTCATAAATTCGAGTTCCACACGGGTACTTTACAAGATCGACTAGAATACTATAAACGTGAAAAACAACATATGGAGTTTTTTGACTAGCTGAAGGTAGTAGGTGTAATATTGCGAATTTTTAAAATTTCCACTAGACGAAGCTTTGAACAAGTGGTATATTTTTTCCAACATCATCCTAGATTAAAGCCTAATATAAATTAGCAGATTAGGGAGTGATATAGGAGGTAAAGAAATTGAAGCAATCGCTTAAAGAGAGAGTTATTGAAACAGCACTTGATTTATTTCAACAAAAGGGGTACCACGGTGTAACGATTGATGAAATAGTTGAAAAAGCTAAAACCTCAAAAGGAGGATTTTATCACTATTTTAAGTCGAAAGATTCGTTACTTTATGAAATCCACGATATTTTTATTTCACATGTATTAGCTGAAACGAAACAAGTTTATGAGAGTTATGATTCTCCAATTTTAAGGTTATACAATATGCTAGTTTCATTTACACGAGTTTTTGATGTATACAATCGTCATATTACTGTTTTTTATGATGAAAGCGCTTATTTACACGATGACTATAAAGATACGATTAATCAAAAACGAAAAGAATATCGAAAGCTAATTGAAAGAGCAATTGATGATGGTAAAGCACGCGGACATTTTCGTTCAGAAAGTTCAACAAGTATTACAACAATGGCTATCATCGGTTTAGTGAACTGGACATATAAATGGTATAAGAGTGATGGTCCACTATCCATGGAAAAAATCACAGCCTACTTTAACGATATTGTTTTACGGGGGATTGTTACTGATGTGGGCTTGAAAGAAGCTCACGAATTACAATTAATCATTTCAAGGGAAAATAACTAGTTATAAGCTAGTTTTTTTTAAACAATAATCAGACCGACTAGTCGGTCTAAGGGGATAGGGGGAATTTCACAATGAATTTTGAATTGACAAAAGAGCAAGAAATGGTTCGGGATATGGTACGTGATTTTGCTCAGGCAGAGATCGCGCCACATGCTAGAGAGTTAGATGAAAAGCATGAATTCCGTAAAGAAAGCTTTGACAAAATGGCGCAGCTTGGACTGTTTGGTATACCGTTTCCTGAAAAGTATGGGGGATCAGGGGGCGATACGATTTCGTATGCACTAGCAGTTGAGGAAATAGGCCGTGCATGTGGGGGTACAGGGTTATCGTATGCGGCAGCTGTAAGTCTAGGTGCTACACCATTTTATAACTTCGGTACAGAAGAGCAAAAACAAGAATATTTAGTTCCGATGGCACAAGGTAAAACACTAGGATCATTTGGTTTAACCGAACCAAATGCAGGATCAGATGCTGGTGGAACTAGAACGAAGGCCTATTTAGATGGAGACGAATGGGTCATCAATGGAGAGAAGTGTTGGATTACTAATGCAAGTTATGCTCGCCAGGTTGTTGTTACTGCTGTAACAGGGCAAAATGAGCGCGGTAAAAATATAATTACAGCGATTATTGTGCCAACTGATACTCCCGGAGTAACAATTCGTTCGGACTATAAAAAGATGGGTGTTCGAGCATCTAATACGTGTGAAATTATATTGGAAAATGTACGTGTTCCGAAAGAAAATGTGTTAGGCGATGAGAAAAAGGGCTTCGGTCAATTTTTAAATACATTAGATGGAGGACGTATTTCGATCGCTGCATTATCCGTTGGAATTGCTCAAGCAGCATTTGACAAAGCGTTGAAATATTCAAAAGAACGAGTTCAATTTGGTCAATCAATATCAAAGTTACAGGCAATTCAATTCAAATTAGCTGATATGGCTATGGAAATTGAATTAGCGCGAAACATGGTGTTTAAAGCGGCATGGCTTAAGGACAATGGTAAACCGTTTAAAAAGGAAGCGGCATACGCAAAATTGTTTGCTTCAGAAATGGGCTTTAGAACATGTAATCAGGCAATACAAATCCACGGTGGTTATGGCTATATGGCTGAGTACGATGTAGAGCGCCACTTACGTGATATTAAGTTAATGGAGATCGGGGAAGGAACTTCGGAAATCCAAAGAGTAGTTATTTCACGTCAACTTGGATGTTAATACAAGGGAGGGGGGATCGAAATGTTTAAAAAAGTGTTAATTGCTAATCGTGGTGAAATTGCACGCCGTATTATACGAACTTGTAAAAAGCTAGGTATTGAAACAGTTGCCGTGTATTCAGAGGCAGATGCAGAAAGTTTACATGTAAAAGAAGCAACAGAAAGTTATTTAATTGGTAAGCCTCCCGTTGCACAAAGTTATTTAAATATGGATGCGATTTTAGAGGTAGCAAAACAATCCGGTGCTGATGCAATACATCCAGGTTACGGATTATTATCTGAAAACGCGAATTTTGCTAAACGAGTAGAAGAAGCAGGTATTGTATTTATAGGTCCTTCATCAGATGTTATTCGCGCTATGGGGAGTAAAATTGAGGCACGTAAAACAATGGAGCAAGCGGGAGTTCCTATTGTGCAAGGTGTCAATAATCCCATATCAGACGTAGATGAAGCTGTAAAAATTGCAGAAAATATCGGTTTTCCTGTGATGTTAAAAGCATCAGCAGGTGGCGGTGGAATTGGAATGCAGCTTGTTCATACCGAAGAGGAATTACGAAAAGCATTTGAAGGCAATCAAAAGAGAGCACAAAGCTTCTTCGGCGATGGAACAATGTTTATCGAAAAATATATTGACCAGCCTCATCATGTGGAAGTGCAAGTATTGGCTGATAAATACGGTAATGTCGTACCGGTTTTTGAACGAGAATGTTCGATTCAGCGACGCAACCAAAAAGTTGTAGAAGAAGCTCCGTCACCATTCATTTCAGAGGAGACAAGACAAAAAATGCTCGATGCATCAGTAAAAGCAGCGAAGCATATAGGTTATACGAATGCAGGAACTATCGAGTTTTTAGTAGATAGTGAGCAAAACTTTTATTTTTTAGAGATGAATACACGCTTGCAAGTAGAGCACCCAGTGACAGAAGAGATTACTGGTTTGGATTTAGTCGAACAACAGTTGAAAATTTCGAATGGGGAAACGTTAAATGTTACACGTGAAAGCCTTAAAAGAAATGGGCATGCAATTGAAGTGCGCATTTATGCTGAAGATCCAGTGAGGTTTTTCCCATCGCCAGGAAAAATTACGTATCTTCAATTACCTGAGGGTGATGGTATTCGCCATGAAATCGCAGTTGAATCTGGTAGCGAGGTAACACCGTTTTACGATCCAATGATTGGGAAATTGATTGTATTTGGAAAGACGAGAGAAGAAGCATGTGTGAAATTGGCAAATACTCTACGAAACTATGTAATAGAGGGAATAAAAACGAATATCCCGATGTTACTTGGTATTGTTACTCATCCACAATTTATAAAAGGAGTAACCACAACGAATTTCGTAGAGGAATATTATTTATCAAAATAAGGTTTTGAAGGCAGTATAGACAGTTAATTTGGAATGTTCTATTAATTTATTAAATCGACGGAGGGCTAAATATGACAATCATAAAAGCAGATATGGCGGGGACGGTATGGAAAGTTTTAGTTCAAGAAGGTGATATTGTAGAAGCTGGGCAAGATGTTGTTATTTTGGAGTCCATGAAAATGGAAATTCCTATTGCTACAGAAGTAGGTGGTACAGTAAAACGAGTCATTGTGGCTGAAGGGGACTTCATTAACAGTGAAGCAGATTTAGTAGAAATCGAGTAAGGGAGACTTGTAGATGGAGCTACCAAAACGAGTTCAACTAAAGGAAGTAGGTCCACGTGACGGATTACAAAATGAAAAAGGATTTATTCCAACAGAGGAAAAAATCAAATTAATTGATCGTTTAAGTGAAACGGGGCTCGATTATATCGAAGTAACGAGCTTCGTACATCCAAAATGGATTCCGCAATTGGCAGATGCGGTAAAAGTTCTAAAGTCAATTAAACGTAATCCCAATGTGACATATGCAGCGCTTGTACCAAATATGAAAGGTCTAGAGCGAGCATTAGAGTGCAATGTTGATGAAGTGAGCATATTTATGTCAGCAAGCGAAGGGCATAACCAAGCGAATATTAATAAATCAATTAATGAAACATTTCCAATTTTAAAGGAAGTAGTAGAGGGGGCATTAGCTGCTGGAAAGAACGTACGTGGCTATGTTTCAACTGTGATTACCTGCCCATACGACGGATATACAGAGCCTACTCAAGTGGTACGAATCGCGGAAAAATTATTTGAAATGGGAGTTACCGAAATTTCTTTAGGTGACACAATTGGGGTTGGTGTGCCAACACAAGTAGATACTTTGCTAATAGAAATGTTACGGCATTTTAAATCAGAACAACTCGCAATGCACTTCCATGATACAAGAGGTACCGCACTAGCAAATGTCATGACCAGTTTAATGCATGGTATTACGAAATTTGATAGTTCGATTGGTGGGTTAGGCGGTTGTCCGTACGCAAAGGGTGCTTCAGGTAATGTGGCAACGGAGGATTTATTGTATATGTTGCAAGAAATGGGAATTGAAACTGGTGTGCAGCTTGAACGCGTAACTGAGGTGGCACTTTCGATGGAAAATGTGTTAGGAAAAAAATTATCCTCAAAACAAGTAATGATTGCACGTGGGGAGGAGTAATCATGTCAAACTTCGTAAATGTAGTAGTAGAGGACGGAATTGCAATTGTAATACTCATGAGATCCGAAGCTGCTAATGCTCTATCAATTCAAATGTTACACGAAATGAATGAAGCTTTAGAAAAAATTCAATATGATTCTTCAGTTCGTGTTGTCATTGTGACAGGCGATGGAGAAAAGGCGTTTTGTGCTGGTGCTGATTTAAAAGAGCGTAAAGAGATGAGTGAAGATCAAGTACGGCAGACAGTTGCATTAATTGGACGTACGGTGAGTCATTTTGAATTGCTTCCACAACCAGTCATCGCCGCAATCAATGGTGTCGCATTTGGTGGTGGTTTAGAATTGGCACTCGCTTGCGATATTCGAATTGCAAGTAGCAATGCAAGGGTTGGATTAACCGAAACAGCACTCGGCATTATTCCAGGAGCAGGAGGAACTCAACGTTTACCTCGTTTAATAGGGGTAGGTAAGGCGAAAGAGCTTATTTATACTGCTCGTCAATTAACCGCAAATGAAGCTTTGGAGTACGGCATAGTAGAGAAGGTTGTTCCATCTAGCAATTTAACGGCTGAAGCTAAAGCGCTTGGGGCTGAAATGGCTAAAAATGCACCGCTTTCACTTGTTCAGGCAAAAACGGCCATCAATAAGGGTTTACAAACAGATATTACGACGGGTTTACAAATTGAATCATTAGCCTATAGCCGATTGCTATATACAGAGGACCGTTTGGAAGGATTAAGAGCGTTTCAGGAAAAGCGCTCGCCTGTATATAGAGGTAAATAAAAGGGGGATGGGAGAAATGACAAATCTATCTGTTGAAAATAAACATAAAGCATATGAAGCAGCAATTAAAAAAGGTGGAAAAGAAAAATATCACGCAAAAAATAAAGAACAAGGGAAATTGTTTGTCCGTGAACGACTTGAATTACTTTTTGACGAAGGGTTACTAGTAGAGGACGGCGCGTTTGCAAACGTTCTTTCTGGAGATTTACCTGCAGATGGTGTTGTAACTGGAATTGGGAAAATTCACGGACGAACTGTATGTGTGATGGCAAATGATTCAACTGTGAAAGCTGGCTCTTGGGGTGCTCATACTGTTGAAAAAATAATCCGAATTCAAGAAATGGCGGAAAAATTAGGGGTACCAATACTTTATTTAGTAGATTCTGCAGGTGCTCGTATTACTGACCAAATAGAAATGTTCCCAGGGCGTCGAGGGGCTGGACGTATTTTTTACAATCAGGTGAGATTGTCAGGAAAAATACCACAAATATGTTTACTGTTTGGACCATCTGCAGCAGGTGGAGCGTATATCCCGGCATTCTGTGATGTAGTTGTAATGGTTGAAGGAAATGCTTCGATGTATTTAGGTTCGCCTCGTATGGCTGAAATGGTCATCGGAGAAAAGGTGGATCTAGAAACGATGGGCGGAGCAAGAATGCACTGCACAATTTCGGGTTGTGGAGATGTTTTGGTGAAAACAGAAGAGGAAGCCATTGACTATGCACGTCGTTATATTAGTTACTTCCCAGATAACTTTAAAATTAAACCGAATATAGAAACGCCAAAGGTCCCAGCTAACTTTGAAAAAACACTTGATGAAATTATTCCTAAAAATCAAAACGCAGCGTTTAATATGTATGATTTAATCGATCGAATTATCGATGAAGGTTCATTTTGTGAAGTGAAGAAATTATTTGCTGCAGAAATTATTACAGGCCTTGCACGCATCAACGGTCAATCCGTTGGTATTATTGCAAACCAACCCCGAGTAAAAGGTGGAGTATTATTCCACGATTCAGCAGACAAGGCTGCTAAATTTATCTCACTTTGTGATGCGTTCCATATTCCATTAATTTTCTTAGCGGATGTTCCAGGCTTTATGATTGGGACACAAGTAGAGAAATTAGGGATTATACGTCATGGTGCTAAGATGATTTTTGCAATGAGTGAGGCAACGGTGCCAAAAATTTCAGTGATTGTGCGAAAAGCATACGGTGCAGGGCTATATGCAATGGCTGGTCCAGCGTTTGAACCTGATGTATGTATAGCTTTAACAGGTGCACAAATTGCAGTAATGGGGCCGGAAGCAGCAGTAAATGCTGTTTATGCAAACAAAATTGCAGATATGCCAAAAGAAGAGCAAGCAAGTTTCATTGAAAATAAACGTAATGAATATCGAGAAGAAATCGATATTTATAAACTTGCATCAGAACTTATTATTGACGAAGTCATTGAACCAAATAAACTAAGAGAAGCTTTAGAAAGACGACTGGATGTTTATAAATCTAAACAAGTTGACCGTGTAGATAAAAAGCATGGAGTGCGTCCAGTATAACTACTGACTTAGGGATAGTTTTTCTCGATAATAAATAATTAATAGTCAAAATAGGCGGAGAGTTTCCGGTAATCAGCTCGTAAGACATAGAAAACCGGAAAACCTCCGCTTATTTGCCCCTGGAGCAAGCTGGATTACATCAATAAGGGTGAAAATTCCGCTTATCTGCAACTGTAGCAAGCATGATTGCCTCAATAAGGGTAAAAAATCATCTTATCTGTCCTCGGAGCGAGCAATATTGCCTCAATAAGGGTAAAACCTCCGCTTATTTGCCCCTGAAGCGAGCAGAATTACATCAATAAGGGTAAAATCTCCGCTTATCTGCCCCCGGAGCGAGCAGGATTACATCAATAAGAGTAAAATCTCCCCTTATTTACTCCAGAAACGAGCAGGATTCTGCCGATAACAGTAAAATCTCCATTTATCTGCCCCCGAAACGAGCAGCATTCCACTAATAACCGGATGACCATCCTTAAATTCCCAGTAGTCTTTACTATTTGTCGATAGCCACTAAAATACATGATAAAATAAGCATTAGTTATTAATAAAGAAATTTCTAGTAAAAATCGCATGGAAGGAGCGGGATTCATGGACATTAAAATCAATCAAAAAATTATCAAAGAAATGTGTGGTACCGTATCCTATAAAAGAGGCGATTCTTATTATCAAGCTAATAAGGTGAAAATTAACGATTACAGCAGAAATCTATGTACAGCAACTGTTTATGGAGCAGAAGAATTCAATGTCACAATTGAAAGTGCTTCTGGAAATATTCAAGCATCCTGTAGCTGTCCTAGTTTAGAAAACTTTAGCAAGAGTTGTCAACATGTTGCGGCTGTTTTACTAGCTATCTTTGAAAAGAAACGGCAGGGGAATGAAGCAACAGGTACACTCGATTCACACTCACAAGAAGGATTACTGTCAGAGGGCATTCTGACACTGTTTCAGGACGAACCGATTCGAAAAAGCCGTCATCAACTTCATTTTGAGAAAAGAGATATTCTTGACGTTCAATTTTTGCTTAAACCTTGCCAAATTGGGGTGGGGCAAAATTTGTTTGGTGTGGAAGTATTTATCGGTCAAACTAAAATTCCGTCTATACGTAATTTTCTTCAACACATAAAGCTGGGGAAACCTTGTATTTTAACTCCAACATTATACTTTGACCCAAACGAGCATTGCTTTAATAACGAAGTTGACGCGGTCCTACACCAATTAATTCGCGTAGCCCGTGACGAAATTACTTTTTTAAATGTACTACCAAATAACAATTCGATCCTTGTTAGGGATGACTTATTACTTATACCACCATCTGCTTGGGTTGGGCTTAGTTCTTTACTCGAACAAACGCATGTTGTATTGATTGAAAAAGATGGACAACCAACTCAACGTCTACAATTTGTTGATGGAGTACCACCTTTACAATTCTTAATAGATTCAATAGAAAGTGAATATCAATTGACTATACAAGGATTCGATCGGATGTTACTTTTTAGTTCATATAATGCCGTATTAATAGATGGCAAACTTTATCAGATAGAGGCACAAGATTGTGAACGCTTAACGGAACTTCAACATATGCTTGCAGTACCAAGTACGAATACGATTCTAATTCCAGTTGAACAAATGGAAATGTTTCTGAACAAAGTTGTACCGGGATTGAGAAAGATTGGGCAAGTTCATCTATCTGAACAATTAACAGAGGAAATGAAGAAAACGCCACTTGTCGCCAAGATTTACTTGGACAGACTTAAAAACCGATTGCTAGTGGGACTCGAATTTCATTATGAACATGTAGTTATTCAACCATTAGAACAGGCTGATCAACCAAAGGGTCCGAGGATTATAAGAGATTATAAGAAGGAACAAGAAATCATTAATATAATGGATAATAGTGGATTTATGAAAACGGATGGCGGATATTTTATGCAAAATGAAGAATTGGAGTTTGATTTTTTAAATGATGTTTTACCAAAGCTCCAATCACTTGCACAAATTTATGCGACAACGGCTGTACGCAATCGACTAGTTAAAAAAAGCGTATTTCCTAAAATTACTGTGAAGGTAAACAAAGAACGTACAAATTGGTTGGAATTTAAATTTGAGATGGACGGTGTATCTGATAAACAAGTGAAGGAAATTTTACAAGCACTTGAAATTAAACAGAAATATTATCGTCTACCGAATGACTCTTTGCTATCCCTAACAACAAAAGAAATGGAAGAGGTTCGCCGCTTCCTGCAAGCAGGACCAATCCAAGATGATGAAATTGAGACAACATTAAATATGCCAATAATGGAAAGCTTGAAATTTCTTGAGTTGATTGATAACAGTAAAGTGTTTACACCAGAGGAATCATTCCGACAGTTTCTAGATCAATTACTTCATCCAGAAACGTTGGAATTTGAAATTCCACATAGTTTTGAAGAGGTCTTAAGAGATTATCAAAAGCAAGGATTTAAATGGATGAAAGCCCTCTCTACCTACGGATTTGGTGGCGTATTAGCTGATGAAATGGGTCTTGGGAAGACGGTGCAAAGTATTGCGTTCATTGTGTCAGAATTAGAAAACATCCGTGCTTCTAAGAAGCCAGTTCTAATTGTGTGTCCTTCTTCTTTGACATATAACTGGTTACACGAAATCATGAAATTTGCACCTGACCTTCAAGCAATTGTTATGGATGGAGATCTAAAAACACGAAAAGAATTACAACAATCTATTGAAAATAGTGAAATAACCGTCCTCATTACATCCTATCCACTACTTCGTCGGGATATTGCATGGTATGCAAAACAAACATTTCATACAGTGTTTTTTGATGAAGCGCAAGTCTTTAAAAATCCAACGACTCAAACGGCCCGTGCTGTTAAAAAGATAAAAGCTGATAACCGATTTGGACTTACAGGTACACCCATCGAAAATAGTGAGATCGAATTATGGTCGATTTATCATGTTGTTTTCCCACAGCTTTTCCAAGGACTGGAAGAATACAGCTATTTAACTAGAAAATCAATTTCGAGCAGAGTTCGCCCATTTTTACTTCGTCGAAGAAAAGAAGATGTACTAGGGGAATTACCAGATAAAAATGAAGAACTTGGAGTTTCAGAGTTACTTCCTGAACAAAAACAACTTTATGCTGCTTTCTTAGCAAAGCTTCGATTTGACGCATTGAAGCACCTTGATAAAGAAACCTTAAATAAAAATAAGATTCGTATCTTAGCCGGCTTGACGAGATTGCGCCAAATTTGTTGTCATCCAGGTTTGTTTGTGGATGGTTATAAGGGAAGTTCAGCAAAATTTGAGCAGTTGCTACAAATACTTGAGGAGGCCAAACTTTCTGGAAGAAGGGTGTTAATTTTCTCTCAATTTACAAAAATGCTAGAACTAATTGGTCGAGAGATTACTAAGAGCAACCAATTGTATTTCTATCTTGACGGCCAAACACCTTCAGAAGAACGAGTGGAACTGTGTAACCGATTTAATGCGGGAGAGCGGGATATGTTTTTAATTTCATTAAAGGCTGGGGGTACAGGGTTAAATTTAACTGGTGCAGATACGGTAATATTATATGATTCATGGTGGAATCCAGCTGTAGAAGATCAAGCAACAAGCCGTGCCCACCGAATGGGGCAGAAAAATACTGTACAGGTCATTAAACTTGTAGCCCGTGGTACGATCGAAGAAAAAATGAATGAGCTGCAAGAAAAAAAGAAAAATCTCATAGCAGACATTCTTGAATTTGAAGATCAATCGACGACAACTCTAACGGAAGAAGTTATACGTGAAATTTTAATGATTTAATTGTTTGAGTGCCTGGCAATGTTTCTCATAAGCATTTAAAACGTAATAAAATTATTTCTAAGTTATAATTAAATTATGAGTCAGCAAAAAATAAATGAAATAATAATAGATTTTCATACAATGTTTAAGGGGTGGATATTGATGTTCAATGAAAAGGATAGAGATTCAATAAACCTACAAAATGAGGAATTAAAAGGATCGGTTACTGAAATTAAAACGATCCAAGAATTAACAATGCTTGAGAATGACGATTCAGCAGGCGGATTTATGTGTGATATTAACACAGGTATTTGCGGACCAGTTACTCAAGAGAAAGAGGAAGAATAATGAAAATTACAATTTGGTCAGATTTTGTTTGCCCATTCTGCTACATCGGAGAGTCCTATTTACAAAAAGCGTTAGAGAACTTTGAACATGCCGATGAAGTTGAAATCGAATATAAAAGTTTCTTACTATCACCAGAATCACAATATACTCCAGGAAAAAACTACTACCAAGCATTTGCCGATGAAAAAGGAGTATCTTTAGAACAATCTAAGGCTATGATGCAACAAGTTTTAGATATGGCAGAGAAATCTGGCGTGAACATCAATTACGATATTGCTAAATTTACAAATACAGTAACAGCACACCATGTATTCCAATACGCTAAAGAACAAGGGAAAGGAAATGAATTCTTCAAGCGCTTTTACGAAGCACACTTTAACCAAGGTGAAGTATTAAGTGATGAAGAAACCATTGTTCGTTTAGCTGAAGAAGTCGGTTTAGATGGAACTAAAGTGCGTCAGATAATTGAAAGCAAAGCCTATTCAAATGAAGTGACACAAGATTTATCAGAATCACGTCAAGTAGGCGTGCAAGGTGTACCTTTCTTTGTGTTCGACAACAAATATGCACTTTCTGGAGCACGACCAACAGAATACTTTACACAAGTATTAGACAAAGTTTGGGAAGAAAAAGGGAAATAATTTGATTTAAACCTAGGAGAAATAGACATTTCTCTTAGGTTTTTATTCATTTCTTTGAAGGGTTAATACTTTTAGTAATCGCAATAATAATAGTTCCAAAAGACAATTTCTAAAATTTACTAGTGGTAATTCCGAAATTGAAAAGGATTAAATTAATCAATAAGTAACGATTGGATTTATATGTGTGAATAAGTAGATTTATTGAATAAAATCTTAAATCACCAATTTTAATAATTTATTAGGGTGTGGTTTTATGAGACACAGAAGTTCGGTAGTAATTATAGAAAATAAACAGGTTGCACTTATTAAAAGAATTAGAGAGGCGAGTGTTTATTACGTTTTTCCTGGTGGAGGAATCGAAAGTGGGGAAACACCAGAAGACGCAGCAAAACGTGAAGCATATGAGGAATTAGGGGTACAAGTAGAGATCCATGAATGTTTTGCAAAAGTACAATTTAACGGAACTCAATCCTATTTCTTAGCAAATATTATCGGAGGAACATTCGGAACTGGACAAGGTGAAGAGTTTATAGATAAAGAGAGAGAACGTGGAACTTATTTGCCTATGTGGGTGAATATTGACACTTTAAATTCAATTGATGTTAGACCTAGAGTAGTGGCTTTAAATATCCAGTCTTTAATAAATCGAGAGCATTAACCGAGATGGGTTAATGCTCTTTTAAATAATTAAATTTTTCCTATATATTCAAGTTCTGAAATTTCTTTAGAATCTACAGCTCCGTTTAATATTTCTTGAACATCTTTTATTGTATCTTGAAGACTAACAGATTCACCAGTTTTTTTTGTATAAGGTTCAGCAACATAGAAAGGTTGGGTTAAATAAGCTTCTAGTCGTTCGCCTCTTATATAGGTTTGTAACTCAGAAGCAGGAATTCTTTCAATTCCTCGTACATTTACTAATGCGCGGAGTTCACGATAACGGCGTAGTACTTTTATTGCTTTTTGTTGAACTGTGAAGTGTTCTTGATCGATATGTGCACCTTCTAAAACAGATGATGTCGAGCTCAGAGGGTTAACTGCTGGAAAACGATGTCTTGCTGCAAGATCTGCGTCAAATTGCCATATAGTTTCAAGTGGTCCATAAGGTAAATCTTCATCAACTACGTCGCCTGTTAAATCTACAAGGAAAGTTGTAACAGAGTGAATACCAATTCCAAGTAATTTCTCTTGCAATTGCTGGATATCACCTGTAATCACGTGAGTTCTGTCCGCCACGAATAAAATATCTTGGTCTCCACCAATAGCGGCAATCTGCTCATATGTTTCATCAACAGTCTTTGTAATAATTTCAACATTTTCAACAATATCACTAATTCCTTGGTGTTCACCTTCAGGCATTAAAAGAATCGTTTTATAGGCTTCATTTTTCAGGCGATAGAGTAATTCAGATAAAACAACAAGTTGCCCCATTCCAGGACGTGCAACTAAACCGATAGTGCCACCTTTTGCTAAAGGTGCAAATAAATCCAACGTCTTAATTTTCGTTTCGATCATTTCGATTTTCTCCCCTCTGATAATCAAATCATCTAAACTACAATCGGCTAATGACGCAAGTGCAACTAATGTTCGAACCTCAGCTCTCCCAACAGGAATTTTTCCTGTGCACAGATTTGAAACAGTAGCTGGTCGCAAACCTACTTGCCGGGCTGCACTTGTTAAATTAGGTACTCTCCTTCTTAACAAACTGACATTTAACCTTAAATCATCCACATTTTCCATAACTTCCCTCCTTTACTTACTTTAAATAGTAAATAAAATTACGGTGTAATGCAATAGGAAATTACACCTAAATATAATTTTTATTACGCTTGAGAATAATTGTGGCGGTTGTGATTAAGTTTTCAAAGCAAGAAAGTGGATTAAGGGATTTATCCAATGTAAAATTGTTTGCATAAATAAGCCATCCATTAATTTTTTAATGGTCAAATGTAAAAAAGAATTGTAAAGTACACCTAGCACAATATTGGGGGCTCTCGTACTCCGAAAGATAAAGAAAAACGTAGGTCGTTCATTTCAAATGGATGGCTTTTTTCTACTACTTTTTTACGAAACAAAATAATCATTGATATTGGTATTATTTAATAAAGGGGGTATTGTTAATGATTAAAGGATTATATGAAGCCCATTTACCAGTAAGTAATTTAGAAAGATCCATAGAATTTTATAAAAAACTAGGGTTTTGGTTTGCTTGGCGTGATGAAGATACCGCTTTTTTCTGGATCGAAGAAGGGATTAGTTGGATTGGCCTATGGGTAGGGGAAGAACACCAAACACCTTATCATCCATCTTTACGACATATTGCATTTCGAGTTGACTATGAGGATTTAAAACAATCATTAACATGGCTTGAATCGATCCAAGTTGAAGCTGTTCCATTTGGTGGACGGACATCCATTCAGCCTTTCATAAGACCGGATCAAGGAAATGCATCGGTATATTTTAACGATCCTGATGGAAATAGTTTAGAGTTAATGTGTTACATTGATGTTCCTGATGAATTAAAACATATAACTGACAAGCTCTCATTCGAAGAGTGGGAGAATTTAGTTGGTAGTGTGAGATAAAAATAAAATCTAATTCCGGTAAGAGGTGCTTTAGGCATCTCTTTTTGATCTTTTGACGCATTTAAATACTGCTTTTCAAGGATAAAAAAATCAAGAAATACGAAATAGTGTCTACGAGACCGCTTCTCGAGGGCTAAAAATTACCACTTGATCATATCTAGGCAAAAGTTGCTCGTATCTCTTCGAAAGTTGCTCAATTCCGGTCCAAAGTCGCTCGTATTCACTTCAAAGTCGCTCGTATTCACTTCAAAGTTGCTCATATCCCCAATAAAGTCGCTCATAACTAAAATTTAATCCTAATTATATTGCAAATGCAACATAATTGTTGTAAATTTAATCCATAACATTGTTGTATTTACAATAAAATCACATTCAAAGGAGTACAATATGCAAGATATTCTCCGTGAAATCGGGATGATTGCAAGGGCACTTGATTCAATTAGTAATATCGAATTCAAGGAATTCGACCTCACTAAAGGACAATATTTATACCTTGTGCGAATTTGTGAAAACCCGGGAATCATTCAGGAAAAGTTAGCTGAATTGATAAAAGTAGATCGCACTACAACTGCGCGAGCCATTAAAAAACTCGAAATGAATGGCTTTATTGAAAAGAAAGACGATGAACAAAATAAAAAAATTAAAAAACTATTCCCTACCGAAAAAGGAAACCAAGTCTATCCATTTATTAAAAGGGAAAATGACCACTCGAACAATGTGGCACTATCTGGATTCTCAGAAGAAGAAGCAAGGACCATTCTCCAACTTCTTCAACGAATTCGAAAGAATGTAGAAGTAGACTGGGAATTCGTAAAAAAGGGTAACAAGAGAATTTATTAAAATGTTAAGGAGCGCTAGTAAATGAATGTAGAAATTAAAAAATGTAACCTAGCAGATGTACTAACACTTCAACAAATTGGTATAGAAACGTTCAATGAAACATTTAAAGACCAAAACACACCTGAAAATATGAAAAATTATTTGGAAAAAGCATTCAACGTGGATCAATTAACAACTGAATTGTCTAACCCATTCTCACAATTCTTTTTTGTTCATGTAAATAATGAAGTTGCTGGCTACTTGAAGATCAACATCAATGATGCTCAATCAGAAAAAATGGGTAATGATTCATTAGAAATCGAACGAATATATTTAAAGAACACATTCCAAAAACATGGACTAGGTAAACTACTACTCAATAAAGCGATTGACATTGCAACGGAACATAAAAAAGAAAAAATTTGGCTAGGTGTTTGGGAAAAGAATGAAAACGCCATAGCCTTTTACAAAAACATGGGCTTTGCTCAAACGGGAACCCACTCATTTCATATGGGAGATGAAGAACAGATTGATTATATTATGATGAAACCACTCATTTAACTTAAATGAGTGAATTTTTAGTAATAGTTACAGGGCATTGACTCTACAATGAGTTGATGCCTTTTTTCTATTCATGAATTAGGAATATAAAGGGGATTTTTATTGCTTCTAGAAATATACATCTATAAGTAATTTTCTATGGGAGGATATTTATGGGATATATTGAAAACCTTCGAAAAGTTGTGGGCAATCAGCCGCTCATTCTTGTTGGTGTAGCGTTGGCTGTAATAAATGAATCTGGTGAAATTTTATTGCAAAAACGAAAAGTAGGACAGTGGGGCGTTCCTGGAGGATTTATGGAATTGGGTGAATCTACTGAAGAAGCTGGTAGAAGAGAAGTATTAGAGGAAACAGGAATCGAAGTAGGCAAACTTAATTTAGTAGGAGTTTTTTCAGGAAAAGAACACTTTGTAAAACTACCTAATGGCGATGAATTCTATCCTGTAACTATCGCCTATGTTTCAAGAGAAATTAAAGGTGGATCATTGAAGGCAGATGGTTTGGAAACTACAGAAGCTAAGTTTTTCAAAATTAATGAATTACCTGAGGGGCTGAATCCTTTAATTAAAAACTTGATTAACCATTTTTCACAATTCTTCTAAAAGGGGGATTCAATGAGTCTAGGTAGGAAAATAGGTGAAGGTGGAACTTCCGAAGTATTTGAGTGGGAAGGTAAAAGTAAAATTCTTAAATTGGCAAAACCCAATACCAAACTATCAGACATTCAGAGAGAATTTAAGAATAACTTTATTGCTTGGAATTTAGGACTTTCCGTTCCACAGCCTATTGAAATAATAGAAGTTAATAATCGCCCTGGAATTATATTTGAAAGAATTGTTGGAAAGACAATAAAAGAGCGGTTATTCAAAAGTTTTATAAAGCAAATGAATAATCCTCAGCCTCGCATTGATTTGAGCGATGTTCAAAATACCGCTCGTTTATTAAGTGAAATACATGAACTACAACATGTTGAATTGCGACCACAAAGGGAACTATTAAAGTGGCAAATATTGAATATTAAATATTTAAGTGATGAAGAAAAGACGAGTGTATTAAAAATTTTAGACCAATTACCTCTAAAACAACAAATCTGTCACGGGGATCCTAATCCAAATAATTTAATTGTTCGTAATGACGAGCTTGTATTAATTGATTGGAATGATGCAACAATCGGAAATCCAGAGGCAGATGTAGCTGAATTTATCGTCATGATAAAATTTGCAATACTCCCATCTGATACTCCACAAAGTATTGTTAGTATATTTGAGTCCGTTAGAGAAACAATCATAGAAGTATTTATGAATGAGTATACAGTGCGTACGGGGGTCACCTACAATGACATTGATCCCTGGATCCTTCCAATTGCAGTTCGCAAACTTTATGCAGATGCGATTTCGGAGGAAGAAAAACAGTTACTAGTGAATGAAATAAGAGAAAGACTTTAGAGAAATGAGATTACATAAATCTATTTTCTTGTAAAATATCAAATAGGGATTGATCCTTTTGGATTAATCCCTTTTCTTTGGTTTCTGTTGGGGGAAAACAGTGAGGTTATGGTACACCGTAAGTCCTCTCAAGGATACTATGTGCAAATATTGACAGCTGATATGTAATTATGTTAAATTTATCTCGAATTAGAGACTTTCGATTTCAAGGGAACAGTCCGTACACTATTCACTTGAATTCAACAAGCAAACAACTATTTTTTCGGTTTATATCTCGAATTTGAGATATCTATAATCAAAACAAACAAATATTGAAGCAAGGGTAGGGCTAATCGAGTTTTAATTGGTCTAAAAACCATTATCAAGGTACTACTTCAATCATATAGGCTAATCGTATACTTCGATTAGCCTTTTTTACCGAGCTACACGGGGAGGTTTATAGGTGACAACAAGACAAACAAATATCGATCAAAATATATTAAAACTAGTATGGAATAATACAAATGATGCTATTTTCACAATAGGTTATGATGGACGAATACTTTCTGCTAATCCTGCTTTTACATCAATCTTAGGGTGGGTACAAGAAGATTTTAATAAACATAATTGTTTTCCATTTTTCTCTAATATGACAGATGAGGAGCATAAACAATTGTTATCTTCTTTTAAAGAAGGCAATGATATTCCTTACTATGTAACTAAAAGAAAAAGAAAAGATGGAATTGTATTAGATATTCTCGCTTCTTATCGTGCTATTAACAAAGGGGAAGTACTTGCAGTAGGGATGTATAAAGATTTCACAGAACAAATGGAAATTCAGCGGAGACTTCAGGCAAGTGAGGACTGTTATAGAAATTTGGTAGAATTCATTCCAGATTCTATTTTTATAGAAAAGAATGGACAAATTACCTTTGTGAATCAGCCAGCTATAAAGTTAGTCGGAGCAGCTACGGCAGAAGAGATAATTGGAAAACCGATTAGCCAATTAGTTCCAGAAAATATGTCTCAACAATTCCTAAATAGAATAAGAGAATCTTCATTGTCGAATAAACCAATTATTGAACAAATATATCGTTTTGATGGAACGCACATTTGGGGTGAAATTATTACGATGCAAATTGAATTTAAAGACGATAAAGTTCTACAAATATTAGTACGTGATGTAACAGCAAAGAAAAATTACCAACAACAACTCGAGTACTTAGCATACCACGACCCGTTAACAGGGTTGTCAAATCGACGATATTTTACAGAACAAATCAACCGGGAACTGGAACAGGATGCAAATGACAGTAAAATACTTGGAATCATGTATATCGATTTGGATAGATTTAAAGCGATTAATGATTCGCTTGGCCATGAAATAGGCGATCAATTACTAAAACAATTTGCAATACGATTAAAAGAAAGTGTTCGCAATAGCGACATTATTTGCAGAGTTGGAGGAGATGAGTTTCTAGTATTATTAAACGGGTTAAATAATAAAAATGATGCAGCTATAATTGCTTCTAAATTAAACAATGAAAGCAAGAAGCCTTTTATAATTAATAATACTAAAATTGAAATATCATCAAGTATTGGAATTTCACTTTTTCCTCAAGATGGTATTGATTCAAAGAAACTAATTCAGCGTTCTGATGAAGCACTATATAAAGCTAAAATCACTCGTAATACTTATCAATTTTATGATGAGAGTAATAGTAAACTATAAGAAAAACCGTAAATTACATTAATTCGTAAAATAGAAATGGGGTAAAGAAATATGACTTTTCCAGATTTAGTTAAAACACGTCATTCGGCAGTCAATTTTAAAGAAAATGAAAAAATGACTGAAGAAGATTTCAAGCAAATTTTTGAATTAACAAAATTAGCACCAAGCGCATACAACTTACAGTTTACACATTATCTTGTCATAACGGACGAAGAGAAAAAAGAAAGAGTAAAAGAGTTAAGTCATAACCAATATAAAATACATACTGCAAGTGCTGTCATAATTGTTATGGGAAATAAGAGTAGTGTTGAAGAAGTTGAGGCCGAAAAAATTTATGGCCCAATGAAGATGTTAAAAATGATGGACGAATTGGACTATGAAATGACAATGGAACAAATTAAAGGCTTTAAAGAAAAACTAACAGCAAATGATAAGGATTTAGATGTTGAATTAGCTCGAAACGTAGGCATCCATGCAATGCTATTTATGTTAAGTGCGAAGCATTATGGATTTGATACATGTCCAATGCATGTCCACAATGTAGAGGAACTAAGAAAAGAATTTAATATTCCCAACTATTTAGAACCTATTATGATGATCACTATCGGTAAAAGTGTCGATAAAGTAAGACCTCGTGGTTACCGTAAACCTGTGGGGGAATTTGTTAGTTTTAATGGGTACTAATAGAACGTAAATATCAAAAGGATGTCATGACTGATATCCTTTTTTATTTTTGAGCTAAACTTTTTGAATAAATCAAGCTCTCCATAGTAAGAATATTTGTAGATTTGAGGGGAGGTTAGTGAAAGTTGAACAGATATTTTATTTTACTACTAGTTGTTAGTGTTTTAAGTTTTGGAACTAATTTCACAGTAGTTAATGCAAATGAACAGAATGAAAAATTTAATGAGTTATATAACAGGAAAGCTCCACAAACTTTTCAATTTAAATACGATTATAATGAGCTTTACGAATTCCTTACTATTACTGAAGAAGTGTATAAATCGAAATGGGAAAGTGGAAAGACAATCATTGATATGGCGAAAGAACAGAACATTCCTTTTCATCAATTGATATTATATTTAGCAGAAAAACAGTTCCAAGCATTAGATGAAGCATTAAAGAATGAAGAAATCGATCGTTACTTTTATTATGATTATGCTATTTCATATATGAAAGGTGATATTATAGAGTTTATTAATCAAAATCCAAATAAATACGATTAAGGAAGAGTTGACGAACAATAAGATTTCGTCAACTCCTTATTTTTTTGCTAATGCTTTTCAATTTATAAGAATAGGTGCGATGAATATTATATTAGAGTTATAAATTGTTAAAGTCCTATATTATTAATATTCTGAATTTTATAAGTTCCGATACGATTCAATCATAATATTCAAATTACTTCAAATAAGGGTTCAGAATAATCTTATATTAATAAAACCTATATTCCTTAATGACCCTTATAACATCAAGTTCATATTATGTTTCTCAATATATTAGAATATTATTAGATTTTTCAAACATTCTTTTAAGTATTATAGTACGATAACCACTTTTCTATTTTTTCTGAATATTTAGCAACCTATTGTCAATTTAATATTATTCGTGGAAAATAAATACTAACGTTGTTATATAACAATGTTCGACAAAATAATACAGAAAGTAGTAAAGGGGGACATCTATGTTATCTTCAACATGGAACCGTTTATGGGTTATGCATGATCAAGTAAAAGACTTGTTCCGTTTTTTTGTAAGTCCGAACACTTCTAAAATGGTGTCTAAAACAACTGGAAGTGAAAGTTCAAAAGCTACGAATAGCAATGGCGGAGGAGAGTATAAACGCACTTATTCGAAAGCTCAATTAATTGGTCTTATTTTAGGCCCGGTATTATTTGCATTAACATTATTATTCTTTCACCCAGAAGGGCTTTCACCTGAAGCTAGGGGTGTATTAGCAAGTACTTTATGGATTGCTACTTGGTGGATTACAGAAGCTATTCCAATTCCGGCAACTTCATTATTACCATTGGTACTATTTCCATTGACAGAAAGTTTAGATATGAAAACTGCTGCTGCATCATATGGTGATCCAACGATTTTCCTATTCATGGGTGGTTTTATTATTGCCCTTTCATTAGAAAAATGGAATTTGCATCGACGTATTGCAATGACAATTATTTCGGCAGTTGGTACAAATATGGACCGAATTGTTCTTGGATTTATGATTGCTACAGGTTTCCTTTCTATGTGGATTTCTAATAGTGCTACAGCTATGATGATGATTCCAATTGGACTTGCTATTATCAAACAAGTTGCTGATGCTTTAAAAGATGATAAAAGTATTGATACATCACAAGAAAACTTCGCGTTTGGTAAAGCATTAATGTTAGGTATTGCATATTCAGCTTCAATAGGTGGTATTGCAACATTAATCGGAACACCACCAAACACACTACTTGCAGGTGCTATTAATACGATGTATGGTATTGAATTGTCATTTGCTAGCTGGATGTTATTCGGGGTGCCATTTGCTTGGGTATTTTTATTTATTACATGGTTCTACCTTGTTAAGTTTGCTTATCCGTCTAAATTGAAATCGTTACCAGGCGGACGAGAAGTTATCATAAAAGAAAAAGAGAAATTAGGAAAAGCGTCAGCTGAAGAAAAGATTGTTTTTGTTGTATTTATACTAGCAGCTTTTGCTTGGATTACACGTTCATTCTTCCTAAGTAAATTTATCCCTGGACTAAGTGATGGTTTAATTGCGATTTTCTTCGCTATTGTTCTATTTGTAATCCCTTCAGTAAATAGAAAAGGCGATCGTATAATGGATTGGAATACGGCTGTGAAATTACCTTGGGGTATCCTTCTATTATTCGGTGGTGGACTTGCAATTGCTTCTGGATTCGTTAGTACAGGATTAACTGAATGGGTTGGTTCACAGTTAATGGGTCTTGAAGGTATGAATGTTCTTGTTATGATTTTCCTAGTGTGTGCACTTGTTTTAGCCTTAACTGAGGTTACATCAAATACTGCAACAGCATCTATGATGTTCCCAATTATGGCAACACTAGCAGTAGCTCTTGGTATTCACCCATATGCACTTATGATTGCTGCTGCCGTTTCTGCATCAAGCGCATTCATGTTACCTGTTGCAACACCTCCAAATGCGGCTGTATTTGGTTCGGGGTATTTAAAGATTACCGATATGATGAGAGCAGGTTTTGCACTGAATGTGTTTGCTATTATCCTGATTACAGCATCGATTTACTTCTTACTTCCGTTATTATGGGGAATCGATTTACACTCAGTGCCAGAAGTATTTAAACAATAGAATTATAGAATAAGAAGAGGGAGAACAGCACTTTTACGGTGTTTGTTCTTCTTTTTTTCTATCTATTAAAGAAGTCTATTGCACTTTACAAGGGTAAGATGTAATCGGCTAATTAAACGAAAAAAGTGGAATCACAGTGGCGATTTCACTTTTTTCGTTATTTAGCTAAATTTCTCCAACTACATGCTAGTGATTTAAGTGCTATTTATTGTTAAATTGGAAAATTTTGAAACCAAACCCAGACCAATTCGTACTAATTAAGAATTAGTTTGATAGAAGGGATTTAGATTTTATGTTCAAATTAATACTTTTATATTCTGTATTCGTTTTATCCATTTTTCTTGTGGGGTGTTCTTTTAGCAAACCTGATCAACCTAATGAAAGGAATGATGTTGATCAAAGCCAAACAAATGTGGAATCTGAAGAGGCATCTACAGTGCCAGAAGTATCACCAATAGATCGACAATATCATATTCTTACAGAACCTGATTTTATATATATAAGTGAGTTTTTATTTAGCATAAAAGATCAAATTCAAAATATTTCTAATGACAGTGTAAATGGTTTTGCTAAACATAATCTACATGGCTTTGGCTATCAAATAAAGGTTCATGCAAGACACTACGCTGCACAAGAAAAAAATCCAGATGTTGTTGAGAAATTAGACATGATGGCACTACTTGCTGATAGTATTCAGAAAGAGGAAGATACAGAAAATTTAATTGATTTGATGTACGAATTAAATAACGTAATCGATGATTTGGCTATACTTCTAAATGTAAATCGGAATACAGCTTCCGAGTTAGCTAGGCAGGAATATATAGATAAATTAAATGCAGAGCTACAATCGAGAGATGATTTAACGGTTGTTAAGGATCCATCTATTTGTAAGGAAGAAGACGTTTATTGCTTTGATTATGAACACACTTTAGACACGATTGTACAAATATCGTTCGATGACGCTCAAAAGGAATTTTACAACTTATTGCTTAATTATGAGCTACCAGAGGCCCCAAAGGAAGGAGATGAACCTGAGGGTTATTCAGGAATTGTATTTTATGAAAATGGTTATTCATTTTACAAAGATTCGAAAACCCTATTCCGAGCACCTGATCATTCTTTTGAAACTGTGAAACCAACGGAAGAGCAACTTTTCGGCATAGTAATAACACTGGTTCGATCATATGGTAAGAACTTTTATACAGAATACTTTGAAACAAAGGTAGACGCAAAAAGAACGTTAGATGGAATGGCAGATCTTAAAGAATTTGCTAGAGACAAAGTTGTATTAGATTGGATTGACGAGTCTTCGGAAGCGCTTCAAAAATATATGTATTCTGAAGATGATGAAACGTTACGTATTGAAGCTTGGAAACGATTAAACTATTTTGGAAATGTGGTAGACGTTTACATGTATGAAAATGATTTTTACTAAACAGTTGCGTGGATTCATAAAGGATCTGCGCTTTTTTGTACCCAAGGAATCTGTAGAAAGCTTTAAATTCTAACTTATCAGAATTTAGATAAGTAAATTGGTTATATGGATGGGAATACCTCTCTGAATTTCGGTACAAGTGGACAGATATTACTAAAAAAATCAAGAAAAAAAGTTTTCTGATTAGAAGAAAAAAAGAAGGTATATAAACACTTTTTGTAGTATTATAAAAAATATTCCATAAGAAATAGGGGTTGATGAATGAAAGATGGTTGTTAAAGGTGCACAAGTTAAGGAACAAACTATATTTAGCCATAATGGTAACAGAATTAAGACAGAAGACAGAGACATAAATATCATTGCTAGATTTGAAGAACCGCTAGTTGTTGTTTTAGGCTCAGTACTAGATGATGAGGAATGTGAAGCGCTTATTCAATTGTCAAAAGAGCGACTTCAGCGTTCGAAAATCGGAAGTACAAAAGAAGTGAGTGATATACGAACAAGTAGTGGCGCATTTTTAACAGACGTCAATAATGAAATCTTGGCTAGGGTAGAAAAAAGGGTTTCTGCAATAATGGGAATTCCGACTGAACATGGAGAAGGACTTCATATATTAAATTATAAACCTGGTCAAGAATACAAAGCACATTACGATTATTTCGCGCCTACAAGTAAAGCAGCGAAGAACAATCGCATCAGCACGCTAGTCCTATACTTAAATGATGTGGAAGAAGGCGGAACAACGACATTTCCAAAGTTAGGGTTAACTGTATGTCCTCAAAAGGGTATGGCAGTATACTTTGAATATTTCTATAATGATCCATTGTTGAACGAATTAACACTACACGCAGGAGCACCTGTTGTAGAAGGTGAAAAGTGGATTGCCACACAATGGATGAGAAGACAAAGAGTAAATTAAAAAGTAAACGATATCAATAAGTTTATATGAAAGAGCGCAATTCCAGTGGGGTATTGAGCTCTTTTTTTTGACACATCTAGCTGCCGAATTGGTGGCTTTTTCTATTAGTTTTAATTTAAACGAGGATTTTGATTAAGTTTGTAGAATCATATACAGATAATGTCGAATTGGGAGGGGATACAGTGTTTACATATAAAATTAATGACGAGACTGAATTGCGATTATTGGAAGTTAGACATGCAGAAGAACTTTTTTTATTAACTGATGAATCAAGAACTTATTTAAGAGAATGGTTACCGTGGGTGGACTTTACACAAAATGAAAATGATTCAAAACAATACATTGAAGGAACGATGAAACAGTTTTCTAGTAATAATGGCTTTCAAGCAGGGATATGGTATAAAGGGGAATTAGCTGGTGTTATTGGTCTACATTCAATCAATTGGGCGAATAAATCGACTTCCATAGGATATTGGTTAGGGGAGAACTTCCAAGGGAACGGTTTAATGACAAATGCCTGTAAAGCCGTAGTAGATTACTGTTTTAAAGAATTAAAGTTAAATAGAGTAGAAATACGTGTGGCAACTGAAAATGAGAAAAGTCAAGCGATACCACAAAAGCTCGGTTTCCAGAAGGAAGGATGTCTCCGAAGTGTAGAGTGGCTTTATGATAAGTATGTTGATCATTATGTATTTGGGTTAACTAGAGTAGATTATACAAATTAGAGAAAACACGATTTGAATTATTAGGCATTTCCGTGAAAAAGAAATGCCTTTTTTGTCGGTAGAAATGTCACTATATTAAGAAGGGGATGCGAAATGATTATAACAATAGCACAAAAACATGACTTTACCGCGGTCAATCTAATCGTAAAAGAAGGGCAAGATGAACATGCCGAAGCGTTACCTAATATATTTAGAAAGGTTAAACAAGTAATGCCAGAATCTTATTTTAATGAATTATTAGAAGACCCAAATTCAGATATATTAATTGCTAAAATAAATGATGAAATTGTTGGATTTGCAGTAATGGAACTAGTGGAATCTCCACCTTTTAAGTCAATGACGCCAAGAGTTTATGCATATATGCATGATTTTGGAGTGAAAAGTGGATTTCAGAGACGTGGAATTGGCAGATTGTTATTTGAAGCATGTATTGAATGGTCAAAAAATATGGGTGCTTCATCATTAGAACTAAATGTTTGGGAATTTAATGAAAAGGCAATTTCGTTCTATGAATCATTTCAAATGAAAACAGTTAGTAGAAAGATGTCTCTGGATATTTAAATTGACTGGGTAATTTTTCCTTTATAATTCTATTAACTGATTAATAGAATAAGAATTAAATGTAGGTATTTTAAATTAAACAAGAAAGGATGAGCTAGAAATATGAGGATGCTTATCCGTCTACTTGCGAAAATTTATTTTAGTAAAATTGCGGTAAGAGGAACATTTCCCGAAAATGCATCTTTTTATGTGAGTAATCATCGAAATGGTGTAGTTGATGGACTTGTTATATTATCGCTATTTAAACAAAAAATGATTACAGTCATAGGAAAAAATCTAACAAAAACACGCTTTTCAAAATTCTTTTTCAGAAAACAACTTAAAATTTACCGCTATCCAGAAAACATGGCAGAAATGCGCCATAACAAAAAAGAATTAAGTAGAATTCGTCCTGAAATTGAAAACGGTACGAGTGTTTTAATGTTTCCCGAAGGAACGAGTCATTTAGGAAAAGGTCTTCTTGAAATTAGAGAAGGGGTTGCCCATGTTGTTTCGTCACTTAGTGAACGAAAAATTATTCCCATTGGACTTCATTATGAAAAAGGATGGAGCTTTCGAAGTAAAGTATTTGTTCATATTGGAGAACCAGTTTCACTAGTTGAAAATGATAAAAAGAAAATGACAGAAGAAATTAAAGCCCAATTAGAGAGGGTTTACAACGATCATTATGAATTTAATTTACCGAAACGGAATAGATTGCTAGCGATTAGTTTATTCCCTATCGTTCTTTTATTTTTTGTTACAAATCTACTGACATTAATTATTCCTTATTTTGTAGCGAAAAAATTTGCCGATGATAATAACGTAATTACACTATGGAGAATTCTTTCTGGAGTACCTTCTTTTATTTTGCAATTATTGATTTATATTGTCTTTTTTATTTGGAATCCTTGGCTACTTGTAGGGTATTTGTTTATTACCCTTATTGGCTTTTTTACTTATCGAAAATGGAAAGATGCAGCTGGTATAGATTAGTATAGATTAATTATTCAAAAGGAGAACATGGTGAAAAAATATATTTCTACATTTCATGAGCAAGGAAGTATTGAGCAAGATGGTGGGAAGGGCCACAATCTAAAAGTGCTAACGCAAAGTGGCTTTAACGTTCCAGAAGGAATCGTTCTTCATGCAAACTTCTATCAAGAACATTATGAAAAACCGATCGCATTTACTTATGTAGATACAGAGGAATTACAGAAACAGTGTGAATACATGCAAAAGAAAGTGATGGACGAAGTATTACCTTCTAAACTAATTGACGAATTAAAAAAATACATCAATCCAGAATTTTTATACGCTGTAAGATCTTCTTCTACATTTGAAGATTTGGAAGGTTCCGCATTTGCTGGACAACACGAAACTTATTTAAATGTTTCTTTGGACCAGTTAGAAGAAAAAATTAAAGAATGTTTTGCCTCTTTATGGAACATGCATGCAGTCGTGTATAGAAACGAACGAGGTTTCTCGCAAGATGAAGCAAGTATGGCAGTTGTTATTCAAAAAATGGTTCCGAGTGAAAGTGCTGGTGTAGCATTTTCTGTAGATCCAATTAGTGGGAAGTTTAGTCGAGTTTTAATCGAAGCAAGCTTTGGTCTTGGAGAAAATGTTGTTGGGGGTGAAACATTAACGGATACGTGGGTTGTTGATACAAAGGACAGCAGTATTAAGGAAAACTTAGCAGATAAAAAAGCGAGTTTATCTCATGAAGAAGTATTGAAAATTGCCAAACTAGCAAAACAAATCGAAAAGCATTATGAATCACCACAGGATATTGAGTGGGCTATTTATGAAGATGAAATTTATCTACTTCAATCAAGACCTCAAACAATAATTCCTGCATACTTTACAAGAGATGAATCTGCAGAACGCTTCCCAGATGCGATCACGCCACTAACATGGGATTTTGTTGAAGAAGGGTTTAATAGTTCACTAGAGTATTCACTAAAATTAATGAACATTGATCTTCCAACAAAACCATGGTTTACGATGAGAGAAGGATTCGTCTATGGAAATCAAACAGCTGTAGAAATTCTTGCGATGAAACGTCCTCTCAAAGTTACAAAATTAGAGGATGTAGTCCTAATAGATGAAAAATACTTTTGGGCAGAGAGTTTAGCAAAACAATGGAAAGATGATTTATCGCTCTATTTAACACGAATTGGGGAACTTCATAGAATGCCATCAGCAACAGATTCACTGGAAAACTTTAAACAATATTTCGAGCGATTATTTTATACGGCAAACGATTACTTTAAGCCAAATATCGCAATTTCTATGACACAAAGTTTTTTAATTGGAACGTTGTTTGAAGCTTTGGTGCACGCTTATGGTGATCAACTGATTGCTAAGGCGAAGTTAGACAATCTTTTATCGTTGGCAACGATTCGTACAGCGAATATTAATGCAGAACTAGTAAGCATTAATGAAAGAAGTTTAACGAATCCAAAGTTTGTTTTATTCCTAGAAAAATACGGTCATCGTGAACTCACATTCGACTATTATTATCCAACATGGGCAGAAAAACCAGAAGTGTTAATGGATTTAGTCATTCCGAATCAAATGAAAACTGATAATTCGGATGCGGGTATTCAAACGTTACGAGAGTTACTTTCAGTTTCAACTGTCGAAGTTTCTAGCGCATTATATAAACTGGCGAAACTAGCAATTTCATATACAGAATTAGATGATGAAGAACATTTCCAAACGACTCGTGTAAATTTATTAGCTCGAAAATCAGTAGGTCGATTAGGAAATAAACTCGGTTTAGATGATCCGTACGATTTATTTTTCTTAACTAAAAATGAACTTTTTGAATTGTTAGATGGTAAAGCAGTAAATAAGCAGGATTTGATTCGGAAAAGGAAGGCATATCAAAAACTTTTAACAACTTCCCCTGTTTGGAATTATTCCGAACAAGGCGAAGTGGATGTCCAATCAACAGATGGTATTTTAAAGGGAGTACCAGGGAGTGCAGGAATCGTGGAGGGGGAAGTTTGCATTGTCCGAAGCGTAGAAGAGTTTAAAGATGTGAAAGAAGGAAGCATTTTGGTGACGCGTACAACGAATCCTGCTTGGACGACATTGTTTTATTCTGCGAGGGGATTAATCACTGAATCAGGCGGACCATTATCCCATGGGGCTGTCACTGCGCGGGAAGTCGGGATTCCTGCAGTAATGAGTGTCCGAAGTTGTTTAACATATCTTAAAAATGGAGATATCGTCATTGTAGACGGAACAAAGGGAATTGTTACAGTTAAAGAAAGTGAATGAAATGAAGGCAGAGCGTGAATGCTCTGACTTTTGTCTTTTATTAAGATTCTTAATATTTTGGCTCGTTGTTTAATTTTAAGTGTCGGTATTTCTGAGTTTCCTAGTAAGGAGTCTCGTAACTTGATTTTACGGGACAAAATTCCCGAGAATCCTGATAAAGTGTCTCGTAACTTGATTTTACGGGACAGAATTCCCGAGATTTCTGATAAAGTGTCTCGTAACTTGGTTTTACGGGACAGAATTCCGGAGATTCCTGATAAAGTGTCTCGTAACTTGATTTTACGGGACAGAATTCCCGAGATTTCCGATAAAGTGTCTCGTAACTTGATTTTACGGGACAGAATTCCCGAGATTTCTGATAAAGTGTCTCGTAACTTGATTTTACGGGACAGAATTCCCGAGATTTCTGATAAAGTGTCTCGTAACTTGATTTTATGGGATAGAATTCCTCAGATATCTAATGAATTGTCACGTTATTTCATTATATATTGACTAGAAAGTATACGAACGTATACACTGGAATAAATTGAATGTATACGCTTGTATACGACATGGAGGGTTCTTGATGAGACGAGAAGAACATAAGGGACATCATCATGAAGGAAGACATCGTGGCCGTCGCAGTGAACATAATGAGGTTAAAACAGAAGGGGCTAAAACCTTCCGCCGCAAACGAGCAATTATGTTTTTAGAGCATTTGGAAACGAAAGAATCGATATTGAAAAAGCAATTGACAACACCTGAATTACAATCTATTAACTCAATTATCGTTGGGGAGTTAAAAGCAACTCAAGCAATTATCGAAGAGTTTGTACAACAATTTGAGCTCTATGAGTTCGAGGAATATGCAAAATTACGGTTCAATAAAGATCCAGAAAACGATGCGAATGAAGAAGATAAAAAGTAACATTTTCTAATTACAAGTTGAGTCATTCATCAATTAGGTGAAGGATTTTTCCAATATTTGTTGAATATTTTCATTAGAGCTAATAATTATGATGTACATATACAAAAGTAAGGTAGATGAGAAATGGAACAATACTTATAGAAATTAAGGTTAAAACCTTATATAAGTGAAAATTGGACGGAGAAAGAAGAAGAAATTATTAATCGTCATTTTTTAAGGTTAAAAGAAATTTACTGATGAAGGCAAAGTCATCTTGGCTGGTCGTACTATAAATGAAGATAAATGCCAATTTGGGATTGTCATTTTTGAAGACGACTCTCGAGCATAGTGCAAAACAATTCATGGAAGAGGATCCAGCTATTTCAGAGGGAATGATGGAACGAACTTTATTCCCTTATCGCGTAGCATTAATGAGGAAATAAATCTATTATTCTAGAATCTAAGCTGCCAGCGTATGGCAGCTTTCATTTTAACTGGAGGATTGTAAATGATTAAAGAGGCTACATTATCTGATGCAAAAGAAGCTGCTCAAATGGCTATACTACTTTGGCCAAATCATACTTTAGAAGAATTTACTTTAGAAATGACGAATTTCATTACACAGCCTGATGCAATTATTTTTTTAGCTTATCATGATCAAAAAGTAGTTGGGTTTGCACAATGTCAACTTCGATATGATTACGTAGAAGGGACAAGTACAAGCCCCGTTGGATATTTAGAAGGACTTTACGTAAAAGAAGAATTTCGTAAACAAGGTTATGCAAAACAATTAGTAAATGCTTGCGAAAATTGGGCGAAGCAAAAAGGATGTCAAGAATTTGCAAGTGACTGCGAGCTAGACAATGAAACAAGTTTAGCTGTGCATCTTTCATTGGGCTTTACAGAAGCGAATCGTATTATTTGTTTTAAGAAAAGTTTATAAGCCTCCTTACGGAAATTCAAAGAAGCTCCATTATTTGTAATCTTTGAACGAACAGTTGAAATGGAGCTACATTGACTATATTCAAGAGCATTTATCTAATCCTTAATATTTAGTGGATAGGAGCAACGAAAATGACATTATCGAATGAAGTGACGATTGCAAAAGCTGAAATGCTAATTAGAAAACCTGTAGAAGAAGTGTTCGAGGCTTTTATTAACCCCTTAATCACAACAAAGTTTTGGTTTACAAAAAGTAGTGGAAATTTAGAAGAAGGAAAGCGGATTCGTTGGGATTGGGAGATGTATGGCGTATCCGCAGAACTAGATGTTTTAAAAGTTGAACAAAATAAAAGAATTCTCATAAAATTTGACGACGAAACGACAGCAGAGTGGATCTTTACACCTCGTACTGAAGGAACATTTGTCACAATTACAAATACTGGATTCAAAGGTAGTCCAGACGAAATCGTTCACCAAGTGATTGACTCAATAGGAGGATATACGATCGTTCTGTGTGGGTTAAAAGCTTACTTAGAACATAATGTCATCTTAAATCTTGTTGCGGATAAATTTCCTGACGCTATTGTGAATTAATACTTCCTTATGAGTTGGCAATGAATACATTTCAACAAAAAGAAATAAGGCTAAACATGGCAAGCTCTTTGGACTGAGCTCGCCATCTTTATTTTGATTATTTACTAAAAAGTTTTTTCAGCGTAATCTTTAAAGTTATCTAAAATTGCTTGCCATCCTTGTTGTTGAAACTCAACTGGATGTTCAGATTCAGCGTCAAATGTTTCAATCACTTTCGTTTCATTGCCAAGATCTCTAAAAGCGACTTTTACGCTTCTGCCATCTCCCATCGTATAAGAAATTAGCTCATACAATTTTACTTCGTCATACGTGCCACCAAAATCAAATCCCATACTTCCATCTTTCGCTTCCATTCTTGAAACGAATTTACCACCGACCCTAAGATCGTTTTCCGCAAATGGTGAATGCCATTCATCTGAAGCAAAGCTCCATTTTGTCATATGCGTAGGCTCTGTCCAGTATTCCCATACCTTTTCAACTGGCGCTTGTATTGTCGTTTCTACAGTTACTTCTTGAAATTTCGTCATGATAATCCACCTTATCATTAATTAATAATTACATCTCTTTCAACAATATACACCATAATAATGAGTTTATATATATTAGTTTATACAAACTGTTTCTGTAATTAACCGCTAAATGTTAGAGGATTCGTGTTCCTAAATCCATTTGCATGGATTTGTAATAATTATTGGCTACTAAGATACTTGATAGTAGTTTGTTGTAACTATTAAACTTAAAAACTCTTTGTAGGATAAAAATAACATTTTAAAGAATGTGAAGAAATATATGGTAAACTATGTTATAATTTCCTGTGTTGTAGGAAATTCTAAAAAATTGAAGAAGGAGATTATTATGAGAAAAACAAGAGTTGTACCGTTTCTATTTGCACTTCTTTTAATTTTTGCCTTACCATTTCAACAAGTTAACGCTGCTGATTCGAAAGATGACTCAAAGAACACTGTTACTGAATTATTAAAAGAAGTTTATACGAATGAGCAAAATTTAAATTCGTACAAATTTGAAGGTAGTCTGAATTTAGGTCTAGAATTATCTGAAACAGATGAAATCGATCCGGAAATTGGAATGATTTTAGAATTGTTGAAAGATATTCAAGTAGATATTTCAGGTGCTTACAAAAAAGACCCAATGCAAATTGAAGCAACTATCGACCTTACTTTAAAAGGTGATTTGCAAACAACATTTTCTATGCCTATAGTTATGACTGAAGAAAAGATGTGGATTAAATATCCAGATACTCCATTCTTACCATTACCTGAAGAGGTGAAGGGGAAGTTTATTGAATTTAATCTAGTAGAATTAGCTGAAATTTCGGGACAACCTGCTACTATTGATTATGATTTACAGCAAAAGTTAACGACAGAAATTTACAATCTATTTTTTGATGTACTAGGAAAAGATTTTTATAAAGAAGTAGATTCAAGTTCTGTCACAATCCCTGAAGGTGTAGAAGTAGATAAAGTAATTAAGTTTGAAATTACAAATGAAACACTTAAACCGTTTATTAAGAAAGTTGTTAATGAACTATTACCTAAGTATGTTGAACTATTTAAAAACCCTGAGTATATAAAAGCTCTTGGTTTAACTGTTGAAGATATTAAAACATTAAAAGAATTAAAGGATTCATTTACTGAAGAAGGTATTAGTATTAATGAATTAGTAGATGAACTACTAACAAAATTAGATAAATACTTAACAATTAATCAATTAGATGAGATTATTGTTATTACTGAAGATAACTATATTAGTTATGATGAGGGAACGATTGACTTTACTGTTTCTGTAGAAGATGAAGGTTCATTTAATGTTAAATTATCATTCGTTCAATCAAAATCGAATGTAAATGAAGAATTTGATTTTTCAATCGGAATTCCATCTAGTGAAGATGTTCTACCATTTGAAGTACTAATGGAAATCGAAGAAGAAGCATTATTAAATCTCGAAAATCAACAATAATAAACTGAATAGTGCAAATGTTTAAGTTTAGATTGCAGACAAATTCAAAGAGACTTTTGAATTGTCTGCAGTTTTTTTGATTAATGTAGGATTGCTAAATGAAGACAAGGGTATATAAAGAGGAACTAAACTGGCATCTACTAAAGCTGAGTATGGTAGAAAAGAAGTTATTGTAAACTGTGTTGACGAAAAAGTTAATTGAAGAAGTTGATATATCATGGGCTAGAATGCTTTTAATGTAAAGAATATCATTTTAATATATTGAAAGAATTTTTTAACTGTTGACAAAACTTAATTAATGGATAAAATTAATTACAATTAATATGTGCATAACGAAGATTTGTTTAAAACATTTCGGAGTATAAGAACAAAGGCTATGATAAGAACGAGTAGCAATCACGTAAACAAACAGAAAGCAACCGGTTGATGAGAGGTGCATGTTGAACGATTGTGAATACATCTTTGAGCTGTGTACCGAAATCTAGTAGGCTACACCGGTGAAGCACCCGTAATCATGTGCTGGAGTATCGTCTATACGACTGTACTTTCAAAGGTAAGTAATGTGAGTTGCTTACGAATTAAAGGTGGTAACACGAGATGAATCGTCCTTTTGGTTAATCCAAAAGGGCGTTTTTTTTATTTCAAATATTCGTGTAAGAAAACCTACACGCATATTTGAGTGATTTGTGTTTTTCAATACCTAGTTCTTATAGAGCTTGCAATGTTAGAAATAATATTCCTAGGAGATGTTCGTATGTTGCGTAAACCAGAAGAACAGTTAAAAATCATTAAAAAAGGCGTTCATCAAATTATTGATGAAGAAGAGTTACTCGAAAAATTAGAAAAGTCCTACAACCTACAAAAACCTCTGACGATTAAGTTAGGGCTTGATCCTTCTGCACCTGACATTCACTTAGGTCATGCAGTGGTTTTAAGAAAAATTAAACAAATGCAAGATTTGGGGCATCGTGTGGTCATTATTATTGGTGATTTTACAGGTCGTATTGGTGATCCAACTGGGAAAGCAAAGGGACGTGTCGCTTTAAGTGAAGAACAAGTTAAAGAGAATGCGGAAACGTATTTTGAACAAATCTTCAAAGTGTTAGATGGGGAAAAAACAACAGTTCGTTACAACAGTGAATGGTTATCCAAATTATCATTTGAAGAAGTTCTTAAATTAGCAGCAACGACTTCAGTTGCAAGAATACTAGAACGTGATGACTTCCAAAAACGCTACAACAATCAAGTACCCATTGGTATTCATGAATTTTTCTACCCACTTATGCAAGCTTACGATTCTGTGGAGATTGATGCGGATATTGAATTAGGTGGGACAGATCAAACCTTTAACATTTTGATGGGTCGCACGCTTCAAAAACATTGGGGCTTAGAAAAGCAAATTGCAATCTTTATGCCGCTACTTGAAGGGCTGGATGGTGTAGAGAAAATGAGTAAAAGTCTTGGAAATTACATTGGTGTTAATGAGCCTGCAGAAGTCATGTTTAAAAAAGTGATGGAAATACCAGATCAACTTATTCTCAAATACTTTGAATTAGCAACAGATGAACATCCGGATGAAATTGAAAACATTAAACGCCAGTTGGTACAGGGAGCAAATCCAAGGGACATCAAATTAAAACTAGCGGAAATTATTACGAATTTATACTGGGGAGATGAGGAAACGAAACGAGCAATTTCATACTTTGACACAGCCTTTCACAAAAAAGAAATACCAGATGATATACCAGAATTGCTAATTGAAATAGGAAAAGAAACATTACTAGATATCATTCCTGAAATAGTAGAATTAGGCTTTGTTAAAAGTAAGAGTGAATTCGTACGTTTATTAAACCAAAACGGCGTCCAACTTAATAAAGAAAAAATAAGTGAAGATGAACTTGATCGTGTCCTTATGAATGGAGAGGTACTCCAAATCGGTAAAAAAAGATTTTTACGTTTAATAAAATAGGAATTAGGATATTTAAAAACTCCATTTTGATCATTTCTAAATCAAAATGGAGTCGTTATTTATTTAATAGAATTATAGCTGTTCCTAATAGTTTCTAACAGGGGTGTAATTTTTTCATTCTCTTTAATATGTCGAATATACAAATCGATTGTTGGTAAAAGGAATCGATCGAAATGGAATATGTTATAAAGTCCATTTTTTGCCTCTTGATAGACAATGAAATTTGGTAAAAAAGCCATTCCTAAACCATCCTTTACAAATTGTTTAACGATGTAACTTTGAGAAATGTTCATTTTACGCATAGTTGGAAAATGCAATTCTAATTGGGCTTCAAACGAGACTGCTTCATCTAGGTGCCCTGTAAATAGAGGATATCTTTCAAATAAATCTTCCAATTGAATTAACCTTTTACTAGTAGAAGAATCCTGACCCTTAGGATAAATTAGTTGCATTGGACTTGAGCATAACTTTTCAGAATGAATAATAGTTTGCTTACTAGTTCCAATGCCAATGGCTAAGTTGACTTCATCTTTTAATATGATTTCATCCATATATTTCGAATCTTCAACGATAATTTGAATTTCAAAATTCGGGTTTCGAAGCGTAAACTGAAACAGTATGTTTGGTAGATTTGTTTCCACTAAAATAGGTGAAATCGCAACTTTAAGCAGGGTGCGTTTTTGAACTGAGTACAGGCTTAGTTTTCTTTTACTATCTTCTATTTTCTTTAAAATATCCTTTGCAAGATAATAATAATATTGTCCTTCGTCCGTTAAAGTAAGTTGAGTATGGTTACGTTCATATAAAGATATTTGTAAACTCTCTTCTAACTGATGAATATGAACCGTAATACTTGGTTGTGAAATATAAAGCTTTTCTGCTGCTAACCGAAAATTTCCGCATTCTACCGCTGTAACGAATGACTTTAGCCATTTAATCTCCATAAGCACCTCTTTTGATTAAAATTATTAATCAATTTCATTATATTTAATTAATTTCTTTATTTTACCAAACATTATAAACTAAAAATACAAGATTGAAAGAGGTGATTTTAATGGACAGATTAGTGAAGATATTTAGTCGTTTTGGAGAACTTGAAGCACAAAAAAGTAGCCCTTTATATGCGTACTGGAGCAAGAAAGTTGCAGAAGATTATGAAATACTTAAACTAGTATCCTATATACCAGCATCTCAACCAAAACCAAACATGTTATTTGCTAGTGTTCAATACTTAGCATCAAAGAAAAACCACCCTCTTAATTATTATTACACTAACTTTGACCGATCAGAAAGTTTTTTAGAAGAAAGTTACCAACACTTAAAAGATTTTGTTCGTCATCATGAAGAAGAAATTTTAGATTGCTTTCAAACTAGGCTTATTCAAACAAATGAACTGAATCGTAGTTCTTATTTATATCCTATTTTTAGTGAAATTGCTCATGAATCCGACAAGCCATTAACACTGATAGAAATCGGTACAAGCGCGGGATTGTTATTAAATCTTGACCATTATGGTTATGAAATTTCAGAAAATGGTTTGGTTCATCGCTATGGAGAAACGGAAAGTACTGTTGTCGTAAGAGCAGAAAATTTTGGGGAGCCTTTATCGGAAATCAAACCATTTGAAGTGAAGGAAAGGATTGGCATTGATTTAAATATTGTTGATCTAAACAAGGAAGAAGACTTTGATTGGATGCAAGCCCTCATATGGCCAGAACAAACCGAAAGAAAAGAATTATTGAAAACGGTGCGTGAACTAAATAAAAACGTTCCTAAAAAACTATACAAAGGTGACTTTTTAAAGCTAATACCATCTTTTATAGAAAAACATGATACGAATACACAACTCGTTCTATTTCACACCCATGTTGCAAATCAGCTGAATGAACAATTAAAACAAGAACTACTAAAGATGATAGAATCAATCAGTGAACAGTACCCTATTTATCACGTTTACAACAATATGTACGATAGCTATTTACATGTTGACTATGTAACCCACTCTAAAACTTACGAAAAGAAGGTATTACAAGGAGTGGATGGTCATGGTAAACACTATCATTGGCTAAATTGATGTAAAGGAGTGGGGACTATGTATGTTAAAGTATATCAATTTTACCTACAAAAAAATAAAGTAGAAGAGTATTTTTTGATTCAAGAAAAAGCATCGGCGATTTATAGTAAGTATATTCAATCCGAAACTATGTATCTAAATAGCAATGAAGACGAAACAAAGTGGATAGAAATTACAAGATATAAAGATGAAGAAGAGTATAATAAAAGTATTGCATTGATTAATAAAGAGAAGGAAATCCAGCAGTTATTTAATCAGTTCCAATCACTATTAGTAAGTGATAAGAATGAGATATTCGAAGAAGATTTTGTACAAATAAAGAAAAAATTCACTTTTTAACGCATCGTATAGGGGTGTCTCCAGAAGGATGAACGCCCTTTTTTGATTATAAAAGTGAATATAAAATGTTTAGGGGATGAGCACATATGAGTAAAGTTGATCAATTTTGGTACGATTATTGTGTTGAAAATAATAAAGAAGGATTGAACTATAAAGAAGCTTTTCAATTTGGTTCATCTGCAGATTGGTTGGCTGAAATGGTTGTGGAAGGGAAAAAGACGGCAACTACTTCAGGGTTTTTATTTTATGAAATAGAAAATGCAGAACTACCAAAGGCTGAAGAATATTATATTGTTTTAGACGGTCGTAATGAGCCAGTAGCAGTTATAGAGATTCAATCCGTCGAGGTAGTACCAATGAATGAAGTAACAGAGGAATTTGCATTAGCGGAAGGGTTAGACTCTTACCAATATTGGTGGGATGCCCATGAAAAATTCTTTACTGATGCTTTAAAAGAATACAATCTAGCGTTTTCACCTGAAATGTTAGTAGTTTGTGAGCGATTTAGGAAGGTATATCCTTTGTAGTTTTTAGGCTAATTCTCTATTTAAAGTCATATACTTAGTTAAAAAGGAAGTGTACTAGCTGAAAAAGGGTACAATTATTATGTTCGGGATAGTTTTGATTTTATTTTTATTAACTTTCTTGATAATTAATAATTCATTGTCAAACGTTACTAGAATACAACTTCCTGTAAATTCTGTAGAAGACTATAAAAAAGAATTTGAGGAAATAGAGAATTTACTCTATGGAGATCCTGGAGTAATGAATAAAGTGAATAGTGAACTATTGGAAAATGGATATGCATTTCAAGCAACAATAGCAGGCGTTTCATTAAATGATATACAGGTAAAAATTGTTTTATACAATAATGAAGCAACAGAAGAAGAACAAGAGAAAGTAAAAACCATTTTCTATGAAATAATTAAGGAATACAATTTAGATCCTAACGCATTTTCGCTAGTAATTAGTGATAAATAATTTACAAGCGTTCTCTTAAGGTTTGATCTTGCGCTCATTATGAGATTTTGTTCAAAGTGTCAAGAAAATCAAATCCTTCGAGACAGGAATCAGTGCTTCATTGTAAAAGTGTCTCGTAAACTGCTTTTACGAGACAGAAATCGGTGATTTTCAGTTAAAGTGTCTCGTATTTGAATTTTACAGGACAAATATCAGTGAATTTCCGAAAAAGTGTCTAATAAAAGGTCTAATTTTGCCAACTTTTAATGATTTTCCGGATAATTGTCAAATAAACAACAGTATTTTGCCAACTTTCGTTGTTTCTACTAAAAAATGTCTAATAAACAGCCTTATCTAGACATTTTTTATTGTATTTAAGAATAAGTGTCGAGAATACTAGGTTATCTAGCCAACTTTCAGTAATTTTTCATGAAAGTGTCTAATAAACAGCGTTATTTAGCCAACATACATTCAAATTCCGAAAACCTGTCTAAATAGCAACATTACGAGACAACTCTCGGTAAATCACCAGAAAATGTCTCGTATTTCGTTACCTAAAAGATTCAGCCACACATCTATTGCAGATGTTTTCTTAAAAATCCTATTACTTCATTAAATGCATCCTGTACAACTGGATCTCCCCAAGCTTCATCAAATACATGTTTGCCGTTTGGAATAGTGATTAGTTGATTTTCAATAGATACATTTGTTAATGCTTCAGACATGAGCACAGATTGTTCGTAAGGCACATCCTCATCCATCGTACCATGTAACATTAGAGTAGGTGGGTAAGTCGGTTCAATTAAATATAGTGGACAATAAGATTTTAGCTCAGTATTGTTTATGTCAGTTACTTTTCTAATCCAATCTCCACTTTGTCTACCATGCATATAAATCGCATACCTTTTTTGAATTGGTCCTACTGTAATCACTTCATTAGAGACAAGCATATCCGCAAGTTCTTTTGGAACTGCTGTCATCTTAGAATAATGAAGACTTGGTGTATGCGCCCATTCCCCTGAAATATCACCGTATCCATAAAAAGAAATAATTGCACTTGGTTTTACATCAAACGTTCCAGTTAAAAGTGCAAGGTACCCGCCAGCGGAGCCACCAATTACAGCTATTTTGTCTGGATTATAGTCAAACTGTTTTATTCCGTCTTCTTTCAACCATTTTAATGCATCTTCAATATCTGTTTTTATTTCAGGGAGCTTTGTTTCAGGTGCAAGTCGATAATCTATTGAAAACACATTGAATCCCGCATCTAAATAAAAATCAACTTGTTCAGACTTTATATCCTCTCTAGAACCCCAAACAAGACCGCCTCCATGTATATAAACAATAACAGGAGCAGACTGTATTGAAGTCGGGTAAAAATCCCCTTGTATTTCAAAATTTTGAGCTTTTTTATATACGACAGTTGTTTTCATCTTGTTGTAACACACCTTTAAATATATAATCATTTATCCATTATAGTGTAACCAAAAATTGACCAAAACGCTAAAATACTTTGACTATCACTTATGTTGTGGGTTCTTTTTGGAATTAAAGTAAATTCGTTCATAAATCATTCGAATTTGCTCAAAAGAGATATAAAAACTTGTGAATTTCTAAAAATAAAATGAAAAATTTAATAATATTTTTATCCTTTACGACTAAAAAAATATTTCACTTTTATCCACTTAACCAAATGCATGAACAAACTTCCATTTACTAAAATTATCATATAGGTTGAAAGCGCTTCCGGTCTATGACATATAAAATGTTTAGATTCAGGGAATAACTTATTGTTAGGTGATGATCCTTACATCAAAAATATTGAAGAGGGGTCTTAAAAATGGCGAAAATTTTAGTAGCAGGGGATATACCGCAAAAAGGTTTAGACTTGTTAACCGAAAAACATGAAGTGGAAGTTTTTCATGGTGAACAACTAATTTCTGAAAAAGAATTAAAAGAACGAATTCAAGATAAGGATGCTCTTTTAAGCTTACTGTCTACAGCTGTAACGAAAGACGTTATTGATCTTGCGCCGAATTTGAAAATAATTGCAAATTACGGTGCAGGTTACAACAATATAGACTTCGAATATGCTGCATCTAAAGGTATACCTACAACAAATACACCATTTGCATCAACTGCAGCAACAGCCGATTTAACCATTGGGCTCTTATTAGCAGCTGCAAGAAGAATAGTAGAAGGTGACGAAGTGTGCCGTACAGTAGGGTTTAACGGATGGGCACCTCTATTTTTTAGAGGGCGCGAAGTAACTGGCAAAACAATTGGGATTGTCGGTTTTGGACAAATCGGACAAGCTGTAGCAAAAAGAGCAGCTGCTTTTGATATGAACATCTTATACTATAGTCCAAATCGAAAAAGCGAAGAAGTTGAGAAATCATTAAATGCTACATATGTCACTTTTGATGAATTACTTCAACAATCAGATTTTATTACACTTAACTGTTCTTATAATCCAAGCATGAAACACATGTTTAGTTCGAGACAATTTGAAATGATGAAAAGAACCGCTTATTTAATTAATTGTGCCCGCGGACCAATTGTAGAAGAAGCAGCTTTAGTAAATGCTTTAAAAGAAGGTTTAATTGAAGGCGCAGCACTAGATGTTTTTGAATTCGAACCGCACATTGGAGAAGAGTTAAAGAAACTTAAAAATGTTGTGTTAACACCTCATATAGGAAATGCTACATTTGAAGCTCGTGATGACATGGCAGTCATGGCAGCTGAAAATATAGTGAAAGTATTAAATAATGAAGAACCTCTCTATGTAGTAAATGGCGTAATTAAATAGACAACTTAGTTTGGAGGAACAACTAATGACTTATGATTTAATTATTAAAAACGGTAACGTTGTATTTCGTGATGGTGTCCGTAAAGTGGATATCGGAGTGAAAAATGAAAAGATTTATTGTATCGCAGAAGTTATTACAGACGATGCAAAAGAAGTAATTGATGCAACTGGACAATATGTAATGCCTGGTATGGTGGACACGCATGTTCATATTAGTGAACCAGGTCGTACTCATTGGGAAGGATTTGAAACTGGCTCAAAAGCAATGGCAGCTGGTGGTACAACAAGTTATGTTGAAATGCCACTAAATGCACTTCCTGCAACAATTAACAAAGAAGCTCTAGATCTTAAACTTGAAGCAGCAGTTAACCAAAACTATGTTGACTATGGATTTTACGGCGGACTAGTACCTGAAAATCTAGATAAACTTGAAGAATTAGCAAATGCGGGTGTTTTAGCATTTAAATGTTTCCTTTCAGACATTACGAGTGATGTACCAGGAGATTTTACTCACGTGGACGATTATACGATGTACAAAGGGATGCAAAAGATTGCTGATTTAGGCGGTATTTTATGTATTCACGCTGAAAACCCAAATGTAACAAAAAAACTTACTGAAGAAATGATTAAAGAAGGTCGTACATCAGCAGAAGACTATGTAGATTCTCGTCCTACATTCACAGAAGTTGAAGCTGTTCAACGTGCAATTTTATTTGCTAAAGAAACAGGTTGTAAATTACATTTAGTACACATCAGTACATCTGAAGCAATTCAAGTGATTCAAAATGCAAAAGCTGAAGGTGTTGACGTAACAGTTGAGTCATGTCCACATTATTTTGCTATGAATGCTGAAATGCTACCTGAGATTGGTCCGAGAGCAAAATGTCAACCACCATTACGTAGAGCAAAAGACCAAGAAAAACTATGGGAAGAATTACTTAGCGGAAATATCGACTGGTTAACTTCTGACCATTCACCATGTACTGAAGATTTAAAACAAGGGAATATCTTTGAAGCATGGGGCGGCATTAGCGGAGTTCAAAACAACGTTGATTTAATGTTTGATTTAGCTGTTAAACAACGTGGTTTAGCAGTTGAAAAATTCGTTGATTTAATTTCTTATAACCCTTCACAAAGATTCAATTTACCAAACAAAGGTGAAATTGCAGTTACAAAAGATGCAGATATTATTTTAGTAGACCCAAATCAATCTTATGTTGTAAAAAGAGAAGATTTATATTATAAAAATAAACACTCTGCTTATGAAGGACGTAAAATTGATTGTCGCGTAACAAAAACGATCGTTCGTGGTCATGTTGTTTTTGATTTAGAACAAGGTATTGTTGGCGAACCAATCGGTAAACTACTAAGTGCATCTAAATAAGGTAGCTTTTTGAATTTTGTAGTAAAGGGAGATCATATATATGACAAACTACGACTTAATAATTAGAAATGGTCAAATTGTAACTTCAGAATCTGTTTCAAAAGGTGATATTGCCATTAAGGATGGCAAAATCGTTGAAGTAGCTTCAGAAATTAATGGACAAGCAACAAAAGAAATTAATGCAGAAGGTCTTCATGTTTTCCCTGGGTTAATTGATACGCATGTACATTTTAACGAACCTGGAAGAACAGAATGGGAAGGGATTGAAACTGGGAGTAAGAGTTTAGCTGCTGGTGGTGTCACTTCATATTTTGATATGCCATTAAACAGTACACCTCCAACGATTGATAAAGAAAACTTAGATATTAAGAGAAAACTTTCTGCTGAAAAATCAGTTGTAAACCCTAACTTCTGGGGTGGACTAGTACCAGAAAATATTGATAAATTAAAAGAACTTCATGAAAATGGAGTAATCGGATTTAAAGCATTTATGTCTCCAAGTGGTATTGATGATTTCAATCGTGCAGACGATGAAACCCTATATAAAGGGATGAAAGAAATTGCGGCAATTGGATCTAGACTTGCTGTACACGCAGAAAGTACAGTTATGTGCGACCAACTTGCAACAGAAAAGATTAAAGCAGGCAAAACATCAGCACGTGACTTTGTTGAATCTCGACCGATTATTTCTGAAATTGAAGCCGTTCGAAGACTTATTTCTTATGCTGAAGCAACAGGCTGTAAAGTCCATGTTGTTCATGCAAGTAGTAAAAAAGTCGTTGATGTAATCAATGAAGCAAAACAAAAAGGTGTAGATATTACTGTTGAAACATGTGCCCACTATTTATCTCTAACAGTAAAAGATTTAGAAGAAAAAGGTGGCTTAGCGAAATGTGCTCCACCACTACGTGATCAAGACGAAGTGGATGATTTATGGACAGCAGTACTAAATGGTGAGGTAGATATGATTGCATCTGACCATTCACCAGCGCCAACTTCAATGAAAACTGTTACAGATAATTACTTTGAAGGTTGGGGCGGTATTTCAGGTGCACAATCTACTTTGAATGTACTACTAACAGAGGGACATTTTAAACGCAACCTTCCTTTAGAGAAAATCGTTACATTAATGGCAACAAATCCAGCAAAAGTATTTGGTTTAGCGAAAAAAGGTAATATCGCTGCAGGTTTCGATGCAGATATCGCAATTGTGAACTTAAATGAAAGCTTTACATTAGAAAATGATGACTTATTCTATCGTCATCAACATTCACCATATGTAGGAATGACGTTTAATGGGAAAGTTAAAACTACAATTGTAAATGGTGAAGTTGTATTCGAAAACGGCGCTTTTCCAAATGTAAAATAAGTCGCTACATGACAAGGTAGTAAAAGAAGACGAAGGGCTGAGGTAATTTTTCTCTGCCCTTTTCTTCAATAGGGAAGGAGGATGGTTATTGGAGTTTTCTGTTAAGGATTTGTTATCATTATCATCTCTCAAAAATGCAATCGTTCTAAGTGGAAAACAATATTTACATAAAATTGTTAAAGGTTCAACAATTATGGAAGCGCCAGATATAACAGATTGGCTAAATGGTGGAGAACTGATCCTAACGAGTCTTTACCCTATTCTTTCATTTAATGAAAAAGAACAGCGGGAGTTTATAGCTAAATTAGCTGATAAGGACATTAGTGCTCTAATTATTAAAACGCATCGTTTTGTAAAGGAAATTCCCCAGTCTATTATAGATGAAGCAGAAAAATGTAAGTTACCAATCATACAAATTCCAAAAGAAGTTCCTTACGTAGATATTATGTATCCAGTAATGGAAGAGATATTAGATATTCAAGTAAAAAGACTTCAGTATTATAAAGAAATACATGATCAATTTACAGCATTATCTTTGGCAAATGAAAGTGAAGAGAAAATTATAAAAACATTAGAGAATTTAATTGGCAATCCAGTTGCTTTATTTGACCGAAATTTTTTATGTTTAGCAACAACCTCTCCTCATTTAACGAATTTCGAGATTGTTGAAAAGAATTTTCATGTAGACAAAAGTGAATTAATGAAATTTCCACATTATCGTCAAGTTGTTAAGTATTATGAAGAAAAAGAAAAAATTGGACACCAAATAGTTGTCCAAATTGAAACGATTAATCATATAAAAACTTATTTATTAATCGGAGAAATGAATAAACCATTACATGAACTTGACTTTATAGCTGTTGAAAATGCCGCTACTTCGCTATCCCTCGAATTAGTTAAAAAATTCGCAATTGCTGAGGTAGACAAACGGTTTAAAAATGATTTACTAGAACAACTGATTGAAGGGAAGTTACCTACGAATTTACTTTATCACGATGCCAATTTAATTGGGTGGGATATAGAAGGGGCCTTTGCAGTTGTATTATTTAAAATTAGAAAAAATAAAGACCAAAATTTAACGAAAAAAACTAAACGTAGAATTTCAAATGGTAATGAAGAAACGTTACTAGATGAGAGTATACATCGCTATTTACCTAATGCAATTACTGGGAATAAAAGCGGGTTAAAAGTAGTCCTGTGGAGAGTTAATGTAGAGAGCGAACAATGGTTAAATAAGATTAAAGATCGAGTTACATCAATCATTGATTGGGTGAAAAAACAAGACAACGAAATAATGATTCAAGTTGGGATAGGGACCTTAGCAGAAGATGTTAACAATATTTCAGACAGTTATATTAAGGCGCGAGATGCCTTAGAATACGGTGAAGTTTTAAATGGGAAAGAATCCATTACATCATATTCTGAATTAGGTGTCTTTAGAATGCTAGGTCAGTTCACTAATAGTGAAGATTTAAAGTCCTTTATTCCACCATCCTTACAGACGTTATTAGAATATCAACAAGCAAATAAATCAGATTTGCTTACTACATTAAAAGTATTTTTACAGTGCAATCAAAATGCAACAAAGGCATCTCAACTACTGTTTATCCATCATAAAACAGCTGTTTACCGTATTGAACGGATTAAAGAAATTACCGGCATGAATTTTGAGGATGCAGAAGAAATGTTATTAGTTCAAATTGGGTTAAAAATAATCGAACTACTTGAACGTGAGAAAATCAATAAATATTAACTTTTATAGGAGTGTTATTAATGGTTAGAAAAACGTATAAAGGTAAAAGTGTAACAGCATCTGGCCCATATTCTCATGCAGTTGATGCAGATCCATTTGTATATCTTTCTGGACAAACGGCAATGAACTCAGAGAATGTTGAAGATTTAAAAGGAGATATTGCTGAACAAACAAAGCGTTGCTTTACAAATTTAATTGAAGTACTTGAAACAGCTAATTTAACATTAGATGATGTAGTTAAAGTAAATGTATATTTAACTGATATGAATAACTTTAATGCGATGAATGAAGTATATAAAACGTTCTTCAACGATCCATATCCAGCTAGAACGTGTGTAGCTGTGTTAGCATTGCCATTAGGGGCAGAAGTTGAAATTGAATTAGTTGCTAAAAGAACAGCATAAAAGTAAATAAAGCAGTAATTAGTAATATATAGGTTAAAATGGCTATTAAAGAGTTGTTATTAGACGACTTTTTAATAGCGTTTTTTATATAGTAAAAACTCAAATACGCAACTATATAAACATTGTCATACAGTTGCGTTTTTTCAAGCATTATACATTCTTTTGAACATTTGCACTATCTTCTATTCCAATCTTGTCCCAATTCATTGTATTTTCAACGATAATAGCTATAATCGTACCCATCAATAGTCCGCTTGATAGTAAAGGTTGAGCAAACTGGGGTAAAGTTGACCATGCAGAACCTGGTATCGCAAACAATACTAAACCGATAAACAATGGAATTGCTGCACGATAAACGTTTGTAGAGTTAAATGATACCTTTTCATACCACTCAAGTGCAGAGCCAAACAGTGTTACGTACGATACGAATAAAACAGCACTACCGATACTTAATGGAAGTAGTGTGAAGAAATAACCTACTGGAGGGATAATCCCCATGATAAAGAACATAACAGAACCGAAGATAAATGGCATTCTTTCATATATTTTAGTTTGTTGGATGAAACCGATAGATGATACAAATGGTGAATATGGTACTAAACCTAATACACCAGATAAGAGACTTTGAATACCAGTAATCACAAATGAGTTACGATAGTCTTTACTTGTTGATGGCTGATCGGGATACATAATATCTGTACCTTTAATTGAACCATATTGTTTAGAAAGGTTTAAAATCCCAGTGACCACTACCGTGATAATAATCCCCATATTCCATGCTGGTTCACCGAGAGGGAATAAAAATAATTCAAGAGTAAGGGGGACATCACCACCTAGTTGACTGCTAGAACCTAAAAGTATGGCAAATAAAGGCCAGCCGATAATTATACCTATTAACATTGAATATTGTGCTATTTTTTTCGAACCTTTAACAGATAAAATTAGCACCAATAAAACAATAACAATAGATAAAAGTCCCATTCCTATATCAATTGTGCCTTCAGCTGATATAAACATACCTTCAAAGAAACTGATACAAAGTGATACACCGAATAGTAACATGAAAGTACCCATTACACTCGGGTTAAATAACTTTTCTAAAACATAGCCAAAACCTGTAATACCGATTAGGATTGTTAAAATACCAGCAATGATTACACCAACAGCAATACTTCCTCCAACTTCAGATAAAGGAATTCCTTGTGCAGCCGACATTGATGAAAGTGCTAATATTACACCCCACCATAATCCGGAAGGTCCATCCATAATTGGTCTTCTATGACCGATAATCGCTTGTAATAGACATCCAATTCCACCGATGATAAATGAAAATTGCATCGTACTTACAATTTGTTCTGCGGTTAAGTCATATGCAGCTCCAACAGTAATTGGTACGACAACAGTGTTGATAAAAATAAACATTAACCATTGTAAACCGCCAAGCCAGTTATCTGCTTTTGTTAATTCTTTTTTCATCTATTCCACTTCGACTTTCCTGAAAATTTACATAGCGACTAGCAACATAAACTCTTTGATATCTACAAAAGATAGATTGGATTTATAACCTTAAACTATTCCTCATTTGTAATTCTAATTTTCGGAAGATTTTAGATTGTCATAATAATCGTTATTTAGGTGTGTTTTTTCGACAAATTTCCATTATTTTCACCAAAAATCGTTGTTTAAACTGAACAAATGGTTGTACAAAAAAGCAGTTATGGGAATAAAGTTATGCACTGTTAATAGCTCATGCTTGTGCATTTTGTTTATTTGACATAAAGACCAATGGAATTAATCTATGTATAATAAAAAATGTTCAAAAGATGAAAACGTTTTCGATAGGCTGTTAAGTTGAAATAAGGTAATACGTTATTAGGCAGATTGAAGTGAAACTACCTAATATTGGTGAGGAAATTACTTTTTAAAATGCAAACACTATTCTTGTGATGTGAAATATATAACAAATCTCTTGTTTGAACTTTTACTTATCGATTCATATAACGTAGTTAAAAATACATCAAGAAAAAGGGAGTATGTCATATGTCAACAAAAGAAGCAAATGTGACAAACATTGAACATGTGTCAGCATTAGATGATTCACTTCATCCAAAAACTGACCAGGAAAGAACGGTTAATTCAAAAGACTATATCTTCATGTGGATTGGTGATGGAGTTAACATAGGAAATATGACGTTAGGTGCCAGTGTAATCATAGCGGGGATCGCAACGTTAAACTTGTTCCAAACTATTTTAGCAGCGCTAATTTCTATCGCAATTATCTCAACAATTTTCGCATTAAATGACCGTCTAGGTTATAAAACAGGTATTCCATACGTTGTCCAACTTAGAATGGCTTTCGGTACAAAAGGGACAATTATTTCATCTTTACTACGAGGGGTACCTGCTATCGTTTGGTACGGTATTCAAAGTTGGATTGGTGGTACCGCGTTAAACGAAATAGCTAAGATTGTAACTAATGGATCTTTTGACAATATTTTTATCTGTTTCGTAGTTCTTCAATTAGTACAAATTGTTATTTCATTATATGGTTTCCACGCTATTAAGTGGGTTGAGACAATTGCATCAGTAGTATTTATTATCGGGCTTATTTATGTATTCTATATCCTTGTAACACAATATGGTACTGAAATTACTACAACTTGGGTACAAGCTGAAGGTACTTGGGGATTACCGTTCTTCGCTCTAATTATGGTGTTCTTAGGGAACTATGCTGGTATTTTCGTAAGTGCTGCGGACTATTCGAGAGAGCTGAAAACTGGTTTAAGTAATTCTAAGCGTGGAGCATTATACTTTATTCCAATCACGCTTTCATATGGTTTTGTTATTGTTATTGGTGCAATGTTAGCATCTGCAACAGGTGTTACTAATCCTGCAATCGCATTACCAATTGTGCTTAATAACGATATTCTTGCTGTAGCAGTATCAGCATTTATCGTATTTACAGTAATCGCTACAAATATGGTGGCTAACGTTATTCCACCAACTTATGTAATTACATTACTTACTAAATTAAAATATAAACCATCTGCAATTTTAGCTGGTTTACTTGCTCTAGCTGCATTCCCTTGGTTACTTGTACAAGAGTCATCAGCTGCAGGACTAAATATGTTCGTACTTATTTACTCAGCATTTTTAGGACCAGTTATCGCTATACTTTTAGTGGATTATTATATTATTCGTAAACAAAAGGTTGATTTACAAGATTTATACAATGACGAAGGATCGTTCGCTGGGTTTAATCCAGCAGGTTTAATTGCAATGTTTGTTGGTGCTGCTGCAGCATTTATTGTAGTTGATATTGCATGGATTATTGGATTAGTTGTTGCTGGACTTACTTACTATTTATTAAATAAATATGCGTTTAAAGGTTCTAGCTTCAAAAACGGAACATCTTTTAAATAATATTAAAAAACAATACCTCATGGATATATTTCCATGAGGTATTGTTTTTTTTGTAATGTAAAAATGAGTTTGTGTTTTACACACAAACTCATTTTTACATCATACATTTATTGGTTAAGAATACTTTCGTCTTCATTTAGTATTGCCCCAATAATTAGTGCAACACGAATTCTCAAAGAGTCAGCTGGATCACGAAGAGAGCAGTTTAATATTTCCTCCGCTTTTGCAATACGATATTTCACTGTATTTCGATGAACGAATAGTTTTCTCGATGTTTCTGAAATTTCGCATTGTGTATCCAAATATACTTGAATAGTTTTAACTAATTCTTGTTCCTCTTTTGTTTTAGGAAATGCTAATGATTTTAATGTATTTTCATAAAGAGCTTTTAAATCTTTACGCGGAAGTGATTTTAACAATTCTTCTAAATCTCTCGTTTTGTAAAACTTTATAAACCCTTTCAAATTTTGTTCATAACCTGTTACGATTGCTTCCACAGCTTCATAATAAATGGTTGGTATCTCTTTTAGGGATGGCACAGAATGGCTAACACCAAAGGAAAGATTAAAATCTCCATTGAAGTTCGCTTGTACATTTTCAATAAACTGTGAAATTTTATCGATTTCTTCATCACTATATTTTGGAAATTGTAAAATTATAGCGAAATACTTTCCTTTTGTAAATAATGTTGCATTTAAGTTCTCGTGAATAATTTCATCTTCCAGTTGATCATATACCGTATTATGCAACTCACCGATTTTTTTTTCGTATAACTGCATTGTTTCATACATTTCTCCTTGGGTATCAATCGTACAAACAATACATATATTTTCAGAATCCTTTTGTAATCCATAATAATTTGAACGGTTATAAATTTCTTCGTCTGACTGGATTTTCATTTCGATTAAGTCAGAGAAAAAGTTGTTTTTTAACAATCTTGCATTTTCTTCGATTGCTTGTTCTTTTACAATAGTAAATGAAATAACATTACCAGCTTGTTCAATTGCCATTTGCGATGACGGGTAGGGTAAGGAGCGTGAATCATAAATGACGAGCATACTTGGATATTGACGCTTTGTATAAACTGGAAAAGACGTAAGACTTACTTGTTCCTTTGATGGGATTGAAAATGTCGAACCTTCACGTATGACATGTAAATCTTCTTTTACCTTTTGAAGAATTTCTAGTTTAATATCTTTCATAGATTCCTTTAAGAAGTCATGACTTTGTGCCAGTACCTCTCCTCTATGATTTAATAATAAGGTTGGACGGGCAATTAGGTGCCCTAACTGTTCTACCAAAGCACTTAAACTGTATCCTTTTATGAGCATATTTGAAAACTCTTTTTGTACATGTAGTGCATAATACAATTGCTCTGCCTCGTGATCATTCAAATAATTTAAAATATGACGGGAAACCTCACCCAATGTATGTTTTGTAGGTAAATCAATAATCGGAAATGCAAGGTTATCTGCCAATAATTTCACTTCTGGCGGCAATTGTTGGAAAAATCGACTGATTTTAATGACAATGCCTGAACAATTCAATTCGTGCATTTGTTTAATTAACTCGCAAAATTTTTCTGTATCGTCTTTAAATGCATAACCCGTTGTTAAAAGAAGGTTGTTTTCAGACAAAAAATTAATAACATCAGGAGTATCAGATATATTTACAAATTGTACATTTCTTGTCAAACCACGGTGGCCAGCTAGTACAATACCTTCCTTCATACCTTCCAAAATAAATAAATCATTAATGGTTTTCATACGTGTATCCTCGCTTAAAAGATTTCCGTGGACCATCATTTAGTCCAATGGTGAATATTTTACGTTAAATATAAACAAAAATCAAAGGATAAATTGGTCATAGTAAACAATGACAAATTTATTTTAGACTTGTAGACTAATATAATCGATGACCATGAACTTTAATATGTTCTATATAAATATGGTCGAATTATTCAAATGAAAAGGTGATAGTTATTAACGAATTATTAAAATCAAGCAATTGGATCTCGGGCTTACAGTGGCTCTTTTTTATTTTCACTAATATAGTGGTCATTCCAATCACCGTAGGAGCAGCATTCGAACTTTCATCAGGCACGATTGTAAATATGCTACAACTATCCTTTATCGTGACTGGATTAGCATGTATAGTTCAAGCATTTTTAGGTCACAAAAGAGCTATTATGGAAGGCCAATCTGGACTATGGTGGGGCGTCATCTTAACTCTATGTACTACGGCAGTAGCACAAGGGATGCCATTAGATATTTTGGGCGGAAGTTTAACTGTAGGTATTATTATTACCTCAATTATTACTCTTATCATTGGTTTAACTGGATTTGGACCTAAAATAGCTAAATTATTCAATCCTGCGGTTATGGGCGTATTTATGTTTTTATTTGGATGTCAGTTAATCGGCATATTTTTAAAAGGTATGCTAGGTATACCTTTTGGTAACCAAGCTGAAAGTGCACAAATTGATGTAGCAGTTTCATTATTATCAATTGCTATAGCGATTCTTGTAATCTTTATTAGTGTGAAGGCACATGCAAGTGTTCGCCGTTATGGTTTACTTATTGGAATTATTGTCGGATGGATCGCTTATGTACTTATTTTCAAGCCTGAAAACCCTGTTAGTGAATCTACTTCGTTCGGGCTTGAGTTATTCCCATTAGGAGAGCCTGCATGGGATCTAGGAATTATTATTACGACTGTTATCGCTGGTTTATTAAACATTGCAAATACTTTTGGAGCATTAAAAGGAACCGAAAGTATGTACAATGTGAAAACAACTAAGAAGGAATATAGAGCTTCACTTACAATTACTGGTGTTTTCACTTTTATTGCTGGGATCTTTGGACTTGTTCCGAATTCACCTTACGTTTCTTCAATCGGATTTTTAAGCCAAACGGGTATTATTAAAAGGATCCCATTTGTGCTAGGTGGATTTATGTTTTTAGTAATGGGCCTTATTCCACCTATTGGTCACTTTTTCTCACAATTACCTTTAAGTGTTGGTAGTGCTGCCTTATTTGTTTCGTATTTACTACTTTTAAATTCATCATTGAATTTCTTTAAACAAGTTAAATTTAATACGGTCAACGTGTACCGTTCTGCCGTACCAATGTTTGTTGGTGTTGTTGTAATGACTCTTCCTGCTTCATATTTCGTTACAATTCCAGATGTAATTCGTCCGGTGTTAAGTAGTGGGTTACTGGTAGGGATTATTATAGCTCTTATCCTTGAAAATCTAATTAAATGGGATAAGTACGGTGAAGAATAAAAAAACTTACTGGGATAGCAAAACCGAAAAAAACTAATATAAAGATATACTTTGAAAAGGCTGGGAGAGTTAATTCTCCCAAGCTTTTTTATTTTAATACAACAATACATAGTCTCGATAGTAATGATAAATAAATAATGTAGATCCGAATAATTAGTCCAAGCAAAGTGTTTGAAACTTGTTTTTTTATCTAATTTATCCAAATCTACAGTATATGAGATTAATCTTTATCCATCTTTGCCAAAGACTATTAAAGTGGCACCGTTTACAATTTAATAGTGAACCTTAAGTCAATACATTCAATGAAAGATTATTCAGTGCATACTATCCTCATGTATTACAAACAATAAATAGGGTTACCAGAAAAATTATTATAATTACATAGCGCAAAAAAAGGGTGGTGAAATAGGTGAACGATATGAAAGACATTATTCAAAATCTTGACTTAACTGAAGAAACAGATAGCAGACTTGAATGGTTAGCAGGATTCGGGAAAGATCCAAAAGGCGGTGTTTCTCGTTTACTCTATACAAAAGAGTGGGTTGAAGGTCAACATGCATTAAAAGAATGGATGGAAAGCGAAGGCTTAGAAGCTCAATTTGATGATATTGGAAACCTATTTGGTACGTTAAAAGGTAAAAATACAAACGAAACGATTCTAACTGGATCTCATGTGGATACTGTAACTAATGGTGGTCGTTTAGACGGCGCATACGGGATTGTAGCCGGAATTATTGCATTGAAATATTTGAAAAAGCATTTCGGTGAACCACTTAGAAACATCGAAGTTGTATCTATGGCAGAAGAAGAAGGAAGTCGTTTCCCTTACTCATTCTGGGGTTCTAAAAACATCGTTGGTTTAGCAAAACGTGAAGATGTTGAAAACATTTCTGACTTCGAAGGTGTTCCGTTTGTTGAAGCGATGAAAAAAGCTGGATTTAATTTCAGAGATGAATCAAAAGGTCCACGAGAAGATTTAAAAGCATTCGTGGAAGTACACATTGAACAAGGGAAAGTTTTGGAAACAGAACAAATTGCTGTAGGTGTAGTTAACAACATTGTTGGTCAAAGACGATACACAGTTGAGTTAACGGGTGAAGCAAATCATGCTGGTACGACGCCTATGGGTTATAGACAAGATGCTGTTTATGCTGCAAGCCATATGATTCATGAAATAATCTCTATGGCTAAAGAAACGGGAGATCCACTTGTAACAACGGTTGGAAAATTTGAAGCTTATCCTAACATCGTAAATGTTGTACCTGGTAAAGCGATTTTCACAATTGATGTACGTCATACTGAAAAAGAAGCTATTGTTTCTTTCACTGAGAAGATGACAGCAAGAATGGAAGATATCTCTAAAGAACATGAAGTTGAAATGAATATTGATCTATGGATGGATGAAGATCCGGTTCCAATGGACCAAAAAGTCGTTGAACTAATTGAAAAGCAATGTAAGGATAATGGACTTAATTATAAATTAATGCACAGCGGTGCCGGTCATGATTCTCAAATATTTGCACCTCATGTACCTACAGCTATGCTATTTGTACCAAGTCGTAAAGGCATCAGTCACAATCCTGCAGAATATACAGAACCGAAAGATTTAGCAGAAGGTGTTAAAGGTCTTATCGGTGCACTATATGAGTTAGGCTATAAATAATTTAATTCAGAGTTTTTAAAAGAAGAAACAGGTAACAATTTTTAATTTTAAATAGATTATAGTGATGTAACTTACAGATAGGAGATAGAAAAATGGGATACCCAAAAGATATACTAACAAGCAGATCAATTATTAAACACGGTTTATACGCTTTAATTACTCCAGAAGGTTTAGTTAATAATATTATTCCTGGATTTGAAAATTGTACAATTTCTATTTTAGGTTCACCAAGATTAGGTGCTAGCTTCGTTGACTACATCGTAACTATGCACGAAGGTGGAAAAAACAGCCAAGGTTTCTGTGGTGAAGAAGATGTAGAAAGCTTTGTTTATGTATTAAACGGTAAAGTAAAGGCAAAAGCTGGCGACGAAGAGTTCGTATTAGAAGAAAGTGGTTACTTATACTGCCCACCTGGTGTGAAAATGTACTTAGAAAACCAAGAATCTGGTGATTCTCGTCTATTCCTTTACAAACAAAAATACAAACCACTTGAAGGTAAAAAACCATGGACAGTATCTGGACATGCTAACCAAATTGAGTTCAGAGATTATGATGATATGCACAACGTTCATATTAAAGATCTATTACCAACAGATATCGATTTCGATATGAACTTCCATATCTTATCGTTTGATCCAGCGGCTAGCCATCCATTTATCGAAACTCACTACCAAGAGCACGGAGCTTACTTACTTTCTGGTGAAGGTATGTACAATCTTGATAATGAATGGATTCCTGTTAAAAAAGGTGACTATATCTTTATGGGTCCTTATGTACACCAAGCAGCTTACGCAGTTGGTAGAGAACCACTAGCTTATGTATATTCAAAAGATTGTAACCGTGACGCATCTCTAGAGAAAAAATAATTTTAACACCAAAATTTCGTAATTACTTAATACAGCTGGTCAACATAAAAAGTAGGTGTCTAAATAATGAGAGTTACAAAAGAAAAGTTAAAAGAATTAATTAAAAATAAACTGCATAAAGCAGGTTTAACTGAAAGTCATGCAGATACAGCAGCAGACGTTTTAGTTTTTGCTGATGCTCGTGGAATTCACTCACATGGATCAATGCGTGTAGAGTACTATTCAGAACGAATTGCAAAGGGTGGAATTAATACAAGTCCAAATTTCCAATTTGAAAAAACTGGTCCTTGTTCTGGTGTATTTCACGCTGATGGAGGATCAGGACTTGTAGCTGCGAAAGAAGCAATGATTGAGGCGATTAATATCGCTAAAGAAAATGGTGTTGCTATCGTTGGTGTTGAAAACATGTCACATAGTGGTGCAATATCATACTTTACTGAACAAGCAGCGGATGAAGATTTAGTTGCAATTAGTGTTACTTTATCTGATCCAATGGTAGTTCCATTTGGTGGGGCTGAACCTTATTATGGAACAAACCCAATTGCTTTTGCAGCGCCAAGTAGTGATGGAAGAAAAATTACTTTAGATATGGCAACTACTGTTCAAGCTTGGGGTAAAATCTTGTATGCAAGATCGAAAAATGAATCAATCCCTGATACATGGGCAGTTGATGCTAATGGAAACCCAACTACAGATCCACATAAAGTAAATGCATTATTACCGATTTCAGGTCCAAAAGGATATGGGCTTATGATGATGGTTGACGTATTATCAGGAGTTCTTCTTGGATTACCATTTGGTAACAAGGTGACTTCTATGTACAGCGATTTATCTGAATATCGCAAATTAGGTCAACTTCACATCGTAATTAATCCATCATACTTTACTGACTTAAATAAGTTTAAAGAAAATATTACTCAAACAATGACAGATTTAAATGGTATTAAACCTGCTCCAGGCTTTACTAAAGTTTTATACCCTGGTCAAAACAATGATGAAGTAATTGAAAAGTATGAAAAAGATGGAATCGATATTGTCGATGACATTTATGAATATTTAGTTTCTGACGTAGTTCATAACAACAAATATGATAATAAAGACCCGTTTGCTGAGTAAATAGGTTTCTCATAGGAAAGTGGTGAAGTGGGATGAGAGTAAGTAAAGAAAAATTAAAAGAATTAATTTCCAATAAGCTTCATAAAGCTGGTTTAACAGAAGAACATGCAGCTGGTGTTGCAGATGTATTAGTTCATGCTGATGCACGAGGAGTACACTCCCATGGTGCTATGCGTGTAGAATACTATGCTGAACGTATTGCAAAAGGCGGAATCACACATAATCCAAACTTTACATTTGAAAAGACTGGTCCTTCTTCTGCAATATTCGATGGAGACAACGGTGTAGGACATGTAGCTGCAAAATTAGCGATGGATGAAGCGATCAAGATGGCAAAAGAAAACGGAGTCGCTGTAGTAGGTGTCCGTAGAATTGGCCATAGTGGTGCACTTTCTTATTTCGTACAACAAGCTGCTGAAGCAGATTTAATCGGTATATCTTTATGTCAGTCCGATCCAATGGTAGTTCCTTTTGGTGGAGCTGAACCTTATTATGGAACAAACCCAATTGCTTTTGCCGCACCAGGTAAAGATGGTAAACATATTACATTTGATATGGCAACTACAGTACAAGCTTGGGGTAAAATTCTTCATGCTAGATCGAAAAACGAACAAATCCCTGAAACATGGGCAGTAGATAGTAACGGAGAACCAACTACAGATCCATTTAAAGTAAATGCTTTACTTCCAATCTCAGGACCAAAAGGCTATGGTCTTATGATGATGGTAGACGTATTATCTGGAATTCTATTAGGATTACCATTTGGTAAGAATGTATCTTCTATGTACCATGACTTAACGGAAGGTCGTAATTTGGGTCAATTACATATCGTTATTAACCCAGAATTCTTTACAAATTTAGATACGTTTAAAGAAGCAATCTCACAAACAATGCAAGATTTAAACGACATCAAACCTGCACCAGGATATAACCAAGTTTACTATCCTGGACAAAGAAGTGCAGAAAGAGAAGCAGCATACGAAAAAGACGGCATTGAAATTGTCGATCATATCTATGACTATTTAACTTCTGATGTTATCCATAACAACGCATATGATCATAAAAGCCCGTTTGCAAAATAAAAAGTAAAGTTGCTGTAGAAGGGGCGGCTATTAAATAAGTCGTCCTTTTTCTATGGAAATCATTAAAGTACAAAATTGAAGAAGAGGTGCATATTAACATGCTTTATACAATTGTAAAACAGAATTCATATCAGGATTCAGTTAACTTAATGCTTCTTACAAACAAAATCTCTACTATGGAAGGCATTAACAAAGTTCAAGTTATGATGGGAACTCCTGCGAACAAAGATATCTTCAAAGGATCTGGTCTTTATACTGAGGAGCTTGAAGGCGCTGCTTCAAACGATATGTGTATCGTTGTTGACACTGACTCAGAAGAAAAAATTCAAGAGGTACTTGATGAAGTAGATAACTATTTAAATAACCAAGCTATTGCAGGTAGCAAAGAAGCTTTCGAAACTGTTCGTTCTTGGGATAAAGCAACAAAAGCTTTACCAGGTGCAAACTTAGCAATTATCTCTACACCTGGACAATATGCTGCAGAAGAAGCTGAAAAGGCTATTGATCGTGATATGCACGTATTAATTTTCAGTGACAACGTAACTGTTGAAGATGAGCGTCGTATTAAAGAAAAAGCACATGACAAAGGTCTATTAGTAATGGGTCCTGACTGTGGTACAGCAATCGTTTCTGGTGTACCTCTTGCATTTGCAAACGTTATGAAAACTGGAAAAATAGGTGTAATCGGTGCTTCTGGTACTGGTATTCAAGAAGTTATTACACAAATCGACCGTTTAGGTGCTGGTATTAGCCATGCAATCGGAACTGGTGGACGTGACTTAAACGATAAAATCGGTGCTATTACAATGTTAGATGGTATTAAAGCATTAGCACAACATAGCCAAACTGAAGTTATTACATTAATTTCTAAGCCACCTGCAAAAGAAGTACGTGACCAAGTAGTTCAATTACTACAAAGTCTTTCAAAACCAGTAGTAGCGATCTTCCTTGGTGAAGAGCCACACAACCATGAAGGTAATGTTTACTATGCAAATACTCTTGAAGAAACAGCTGCAATTGCTGTTGATCTTGCTAAAGGTAACGAAGTTAAAGCTAACTACAACACTTTACAAGGTGAAGTACCAAGCGTTGAGCTAAAACCTGAACAAAAAACAATTAAAGCTTTATATTCAGGTGGAACTTTAGGATACGAAGCAGCTACTCTTATTGCTAGAGGCCTAAACTATGATAATTCAGGTGCTCACGAAGAAGGTTACTTATTAAGTACTGACGGATTTGAAGTAATCGACCTTGGAGATGATATTTATACTCAAGGTAAACCACACCCAATGATTGACCCTGATACAAGAATTCAATACTTCCAAAAAGCAGCTCAAGATGAGTCTACTGCAATTATTCTTTTTGATGTTGTTCTTGGATATGGTTCTCATGAAGATATGGCTAGTGCATTAATTCCTGGAATTGAAAAAATCCAAAAAGAAGCACAAGCAAATGGCAAAAACATTTACTTTGTTGCAACTGTATGTGGTACTGACCAAGATCCACAAGGAATTGATGATCAAAAAGCTAAATTACAAAAAGCTGGCGTAATTATCCGTGATAGTAACAACCAAGCAGTATTAACAGCTTTAGCTATGTTAGACATGCAAATTGAAGAAGTTCAAAAAGAAGTAGTAGCTGGTCCTGAAGTAGCAAAAGTAGATGTTACAGTTTCAGAAGCAATCGAAAAATTATTAACTGAAAAACCAAACGTAGTTAACGTAGGGTTAAAGAAATTTACTGAAGCGATTACTGCTACTGGTGGAAGAGTTGTTCAATACGACTGGCGTCCAGTTGCTGGCGGTAACCCAAGAATGCGTAAAATTTTAAGCTTACTTAAATAATTTCGAATTCTAAAACTTCTATTTAAACCCTTTAATTAGTCATACCTCACAAAAGGTGTTCATCACCTTTTGTGGCGGATCGGCTTTGTAATATTAGGTCGACAATAATACGAGCGATCTTGTACATAGGGGTTAATCTTTGAAGTTGGATTGATGCAAATATTTGGAATTAATGAATGTTCAGGAGGAATTATAATGTACGGACAATATAAAACAATTGATGAAGCAAACAGAGCGGTTATCGATAAAGTTGTATCAAGTTCTCCATTTTTAGTGGATGTTGTTCCAGCTAAATCTGTTATTGAAGAACTAAATGGTAAAGTAATTTTACACGCTGGTCCACCAATTAAATGGGAAAACATGACTAGCCCAATGCAAGGTTCTTGTGTAGGTGCCACTCTTTTCGAAGGTTGGGCAAATGATGCTGACGAAGCTCGCAAAATGCTTGAAAATGGCGAAATTACATTTATCCCTTGTCACCATGTAAACGCAGTTGGACCAATGGGTGGTATTACTTCTGGAAGCATGCCAGTTCTAGTAGTAGAAAACCGTGACGGTGGAAACCGTGCTTACTGTACTATGAACGAAGGTATCGGTGCGGTATTACGTTTCGGAGCATACTCTGATGAAGTTATTAACCGTTTAAAATGGTTCAGAGATGTACTTGGACCAACAATTGCTAAAGCTCTAAAAGTAAAAGGCGATGGCTTAAACGTAAACGTTGCGATGGCAAAAGCAATTACAATGGGTGATGAGTTCCACCAACGTAATATCGCAGGTTCATTAATTTTCTTAAAAGATATTACTCCATACATCTTACAAACAGATGTAAATGAAAAAGACAAACTAGACGTTATTCAATTCTTAGCAGATACTGACCAATTCTTCTTAAATATTGCAATGGCTACTGGTAAAGCAGTAATGGATACAGCTAGACAAATTCAACATGGTACAGTTGTAACTGCAATGTGCCGTAACGGTTATGAATTTGGTATCCGTATTGCAGGTATGGGTGACGAATGGTTTACAGCGCCAGTTAACACACCTCAAGGTTTATTCTTCACAGGATATGATCAAGACATGGCTTGTCCTGACATGGGAGATAGTGCTATCACTGAAACATTTGGTGTTGGTGGATTCGCTATGATCGCGGCTCCTGGTGTTACTCGTTTCGTTGGTGCAGGTGGTATGGACGATGCAGTTACTACAAGTAACGAAATGATGGAAATCTGTATTGATCACAATCCAAACTTCTCAATTCCAACATGGGATTTCCAAGGTGCTACTCTTGGAATCGACGCAAGAAAAGTTGTTGAAACTGGTATCGAGCCAATTATCAACACTGGTATTGCACATAAAGAAGCAGGCGTTGGTCAAATCGGTGCAGGTACTGTACGTGCTCCATTAGCATGTTTCGAAAAAGCAATTGAAGCTTATGCTGTAAAACTTGGTCTAATTGACCCACAATAAATGAATAAACATACTCTTTTTGGAGAGGGATATAGTCATCTAATTCCTCTCCTTCTTTTTAAAAAAGGTAATGGAATTGTTCATAGCCGTTTTACAAATGGTTTAAACATTAAAATGGGTGATTCGCTTATTTTTATTGGAACAACTAAAAACGGCTTTCTTCCATTCGGAATTCATCTCAATGAAAGAGATACAGCATTAGCTGTTTTCTCTGTTAATAATGGAGAGGCAGTAAGTTGGAATGAGAGAACAAATTCCATCGAATTTCAAAATTTTATGATTAGCTTAGATCGGGCAAATCCTTTTAAAAATGAAATATCTGAACTTAAAAATGATCAAGTTTTTGAAAGTAGTTTTACCCGATTTAGTACCCATTTAATGAGCATAGAAGAACGAACTGGTTTAGATGTTTCAATCCGTGATTTTATTAATAACTATAAAGGTTTCAATGATCAGGATACAACTGGTATTGATATGTACCTTATGCTATTAATAAAAGCGGCTATTACAAGTGATGAGTCGTTAATGGACAAGGCGTTCCGTTATTTTCTTGGCAGAGGTAATGGTTTAACTCCATCAGGTGACGATATGATCGTAGGACTACTTGCTTTTGATGCTGTCACACATTTTTTATCCACTCGATTTTATGACAAACTTTCTGAACTAATAGAAAATGAGTCAATTACTACTGATGTGGCAAAAGAATATTTACGTTATGCAGTGAAACAAGAGTACAGTTCGACTGTATCTGATATGGTTAATACACTTGCTAATGGAGAGAACGAGAACTTCGAGAAAGATTTTCAAAATTTACTTGGAGTTGGACACAGTTCAGGACTTGATACATTATTTGGTATACTAATTGGTATGCTTTCATTCAAAACTAAAAAAACAAATTAACGAAATGATTTAGGAGTGTTTATATGAGCAAAATCGTTCTAGCGATTGGTGGAAATGCCATCATTAAAGAAGGACAAAAAGGTACAATTGAAGAACAAAGACAAAACTTACTTGAGAGCTCTAAGCCTGTTCTTGATTTAATGGATCAAGGTCATACAGTAGTAATTACTCACGGAAATGGTCCACAAGTTGGTAATACATTAATCCGTGGGGAAATGGCTAAATCTGTTATCCCTGAGTATCCTTTAGATGTTTATGGTGCTGAAACGCAAGGGAACATCGGGTATTTAATCCAACAAATCTTTAAAAATGAAATGTCAGCTCGTAATATTAATAAAACAATTGCTACAGTTGTAACTCAATCAGTTGTAGATAAAGAAGATCCAGCATTCCAAAGCCCGACAAAACCTATCGGACCATTCTATTCTAAAGAAGATATGGAGAAAATCGTAGCTTCTGACGAAAACTTAACATTCGTTGAAGATGCAGGTCGTGGATATAGACGTGTTGTTGCATCTCCAAAACCAGTTCGTATTGTTGAAAAAGAAGCAATCGAAACATTATTAAACAATGGAATTTCTGTAATTTCAACTGGCGGTGGCGGTATTCCTGTAGTTGAAAACGACGGCAAAATCGAAGGTATCGAAGCTGTTATCGACAAAGACTTCGCAAGTGCTTTACTTGCTGCTGATATTAGCGCAGATTACCTATTCATCTTAACAGGTGTTGAACAAGTAGCGATTAACTTCGGTAAACCAAACCAAGAGAATTTACTAGAAATGACAATTGATGACGCGCTTCGTTATTTAGACGAAGGTCAATTCCCTAAAGGAAGCATGGGACCAAAAATTGAAGCTGCTATTCTTTTCCTACAAAAAGGTGGAAAAAACTGTATCATCACTTCAATTGACAAACTTCAAGAAGCTCTTGAAGGAAAAACTGGTACTCGTATCGTAAACAATAAATAATTTAATTACAGTCTGTTTACCACTATATTTCAACATATAGTGTAAACAGACTTTTTTCTATAGCATAATAATATTTTAACCATTTAAAGTTTAGTTACATATGAGATAATATAAGTATAAAAAGTTATGATAGGGGATATCTGAATGGATACGAAGGAAAGATATCAAATACTATTTAATAAAATTAATCAATATAGCTCAGGTGACATAGGAATTACAAGAGTTGCTTATACAAATGAAGAACAAGCTTGTACACAAGCGTTTATGCGAATGTGTAAAGCAGAAGGACTAGACATTCGTATGGATGAATGTGGAAACGTCATAGCTAGAAGGGAAGGACGTTTTAACGATCTTCCCCCTATATTAATGGGCTCTCATTTAGATACTGTTTATCAAGCGGGAAAGTATGATGGAGTGGTAGGTGTTACTGCTGCATTAGAAGTAGTGAAAAGATTAAATGAAAAGGGCATTGTAACTGATCATCCAATTGAAGTTATTTCATTTGCCTGTGAAGAGTCTGCAAGATTTGGCGTTTCTACATTAGGAAGTAAAGCGATGGTTGGTTTGTTTGATAAAGATAAAGTACGTTATCTTAAAGATCGCAATGGCGTAACATTAGAAGAAGCTCTATCATTATATGCTTTAGAAATTGATAGCGTTGAAAATGCTAGTAGAAAAAATGAGAAGATAAAAGCGTTCTTCGAATTACACGTAGAACAAGGTCCTGTTTTAGAAAATGCAAATAAAAAAATCGGTATCGTTACTGGCATTGCAGCACCAGTTCGATATTTCATTAAAATTCAAGGTACTCCTTCCCATTCAGGTACAACTCCAATGAATATGAGAAGTGATGCATTATTAGGTGCTTCTGAAATCGCACTAGAACTTGAAAAAATAGCTAAAGAAGAACAAGTGTATGGGACTGTAGCGACAGTTGGTGTCTTAACAATTCAAGCAGGTGCAATGAATGTTGTACCAGGAGAAGTAGAAATAAAAGTAGACATTCGTTCGACTTCAATTGAATCACGACAAAGGGTAGTTGATCATTTGCATCAAGTAATTGAATTTGTCGGAGAAACAAGACAGCTTAAAATTTTAAGTAAGGAGTTAGCCTCTGAGGAGCCTGTATTGCTATCTGAAGATATTATTAACGAGGCTGAATCAATTTGTTCTAATAAAGACATCCCTTACAATGTGATGGTAAGTGGCGCAGGTCATGATGCTATGAATATGGTGAAATTATGCCCAACTGGACTTATTTTTGTGCCATCAGTAAAAGGTCTTAGTCACCATCCAGAAGAGTTTACAGAGATTGATGATATTATGTTAGGAATAGATGTGTTAGAAGAATTGATTATTCATTATTCTAAAAAGGAATCAATCATTAGTTAATCTAATTTTATTATGTTTTGTAAAACGATCATGTAAAAATGCATGGTTGTTTTTTTTATGTTTATTTGTGAATGAAAATAGTTCCATAGAATTATTTCTGGAACGTTGAATAATTATGTACAAAGAATATTTTGAAATATGATAATCTAAAGGTAGGGAATAAATGGATAATATGAGTTAAAGGCAGCTCTTATTTTGTTAAAACAATCGATATTTTTAGTTTTCTATTTAATAGTATCTGATGAAAGGAGAGTGGAAGATGGAATCTAAACTAATCATCCTTCGAGGAAATTCGGGCAGTGGTAAAACAACCATTGCAAATTGTCTTCAAACTCATTTTGGACGTGGAACTCTTTTAGTTTCCCAGGATATTATTCGTCGTGAAATGTTAAAGGTTAATGATCGAGAAGGAAACCTTTCGATTGATTTAATTCGCCAAATCGCAGAGTACGGAAAAGGAAAATGTGAAATTGTAATTGTGGAAGGAATACTATATTCAAAATTTTATTGTGAGATGCTAAAGAACTTAATCCAGTTTTTTAACAATAAAGCATTTACATATTATTTCGATTTACCCTTTGAAGAAACGGTTAGACGCCACAATACTCGCGCGAAAAAAGACGATTTTGGAGAGGAATCTTTACGTTCTTGGTGGATAGAGAAGGATTATCTTGGAGTCGACGGAGAAACGAAATTGACAGCTGAAATGTCCCAAAACGAAATATTAGATTTAATTATAAATCAATTGAACAATTCAATTACAGTAAATCATTGATGGAGGAAAAATGAAAGAGACCATTTATAATTATAATGATTTGTTACAGATGTTAGATTCTTTATTAAGAGAGCCGTCTCAATTTTGGGATAGTTTTTATGCTGATCGTTCTAAAAAGATCCCCTTCTTTGTCAATTCACCAGATGAAAATCTAGTAAGTTACTTTGAAAGCGGAATACTTAAACAAGGAAAAGTTCTTGAACTTGGATGTGGTCCGGGTCGTAATGCTATTTATCTAGCAGAACAAGGGTGCAATGTGGATGCAGTAGATTTATCCGTTGAATCTCTTAATTGGGCTAGAGAACGAGCTAATGAAAAAAAAGTTTCAATTAACTTTATCTATCAAAACATTTTTGACCTAGAAATTGAAAAAAGAACATATGATTTTGTATATGATTCTGGTTGTTTTCATCAGATTGCACCTCATCGTAGAATGAGTTACATAACATTAGTGAACAATTCTTTGAAACAAAATGGTTACTTTGCTATCACTTGCTTCGAACAAGGCGGAGAGTACGGTGGTGCAAATATAACTGATTGGGAAGTTTATCGACAAAGGAGCCTTCATGGTGGCTTAGGTTACACCGTAGAAAAGTTGAGAGAAATATTTAAAGATTTCAAGGAAATCGAAATTCGAAAAATGGTCGAATATGAACAACCAAATCATAAGTTTGGAGTGTCAGGTTTTTTAACTGCGCTTCTTCAAAAGTGTTAATCTTCTAGTATCGTTCGAACCATTTTAAACGTAACCATAAAAGGAATAATCCGTATCTTTAATAAGCACAGTGGTGAAATGTCAACCTAGAAAAACATCAAAATTGGAAATTCATTAAGCATTCAACATCTCAATTTCCTTTTTTAAGCGCACTTAAA
>NZ_OBQC01000018.1 GCF_900220965.1 Ureibacillus acetophenoni | reverse complement strand
TAAATTGTATTATCCGGTATTAGCCCCGGTTTCCCGGAGTTATCCCAAACTATAGGGCAGGTTGCCCACGTGTTACTCACCCGTCCGCCGCTAACTTTTCAAAAGCAAGCTTTTAAAAAGTTCGCTCGACTTGCATGTATTAGGCACGCCGCCAGCGTTCGTCCTGAGCCAGGATCAAACTCTCCATAAAATGGTGAATTTGAGTTAAGCTCAAAATTCAAACTGGCATCATAATTGATGTCCAAAATTTTTGTTTCTATATAGTAGAAACGTTTAATTCATTAACGTTTTGTTGTTCAGTTTTCAAGGTTCATAATTTCAGTCGTTTAACAGCGACTTCTCTACTATAACATCTATCAACTAATCTTGTCAACACTTTTAAAAAGAAATTATTTTGAGAAACAATTTCTATTTTTTATATTGCGTTGTCTTAGCGACGAGATTTATCTTACTACACAATTTGCATACATGTCAACACTTTTTAAGAATAAAAATTTCGAGGTATTATTAAACACCTCGAAATCATTTATAAAACATATTCTGATTCTACTAAATCTCTATCAACTTTGTAGTATCTATGTTGGATTGATTCGTTTTTTGATGTAATAGGTTCTACTGTAATATAGCCTTTATCTATTAAATATTCTATAAAAACCTCTAGATCACCTGAGTAATATTTCAATTCTTTATGTGTATGTAATTGTTGTATAGCCCAGGTTTCTTTTTGAAGCATCGTCTCTAGTATATGTTGTGCTCCGTCATGTGTTCTTGAATTAATCATAAACTCAATAGCTAAAAATAATAGTTCTAACTTCTTCTCTAAACTCTCTTTACTAAATAGTAATTCTTCATAGAGTTTATAAATAGCTGGCTGAATTTTTTTAACTTGAGACCACACAGTCACTTCCGGATATAGTCCCTTTTCTAAAACTGAAAGGCGAGCTAAATGATGTAAAGATTCAGTCACCTTGGAATATGCATCTAAATAATTCCCCTTATTAAATTGTTCTTTTCCTTCCATTACACGTCGTAATAACTTAGAAAATTGAATTCCGGTTTTTATTTTACTACCATATAACGGTTTTTCATGAAGTTTCGATTTTAGATTAACTAAGTATTCATTCCTATCAAATACGATTTTCCCATTAAAAATCCAATCGACAACTTGTCTTTTTGAGCCGATAAATAACCATTTATTAAGAATTTCTTCTGTTATAACATGCATTACCATCTTAAGCTCTTGATGAATATAGTGTTTTGTGAAAACAGGTATATCCGCTTCTTTTACAATAATTAATAATACAGAATCAAAGGTATCTGTAATGTTCTCGATATTATCAACTTTTTTTACAATGATGACCCCTAGTGTTTCAGGTTGACTTGCACGTTCTTGATAGATGGGACGTAAAATATGTTCCATTGGTAGTCCTCCTAGTTCTATACAGTAACTATTCTTTTCGACGATTTAATATAAGATTCCTTCTATAATGTTTCAATTACTACTATATTACGTTCTATGTTATAGTAGAGTTTGAATTAGGAGGAAATCAACTATGGCGACTAAAAAATATAGAAATAAAATAAATAAAATTCGAACTTTTGCTCTTGCATTAATTTTTATTGGGTTTGTCATTATGTATGGCGCAATTTTCTTCCGTGAAAATCAGCTACTTGTTATTATCTTTATGGTATTAGGTTTATTAGCAATTATCGGTAGTACAGTAGTTTATGGTTTTATAGGACTTCTTTCTACAAGAGCCGTACAAGTTGTATGTCCGAACTGTAATAGACATACAAAAGTGCTTGGTCGTGTTGATATTTGTGCACATTGTAACGAACCTTTAACACTTGACCCAGCATTAGTCGGAAAAGAATTTGACCAATCCTACAACCGTAAAAAGAACAGCCAACAAGAAAGCTAATCCTTTAAAGGGTTAGTTTTTTTATATTGAATAATTAATAACAAAAAACCTAGCAGAATTGCTAGGTTAGTTTGCATGTTGCTCTTCTGTTTTATTACAGTCTGGGCATGTACCGTATACTTCAAGTCGATGCAGGTTTACTTTGAAGCCAGTAACATGCGATGCGAAATGCTCCACTTCATCTAATCCTGGATAATGGAAGTCAACGATTTTACCGCAACATTGACATATCATATGATAGTGATCGTTAGTCACAAAATCAAATCGGCTTGCTGCATCCCCATAAGTTAACTCTTTAACTAACCCCGCTTCACGGAAAACACGTAGGTTGTTGTATACAGTAGCTACACTCATATTAGGGAATTTACCTTCAAGCGATTTATATATATCATCCGCTGTTGGGTGATTCATTGAATCTATTAAATATTCTAATATCGCATGACGTTGTGGAGTGATTCTTACACCGGTTGACTTTAACGTGTCTAGTGCATCTTTTAAATGCAATTCAGACATCGCCATGCACCTCTTTTCTAAAAAATTCTTATCTAATAATTATTATAATTAGTGTAATGCCAAGACTGTTCAATTGTCAATATTTCAGACCTTTTTATAACTAATTTACTCTAATTTTAATAAAATATTCATTAATTCAGAGAAATCAAATGTACTTTTTTCCAATTAATATCCGCGTAAAATATCCATCTTATTTTCTACATTGTCATCCCCATTTAGCCATTTTTTCAAGCTTGGTTTAAAGATTTCTAAACTTCTTTCCACATATCTTGAAGAATGACTAGAGAAATGCGGTGAAATTGTTACATTGTCCAGTTGCCATAGCTTACTGTCTGCTGGTAAAGGTTCAATTTCAAATACATCTAAAACCGCATGCCTAATAAGCTTCTCTTCTAACACTCTTGTAAGTACGTCTGTTGATACAACATCACCACGCCCAAAGTTTAAGAAAATTGTATTTTCTCCCATCTGCTTAAAGTGGTCATAAGAGAGTAAGTGTCTTGTTTCAGATGTACTCGGTAACATAGAAATAACAATTCCTGCTTTTGGCAATACGGATTTTAAATCATCAATTTTATATGTTTCATTCATAAAAGGAGCTTCTTGACCACTTCTATTACAGCCAATTGTAAATACTTCAAAGGCTTGAAGAAGTCGTCCAATTTCAGATCCAATTGCACCAGGACCAATAATTAATGCCGCGCTTCCGTTCAATTCAGATAGTTGCGCCTTTTTATTCCACTCGCCTTTTTTTTGATTGTCATAGATAAATGGTAAAGCACGTTTTAATGATAATATATGTGCAATTATTGATTCTGCCATTGGCTTTTTATGAATACCACGCACATTTGATACGAGTAATCCACGATCATGAATTGCTTGATGGGGCATCTTTTCAATTCCAGCCGAAGCAACAAAGATCCACTTTAATTTAGTTGCCAATTCAATTCTTTCCTCATTTAAATCTTCACCGTAAGTTACTAAAACGTCTGTATCAGGTAATTGTTTCTCGTCTAATTTTGGGTCAAACACAAACTCAACATTAGGAAATTCTTCTACTAATGGTTCTTTTAAATCAGGTCTTGGTTCAAACGTAAAATATATTTTCATTTTACTTCCCCTTTTCGCCAATGCTTTCAAGCACTTCTTCTATATGATTTTTCACTTTCACTTTTCGCCATTCTTTTCTAACAATTCCTTCCTCATCTATTAAGAAAGTAGATCGTTCGATGCCCATAAACTCACGGCCATACATTTTCTTTAAAACCCAAACTCCATAGGCTTCAGAGACTTTATGGTCATCGTCTACTAATAACGAAAAAGGTAATCCGTATTTTTCTATAAACTTCGTATGTTGAGCCGGTGAATCGGCACTCACTCCAAGAATAACTGCATTTAGTTCAGTGAATGTATCATGTTGATCACGGAAATCACATGCTTCTGTTGTACATCCTGGAGTCATATCTTTTGGATAGAAGTATAAAACAATTTTTTTACCTTTAAAATCACTTAATGAAACCGGTTCACTTTTTTCATTTAATAATGTAAATTCAGGTGCTTTTTCATTTAATAAAGTTGTCATCTAATATTCCTCCCTTAAAAGTATCGTACAGAACTCTCTAAGCAGTTTCAATTTCTTTGCCACTTTCATGAAATTAAGGCTACAATGTGTATTGGAATATCATATTGGAGGAACTATCATGAATCAAACAAAATCAGAAGAAATTTATAATGAAGCATTAGAACATATCGTAGGTGGAGTAAATAGTCCATCTCGTTCGTATAAAGCTGTAGGTGGTGGAGCACCTGTTGTCATGGAAAGAGGTAAAGGAGCATATTTCTATGATGTTGATGGAAATCGTTACATTGATTACCTAGCTGCCTACGGTCCAATTATTACAGGTTTTGGACATCCTCATATTGCTCAGGCGATTTCACACGCAGCAGAAACAGGAGTACTTTTTGGCACACCAACGGCGCATGAAGTTCGTTTTGCGAAAATGTTAAAAGATGCAATTCCTTCGTTAGATAAAGTACGTTTTACAAACTCTGGTACAGAAGCAGTTATGACTACTGTTCGCGTTGCTCGTGCATACACAGGACGTACTAAAATAATTAAATTTGCTGGATGTTATCACGGCCACTTCGACCAAGTGCTAGTTGCGGCTGGTTCTGGACCCGCAACATTAGGCTCCCCAGATTCTGCTGGTGTACCAGTAGCTGTTGCAACTGAAGTAATTACTGTTCCATTTAACAATAAGGAAGAATTCAAAATGGCAATTGATAAATGGGGAGACGAAGTAGCAGCAATTTTAATTGAACCAATCGTTGGAAACTTCGGAATGGTTATGCCAAATCCAGGGTTTTTAGAGTTTGTCCATGAAGTTGCAAAAGAAAAAGGTGCTCTAACAATTCACGATGAAGTAATTACTGCATTTAGATTCCATTATGGTGCTGCACAAGATCTACTTGGCTTAAAACCTGATTTAACGGCAATGGGTAAAATTATTGGTGGTGGTCTTCCAATTGGAGCTTATGGAGGACGCAAAGAAATTATGGATACTGTCGCACCACTTGGTCCTGCATATCAAGCAGGAACGATGGCGGGAAATCCTGCGTCTATGTTAGCTGGAATTGCTTGTTTAGAAGTATTAAAACAACCAGGGATTTATGAAGAAATGGATCGTCTAGGTGCAATTTTAGAAAAAGGCTTATTAGAAGCTGCTGAGAAACATGGTATAACGATTACTATCAACCGTATTAAAGGTGCATTATCGGTATACTTTACAAACGAAAAAGTAGAAAACTATGAACAAGCGGAAAAATCAGACGGAGAGATGTTTGGCCGTTTCTTCAAATTAATGCTTGAAAAAGGGGTTAACTTAGCTCCTTCAAAATACGAAGCATGGTTCTTAACGACAGAACATAAAGAAGAGGATATAATTGAAACAATCGCTGCAGCTGATTACGCGTTTTCAAAACTAGCTTAAGTTAAAAGTTTTATGGAAAGCCGCAGTATGTAGTCATAATTATCCTCGGTGAAATGGGATATTGTTATTGATTTTTTCTAAAGAGAAAGAGAGGGCTCTCATTTATGCAAGTAGGTGCCCGCGTTTTAAAAACGGGAGTTGCCATTGTATTTTCACTATTTTTAGCTGAACTATTAAATTTACCATCACCCGTTTTTGCAGGGATTGCTGCAATATTTGCGATTCAGCCATCGATTTATCGTTCCTATTTATCCATCCTAGAACAAATACAAGGGAATATTATCGGTGCTGCAATTGCCGTATTATTTGGTTTACTATTCGGTCATCACATTGTCGCGATTGGGATCGCTGCCATAATTGTCATTGGAATTATGCTAAAAATGAAGCTAGATAGCTCTTTATCGTTAGCACTTGTTACAGTTGTGGCCATTATGGTCTATGAAGGAGACGACTTTTTAGGATTTAGTTTGATTCGTTTTGGAACTGTGATGGTTGGTGTACTCGCTGCATTTATCGTTAATATGATTTTCTTACCACCACGATATGAAGTGAAATTGTTTAAAGCGATTCACACATTGCAGGATGATATTATTCGCTGGACTCGTCTGGCTGTTAGAAATGCATCGGAACATAATTCAACAAAAACAGCTATTAGTAAAATTCATAGTCGATATACTGATTTGGAAAAGATATATGAATTTTTCAAGGAAGAACGTAATTATACGAAAAGTAAACGATTTGTCCATGCAAGAAAGCTTGTAGTATATCGTCAAATGATGATCACAACACAGAAGAGTATGGAATTACTATCAAGGGTTTACAAACATGAAAATGCAATTGGGAACTTGCCTGATTCTTTTCGTAGTATGTTTTTAGAACGATTAGATTTCTTACTTACCTACCATGAGCAATTATTGTTAAAGTTTACAGGGAAACTAAAGCCTGAACATTCAAAGTGGACAGTAAGTGAAGAACATTTAGATCGATCTGCTGTTATGAAAAATATAATCGAACAAATTGTCCTTGATGATAGTATGCGTGAAGGTGAAGAGGATTTTTCAAGCTATCATTTATTTTATACATTCTCACGGATTTTAGACTACGAGGAAAACTTGGAACACCTTGATACATTAATAGTCTCTTATCGAAGCTATCATAGTAAGGAATCAAACGAAGATTTGGAAGAACAGTTCTACTAGAATAAAATAATACTCGCGGATTAAACTGAAATGATAGTTTAGGGTAAAGCTTGCAATATAAGTGCAAAGCTTTACCCTTTTTAACTTTTATTGGTGTAAATCAATATAATTTGGAAAACTTCCTGATCCAACTTCATTTTATAATGATATTCGCCAAATCTGAAGAATTATTCGCCAATTTAATATGTTTATTCGCCAATTCTAGCAAGGTATTCGCCAATATTATAACTAGAGCTTTTCATGGAACATTATTCGCCAAATCTGATGAGGTATTCGCCAGTTTAATATGTTTATTCGCCATTTCGAGCATGTTATTCGCCAATATTAAGAACTAGGGATTTTCATGGGGCGTTATTCGCCATTTCTGATGAGTTATTCGCCATTTTAATATGCTTATTCGCCAAAACTAGCATGTTATTCGCCAATATTAAAAACTGATTAGAATCTAGCCCTTTTTCCTAAAATCAAGTAATTAAAAAATGCCCAATTCCACTGACGGGAATTGAGCATTTCATTTTACTTATTAATCTAACTTCTGTATTTGGAACAGGTCGTAATAAATACCTTGCTTTTCCATTAATTCATCATGTGTACCTTGTTCCACTAACTCACCATGATCGATTACAAAAATTTTATCTGCATGAGTAATTGTAGATAGACGGTGGGCAATCATAATTGTTGTACGATTGTGAGCTAGTTGTTCTAAAGACTCTTGAATTAAAGCTTCACTTTCTAAATCTAATGCTGAAGTCGCCTCGTCTAAAACTAAGATTGGTGGATTTTTCAGGAACACTCGTGCAATTGCCACACGTTGTTTTTGTCCGCCAGATAGCTTCACACCGCGCTCTCCCACTTTAGTATCATAACCATCAGGTAATGACATGATGAAATCATGTGCATTTGCCGCCTTTGCAGCCTCAATGACCTCTTCATCTGTCGCATCAGGTCTACCCATTAGGATATTTTGCTTTACTGAGTCGCTGAACAAAATATTGTCCTGTAAAACGATCCCAATTTGAGAACGTAACGAACGCTGGGTAATATCTGCTACATTCACCCCATCAATTTTAACTGCTCCGCTTGTCACATCATAAAATCGTGGAATTAAGCTAACTATCGTGGATTTTCCTCCACCACTCATTCCAACAAAAGCAGCTGTTTCTCCAGGTTTAATTTGAAAATCTATATGATTTAATATGGTTTGCCCATCCTCATCATATTTAAAAGTCACTTTTTCAAAGTCCACTTGTCCCTTAATAGCAGGCAAATTTCTAGCATCTGTTTTGTCAGTGACATCATATTTTTCATCCATTAACTCAAACATACGATCCATAGATGCTATGGACTGCGTTAAAGTCGTAGAAGAGTTCATTAATCTTCGTAATGGTGCGTATAAACGTTCAATATATCCCATAAAAGCAGCCACTGTTCCTACAGTTAAATTCCCATTAATTACTTCATAACCTGCCCAACCAATAACTAAAAGTGGCGCAATATCAGTAATCGTATTGACCACAGCAAAGGATTTTGCATTCCAAACGGTATGATCAAGGGAACGGTCTAAAAATTCACCGTTTTCCTTATCAAAAATTTGTTGTTCATGTTTTTCAAGGGCAAAGCTTTTAATAATGCTTATACCACTTACCCGTTCATGTAAATAACTTTGAACTCCAGCTAAAGCTTGAGATCGTTTTCTTGTTAAGTCTCGTAGCTTTCCGAAAAAATACTTAACACTGATTGCAAAAAGAGGTAATGAAATAATTGCAACAAGCGTTAAACCAACGTCCATTGAAAGCATAATGCCGATGACGATTAGAATTGTCGCCATATCGAGCCACAAGTTCATTAATCCAATCATAATGAAGTTCTTCGTTTGTTCGACATCATTTATTACTCGGGAAATAACTTCCCCTGCTCGCGTATTCGCATAATACTTTAAACTTAACTTTTGAAGATGACCAAATAGTTCTTTACGAATATCGAACAACACTTTATTTCCTACATGTTGGGCGAAATATTGACGGTAATATTCAATAGGGGGACGAATGATGAAGAATAAAATGACCGTTCCACCAAGCCAATAAACTAACTGTGTGATTTTTTCACCTGAGGATAAAGATTCTTCTAAAATAATATCGTCAATGACGATCTTTGTAAGAAACGGAATAAATAATGGTATTGCAAATTTTAAAATTCCAATTAATAATGTTACAAAAATTTCCCATTTGTAAGGTTTAACAAACCTCATATAACGCCGCATACTACCCAAGGTTTTGAATTCACTTCCTTTCATCGTGCTGCAAGTTATGTTTTGCCTCCATGAATCCATAACTATTCATAACCTTAGAAAAGCCTATTGGCAATTCGACCAATAGGCGCATTTACTTATTCATTGGATGATTGCATTTCTTTCATAAATTGATAACGATTTGTCCACACTTCGATAAAATCTTGCGCAAAAGGACCTCTTCTTTGTTTAATCCAACTAATTAGTTTTTGAACATTGCGCTTCAATATCTTATCGATCACTTCGGGATAACCCATTTCTTTTTTATGTTGATTGTATTCGTCTTCATCTAACAAAGTATAAGTCATATCTGGAAACACCTTAATATCAAGATCGTAATCAATATATTTAATTGCATTGTTATCAAACACATATGGAGAACTCATATTACAGTAATAGTAAACACCATCTTCTCTTAACATGCAAATTATATTAAACCAATGCTCAGCATGGAAGTAACAGATTGATGGTTCCCTTGTTAACCATGTTCGTCCATCTGATTCGGTAACAAGCGTTCTCTCATTCGCACCAATAAATATATTTTTCGTTCCTTTTAACACCGTCGTTTCCTGCCAAACTCGGTGAATCTGTCCATTATGTTTATAGCTATGTATTTGTATCTTTTCTCCTTCTACCGGTATTGCCATATAAAAGCCCACCTTTATCTTTGCTATAAAATTTTCGAAGTTAAATAATATATATTCCAATTATATTATAGCAATGGATTACCAAAACTTGTAGCAGGAAGAACGGACAATTTCACAATAAAAAATATTAGGTATAGACAATTTGCAATTGTCTATACCTAAATGTAACCATTTAATCAATGCCATTGGCGTATTAGCAGCCAGATTTTTATCGAGCACGCTCGGTAAATATCTGTTGCACCCACCGCAGGCTTTAACTTCATTTGAATCCAACAGAAAGGGGTTTATGATTGCATTTCATATTTCCGCTTTAAGACGTTGGAGGTTTTTACTTTAATGAAGTTAAAACTTATCGGTTATTGTTGTTATTGTTGTTGTTGCGGTTGTTGTTGCGTTGGTTATTTTGTTGTTTTTGTTTGTTGTTTTGTTGAGCAAAATCTTGCTCTGCTGCGAACTCAGCATTGTTGTTGTTGTTGTTATTATTGTTGTTATTGTTGTTACGGTTGTTATTGTTTTTTGCCATCTCTATTTCACCTCCACATAAACTATTGTGGGCTGATTGGATAGAGATTATTCGACAAATTCTCAAATTAATTATTTCAGACTATTCAAAACCTTCAACATTGGTACTGACATCGGTAATTGTCCAATCTCTTCAAGGCTATAGAAACCACATATTTCTGAACGGTCTCCTTCGTGCTCAGCTTCAACAAGATAATATGCCATCTCCCACGTTAAGTGAGAAAAGATATGTTTAAATTCAAGAATCGGATTATCTAAATTGCCTTTTAACTTAACATTATAATTATTTTCCAACGCCTCATAAATCTTTTCCGATGATTGATTCTTTAGTTTCTCAAGCATTGGAAACTGCCACATACTTGCAAGTAACCCTTCATCAGGTCTCTTCTCTACCAAGTAATGTCCGTTACCATCTTTAATGACAAACACATTGTACTGGATTGTTTTTGATTTTGTCTTTTTTGATTTTATAGGCAGTTCTTCTGGATGCCCTTCCTGAAACGCCATACAATATTCTCTGACAGGGCAAAGAAGACATTTTGGCGATGTTGGTGTACATATTTGCGCTCCTAGATCCATTAAACCTTGATTAAACGCACCTGGATCATCTTGGTCAATTAAATCCATTACTGCTTCTTCAAATATTTTTTTCGTCTTAGTTACAGCAATATCTTCTTTAATATGTAGCACTCGACTTAGTACTCTCATTACATTACCATCAACCGCATGTTCAGGTTCATTAAATGCAATACTTAATATGGCTCCAGCTGTATAGGGGCCGATTCCTTTTAATTTTGATAGGTCATGACGGTTATTTGGAACTTGTCCATCATATTTTTCAACGACTTCCCTTACTCCAGATTGTAAATTTCGTGCTCTGGAGTAATAACCTAAACCTTCCCACATTTTCAATAGTTCTTCTTGTGGGGCATAAGCTAATGATTGTGGTGTTGGGTATTTTTCTAAAAATCTATTATAATAAGGGATTACTGTATCAACGCGCGTTTGCTGCAGCATTACTTCAGAAACCCAAATTTTGTATGGATCATTTGTACGCCTCCATGGAAGATCACGTTTTTCACCGTGGTACCATTCCACAAGATTCGAGGTAAATTCATTTTTATATGGATATTTCACGACATCCTCCTTGAACAGATTTAATTTTACGTAAAAAGGGTATAATAAGATTGAGGATAAGTGGGTATTTATCCAATATAATAGTCTTATAGTAAATCTCCGACATAAGGAGTTGATAAATATGGATTCTGGTACACATCTTGTAATGGGTGTTGCTTTAGGTGGCCTTGCACTTGTAGATCCTGTTGTGGCTCAAAATTCCATGACATTTGGTGCCGTAATGGCAGGTACAATCTTAGGTTCTCAAGCTCCTGATGTCGATACTGTTTTAAAATTAAGAAATAATGCGGTTTATATAAGACATCATCGTGGAATTACGCATTCAATTCCAGCTGTCATCTTATGGCCACTTGCAATTACAGGTTTATTGTCACTTATTGTAGAAAATGCGAATATTTTTCACTTATGGCTTTGGACTTTTTTAGCGGTCTTTCTCCATGTTTTTGTTGATATATTTAATGCCTATGGAACACAAGCACTACGACCTTTTTCAAAAAAGTGGGTTGCATTGGGTGTCATAAATACGTTTGACCCCATTATTTTCGGACTCCATTGTATCGGTATTTTGCTTTGGGCTTTTGGAGCAAATCCAGTAGTTACTTTCGGCATTATGTATTTTATCATTTTTATTTATTATCTTTTAAGATTTGCTATTCAATCTGCTGTAAAAAATGCAGTTAGCAATACCATACAAGATGAAGACTATGTCATTGTCGCTCCAACATTGCGGTTCTTTTATTGGCGGGTTGCTGCAAAGTCAAAAACCCACTATTATGTTGGACGAGCATATGGTCGAACTGTAAATATTCACGACAAGATTGAAATTCGTCCCATTCCTAAAACTCCTTTAGTGGAAAAAGCTTTAAGTGATACAAATTTAGCAGCATTTGTCTCATTCTCCCCATTGTACAATTGGGAGATTTCCGAACTTCCGAGTGGATTAACGGAAGTCCGTTTAATTGACTTACGATACCGAAGTAACGATCGTTACCCTTTTGTTGCCGTTGCCCATTTAGATGATGAGTTGAATATTGTTAATTCATATACAGGCTGGATTTTTAGTGAAGATAAATTACAAAGAAAATTACAGATTGGTTCTAGTTGATTTTAACAATAAGTAAAACACAAGAATGTTCTTGTAGCTGAGCATTCTTGTGTTTTTTCAATGATTATTAGTATCCGCCAAAAATTGGTCAAAAGTTAAGCCCTCATTAATTCAATGACTCATCACTTTCATCCAATAAATGTGCATACTTTGGATTTCGTCCAGCGAATTCATGAATTTTATCTCCATAACTTTCTATCCATTGACGAATAATTCGCTCAGTATATTCTGCTCCTCGATATTCATAACCAGCTTTTGCATAAGTCGTTTCGAAATCACTCCAAAGTAATTCTATCCACGTTCTAGCCTTCCCAACAGATAAATGAGTGTTCTTTGACAAAAGATCCTGAGTTAACTGTTCAATAATTACATTTGCATCCATTCTATTTTCCTGCTTTCACTGGTAATAATAACGAAATAGGTAAAGCTTCTTCGAACTGTTCTCCACCAAGACGATAGCCCCAAGCAAAACGACCTTTTAAATACTCTACTTTGAAATACTCACCAGGTGATCCATCTAGACGATAGATTTCACCTTTTTCAATTGTGTCCGGGTCAATTAAATATGCAGCAGCCATTACTGCTTTTCTTTCATACACAGCAAATTCATTTACAATTCCTAATTGTTCCGCTTTACGAGCTTTTTCTTTTAAATTTGCAATTTCTTCACGGAGTTCTTGTTCCGTCATTGACGCATAACTTTTTTCCATACTATTCGCTCTCCTTTTCCTCTATAAACTGATCAATTACCTCTATAGGAAAACCTTTTTGATATAAGGCTTGTTTAACTTTCATCCGAAGTTCATTATCTGTAAATTTCGCACTATATTTCTTCCATATTTTTTCCCCTTGAAGACTAACGATATGTTGCCAATCATCATCTTCTCGCTCTAGGTCAATTTGGTCAAGTATCTCATTGATAATATCAAAAGAGTATCCTTTTCGAGACAAAAACTCTTGGATTTTTTGTTTTACTTGCATCGGAGTTTTTTTTGCATTTGCTTTAGCTGTTTTCTCTGCTAGAGACAATGCAATTTTTAGTTGTTCATCATATGTAAAGGTGTTTAGCACTTTTTCTTGGGTTTCTTTATCGATTCCCTTTTTAATTAAATCTTGCTTAATCGCTTTAGGACCCTTTTTTGCTGTTTTCTTTTTCGTTTCAAGAAGTGCTTTTGAATATGTTTCGTCATTCAAAAATCCAAGTTTCTCAAGTTTTCGAATCGCTTCTAGCACTACTGCTTCTCCAAAGCCTGCATCCAACAACTTCTTTTTTACTTCATATTCACTACGCATTTGATAACTTAAAAAATTCAAACCTCTATTGAACGCTTTGGCAATTTCATCTTCATATGTAATTTCATCGATATCAAATGGCTCGAGTATTTTTCCTTTTGTTAAACCAAACTTTATAAGAGTAGATTCATCGACTGCAAAGGCATATTGTTCATTTAAATATATATTATATCGCTGGTCATTTTTTTTCTGCCGAGTAATCTTTGAAATAACTTGCATAGAAACACTCCTTTAAAGCCTAGTATACATTGTTTTTTCTGATGTTTCATTTGAAGTATTCCTTGGTATTTTTTCCTACCAATGTAGCACCGCATAATGATTCATTTTTAGCACAATCTAATTTTGACAAAAGGAGGTCCATTTACTATGCGGAAAAAACATATAATAAATACTTTACTTATAATCATTACAGTTATAATTGCATTTGTATCAAATCCATCCGTCGCAAACGCAAAAGAATACAGTTGGGGATTTAAAAAATCGACGAATGGCGAACCTGTAAATGTTGGTGGTGAACTAGAGTCTGTTCTAAAAAAGCATGACTCACTGTACAAAGGAAAACCAGACAAAAAAGTCATTTACTTAACATTCGATAACGGTTTTGAAAATGGTTATACCGAAAGTATTCTTGATACATTGAAACAAGAAAATGTACCTGCAACATTTTTCTTAACTGGACATTATGTAAAAAGCGCAACTGATCTCGTGAAAAGAATGGTCGATGATGGACACATAATTGGGAATCATTCTTATGGCCACCCGAATATGGCGAGACTTTCAGAAGAAGAAATGGTAAAAGAATGGGAAGACTTTGATAATGTCCTAAAAGAATATACTGGCGTTGAACGCACTCACTATGCCCGACCGCCAGAGGGAATCTTTAGCGAAAAAGTTCTTGAAGTTGGTAATAAACACGGGTACCGTCACATTTTCTGGTCCATCGCTTTTGTAGATTGGGATCGAAATTCAACGAAAAGCGGAGATTACGCATATAACGAACTTATGAAACAATTGCATCCGGGTGCTGTCATTTTATTGCATACCGTAGCAAAGCACAATGCAGAAGGTTTACCGAAGTTTATTCAAGAAGCGAAGAAACAAGGGTATACATTTGATTCTCTAGATAATCTTGTACTAGATCATGCATTGGAAACTAAAAAGAATTAAATACAGCATAGAAAAAGGGACCTTACGATAAGATCCCTTTTTTACTTACTTAAACATTTTCTTTAAGTTTGCCATTTCAATAGCGGATACAGCTGAATCATATCCCTTATTTCCTGCTTTTGTTCCTGCACGTTCAATCGCTTGCTCGATGTTTTCAGTTGTCACTAAACCAAAAATTACAGGTACATTTGCGTCCAATGATACTTTAGCAATTCCTTTAGCTGCTTCGTTATTTACATAATCGTAATGACTAGTAGCTCCACGAATAACTGTACCTAACGCAATTACTGCATCGTAATTTCCTGTCTCCACCATCTGTTTTGCGATAAATGGTAGTTCAAATGCACCTGGAACCCACGCAACGTCTATATTTTCTTCATTTACTCCATGTCTTTTTAAACCATCTAATGCACCAGATACTAATTTTGATGTTATAAACTCATTAAATCGACCTACTACAATTCCAACTTTTAAATCTGTACCTATTAATTGTGCTTCAAATGTTCTACCCATTTTTTTATGTCTCCTTTTATACTAAGTTTTCATTTCGTAAACGATACTGAACTAAATCAGCAATCGAAATTATTTTTAAATCGTGTTTTTTAGCGTATTCCAATAAACCATCTAGACGTAACATCGTGCCATCATCCGCCATAATTTCACAAATAACACCTGCTGGGAAACTTCCACAAAGTGTTGCTAAATCTACAGCTGCTTCTGTATGTCCTGGTCTTTCGATTACTCCATTCGGTTTTGCTACAAGCGGAAATACATGACCTGGTCTACGAAAATGTTCAGGTTTTGCACTTAGATTCATTAATTGTTGAATCGTAAATGAACGCTCATACGCACTAATTCCTGTTGTCGTTTCGATATGATCAATACTCACTGTAAATGCTGTTTGGTGATTATCTGTATTATTTTCTACCATTGAATTAAAGTGAAGTTGATTTGCTAACTCTTCTGTTATCGGTGTACAAATTAATCCTCGTCCATAAGTTGCCATGAAATTAATATTTTCCGGTGTTGCAAATTCAGCTAAAGCGACTAGATCGCCTTCATTTTCACGATTTTCATCATCTACAACTATTATTAACTTTCCTTGTTTTAAGTCTTCTATAGCATCTTTAATATTATCTAACACACAAGCCACCACCTTTTAGAATCCATGCTGTCTTAGAAAATCGAGCGTAATATTTGATTGATTTTCTTTATTTTTTATATGATGTTGTATATATTTACCAAGTAAATCTGTTTCAATATTTACTTGATCTCCGACTTTTTTCATTCCTAATATCGTCTCAGAGAAAGTATGTGGAATCAGTGAGATTGTTACACTTTGCTCCGTCACATTAAAAATCGTCAAACTTGTACCGTCTATTGTAATTGACCCTCTTGGAATGCAATTTTCAGCAAGTTCCTTTGATATGCCAATTTCAATATAAACCGCATTAGATACAGGTTTAATACCACGGATTATTCCTGATCCATCAACATGTCCTGAAACAAAATGTCCTCCAAATCGACCATTGGCTGCCATCGCTCGTTCTAAATTAACTGGATCACCAATTTTAAGTTGATGTATATTCGTAGCTTTTACAGTCTCTGGCATAACATCCACAGTCATTTGCTCATTTTGTAAATTGGTTATCGTTAGGCAAACACCATTAACCGAAATACTATCTCCTAGGTGGGCATCTGTTAATATTTTGGGACAATGTAGTGTAAGTTCCATGCTTGTTGAATCTTTTTTAATTGCAGTTACTTTTCCTATCTCTTCTATAATTCCCGTAAACATAACTTCACCTCTACTTAATTTTGTAAATTGGTGTTTAACGATTGACCGAAATACCATTGTCTCCCTTGCTTTTCTTTGTATTTACAAAAAAGCAAAATAAAAACCACTTAAGCATTGTTTGCCTAAGAGGTTTTGGGAGTTTATTAAATACTTGCATGACTAAAAAGCCTTTTTGAAATACATTCAAAAAGAGTTTTAAAACAAACAAAAGCCCACTTAAAAAAATTAAGTGGGAGTGTCCGTTACATGCTAAAATGCAATAAGAAATTAAACCATTAATAAATGATTAATAGCTTTTTACATTTACATCCTTCTCCCATCCAGACTTTAACTGTCGGCTTTGGATTCGCACCAAATCCTGCTCGAATAGAGCTCACGGGCTTAGAATTGCTTCATCACCGTCGATTGGGAATTTCACCCGACCCCGAAGGACAATAATATTCGATTGCTATTACAATATCACGAAATCGAAGTAAATGCGAGTATAAATACTTGAGTAATATTATACTTTTAATAATATTTGGAGAATTTTCTTCACTTGCTTTAGTCTATATTTCCGATATAAAGTAGAAGAAGTTCAAATGAAGGACGTGAAAAAGCTTGAGTAACAAAGTAATAATGGAAATTGGTCAAAAATTTCCTTTAACGATAAAACGATTAGGAATAAATGGTGAAGGTGTAGGCTTTTTCAAACGCAATGTTGTGTTTGTGAAAGGAGCTTTACCAGGTGAAGTAGTAACTGTAAAAGTTACGAACGTACAACGAAGCTTTGCAGAAGCAGAAGTCTTAAACATACGAACGACATCACCATATCGACAAGAACCAAGTTGTCCGGTATATGCAGAATGTGGAGGATGTCAACTTCAGCACTTAACATATGAAGGTCAATTAAAAGAAAAGCGTGACATGGTCGTTCAATCTCTGGAAAAATATGTGAAGCCAATTGCAGATTCACTAGATGTTCGACCAACAATTGGTATGGACGATCCTTGGCACTACCGAAATAAAAGCTCTTTCCAAGTTCGCAAAGAAGGAAAACGAGTATATGCCGGTCTATATGTAGAAGGGACAAATAAATTACTAAACATTAACGATTGTGCAGTTCAACATCCGCTTACATCAAAAATTACAGTTGGCACACGTAAAATTCTACAAAAATTAAATATCTCCATATATGACGGAAAATCTTTAAATGGTTTAGTTCGTACAATTGTTGTACGAACAGGTATTTCAACAGGTGAAACTCAAGTTTGTCTTGTGACAACTAGAAAAGAACTACCACATAAAGAGGAACTCATTGAAAGAATGTTAAAAATTGACCCTAGCATCGTGTCAATCACACAAAATGTGAATCGAGAAAAGACATCGCTTATTTTTGGTGATGAAACAATTACCTTATACGGGAAAGAAACAATACATGAAAAACTAGGTGAGCTTGCATTCGATCTTTCATCAAGAGCATTTTTCCAGCTTAACCCAGAGCAAACTGTCCATTTATATGATGAAATCAAAAAAGCTGCTGAACTGACAGGAAAAGAAACAGTCGTTGATGCATATTGTGGTGTGGGAACAATTGGATTATGGCTAGCTAAAGATGCAAAAGAAGTTCGAGGCATGGACGTTGTTCCTGAAAGTATTATCGATGCGAAGAAGAATGCTCGTAATCATGGATTTAAACACGCTAAATACTATACAGGTACTGCAGAAGAATGGCTTGAAAAATGGCGTCGCGAAGGTTTTGTTCCAGATGTGATCACAGTTGACCCTCCGCGCACAGGTCTTGCTCCTAGCTTTATTAAAACTGTGTTAAAAATAAAACCTAAACGTTTCGTATATACGTCTTGCAACCCTTCCACTTTTGCGAAGGATTTGGCTGAATTAACAAAACTATATACTGTTGAATACATTCAACCAGTAGATATGTTCCCTCAAACTGCAAGGGTAGAAATTGTTGCTAAGATGCATTTAAAAAATAAATAAATATCTAACAGGTGGAGATAAATTATACAATTTCATTTCCACCTTTTGTATTTTTATACATCTATAAAACGTGATTATAGTATAGTGTTTTACATTTATATCCAACACTTAAAATTATATTACTAGTAAATACTCTAGAAAAAATCATTATTTTTTACCTAAAACTTATTTTTTCTACTTTAGACCTATCCGCCCCTGTACCATTCTTCAAATAGTACAATGAAACACCGCTATACATAAGGTTTCGACCACCCTATTCACATACTGTTATAAAACAGTAAAACAGATATTTTCTCTTTCAATCTATAAAATTTCTATTTAAGGAAAGTATTTTTGCGAAAATTCTTGTTGCAATGTTATTTTGAAAAATGTTATGTTTTTATACAAGAATTATTCGCGAAAAATTCCAATGTTAGAAAATAAGGGGTTGAAAGAGAAACTATGAATAAAAATAGATGGTTAATTGCACTTTCAGCTATTGCTATTCATTTATCTATTGGTGGTGCATACGCATATAGCGTTTATAAAAATCCAATTACGGAGCAAATGGGATGGGGAACTACAGAAGTAACGATCGCATTTACGATAATGATGGGGTTAGCAGGATTTGCTGCAGCACTATTCGGTAGTTTGGTAGAGAAATTAGGGCCACGTAAATCAGCAATGGTCGCAGCTGTACTTTTTGGAGCTGGACAAGCAGGTTCAGGGATCGCAATTCTATCAGACTCTATAGTCCTTTATTGGTTAACATATGGGGTGTTAAGTGGTTTAGGTATGGGTATTGGTTACATCGCTCCAGTTTCAACTTTAGTAAAATGGTTCCCAGATCGCAGAGGGTTAGCAACTGGGATGGCAGTACTTGGTTTTGGATCAGGCGCACTACTTACAGCACCTGTTGCTACATATTTAATGGAAACTGTTAGTATTTCAAATACTTACTTCATTTTAGGTATTAGTTACTTTGTTTTAATGATAATTGGTGCTCTTTATATCGCACCGCCAGCTGTGAACACTTCAGTAGATAAGTACGCAAGTTCATCTAAGGGGATTCAACCACTTGGACAACTTTCTGCAAGAGAAGCTGTGAAAACTAAACATTTCTGGATGCTTTGGTCTATGCACTTGGTGAATGTAACAGCAGGTATTATGATGATTTCTGTAGCGTCTCCAATGGCTCAAGAAATTGTAGGGTTATCTGTGGCAGGAGCTGCAACAATGGTTGGTTTAATGGGCTTATTCAATGGAGGGGGCCGATTACTTTGGGCTGCCGCTTCAGATTATATCGGAAGACATAACGTATTCGTAATTTTCTTTGTCATTCAGTTAATTACTTTCGTTACACTTCCATTTACAACGAACGTCATTCTATTCCAATTATTCATTTTCCTTGTAGTTAGCTGTTATGGCGGAGGATTCTCAAATCTTCCTGCATTTGCAAGTGATTTATTTGGTACAAAACAACTTGGCGTTATTCACGGTTACTTATTAACGACTTGGTCTTTAGGTGGAATTTTCGGTCCAATTATCGTTACAACAATCCGTAATGCAACAAATAGTTACGTGCCTGTATTCTATTTATTCTCATTATTAATCGGTATTTCATTATGTATTTCATTGTGGATTCGCTTTGATGTAAGAAAATTAAAGAAACAACAACAAAAAGAGAACGCAACTCAAATCGGAGATGTTTCTACAATTTCATAAAAATAAAACATCCTACCTGCTATTAATCTAGTAAGTAGGATGTTTTTTAAAAATTTAATAGAAGATAGGGATGAAGACGATTTGTAACCAAATATGCGAAAACATATGGGCTACTATTGCATATTCCAAACCTTTTTTCCAATAAAGGTAACCAAAAAAGATTCCACCAATACCATTTAATAATAAACTTCGAACAATTAAGGTACTGTTCAATTCTCCAAAGTAAACTTCTGTTGCTGGTAAATGACCCACTGCAAATAGCACTGCTGCTAGAATGATAGCAAACCAGAAAAATGCAGGATTTAACGTACCAAAAGTTTTTCTTGTGATTATTAAGAAGATCCAAATAACTATACTCATAAACAACAATCTTAACAATACTTCCTCAAATACCCCACCGTATAAAGCACCTGCTGCTAAACCAATGAGGGAAAATTTTTGTTCAGTTTGAGCAATTGCCTCAATTTTGTATTGAAAGTAGAAATAATCCCCACCTGAAAGGGTAAACGCTGTAATAGCACCAAACACAATGGCTAATAGCATTCCCGCTTTATCGATAAGAATCTTTTCTTTATTAAAGAGAGCATCTAATATAGCAATAGAAAATCCAGCTTTACGAGCTACTTTTAACCCTATAAAAGCAAGAATTAAAGTTACGATTCCCACCTGAAGAGCACTAACTAACATTAGAATCGGAAAAGGCATTGTAATTGAAGCGATTGCTTTTTCAAATTCTGCAGGTAAAAGACTCTGTAATGCATTAAATGAGTAGGGGATTATTAACAATCCCCCGATAAAACAAATTACAGCTAACAATAAAGCAATCTTGAAGTCTAGTTTCAATTTCAAGGCAATCTCCCCTATATCAGTTTAAGAAAAACGAAACCAATAAGATAATTACAAGCGGAACTAAAACGATTAAATAGCCTAGCGGATTTGCAAAGTTTAAAGTGTATCCTATACCAAAACGCTTTTCTACAAAAATAGATGGATCGTTCTTATTGAAATACCATAGACCACCCTTCCAATAGCGATCTTCATCAATATCTGTAATGTCCCCCTCTATAATAGGTTCAATTTCTTTATCTGATCGCCCGACCTTAATGGAAAAGATAATCGTAGCGATTAAGACTAATGCTAAAAATCCAAATGGAATAATAAGTTGTAATGATGTTCCTTCAAACAAGTTCGGATGAATCGTTGATAGTTGGAAATAAGAAAACATGATTGTTACTGCGAAACTGACAAAGAACAATAACCAGCTTGAATATTTTCGCATACCAAGTTGTCGTCTTTTCGAAGCCAATGCATTCGTTGCACTTAATTTTATGCCAGACTTTTTTGTCCCTATATGAACGAATATAAACATTATTTGCATTAACAGTAGCATTCCGGGCATTTGCACTGCTGTAAATGGTGTTTTAGCCGTAAAGGCATCAGGTTCACCAGTTGGACCCCAATGTGTAGGGATTAGATCAGGCAATAAATGGTAATTCATTATCGTATATATCATTAAACCAATTGTGATGATCATCGGAAGTAAAAACACAAACCACGGTAGCATTTCATCTTGAGAGCGGATAGATAAATCCGTTACCTTCACCTGCTTTAAATTTTCCGTCCATTTATTTACCTGTTTAAGTTGTTTAATTTTCCCGTGAAAATAAAAATATAAAGACAAGCTAATAATAATGATTCCAAATTCAATAAATGTACCAACAATAATAATCTGTTCTTCAGTTAGTTGATTATTAGCTGCCCATCCAATATATGCTGCTAAGGCGATCAGCCCTACAACTATTGTGAATATTGAATACTGTTTTTTATATTGTGTAAGTTTGGTGTCTCGAAGATATTGCTCTGGAATCGTCACACCAAATACTACAGTTCTCTTCACTAAATAAGGAACTACCGTTTGCACAATTACAAGAAATAAAATTATAACCGCACTTATTACTAATGAAACTGACATTGAACGTCCTCCTTCTTTGTTGTTTTTTTAATTTTTTTCTTTAAGTTCAACTATAATTGATTTCACTAATTGTTGAATATCCTCTTCTGTCATACCAAACACCATTGCCTCTGCAATATGCGGCTTTACATCTTCCTTCAGTTTTTGATATGTTACATCATCGATTCCTTCGTGTTTAATAATGACTGCACCTGATTTAGGAACAATTTGAATAATTCCCTTTTTCTCAAGCTCATGATAACTTTTATTCACAGTGTGCATATTAACACCAAGGTCTGCAGCAAAAGATCTAACAGAAGGTAATGAATCCCCCGGCTTAATATGGCCACGAGCAATTCCCTCAATAATTTGATTCGTTAGTTGTGTATAAATTGGTATATCTGTATCAGGCTCAATCTGAATCATCATATTTAGACTCTCCAATCTGTTTGTTTCTTTGTATCTGTTCTATATTCATTATAACAAATGTGTTCTATATTGACTAGAACAAAATTCTTGTTTCTTGTATTTTTATGGTTATCGGACAGTTTTCAGAGTTTATTGGACACTTTGTTTGGAATATCGGACACTATTTTGGATTTATCGGACATATTTCCATCTCGAATCAATAAATGAAACATAATTTCATTCATTTGGTTTAACCTATAATTTCGTAGGGATAATAGAAAGTGAACAACTAGTAGAAAATGTTCTACATTTCATGTAATATTTTGAAAAAAAGTCATTGATACGAAAAAGTAAATTCTGTATAATCTGTTTTATTGTGCGAATATTTGTAGCACATAATATAGACGATCTCATTAAGGAGGTAATAAGGAATTGGGTAAAGCATTGATTATTGGTGCTGGCGGTGTAGCTAGTGTAGTCGTGCACAAATGTGTACAAAATTCAGAAGTGTTCGAGGAGATTATGATCGCTAGTCGAACGAAGTCAAAATGTGACGCTTTAAAAGAAAAATTAGACGGCGGTAAAACAATTATCCATACAGCTCAAGTAGATGCGGATAATGTGGACGAACTAATTGAATTAATCAATGGATTTAAACCAGATGTGGTAATTAACGTAGCTTTACCATATCAAGACTTAACAATTATGGATGCATGTTTAGCAACAGGTGTTCACTACGTAGATACTGCAAACTACGAGCCACCTGAAACAGCTAAGTTTGAATATAAATGGCAATGGGCATATAAAGAAAAATTCGAAAAAGCTGGTCTTACTGCACTATTAGGTAGCGGATTTGACCCAGGTGTAACAGGTGTATTCAGTGCATACGCACTAAAACACTATTTCGATGAAATCCACTATATCGATATTTTAGATGCGAATGCGGGTGACCACGGGTATCCTTTCGCTACAAACTTCAACCCAGAAATTAATATTCGTGAAATTACAGCGAATGGCCGTTACTGGAAAGAAGGAGAATGGGTTGAAACTGAACCTTTAGAATACAAAGAGGTATATAACTTCCCTGAAATTGGACCTAAAGATATGTACCTTCTATACCACGAAGAATTAGAATCTTTAGCAAAAAACATTACGGGAATTAAACAAATCCGCTTCTGGATGACGTTCTCCCAAAAATATATCACTCACTTAAATGTTTTAGAAAATGTTGGTATGACATCCATTGAGCCTATCGAATTCGAAGGTAAAATGATTCAACCATTACAATTCTTAAAAGCAGTATTACCAGATCCAGCTTCTCTTGGGCCACGTACAAAAGGGAAAACAAATATCGGTGTTATTGCACGCGGTATTAAAGACGGCGAAGAAAAAACGTACTATGTATATAACGTTTGTGACCATGAAGAATGTTATCGCGAAGTTGGTTCACAAGCAATTTCTTACACAACAGGTGTACCAGCTATGATTGGTGCAATGCTTGTAATGAACGGTACTTGGCAAAAACCTGGTGTATATAATGTAGAAGAGTTCGATCCAGATCCATTCATGGAAGCATTAAACAAATGGGGTCTACCATGGCAAGAAAGCTTCAATCCTGAACTAATCGACCTTGATCTTGAAAAAGAAGAGGCTAAATAAATGAAACAAATCGATTGGACACAAGTGCCTTCACCTAGCTATATTGTAGACGAGCGCTTGCTTAAACGTAATTTAGAAATTTTAAAATCTGTTCAAGATCGAACTGGTTGCGATATTTTATTAGCATTAAAGGGATTTTCGATGTTTTCAACTTTCCCAATGGTAAATCAATATCTAAAAGGGATCACATCTAGCTCATTATTCGAGGCACGCTTAGGGTACGAAGAGTTTGGAAAAGAAGTGCATGCATACGCACCTGCATATGCAGAGCATGAAATTGATGAGTATTTAAAATACGTAGATCATATTGTATTTAACTCATTTGATCAATTAAATAAATACAAAGAAAAAGTCCAAAGTTTAGATAAACACGTTTCTATTGGATTACGTGTAAACCCGGGATACTCTGAAGTTGAAACAGAATTATATGATCCTTGTGCGCTAAACTCTCGCTTAGGTATTCCATTTGACCAATTCCGTCCCGACGAATTAGACGGTGTTGAAGGAATTCATTTCCATGCGATGTGTGAGCAAAACTCTGATGTTTTAGAACGTATCCTTCCTCACTTTGAGGAAAAGTACGGTCCTTACCTACATCAAATGAAGTGGGTAAACTTTGGTGGTGGCCACCATATTACTCGCCCAGATTATGATGTGGATAAGTTAGTTAACTTAATTAACTATATTAAAGAGAAATATGATGTACATGTCATTTTAGAGCCAGGTGAAGCGATTGCTTTAAATACTGGTTACCTAGTAACAACAGTTCTAGATGTTGTGAAAAATGGTATGGATATCGCGATTTTAGATAGTTCTGCAACATGTCATATGCCAGACGTTCTAGAAATGCCATATCGCCCACAAATTATCGGTGCAAGTACACCAAACGATAAAGCACATACATATCGTTTAGGTGGAATGACTTGTCTGGCTGGAGATGTGATCGGGGATTACTCTTTCGATCAACCATTAAAGGCAGGAGACAAAGTTGTCTTCACTGATATGGCCCATTACACAATGGTGAAAAACCATATGTTTAATGGTGTCAACTTACCAAGCATTTGCTTATATAACGAAGAAGAGGGCGTTAAAGTCGTTCGCAGCTTCAGTTATGAAGATTATCGAAATAGATTGTCTTAAGGTTGTACCAGGTACACAAACAATTCTGACAATTCAATACAATTTAGGCTCTACTCGATTTTGTCGGTAGAGCCTTCTCTTTTTTATAAATCCCTCAATAGTACCGGTCGAATAGGGGATTGAATTTTTGAAGTTCGGTCTATTGGGTTTGAACCTAATTTATTAATTAGCACTTCTCTAATTACAGGTTGACATGTTCTACCTTGGCAATAACCCATTCCAACTCTGCAACGTTTTTTTATTCCTTGAACTGAATTTGCACCATCTTCAATTGAAGCTAGAATTTCGTGTAAACGAACCCCTTCACAACGACAAATGATTATATCGCTCAATTAACAACGCCCCTTACTCCCTGAAACTCTTCCCATTTGTCTTTCATAATTTGTCTTCCTATTTTAATTTCAGGATAGAATTGTAATGGTGATTCAATTCTAGCTACTTCAACAGATTCAAAGGCCTCTATAACCTCATCTTGCTCCACTAATTGAAGATCATATAACAAACTTAAAGCAGCAAGTTTACCTTGGGCCATCGCTACTTTTGCACCCTCTATACCAGTTATATTACCGGCTACATACACACCATCAATCGTCGTTTTTAAAAATTGGTTATGTAAAGGGACAATACCGCCCAATTTCGGAATGTCTACCATCTCGCAGTTAACTAACTGTGAACTATCAACTAAAGGTAATAAACCTCCTGACAAGCAAACAGTATTAACATAAAGGGTCTTTTCTTGATCTCGGTTTATTTGACCTTTTACTGAGAGTTTCTTTATCGTTACACTTTCAACTTTCCGTTTCCCATTTATTTCCGTAACTGCCTTTCTTAAATAAATAGGAATTCCATTAATTTTTATTAAATTAAACTTCAACATACTCAGTACTAAATTTGATATTTTTCCTTTTACAAATTTCCCGAAAATCCGAAATAGTTTATTTGGTGCTAAATTAGATGCTAAAGCTAGGGTTTCTAACGTTATTTTTGGGTTACTCTTCTCACTAACTAGCATTGAAGGAGCCGGTAAAAACATTCCTAGCACATTAATACCTGCATGTTTCATTTCTAATGCAACAGAAATTGAAAGTGGGTCAATTCCAACAAAAACTACATTACTTCCTACTTTCACATTATGAAGATTCGTAAATGTCTGGGCTGCTCCGACACTTATTGCCCCTACTTTAGTCCACCCTTTAACTGGTAAAGCTTTTTCTATAGCTCCGGTAGCTAATATAATTGCTTTAGTATGAATTTCTTTTACAGTAGTATCCGTTATATAAACTATAAATTGTTCTTCAATCTTCCAGGCAGTTGTTTCACATAGAATAGTGACACCTAGCGCAACTGCTTCCTCCGTTAATTTTGATGCGATTACTTTACCATCCCAAAGATTATTTTCCTTTGGAAGATTTGGATCTTCATATAGTTGACCTAACAGGCGGCCTCCAGGTTTGTAGTATTCATCTATGACGACTACCTTAAGACCTCGTTTTGCAAGTTCAATTGAAGATACTATACCTGCTGGACCTGCTCCTACTATTAATACATCCACATCCATCTTTATTCAGCTCCATAGCTAATGTCTGTATCACTCGAGACGATCATACCTTCTTCTATTAAAGTTAAACATGTTCGTTTGCTTGGAATCCCATTGACAGTAGCCCTACATTCGTAGCAATGTCCGATTCCACAATAGATTCCTCTTGGCTCACCAGTAACTTCACAATGTCTAATTGTATAAATACCATTAGACATTAAAGCAACCGCTATAGGTTGTCCCCTAACACCTGTAACAGTTATATCATTAAAGATGAAACTGACTTTATCTGATTTCAGGTCTTTATATGGTATTTCTTTCCTTTTCATTACGATTCTCCTAAAGAAATAATACAAACTACTTTAAATTTTCATATTCGCAAATCGTTGAATACTAAAAGGTTCCATATCAAAATCTGTATTTTGTCCACAGATGATCTCTGCCATTAATTTTCCTGTTATTGGTGCTAAAGCTATTCCATCTCCCTCATGCCCTGCAGCTATAAATAAACCTTCCACACTAGGAATCTCACCTAAAATAGGTAAATTGTCTGGAGTAAATGGCCTTAGACCAGAAAACGTCCTAATTAAATTGACATTTTTTAAAAAAGGAAAAGCTTGTACGGCCCTTTTTGCAATTTCTCTAATTACTGTACTATTTGTTGAACTGTCAAAACCGACGAATTCACGAGATCCACCGATTAACAGAGTTCCACTCTTCGTCTGTCCAATTGCCAACCCAATCCCATAAGGGTTATCATTACCTTTTTGTAGCTTTGATGCAATATAAGAACCGCTTAAAATATTGCAATCTATTACTTTCGGTAATCGTTCTGTTACTAGAATCTCACCTTTCCTCGGAACAATTGGTACATCAATGTTAATGGATTGAAGTAGGCTTTTTGTCCAAACACCTGTACAAACTACAACGCCATCTGCATAGAAGTTCTCATTATTCGCTTTTACTCCGACAACACGACCATTTTCAATTAGAAATCCTTGAACGATATAATTTAATTCCATCTTTGCATTTCTTTTTTGGGCAGCCCTTGCAAAAGCAAAGGCTGTCCCCATAGGATTTATTTCCGCATCTTCTGACCACCAAGTTGAAGCAATGATACTTTTGGAAAGTAAAGGAACTTTTTCTCTCGCATCTTCCCCACTAATAATGGAGACATCTAATCCAGCCTGATTTTGCCTTTCTACCATTTCTTGAATGACTTCTAGTTCAAATTCATTTTCAATTAAAATCATTCCTCCACCTTTTCGGTACTCCAGATCTTCTTCCAATTCTAATTCAAGGGTCTTGTACATTTCTGCGCTTTTTAAAGCTAAATCTAAAGTTGGTCCTGGTTTTTTAGACTGGATCATAATAGCTCGATCACAAGAACCAGAGGAACCTGCAGCAATATCTTTTGACTCAAACAATGTAACATCTACTTCATTTTTTGAAAGGTAATAGGCGATTGAAGTTCCTATAATTCCTCCACCGATGACTATCACTTTTTGTTTCAACTTGCCGGCCTCCTAATTACTCACATAAACTATTATGTTATTAAGCTTTTGCCACTTCGTTAGCGTTAATTTCATTCGGATCTTTTTTGTTCGGTAATATTAAAGAAACGATAATTGTTAAAAGTGCTGAAACTAATACTCCCCATAAAATTCCGAATACAACTGATACTACAGCTCCAGATACTAAGCCGATTCTTCCACCCCAAACGGAAACTCTACTGTTTTGATAACCCATTTCAAATTGTTCGCCTTTTCTAGTTTTCCAAAGTAAACCAACGATTAATACCGGTACAACCCCACCACCTGTCATCGTGTAGGCAAAGGCGAATAAGCTAATAATCGATTGAGAATATAATGCTGCCAAAATTGAAAATACACCAACTACGACTACTAGCCATTTCGATAAAGAAACTAATGCTTTATCCTTCATTCCTGGTTTAAATGGCATCACTAAGTCATTTACAATTACAACCGCTGCTGAATGTAATTGAGAAGACGCACTTGAAATCGCAGCTAAGAAAATTAGAATAAAGAACAACACAGCTGCAAATTGAGACATTTCACTCATAATTAACCATGAAATAGCATTTGCAGATTCCACATCCGGATTTAAAGCCTTTATAACCATCCCCGAAATAGAAGCTAATGCCGTAAATCCAATTGCAAAGAATCCACTATAAAGCATTGCACGACTCGCAGCTTTTGGATTTTTAGCAGCAAAACTACGTTGCCAGTATACTTGTGCTGCCAAAATACCAAAACATCCTGTGACAAACAATGTAAGAACTTCAAAGAATGAAATATTTAACGTTGTTAGTTCTGCTGCACCAACATCTGATAGCATTTGCGTAAGTTTTCCATAACTAAAATCAATTTTTCCAAACACAACGTAGTAAAACCATATAGCAAGAATTGTTAGTCCTGCACCTTGTATTAAATCAGTCCATACAACCGAATACATTCCGCCGATCATTGTATAAGCGATGAATACCGCCGAGAAGAAGAAAATTAATGGCATTGGATCCATCCCGGTAAATGTCCCAAATAGAGCTCCCATTCCTTTTGCTTGACCGCCAATCCATGCAATCATAATTGCAGAAGTGAGTATACCGATCAATGCCCTTGATACTTTGTCCCGAAGAATTAAATCATTTAGCAATTCCCCAATACTCTTATAAGTAAATCTAGCTGCAAACCCTGCAAACAATAATGCAAAAATAATTTTCGATCCTTGTTCCCCAACGATAAAGACAATATTGGCAACCCCTGTCTCAAACCCTTTAGATGAATGACCAATAAAGTTCCCGACACCCATAATTGTCGCAATGTCAGTAAATAGAATTAGAAAGAATGGAAGAGTCCCACCTGCAATAGCAAATTGCATAAAGCTTTCACTAGATTTCTTCCTAAAAACAAGGGACATAATAATGAATCCCGCACTCAAAACAATCGTCACGACCCAGGTCCAAGTAACTAACATAAAATCCCCCCCATACAAAGTTTTCTAACACCTTATGTGAATATTCAGAAAATTATGTTGTTGTATGTGTACCTGTCACCCAAACAATTCTGACAATTGTAGACAATTTAAAAAAGGTAGGAAGCAATTACTTTGCCTCACTACCTTTTGTTTCTGCAATATTGGTTTCTTTACTAAAGATTATTAAAATAATAAAAATAATTAATAATACAGAAGACATGAAAATTAAAAAACTAATCCCTTCGACAACTTGTAAATATAAGCCACCAACAAATGGTCCAAGTAGGCTTCCTAAACTGAAAAATATTCCACACAACAGATTCCCTGTAGGAAGTAATTCTTTAGGTGTTAAATCTGCCATATAAGTTATACCTAATGAGAATATGGATCCAAGGAACATTCCACAAGTTAAAAATACAAATGCTACTAAAATTTCCGAGTCTTCAAGGAAACTTCCAACTCCAAAACCTATAGTTCCTACAAAAATACTTATTAAAATTACTTTTCTTCTTCCAATACGATCACCAAGTAGACCAAGTGGTACCTGGGTAATTATTCCGCCAATTGAAAAGGATGAAATAATAATCGACACCATTGTTAGATCAAAATCCATACGTAATGCGTATACAGGGAATAATGCGTTCAAAGAAGTTTCTAGAGCACCATAAGCAAAAGGTGGTAAAAATGCAAACCACGCATATTTAAAGCTTAACTTATATCTTGTAAAGCTATTTGATTGCTTCGCATCACCTGCAAGAACTGCAGGGTGCTCATTGTGGATAAAAAATACAAGCGACCATGCCATTAAACATAAAATAGATGAAACGATAAATGGCAATGACTCAGAGATTCTTAGAAGTGGTGTCATTAATGGGCCAACAGCAAACCCTACTCCAAAGGACAATCCGTAAATTGCCATACTCTTTCCTAACTTTCCTTGTGGAGCTGAGCTTGTTAGCCAAGTTTGCGTAGCGAAATGCAAACAATGATCGCCAATCCCAATTAATAATCTCAAAACAAACCAGAAAACGACATGTTTCCATAGTGGAAACATTAAAAGAGATACAAAGACAATTGCTCCACCAACAATGATAATTGGTTTATATCCAAATTTTCGTAATGGTTGTTCGACAAATGGGGAAATTAATAACGTACCTATGTATAAACCCGTTGCATTTAATCCATTTAATGTGGTAGAAACTCCATCTGTCTCAAAAATAATTGAGATAAGGGGTAGTAACATCCCTTGGGAAAATCCTGAGATACCTACAATAATAACCAACGTTAAAAACCAACGTCGATCGTGTCTTACTACAGTGTTCATGCATGTCCTCCGCACATATGTTATGTTCCTTAATTATGTTAACATACCGAGTACGGAATTCCTTATTTTCCGACAATATTTCGTTTATATCCATTTTAAAATTTATCGTTATTTTAACTTTTGAAATTCGTTCATTGACGTATTTCATATACGACATAACTAAAATTATGTGTAATTGCGCTTAATTCTGAATATGTCGTATGTCATTTTCGGATTATAAAGAATTGAGCATTTATTTAGCATGGCTATTCGTTCTATTATTTAACTTATGAATTTTACAATTCTAGAACCTTAATCGCCAATTTAATTAACTTATTCGCCATTCCGTAGTTAATATTCTCCAGAACTTAAAGGTTATTCGCCACCTGTTAGAGTTCATGAGTTCATTGCAACTTTTATTCGCCAATTAGGTAGACTTATCCGCCATTTTTGCACATGTTATTGGTCGAAACTACAAAGATATTCGCCACTTACTAGCGTTATAGTATCCACTAAGCATTTAATCGCCACCAACAAAGACTTATTGGCCAAAATATCAGTTTATTTGCCACGAACAAAATTTAAAAATCTCCACAAAAAAACCCTAGCAATGAATCAATCATTCACTAGGGTTACATCATAATTATCTCCATCATAAAGTTAAACTAAAAATTCAGCATACACAGATAGCCGAATACTGTTTAAACTCCCTCCCTTTCGATTTAGAGTGAGCATCTTCATCTTTTCTTCGACCATCTCCTTCGTTATATTTGTAATTACTTTAACACATTATCTTAATTTTGTAAATATTCTGATAATAAATAATTTCAAAATTATTGATTGTTATTTAATTACTTATTCTTCTGAAACAATTGTACATGCTATAATTAACGATGTGAAAAAATTGAATGAGGTGTATCCATGTCCAACTCCATAACAGATAAAGATCAGCAAATTAGCTATCTAAAAGAACGTCTTCATATGTTTTTGGAAGTATTAGAATCAATTGATCCAGAAACAACAAGCCTTGAAGATATTGATCGATTAATTCAAATGATTACCGATGTTGAAGAAAAAATAGAAATTTTCAATAACCGGGAAAAATTACTAGACCAATAATACGAACAACAGAATCTTAAACAGGTTCTGTTGTTTTTATTTTACTTACATATAAAACTACGAGTCTTTTTTTAATAGATTTAAAAGGGTATAATGAACATGGTATTACATTTTTTCTAACTATTTAGGGGGAATAGATCAATGTCGCAAGTTGCAACTTCTTATTTACAGACTTTAGAAAAAAGTCTTTATGATTTAGTGAGTGAAACATCTACAAACTTACCTACTGATGTTCGTCGCGCAATTAAAAAAGCAAAAGAGGCTGAAAATGCTGGTACTCGTGCTGCAATGAGCTTAGACACTATTACTAACAATATCGTTATGGCTGAAGATAATGTATCTCCAATTTGCCAAGATACAGGCTTACCTACTTTTAAAGTAAAAACTCCAATTGGCGTAAACCAATTAGAAATTAAAGCTGTAATTAAAAATGCCATCGTACAAGCTACTAAAGATGCAAAATTACGTCCGAACTCTGTAGACTCTTTAACTGGTAAAAACAGTGGAGATAACTTAGGTGAAGGCGTTCCTGTTATTAAGTTTGAACAATGGGAAAACGATTACATTGAAGTGAAGCTAATCCTTAAAGGTGGCGGCTGTGAAAATAAAAACATCCAGTACAGCTTACCTACTGAATTAGAAGGTCTTGGTCGTGCAGGTCGTGACTTAGATGGTATTCGTAAATGTATCCTTCACTCTGTATGGCAAGCACAAGGGCAAGGCTGTTCTGCAGGTTTCATCGGAGTAGGAATTGGAGGAGATCGTTCTTCTGGCTATGACCTAGCAAAAGAACAATTATTCCGTTCTGTTGATGACGTAAACCCAAATGAAGACCTTGCAAAATTAGAAGAATATATTGTTGAAAAATCAAACACATTCGGTGTTGGTACAATGGGCTTCGGTGGTGAAGCAACATTACTAGGCTGTAAAATTGGTGTGATGGACCGTATCCCAGCTTCATTCTACGTATCGGTAGCTTATAACTGTTGGGCTTACCGTCGTATGGCAATAGATATCGATGCAACGACTGGTGAAATTAAAAAATGGCATTATCAAGACGGTGAAAGAGTTACTTTCCGTGATGAGCCAAAAACTGAAACAAATTCAGATAGTAAAGTTGTAGAACTTAAAGCTCCTATTACAGAAGAGCAAATTCGTGAGTTAAAAGTTGGGGATGTTGTTAAAATCAGTGGACGTATGTACACTGGCCGTGACGCAATCCACCATCACTTAATGAGCAATGATGCTCCAGTTGATTTAAATGGACACATTATTTACCACTGTGGTCCTGTAATGGCAAAAGATGAAGAGGGTAACTGGACTGTTAAAGCTGCTGGTCCAACTACATCTATTCGTGAGGAGCCATACCAAGGCGATATTATGAAAAAATTCGGTATCCGCGCTGTTATTGGTAAAGGCGGAATGGGACCAAAAACACTTGCTGCACTTAAAGAACATGGCGGTGTTTACTTAAATGCTATCGGTGGAGCTGCTCAATACTATGCTGACTGTATTAAATCAGTAGATGGCGTAGATTTAATGGAATTTGGTATTCCAGAAGCAATGTGGCATTTAACTGTGGAAGACTTCACAGCAGTTGTAACAATGGATTCACACGGTAATTCATTACATGCAGACGTTGAGAAATCTTCATTAGAAAAACTCTCTCAATACAAAGAGCGTGTATTCTAATTTATAAAGTAAGATTTTTTTTTGACAGAGACTGTAATTTACTCGTAAGAAATTTAATTTCTTACGAGTTTTTTTATAATCTCCGAAGGATTTATTCCAGGGAATACGTCAGATTACGTGACACTATAAAGAGAAGTGAAGATAAAATGAAAAAAACCGAACTATTACGAAACACTGATATAGAGTTTCGTTAAATAGTTCAGCTTGCTTCTTAAGCGATTAAAGACATATGTCCTTAGCTCTTATGCTTGTTGTTCAACATTAGCTTGTCTAGAGTAACGTTTTTTAACTAGCAATGTGAAATAACCTAAAGATATTGCTAAACATGCCACTGCATAAATACCTAAAATTGACCAGTTATATATTAAGAATGATGTATCGCCAGTTGAAATTGCCGCTTTAAATGCTTGTACTGAGAATGTCATCGGTAAGAAAGCATTAAAGATGTGCAATTGACTAGGAACTAATTCTAATGGGAATGTACCTGCACTAGTTGTTAATTGTAAAATTAAAATCAGTATTGCAATGAATCGTCCAGGGTCACCCAAAACAGATACTAATAGCTGAATCAATGCTAAGAATGTAAAGCTAGTAAGAATACTTGTGCCCATGAATAACGGTAAATTGTTGACTTCTAAGCCTAATGCACCAATTACAACTATTGCTGTAATTACTGCTTGGATAATACCAATTACCGCCAATACTGATACTTTACTAATAAACCACTTAAATCCACTAGTTGGACGAATTGCTGGTTCCACTAATGGGAACACAATGGAAACTACTAATGCCCCAACAAATAAGCCCAAAGAGATAAAATATGGTGCAAAACCGGTACCATAGTTTGGAACATGATTTACAGAAGTTTTCTCCACTTCCACCGGTGCAGCCATCATATCGTAATTATCATCGGATACATTAATGTCTACATTTCCACTAGCTTCCGAAAGTTTTCCTGATAACGTTGATGTACCATTTGCTAATTCTTTTGAACCGTCAACTAATAATGTAGATCCTTCAGCAAGCTCACCTGTTTTTTCTGAAAGTAAAGTTGTACCATCTGAAATTTGATTTGTTCCATCTACTAATTGGCTAATACCAGATGTTAAGTCATTAGCACCTGCTACTGCACTATCAGCACCTGATGCTAATTGTTGTAATCCGCTAGCTAGTTTTGCATTTCCATCAGCTAGTTTTGTCACACCTGATACTAACGCGTTTGAATTATTCATCAATTGCTCAATACCTAAAGAAACTTGTAAATGACCTTCAGTTAAATTTATTGCACCTTGTGATAGGGCTGCGATGTTATCATCAATATCAACCGTACCTTCTTTTAGTTGACCTAATCCATTACTAACTTGCGAACTACCCGCTTGAATTTGAGCCAATGTTTGTAATAGTTCTTGTTTATTCGCCTCTGGCAAGTTTGCTAGTACCGGTTGTAGCGCTGTAGTAAGCTGTTCAATCCCACTTGTGACCCCTTCAGAACCTTCAGCTAGAGATGCAATTTTGTCGTCCATATTTTCAGTTCCATTAGCTAGTAATTGTAAATTTGTAGCTAATTCTTGACCACCAGCAGTAACTGATTTTTGTCCCTCTGACAGCTGTGCCACTCCATTTGTATAATCTGTTACACCTTGTTGTAATTGTTTGGAACCTTCACTTGCTGCATTTGCACCATCCATTAAAGGAGATGTACCGTTTTGAAGTTGCTTAATACCATCTAACAACTGAGATGAGCCAATTGCAGCTGATTGCATACCGTCTTGTAAAGTGTTAGAGCCATCAGAAAGCTCAATTGAACTTGCAGCCAATTGTTCTAAATAACCATGTAACTCTTCTGCACCATCAGTAACTTTTTGAGCTCCGTCATCGATTTTTCCCGCGCCATCTGCAGCCTCTATTACTCCATCACCTAATTCAGTAATTGATGTAAATAGTTTTTCAGCATATGTTTTTGAAACTTGCGTATTTACCTCTGACTTCACTCGTTCCATTGCTGTATCACCGATTTGTGCACCTAAGAAGTTATACCCTTCGTTTGGAATGTACTCAATCGTTAACTTCTCTGGATTTTCATCAAGTAAAGTTGTGGCATGTTGTGAAAAGTTCTCAGGAATTTTTATTAAAATATAATATTCCTGATTCTTTAATTGTTCATCTGCTTTATTTGCATCAACTTCTATAAAATGAAATTGTTCACTATCTATAAGTTTTTTTGTTACCTCATCACCAAGTGCAAGTTGCTCTCCTTCCATTGTTGCGCCAGTATCTTCGTTAAGTATGGCAACGGGCATGCTATTTAAGTTTGCATATGGGTCCCAAAATGCCCACAGGAACATGCCACTATATAATACCGGAATAAATAAAATAGCGATTACTGAAATGAGCATTTTTCTCGTATTAAAAATTTTCAACCATTCTGCCTTTAACAAAATATCATCTCCCTAAAACTAAATGACCAATTTTGTCATTTGGTCACATTATTGGATAAAAAATTTGTTTTCCTATAGAAAACAAATTTAAGGTGCTATGGCAAGCCCTCGAAATATCGTTTCTTTAAAAAGCCCCAAAATTTCCTCTTCTTGAAGCGCTTCTTCATGAGTTAGTTGCCAATCAACAACCATCGCTAAATAAGATTTTAATAATAAATAACCAACAAGCTGAGTATTACATGGTCGTATTTCGTTCTTATTAATCCCTATTTGAATACGTTTGCCTATATAAGTAACAATCTCTTCTTCAATTTTCACGAGCATCTGTTTTACAGCTGGAGTTTGCATAGCCTTTTCTTCTTCGATTAACTTTGCGAACAATAAATGCTGTTCTCTAAATTGAAGCATCTTCATTAACCCATTGTGAGCATTTTCGATAAAACTCACATCAGACGATATCGTTTGGTCTGCCTCAGCTTTCATGTCACGAATCATTGAAATAACAACTTCTTGCAAAAGTTCTTCCTTATTCGTAAAAAAATTATAGATTGTTCCTTTTCCAACGTTCGAAATTTTCGCTACTTGCTCCATAGTTGTAGCTTTATATCCAAACATGGAAAATGACTTTGCCGCACCGAGTAAAATTTCTTGTCTACGATCCACAAGTATCCCTCCAAAAGTGACCAAAATCCAAGTACGGTCAACCAGTCATTATTATATATAAATAAATTATAATTGCAACTACTAATAACTTACATTTGTAAATCATTATAGATTATTAGTTGCTGCCAATTGGATAAAAAAACAACTTTCGCAAGGAATCCCTTTACGAAAGCTGTTTTAACTTAGTCTCTTTTTTCTCCTCATTGCCAACCTTCGACTTTGGAATGTTGCATTTAACAACCCTCCAAAAATTAAGATCATTCCAGTAAAGTACAGCCAAAGCATTAAAACAATTACACTTGCAATACTTCCATAAGTAGAAAAAATATTACCAAAGTTATTAATGTAATATGAAAAAGCATAAATTAAAACAACCCATGCAACTGACGAAAAAATTGCTCCAGGTAGGACACTTAAAATTTTTAAACGTGGATCTGTATTCGGTATTATCCAGTAAATTAATAAAAGCACAATAAATATGAGTAAAGGAGGAAGTATCCACTGAACATACATCCATATTGTAATAAATGACTTTTCAAACCCTAAATAGTCGAATAATTGATAACCATATCTTAATCCAATAATTGGTAAAGTTAGAGCGATTAATATAATAATCACTAAAGCAATTGTAAATACAATGGACCACCCACGGACTATAATTCCTATTTTTGGTTTCGTATCATAAGCTTCATTTAGTGCTTTTATTAGTGCATTAACACCTCTTGACGCTGACCACATCGTGCCTATAATACTTAATGATAGTATTCCGCCATTGTTATTACTCGTTAAAATATCAACAAGAGTTCCTTGAGTTAATAAAAACACTTCTGTAGGAACAACACTTTGCATAAAATCAAAAACGTGTTCTTGATTTAAATTTAATAAAGGAAGTAAAGCGACTAAAAAAATCAAAAGTGGAAAAAAAGATAGTAAAAAGAAGTATGCTAATTGAGCGCCTAATCCTGAAACGTCAACAGCATACATACGTAACAACAAATCCTGTACCAATCCCTTAGATGTTGTAATATCAACTTTTGACTTTTCAGGAAAAAGGAAAGAGAAGATAAAGTTTAGACCTTTTTTATTTGGTACTTTTTTGTCTTCACTTACCAAAAAGCTCACTTCCTTTCACTAATACATCACGAATAGTGACAAAAGATGCATTGATGATTTTCTTATACGGAAATAAAAATAATCCGCCAATGTTATTTAGTTAATTGGGTTTGTAAAAGTTGTTTTTGTTTCTTCCACTATATCTTGAACTGCAACCGGAATTTCTGATACTTCGGTAATTTTATCTTTAATAAAACTTACATTATCTTGTGTTGTCTCATAAAGCTTCTGAACTTGTTGAACTTTTTGTTCAATCATTTGTTGTAGTTCATCGCGATGTGCCGCATAATATTGGACAGTTTCAGATGCCTTTTTTATGTTATTCATCGTATGTTCTCTTGTTTTTCGGTCCAACATACTTAAAGCAGCACCAATAATAGCACCAGCAAGCATTGATTTTAATAATTTACTTTGACTCATATTTATAATACCTCCTAGTTTTGAAAGGGAAATCCTCAATTTGGGTATAAACCTTTGTATTTCCATTTTAATGAATGTTAACACTTTTTGAAAGCGTATGGCCTAATGGGTCACCTTTTTATTGACTTCTTTATGTTGAAATGAAATGATTAATAAGTAAACTTTGAAAGGCGGATTATGAAATGGATTTATCAAACCCAACAAAAGAAAATGTTGTTTTCATGATTGAGCAAATTAAAGAAAAACTTCGTATGGTTAACGTTGATGCTATGAAATCAGAACATTTCACTGATGAAAATTATGAAGATATCCACTACCTTTATGAAATGGTAATGAAACGAAACTCCTTTAGCCCAAGTGAAATGCAAGCGATTGTTTCTGAATTAGGTTCTTTAAGAAAGTAAATACAAAATAAAAGAAGTTCTAAAAAGGGATACATACTTACCTGTCTTAGCTTTTGCCAACACAGAGTATTTTACACCCTTTAAGAACTTCTTTTTTTGTGGATTTATTTAAGAATCGCACCAATAGTATGAAACATTATTATTATTTATTTTTTTGTAAAGCTACTGCAATTTGTGAACCAACTACAGCATTATTTTTTACTAACGCAATATTTGCTTCTAAAGATTTCCCTTCAGTTAAATCCTTTACTTTACCTAGTAAGAATGGTGTTACATCTTTACCTTTAATACCTTTTTCATCTGCTTCTTTTAATGCATTTTCAATAATTCCATTGATAAATGAAGATTCCATTGCATCTGCTTCAGGAATTGGATTTGCAATTACAGCTCCACCTTTTAATCCAAGATCCCATTTTGCACGCATTGTATCTGCTACTTCTTCTGGAGAGTCTGCTCTTAAATTTAATCCGAATTCACTTTCACGAGTGAAGAAGGCTGGTAATGTATCTGTAGCATATCCAATTACAGGTACCCCTTTAGTTTCAAGATATTCAAGAGTTAAACCAATATCTAAGATTGATTTAGCACCTGCACATACTACAGCTACATTTGTTTGTGCTAATTCTTCTAAGTCAGCTGAAATATCCATTGTTGTTTCTGCGCCGCGGTGTACCCCACCGATTCCTCCAGTTACGAACAATTCAATTCCTGCTAATTCCGCAGCAATCATTGTAGCAGCAACTGTTGTTGCTCCTAATTTTTTAGTAGCTACTAAGTAGCCTAAATCTCTTCTTGAAGCTTTAGCTACATCTTTTGCATTACCAAACATTTCAAGTTCTTCGTCTGTTAAACCGATTTTAATTTTCCCATCGATAATTGCGATAGTAGCAGGTACTGCTCCATAAGAACGTACAATGTCTTCTACCTCACGAGCCGTTTGAACGTTTTGTGGATATGGCATACCATGAGAGATAATTGTTGATTCTAAAGCTACAATCGGTAGTCCTTTTTCTTTTGCTTCTAATACTTCTTGTGAATATGATAAATATTTTTCCATTATGAATTCCTCCAATTTGTTAATTCCTCGATCGTTAAATCATGTCTTACCGTATAGTCTGATTCGATCGTTTTTGATGCATTATATAAACCTAATCGAACAGCATCCTCAAAAGATTCTCCTGCTAAAACACCATACATAGTAGCACCTACAAAAGCATCCCCAGCACCTGTTACATCTTGCACTTTATTGACTCTTATTGGCTTAAGATGTTTAATACCAGAAGAATTTCCAATATAGACACCTCGTTCCCCGAGGGTTAGCACAACGTTTTCTGCACCATCTTCAAGTAATAGTTGAACAGCCTTTTTATAATCTTCGTCTTTTTCTATTCGAATATTTAAGTAACTTTCTGCTTCGTCCAAATTACATATGAAATATGCAACACCTTTTAAGTCATCAGGCATATTTTTCATCTTTGAAGAGGAAACAGGGACAATTGTAAATTTAATATCTCTATTAATAGCAATTTCACGTAAATATTCTACAGTCTCTTTTGGACAGTTTAAATCTGCAATAATACATGACGTATTTAGCAACGTCACCTCAAATTGTTTTAAAACATTAGGTAGGAGTAAATCGTATATTGACATATTTGCAAGACCTAATACTAATTCACCATCTGGATTTAGTATGGCCGAATATGAACCAGTCTTTTCTTCGTCTAGCTTTACAACTAAATCAAGATCTACATAGGCTTTACTCGCCTCTTCAATAAATAGAGCATCTTGATCTTTCCCCATTAGAGTAATGAGTTTTACGTTTGAACCAAGTCTTCCTAAATTCTCCGCAACATTTCTGGCAACTCCACCTACACTAATTGAGATATCAGATGGATTCGATGTACCATATTGCACTACTTCATTTAGGTGAAATTTACGGTCAACGTTTGCTCCACCAACAACAATAACTGAATTTTTTTCAGGTAAAATATACGCACGTCCTATGATTTCACCTTTTTTCATTAATCCAGAAATAATATTGGCTAATGTTGGTCGTGAGATGTTTAACTGCTTTGCCATATCTTGTTGAGATAAGTATGGATTAGTTTTAATCATTTCTAATATTTGAAGTTCTTTATCTGACAACACACAGCCCTCCTTCCAACAAGTTTAAACAACTGTTTACCATTATAAACAGTTGTTTAATAAAAATAAAGAAAAAAAGACGAAATCTCAATTCTTTTTTTAGCTTGAGATTTTGTCTTTAATTTATTCTAACTAATTTGTTGTTCCATCTTCATTAACTAATTGTTGTATCAATACTTCTACTCGTCGATTTTGTGCTCTACCTTCTGCTGTTTCGTTTGATGCAATTGGATTATATTCGCCATAACCTTTTGCACTAAAATATCGCGGATCAAGATTTGGATTACCTTCTACAATTATTTCAAGTAAATTTACTGCACGCATAACGGATAAGTCCCAATTGGAATTAAATACTACACCATTATGAGGGACATTATCGGTATGACCTGTAATCACTATATAACGTGGAGGATCCATTTCAAGAATTTTAGATAACTCTTCTGCAATCGGTAGGTACTCTGGTTTTATATCCGCTTTCCCAGGGTCAAATAGTATGCTATCACGTATAGTTATTAATAAACCGTTATCTGTCATAGAAGTTACAAATGTGTTTTCTAATTCATTGACAGCGATAAAATTATCAACTTGACCTTGTATTTCTTTCAGGGCCTCTTGTTCTTCTATATATGCTTTTTCCTCTTTTGTAAAATTGTTTCCCATTCTTGTTTGTTCAATAACAGCTTGTTCATCTAGAAAACCTGTGCCACCATCAAATATTTGGCTAAATACTTGCGACATACGGTCCATCTTTTCTTGATCAACATTACTTGAGGCAAACAGTACGATAAACAAGGCTAATAATAGGGTTAATATATCAGCGTAAGGTACTAGCCATGATTCTGAAATATTTTCTTCTTCTTTCTTCCTACGATTAGTTTTCTTTGCCAAGGCCGTTCGCCCCGCTTTCAGCCGTTATTTTTCTACGTTCTTCCATCGTTAAGTAAGATGCTAACTTTTGTTCAATTACGCGAGGAGCTTCCCCTTCGAGAACAGATAAAACACCTTCAATCATCATTCTTTTTTGTCTCACTTCTTCAGCAGATTTACGTTTTAATTTATTGGCAAAAGGATGCCAAAGTACATAACCAGTAAAAATACCAAGCAAAGTGGCAACGAAAGCTGCTGAAATTGCGTAGCCTAGTGCTTCAATATCGTTCATATCTTTTAATGCGGCTATTAAACCGACAACTGCTCCAAGTACCCCTAAAGTTGGGGCATATGTACCTGCTTGAGTGAAAATCGCTGCACCTGCAGCATGACGTTCCTCCATCGCTTCTACTTCTTCCGTCAAAACATCACGTATGTAATCTGCATTTTGACCATCAATAGCCAATGATAAGCCGTTTTTTAGGAATGGATCTTGAATATCAGCAGCTCTACTTTCAAGAGCGAGTAGACCTTCTCTACGTGCTAAATCAGCCCAACTTGAAAACATTTTAATAATTTCAAAGTCACTCGTTAATTTTCTTTCTTTAAATAATATTCCAAATAATCTCGGAACACGTTTTAACTCTTTCATAGGGAATGCAATTGTTACCGCAGCAATTGTCCCCAAGATAATGATTAGTATTGCGGCAGGGTTAATTAATACATCGGGTGTAACGCCTTTGAAGTACATTCCTAGAACTATAGCAACAAAAGCAAGTATAATCCCTATTAATGAAGAAATATCCATATGTTTACCTCCAATTACTCACTACCATTTATTTCGTCAATTTTATAACTTTATTAACTATATAGTTTAAATATAAGTGGTAATTCTCTATATTTCGACGAAATTATGAAATCTACACATGAACTATATAGGAAAATTTGGTATAATATATTGCATAATAACATACTCATTGTATTGCAATGTCAAAAATCCGACTCATATGCATCATATTGGAAAGAGATTTTACTGGATTTCCTAACATTTATCGTGGACTTTGTAGTATAATATTTTTAGATTACTTGCTTACTAGAAAGGGGTTTAACTATGGGCTTATATATTTCAACAGTAGCTGGATTCTTTGTAGTTTTAATGATTAGTCTTGCAATGTTTATCAATTATTTACGAATGGGTTTAAATTCACATTCTTCAGTAGAAATTGATCCTAAACCAACTGAAAAATATTAATAATGTTAAAGTCGACAACTTCACTAAAAAGAATTTGTCGACTTTTTTTATGCTTTTTTGTTATAGTATTAAAAAATAAATAGTAAGGGAGAACATAGTATGTCATCTTTACATGATATTTTAAGTTTTAACGAATCCTTTGTTAAATTTAAACAATACGAGCCTTACATAACATCAAAATTTCCAGATAAGAAAATTGTTATTTTAACTTGTATGGATACAAGATTAGTTGAACTGTTACCTAAAGCAATGAATATGAGAAATGGTGATGTGAAGGTCGTAAAAAGTGCTGGAGCACAAGTGAGTCACCCCTTTGGAGCAGTTATGAGAAGTATTCTCGTAGCTGTGTATGAATTAAAAGCTGACGAAGTATACATTATTGGCCATCATGATTGTGGAATGAGTTCTGTTGAACCCGGTCAAATGATTGATAAGATGATTGAACGTGGTGTGAATAATGATATTATTAACATCGTAAATTATACTGGTATTGACCTAGTTGAATGGCTGCGAGGATTTGGTGATGTAAGCACTAGCGTATTAAAAAGTGTTGAAATTGTACGTAACCACCCACTTATGCCAAAAAGTGTTCCAGTTCATGGATTAGTTATGGATCCAGGTACAGGAAAACTTGATTTACTTTCTGATGGTGGAGAATTTTTAAAAGAGCTATAAAAAATCGGGAGTCTCTTATTGAGCTCCCTTTTTCTTTTACATCTTATAATCCTCTTGTAAAATAGCATACATATAATGGTCTTCCCAAACACCATTAATATACAGTAATTTTCTTAGCAAACCTTCACGAACAAAATTTGCTTTTTCTAATACTTTAATGCTACCTATATTTCTTGGCGATACATAAGCTTCTACACGATGTATATTTAACTCATTAAATGCAAAGTGTACTAGGTGATTAACTGCTTCTGATGCGATTCCCTTTCTTGTAAACCGTTCATCGATCGAATAGCCAATAAACGCACTAGAATAAGGCAGATTTTTAATAGCGTACAAAGAAATATGACCGATTAGCTGCTGTCTACCTTTTGTATAAATTCCAAAAGAATATTCTCTGTTCACTCGCATCAACTGTAAACTTTCTAAAATCTTTCTTAACTGTGCATCTTCTGTATAAAAATATTCCTCGTGTAAAGGTTCGTATTGTGACCAAAAGTATTTATTATTTCTTAATAATTCGGACAGATTCCTAGCATCAGTCTCAATAAATGTTCTTAAAAACAGCCGATCCCCCTCAATTTTTACCACTTGATCACCTTTTTTCTGAAGTAAATTAAGAAACTTTCTCACCATGCCCCACCTTATCTTTGCAATATATTTCGTGGTATTTTTTAATATTTTATATGTTCTTCTATAAAAAATTCATTTACCATAATTGTTATACGGTATGGGTTACGTTTTTTCAAAAAGATTAATTTAAACTTATGCATTATATTTACAATGAAAATTTTTTAATTCTTTATACAAATACTCTATCATACCAGGAACGGTCAAAAACACTAATTTGTCCAGAAAAAACTAGTTTTTTAAGATTTTTTTCACTAAAGGAATTAAGAATTCATTCTTCCCTATTAGTATCAATGACTATCATTTCTGCATTTTTTTCGTTAATATTTTACAAATATTTGTATGTTATTGGAAACTGTTGTTTGAATCGTAACACTATGTATATAATTTTATTGAAAGGAGTGAATGCATGGCTCGATTAATCACCATATTATTATCCACAATTGTAGCAGCTGTTTTTACAATTAATGCATTTTGGCTACAATTAAATGGAGTTTCTACAATTGATATTATTAATCGTTTACCCGTTTTATTCGCACCTTCTAATTACGTCTTTAGCATTTGGATTATTCTTTATATTTTACTTCTAATTTGGGTCTTAAAACTCTTTAAATTACAACGGTTAAACGAGGCTGTCACTTCCAAACAAACGTATCTTTTTGTTGCTATTATAATATTTCAATTGATTTCAATTGTAAGTTGGCATTATGAACAATTTTTTGCTTCAGTAATACTTATAGCATTGCAATTTGTTTTATTATTTTTATTATATTTGACATATCCATTAAACGGGAAATCTATTCAAAATCGTTTTCCTATTGCAGCTTATTTAAGTTGGACATTCTTTTTACTAATTTTAAGTATCTGTTATGTATTAGTACATATACAATGGAACGGGTTTGGGTTGAGCAATGCTTTATGGTGTGTATTAGCAATGACAATCGGTACTGCAGTCATTATGCATCTCCGCTATCATCATTACGATTTAGTATCACCAGTTGTTTTCATTTGGTGTTACGTTGGGATAGCAATTGATAATGGTTTTGACGAATTACTTGTAGCTACTGCTGCACTTTTCTTAAGTGGCGTCATGGTTGTTGGTATGTTATTTATGAAAAAAAATCCTGTTTCCTCTAGATAAATTTTTAGAGGAAACAGGGTTTTTTTAATCTTCTATTTTTGTAATAATAATTGGTTTATCTTTAGTAACAACAATTGTATGTTCAATTTGAGCAACTAATGATTTATCTGGTGTAATGAATGTCCAACCATCACCAGCTTCAACAATATGCTCTGCTTTTTCAGAAATGAATGGCTCTACTGCTAATACCATTCCTTCCTTTAAAATTGTAGTATCCCAAGCATCGTAATAATTTAATACATGATCTGGAGCTTCATGAAGAGCTCTTCCAACTCCATGACCTGTTAAATTCATAATTACGTGTAAACCATGATCTTTTGCTTCACGTTCAACGGCTTTACCAATCTGATTAAGCTTGGATCCAGCTTTTACTTTCGTCATTGCCCGATCAAAGGCTGACTTAGCAACTTCACAAAGTTTCTCCTGTTTTTCATAACCATTACCGACAACAAAAGAAATCCCAGTATCTGCAAAATACCCATCATATGAACCAGATACATCTATATTCACCATGTCACCTTCTTGAATGACACGATCTCCTGGAATACCATGTGCTACTTCAAAGTTCACACTAATACAAGTGTAGCCTGGAAAATCATACTCACCTTTTGGACCTGAAATGGCACCAGCTTCCTCAAACATACGACCTGCAATTTCATCTAGTTCTTTCGTTGTCACACCTGGTTTAGTGGCTGCTTTCATCGTATCTCTAATCTCAGCACAAATGCGACCGATTTTCTTTAGAGCTTCTAACTCTTCTGTTGTTTTTACTATCATGAAAAAATTCCTTCCTTCTTCAATCTCTTTATATAATATACCACATCTATTCAAATGGGATTAGGCAATACATTTTAAAGTCCCGTTCCAATTAGAATACGAAAATAGTATATAAAGCTTTAGAAAATTTCTTGAGAATAAAATTTAGTTTAAATAACAATAATTGTAATAAATATTACGTACGGAATAGAAGTAGCATTACTACTATCTACGATGGAGGGATTTTTATGTTTAATCCGAAGACATTATCTGCTGTTAGCTATTTAAGCATTTTTTTCGCACCATTTATACTTCCAGTTATCCTATTTTTTGTTTCAAAAGAAAAAGAAGTGAAGTACCATGCGAAACGTGCATCCATTTCACATCTTATCCCCACAATAATCGGTGTAGTCATTTCATTTGTTGCACTAATTAGTCTATTTTCTTTCAACGGCACTATTTATGATGCATCATTCTATTCTAACTTTATGGTTTGGATGTCTGTCTATTTTGTCATTTCCATCGCTATTGTTATTTGGAATTTAGTGCAAGCGGTAAAAGTATATCGATAAAATGAAATACTAAAGGGGTGTCTAGAAGCTTTCTAGATACCCCTTATTTAAATATTACTTAACTATAATAGAAGTTTTACTATAACCCTCTTTTAACTTCTCCACTTGAAGTATTGCAGGCATAGCAGCTTTTAGTTCTGCAACATGGGAAATGACCCCAATCATTCGACCAGATTTTTGAATATCAATTAATGTATCGATAGCTTTCATTAATGATTCTTCATCTAATGAGCCAAACCCTTCGTCGATAAACATGGTATCAATTTGTACATTTCCTTGGTAGCTTTGAATGACATCTGCCATCCCTAATGCTAAACAAAGAGAGGCATTAAATTTTTCTCCACCTGATAAAGATTTTACATCTCGAGATTGACCAGTATACGTATCGTAGACATCTAAACTTAAACCGCTTTGGCGACCATGCGATTCCTGACGATCGGAACATTGTAGATAGAACTGACCATTTGATAAATTTCTTAATCGAATGTTCGCAGCTTCTGTAATTTGTTCAAGGTAACCCATTTGTATATAACGCTCAAACGAAATTTTCTTATTGTTTTGACCACGAAGTAAATTATATAAATCAACAATTTGGCTGGATGTTTCCTCCAATTGAATGATGTCATTTGCGATTTTCTCTAATTTCTCCGCATAATCTAAACAAATATCAGCGTAGTTCGTCGACGAATTTAGATGTTGTAACGCTCTTTCATAATCTCTTTTTAATAGATCTAATTGTTCTTCCAACTCACTTAAATCGATTTTTTCTTTATCCTTTAACTGCTCTTTTTCCTCATTTACTTGAGCTGTAATAGAATGCAGTTCCTTCGTATAGTTCATAAACTGTTCGTATAAATGCTTTTGCTCAATTTCTGTTCTCTTCGCATTTTGGAATTGTTCAATATCTTCAAAACCTGCAGTTTCTAATGCTCTTTCAAAATCTTCTTTTGAGTGCAGTAATTTAGAAGAAAGCTCTATAACTTGTTGTGAAGTTAAGTTTAATATCTCTTCGTTTTTTGCAAGTTCGGTTTGTGATTCTTGATAAGCATTTTGGGCATTTTCCCATTTCTTCAATAGCACCGATTTTGCATTTTGTGCTTCAATTAATGCTACTTGCAACTCGTTTAAATTATGGATTTCTACTGGTATTGATAATTGTTGTTGTTCTAGAATTGTCGATTGTTCTAATAATTGATTGCTCTTTTCACGATATTGTTTCTCTGCTTGCGTTTTTTGAATTTCAAGCTCTTGTTCTTCGAGCATTAATTTCTTTAATTGTTTTCTTTGTTCAGATAGTTGCTGAATATCTTTTTGTAAGGATGCTACTAATTTAATGCTTTCATCATATTTTAATTGAATAGATTCCTTTTCATCAATCGATGCATTCAACTTTTTAAGCTCGTTATTAATTGATTCAAGTCGTTCATTTGTTGAATTTAAACTTGCTTTTATTTCAAATACACGTTGTTCTTTTTTACTTCGTATTTGTTTTAACTGTTTGAGAGCATTTTCATCAATCATTTCGGTTAATTCTTGGCTAGTTAGTTGGTGGTCAGTGCTTCCACATACTGGACATGCTTCACCTGGTATTAACTTCGTTGCCAGAATCGCGGCTTGATTGCTTAACCACTTTGATTCTTCCAGCTCGTATTCACGTTCTGCTTCTTTAAACTGTTGTGAAGCATTAGTAAACTCTTCGTTTAGTTTATTTAAGTGGAGTTGAACTTCATTGTACTGATTAAATGCTTGTACAATATCCTTTAAACGATTTTGTTCATCCACTGCGGATTGGATGTTCTCTGTTTTTTCTTCAAGTTGTTCAATCGATTGATTGATCAATTGAATTGAAGATTTCTTTTCATTGAACATACTAACTAACTTCGTATATTCTGCTTTCTTCGTTTCCACGTCAATTTGTAATCGTTCCACAATCTTTGTGTGTTTTTCTATCTCTTCGAATAATGGTAGAAGTTTTTCTAAATCCATTACCCTCTTAATTGATTCCTCTCGAACAGGTTGGTTTTGTAGTTCTTCTTCATAAATTGCCTTAGCTTCTATTAACTTTTCTTTTGATTGGTCTAGTTGGTGTTGGACATCAATTAGCTTCTTTTGTTTCCCTTTGTATTCAATCTCTACTGAAACAATTTGTTTATAGAGTGGTTCAATTTGACTTACTCTGATAGCAGAATCATATTCTAATTTCAACGTTTCATAGAACGTTTTCTGCTCTTCAAGTTTCTGTAATCTTAGAACTTTTTGGTGAAAGGTATCAATTCGTTCATTTAATGATTTATTGGCTAAATAATTTTCATACTTTTGTTTATGAAGATGATACGTTTTCTCATAAAGCGTTCGATCTTCTTCAATTTTCTGTTGATAATAATTTAACTCTTCTTGAAGAGCCTCTTGGATTTGATAAATATTCGAATTTCTATCTAATAGTGTAAATAAATTTGACTCACGGTATGGTAAAGCACCTGATATGTGGCTTAGGTAGCTATTTTTTAAAACTTTAGCTTCGTTAAGTTTTTGTTCAGCTTGTTGCTTTTTTGTTTCTAATTTATTTGCAATTTGTCCATAACGATCTGTTTTAAAGATCTTACGTAAAATTTCTTCCTTGTTTTCTGTTTGAGAGGTTAGTAATTTTCGAAACTCTCCTTGGGGTAGCATGACAATTTGACTGAACTGATCAAAGTTGAGTCCGATTAAATCTTGAATTTTCTTGTTAATGTCAGTAACTTTCTGCCGTTCTACTGCGGGAACTTCTTCATTGTTAGATAGAACTTCAAACAACTCATATTTTTCACCTGTTGCACCTTTTCTCCCTTTTTTCACATGAGGAACTTGTCTTAAGACACGATATTTTTTACCGTGTAGTTCAAAAACAAATTCGACTGCTGTATGAATGTCATCATCTGCAAAATCACTTCGCAACATTTTTACATCTTTTCGATCAGAGCCACTTGCCGAACCGTACAAAGCAAAACAAATTCCATCAAAAATCGTTGTCTTCCCTGCTCCAGTTGAACCAGAAATAACAAATAGGCGATTGTCATGTAATTTTGTAAAATCAATTGTTTCTTCATTTTTATATGGTCCGAAAGCACGCATCGTTAGTTTAATCGGCTTCATTGGTTCACCACCGCCACTTTTGTTTCTCGTTCTTCTGTCAACATTTCATCTAATACTTCTTCAAACAGCTTTATTTGTAATTCAGTTGGGGAATCATCTAAAATTTCTTGGTAAAACGCCTTAAATAAAGATAAATCATCCATCTGTTCGCGGTGAATTACTTCACCTTCCGCCGTAATACTTTGGTGCTGTAGGGCTTTTCGTTCAACATGCATTGCATTAGGATAGACTGTACGAATTTGTTCCATAGCACCGACAACTGGTGTTAAGTCTGTTAAACGCACAAAAACGTAATCCTCGCTTATGTCATGTCTTAATATTTCTTGCATAGAACCCTCAATGATTCTCAAATCTCTTCTTGGTTTGAACGGTCTTTTTTCAACAGAAACTTGTCCTTCAGCATCCAAATTGACAATTAAAAAACCCTTTTCATGGTTTGCTTCGGATGAGGAATATTTTAATGGCGATCCTGAGTAGCGAATGGTTTCGTTTAGCACATAATGCGCCTTATGCAAATGCCCTAAAGCTGTATAATTAAACGGCTTAAAAATTTCCGCACTCACATATTCTGAACCCCCAATTGAAAGCGGTCGCTCTGATTCACTCGTATTCTCTTCCATTTCACCATGTGGCGTTACAAATGCATGTCCAATAAAAACATGTCGTTTAGACTTGTCCATTTTTTGTTCAATCACATCTACTATTTTCTTCATTGCATCGTTATAATTACTGATTGAGTCATCACCAAAAACATGCTTCACAGTAGAAGGTTCGCTAAAAGGAATTAAATGAAAATGAACCTCTCCGTACTCATCATTAATAATGACTGGCTCAATATTTTCACTTTGTTCCCCAACGATATATAATCCACTTTCCATTAGTAATTTCTGTCCAAAGCCTACTCGGGTAGGGCTATCATGATTTCCTGCAATACTTAACACAGGAATTTTTCTCTTCAGTACAATTTTAGCTAGAATGGAATCTAGTAAATTTACTGCTTCTACTGGAGGTACTGCACGATCATATAAATCTCCTGCAATAATTACTACATCTGGTTGCTCTTCATCAATGGCTTCTAAGAACTGATTTAATACATACTCTTGATCCTCTGTCATATAAACACCTTGAACAAGTTTACCTAAATGCCAATCTGCGGTATGAAAGATTTTCACTATGTAACCTCCTCGCTTTTAGTGTTTTAATTCTACCATTTATCTCATAAAACATCCACAAAATCGGTACATATGTTCGTATTATTTCATTGCAAAATTATTCCCATATTAGACCGAATATTTCTAACGAAAAATAAAAAAACTGCCAAAGCTATTAAGCTTCGACAGTCAAATTAACAGTTATTTAAAATGCCCAGTTTCCATTTCTGAAAATCGGCACGGAAGATCCATCTGGCAGGATTCCATCGATATCCATCTCAGCACTACCAATCATAAAGTCTTCGTGAGTGATAGAATTATTAATTCCTAGTGAATCAAACTCTCTTTCATCCAATTCGCGACCACCTTCATAACAAGTAGGGTACGCTTCCCCAATTGCTAAATGGTTTGAAGCATTCTCATCGAAAAGCGTATTGTAATACAAAATTCCAGAATTTGAAATTGGTGATTCATGGGGAACTAATGCTACTTCACCTAAATAACAAGAGTTCTCATCAGCCGTAATTAACTCTTGTAATAGTTCATTTCCTAATTCTGCTTCAGCTTTTACAATCTTTCCATTTTCAAATGTTAGTTTGAATTGGTCGATTATATTCCCTTGATACGCTAATGGTTTCGTATTACTTACATAGCCATTTACACCGTATTTCGATGGTAATGTAAATACTTCTTCTGTTGGCATATTTGCAATAAATACCGTACCTTCAGGAGTTCGACTACTACCTGAAACCCAAATATGTTTTTCTGGAAGTTCGATTGTTAAATCTGTTCCAGGTGCTTTATAATGAAGCTTTGCAAATTTTCGTTCGTTTAACTTTAAAGCTCTTTCATCTAAGTGCTTAATATGTGCTTGCCATTTTTCAACCGCGCTACCTTCACCAATGCGCACTGTTTTGAAAATTGCTTCCCATAAAGCAGGTACTTGTTCTGCACCTGGTAAGTTAGGGAACACTTTTGCAGCCCACTTTGGCGATGGTACTGCAATAATTGACCATGCGATATCATCGTTCATAACCGCTTTACGATAATTGACTAAAGCTTGCCCACCTGCTTTTTGATTTGCAGAAATTCGAGATACAGAAATACCTGCAAGTAAATCTGGATCTTCATCATCAATCCAAAGTAGTGCACCCTTTTTCTCAATCAACTCTTCTCGTTGAGCAACGATCCATTTTGGATAATTGCTAAACTCTTCTTCAGCTCCATGTTCATAAAATTCACGTGTAATAAATGAATCTGTTAGTTGAACATGTACTCTTCCTGCTCCAGCCTCGTATGCTTTTTTAACTACAATTCGAGCAAAATCAAGAGCATCTGTTGACGTATTAATTAATAGATATTGCCCTTGTTGAATATTTACACCTATTTTAACCGCCAAATCAGCATATTGTTCTAGTTTTTCTTGAAATTCCATCAATTTACCCCCGTTTTGCAACTGTCTTGGAGTTACCCTCTATTATCTCACGTTGACTCCATACCTTTTGAACAGCTTTTATTTCTAATTCTCTTGTTAATTTTTTGTATGTTTTTTCGTCTTTATAAGATAGTAAAGTTAATACTTCGCCATCTGCCCCAGCACGGCCAGTACGACCTGAACGATGAGTATATTGTTCAATCGTGTGTGGAACATCAACATGTATTACATGTGTTAATCCCCCAATATCTAATCCCCGCGCTGCTAAATCTGTAGCAATAAGAATTCTTGCTTCACCTTTTCTAAAGGAATCCAACGCCTTTTTTCTTTCCTCTTTTTTCATATCTGAATGTAAAGTTACTACTTTTGCATCACGATATTTTAGCTTTGATTCTTTCATGATTACTTGGTCCACATTATTACTAAATGCAAGCCCTCTAAATCCCTCAATATTCGCTAATCTTCTTAGCATGTCAGTCTTATCTCGCTCATCTACTTTAATAAATGAATGAACGACTTTTCCAACCTTTACCATATCTTCAGGTTTAATCTTGATAAGAATTGGTTCAAACATCATACGACTTGCTACAAGTTTAATTTCATCTGTAATTGTTGCTGATACGACAACAACTTGTCGACCATATGCCGCTCCTTCAATAAAGGATTTTACAACGACACGATAATCTCGACTTAATAATTGGTCACATTCATCTAATACAATTGTTTCAATTTCTTTTAGTTTTAATTTGTTTGCTCTTGCTAGCTCATTTAAACGACCCGGTGTTCCTACAACGATAGTTGGTTTTTTCTTCAACTTCTCAATTTGACGTGCTGAGTTTGCTCCTCCAATTAATTGTTGCACAGTAATATCAGTTCCTATTATCCACTCACGTATCACTTCTACAATTTGCATAGCAAGTTCTTGTGAAGGTGCAACGATTAGAGCTTGGGTTTGTTTTTTACTACCATTTACTTTATTTAATATAGGTAAAACATATGCAAGAGTTTTCCCTGAACCTGTTGGTGATTCTGCGACAATGTCTTTTCCTTCTAACATCGCTGGAATCATTTCATCTTGCACTTTCATCGTTGTTTCAAACTTCCATTTACTTTGTAATGTTTCATTTAATAAGCTAATTACTGACATCTATTTCCCACCTTTACATCTTCGCGTTTAGTGTACCATATTTTAGATTAATTTTACTGAAAAACACAATTCTCCCACATAGATCGATTTTCAATCCGCAAAAAAAATCCTCGATTAGAGTATTCCCTAATCAAGGACCTTTTAATTTTTATACACTTTTTGACGGTACGTTGTGATCTATTAATTCGTAACCGCAGTAAACAATAGCACTTTCTGCTAAAACAATTAATGAATCGATATACCGTTTATTTAGTTTTAGCTCTTTATTAATAATTGAAAGTTCTGTACAACCTAAAATAATGTTATCGCACTTTAATGCCCACATGGCTTGTTCGATTTTATACCATTGTTCATAGGTCACACTAATTCCAGCCTTGACGTAATCATAAATCAAGGACATTACCTCTTTTTGAGTACGTTCATCTGGAATAATTGGCTCAATCCCTACTTCTAATAATGCACGCTGATACACACCTGCTGCAATAGTGCCATCCGTTGCAAGTATTCCTACTCGTTTTGCTTCTAAACTTGATGCCCTTCTTGCTGTTTCACGAATCATATGAATCACCGGAACTGGGGAAGAATACTGTAAATCATCATAAAATGTATGAGCCGTATTACATGGTATACAAATAATATCAGCACCAGCAGTTGCTAATTTTTTTGCATCTCGAATTAGGTACGGGATTGGATTTTCCTTTGACTGATCAAGTATATACGCTGTTCTATCAGGTATTGTTGTATCATTATCAATGATTGTGTGTACATGTTCCTGATCTTTAGATGCTTTCGTTTGGCGAACAATCATCTCGCCAAGAAACATAGTTGCTAGTGGACCGACACCACCGATAATACCTAATGTCTTTTTCATTTATTCAGCCAAACCCTTTTTATTAAAGTATTTCTTATATTTGCGATAATAATTTAAATTATTTAATGTCAATTTAGCCCAACGTTTCGGATTCATATCCTCTTTGAAGAATAGAGAGTTTGTACATTTTCCTTCTGAAATTAACTTTTTTGCTTCAAGCTTTAATTTTTGATTTGATGCATACTTAAACAAAACTCCATTAGGAATGATTGTCCATAGGTGTTTGTTTTTAGCATATGTTAATTCTTGTTGGACATTTAACATATGGTCATCTGCCACATACTTCATTAAGTTATATCCAGCCGCAGTTACATAATAGCTTGAACGTCCATTACGTAAGTTAATTTCAAATAGTTTATATTCACCATCACGGGCATCGTATTTCATATCAAAATTTGCAAAACCAGTGTAGCCGATGTCTTCTAGGAAAAAGCGAACTTTATCCATTAATTGTTCATCGTATGTTGTAATAATCGCTGCGTAACTTCCAATTCCTTCTGGAGAATGTTCTTCTAAAATTGGATTACCTAAACACATTAATTTCACTTTTCCATCTTTCCCGACATAAGCGTTTAATACGCGCATGTAAGAGTCATCACCAGGGATAAATTCTTGAACGATCATTGTGTCTTGATAAGTAGAAGCGTAAATAGCCTTTAAAATTGCAGTCTTCTCTGCTTCATCGTGAGCAACAAACACTTTCTTTTTCCCAGGGAATGAACACGCCCAATATTCAACGGAGTTAGAGGCTTTTAAAATAATCGGATAGTCAAAAGGTGGAGTAAATTCCTCATAATTTTCTGCCGTTACCGTAGTTGTTCCTGGATATTTGAAATTGTATTGATCACACATTTTATAAAAGTTTTCTTTCAATAAAATCTTGTCCATTAAGGATTCATTTATATAAGGAACCGTGAAGTATTTTTGTAATTCAGGCTTATTTTTAATAATTAGTTTTGCATAGTCATCGCCACAAGCTAATAGTAATAACTTTTGATCACTATATTCTTGTGCAATTTTTTCCATTGCAGGTACAAATGTTTCTTGTTCGTTTAAATTTGATATTTGTTTGAAGTGTAAAATATTGCTATCTTGTGTCGCGGTAAGATGAGAACGTCCTAGTACAAGAGGTTTAATACCATATGCTTCATAAAATGCACGAGCCATTCCATAAGCATTCATATCTGATCCTAGTAATATTGGTAAAAATGGTTGTTCCATTAATTTCAACTCACTTTAATATATTTAGTAATGAAAAAAGTTTAGCATATTTTTTATTTGTTATTAAGTATTCATACATATATATTCTCATATACTATTGTTTTTCGAAAAATAATAACACCAGCTAAATCTATTTTAGCTGGCGTTAGGTGAAAATTGATATTAAATCTACATTATTTTTTTGTTTCTTATTTTTTTAAGGTATTACTCAATATCTATTCTATAACAAATTACGTTTCTTTCTTCCACTTTAAAATCTTTATCATAACTTCTCTCAAATCCATAGGTCTCATATAAACGAATAGCATCCTTCATAAATTCTCCCGTATGCAAGTAAAGATGGGGAGAGCGCTGATCACTAGCGAAGTCGATACTTGCCTGGATTAGTTTTCTTGCAACTCCCTTCCCCCTAGCATTCGGGTGTACACCTAGTAATCGAACAATTGGTGCATTAATATCCAATTCTGGTTTTCCATAAGCATCACTGGAGTTTAAATAAATTTGTAAAGTCCCTAGTACATTACCCTCTTGTTCTTTAGCTACTAATACTTTTGCAATAGCAGGATTATCTAGAGAATTACTAATTTGTTCAAGATATTCATTGTAATCTTCTATTTTGTCAAACTTCTCTTTATACTGTTTATAGCTTTCAACTAACACTTCACGCGTAGCGTCTTTATCCTGTTCTAACAGTGTATCAATAAAAATGGTATTTACCATATTTCAACCTCCTCCGTAAATTAACATCTAATATAGAAAACTATCCATTTTCGACTTCCTGAACTATTCAAATGTCCTATTGATACCATCTATCTTAAAAGTCAGATGTATAGTCAGCTCCAAGCCATTTAAGACTCAAATCACTAAGCACACCTTCTTTTTTCAATTCAACTAAAGCTTCATCAATGCGGTCAGCCAGTTCCGATCCATCTTTTTGGAATAAAAAGTATACTTTTGAGTTTGTTAACTGGTCTCCGACTACTTTTTGTTGTGCATCCGCCATTTCATTGACAAGATCAACAGCAAAAGGTGTAGAAATGATAGCGTCGATTCTTCCTGTTTTTAATTGTTCCTGGAAGTCTACAGAACCAGATCCGTATACAACCTCTGCACCAATGCCTTGATTTTTATTGTAGTCCTCAATGACAACAGCTGCACTACTAGTAGGTGTAACCCCAACTTTCTTTCCTTTTAAGTCCTCAATGGATTGAATCTCATTATTATCTTTATGAACAGTTACTTTTAAAGGAAATATATTATATGGTTCTTTGTTGAATAAGAATTTTTCCTCCCTTTCTTTATTAACCTCCATTTGATGGGCTATAAAATCAATTTTGTTCGTCTCTAAACTAATAATTAAATTAGTAAAATCCATCGTTTTAAATTCAAACTCGTACTCTGGTAATTTTTCATCAATCGCTTTTACAAGTTCAATATCATAACCTGTTAGCTCTCCATTTTCGTCAATAAAACAAACATTCGGAAATTGAGTACCTGTTCCTACAATAATTTTTTGAACTTTACCAGCTGCTGAAACTTCAGTTGTACCACTAACATTTGTAGCATTCGATGAACACGCAGCTAATAAAAGAACTAAAGAACTAACAAACAAAAGCCATACTTTTTTCAAAATGACATCCCCTTATCCATAGTATTCTTAGTTTTTTACTTAGTTTTAAACAATCATAAACCCATCCCATTTAATTAACGAACCTTATTAAAGGCACTTTAAGTCTTATGTCTATTCTTACCCTCCAATCTGATTGATTCCATTTTTGATAAAACCTATTTTTAATATAGGAATTATCGGTTATCATTTTCGATAATACTAACATCGGTGGTAAACATTTGCAATACAGTCATTAATAGAAAAATTTTATATATTATTTAAAAGAAAAAGTACAATCCAATAACCGGATTGTACTACATTCAATAATTAATTCATTTTAACTTCGGATCTAAGCGTATGTTTCAATACCTTTCCAGATGCATTTCGAGGTAACTGTTCTAAAAACTCCACTTCATATGGCACCTTATATTTCGCTAATTGGGATGCACAATAAGTTAAAATTTCTTCTCCAGTTATGGATTCGCCTTCTTTTAATACGACATATGCTTTAGGTACTTCACCATACACTTCGTGTGGTACCCCAACAACAGCTGATTCTAGCAGTTGTGGAATTTGATACAATACTTCCTCTATTTCAATTGGGTAAATGTTTTCTCCGCCACGGATAATCATATCCTTTTTACGGTCGACAATATAAAGGAATCCCTCTTCATCAAAGCGACCTAAATCTCCTGTTAATAACCAACCATTTTGAATCGTTCTTGCAGTTTCTTCTGGGTTACGTAAATACCCCTTCATCACTTGAGGACCTTTTACACAAATTTCCCCAACTTCACCAAGTGGTACTTGTACACCTTCAGCATCCACTAATTGTACTTCCGTATTAGATAATGGTTTTCCTACAGAACCAATTTTGTTCAGTGCAAATTCGTCCACTAAAGATGTTGCAGCAGGAGTATTTTCAGTTTGACCATATAGATTTTGCACTTTTACTTGAGGGAAAGTATCTTTTAATCTCTTCACTAATTCATAAGGCATAGGTGCTGCACCATAACAGAATAGCCTTAAGTTACTAAAATCGTAGTTTTTAATCTCAGGTTTGTTTAACAAAATTGCATACATTGCTGGTACACCAAAGAAAATGGTACTTTTTGTTTCTACTAGTTTTCTCAAGGTGCGATCTGGGGAAAATGCTTCTTCTACCACAACTGCCCCACCCTTATACATCATTGGCACTGCAAAGACATGACTACCAGCACAATGGAATAAAGGTGTACAAATATACATACGGTCATTTTCTGTCATTCTCATCGATTCTGACCAAATTTCTGCAGTGGAATATAAATTTTTATGAGAAAGCATAACTCCTTTTGGTTTACCTGTAGTCCCAGATGTGTACATTACTACAGCCGTATCATTTTCATCAAGGTCGATTGTTCGATTAAGTGTCGTTTCTCCTTCTAAAATTTCTTTAATTTCAGTAGTATTTATTTTTTCTTGGAAAATGTAGGATGTTCGATCGATGATGTTGGAGAGTTTTTCATCGTAGAATAAAGCTTTTGCTTCTGAATGGTTAAAAATATAATCAATTTCTGGTGGAGCTAATTTCGTATTAACGGGCATAATTGTCAATCCAGCTAATTGAGCACCGTAATAGACAGCTAGGAAGATATCGGAATTTAGCATAAATTGACCAATAATATCTCCCTTTTTATATCCCTTTTCTAGTAAGTACGAAGCAACTTTTTTTGAATGTTTATAAAGTTCACTATAACTCCACTCACTATTTTCAAATACTACTGCCGTTGCATCAGGATTTTTTGATGCATGATCGTATAAAACATCAATAATAGTCATCACATTTCCCCCTAACAAAAATATGCTTTGTTATATATATGCAACGAATATATAATGTAAAACGATTTAGAATTATTATTAATAGTTTTGTTAATAGAGCACAAAATAAAAATACCCCGAATTCATATTCAGGGTATTTTAGATTAGATTATGAATGTCTCTTTTCATCAGGCGACTCTTTTCTCCAAACTTCTTCTAACAATTCGTCTCCCTCAGTTTTTACTTTTCTATTTAACTCCTCTACTGGAATTGCATCGACTGTTTGCATATCTTCATGTAAGTCAAAGAGACTTATGTTTTCGGAATCGACCATATCTGGTTTATCTTGAACAGGTAAATCCATAAACACTTTTTTAGTATCAGGAATCGAATCCTTATTCATGACAACACACTCCTTTTTATTAGTGTGTTATTTGTTTTTCTAAATATACATTTCAATTATGCCATTAAATAATGATAAGTTTTTTGTCTCCATCTTCTATTAGGACATTCAATAACTTTAAATGGAATATTTAAAGATTTAACAAAGCGAATAAGATCTTTATCATACATAGGTGGACTCCAATTAAGTTATTAATCTTTAAGAAGATTAAAGAGAACAGTTTATATTTTAATTTTAGTAACTTCGGTTTGATCTTTCAAATATATACAAAAGTCACTTTCATAGGATATGTAGGGAATTTTTTGATAGAATTGTAGTATTGAAGTTAAAGGAGGAATACATATGTATGATGTAGCAATTATTGGTGGCGGACCTGCTGGTGGTAGTGCAGCAATTTATACAGCAAAGGCTGGCAAGAAAACAGTAATTATTGATAGTAATCAAGGAGTTACAAAACGCGCGATGCTTTATAACCACTATGGTGTAGCAGAAATTACGGGTCCTGACTTAGTAGAAACTGGATTAAACCAAGCAAAAAAATTTGGTGCTGAATTAGTTGAGTCAAAAGTGACGAACATAACTAAACTAGATCAAGGCTTTAAATTAGTTACTGATAATGGTGAATATGAAGCTAAACAGGTTATCTTAGCTACAGGTTTTTTAACAGACCTTGCTGAACAAGTTGGTCTTGCAACAAAACCAGGAACAGAACCAAGAGTAAAAACAATCTTTGATGTGGATGCTAATGGTAAAACAAACATTGAAGGAATTTGGGCAGCGGGTACTTGTGCAGGAGTAAGTGTTCATACAATTATTACTGCTGGTGACGGTGCAAAGGTTGCCATTAATATTATTAGTGAATTAAATGGCGAACGTTATGTTGACCATGATGTTTTAAAATAATCTCACCATTACTTTTTATATTTACACATATTAAATAGTAAAACGCCCCTAATTGTTAGAGGCGTTTTATTTTACTTATTGATTGAAGTTTTTATTTTGATTTGATTGTGCATTTTGACGTTTTACTTCGTCTATATCTGTTCCAGCAACTGTTTGGTTACCAGATGATTGACTTGATTGGCGAGAAGCCTGTGTACCAAAAGGACCCGCTTCTTGAGCAATTTCTTCACGCACTTTTTGAATATCTGTGCCTGAAGCTGTTTTGCCAAATGTTGATTGGCTACCAAATGCCTGGCTTGATTGTGAAGCTGCTTGACCAGAAGCAAATGGGCCCGCTTCTTGAGCAATTTCTTCTCTTACTTTTTGAGGATCAGTACTTGAAGAAAATGCCCCACCAAACGAGCTACCTGAAGCTCCACCAGCATTTTGACGTTTTACCTCGTTAATATCTGTACCTGTAACCGTACGATTTTTATTGTTTTCCATTTCAACACCTCCATTTATGGTTACGTCTTTTATCATGCCAAATTCTCAACTAATTATGAGTTACAATCACAATTCTTTTTCTACATAAATAGGTATAAAAAAGCACCTGCCGTTACAATGTAAGTACATCAATGATTTTCATATATTTTTCTCGCCTAATTAAAATTTTTTCCATTCTAACAATTTCTTGTGGATATTCTTTTCAATTCACCATATAATGCATTACTGAACTTTCGTAAGCAAAAAGTCACAAACAAATCTTCCCCATTGGTTACTCATTTTATTGTTCAATCATTGGACGCATCGACTACTTTCCATACTTCTTTCCTCTTGTTTTACAATTCACTTCACTTTGTGCAATATTTATGTTTTCCAAAATCTCTTTAAGATTTTATTATTTCTCGTTTGTAATTCATCATGTATAGTAATTATGTGTGTAACAAATTATTCCAACCAAACACTTCTTCTCAATTAAATCCAAAAGAACAAATTAATAGATTTAAAGTACAATAGTGTTAATGGGTATTAATTTAAATTTTATATATTGGAGGTGGGGGAATGTTTTGTCCAAATTGCGGTGGAAGTAACGATTCAAATGCTAAGTTTTGTGGAAATTGTGGACACTCATTAAATAATCAAATGGGAAACCAACAAAGTGGCGAACCTATACAGTCACACGACGAACAATCTTATCCTTATTATGAAGAACCAAATGCTTCTCACTTTGAACAAGATCATCAAAACTTTCAACAACCAAAAAGAGGTACTTATCCACAACAAGGAAACGAGCAGTTCAAAAGACCTTCTGAAGGACAATTCCATCAACCAAATAATGATCAATTTAACCAACATACTGGCTCACAACCTAATCAACACGGTCAACCTGGGCAATTTCAACAACCAGGGTTTCAACAGCCTAATGGACCACAATTCCAACAACAAGGGAACCAGTTTCAACAGCCCGGTGGACCTCAATTCCAACAACAAGGGAACCAGTTTCAACAGCCCGGTGGACCTCAATTCCAACAAGCAGGGAATCAGTATCAACAACCAAATAGCGGTCCGTTTCAACCAAATAGTCCGCAAAGATCTAATCCACAGCCACCAAAAAAGAATAAGAAAGTTTGGCTTATCTCAGGCGTAGCTGCACTACTTATTGTGATTTTAGCTGTTAGTTATGGATTGTTTACTTACTTTAATGGTCAAAATAATGCAAAACCTAACGACGATAATAAAGTAGAACAAATCGTTAAAGATATTAACAACGAAGATAAAGACGAAAAAGATGATATAAATGGAAAAGACACCAAAGAAGAAAAAGAAAAAGAAGTAGTTGAAGAAAAAGAAAAAACTCAAATTATTAAAGAATCTTTACCAAAAGTATTTACAATTATAACTCAAGATGGCCATGGTTCTGGCTTCCTTTATGCAAAAGGTGGATATATCGTAACAAATGCCCACGTTGTTGCTGGTTTCTCAGATGTTCTTGTTAGAAATAGTGCTGGTCAAGAATCACCGGGAAAAGTGATTGGTATTTCTGATACGTTAGATATCGCCCTTATTCAAAGTGAAGAATACGCAAAAACAGAACCACTTCCAATTGAAAATAAGATTTCCGATATTGGAATAGAAGTTATTGCAATTGGTAGCCCTCAAGGTTTCGAGAACTCAGCTTCAATAGGATATTTAACTGGTACAGATAGAGAAATGTCCATTGATGGTTATAATTTCGTTTATGATGAACTATATCAGATTGATGCTCAAATTGACCAAGGTAGTAGTGGTGGGCCATTATTTGATGCAACAACTGGGAATGTCATTGGGATTAATTCGATAGTGTACTTAAATTATCAATCTTTCGCTTTTGCTATTCCAGTTTATACTGTTAAAGATTATTTTGACGATTGGATTAAAAATCCAATGTCAGCATCAGATATTGTTGCAGTAGATGTCTACGCAGGTTACGATACGGATATAAGTGATCTTGGTGAAGATTATTCAGATTTCTGGGATTGGTACGAACAATATTATGGTACTGGAACCGACGAATCTGTAGATTTTGATGATTACTTAGATTCGTACGGTTACTATTTCGATGAAGAAACGTTAACGAATTTTATCACATACTACTTTGAGTATTATGAATGGGCTATAAATGACGGAGATTTCTACTGGGTGCAAGACATGATTTCACCTGACAGTAATGCTTATCTTGAAATTGAAAGACAAATTGAAGACTACTATGGCTCCAACTATACTTTCGATTATTGGTATACTGAAATTACAGGAATCGATATTTTTGAAGAAGAAGAATATGCTGTAGTCACTACTTATGAAGAGTATGATTTATATGATGCAAATGGTGATTATGTTACTTACGCAGAAACAGCAGAGTACTACGTAATCATCGACGAATTTGGTTACTATTTAATTGCTGACATGTATTATTACGAAGCTCAATAAAACTCGAAAAAGGCATCGAATTGGTTCGATGCCTTTTCCTATCAACCTAATAGCTGAATTATTGATTTACCCCACAATATCTCGCTTTTTGTAACCAAAGAATCCAATGAAAAGAAGGACAATGGAGATTGCTAATACTAATACTAGGACAATTACATTAATCTCTTCTCCAGGTAATTTAGGTATTACTTCAAATACCGAAACATTCTTCATCCAATCAGGGAACTTTAACATACCCCCAACATAAGCAACTACATAGCAAAATGCGTAATACAACCAAATGACACTTGTAATCTTTGGTACAAATCCAAAAATAAGAACAGTAATTCCAATCATTACCCATAATGCAGGTAAATATATTAACGCAGACTGTACGACTGTACCAAATGAGATAGGATCATCCATCATCGTTAGTGCTGCTAACCATAAACCTAATGCAAGTACCATTAGATATATAATACTTTCAACTATTGCTAATAAAGTATAGCTACCTAAAACCTGATTTCGTGAAATAGAACGACTATAAAAATGCTCCGTACGATTATGAATTTCTTCGCTTTTTAATTTTAATATGGTCATGATTACTGGAATGGCTGAAATTAGAGACATAATCCCCATTAGCATTGTTAAAAATTGTTCTGTTATTGAAAAGTCGCCTACTTGGGATAACATCATTTGGACAAATTCATTATCAGCAAAATACTTCTCCATATCACCAAGTACTGCTCCAAAGGCAGCTCCAAGTGCAAATATTCCAATACTCCAAGCAACAATTTTTGTCCGCTGTATGAGATAAATTAATCCGAATGTTGTCATGATGTAAGGTGATGCACTTGTTTTACCTTTTCTTTTTGGTAAAAATCCTGAATCTATATCTCTAATAGAATTTAAATATAGAGCAAAGATTAATACAACGCCAGATAATAAGATTGAAATGTTAATAGGCCACCAGTAATTTTCTATAAACACATCGGTTCTAACAGACCAACCTAGTGGTGAAATAAGCGCAAGTTGTTCATTGCCAACGTCGCCTACCGCTCTTATTAAATAGGCAATTATAAGTGCACCGAATGCTAGCCCTTTTGTACCCCTTGAAGTATCAGAGAGTTGTGCAAAGAAAGCAGTAATGGAACCAAATATAAAACCACCAGTTCCTAATATAGCACCATAAAGTATAGAACTTTCAAATGTAATGCCTTCAATATTTAGTAAGCGGAGCCCAACCCCTATTAAAAGAGTAATGATTAAATTCACAAATCCTACTACAATTATACAAGCTGCTAAATAGGATAGTCGCCCCACTGGAAGGGAACGAATAACTTCAATTCTTCCTGTTTCTTCATCTGTTCTCGTACTGCTGCCTACAAGTAAAATGCTCATAATTGCAACTGCGATTACAGAGAATAACAACATTTCGTGGGCAAATTGGGTGCCAACAGTCACTAAATATTCCTTTGCATCATAGCCAGGACCTAACATCGCTACCATTGCAGGGTTTTGCATTGTTAAAGCAAATGCTGTTTTGTCATTGGCAGTCTGATAGATGGATTGATAACTCGACGCAACAGCTAGAGAAACGCCAACAATACCAATTAGCCACGCAATCAGCTGAAATCGATGTTGTCGTATTATAATTTTGACTAACTGACCCGTCCCTTTAATTAATGTTAGATTCATTGCCCTTTGCCCCCATTAGAAGCAATCGACTTTGCATTTTCATAGTGACGTAAAAATAAATCTTCAAGCGTTGGTGGAGAACTTTCTAATTTTTGAATTCCAAACTCACTTATAAATTTAATAATTGAATCTAATTCTTCGGAATCAACTTGAAATGATATCTCTCCATTTTCGTAATTAACATTATGAACACCTTGTTTGGTTTCGAAAGGAGGTAACGGTTTAATTGTTTTAACAATCAAGTTTGTACGTGTAAGATGTCGCATTTCACTTAAAGTTCCAGTCTCAATAATTTTTCCTTCACGAATAATTGAAATCTTTTCACATAACTTTTCAACTTCGGATAGAATATGACTTGAAAGAAGCACACTTTTACCTTCATTTTTAACTTCAAGCACACATTGTTGAAAGGTTCTTTCCATTAATGGATCAAGTCCAGAAGTAGGCTCATCAAAAATATAAAATTGAGCCTCAGATGCAAAAGCCGAAATCAAAGCTATTTTTTGACGATTCCCCTTTGAATACGCTCTACATTTTTTGGATGGATCTAAGTTAAACCTTTCAATTAATTCATCTCGTCTGTTTTTATTTCCATTTCCACGCATCTTTAAAAAGATATCAATTACTTCTCCACCCGTTAAATTTGGCCAAAGATTTGCATCCCCTGGAACATAGGCAATTTGTTTGTGAATTTCAACCGCATCCTTCCACGCGTCTTTACCAAAGATCTTTACCTCTCCACTTGTCGCTTTAAGCATTCCTAATAAAATTCGAATAGTTGTTGATTTTCCAGCTCCATTCGGGCCAATAAATCCATAGATTTCACCTTCATTAATAGTCATCTGAATATTATTTAAAGCTGTAAACTTTCCAAATTTCTTAGTTAGGCCTTTCACTTCAACCAGATTCACCATCTTCCCCTCCATTCGCCAAATTCAAAACCTTCTTACTATTAATTATATAACCGTGGATAATAGAAGATTTATTAAACTTACAAATAGTTGGAAAGGTATACAATCGATGTAAATTTATAAAAATAAAGAGGCCTTCGAAAAGACCTCTTAAATTAATATTTATTATTATTTAAATACTAGAAATTAATTTGAAATGCTTTTACAACAATTCCATCATCAAGGGGAATAAAATCTTTTCCAGGTACTCTTACAAACCCCATTTTTTCGTACAGGTTTACTGCTGATTCCATGAAATCTGATGTATGTAATCCCATAGCTGAATAGCCTTTTTCTTTTGAACGTTTAATACATTCCTTTACTAAGGCTTTTGCAACACCTTTCCCTCTTGCTTTACTAGATACCGCAAGCTTTCTAAGCTCGGGATATTCTAGTTTATCTTCCACTAAACCTTCATAACCTTGAATTTTAGCTGGGAAAAGTACGACTGTACCCAGAATCTCCCCGTCAATTTCTGCAACAATATACTCAATGTCTGGATTCGTATGGTCATCTGTCACTATTTGGTGTTTCAATGCATTCCAATGCTCTTGTGGAATTTTAGTTGAATGTTCTTCATAGGCTTGTAATCGTAATTCACGAATAATTTCGTGTTCACTTTGTAATGCATTACGAATGATCATTTTATATCCCCCTTAAATAAGGAACTTTTCTTTTTTGCCACTAATATCTTCTCGATTATGTGGAGTGTTGAAAATTGACGTATCTGGACCTTTTGGTAGGATATTCAAACTTTTTTGATCGTCACTTGCGATATGATTCGACAAATGATAATGCTGTTTAATAGCATGGAAGTTAGTAGTATCACCAAAACCAGGTGTTTCATATAAATCACGTAAATAGCCCCAAAGATTAGGGAAATCAACAATGCGATTACGATTTGTTTTAAATGCCGCATAATAAGCAACATCAAATCTTACTAAAGTTGTATATAATCGAACGTCCGCATCTGTAATATAGTCTCCAAATAAGAAGCGATTTGTCGCTAAACGCTCTTCTAATTGATCTAGTCTTGCAAATAATACATCATAGGCTTCTTCGTAAGCTTCTTGCGAGCGAGCAAACCCACATTTGTAAACTCCATTATTAACATCATGGAAAATCACTTCACTTAGTGCATCTATTTCTTCGCGTAGATTCTCTGGATATAAATTTGGTGCATTTTCTTTATGGAACGGAGCCCAATCAATTTCAAAATAGTTTGTTAGACGGAAATAATCGTTATTTACAACCTTGCCTTCATTTATATCGACTATTGCTGGTACAGTTGGTCTCCCAGTATATTCTGGATCAGTTTTCAAATAAACTTCACTTAAATATTGAATACCAAGTACAGGATCGACCCCACCTTCGTCTAAAGAGAAATCCCAGTCAACACGCGGTACGTCTGGGCGCATAGGTGCTACTGTACCTAAACTAATAACATTTTCTAATCCTAGTAAACTACGTACAATAACTGCACGATGTGCCCATGGACAAATTTCTGCCCATATTAAACGATATCTTCCTGCCTCAACCGGTAATTCTCCTTCACCATTTCCGAAAGGAATTGTAAAACGATTCGTTTGCCTATTAAATTTCCCCTTTTGGTCTACTTCAACTGGATTCGCCATTTCCATTCACCCTTTTCAATGTAATTTTCTACTTTTAATAAAAACTAATTTTCTCATCATTCTTTAATTGTTAAACAATACTTAATTACATAGTATTTTACTTTGTTTAATTGGATTATATGATTTATTTAGTTTGATTTCAAGATATTTTCGAAATATTTAGCTGTTTCTAACGGTACAATCGAGTAGGAGACTAGCCATTATTTGGCTAGTCGACCTCTCACACCACCGTGCATACGGTTCCGTACACGGCGGTTCAATAACTTGAGTAT
>NZ_OBQC01000017.1 GCF_900220965.1 Ureibacillus acetophenoni | reverse complement strand
TTTAAGTGCGCTTAAAAAAGGAAATTGAGATGTTGAATGCTTAATGAATTTCCAATTTTGATGTTTTTCTAGGTTGACATTTCACCACTGTGCTTCTAGTGAAGTATCCCTGCCACTCACGTATAGCGACAGGGACACCAACATTTTATTTTTGTAATTTCACTCTTTGTAATCGCAATGAATTTAATACAACGGATACGGAACTAAATGCCATTGCCGCGCCAGCTACCCAAGGGGCAAGTAACCCTATTGCAGCGATTGGAATGCCGACCGTATTATAAGCAAATGCCCAGAATAAATTTTGCTTAATGTTGCTCATTGTTTTTCGACTCATTAAAATCGCATCCGCAATACTGTTTAAGTCCCCACGAATTAATGTGATATCCGCAGCTTCCATAGCAACATCTGTACCAGTTCCAATAGCCATTCCAATATCAGCTGTTGCCAATGCCGGTGCGTCATTAATACCGTCACCAACCATAGCTACCTTTTTGCCTTCGTCTTGAAGTTTTTTCACTTCTTCTGCTTTACCTTCAGGAAGTACCTCTGCAATGACTGCATCAACGCCTACCTCTTTCCCAATGGCTTGGGCTGTACGTTCATTGTCCCCTGTCATCATAATTACTTTAATACCCATTTCCTGTAAGCGGTGAATTGCCTCTTTGGAAGTATCTTTAATCGTATCTGCTACTGCAACTAATCCTGCATATTGGCCATTAATTCCTGCTAGCATCGCTGTTTTTCCGTTGCGTTCTAATTCTTCCATTACAGGGAGAATGGATTTTATATCGATTCCATATTGTTGCATCAGTTTACGTGTACCAATAATCACACCTTGACCTGATACCGTTGCTTGAACACCGTAACCTGGAATTGTTTCAAAGAATTGAGTGTTCCCCAGTTCAATGCCTTTAGCTTGAATACCTTGAACGATTGCTTGAGCTAATGGATGCTCTGATTGCTTTTCTGCTGCACCAATTAGTGATAAAAACTTCTCTTCGTCTTGACCATCTGCTACTAAAACATCTGTTAATACTGGTTTACCATGTGTTACAGTACCTGTTTTATCAACTACTACAGTATCAATGCTTTGGGTTTGCTCTAAATGCTCGCCGCCTTTGAACAAAATGCCAAATTCTGCAGCTCGACCTGAACCTGCCATTATAGATGTTGGCGTCGCTAAACCAAGAGCACATGGACATGCAATAACAAGAATTGCTATTAATACTTCAAGTGCCGGTGTAAATTGACCTGGTTGAACCCAAATAATCCATACGAGGAATGTGAGGATCGCAATTCCTACTACGATAGGTACAAAAATACCTGAAATTTGGTCCGCCATACGTTGAATTGGCGCTTTTGAACCTTGTGCATCTTCTACTACTTTAATAATTTGGGCTAAAGCTGTATCACGCCCTACTTTTGTTGCTTTCATTTTAATGAAACCATTTTTGTTTATAGTAGAACCGTATAACACGTCGCCAGCATTTTTATCTACAGGTAAACTTTCACCTGTTAACATGGATTCATCCACAGCAGTTGTTCCTTCTAATACTTCGCCATCCACAGGAATCTTTTCACCTGGTTTCACTAAAATTGTGTCACCAATCATTACTTCTTCTAATGGGACTTCTTTTTCGATTCCATCACGTACGACGATTGCTGTTTTTGCTTGAAGGCCTATTAATTTCTTAATCGCTTCAGATGAACGTCCTTTTGCTCTTGCTTCAAATAATTTACCTAAAAGAATAAGTGTAATTAGTACTGCACTTGTTTCGAAGTATAGATGTGGTGCATGGTGTGTTCCAGCTGTGACAATAGCTTGATACAAACTATAGAAATAAGCTGCTGAAGTACCCATAGCTACGAGTACATCCATGTTTGCACTACCATTTCGAAGTGCCTTATAAGCACCTACATAAAACTGTCTTCCAATAATGAATTGAACTGGAGTTGCTAATATCATTTGAACCCAAGGATTCATTAGGAATTCTGGAACATATAAGAAAGATGTAAATGAAAAGTGACCGACCATCGTCCATAATAATGGTAAAGATAAAATTGCTGAGAATATAAATTTACGTTGTTGATCTTTAATATGCTTTTCTCGATAATCGACTTGCTCTTTATCTTCTTGCTTTTGATGTGCACCGTAGCCTAGCTTCTCGACCTTCGCAATAATGTCTGAAACTGTTATTTCTGAAGGATTAAATTCGATTGTCGCTTTTTCAAGGGCTAAATTGACATTCGCTAATGCAATACCTTCCATTCTGTTTAGTCCTTTTTCTATACGTGTCGCACAAGCTGCACATGTCATTCCCGTAATATCGAATTCCGCTTTTTGTTTTACAACACCGTAGCCGAGAGCTTCGATTTTCTGTTCAAAATCGACTTCTCTAAGTTTTGACGGATCATATTTAATCGTAGACTTTTCAAGGGCAAGGTTGACCGTTGCTTGTTCGACACCTTCCATTTTATTTAACCCTTTTTCTATACGTGTGGCACAGGCTGCACATGTCATACCTGTTATTTGAATACTGGATTCTTTTATATTACTAGCTTCTGTACTCATTATCTTTTCCACCTCTTTCTATACCTGCTAAGGGTATATTTTTTCGAAAATGAGAGAGTGCTATGAGAAGCACTCTTACTCTACATCATATCCTTGTTCTTCAATTGTTTCTTTAATCTTCTCTAATGGTAATTGGGATTCATTAAATGATACTTCTACTTGGGCATCATCTAATTTTACTTTTACTTCGTTTACCCCTTCTAATTTCCCAACGCTTCCTTCAATAGCACTTACACAATGACCACATGACATTCCTTGTACGTTTAATGTTATACTTTGCATAATTTTCTCTCCTTTAAGTTAGATAGTATTCGGCGTATATACACCGTGGGGGTATATAATAAATAAAAAATTTATTTTTTCATTAACTTTTGAATGGTAACAACTAACTCGTCTAGTACTTCTTCATCACCTTCTGAAAGGCGATCAACGACACACCCTTTTAAATGACCTTCTAAAAGAATTTTGGCTACACTATTTAATGCAGATTGTATGGCAGAAAGCTGAGTGATTATATCATCACAGTAAACGTCCTTGTCAATCATTCCCTTAATACCTCGAATTTGGCCTTCGATCCGATTTAATCGTGTTGTCAAATTCTTCTTTACAGGTTCGGGATGATGACTTTTCCTACATGATGTATCACTTTCGTTGTGACAAACTACTTCGTTCACTGGGTTTTCCATTAGTAAAACCTCCTAACTTGATTCCATCGTATCATACCCCTATAAGGTATGTAAAGTGAATTAATTTTGATACTGTTTTTTTGGTTGATTTGTGTACTTCCGTAGTATCAACGATTTTTAGCATTTTAATCTAAAAATGAGCATTAATCCTAGGATTAATGCCCACTTCTAACGATTTTATTCTTTCACGAATTCCTTCGTACTTCTTACTGTATCAATGTGGCGAACCATTTTTTCGATTTGCTCACGTTTTGGTTCTAGAAATGGAGGTAATGATAATTTTTCTCCAAGGGTTTCGTAAGGTTCATCGCCCATAAAACCAGGACCGTCTGTTGCAAACTCAAATAAGATATGCGGTGTTACTCTCGCGTATAAAGATTCAAAGAAATGACGATCGATATAACCCGAGTTAGGAATACCAAAATTATTTAAACGCTCCGTCCATTCATTCAACACAGCTGTGTCCTCTACCCGGAATGCTGCATGGTGTACTGTTCCAAATCCTTGGCGTGCTTGAGGTAGAACCGTGTTATATTCTACGATCACCGATGCACCGTTACCACCTTCCCCTACTTCAAATAAGTGGAATGAACCTTCTTGAGCAGTTTCTTTAAATAATAGAACTTTTTCAAGAAATTCTTTTAAGTAATCAAATTGAGAAATTCGAACAAAAACTGGACCTAAACCAGTGATTGCATATTCTAATGGGATTGGACCTTTTTGCCAAGGTGTACCTGATTCTACGCCTTTATTGAATTCATCTGAAATGAGTTGGTATTGTTGATCGTCAAAGTCAACAAAGGATAGAGTCTTCTTACCAAATTGTTCTTTGATTCCTGTATGTTTTACTTGCAGGCGATCAAAGCGTTTTACCCAATAGTCTAACGCTGCATCGCTTGGTACACGGAATGAAGTTTTTGAAATTTCGTTTGTACCATGAACACCTTTCGGAATGCCTTGGAAATCAAAGAACGTCATATCTGTTCCCGCGCTTCCTTTGTCATCCGCAAAGAATAAATGATAAGTTTGGATGCTATCTTGGTTCACTGTTTTCTTCACTAAACGCATCCCTAATACATATGTGAAAAACTCATAGTTCTTTTCTGCACTACTTGTAATTGCTGTTACGTGGTGAATTCCTTTTAAATGGTTCATTCTTAAATTCCTCCTTAGGATTAGGAACTGTGCTTTTATTTACAGTTCGAGTTTTTTATTGGTTTGTTTTGTCCATTAAGGGCTTTATAATGGACACTTCCATTGTTTTTTCGGCTTGTTATGTCCATTAAGACGCTTATAATGGACAGTTCTGCCTCTTTTTGAGGTTGTTTTGTCCATTATCAGCCCTATAAAGGACAGTTCCGCCTCTTTTTGCGGTTGTTTTGTCCATTAGAACCCTTATAATGGACAGTTCTACCTCTTTTTCGGCTTCTTTTGTCCATTAGAACCCTCATAATGGACAGTTCTACCTATTTTTCGGCTTCTTTTGTCCATTAGAACCCTCATAATGGACAGTTCTACCTCTTTTTCGGCTTCATGTGTCCATTAAAGGGTTAAATTTATTTAATACTCCACTATCGGTTTTAATTTTGCTTCAATTTCAGCTCTACGGCTCTCTAAAAATGGAGGTAAGACTAATTTTTCACCAAGTGTTTCAATGTCATCACCATCTGCCATGAAGCCTGGTCCATCTGTTGCGATTTCAAATAGAATGCCATTTGATTCGCGGAAGTATAAGCTCTTGAAGTAGAATCGATCGACAATGCCCGATGATTGGAAGCCACGAGCACGAATCTGTCTTTCCCAATGCTCAAGCTCCTCATCATTTTTTACACGAATCGCTAAGTGGTGAACACTACCACGACCTGGTCTTTCAGATTCTCCTTCTAAATATTTCACGACGATTTCGCCAAATAACTCGCCTTCAATCGATTGGAAAACAGCTTCTTCTTCCGTACGGCTTACTTCCACATAGCCAAATATGTCAGTCAACGTGTTTGCGAGTTTATCGAGTCTTCGTACGGTAATTTCAACAGCACCCATACCTTGAATTTGATGCTCTGCAGGAACCTCTGATTTTTCCCAAGTTTCCCAATGGTCAACTTTCTTACCGTTTGAAACAATCAGTGCCAAACGTAACCCTTCTGGATCTTCAAAAAGGATCGAAGTGTGGTTGGCAAACTTCGTAATGTGGCTTGTTTCTACACCGAAATCCTCTAGGCGTTGTTGCCAATAAATTAAACTATCCACAGTTGGCACAAGTAACCCGATTCTTGTAATCGCATTTGTCCCACGATAAGTTCTTCCTACCATTGGAATTTCAAAGAATGAAAGTTCCGTTCCAGGGCTCCCTGTTTTATCTCCAAAAAATAAATGATACATGGATGTGTCGTCTTGATTGACCGTTATTTTTGCACGGCGCAATCCAAGTATTTTGCGATAGAAATGATTATTTTGGCTAGCATCTTTTGTAATCATCGAAATGTGATGATGTCCTGGTATTTTATACATCATAGTAAAGTCTCCTTTAATATCAGTTTACTAATCAAGTGATATATTAAAAATAAATAGGACTCTTAACATCCCAATTTATTTTCCGTATTTTTTTGTAACTTCGTCATGAGCTTATACAGTGTTTTCTGTTCTTCTTCTGTCAAACATTCATTGACAAGAGACGTTTGGAAAGAAAGCTGGTGTTGGAACACTTCCTGCATCTTTTCTTCCCCTTTTGCAGTCAAGCTAATCCATTTCGTTTTCCATTCCTGCTTTCGGTGGATAAACCCTTCTTGCTCAAGACGTGTGAGCATACGTGAAATTCCACCTTCAGACAGAGTCGCTTTCACTGCAAGTTCACTTTGCGTAATTGGCTGATACGTTGCAATCTGATTTAATACATCAAACTGTGCGACTGTGATTTCAAATGGTTTTAAGAAATCATTGGACAATAAATTACTCTGATGGGTAAATCGATTAATACGTAACCAAATGAGTGACCCAAGTGTATTCTTTTTCAATATGCTCACTTCCTTTCGTTACTATCACTTTACATCTCAAGTGAAAGAAATGCAAGAGAAATATCTTGAATTCTAAATAAAATTCAAATTCAATACTAAATTCGCTGAAATTACTATATGAATCATATATGCCTTCTCAAAAGGGTATGTTAAAATGAATTTTAAAAATGGGAGGTATTTCCATGGAGTTGTTGACTGTTCTATCTTTTCTAAGTGCTGCAATTATACTTACCCTAATGCCAGGGCCTGATAACTTATTCACGTTAACGCAAAGTATAGCGAAAGGAAAAAATGCTGGAATCTTTACGACACTCGGGCTTTGTACGGGATTATTAGTACATATTACGGCCGCTACTATAGGAATTTCTGCCTTGATTTATCAATCTGCTTTTGCGTTCACAATCGTAAAATATTCAGGGGCGGTATACCTGTTGTACTTAGCATATAAGTCTTTTAAAGAAAAGAGTTCAGTTTTTAACCCCTTAACAACGCAGTGGATTTGGACTACAAGTCTTTATACAAAAAAGGGGTTATCATGAACCTTTTAAATCCAAAGGTTTCATTGTTTTTCCTAGCATTCTTTCCACAGTTTGTTAACTATGAAAATGGAAATGTCCCCTTTCAAATGCTAGCGTTCGGGATCCTTTTTCTAGTGCAAACGTTAGTCATTTTCTCTTTAATAAGTATCTTTGCTGGAAAAGTTGGTTACTTCCTTCGCAAAAATGCGACAATATCTAGAAAGATGAATATTATTCAAGGGGCCCTATTTACCTTGATTGGATTAAACATTGCGTTTAGTGAAAAGTAATAGATTTTAAGAGTAGTCTTAGTACTACTCTTTTTTTAATCACTCGTTAATTCTTCAATTAATCTCTTCAAATTAGTTCTTGTTTCAGTAAATCTCGCTTTCTCTTTTGTATTATCAACTAGTTCCTCTGAGTAAAACGGCTCCCCTTCAAACCTTGGAATGACATGCATGTGATAATGCGTTAAGTCATCAAAGGTGCCCCCATTTTGACAAATCGTTATTCCATCAGGCTTCACTAACTTTTTTAGTGCCTTTGAAATCGGTATTGATGCCTGCATAATCGCATTGGCTGTCTCAAGATCTAACTCCTCCAATTCTTTATAATGCTTCTTTGGAAGAATCAACGTATGCCCTTCATTGTGCGGTTCGATATCTAAAAAGCAACAAACATATTCATTTTCATAAACAACATTTACAGGTTCAAGTTTGTTAGAAAGTCTACATCCTAAGCATTCTGAGTTTATTGTCATAAATGTAACTCCCTTATCGTAATCAAAATACATAGCTATCACTTCAATACTTCAACAAAAAAAGCATTAATCCTCCCCTGGATCAACGCCTCTTCTTTGAATTATTTTTATTATACTTTCACCGATGAATTAGAATTTCCAATTACATCCTTTATCTTATGTACACTCCATAGAGCGACTGTTACTATTAGAGCAGAAATCGCGTATTTTATGAAGGCAGCCATTTCCACACTACTTGATGAATAAAAATCTGGTGTATAAATAAATGTTAATAATAATCCTTGAATTACATCTGCTATTCCTAATGAAATAAATACAACGATAAATAGACCAATGAGTTTTTTCATTGTTTATCCTCCTTTCTCTTATTTACGGAATGAATTGGGAAAAGATTCAATTACCTAAATATCAGTTCTATTATAAGTTTACAATTCCTTTTCCTGTGGATAATCAATCGAATTCGCAATTCGAACAAGTACTTCCGCAGTGACTTGATCGGCTACTTCTTGATCAATACTAAATACATATTGCCATCCATCTCGTTCAAATACGAGCATATTAAAGCCGACTCTTGAATACTCGACAAACGAGGCTTCCTGTCCATTGTCTAACATATATACCTTTGTAACATACTTATCAAACGGAATTTTATACTCAAGAGGTCGAACATCAATTTTGAAATGATTCCGTGGCATTTGATCACTTATCAGTTTCATTTCAAACGAATCGTTCATCTCCCCATCTGAATTACTAAACCTACCAAATTTGTGAGTGAAAGAAATTGGTGGCACTCTTAGCGGGAGCTTCAGTTCTTTCCCAAAATGTTGTTCAAACTCCTTCAATGCCTCTTCTACAGACTTGTACCCCACTTCAGGAAATGCCTCTTCAAATGGTGGTGGAACATCAGATGAATTGGCTTCAGTCATATTATTCATTACACCGACTATTAATAACGTTGTTAAGAACAGACTACATACAATGTGTTTTTTCACTATCATCACTCCTTTTTTTCATCTATAGTTTCTCCAATTTACTTCTTAAATTACCCACCTTTTTGCAGAGGGTTGGTTCCCTGTAAAACGATAAAAAAGTAGCCGGATGAGCTACTTTTTTTATGGAATCTATTTTGAATCTAAGTAGTTTTCTACTTCTTCAATTTCAACCAAACCACTCTCAGCTAAAAACTGTCGAACCAAATATAAATGTCCTGTACCAATAATGAGCAAAATACGCTCATCCGTTTTATCAATCAGTTTTAATAGATTGTGATAGATAATTAAGTTCCTTTGATACCACCATCTCAACCAATCAATTCCTACATAATCTGTCCCTTCACCTATTCGTGCAAGATTCATATACAACCTATGGTCCGCTAGCATTCTTTCTTTTTGGTTTAACTTCTTCAAAGTCTCAATTAATGGACCGTTAAAATCCGTAAGAAGCTGCGGAATGTAGTTTTCTGTAATTAATTTATAGAGCTCTATTTGGTTGTCTTTTGCCCAATCCATCACTTCATCAATACTTCTACTTCCTACATCTCCCATCCAATCAATTGAATGGACTTTCTGATGTCCCATTTCCTTTGCTAAGCGGAAACCAATTTGATCAATTTCATTTACTTTTAACTCATATGTGCCCTTGAGGAAATTTTGATATTCTTCGTTAAGTGCTTCCTCATTTTCCTTTACATACTCAACTGCAATTTTTGTTGGGTTGAATTTTGCTAGTCTCCCCACAACTTCGATTATTTCTCCCTGCCGTTTTTCTGAAAGCAGATTATCTGTTTCTACTTGAATATAATCTGCTGATCCCCCAAAATGAAACGTTCCAACAATTAATACTTTCGGCTTCATAAATAATACACCCCTAAGTTTATAGTTACTTGCTATAAAAAATGCATTACCGTCGATTCAGTAATGCATCTAATATTAAGTAGAATAAAATCACCTTTTATTCTGCTGATCTAGCCTTTCCATTATCGTGTCTAGTTTTTGGGAATTGTTTACCTATTTCGATGAAACGATCAGAATATTAAGTGACCCGTATTCACAACTAAAATAATTAATCCAATTAGGAGCACCATTTCGGACAGCGTTAAAATATATGTTCTAGGATTCGTGTCATATTTCCACTCCATAAAGGCTCTTACAGATTCGGAAAGGACGATAAATACTATTAATATAAACCATATTTCAAAATACCATGGGAACTCTAACGGCTCCTCATAAATTCTAAAATAGGTACTCGCTATAATTACGATTACTGACGTGATTCGAATCGCCCAATCAATTTTTTTATGTATATCATTTACATGGTTGTAAGAAAACCTGGTTTCTTTTCCACCTTCAATAGCTTTCTCAAAAAATAGTTAAATACGAAATATATTAAAGCTACCGCTACTAGCACAAGGATAAGTTTTAAACCAAACTCGTTCATCATTTCCCCTACCTTCCCCGAATCATTTTCTTACGATGCAACATCCTTTACCATTATGCTACTACAACTGGAATAATTTTAAATTACCTTTTTGAAATTATGGTGCAATTAGACCATTTCCCTAAGCTAAAATTAATCATTTTTATCCGCATTTATACCTTCCGGGCGGTGTAGTAATTCATAAGTTATTAGTATTAAAGGGGGGTGAAATTATATGTCTGGCTATGTTCAAGGAAGTTTTGATCGTAAAGACAATAATAAATTTGCTTTACTAGTTGTGTTGTTTATCTTATTAATTATTGTTGGAACAGCGTTCATGAATGATCGCTACTACTAATTTAGACTTTTTCCACTTATCTTGATCAACCACCTCAAGATGCCCATATGAATTCCTTCCGAAATAGATAAACTGAGCAATACACTAGTAAAATACACAAAAGAACGCCTCAACTCTGTTAAACAAGTGTTGAGGCGTTTACGTTTTTCCTAGGCTATTTATTGTGGCTCAAATCACATTAATCGTTTTTCAAATTTACTATGACCATCCGTAACACCAACTAGCTCATAACCACTATTCTTATAAAAAGAATTTAATTTTTTATTTTCCTCAACACAATCTAATCGAAGATATTCCTTATTACTTGTATTTTCTTCTATCCAAGCCAAAATTCTTTTACCTAAACCTTTATTCATGTAAGAGGGCACGATTGCGAGTCTATGTAAGTAAAGTGTATTTGAGGTATGATCCTCCCCCCAAATATGAAAGTCCCACTCACTTTGCTTAGATAGAAGCGTAAACGTTGCAACTAATTCATTGTCATTCATAACAATATATGTTTCTTGGTTGGCTATGGCTTGTTTAATCTCTTCGTCATCCCCTCCTTCTAACAGGAACCTCCATTGGTTTATATTGTTATCTTTCATCCATTGAGCAATCTCTTTTAACATCTTAATTACCTTACGACTATCGTTATTCGTAGCAATTTTTATATTAAATGGTTTCAGATCATCAAAGAATTCCATTATTCAATCCCCCTAAAGTTTAACTATAAATTGGCAAATAAATCTCTACATCTTCCTTACCATTTTCCAATGAATGATAAGTTTCAATAATATGAGATTCTAAGTCTCTTATATACCCTTGTTCATCTACCCATTGTAATAAATGGTCGTGTAAGTGCCCGATATAGTTTATGTTCCCTCGAGTTGTTGCATATGTTTTCGCTGTCTCAATAAATTCTAACCCGGCTGGAACAGCTGTTGGAGCTTCATTCACAATTACCCCTACAAAATAGCTTCCTTCTAAATGATCTTCATCCCTTTTTGGTTCAAATATGCCAATTTCAATACCCGTATGACTTTCCACTTCAGTTAATCGAGATTGAAGTTGTTGAGCAAGTTTCGGTACTTCACTTCCAAAATCCGCGTAATATCCCTTACCTTCTATGCCTACTACTTTAAATGCTTTCCTAACCAATCTACATTCCACCGTAATTCCCCCAATGTGTTATATTGACACTAATAACTTAAATTCTTTTTCGAGTAAATAATTTCCTTTAAAATACAAAAAAATGCTTTGCCATGTTATTTAAACCCAGTAATGTTGGTAATTAGTTGGTAAAATATGTTATTCCTATTAGTATGTTGGAAATTTTGTAATATATAAGGTAATATGGATGGTAAGAGCAAAAGGAGGAGAATTAGTATGTACGATAGTCTAGCAATATTTCTTTTACAAGCACTGACAGTTTTAACTGTGCTGGTTGTTGTGATTGGAATACCTCTTGCGGATATATTATTTGGTGGAAAAAGATAAAACTGCATCCTCTGGATGTAGTTTTTTTGTTTAATCAATCTCTTTATTCTTCTCCCCAACCCTTTCATAGCTGAACAACCCCTTTCATCATTTCAAATATTATACACAAATAGGACAAACACCACATGTTATAATGAATTTATTAATGATATTATTTTTGCAATTTTACATTTAAAATAATAGAAATTAGGGGATATTTATGAAAAATGGACAATTACTAGCTGAACCTACGTTAAAAACAACAGCTGGAAGTTCTTCTAAACTTCTAAACTTTTTGATAGATATGAAGTTTTTATTGAAAGGAAAAGTGTTAGTCGCCAACGTGCTGCCAGTATTTACAGCCTATTGGTTAGCACTTCATTTTCATGGGGAACGATTTGCGGATCATTGGGGCGTATTTCTGTTGACGATGATTGGAAGTACGCTCGTCATTTCTGGTGCGTTAATGCTCAATAATTGGTATGAAGTCGATTTGGACCAAAAAATGGTCCGCACCCAAAAAAGACCAACAGTAAACGGGAATTTTTCTTTGAAAGCCGTTTTATGGATGGGCATTATAACATCCATAGTTGGACTAGTCATGATGCTCTTTACAACATGGGAAGCTACTCTTTATTCCTTTTTAGGTTGGTTTGTCTATGTTGTGCTTTATACGTTTTGGACAAAACGAAGATATACATTAAATACAGTTGTAGGTAGTGTTTCTGGTGCATTTACTCCCCTAATCGGTTGGGCAGTGATTGCACCAGTCAACCACATTGTACCTATTGTTTTATTCTGCATCTTATTCATTTGGCAAATTCCACATACTCTTGCGATTACGATTAAGAGGTTGGAAGATTATACACGGGCGGGTGTTCCAATGTTACCCGTTGTTTGCGGTGTACCGGTAACGATACGACAAAACTTAATTTATATTATTACATTGTTGCCCTTCCCCTTCTTATTAGTTACTTCTTTTGGTTGGTTTTTCTTTTCGGTTGCTATAGTCTTAACTGTTGGATGGATCATCCTTGCCATGAAAGGGCCAAAAACAAAAGATGTGAAGGGATGGGCACAGGCGAATTTACGCTTTTCTTTAATTTATTTATTTTCATTATTTTTATTAATGATTCTGTTAACTTCGTCAATCTTCAATTAATACTAAAGGGAAATCTTCCGTTATGGAGGGTTTCCCTTTTTATTATTAGCGGAGAATTTCCGTCTATGTATAAAATCAGGGCTAAAATAGGGAAAATAAGAGGAGAAATTCCGCTTAGCTACTCTAAATTATGTAAAATCTAAAGATTTATATAAGATAAGCGGAAAAACTTCCCTTATTTTGGGTTAGTTATTCGTATTTTATAAATTAAACGGAATTTTTCCGTTTAATAATAAATACAAACTACTATAATTGGTAACAATAAAAAATGGCCTTAAGCCATTCCGACTTAAGACCATCTTATTATATGATTCTATTATTTATTATAGTTGAATAAATTGTTGTGTCCAGTAGTTACCATCTGCAACATAACCTACACCGATATGAGTGAAGTTAGCATTTAAGATGTTTGCACGGTGACCTGGTGAGTCCATCCAAGCTTGTACTACTTGAGCTGGTGTTCTTTGACCTTGAGCAATGTTTTCACCCGCTGCACGGTATGAAATTCCAGCTGCTTTGATTTGATCAAATGGGCTACCGTAAGTTGGGCTGTTATGGCTGAAGTAATTGTTTTTCGCCATATCAGCAGATTTTGCTTCAGCTACATTCATTAATTGTGTATGAATTTGAAGCGGTTTAAGACCTGCTTTTTGACGCTCAGCATTTGTTAAATCTACTACTTGTTTCTCAAATTCAGAGACTGATTGATTTGCATTTGTAGCAGGTGTTTGTTTAACAGGTGCTTCAACTTGTTGGTTATTTGTTGGAGCTTTTGTTACCGGTGCAGCTGTTTGTTTAGCTGGTGCTGCAGGTTTTTTTGCAGGTGCTTGAGGTGCTTTTACCTCTTTTTCTACTGGTTTATTAGTAGTAGTTTGATTTGCAGTAGATTTTTCTACTTTGTTTAATGCTTGAATTACTGTATTTGCATCTGTAGCATTTAACGTTTTCTTTGCTAGATCTTCAATTTTATTTAAATCGAATTGTCCATTTACAGTGATACTATTAATTAAATTTAATGCGATAGCTTGATAGTTATCTCCTTTAATCATTTGAATAACTTGTGGATTTGATTCGATTTTAATTTCTTTATTTAAACTTGCTGCATCTGCTGAAGTGAAAGATGCTCCGAATAATGATGCTGCGATTACTGATGTTGCTAAGAACTTTTTCATGTTTTAATTCCTCCCTTGTTTTCTACAACACCAATGTTACAGCACGATTTTTGTAATAAAGGGTCCATAAACTGGTAGGAGTGACATTTAAATTTAAAATCCTATTAATTCATAGATTTTCATTCTATAATTCTTCCAACATCAACCAACAAAAAAGATAATTACCTTCTCAAACCTATTGACAGTTTTATAATTTTATAATATAATTCAAAGCTTTTACTTTATTGTTACAACAAGATTACGAAAATACGTCTTTAATCCTCTTTCATTTGGAATGTTTATATATAATAGAAGAAACTTTAGCTAACATAAAAAGAGCATTCATCCTAAATTGGATAAATGCTCGCAGTTTGAGATTTTATGATGTTAGCGTACTTGTGTTTCCTGAAAAGTCGTATTTAAAACAAGTTTTGTAGAGATCTATAATTTCTTGTTTCGTCGGCACTTTCGGATTGTTTGCTGGGCTACCACTTGCGATGGCATCCGTTGCCATTTTCTCGGTGACTTGTTCAAATTTTTGTTCATCGATTCCCCATGTTTTTAAGTTCGGGATGCTTAAGTCGCAACAAAGTTGTTTAACTTCTTTAATCGTGAGGTCAGCTAATTCTGTATTCGATAAGGATGTAGACTCTGGAGAAATGATTCGACCGATCGTTGCTAATTTCTCAATTGCGGATTCTTTCGTAAATTCAAGCACTGCAGGAAGCAACATCGCATTGGAAACACCGTGTGGTACATGGAACAGCGCGCCAATTGGACGGGACATACCATGAACTAGTGTGACTGACGCATTACTAAACGAGATTCCAGCCTGCATTGAAGCAGTGGCCATTTTTTCTCTTGCGTCAGCATTTTCTCCGTTTTCATAAGCTGTCCTTAAATTATTTATTATAGCTTCAATTGCCGACAGTGCGAGAGTATCTGTTAACGGTTGGGATCTACGTGATATATAAGCTTCGATTGCGTGACACAGTGCATCCACCCCAGTAGCTGCCGTAACGGACGGAGGAGATGTAGTTGTAAGCAATGGATCTACGATTGCCACTTTGGGTAAAAATGCCGGATGTTTAATCATCATTTTTATATCTTCACGGGTATTAGTTATGACCGTTACATTCGTTACTTCAGAACCTGTTCCAGCAGTCGTTGGAATTGCAATCATCGGAATAGGTTGTTCTGGAATCGGTGTTTTCCCGCCCATGTAATCTCCAATATATCCACCATTCGTCGCTAGTACAGCTACTGCTTTAGCCGCATCAATACAACTTCCTCCACCTATAGCAACAATTACATCACATTGTTCATCTAAACAAAGCTGTAGAGCTTCGCTAACATGTAAATCTGTTGGCTCCATGTTCACATCAAGATAGGAAGTGTAAGCAACATCAACCTCTTTAAAAATGTTCTGGCATGTTTTTACGTGACCTATCTTTTCGATTATTCGATCACTAATTAAAAGTACTTTCTTTCCAAGTGTCCTCACTTGTTCTCCTAATTCGGATAAAGAATTCTGACCGTAAAATACAGAACTAGGTATACTAAACTCTGAATAGGATTTCATATATTCCCTCCAATATAGTTCTCTGCTTTAAAAAACGAATTTAGCAGTTTATTATCCTCTAATATATTTAGTTCATTAAAACTTTATGATTTATCCGTATGAAGTTGAGTTTCTGCTTCCATCTTGTGGGAAAAGTAACCCCTAACTTCTAGAAATCACACAAAATGAAAAAGGCATTTCTTCTTAAGAAACGCCTTGTTAGAGAATAAAATTAATTGTACTTACCAAAACCTACAATTGAAAAAATCAATCCGACTAAAACAATTAGGTATTCATACCCGCCTAAGTAGGAATTTGCATCAACCGCAATAATTCCACCTACTAAAATAATACTTATTCCAAGTAGCATATATTTTATCCCTGATGTATCGCTGCTTTTTTTAACAAGTATATAGATTAAACAAACAATTAATATTAATAGAACAATTGCATTCATCTTAATCCCCCACGATTAATCCCAATTTTAAAGTTCCCCTTTTATTCCAAACTGTACAAGTCTTCGAATTTATCATTCATCATACCTTGATACTTTGCATGAAAACTAGTAATCCATTCCATATCGATTGGGCCATTTTCAATTTCATAGTAGTTTCCTGCAACAATATGAACAACATTCTCGTATGCAAAGATAATTGCTGGGTTTGCCTTAGAATGTGTTATAGTGAATTCAAACTTTTCAACACTAAACATACCTTGATTAAATTCTTCCTCACTTATCTTTTTCACACGGTACTGACTTAAGAAATCCATTAATTCATCCGCTGGTTCTTTATCTTTTGTAAACCAACTATATGCTTTATATTCTGGTACTTCATTTTTAATAAATCCAAGGGAATAAAACTCTGCCGGTTTATAGGTAATTAAATCCACAAGGTTTCTTTCTCTATAATCATTAACTATTTTCAAAGAGCAAATGATTAAGATTACTACAATCCCCGCTATTAAGTACCATAGCTTTTTATTTTTCATTGAGGTAGCCCCCTTAGTCCTCGTTAACAATCCACTCTGCTCTAATTTTATGGGCTTACGTTACTTATTAAATTATTTATTAAAACCACTGAATTCTCCGACAGAATATAGCTCTCAGACTCATCATTTGCCCTAACTAAATAGCCCTGGGTCTCGTTTAATGAAAGGAAAAAAGACCCTTCAAGATTCGTTAATTCAACTTGGTAATTAGGCTCAAATGTTAACTCTTCACTTTTTTCAGATTTGTTTATCGCATTTATAAATTGTTTAATTTCTTCGGGGTCAGTCAGTGAAATTCTAGTGTTCAACTTTAACTCAGTTCCATTATCAAGCTCATAAATATCGATTCTCTCTAAGTTTTTACTTGAGAAAGTTTTAGAAGAACATCCTACGACAAAGACAATCAATAGACTAAAAAGTAATATCAGTAATTTCTTCACCAATGCACTCCCTTAATAAAAAATTAGAGGCATTTCTTTTCAAAAGAGACGCCATCCTAAGTTAAATTTAGTATGTATTCTGCCATTATTTAAGGACTGCGTCTGTTCTTTTCATATGAGACTAAAAAGTAAAATACTCCACATTCAAACATGAGCAATATCCAAAAATCCCAGCACCCTCTAACCAACCATCATATTCATTTAGAACGATTAGTATGAATGAGATGATGAGCTTCACGTTGAATCATTTCTATGTAATGGGACTTCCTAAAAGGATTCGTATGATTACGAATCCTTCGAAGACTTCCCTGAACTTTTGTTTTTCTATTTAGAACATCTACAACTACCGTTAAATATACCTTCTCATTATGTTTTACAACCCCTATGACTTTGCCATTTCCCTCGTCCACTAAATACTCTGGCAAAATCTTTATTGGTGCAAAGATGGTTGTTCCTACATTTTTAGGCTTCATTCGAAAAAGATGCCTAAGTAATTCTATTAATTTATTCATTTTGTTCATTCGCCTTCAATTAAATATTTAAATTTTGGACTTAGTTCACTCCACACATCAAACTTATTGCCGTCTAGATCATAAAAAACAAAATTTCTGCCGGCGTGCCCTCTGTCCTCAACCTCCCCAATTCGAATTCCTTTATCTAAAAACTGCTTATGGATAGTCAATAAAGCATCTAAACCATTCACTTCAAAGGTTAATGAAAAACGTTCTTCTCCATAACTATCTATGAAATTAGCAGTTTGTTGTTCTTTTGATTTCACTAGAAAAATGCTTTGGTTAGCTAGATTTAGAATTGCCTTATCCTCATCTTGATAGTTTAATGCTGCATCCAATTTACTTACGTACCACTTAGCTGAACGTTCTACATCAGTTACTGGAATATATGTAGTACCGATTCTTACTAATTTCTCACCCACTTAGAATCCCCCCATACAGTGATGAGTTAACACTTCTCTTTTCAGGCACAATTTTCCTTTATTTTGAGAAATAAAAAACACTGACTCTTTCAAATAAAGAATCAGTGTTATTTCATTACTATCCGCGCAAGATTTTCTCCATTGCTTTACCTTTAGCTAATTCATCAATTAGCTTATCCATATAGCGTACTTCCTTCATTAACGGATCTTCGATTTCTTCAATTCTCACACCACAGATGACACCTTTGATTAATTCTCGTGAAGGATTCAGTTTTGGTGCTTCTGCGAAGAAAGTTTCGAAGTTTGTTTTGTTTTCTATGATCGCTTCTAATTGTTCTTGGCTATATCCAGTTAACCAACGGATGATTTCATCCACTTCTTCTTTCGTACGGCCTTTTTTCTCAGCCTTCTCAACATAATGAGGGTATACACCTGCGAAACTCATAGTATAGATTCGATGTTTCTTCGTCATGATACATTCTCCTAGTTCTTGTTTCATTTATTATAGTTCGAAAAATAATTCCGTTCAAACTAGGGAGTCTATTCCACTCGGTAATACCCTCGGCAAAACACGGAGTTCTTCGGTTTTATAGCAATTAAAAATGAATTAAAAATATCAGAGCCAGAGATGATTAAGTTGAGCAAACTTATATAGATTAATATGGATTGAATTTCACCTGAAACAAATAACGATAATATGGCAGGTACTACGGATAATCCGATGAGAGGCAGGCTCATAAAAGTCCAAAATCTCATTTTGGATAACACAGCATTCGTATTCAGCCAAAAAAATCCTGAAAATGTAAGGCTAATATCACCTTTATTATAGATAACAATTACATGGAGTACTTCGTGAATAATAAAGACAATAACTCCTATTAAGATAAGTGTAAATTGATTAATCGAGCGGTATCCAAAGTCTATGAAAAAAGCAAATAAAATAAGTGTAGCCTGAAGTAGATACACAAACTTCATATAATGTACTCGAAACCAATCATTTTTTATAAATGGCTTCCATTCTGCTGTATCCATGCTGATTTTTGGAAAGTGTCGGAACCACAGGATCATGAGCATCTACTCCCTTCCTCATAAAACTAACACTCTAGTACTCGTTCCTGTTTCCTTTAATAGTAGATTTAATTCAGTTGCTTTTTTTCATAGTTTATTTTCTTTACATTAATGATATGTGCTATTTCTCTTGTTTCATCTCTTCCAAACTGGCCGTTTTCCAGTATCGAAAACTCTATCCCATCTATTGTGCGGAAATTATACGTACCTAATTGACCTACCTCATATTCATAGACAACGTCAGAAATTTCATCCCAAGCAAATTTTTCTGCCACTGTAATGTCTTGAAGTACAATGAACTCTTTATGAATGAGTGTGTAACTAATTGTAGAAACATACATAAGTGCAAAAAACGCTACACAAAGTAATCCAGAAAGAAAATAGGTCATCCAATTTCTTTTAAAAGCAAGTATCAGTAACCCGATTATTATTGAAATAAAAGCAATCAACACGATATAGAAGTTTTTTTCTGAAGGAATAAGCACAATTTGACCTTTTTCAAAATGAAAAGTTTCAACACTAAAAATTGGGAAAATGAAAACAAAGACTGGGGCTAAGATGATGAGTAAGATAGAGAAAACAATAAAAACCGTTCTAGGGGATGTTCGATTTAGCATAACCTCTCTCCTTCCATATGAAAAGTTCTATACTTCATATACAGATTTTGGATAAAGAAAGTTTCATATTTTTGTATAAATGTAAAAATATTCATAATTACTAAAAATAAATAAGAACCATCTCCAGATGATTCTTTACTTTAATTTATCTTTAATATTTCAATGTTGCTGCCCAAATTAAAAGATATATTGGAGCAATCAAACAAATAGCCGAGAGAGTGAGCGAGATGATAAAAGGCAGGCTATAATTCGTTCCAATCGAGAAGTTTAGAAATACTTCATTAGCAAATATAAAAACTAGAAAACTAAGATGTTGAATGAGTATCAATAATTTTGTGGCTCTTGAATATTGAATTTCTTTATTCGCTTCTGTTAGATTTACATAGTTTAATTTTTCTGGGTTCTTTATTAACAATCCAATAAGAAACCAAGCTAGGAGACTTATAATAGGCATAATTAATAATGCATATTTTGGACCCCAATTATCTGGCGTATCGTTAGTAAAGTGGATCGCGATACGATCAGGAATACTCGACCACAGGGAAATTAAATTAAAAATATGATAGCCAAAAATAACAATTGAGATTATTAAAAGAATTGTTTTAAAACCTTTGTGTTTCATTTTATCACCTTCAATATTTTTCATTAATGAAAGGCTAATTTCAATCATATCTAAAAATTGCTGAGAACAAATATAGTGAAAGACAACAATAAAATACACACCAAAATATACTTTTAGATTTTTTATATTCTTGTATTGCTAATGTTACAGCTAATACACTACACAGAATGTACATCAATGGCGCTAAGGTAAAGTTTAAAGTCACTAAATTATATGTACTGACTAACAGGATGGAGACCATTAAACAAAATTGACAGACTGTTAGTAAATCAAATTTCTCTTCTTCCCTATCGCTTTTCAACAGTATCCCCCTCCCCTCACAAATTACCAAACTGGATTTCTTACTCCTCTTCCATCCAACTACCTAATAATTCTTCGAAAAAAATTCTCGGTGCAGATTGCTGGTCATTTTGTAGATGGCTTTTTGCCACAGCAAGTATATTTAACTGAGGAACTACGAATATGTATTGCCCAAATAATCCGTTAGCATAGTAATATTCAATCGGTGGATGAATATTCATATTTTCATATGTCCATAGTTGATAACCATATCCGTAGGTATCTTCTTCTGTAGTATCAAGATGTTTATATGGTCTTCTTGCCTGAAGAATCCAGTCGGAGGAAACTACTTGTTTTGAATTAAATCGCCCTTCGTTTAATAACAACAGCCCGATTTTTACCATATCCTCAAACTTTAGTGAAATACTAAATCCACCACCATGAATTCCTTGCGGATCCGTTAGCCAATTGTATTGATTGATTCCTAATGGTCCGAATAGATATTTTTCAGCAAATAAAGCAGTAGGCATTCCAGAAACTTGTTGAATAATTGCACTTAGTAAATGAGAGTCTCCCGAATTGTACTGAAAGGTTGAACCCGGGTTATATATAACGGGCTGTTCTAGTATGAATTTCACCCAGTTTTTAGATCCTTGAATATCCCTTACTTGTAACCCTGAAGTCATCGTTAGTAAATGAAAGATTGTAATTTCTTTCTTCTTTGGATCATTTGACTCTGCTATTTCTGGAAAGTAGTTTTGAATGGGTTCGTGAATATTTTTTATTAACCCTTGATCTACCATAATTCCGATTAATAGAGAAACAATGCTCTTTGTAATGGAATACACCTTTGCTGGCTTTTCTACGACCTTCTTATTTTTCACGTATTCGAAAATCCGTGTACTTCCCTTATGAACAACAAAAGCTTCAATTCTAATACTTTTAAGTTTCTTTTCTAACTTATGAAGTAATAATTTATCCATCACCGATCCCCCTTCCCCACTGCTTCATATTCTATTTCAATCTTTGATTTCCTTTTTTGTGACAGTATTACTATCCTCTCAACAAATCCTTATCTAATTGACCCAAACATTATGCAAGTAATTATCCTTAATGGTAAATGACTTTAAATTTAATCGAGTTATAATTGAATTAAATGGTAAGGATCCTCATCATAACTCTCAAAGCATTAAGCATCTTTGAGACAAGTAATAAATTAAAAGAACGTATTGAATTCTTTTGGGCTAGCCAGTTTCTTCATATATTTTTTTAAATATGTTTGTGAAATATTTCACATAAAAACTTTATTTTTTTCAACGAGTTTGTGAAATGTTGAGCATAGTCTTCCTCTGTTGGAATGAGTATGCGGATCTTTGAGCATGATACAAATGTGTATTTCAAATAATGAACTGGAGGGTATTAAAATGGCTAAATTACAAGATAGAGTTGCGATTATTACAGGTGGAGTTTCAGGTATTGGTGCGGAGACAGCAAGACTTTTTGTGAAAGAAGGAGCAAAAGTTGTTCTTGTTGACTGGAATGACCAAAATGCTAAATCTTTTGTTGACGAATTGACAGGTCAAGGTGGCGAAGCAATTTTTGTAAAAGCGGACGTTGCTAGTGAAGAAGATGTGGCAAATGTTTATAAAGAAACGATTGATACTTTTGGTAAGGTAGATATTTTATTCAATAACGCTGGGATTGGCGCAGTAAAACCAACGGAAGAATTAACTTATGCTGAATATCGTAAAACTGTTGCAGTCGATTTAGATGGTACATTTTTAGTTGCCCAACATGCGATTAAAGAGATGTTAAAAACTGGTGGTGGCGTGATTGTTAATACTGCTTCTATGTACGGTTGGGTTGGATCACCTGGTAGTGCCGCTTACAACGCTGCTAAAGGTGGAGTGATTAACTTAACACGTTCATTAGGACTTGAATACGCAACTCGTAATATTCGCGTAAACGCCCTATGCCCAGGATACATTGATACACCAATTATCCCTGAAGACTATAAACAAACTTTACGAGATGTTACTCCAATGAGACGTTTAGGTACATCAGAGGAAATGGCAAAAGCTGTGTTATTCCTAGTTTCTGACGACTCTTCATTCATGACTGGGAATACATTAACAGTTGATGGTGGTTTCACAGCTCAATAAAATTAAAATGATCCCTTAATGTGTTATAAGGAAACACATTAAGGGATTTTTTACAGTTTACACTAGCGGACCATTCCGAGAGAGCCGTTATTAACAATAATTACTTTTACTGGTAAACCCCATTCTTTTCATAGCTATTACGACTAATACGGCAACGGCTGATAAAAATAATTTGGTTTCAATATTTTATTTTTATAAGATTTATGAAAAATATGGGTAGCAACTGGAGAGACGGGGGGAATTAACCAAGTCCAATCTCCAGTGACACCTCTTTCATTTTCTATTTCTTTTTCTTCAAAGAGTTTAAATTGCTTCGCCGCTGTATGGTGATTGACAATGCTGACACCATCTTCTTTATAAGAATATAGAACAGCTTCATTTAATTCTATTAACGCTCGATCTTTCCAAAGAGAACTATTCTTGCAAATATCTAAGCCCATTAGAGCGCCAATTTTTGGCAGCATATTATATCGAAAATCATCAGCCAAATTTCTGGCGCCGATTTCAGTTCCCATATACCAACCGTTAAAAGGTGCTGCTGAATAAACAATCCCGCCTATTTCAAGGGTCATGTTTGAAATGATAGGAACAGCATACCATTTCAAGTTTAAATCCTCGAACCATTGTAAAGAAGGATGGCGCAAAGGAACTTCAAGTACAAGCCTCTCTGGTATTTCAAATATTTTTGGGTCCTTTTGATTTAATTGAATCACTAATGGAAGCACATCAAATTGAGTACCTTTCCCTTTCCAGCCCAAGTCTTTACATATTTCAGTAAAAGCAATAGAGTCAGGGTCTCCGATAATAGAACTTTCTGTATGATAACCGGCATAACGAATTAATTGATGATTCCAGATCCGAATGGACTCATTATTCTTTTTCTGCTGAAAAATGGTTATGGTTGGACGAATACGCCCCTTATTTGTCGCGAATTCAATATGATTTAATAACGCTTCATGAATAGATTCCTCAGTACGGAGATCACGTTTATCAAAAACCGTCAGACTATCCCAATATAATCTCCCGATACACCGATTGCTGTTTCTCCAAGCCATTTTAGCCCCATGTTCTAATTCCTCTGGAGTATGTTCGTAATACCCAAAGCTATTAATTTCTTTATTAATCTGGGCCAGTCTTTTCTCTATTTCCCTCTCACTTTTATTTAGCTCACTATAACAAACTTTAATAAACTCTCTGGCTTCCTTTTGTAAATTCTGTTGCAACCATTCTCACCCTATTCTATAACCTCATCCAATATAATTAGTAACTTAAAACTTTGACAGAGTATACACGCCCATTTTTAATTTTTAAGCTTTAATCATTCAAATATATTATCTATCTTCTCTGTAAATTAGAGTATTGAAACAAAAGATTATATAACTTAAAAGTAAGGTAACCCCGCCACCAATATAAAGGACCAATGTTATACCTTCTGGTAGATTAAATGGCTTAACCATGTATAACCACATGCCTAATGTAAGACCAACCGTACCTATTATGGCAGTCCAAACATGGATTTTTGCCATAACCGTCTTTTTTGTCTGAAAAACCTTATAATATACAGCCCATGCAAATAAACTTAACCATCCAACCACTAGTATATGTGCATGAACTGGGCGAAAGGCATAAGAACCAGCACCAGCCATATGAGCACCTAATATCGCCCCTATTAAACCAAATACACTAGCAAATCGTAATAGTACTAAACTATAATTACTCAACTAGTATCCCTCCTTTTCATACCCTTCCTATCCACTTCTATAACTTACTCCATTAATATGAACAGAGGATGAATAAGAGGTTACAAAAAACCATCCATTGCAGATTGTTAATTAATCTTCAATGGATGGCATCAAATGTTTATGAATAGGTAGCTCTACAATAAATGTCGTTCCTTCATTCTCTATACTTTCCACCTGAATATGACCGTCATGCAGTTTAATAATTGTCCAAACGATAGATAAGCCTAAGCCAGTTCCCTCAATTGTCCGTGTACGAGAGGTATCTGCACGATAAAATCGGTCGAAAATCCGGTCAATTTCAACTTTGTTTAATCCGATACCTGTATCTTTGAAACGAATAATGATTGAATCTTCCTTTTCTTCTAGTGCTATCTCAATGCTGCCGTCTGGGTTGTTATATTTAATGGCATTTGTAAGTAAGTTATCCCAAACTGTATTAAGTAAAGATGGATCACCAAAGAAGTTAACATCTGGCAGAGTGTAGCTAAGCATTATCCCTTTCTCGCCTACTAACCATTGATAACTTCGCGCTAATTCTTTTATTTGTTGACCAACATTCAATGATTTTTTCTTCAAAATATCATGATTACGATCTAGTGAGGCAAGGAGTAACAGTTGTTTCGTTAAATTCGATAATCTGCTTATTTCGTCATTAATTATTGAAACGTACTGCCCTTTTTCCTGCTGACTAATCGATTCATTTTCCAACAGCTTTGTATACCCTTTTATATTAGACAATGGTGACTGAATATCATGAGAAATATTCGAAATAAATTCCTTTTTTACGTCATCCATTTGTTCTAGTTTTCTAGCCATACTTAAAAAACTATTGGAAAGCTCCCCAAGCTCATCATTACGATTAATATCAAGTTCCACATTAAAATGGCCATTTGAAAGTGATTTTGTGGCAGATGTGAGTTTTGAAATGGGCTTTACTAAATATTTTGTACTAAAAAGGACTATAACGATGCTTAAAAATATGGTTAATACAAGTAACCAGCCAAATAAAAGATGCATTTCATTAAAGAGAAGTTTAATATCTGGCCGGATGAAAAGAGCATACTTTTTTTCGTTATGTTTAAATGGAACTCCTATTGTATTTTTCAATTCATTTGCAAAAAAGCCTGTTACAAAAGTTTCTTGTGGAAAGTTAAGAATTCCATGATACGTATTTCCCTTTAATACGTGTTCTATTGTTGAGGATGGCAGAGTTTTATCCCTAAATTCTGCACCCCAGTAACCATCTTCTCCCTCTCCATCAATCAAGTAGAGCTGATAGCCAATCGAGGAAATATGATTGAAGTATTCTTCTAAATTAATTTCTGGTTGCTCGTTAATATAAGTTGTGACGGATTCTGCAATTTTTGTGATTTTACTATCATTGTCGGGTTTTAACTTTTGTTGATAGTAGGTATTGGATATTAAAAAGGCTAAAATACTACTCAATATCATGATTCCAACCGTAACAACGACGAATTTTACGTATAGAGATTTCATGACCGCTTTGCCTCCAGCGAATAGCCAACCCCGCGTATAGTTTTAATGTGAAAGTCATCTGTTAACTGTGAAAAACGTTCCCTTAATCTTTTGATATGAACATCTACTGTTCTTTCGTCTCCTTCATAATCAATCCCCCAAATTTGTTCAATAAGGTGCTCTCTTGAAAAGACTTGCTTAGGATTAGCCATAAGAAAATACAAAAGTTCAAATTCCTTCAAAGGTAAAAGGAACATACGATCATCAATCTGAACCTCATAGCTTTTTTTATTAATTGTTGTATTTCCCATACGAATAATAGATTCTTCCGAGACATTGTCATATCTCCTCAAGAGGGCTTTTATACGATAGCTCAATTCTTTCGGCTCAAATGGTTTTACTACATAATCATCAGTGCCAGCTTGAAAACCCTTCTCTTTATCCTCTATTTGACTTTTGGCTGTTAAAAGAATAACGGGGATATTAAATTGCTGTCTGATTTCCTTTGTTAGTTCAAAACCGTCCATAAATGGCATCATCACATCTACGATGGCTAAATGACAGTTTTCCTTTTGAAGAATTTCTAATGCGCTAATTCCATCTGTTGCTTTGAATACAATATACCCTTCCTCAGATAAGTGAATGGATACAAGGTTTAAAATATGGACATCATCATCAACAACTAAAATTTTTGTCATTATGATAGCTCCTTACAGTTGACAATTGTAATGTGAAAAAAGCCCAGCACAAAAACCGGGCTAAATGGTATGTTGTCTCTTAGTATTAATTAGTTAACTATGCTGCACAATCAAGCCATCACTCATTTTAATAATATGGTCCACAAAGACAAGCATCTCTTCATCATGAGTTACAACTAGCGTAGTAATGTTCAACGTTTTCGTGATTTCCCTAATTAACGCCATCACATCTTTAGACCTTTTTGAATCTAAACTTGCGGTCGGTTCATCAGCAAAAAGTACTTTTGGTTTATGAATAATTGCACGTGCAATAGCAACTCGTTGTTTCTCCCCACCTGACAATGAAGATGGATAAGCCTGTTTTCTATGTTCCATTCCAACTACTTGTAGAATTCGATTTACCTCACTCTTTTGTTCATGTTTTTTTAATTTCGATTCCGAAACATCTAACATTAATAGTAATTGTTCTTCTACTGTGAGAAAAGGAACAAGATGAGCAAATTGAAAGATAAAACCAAAATGATTTGCACGTATTTTTCGAATACCTTCTTCTTCCATTTGACTAAGATTGTTACCTTCAAATATTACCTGCCCATTTGAGGCAGATTGTAATCCCGCGGCTATTGTCAGTAATGTACTCTTACCCGATCCTGATGCACCTACTAACGCTGTTACTTCCCCTTCTCTAAGAGAGAGATTTACCCCTTTTAATATTTCTTCCTTTACTTCTCCAATAGTAAACGTTTTTTTCACTTCATTAAGTGTAAATAAAGACATATTATATCTCTCCTTGTTGAATGGCTTGTAATGGTTCGATTTTTTTAATTTGTAAGCTTGCGATGGTAGTACCAATAAATCCGATGACTAAGAATACAACGGATAAATTCATTGTTGTTTCTATCGTTAGACTAAATGGCATTCCTTCAGGGGCAATTAAATTAAATCCTTGGCTTATTGCAATGGACAGTGCAAGTGAAGTAATTGTAATAAAAATCATCTGTGTCCACATAATCGTAAATAACCTGCTCGTCTTTAAACCAATTGCTTTTAATATGCCGAATAACCCAATCTTTTGAACGTTCATCATGTAGAAAAAGATTGCAAACAACATACCACTTATGACCACTAAAAACCAAACAATCATGTTTAATGTCATCTGTTCTGCATTAAAACTAGGTATTGTTTTCAAAAATTCATGCTTTGAAAAGGATTGTAATCCCGAAATTTCTTGGGGTGAATTATCTTTGGGTACAAATACTAATTGCATTTCATTCACTCTATAGATCTCTTTGTAGTTTTCTATATTAATAAATGCAACTGCTGCATGGCTGAATTTTGTTTGGTCAACAAAACCTTTTACAGTAAACTCACCACTAAATTGAGGATTCGTCAAAGTATCTCCCACATTAATTCCTTTCTCTTCCATTGACTGATCTAATATAATTTCACCGTCTTTAACATCCTTAAAATTTTTCGATTCGGTTGAAGCAACAAAAACTACGCTTTGTTGTTTGCCATTATGATTATTTAATATTCCCATTTGAATTGATAATGCCGTAGCGTCTTTATAGTTGGTCAGAAGCTCATCTTGTAAACTACTATCGATTCTAGACAAAGTGTAAGTTTCCTCTGCATCATCATTCATGTAAAACTGTCCTTCTGGTAAATCTTTAATTAAAGAAGCATTATCCTGCGATAAGCCATTCGCTAAACCCGAAATAATAAACGTTAGTAAACTTACTAGAAATACTATTGAACCTAATATTAAAAATCTTACTTTATTCCTTTTGATTTCTTTAAATGCAAGATTCATATTTCATTCCTCCACTTTCTATTTGACATCCTTAGAGTACATCTCTTAGATGAACAGAAAATGAACGTAAGGTTACATTGAATATTAAATTAAAACAGGAAAACCCTTGATTATGATATTAGTAATTTTTTTAAAACATAAAAAAAACAATGGATTCCATTCCATTGCTCTTACCTACAATTTGATATAAACAGCAGTCATTATCACTATTAAAAGCATTAGTTTCTTCAAAACTCTCTCCCCTTTTTGCCTCATTTTGGTTTATGTAGAATCGAGAAACATACTAAGAAGGATAAAATCAATACAATTGCATAAAACCAAATTGAACCGTACCATTCATCCCCTAAAGATATCCAAAAAGATGTACCGGGAAATCCTGAAGAGAGTGATACATCGATGTAAAACATTGCTGCGAAGAATATTAATAATGGGAGAAATAGTACCCAAATTAATAATTTTAATTTCATGATCATTATCTCCCCCAAGGCTTTTATTAGTTTTACGTACTAATTGGATGTAAGTTCCAAAAATTGCTTAAAATCTAATCATAACTGCTCTATGTTGTAGTATCCTTCATAAAGTGTCATTTTTAAAGTATAATAAGTTCTATTAATATAATTCCAAGGGGATGCGATATGGTTTCGGACAAAAAGAATGCATATAAATACGCTTATGAATATATTCGAGAACGTATGTTGGATGGATCTTATGAAGGTGGAATGAAGCTTATTGAAGATCGCCTCTCGGAAGAAATTGGTGTGAGCCGTACACCAATTCGTGAAGCCATCCGAAGACTGGAGCAAGAAGGTTTGATTAGAAATAAAAGAATTTATAATCCTTCTGCTCAGGATTTAATCTACATATATGAATTACGCATACTAATAGAAAGTTATGCAGCGAAAAAAGCAGCAGAAAATATGAAAGAAGAAACGATTAAAGAATTAGAGAATACCATTACGGAAGCACATAAAGCTTTTTCGGACGAGCAGTACAAAAAGATGTATCATGTAAACCAACACTTTCATGACTTGATTGCAAATGAGTGCCACAATCCATTAATGATTGAAAGATTAGAAATAGCAAAAACCATTTTCTATTTGTTTAGTTTAAAACTTAATATTTATAAACGTCCACATATAATAGATGAGCACGAAGAGATCTACAATGCTATTAAGGATAGAAACGAACAACTTGCCGGCGAATTAATGGCCAACCATTTAAAGAAAGATATGAGCTACATTCTAGAGATAATTGCAAGAAGTGGGCGCTTTTAAGTGTAATTGAGGGTATTAATCAAAATGGATTAATACCCTCATAATCATTTTCAATTAAACGTGGTTAATTCTTCTGAAACAGAATTGAAAGGTATCTAGGTTTTTGTAACATTTAATAAACGTATTTTGAACGAGATCCTTAGCTGTCTCAGCATCTTTCACATATGAAAAGGCCAATCGTACTAGTTCATTACCATATTCAATCATTATTTTTTCTAGTAGGAAATCTTTTTCTTCTCTGTCCAATCTACTACCCTCCCAACCTACTTCAAATTCTGCTATTAGACGATTGCCAAATCATATTAGGTTCAAATTTTAATAGATTTATTATTTTCATATAAAAAAAGCATCTGTGAAAGATGCTTTCCTTCGCAAGTTTTCTATAATTATTATCCCATAAACTAGTAGTTTTCCCATTCACTTTTATGAAGAATGTAATGCTGATAGATCTGTTTTTCAATTTCTATATTCCCTACATATTTAAATCCACATTTTTGAATTACTCTGCTGGAGCTAGCATTTTTAATAAGAACAACGGCATTTAATTGTTCAGTATTTGTTTGATGAAACAAATACTTAATGAGCCCTTTTACTGCTTTCGTTGTGTAGCCTCTATTTCTATAATACTTTGAAATTGCGAAGACAATCTCTCTATTTGGTTCAGGTAACTCTTCTTTTATTCCTGTATTGCAGAAACCTATAAATTCACCAGATTCTTTTAATATAATCCCTAGTTTCAGGTAATTTTCTTCATCAATATTAGGTACTGCAGATAAAAAGCTTTTGTTTGAAGGGATTTCGTAATTTGTTACCCAATCCAAACGCTGTTCTCTCGTTGATTTCCAATCTGGTAAAAATTCATTGACTTCCGGTTGTGAAGTAATTTCGTAGATAGCATCTACATCTTCAACTCGGAATTCTCTAAGAATAATATCTCCACTATCGATTGTAAATAAATCGTTCATTATTAACCCCTCTTCACTTTCCAATTCGTAAAAACTCTGCTGGAACTTTCTTAACAAAATGTTTTTCAATAAATTTAAGCACCTCATCGTTACCTGGCAGCGTAACAAGTTCAATCGCTTCATCGAAACTTAACCATCTATATTCACTATGTTCATAGTTTAGAATGACATCCTGATCAGCATCCACAAACCCTACAAATACTGGTGCAATATAAATATAGTTCTCTATCGGCGAGTAAAATTGATCAAATGTATTTGAAGTGTACAATGAAACATTTGTTATCCCCGTCTCTTCTTTAATTTCCCTTAAAGCCGATTGCCATGCTGTCTCCCCATCTTCAATACTCCCGCCAATATAACACCATGTATTTTGCAACACAGGCGTTGCTCGTTTTAATAAAAGCACTTTATATTCATGACCAAATCTTTTCAATAAAACGACCGCAATTCCCTTACTTCGTAAAGGGATTTCAACATTACTTTTACTCATAATTTATCCCCTCTGTGGAAAGTCTCGTATTATCAATCTCTTTCAATACAGAAAGGCATTTCTCCTTCTTTGAGAAATGCCCCAGTAATTATTATTAAATTTGATTTCCATGAAATACTCTTAAAATAAATTCTCGTTCTGGAACTTTTAACTTCTGGTATGAATCTAAGAAAGCAGTGTTATCATATGGTGCTTCTTCGAGGTTAATTTCTATCTCATTGTTTGACACACTTACAATTGCATAAGGTGCGGTCGGTTTATGATTACAGCCGAGGGAACCAGGATTTAAATAGATAGATTTATCTCCTCTAAAATAATGAAGTGGATGATGGTGACCAAAACAAATTAAGTCTTCATTATTATCCACAAATAAAGATTCTAAGTTTACTAGGCTTGGTTCCACTATTGAACTAAATGGATTTTTACTGATGTGCTCATGTAATTTACCCTTTTTAAATTGGTAATGTGTAAATAGAATAGAACGACCGTCAATCGTTTGGTTGATCGTTCGAAGTAATTGTTCTAGTTTAGGAATGAATGATGGATCCATTTTATTTAAGATCCATTGATGATGTACTTTAACGTGAGGGTGATTGTTCGGATACTCTTCTCCCTTTGCTAAAGCTAAAATAGCTTCATCATGATTCCCAGTGATCATTGAAAGATCCATTCTTGAAAATAGCATATGTAATACTTCGTTCGTATCAGGTCCAATGCCAATCATGTCCCCTAAGCAATAAATATGGTCAATTTCATTTTTATCAATTTCCGTAAGGACTGCTTCTAAGGCAGCTGCGTTACCGTGGATGTCGGTAATTATTGCAATACGTGTAATTTTAATCCCCCCTAAACATGGTCTATCTCCTAATTACTTCTATATAATTTATTATTGTTCCTTTTCAAAAAGATACCAATTTAGAAACTTTTTAATCTGCTATTCGTAAATGAAATAAGTAGTAATAAAACACAGGAGGGATTCAATGAAAAAACTAATTTTGTTTGTTTTAACAGCTTTGATCCTGACAGCTTGTGTAAATACTGAAGATGCATTTGAGGCAAAGGTGTCTGACTTTGAGGATTCAGGATTTACAAATACGAAAGGTCAGATTATAGCTATAGTTGAGGATGCTGGCATATTAGTTAGTGGAACACTTCATTCACCTGAAAAAAAGAGCAGCTTAGATAAAGTTCTTGAGAAAGAAAATGCAGGAAATGATAAACATTTTAGTAAAGTTTATTCCGAAGGAAAGATTGAAACAACGGGTACAAAATACTATGTCACTCTTGATGAAACGACTACTTTAGAGTTTGAAAAAGTTGCGCAGCGAAAAATTAAAGATTCAGAAGGTGTGGAATACGTCACGCAGGAATATCCGAAATGACTTTAATAGCGTATTCGAACTTGAATACGCTATTTATAAAGCATCCATTCTCCGTTTTTCAGCTTCAATATAATTATAAACAGTGATTACTTCATTGTCATAGTCCTCATCGATTTCAAAGTACTTAACACCTGATTCTAGACAGATTGCTTTAAATTCTTCGTGTTCCTTGATGAGCTTATCTATACTTCTATCTTCCGGCCAACTCCGCTGCTCAATCGCATTCCTATGTTGCACGATTTTCGATTCGAAGTTTTCTTTAATATAGTTTGTCGAGAAACCCAAAAAAACTGGAACTATTTTTTCTGAATAGTTGATGTCAAAGTCCTTCAAATAGTGAGGCAATATGTAGCACCCTTCAATTATGATGTGTTGTTTATTCTCAATATTGGTCATAATCAATCCTTTTAAAATAGGCCAAATCTTATCACCTATTACCTCATTGCTATCCATCGGTGTGAATCCACAATTCTTATCCCCTCTATACAAGCCCATTTTTAAATGGTCGATTGAGAGATATGGAATATGATATTTTTCTAGTAACTTTTGGGCCATTAAGGTTTTACCCGTACTACCTACAGCACTAATTAAAATAATCATAGATTGCTCCAATCTGTTTCTCTTTATTAACAGTCTACTCACAAAGCTAATTGATTAATGCCAATATACATTAATGAGTTCTCTAGCTACAATGAATGCATTGTTTGGGTTATCCTTTGATAATTCGATTGTTCGTTTTCGGGCAACCGTATAGTCAGTATTTATCCCTTCAATGTACGCACTTTCTGATGATTGGATAATAAAGTATCTTCCCGTATTAGATCCTTTGCTTAAAGATTCTTTTTCAAAGTGTGGATTAATCTTAAGTACTTTTTCGTAGTCCTCAGAAAATTCCCTGTAAACAATCCCATCCCTTACAACAAGAACACGATAGAACACACTCACATTTTTGTATCCCATTGGTATATTTTTTACAACTAATGAATTTTTGTATGGTTCTTTAAAAAACTCAACATCACTTGATAACAGACTTTCTCCACTTGCGATGATAAAAAATGCACCTTCATTATTTAAGTCAAACGGATTAATACCATTTTCCGGGTACTGATATCTTACAGTCGGTAAGGTTAGCCCATCATAATATTGAAAATCTAAATGTTTTTTCAAACAATTACCTCTTTTCTCTAACTAATATGAACATCTTATGATTACGGGCGAGTTTTGGAACTATAAGACTCGTCATTTAATTGAAGAGTAACACGATCAAATTATACAAAGAATGAATAATAATGACTGACCAAAGAGAATTACTTTTCTTATAGATAAACCCAAAAATCATACTCAATACAAAAATAGATACTGTAGTACCTAGAATAGTCGGGAATTCAATTAGACCTTTATAAATCCAAATAGGAAAATGAATCGAGACAAAAAGTAGAGATGTAATCGTATTGGCTATCCAGAACTTATAAGAATCCATCAGTTTTCTTAATAGGTACCCTCTAAAGACAATTTCCTCAGTAATTCCAACCAGTAGGACAACATTCAGCCATTCATGAAAGTCTAGTTGAAAATCGAGATCGTTTTTTAAAACGGTAATATTAATAACAGAGTAGAATAGCAAGATTAAGATTACCCAACCTGCCCACTTCAAACCTTTTCGAAAATTATGACGTAATCCTAAGTAAGAGAATGGTTCCTCTTTTTCTATTAATTTAACTAAAAAAATTACCGGAACGATCCAAACAGCTATCTTAATTGTGGCTGATGTTATAGCTCTTGGAACGGGGTCCAACAAATCTAAATATTGGACAAACCATAGTTCTCTGAAACTCCATAAGGCAAAAAATATGATGAAATATATCCAAATATAATTAATCTTTGATTTAATCAGAAACTCCTCCTTTCATCCTGCCAAAAATCAGCCCTATTTTTAAAATTGCAGGTGTTGTATTAGAATCTATCTTAAATCTAAGACCCTATCTTGCTGATATTAGACAAAAATGACTACTTATTAGAAAAACTGATGGAGTTATTAGAAAAATCGCGGAGTTATTAGAATCTAGTTTATTGTTTATTCGCCTGCTCTTTTCAAAATACCTAAATATTCTTTCCAAGGCCCTACGTCTGTTCTGTATCGCTCAGCCATTACCCTTACAATTTGGGCAATATGTGTTAGATCATGGACTACCCAAGTTGAAAGCAATTCTCTTACCTTCACTGTTCCAAATGCAGGGTGTGAACCCTCCAACTCTAGATGTATATCAGGGTCAATAAGTGATTTTAGTTTATTAATATTTTGCATTCTTATTGCTTTAAATTCCTGTAACTTTTGGTCAATTGATTGTGAAGACTTATCATTTAAGTGTGAGAATCGATCAAATGGAGGAAATGGTTTATTACAGCCTTCTTGGAGAATATGTTCTAATCTTGGTATCCAATTTGTTTTCTCCCCTTCAATCAGGTGGTCCACTACTTCAATGGAATTCCAAGTTCCGTCGCCTTCATTGCATTGTAGCCATCCTTCCGATAACCCAGCTAAAAAATGCTCAAGTGTTTGCTGTGTTCGTTCTAGCACCTCTATAGCTTCGTCCATATTAAAATGCATCCAATTACTCCTCCCAGATTACCAACTTTGTCATACCATATTTCAAATTAAATCATTGTAAGTCCAAAGATCCCAAACTGCCATACAATTACCGCAAAAATAATAAAGAATATTGCATCACCAATACATAAAACGTAATATCTTGAGTCGGGATCTTGCTTCCACCAAAAGTACGATTCGATCACTAATGGTACAGCTGCAAGTAAAAGAAAGATACCTAATACTGACATCTGTGAGATAAATCCTTTTTGCAAAAAGTAAAATAGTAGAATAAAAATAGGAATTAAAATTGTTCCTAATATTACATTAATGATTTTATGTTTCTTGTGAACAAAATCCTTATGATAAAACTCTTTTTCAACTTTGAATATATTAATAAGGGCCATTTTTAATAGAAATTTCAAACTAAAGAACATTGCTGCAAATAATAATAGTTTTGTAATTAGCATTTCTTCGCTCCTCTAGTTTCTCAAAATACCTTCGTTACATTAACCCGCCTAATTTCTCATTCACAATAACTTAGAGAATAGCTCATCTAAATGATCCCAATTCTCCCCTACCCAAACATTCTCTTCTACGAACCTCTTTAACGGAGATGTTAAATTGGTGTATTCCGCGCGAATCCACTCTGCTTCTTTCCACCATGTTAATTTGATGGAGCGTACTAACTTTTTATGTGTAAGCTCTAGATGCTCCTGATATCCTCTTACAAACGCCGATACCCTATCTAAATGTATATGTCCATTCTCTAAACAACAGGATAAAATCGGTCTTGATATGTCAAATTCCGGATATACATAATGCATTCGATCAAAATCAAGAATGGCAGAAACACGATCCGATTGAAATAAGATATTATCTACAAATAAGTCCCAATGAGCCCACCCTGTTTCACATTGAGAGAATATATTTGAATCACACTTTTCAATGATGTTTCTTTGTATTTCCAAGTGAGCTAGTGTATGTTCACTGTCCAAACGTACTGCCTCTTCCCATCGTGATTGCCAATTTTCAAGCATACTTTCCTTTGACCGGATTTCCCAGTGTAATGGTAATCGAGTTGTAGGGTTACTGTTTAAGATGGTGTGCATTTGCCCAACGATTTTCCCTAAACTATACATTTGATCTACGTTTCCTGTTCCTGCCTGAATAATACTACCTTCACAAAACCCCATTAAAACATAACGTTCACCTTGAGCAGTTCTTATTACATAGTTACCATTATGCGTTAAAATTTTTGGGCAAGGGATTCCTTTGTTATATAGATGAACTTGGTGGTTTAATGCAGTTTCCAACCCCTGAACCATATGCTCAGGATATCGGATTTTATTATATTGCTTAGCAAAAAATACACCGTGATCGGTCTCAATTTTCCATTTTACATTTCGAAAACCTAGCTCAATTTTTGTAAAGTCGGTAATCGTGAACCCGAATAGGCTCCTAATGGAATCGAAAATATCTTCTCGAATAGATTCTGTAGTTTCTAGTTTCATAGAGTTCTCCTTTTAAACTACGCTGATAACATTAACTTCAATAAAAAACGGATTAATCCTTCTAGAAATTTGTGCGCCAATTATTAATTAAGTAATATTTATTCCAGAATTAACCACTCCCCCCCTCCCTTCGACATATGTAAAAGGGATTATTTTACCTACGTATTTTATAGTTATTAATACCCTTCAATCCTTTTAACCTTAATAATAAAACGTTAAATAGAATAATTTTATTTCCCTAAATTTTATAAATCTATTTGAAACAGATAACATATACCTAATCAGCATTTTGTAAACATTTTATTAAATGGATTTCCCCTTTTATTCAAGTTTTTTATTTAGCACATATTTACAGACATATATATACGTAAGTCTAAATACCTAATTTGAACCTTACAAAAATTTAATGTTACAGTATTAACATATTACTCTATTAAGAGTGATGTATTTTCACATTACGACTCCGTGTAAATTGGGCTGAAATTTTGGTAACAAAGTCAGAATTTTCAAAATAGTGACATCGGACGGTGTCGATATATGTTATGATTAATGTGGTTTAAAAGAATTGGAGGTTCTTATGATTAAATTTGAAAATGTTTCAAAAGTGTACGAAAGTGGGTTTCAAGCTGTAAAATCACTAAACTTTGAAATCCATGAGGGAGAATTGCTTGTACTGATTGGGCCGAGTGGTTCGGGAAAGTCAACTACCATGAAAATGATTAACCGAATTAACCCACATACCACCGGGCGAATTACGATTAACGGCAAAGATATCACCTCTTATAATGTTGCTGAACTTCGAAGGAATATCGGTTATGTAATTCAGCAAATTGGACTTTTCCCCCATTACACAATCGAAAAGAATATTGCGATTGTTCCCCAGCTTAAAGGTTGGGCAGAGAAAGACATTAGTTCCCGTGTGAAAGAGTTGCTCGAATTAGTTGGACTGGATCCCGAAATTCATGCTACTCGGTATCCGAAAGAACTTTCAGGTGGACAGCAACAACGTGTCGGCATTGCAAGGGCACTTGCTTCTAATCCAGATATCATCTTAATGGATGAACCGTTCAGTGCGTTAGATCCACTTACACGCGAACAACTACAGGCAGAGCTAATTACATTACACAAAAAACTAAAAAAGACAATTGTATTTGTAACCCATGACATCGATGAAGCATTGAAAATGGGCGACCGTATCGCCATTATGAAAGATGGAGACATACTTCAATTAGACACCCCAGAAAAATTACTACATGAACCAGCTCACGGATTCGTAGAGGAGTTTATAGGTAAACACCGTATTACCCAGAATCCCGAACTAATGCCTGTTACAGAAATTATGGCAGAATCCATTGTTACTTCTTCTCCTCAGAAATCTCCTGAAAGGGCGATTGCACTAACTCGCCAACGGAAAATCACGAACCTTATTATCCAAGACACGGATGGTAGATTACTAGGTATTGTATCTGCTTATGATCTACTTAAAGGATTGGGTACCGTCAAAACGATTGATGAAATCATGAAACCTGCAGAGCCATATTTACTTGATACTGCAACAGCAAAAGATGCTATTGTTCAGATTGATGTTGCTCCTTTTGGAATGATTCCGATTGTTGACAAAGACCATAAACTTGTAGGACTTGTCACACGGGGCTCCTTACTTTCCGCATTATCTAGTCAGTGGATAGAAACGGAGGAGGAAGATCAAGATGAATAATATGAATATATGGCAACAACTCGTTGAGCAAACACAGTTACGTTGGGGAGAAGTACTTGAAGCAACATTTGTTCATATTCAACTCGTATTTTTCTCAATGATTATTGCAACTGTATTAGCAGTTACGCTTGGAATAATAGTAACACGTGTACCTTGGCTTAAGACCATCGTACTAGGCGGAACAGGTGTCCTGCAGACAATACCAAGTTTAGCATTGCTTGGTTTTATGATTCCGATTTTTGGAATTGGTGTATATACTGCCATTGCGGCATTGTTTCTTTACTCATTACTTCCGATTATGCGAAATACCTATACCGGTATTAAAGATGTTGACCAGGCCACTATTGAGGCGGCAAGAGGTTTAGGTATGACCAATATGCAGATTTTATTTAAAGTGGAACTCCCTCTTGCAATTCCTGTTATTATGGCTGGTATCCGTACAGCTGCTGTTATTAATGTCGGAAATGCAACTCTCGCTGCCTTTATTGGAGCGGGTGGACTTGGTGACTTTATTTTCCTAGGCATTACACGTGGAATTGATGGGTTAATTTTACTCGGAGCAATTCCAGCTACCCTTCTTGCGATTGTCATCGAAACTTTCTTTAGTTCTGTTGAACGCTGGACAACACCGAAAGGATTGAGATAATACAATGAAGGTAAGAAAAAAACTTTCACTAGTAATGCTTATGTTTCTTCTAATAAGTACACTATCAGGTTGTATTTTTATAGAGAAAGATACACTCAGACTCGGATCTAGAAATAATACGGAGAGTATTATTTTGTCAAATATCATGGGACAACTGATTGAAGACCGATTAGGAATCGATGTCCTTTATAAAGAAAACCTCGGAGGTTCCAACGTTGTTTGGAACGCAATGACAAATGGACATATCGATGTAATTCCGGATTATACAGGAACGATTGTTGTTACTTATTACCATGAAGAACCAGGAACAGCAGAGGAAACGTTAGAAGCAACAAAACGACTTGTTGAAACTGATGATATTGTCGCTTTTAACACTTTTGGGTTTAACAATACGTATACACTTGCATTAGATGAATCAAAAGCAGAAGAGCTTGGTATTGTAACGTTTAGCGACTTCACCGAGTATTCCCAGGACTTCAGATTGGGTGCAGTATTCGAGTTTATCGATAGACCTGATGGACTGCCAGGTTTTCAGAAGGAATACAATATTGAGTTTAAAGACGTTAAAGGGATGGACCATGGTATGATGTATCGTTCTATTAACGCGGGTGAAGTGGATGTAATTAACTCATATACAACAGACGGACAGCTTCAAATATATGATTTACGTGTGTTAGAAGACGATAAATCATATTTCCCGCCATACCATGCGCTTCCTCTCGTTCGCAAGGAAACGCTTAACGAATATCCTGAGCTAGAAGAAGTACTACGTCTACTTGAAGGTAAGATCGATGAAGAGGCAATGCAAATTATGAATGGAAAAGTCGACAATGATGGCATGATGGTCGAACTTGTCGCAAGAGAGTTTCTTATTGAATCAGGGTTAATTGAAGCGAAATAAACTTGAAAAACACACCTTTTGTATAATACTTGAGGTGTGTTTTATTTTCGTCTAGTAAAAGTAAAGAAAATAACAACTATAAAACTTCAAAGATAATTTCCCCACTCTCATCTAGTAAATAGACTTTAGAAACCTGTTTTGATATATTTGCAGTTTTATTATCATAAGGAATTATTAATGCGTGGCGATTGTCTATAGTCTCGATACGTTCATGTCCATCTTTCCAAATAACTTTAACTTGATCTGCCTCAACAACTACTTGCTTACAATACCAAATATCAATTTATATTCTTTTCTATTCTTTTTAACTTTTTTAAACCCATCTTTTAAATCAAAGATAAAGACAGTTTTACCAATCCAAATTCTTAAATATAATGATTGAAATTCGATTGGACCTTTAATGCCCTTTACCTCATATTCCGTACCATCTTTAAGTTCAACTTCAGTTCTTATTAGCCAAGTATTACCTATACCAAACTCAATAAATTTCACCTTTTGACTCGTTATTATTCTTTTCCCCTCTACTTGGTTTTGTCATACCTCTTTAACTAACCCTTACTTCAATAAGAAAAGGCATTTCTCCTTCTTGAGAAATACCCTCGTTGGTGAAATAATCTTATTTGTGTTATCTATGCAAAAAGTCGCTTTCTCATTAAAGACAAGCGCTAGATAATTATTTATTATTCACAAGAAACAGCCCAATTAATTGCTAGAAAGTCTTGTTCAATACTAGGAGTCTTATTATTTTCTACACAACTATCTTTTGCATTTTCAAGAGAGTTATAATTCGCAACAATGGATATTACAATAAATGAGAAAATGATTACTGAAACCATAATTAAATTTTTGTTCTTAACCTTCATTAAAATCGTTCTTCCTTTATAACTTATTCATCTTTGATTTTAGCATACGTGCCACAATCCGTTCCTATCTTGTGATACACAAGGTAAACATCGATTTTCAATTAACTTCCCCTCGTTATCAAGGTATATATTCATTAGTCTTTTTAGACAGAATCTCTAATGTACTGTGATAGTGTGGTTGTCCGTGAGTCATATCTAAAAATCGAGATTTAACCAGACTGATAGTTTCATGTTCAGCCACTAAGTTTTTTAACTCATCTTGAGTAAAATAATGATGATACATTTCATTTTTCTCGTCGTAGTAAGTGAAATCGGCTATCTGCTTACATCTTTCCTTTGCTTTCGTTAAGCTAGGTTCTTCATTATCAAATACATTGATATATATTAAACCGTTTTCTTTTAACCCATTCTTTAGTTTGGCAATTATTTCACTAATCTCGTGATCTGGGAAAAAATTAAGTACGTTAGAAAGTATGATTAATGAGTATTGGTCTTTCTTTACTTCATAGTTTCTAATGTCATCAACTTTCGCAACGATTTTAAGATTGTGTTCTTTTGAAAGATCCAGACACCTATTTATTGCAGTCTCAGATATATCTATACCTTGTACCACAAACCCTTGCTTAGCAAAAAAGAGGGCATTTCTACCTTCCCCAATACCAACATCTAATACCTTTCCACCTTTAGGAACAAGGTCAATATATTTTAGCAATATATTGTTTGGAGTAAATCCCCACAAGTTATCCACATTTCGATATTCTTTTTCCCAAACTTCCTGTTTCACCTTATTCACTCCTGTTATTCTTATTGATACCCATTACAATTTGATTTCCCTGCCAGTGATTTCCTGTGATATTATTTTATCTTTGAAAGTAAATATTTTCTTTTAAAAAGTAATCAAGCCATTCATTTTGTGGGGAAACTATTTCTGGTAAGTTTTCTAATGTGGACCAAAATAATTTAAACTTGTGATTATCTGTTTCAATTTCCCATTCATTTGACTCACTGTTTGATCGTAGATGATAAAATTGTCTGGTAACTTTGGATGCTAATTTTGATTGTTCTACCCAACCAGTTATCTGATAAGATATATAGTTCGGCTCAGGATATTTATCTCCCTCTTTATAGGAAATTTGTAGAAATTCCCCCTGTCTTCGTTCATGAATAACAGTAATTCCTCTTCTAATTTCCGCGCAGTGGAAACTAGACTTGTCTGGTTTTGAATATACTTTTGCATTTTCAAAAATGATGTACTTACCTTCTAAGTATTGTTCTTGGCTACCAATAACTTTACAAGAAACAAATTCTCTAAGACCTGTTTCTTCAATTGCTTCTCTAATTGCTGCTTTATCATATTCCTCATTTATTTCTACTGTACCTGCTGGTATTTGAATACCGGCACTAGGATGTTGAATTAAAAGTAGTTCTAATTTGTTATCTATTTCTCTAGTAATAAAGCATGTAACCTTACCTATTACTTTTTCCATAGGTCCCCTCCAATATTGTACTAATTGACCCGTTAGTGCATTAATCATTGGATTAACACAGCCTATTTATTCCATTCCCTAGATAATAAACTATATGTAACTACATCTTCGTAATGGTCATATAACCATTGGCCATCTCTTTTAATACCTTCTTTAACAAAGCCTAATCTTTCGGGAATTGCTCTACTTTTTTGATTGCTTGCTGCACATTGAATTTCTACTCTATTAATATTCAAAGTTTCAAATAAATAGTTTAGCAATGCTGTTACAGATCTTGTAATAATACCTTTACCTTGATATGCTTCTGACAGAAAATAACCAATATTGGTTGTACTGTTTTTCCAATCTATAAAATGAAGCCCTATCATACCTACTAACTTCCCTTTATATCTAATACCTGCATCAAAACCATCATTGTCTGCATATTTCTTAATCCAAATAGGAATTATCGATTCAAAATCCTCAGCTGATTTTCTTTTATCCACCCATAGTAACCACTTTCTAAGATGTTCACGATTTGTATCGATTAGTTCATATAACTCTTCCTTATTATTTTGCTGTAATAATTCTATTGATATTTCCTCATCAACTTTGAACGAAAACATAAAGACACCCCTTTGACATTAACCCTTTGTTATCTTTTCTTTTGAATAGTGTTTCGCTAAAAATTCATCTAAAATCATCCTATGACTTTTAAGGCAGTTCATGAGGATAGAAGAAAACCCAAATTATCAAAATTGTTACCGAACCTACAAATATCATATCATTGGTCTATGGCCAACAATTTCCCTTAACTCTTGTATGTATCCCATGTTTTTACCCCTTTCAAACATTACTTCCCTGTTAGTACATTAACTTCAACAGAAAAGGCGTAAATCCTTGTTGATCAACACCTCTTTAGTTTAAGCAAATATATTGACATACTTTGCATTGTATTCAATTACTATTTATCAATAACAATGGATAATTTATAGTTTGCATGCACGTTTAATTCTTCTAGAAATTGATTCATTACTTCAGTGGATGGAAATTGACATTCAAGAATGTAACAACCATCTCCACTGATTTTAAAGTTATTTACTAGATACTTCTCTTGTGTTTTGATGAATGACAGATATGGCTGATGAAATATGCTTTCTGTAATAATGGTAATAAAAGCATGTATATGATATCCTAATTTTTCTTGATTTACATTAATGGTATAACCTTCAATAACTCCACTTTCTTCTAATTTTGCAACTCTAGCTGATGTAGCTGGACCTGTTAAATGAACTATCTTTCCCAATTCTTTCATTGTAATTCGACTGTTCTTAGAGAGTTCTTCTATGATTTTCATGTCTGTATGATCTAGCATTCGCTAACTCCTTTCATTATTAAAGTCAAACGGTCAAAAAACTTTATTTAGTCTATGTATTCCACTGGAGGTCATAGTTTAGACTATACATTGTTCAAAGTAAATCGTAAAAAAAGGAGTTTATATAGATGAATATACACCACATTCGTAATGCAACAATCGTTGTTGAATACGCAGGGAAAAAGTTTTTGATTGACCCAATGTTAGCAGAAAAAGGAACTATGCCACCATTTGGAACAGGTGTTGGTTTACCCCCAGCACCAAGAGAAGATCAAAATAATCCTTTAGTGAGTTTACCAACAAGCATTGACAATATTATATCTAATATTGATGCTGTTATTGTTACTCATTTACATCCTGACCACTGGGATGAAGCCGCAATTGAAGCATTGTCAAAAGACATCAAATTATTTGCACAAAATGAAGAAGATGCAACAGTAATCAGAAACACTGGTTTTCGAAATGTAGTAGTGTTACAAGAGGATACAATTTATGAAGGGATTCAATTAATTAAAACAAAAGCCGAGCATGGCAGAGGAGAAATCTTAGAGCATGCTGGTCACACTTGTGGTGTTGTCTTTAAGCATGTAAATGAGAAAACATTATACGTTGCTGGCGATACAGTTTGGTATGATGCGGTACAAGAAGTTATTGAAACACATAAACCAGAAATCATTGTTGTTAATGCTGGTGATAATCAATTCCTAGTGGGTGGTTCTCTTGTAATGGGGAAAGATGATGTCAATGAGGTAGTTAAGGCTGCACCAGAGGCGAAAGTCATTGCTGTCCACATGGAAGCTGTAAATCATTGGACATTATCAAGGGAAGAATTAAAGAACTTTATTAAAGAAAAAAAAATTACGTCTAATGTGTTAGTACCAAATGATGGCGAATCATATTCATTTTAAAGCTAAAGTCAGACAGAATTATCTCATTCTGTCTGTTTTTTTATATGTATTATATCAGTTAGTTCTTTACTCTTATTAAATTAACAGCCCCGACTTAATGCCTTATGTAATGCCTACCAAAGAATACGCGCCTAAGTGTTAATTAAAATCTTCTCTTAATATAGAATACATTTTTAAATCTTGATGTTTTCCTTTAACAAACATCCCTTTTCTAATAATCCCTTCAAATTGCATTCTCTACTTTTCCATTACGCTGTATGAACCAATATTTTCTACAAAACATCTCGCTTGAATGGGAACTAAATCCATTTCATTAAAACCAAATCTTATTATTTCCCTTTACCGCTTCAGTAGTTAAACCCATTCCCCAATACTCTTTAGATAGAAACATAACCAATCTCAGTAATATTGTGATTTGGTTGCCACATGGCCAACAATTTTCCTTAACTCTTGTATGTATCCCATGTTTTTACCCCTTTCAAACATTACTTCCCTGTTCAGAAAAGGAGTAAATCCTTGTTGGAAATACCCCTCCGTTAGTTATTCATTTCAAAAAGCAAAGGGCAATCCGTGTTATAGTAGATTGCCCTTGTTAATCTTCTTGAATTACTTCTTTCACTTCTTTTAGCGAACTTTTCGAAAGTTTGTAAATTGCAAAAGTGTCTTTTATGTTCATAATGTACCCTTCATCTTCAGTAATCCAAAGAAAATATGATTCATTATCAAGCTTGAAAGTATATTTGGGTTGAATAATATAAGAAATACTTTGCTGTTTTGTTGAATCACTGACTACTCTTCTAAAGATGGATATCTTATTTGTTTCGTTTAAATTAATGTTTTCTATTCTTGAATTTGGATTAATCTTTACCAACGGCTCTATGTTTGCTTTAAAAATCGTAATTTCTTCTCTATCAATTGTTTTATCAAGATGATAGAGTTCGACAATTACTGCTTTTTCGTTTTCTATTGATTTTCTGATTTCATCTATATCAAATTCTTTTATGATTTCCCTTGAACTCCCTATAACCATTCCCACTTCCCCATCATTAGGCAACGGTTGTGTTTTATAGGGCACATTATTTTCAATTTTCCCCTCCCCAATTAGGTCACTAATGTACGGATCCTGAATAAGGAATCTAACTTTATATTCAAGTTCTGGATCATTGCCATAGTCACTAATTTGCACACGGAAATGTAATGCCCTATCATCAGGATCTTGTAATGAGCCAAATTCAACTGAGGAACTTTCAATAAAAACACCTTTTATTTCACCTCTATCCACCTGACAAGCAGACAAACCGATCAAAAGCAGACTACAACAAAAGATGAAAAAGTAAATTTTCTTCAATCCTTCAACCTTTCTGTCTTCTTCTATTCAATTAAACTGTCATGCTAGACACACTTCACTGTTTGCTAAGGATCATATTCAAATAACACCCTAAATAATATGAACCATACATTAGTAAAAAAGCGATTCCGCTTGCTAACCACATCTCAACATATAATCCTCCACCAATAATAATGCTAGAAAGGTTAATCAAAGGTAAGTAAAAATTTTGGGTAGCGATTCCAATCATATTGGGCCAAATTTGTTCTAACACCCTATCTTGATAAGATAATAATAAAAATGCGATTATTGCAGGTGTATGAATAAAGAGTGCCGAATGATATGGTGTCTTTTCAGACTTACAAGTGATGAATCCAAGCAATGCCCAGAATGCAAGAAAGAGTATTCCTATATATAGAAACGGTAATATACTATCTTGATTTTCCATCAACCATGAATTCATTAAAAACCCTATAGGTAACGGAATAAATCCTAATAAAATCAAAATTACTTTTTTCACGGAAAAACCTCCTTGTAGAAAACATATTCTATGTGTATTTGTTTATGCCATTGTTCTAAAATCGTAGCGCCCTTTTTACAGAATTTAACTCCATTGTAGGTTTACTTCAATAAGAAAAGGCATTAATCCTTCTTGGATTAACACCCTAGTTAGTTGAATATTATTATTTAAGACTTTCTATCATTCTTATAAAGAATTAGTTTTTCGTATACTTTAAGAATACCTACTCTTTTTCAAAAGAATACTTAACGAAAACAAAACTACACTATAAATGCTTAAACCAACTATCATAAGAATTGCATGATGTGTAAAACTAATTGGTTCATATCCGCTATGGTTATTGATATGGTATTCTTCTGCTTTATAAGTTAGCCAGATCGTAGTAGAAATAAAACCAAACAAAATTATTAGGATTGCTGATTTTACAAAACCTACCATTTTGTTTTTAGAAGAAACCATTTGTAATGCATATAAAAAAAGACCGCCATAAACAAGCATAATCATAATTATTTCAGAGAAATCCATTTTGTTTCCCCTCCAATTAACTACCTTGTTAATTCAATATCTTCAACATAAAGTGCATCACTCTAAATACTCATCACTTAGACTCTGATTTAAATACCTTGCCATACCAGTTTTCAATTGTTTAAATCCTAGTTTACTATAAAATCTTTCGTTACCAGTTGTTGATATTAAATGAACACAAGAAACATTGCTTAGTTTCTCAAGCAAAAACTCCATAATCTTTTTCGCTATTCCTTGCCCTTGGAAATCCTTATGTACCACTACATCATAAATTGCAGCATTAAAAATACCATCTGTCATTCCTCTACCGAAACCTACAATTCTACCATCTATTTTTAGTATCGCTATGACATTACTCGCTTCGAATACTTGTTGAATAATCTCATTTGTATGCTTCTTCCACCCAACTGACACATAAACTTCTTTCATTTCATCGACATCTGCATTATTAAAATCAGTATGGATTTCTATATTCATATATTCACCCCAATATTCTGCATTTCTTAATATACTAATTGCCCCGTAACAGATCAAATCCCTTATTGTTTTACTTCTTTTGATAAGTAATCCAAGTTGGACATGGAGCAAATAGTAAGTAATTTAGAACCTCCATACCATATTTGTCAGTTGTATCGAATTCTCCCAAAATAAATTGAATATCATGTTTATATGCATATCTTATTTGTTGATATACTAATTGCGGAATCAACTCAATATTTTCACTTCCTGCTGTGCCACACCAACCTAATTCTAAGGTACTTTCTTTTTCTGAATCATGTAAAAAAGAATATGCTAAAATCTGCTTTTCATCGTTATCCAAATAAACGTAACTTCCACTGAGTACTAGATCATCTGCAAAAATCAAATCCTTCCATTCATCTATTCCCATTGTTGCTACTGGATTTACTAGGTGTGTATTTTCATAGTTTCTTTTCACATTATGCGTTAGACTTTCAACTAACAAATCATTAGACATAACTTCTTTTAAAGATTTTATTGCAACATTATTGCTAGTATTAGATAATACTTTCTTAGCATCAGATACCTTTAACAGCGGCATATAGGTTCTTCGAATTTCAATAAAACCATTGTCCTCATAAAACTTTTTTAAGTTAACCGAAGTTTCCCAAATAGAAGTTTGGAGAGGAAGATTTATGGTCTCCATTTTTTCAACTTCAGCTAACAATTTTCCTTCGATTCTAATCCCTCTATAAAATCCTGAAATATGTACAGTAAGGATGAAAACTACTTGTCCATCCGAATATAATACCTATTAATTCATTTTCAAAAAAAGCAGAGTATGCAAATTTCAACTTTGGACTATTAACAATATTTATTAAATACTCATCTTCATGACATAGACTTATTAAATTTATAAACTTACCTTCATCTTTGCTCTCATATTTCTTAATCGTTATCTTCAATTTAATCACCTTCTCTTTACAATCACTTCAACAAAAAAGGACATTAATCCTTCTTAGATCAACGCCCTAGTTAGTCAAATCAGTTAGTGGTTTTATATATAGATATTTAAAAGTCTTCTTTTAATATCGAATACATTTTTAAATCTTGATGTTTTCCTTTAATAAACATCCCTTTTCTAATGGTTCCTTCGAATTGCATTCCCGACTTTTCCATTACGCGGGATGAACCGATGTTTTCTACTAAACATCTTGCTTGAATGCGAACTAAATCCATTTCATTAAAACCAAATCTTATGATTTCCTTTACCGCTTCTGTAGTTAAACCCTTTCCCCAATACTCTTTTGCTAGAACATAACCGATTTCAGCAGTTTTATGATTTGGTTGCCACCAAACAAAATCAATCGTTCCAATGAATTTTCCATTTTCCTTATATTCAATTCCCCACGGAGCGACTTGCTGATTTTCATACCTGTTTAAAATGAATTGAATAAATCCTTTTGAGTCGTTAATGGATTTATGTGTATCCCAAGTGACATATCTTGTTACTTCATCATCAGAACCGTATAAATACATATCTTCAACGTCTTCTAATGTAACCTTTCTAAGAATAAGTCGTTCAGTTTCTAATATTGGTAATTCGCTATAAATTCTCTCAATCTCCATAATAATTCCTCCAAAATCAATACTTAATGTAAACACAATTTCTATGAAACTATGCTTCCGCCGTTAGTGATTCACTTACTTCAATAAGAATAGGCATTTCTTCTCCTTTATGAAACACCCTCTATCGTTGAAGTTGAGTCTGTTTTTATGGTTCACTAATTCCCATTGCAAGTAATAACAGGAATTACAAATACTTCAACACAAAGGGACGTTACTCCTTCTTGAACCGGCACTGCCTAATTTAGTAACATTAATACTCATCATTTTATATTTGAGAATAATAAAAAAAGATCCACTTTTAGGTGGATCAGTTTTAGTAATAATTAAAACCTCCGTTAGTTAGGCCTATTGAATAAAACAATAAGTCATTTTTTCTTACGTCTACGTTCTAAAAATATAGGTGCTATATTTAGTAAAATAGAAACTATTGTTAAAAACCATAATGCCCTTTCCATACCAGGTACTACATCCATTAAAGCAGCCCAATCTTCTGCTTCTACCCACATCGATATAAGACTGTATTCTGCACATAGTGTTAATGCTGTAAATGATAATCCTAACGCCATAGCAATCTTATAATCCTTACCTACTATATACAAATAAAGATTTATAAAAGTTATTACTATTGCAATTACCCCAAATATGATCCACATAACTATCCCTCCATCAATCCTTTTTAATAAGACTGTAGTTATTTGATGTATTCAACATCTAAGCTGTTTGGTGATTTATTCGTATATGAAATCCAATAATTAATTTCATTAGAATACATTACTTGTCTTGCATATTCACCAAAAACTTTTACATGCTTTACGCCAGACTCTTTTGGGATCATAACATTCACATACAATGGGTCAGAAATAAAACTATCGCCACCACTTAATTCTGGTCCCCCTATACCAATCTCCCAATTTAATTTACCATCGTTCAATTTGATAAATCCTATATTTAACTGTTCATTTTTTTTACTCTTATAAATGACAACTATATAATCGTCTTTAATGTCATAGTCAATCACTCTTTCATAATCTTTACCTTCACTGCTTTCAAGAATTTTTAAGATTTCATCCTCAAGAGAAAGTTCTTTAGAACATCCTATCAACAAAAATATTAAAATTAATGGGAAAGTTCGTTTAATACTTTCCAAACTTAATCATCCTTTACCGTTTATAATTAACACTCTTGTGCAACTAAACTGCCCCTACGCCGTTTGTTGAAGAAGATTCTTTTAATTCGCAGAGTTTTCAACAGTTAATACATCAATTAAAGTTCTTGAATTTTCCTTATTCAGTTTAGCGTATGCATTATCTTCCATTACAATTTCGACTAGATCATTATTAGAACTAATCCAGAGTTTATAAGTTACTGCTTTCGCTTCTATATTAGGGTTTTTATACTGAAATATAAATCTATAATCAGCAGGGTGTTCCATCTGTACCTTTGCTTTTTCCCATTCAATATCAAATACGATCTCTTTCACTTTTTGTACTTCTTCATTATTTGTAATTTCTTTGAAATCTTCATATTGGTTTTCGTCTTCATCCCATAGTTGAACTTTTATAAATTGGTCATCATTCATTATTTCATTTGAACAACCAGCTAATAAAAGTAACGAAATGACTACTAAGAATAGGTTCCTCACTTTCTTCCCCCTTCGTATAATTTAAAAACTCCATATTTCGCTGCACTTAGTGAAAAAGCGTTCCTGTATATTACAGAAACGCTTTCATTAGTTAAATGTTGCGAAGGAATCATAATAATCTGAATTTAATTTCTTTTTATCTTCCAATAAAAAATCAGAACAAACCCCGCTAAAGTTAGGATAATCGTTGAGATAAGTAAAGGAAGGTTAATAGTGTGTCCAAAGTCACCATGGAACAGAGGATTCTTTAAAGGTTCAGTTTTATTTAATCCTAATTTCACTGCCATATCTGCTATATCTTTTTCTGTAGGTTCATTTACCATATAAAGTTCTCCCCCTTACTTATACAAGGCTTTCTCTTGAATTAATAGATTCACTAGATCTTTCATTCCTCGATTTACACCAAAGAGAATATAGTTATCTTTAAGTGCAAAGACAAAAGGGCTAGTTATTCCTTTCGGAGTATATTGGTAAGTATATAAATTCGAAACAGGTCGGTTCACCGTGATATCATCTTCCAGCTGATAAATACTCACAGTATATCTTACTTCGCCGTTTTCATAGTAGTCGATTTCAGCTAAAGTTTCTCCATTCAATATATCTTTCTCGGTTCCATTTAGATGAAGAATACTTCTGTAAAAAAGCCCTAATTCTGAAAAAGCAGAATCTGACTTTGAAAATGCTAAGAGTTCTTCTTTTGTTTTACCATCCCTAATAGAAATCGAATCAATATCGGGGCTCGTATTTAAAATATATCCAATAACCTCAAATTCTTTTTTTGAAAGCCAATCAATATATATTGCTCCCCCTAAAATAATGATGATGATTAAGATCCCCCATTTTCGCACTAGAAAATCACCCCCTATTTATGCCTATCATGGTCGTGATTTATGTATTTCCCTTATTTCCTTTACATGCTACCTGTACATTCTTTTATGCCATTGTTCTAAAATCATGGCGATTGTTTCTCGTAATTTTACGCCTTCATTTTTAAACAAGAGTCTGAAATAATAACCTCGTAAAAAGTTGATCACATTAGATTTCTTCCAGAAGAAATTTAAGCTATAGTCTTCTTTTTCTAGTAGTTCAATGAGCTGATTAGAAATCGTTAATAACAAGGATTCGATTTCTTGATCAGTGATACCCTTTTCTTGAAGGGCTTCTACTGCGAAGATCAATCTTTCCTCTTCTTCATCGACATAAGGTATATCTCTGGTACTCTCTTTAAATAAGCAAAGCTTAATAGTATGGAGACATTCATGGAATAATGTCAGATCAAAATCCGGATGGCTGATAGCTGCTGTTAATAAATCGGCTCCATGCGCTATGCTATGAGCCCAACCCTTTCCATCTACATGGCCACGAATATCTACTTCTTGTTTCAAATAGTTAATACTTCCCTCAAACCCTTGAGTCAATTGATTCTGTGATAAAAACCTCGTTTCCCTATCTTTTTGTAATATTAAAACTAGCACTAATGCGGAAAAAGTTCGTGTAAAAACGGAGTCATCTTCTTTTTGACCAATACCCATGAATAACTTTTCAAGACAAACTTCAAAGATATGAGTAAGCTGATCTTTGGTTAAATAATCTTCTAGAATCAATTTTCCAAAGGAATTATAAATCAGAGTATCCCTAAGTTCAGGGTCAACTGATCCAATATGATCTACCATGCTATCGATTAATTTGTCTAGATTACCTTGGTGTAAAGTTTTATCTAAGTTTTTTAGTTCTAACTTCAGCGTCATATTATCACCACTTTTAATGTATTAATCCCATGCTCGTTTACTTCAATAAGAAAAGGCATTTCTCCTTCAAAAAGAAATGCCCTAAATTATTCTAAGATTTTTAATCCTTTTAAACCTAAATAATATAAATAGACAAAGATGTACGGAAATAAATAAGATACAAATGTCCAGCCGATATTCCAACCATTTCCAAACATAACCCTACCCATTAGGAACCAGATACCCTCTAAAATAGTTGTACATAAAGTGAAAAGAAAAATGACAAAATACGGACGTTTGTATTTTCTCAAAAAATATATTAAATATACTCCTAAGACTGAATAAACACCCAAAATAAACGGTAGTGTTGATATATGGCTTTTATGGAATGGGTAGACACGCCAAAAGCCGAAGTATTCTCCAATTTCATTTACCGTGAATCCTATTACACTTGAAAATGTACTGATTGTAACAACAAGCCTTTTATCATGCTTAAAAATATGAAACAGACATACAATCCAGGGCAATGCAAATACCAGAATTATATTTAATATCATTTTTTCCATCCCTTATATTGATATATCTTATTAGGATGCCAAAAGCACATGTCTTCTAAACTAATTTAACAAAAAAGGCATTAATCCTTTTGGGATCAACGCCTCTGTTCACACTTTTTATTAATAAACCTCATTCGTAGTTCCCATCCAAATAGAACTTACAAATGCCATCCAAACTCCAATTAAAACTAACGCCACACCATATTCACCTAAGAACAATGAACCGAACGCTGCGGCCAATAGTAATACCAGTAAAACAATTACAAAGACTTGAAATTTCCCCATTTTCCTATCATTCATATGTACAACCACCTATCAAATCTCAGTTTTTTTCGCATCTAATATTATGGTTTATTTTAACATTTAATAATTAATTTTCAAATATTCAGACATAATAAATATCAGAAGAATTATTTTATTTTTCCATTCTACTAATTTATAAATTTATAAGCAGAATAGTAATTTAATATTATACAAATCCCTATACAAATGAAAATAATGGTAATACTAGATTCAGAGATGTATTCCATACCTAAAATAAATAAGCTAGATAACATCCCTCCCATCGCAGACAGTAAACCTAATATTGATAGATGGGATCCTCTCATTTCTTCCGGAATTACTTTTGCAGTAATGGATTGTAAAGTTGGGTAGTAGATTAATCTTCCTATAGATATAAGTATCATCCCTAAAAGTAGGAAATACGGCTGTATAAAGTAACTTAAACAAATATATCCAAGGCTAAACAATGCTAAACCTATCATTAATTTTCCTTTTTCAGATAGCTTAGTTGTAACTTTCAAAATGACTCCAACTGCGAAGACTGTTATTAGAGTATCTACTAAATGTAGATAGCCAATCATATTAAACCCAGAGATATTTCCTATTGGATAATTTGATACAACCCGGATGGATAAGTAGTTTGGAAATTGTTCACTTAATAAATTCAATAATAAAATACCTACACATAAGAAAAGAAAAATTCGTGAAGCAAATGTAGCCGATATGCTAAATGGAGCTTTATTAATTATTGAGTTCTCTTTAGATGTTTTTGTCGCGATTTTATTAACATACATATCTACTATAAAATAATAAGTACATATAGCTGAAAGAATAGACGAGACACCAACTATAAAAAATAAAACTGCTGAATACTTTTCAAAATAGAATCCCCCTAATACACTTCCAACAGCAAATGCAATATTGGAAATCCACATAAAACATGTATAAATTACACTTCTATTTTTCTCATCACTTGCATCAATGATTAGTGCAGAGTATGCCGGATTAGCAGCACTTTCAAAAATATACATAATCATAAATGCAATGATTATTGGAAGAGCATAGAAATAATCGAATGAATCAAAATAACTGATGATCAGAAAGCAAATACCTGAAACTACTTCACTCACTAGTATCACTTTCTTCCTACCGATACGATCTGTAAATCGGCCCCCGATTAAATATCCTAACAAACTAAGAATCCCAATCACTAATATTGTAATGGTAGTTAATGCTGCACCAATCTTATTTGTAAAATATACAACTGCATAAGGCATTACCATAGCTGAACCAGTGATTGAGATAAAGTTTAGTATCATTCGAATCTGAATCGTTTTGTTAAATGTGAATAGTATTTTCATAACATTTCCCCTTTGTTAAGCGACAATAATTTCATTAACTTAGAATTGATTGATTAATCAATCAATAAAAACTAAAAATAAATGGACCAATTATTTCGGTCCAAATAAACGTAAGGCGATATCAACAAACTGATTCCAATCTTCTGTTGTTGGATCATCGGAATAGGATAATCGCAGACCAAATAGCAAACTAACATAGGCAATTGCAATTTTTTCTGCATTTCCTGTGATTAATTGATCCTTCAACTTTCCGTTCTTGATGAGTTCCTCAATATTTCTAGTTAGTTTTTGTGTATAGATATTTGCGACTTCAAAGGCTTTTGGAAAACGTTCATACTGACTATTCACCTGGACAAACAATTGTAAATAGTCTTTCCTATTAGAAATGATATGGATATGGTTTTTTATCATTTGTGTGATCTCCTCTTTGAATGAAAGAGGTTCTGTTTCGAACATCAACATCTCCGCTAAGTATGTTTCGGCTGGAATCGAGATACATGCAGTAAAAAGCTGTTCCTTATTTCCGTAATATGTTGAAACAAGGCCAAAACTTACATTTGCTGCTTTAGCGATTTCTCCAATGGTTGTGGCATCATACCCCTTTTCAGCAAAAAGTTTAATGGCACATTGTAATACGTTTTCTTTCTTCTGTTCAATTGATCTACTTTGATTTTCACCAGACATTAAAGTTCATCCTCAACATTATATTGATTGATTGATTGATTGATTAATCAATCAATATCAATTATATAAAACATTGTATTAAAAATAAACTTAAATTACTTAAAGCTTCATATTAAATTCCATTTTGGGATAACCCCTCTATTTGAAAGAACACACTTTTTTTCACGAGAAAGTGTGTCCTTCATTCTCTAAAACGACTTTTGCCTTTTCAATTGAATGGCTTTTAATAAGAAGGTAATCCGTATTATAGGTTGATATGGCGAAAATACTTATTTGATTTTTAGCTAATGTGTTGGCTAATGAAGATAAGATTCCCGTTAAACTAAAGTCTAAGATTCCCTCAACCTTGATACACATCCAATCGTTTTCAACATACTTATATTCCTCATTCGACGGTAAACATTCGGAAGGACAAACGATGGATAGTTCTTCATCAGTTTTGGTAATAGAAAACATATCGGCATTTATTGCCCACAATGGAATGGTTTCAGTTGGTGGAACTTTCACTACAGAAAACGTTGAATCTAACATTTTTAATTTCAATTTTGCCGCGCTCCTTTGCTGCAATGATTATTTGTCTTAAAAAGGGTCTTGACGCACCTTCTGCATAAAGCGTTCTGGATGATCAATGCTTTCAAAACCGTATTTTGAATATAAGGTATGTGCATCATTCGTAGCTAACATAAATCTACGAACTTCCTTTAAGTCAGGATGGTTTGTAATTACTTCCATTAACCATTTAGATAATCCTAACTTTCGATATTCCGGTAAAATAAATACATCACAAAGATATGCGAACCTCGTTAAATCCGTAATTACCCTTGCAAAACCAACTTGAACAACGTCTTCCTTACCTACTTCCCCTTTATAGACACCGAAACAAAAAGTTGTATTTTTAATTGCCTTTTTCACGGTTTCCTTAGGGATCCCTTTTGACCAATAAGCTTCTTCACTTAAAAATTGATGAATCGTTGTTAAATCTAAATCATCTTTATTCGTAGAAATTGAAAATCTGTTTTTAGTCCACATATGAGTTAAGCTCCTCGATTTAAATGTGTTAATAAAATACTTCTGCTTCTTTACTTCAATAAGAAAAAGCATTTCTCCTTCAAAAAGAAATGCCTACCTCTTAAAATCTATTCTTCTGAATTCTTTAACTTTCTCCATCGAGACAATGGTCCTACTAATGAAATTAAAACGGCAATCCACAAAACTCCATTATCTAACGCTATACCAGTCTTAGATTGACCACCTAATACAGTCAAGATTACTATCAATAGAAGTAGATAAATGGTCCAAAATATTTGCGCTTTTAATAAATCCTTTTTGCTTTTGTCATTATATTGTTTTAATAAAATACTCAACACCATTAACACTAAAATCAGTGGGATTAAAACATTTGTTGGAACAGAGTCAGCAAATGGGAAGTTAGGGAAAAAATCATAAACTAGTAAAAGCGACATCACAAAAAAATATATTATATCCAATGTATTAAAAAACTTCATAACTAACTTCCCCTCACCTAGATTTTATTGATAACGCTACTAATCTCAGTTACCTTCTTCAATATTATAGTAGCTTTCATTTACCATTATTTCCAATTCCCCATTTTCCCGCTTTACAATAAGCACCTCACTATCTTCGTTCGAAGTGTAAATTTCTTCACCTATTTCAAGGTAGTTCGATGACAAATGCTCATTCGGATTGATCTTTGGATTTACCTTTTTTTGTACTTTGCCTAGTTTTTCGCCGAGGGTAAATTCAGCATCCTTCATTTCACCTCGTAAGAAATACTTTTCTCCATTCACCGACAGAATCCCTTGATATGATCCGTTTGATGAAGAACTACATCCAACTAGTGTAATCGAAACTAACAATAATGAAATGGCTGATAAAAGTGCTCTTTTGAACATAAAAAATCTCCCTTAGCTTATTTGACGTAAATTAAAAAGGATCGTTACTCTTTTTTGTCTCTTACTTAATACATCAAATAGTAAAGGCTATTCTTTACCCCAAGAATAGCCTTGTTAGCACAATAATGTAATAAAGAATTCAATATTAATCAAATTGTGACTGTGAAACAAAGTAACACAAAGCCAGCAAGAAGGATCCAAGAACGAATAGATTGAAAGAACATCCATCGTTTTCTTATTTCCTTCCAATCAGTGGGTGGATTGTCCGCATCCCACTGTTTCATTGCTTTGTTAATAGGAACGTTATATCTAATAGTTATTATTGTTGCTAATATAAACATTACGGCGGAGGAAAAACGACTAATCAATTCAATACCACCAATTTCATAAGAGAATAATGCGTGGACAAGGTTAGGATAACACTTAGAGGCATAAATATTGGCATAATCAGGCCATATGATTTCAGTGAACCTTGTTCAAAACGTATATGTTCCTTTTGAGGTAATTGACGGATAACTGGATGTACTAAAGCGTAAGAAGTAAACTCAGCACAAGCAGTAAAGCCTGCTATTACGAGTGCGATAAAACCAAAAATATCCAAATTGCTACATCTCCTGAATTTCAGATAAATATTATTTTTTAATTATACATTAGTTTAAATTGATTTTGATCTAAGCTATCCCTTCACTTCAACAAAAAAGCATTAATCCTTCTTGGATCAATGCCCTCGTTAAGAACCGTTTATAGAACTTTATTAGTTCACCATTTCCTTATGTAGAAATTTCATTATTATTTCTGATTTCTCGAATCTTGATAATGAACAGAATTAAACTGCCTGCAAATAGGATTAAAGGCACTGCCTGAACAAATAGAAAACCCATTACCAGTTCTTTCATGCCACTACCTGGTGAATCAGTAGCCATGACTCCAATGACTAAAGCAGCTGGAAGGGCAAGTATATTTATAAGTATTGTGACGACTAAAAAAATACTTTCTTGTACAATTGATGGTTTGTTTGGTTTTGACATGAATTGATAACTACCTCCATGACCTTTACTCTAACATAAAATATCGAATCCTCTACAAAAACTTTTCCACAATCGGCCCGATTGTGGAACAAATCTATTTATTCTTCAATGGGCTACCCTGATACTCAAATAAAAAAGGCATTTCACTTTCACAAAGAAACATCCCTATTAGTTAAAAGAAGATATTATGTTCCACTTTTTACTTTATTATCAAATCTCTGTTTTCTTTATAATGGGTAAATAGATTGTTAATATGCGCCTCAATCTCTTCACCCCATTTTTCACCTTCTTCAATAGAAGATGGTTCATTAAATTTGGCTTTTATATATTCTTGAATATATTCATTTCTTTTAAGGTACGTTAAAGACCAAATTTCAAAGTATTCTTCTGCTGTGATACCTAAGACTTCAGCTTGTTCTTTATGAAAATCTTCTATTATAGTAAATTCACCTCTTGGGTAATACGTTTGTTTTAGTTCTTCTATCTTTTCGTCTGATACTGTAATACCCATATTTTTAGCTTCGTGTATTACGATTTCTTCTTTTAAGAAGTTTTCTATATATTCATCCTCAATCGGATACTGTGTAAGTATATCGCTTACTTTTATATCTTCACCTTTTAAAGTTGCTATAACCTCATTTTTATCGTATGTCTGTTCTGAACAAGCAACTAAAAATATCAAACTAAGAAATAAAAATTGAATAAACCTAATTTTAATTTCTTACACTCCCCTTTTTTAATTTAATAATAACTAACAATCTTAAAATCTTAACCTGCCCCGTTAGTTCAGTAACTTCCACATAAAAGGCATTAATCCTTCTTGATTAATGCCTTGCATTACTTATATCTTGTAACATGGACATGGTCTTGCAATATAACTGCCATGGACGTAAACGAATTAACACCTCCCTGTTCTTTTTCTCAGAAAATTCTATGCTACGATTATTATAGAATCGCAACCTAAGAAGATGGAGGCAAAATGATGTTTAAAAAAATGATTTCAATTATTCCAGTAGCTGCACTTACGTTAACTTTAGGTACTAGTGCACAAGCTGAAACGGTTACAGTAGAAAAAGGAGATACCCTATGGGATTTATCTCGTGCTAATAATACAACTGTAGAAAATTTACAGAAATTTAATAACCTTACTACAGACCTTATACACCCTGGGGATGTCCTAGCGATTGTAACGGAAAAACAGTATACAGTTAAAAATGGTGACACATTGTGGGAAATAGCCCGAGATCATCAAGTGAGAGTTTCGCAAATTAAAGAATGGAACCAATTACAGACGGATCTCATAAAACCTGGGTTAAACCTAGTAATCTTTGAAGGTATAAAGAATAGTAATGCTGAAAAGCAGGTAGTACTTGTAGCATCAAAATCAAAGGAAACTACTCCTGATGTAAGCGCTCAGTCAACAAATAAAGAAAAAAAAGTGGAGACTACACCATCTTCAAATAAAGTACAAACTGAGGTAACTGCTCCGCCAACAAATAAAGCGGAAGCTGAAGCAACTCCATCTACTAATAAAGCAGAAACTGAACCATCTGCTCCATCAACAACTAAAGCTGATGTAAAGGAAATAACAGTGGAGGCTACAGCCTATACCGCTACATGTGAGGGATGTTCAGGTATTACTGCTACTGGAATTAACCTAAAAGAAAATCCGGATGCAAAAGTAATATCAGTTGATCCGTCTATCATTCCACTTGGTAGTAAAGTATATGTTGAAGGCTATGGTGAAGCCATCGCTGGGGATACTGGCGGGGCGATTAAAGGCAATCGAATTGATGTCTTTGTTCCATCTAAACAAGATGCAATTAATTTCGGAGTAAAACAATTAAAGGTCAAAATATTAGACTAGCATATTCATAACACCTATTAGAGCATTAAAGAGCTTCCTCAATTGAGGAAGCTCTGATTTCATTTATAGTTAGTGAAAGCCTTTAATACCACCTCACCCCTAGTTTTAGAGGTGAGACAAATCAATCAAACTTTACATAATCCCCTTCCTTGATCTGATTCTTATTAAACCATCCAAGGTTCACTTCGATTGCATAATGATAAGAAAGTTTGGGATCATAGGTAGGACATTCATTCCCTTTACAAGGCTCCATATCAAGTATTTTTAGAATTTCCCCATCTGAATCAAGAAAAGCAATCGATAAAGGAATTAATGTGTTTTTCATCCAAAAGCCACCATATACTTTTCTTGAAAACACAAATAACATCCCCTCATTTTCGGGTAATTGCTCAACAAACATTAAGCCCTTTTCTCTTTCTTCTTGAGTATCTGCAACTTGAACGGTTAATCCAGTTTCCCTGTTTCCGCTGAGTATTTTTATCCTTTTTGTTTTTATTCTATCTTTCATGTTCACTCACCTTCGCTCATATAATAAGCAGGAAAGAAATTTGGATATAAAACGAAAACATGAAGAAAAAATAACTAGGTAATCTGTTTTTCACTTTTAATACCTATTCTTTAGTTTTAAATTTAATACATTGTATTCACTAATCACCTAACAATTTCTCCAACCATTAGCATATTTCAGGAAAATTGGCAAAAAATGTTTACAAACAACTTAAAGATGGATATAATTACAAAGTAAATAAAAAATTCTTAAGGAGGTCGAATAAAATGATCGTTATCGTTAAATTACATTCATTAGCAGATACAACTTCATCAAAAGTGAAAATCACAAATTCGACCAGATCGGAATGGATCGCTTAAGACTTTTTTTATCATTAAGCATACCCATACTGTAGGGAGAATTGTGTCCCTACGGTATTTTTGTGCCTTTTTTTAACCGTAGGGGGATTCTCTCTACGGTTTTTTCCATTTTGGGGGTATTTTTAGGAGGTGATACTATATGACATTGCACATTTTTTCTTTAACAATCACTATTACAAAACGTGAAATTTCTCTTGAGAAAGCACTTCATAATGAACGTGTGAAAAAAATCTTTGAAGAGAACCGAAGCAAAGTAGAAAATTATTTCCGTCAATTTTAATTTTGTTCATAAAAAAACATGAAAGGTGGAGATTGAGATGATTTATATGATCCAAAGACGTTATGCAATTTTATGGGTGGAGAAAGACTCAACCTAGCCAGGGATGAAGGAATATAGAATTACAATCCTAGTTCTTTAATTTTATGATCTGAGTAAAGCTAACCCGTTCTTACTAGGACGGGTTGCTTCAAGAGGTATTTTGCACTTTTTTAAGCGATATTTTACACATACAACTTATGTAGTTTAAGAAAATGCAAAGTTACATGTTAGGGAAATTCTAATTAATTTAATACTCATTGCATTAATAACTTCAACGAAAAAGACATCAATCCCTCTTTGGATCAATGTCAATGTTAGTTAGGTAGCCATTACTTATCGAAACCTCAATGGGTGGATGTAGTTCGCCATCATCGAATCGATAATCTAAAAATATGATTTTGAAAAAGAAATTACTTATCATAAGTAAAATAAGTATAGCTAGGGCAATAGAAGTCCAAAAGGCTCCTTTAATAATTAGCCTAAAAATTTTGGACTCAATAACCATATCTCCCCAATGCATAATTTCCCCCCTCTTTTAGTTATCTTGCCTTTTGAAGAAAATCATATGTAAGTTTATTGAAAACTATGGGTTGGCAAAGATTACTAGGGTCAAATGAGTCTCCAATTACTACAAATTTCCCATCGACATAAACAATAGAACGTTCTATACGTTGTTTCATACTTTCATCATTGTAATTTAAACTTAAGAATTTATTTTGTACTTCCAATGGAATTATGCCCTCATATGTAGCATTCCAAGTTGTTTTCGCTATGTTTTGAACTTGTTTTGTATCTTGGTAGTGCATCTTACGAATGGTAATATTCATCTAAAGCCCCCCTATACATCCCTATAAAATAATTAGACTATAAATTAGAAATTCTTTCTTCAAATCTACTGCCCTGTTAGTACATTAAGTTCAATAAAAAAAGACATTAATCCTTCTTGGATCAACGCCTTCGTTAGTTGAATAACCAATCATTAATCCCATATTTCATTAAGGAGTTTTTCCATCAAGGGAGTACCCTCCACCAACTGGTTCTATGAGTCTATTCGTTGATAGAGATTTTTTTTATATCACCGGATTCGATAGACTCTAAAAAATTCCCTTCTGGATAATATAAATATAAAAATAACTTCATATCATTGTTATACTTAGCTAGTAATATTGGGGAATGCCCTTCAGAGTAGAAAATTCTAGCACCGCTATGAGTGTTTAAGTCCTTACCATTTGTATAAACAATCCCATCTTCAATGTATAAATTGAACATTTCTTCGTAATACTTCTCATTCATATTTGGAACAGTGATATGGTTAACTGCATCGTTCTGGATATTAACAATTAGATGTCCATAATCAAGCATCGATTCATGAAGCATTTCTTGAGATTTGTTAGTTATTACTTCTTGAGATTTGTTAGTTTCAAGATAATCTGTTCCTAATAATTCAATTACTTGATCCCTAGTATCTCCTAGTGTAATACCATTTAAGTAAAACTTTCCGTTATCTTCTGAAATTTCAATAGACTTTTGTTCAGTAGAATTCATCTCTTTATCTTCAACTTTATCTTTATAACCGATTTCTTCTACCATTTGACATCCAGCAGTAAAGATTACCGTGCCTAACAACAATCCTATCCAGTAACATCTATAGATTAGCTGGATTATTTTGTTATTCATTCATCTATCACTCCTAATAATCGTCTACACATAACCATTCCCCAACACCAAAAGAAACTCCTTCTCCAACTAACCTGCCCCTTTACTTCAGTAAGAAAAAGCATTTCTCTTTCTTGAAGAAACGCCCTCGTTAGTTGAATAAGAATTAACTCAAATAAAGATTTATTCGTTTTTCTACCAATTAGATTAGATAGGAAGATATCCCACAAATTTAAAATGCTTAATATTTCGCCCTTACTGGCAAATTTAATTGTATATATTTTTCAATTCTTGTGGATTTACGTAATTATTTTTTTCTTATGAAAATGTTATCTTATTCTTGAGCAAACTTTCATTAAGAGATAGTATTTAGGTTGGGATATAGTTAGAAATGAGGTTAAACATGGATAAGCGTATTTATTTTTTAATGATTATATCCTTTGTAATAGGGATGGTTGAACTGATCATTGGCGGCATTTTAGATTTAATTGCAGAAGATTTTAATGTAAGCATCGGACAAGCTGGTTTGTTGATCACTGTTTTTGCGTTAATTTTTGCAATTGCATCGCCAATTTTACTTGTTATGACAGCTAAAGTAGAGAGGAAAAAGTTACAATTAGTTTGTTTATACATATTTTTTAGCGGTTGTATCGTAACAGTATTTGCACCTACTTTCACTATATTGTTTATTGGAAGAATTATTTTAGCATTAAGCGGTGCTCTATTAATCATATTGTGTTTAGTTATGGCACCTAGCTTAGCAGGAGAACAGTATAAAGGTAGAGCCATTGGGATTGTCTCTATGGGAGTAAGTGCTTCATTAGTTTTAGGGGTACCGATCGGGCTACTCCTAGGAAATAGTTTTGGCTGGAGAGCACCATTCGTTCTAATAACTGTATTGACCGCATTATCAATAATTGGTGTTCATTTATTTATGGGACGTATAGAGCCAAAGCCTCAAATTCCCTTAAAGCAACAGCTTTCAGCATTTAAAAATCACAAAATCACATTAGGGTTAACAACGACATTCCTGTATATAACAGGGCATACTATTATGTATGCATATTTTAAACCATATTTAGAAGTAACCACTGATTTTAATGCTAATTGGATTAGTATCATCTATTTAATTTTTGGTATTGCTGCTGTATTCGGCGGAGGAATTGGCGGTGTATTGGCAGACAAATTAGGCTCTAGAAAAACAATGGTTATTGCTCTAATTATTTTTAGTGCTTTATTCTTTGTATTCCCATATTCAACAGATTTCTTACCAGTTTATTTCATCATCATTATCGTATGGGGGATACTCAGTTGGGCAATTTCGCCGGCAATGCAAATTTATTTAATTGAAATAGCGCCTGAATCATCTGAAATTCAGCAAAGCTTGAATAATTCTGCTCTTCATTTAGGTGTTGCTGTTGGTTCAATTATTGGAGCTGGAATCGTAGATACACTTTCAGTCAAGGTAAATCCATTTGCAGGCGGAATATTAATCACCTTATCTTTAATTACTGTTAACATTTCTGTTAAGAGTAAGAAAAAGACATCCTACAAAACAAAGAGTGCAATTTGAGTTGCGCTCTTTTACTTTAATTTTAACTTTCTTTTACATCATTTAAGTATTTCTTGTTAAACTAAAGCCTTCGTTAGTTGAACAAGAAAATTGTTACTTCATAGACTGTCTTATAAATAAGCCGTTCTCTTCTATAATTTTCTTGCATTCTTTAAATCCTATTGCCGTCTTAGAATAAACAGGAAAAGACATATCATAATTCCCAATTATCACTGTTTCAAGAGATGGAAAGAAAAAATCTGCAAAATACAGTTCATTCACTGAGAGTTTCGTTAAAAAGACAAGAGTTTCAACGTCACCGATTTTATAAATTCCCTTGTTATTGGAAAACAGCTTCCGAAAAAAACTTGCTTCATTTCGATTTAAACAGCTCAATATATACTTCAACTCTTCTTTTCTAACAGCCTTTTTATTAATGTGTACATATACCTCTTTTTCAATATGAAAAAGATTTGTAAAGGTACTAACAAATTTAGCACTGTGCTTTATATTATGGCTTATCCCTAACAACTCACTTGCCTCTTCTTCATTAAGCACACGATTAAATACATCCATAATACCGATATAATTGTATAGATTACTTGGCTCTTCAAGAAGATGAACATTAAACTTTTTAAACTTTGAATGAAGTGTATCGATCTCAACATTTGTTGCCAATGTTAACTTCATATTTTCACCCCATTTCAAGTTTGTTCTAATAATATTTTATCTATCACCTTTTTCAACTAAACTGCCCCGTTAGTACAATAACTTCAACAAAATAGAGGACTTCACCTTCTAAAAGGTAAGCCTCCGTTACTTCAATAAAGAAAATATGTTTCTCCACAATCGCGCCCGATTGTTGAAGATTGTTATTGAAGTAAACTGCTCTACATTACGGTTCGCGGAAGCGTGCACTTTTTTGCACGGCTAATGTTGTGCTTTCTTTTTGCATTTTTGCTATTGACTTCGCATAGTTGGTCTTATACTGTACGATGCACTATTCAAATTGTTAGCTTTATAATCCGAGTCTGGCACCTACTTCTGCATACTCTATATCTTTTCTTTCTGCATTCCAATTATCCCCTGTTTGTCCGTCCCATATCGCTCCTGTTTCAACGAAACCGACAGACGCAAACAACTTCCGAACGGCTTCATTTACCATCCAATATGATGTAGAAACTGCATCGGCTTTTCCTTGTGGAAACGACTTTATATAATCAATAACTTTCATCATTGCTTGTTTGCCAAATCCTTTGCCTTGATGCTTTTTATCAATCATAAAGCGATTAAGTCCATAAGTAGATTTATCTCCATATTTTTCACATAAAAATGCACTTTCTGCCAGTTCGTAAAATCCAATATCGACATATCCTATGACTTCATCATTGTTGCATATAGCGAAGATCATAGGAGGTTTTTCGTCGTTGAGTATCTTTACATAGGCTTTAGCCAAACAATATATGCTGGAATCCACATTTCCTTTCTGCTCGTCTGTTATGCTTAACTTCAACACTGCCTCAAAATTATCGTGGGTAATTTTTCTTAATTCAATCATTTTTCTTCCCTACTTCCGAAAATATAAATTCGCTGCGCTTTGCCCCCGTAACGCCGTTCCCGTCCCCAAGGGCAAAGCGCAGCGCCGACAAGCGGCGCGTCCTGTCCGGCTTCAATTCCTCTACTTAATGCTGGACCTAAAGTAAATTGAATGAAAAATAACTCTTTCTGTTTAACTAAGTCATTTAAAAACTCATTTTGAGTACCTTCATGTAAACTCGGTAATATTCGTATTAGCGAACCAATGGTCTCATCCTTATGAACAGAGTGAAAATATGCTAACCCTTTTGAAGTTTCTATCCCAAATACATCTCCAATTTTTAAGCGTACCATTGTTCTTATTCACCTTACCTTAATAATATTAATCAAAGTGCTTCTTCAACTATCCTGCCCCGTTAGTTCAATAAAAAAAGGCATTTTAATATCTTTAAGAAACACCTCCGTTAGCACAATAAGGATAATATAGTACGTTCGTTAGTTTTATCTACTAATTTCCTCAATAACTGAATTTCCCTCAGTAGCTTCAGAATCAAGCCATTTCCAATTTTCATATAACCTAATTCTCCCATCTGGTAAGATTTTAGGAGTAGAAATACACTGTCCACCTCTAATTTCATTTTTGTTGTTAACGTGGTTATATCTAAACTCTAAGCAACCGTCTTCTCTGACTATTCCAATTAATGTCCCTTGTACAATTTCTCCGCCACTGTATGTTGCTGAGATGATCTGCCCCTCTTGTTTGTAATCAAAAATAGTTTTTGAAGAAACTTCGCCATTATCTGTATTTTCAATTGATACAAAGCTACGACCGTTATAATCTATCATTTTTCTCTTCCCCTTTGCCTTATCTTTTTTTGAAAATTATACCATTTCTTATTAAACTTATCTGCCCCGTTAGTTCAATATAAAACAGCACTTCTCCAATCTCATTGTTTTGAAAAAATCCTTCATCCTATTGACATTATTCGTATCTCTAGGATGAAGGACCAACTAATTATAAGTTTTCAACTTTTTCTACATCTTCTGCAGATAATTCGAAATCGAAAAGATCGATATTCGCTGCTTGATTTTCACGGTTGTGTGATTTAGGAATCACAACCACACCGCGCTGGATTTGGTATTTTAATAAGACTTGTGCACCATACTTTTTATAAGATTTACCTATTTCATCTAATGCTTCTTGTTGATGAGCTTCGGTTTTCATAGGTCCCCATGCAACTGGTGTAATGCCCTCTTCTTCTAAGATTGCAAGGAGCTCTTTGTTCGGTTCTTTTAAGTTAATTTGTATTTGATTCACAGCTGGCTTTACTTTAGCGAATTTTTTCAGATCATCTAGTTGATTTTTTCCAAAGTTTGAAACGCCGATTGCTTTTAGTTTCCCAGCTTCGTAATACTCTTCAAAGACTTCCCAAGTGTTTTTCAGTTGTTCTTTGTCTTCGATTGGGTGGTGAATAAGAAGTAGGTCGAGATAGTCTGTTCGGAAATTTTTAAGACTGTTATCGATTGCTGCTCGAGTAGCTTCCTTTGAAGAAATATATTCTTCGTTGGCTGGAATTTTTGTTGTAATAAATAACTCTTCTCGAGGCACTGTGCTTTCTGCTAAAACTCTTCCGACAAGTTCTTCGTTTCTATAAGAAATCGCTGCGTCTATTGAGCGGTATCCCAACTCAAGTGCTGATACGAGTTCAGGAATTTCATTTTTCACCTCGCCGTTATAATCGTTATTTTCTTTTCCATAAGTATTTGTCCCTGTACCTACTATTGGCATTTTCAACCCATTATTAAGTGTTATGTATTCCATATTCTTAACCACTCCCTCTAACAATTCTATTTATTCCAATCCCATCATATCAAATGGTAGAATTTTCAGAAAGAAATGAGAATGAGGCAACTGGGACAAACTAGCTTAGATAAATAAGTGGAGATTTTCCCTTTATAGGTGTAATGATGCTCGATTTAAGGGCAAATAAGGGTAAAATTTCCCTCTATGCGAAATATAACACCACATTTTCTCATTTTTAAGGGGAATAACGGGGATTTCTCCATCTATTTTGGCTATTTTCTATTTTATTTTGGAGATAAGCGTAATTTTTCCCCCTATTTCTTATTCTTCAGACTAGAAATTAACATAGAAGCATGGCTTATCCTAGAAATGAAAAAAATTAGCCGATAGCATCTACCCTTGTAAAATGCTATCGGCTATTTGTTTTACGGGTTTACTCGCCTACCATCCCGTCGTTATCACGGTCGTCCATATAAGGGTATAACCAATGATCTCTTGTTATTGGCATTTTGTAACCTGCTGCTTTTGCTTCTTTAATAGTTACTTGGCCATTACCGTTTGTATCAACTGAAGAAATATCATGGTTAGTAGTTGAACCTGTTGTGTTTGTGTTTGTGTTTGTGTTTGTGTTTGAACCTGAATTCGAGCCAGTTGAATTAGATGGCTTACTGCCTGTTAAGCCAAGTGATTCGTTTACTTTATCAGGGTTTACATTGTCAAATGTATCAACGACTTTGTTACCTTTTATAGTATAGGTATATTTATAGCTTGAAGGAATCTGTGTTTGCGTATTTGGATATGTGATAATTGCTTCGAAATTAGTCGCTCCACCAGCTTTACGAATTGCGTCTTCCATATAGGCTTGGTCACCATGGCGATTTAACGTACTTTCTTGCGGTGTAATATTGTATGCATTTGATACTCCCCCAAGAGAATCCGCGATAACATGTCCTTCATCTAAATCTTTACTTTCCACACCTGGAACCTTCGCCTCATCAGAATAGTATCTTCCAGTCGATAATACAGGTTCGTTACTGTCGTCTTGTAGAATGATTTCGTCAGCAATGACACGTACTAGTTGGCCGTGTTCATTTGTAAATGCCCAATAATCACGTTCCCCAAAACCAATGTTAACGACAACGTTAGCTTCACGATATCCTGATAAATCTCCACCATCAACTTCAATCAGTTTGTATCCTGCGAATAATTCAGTATTTGGTTGGGTTTGTGCTTCCTCTTCTACTGGTTCTTCAACAGTCGTAGGAATTGTTTCTTCTGTTTCACTATTTTCAATAGTATTTTCTGTTGTTACTTCTTCTTGTGAATCTGTTTTTACATCTGTATTTGATACATCTTCAACGTCGGTACAACCAACCATAAAGATCGTCATTAAAAGGAACAATAAATAATTCATTTTCTTTTTCATTTTAGTATTCTCCTAGTAGTTTCATGTTGTTCAATCTAAAAATCTTGGCACGCTTACATAGATTAACATAGTTCACCTATTGATAATAGTTCATTCCAAGAAGTACTTTTTACCAGTAGTTACTTTGTTTTGGACAGTTTCAATTATTTTTCTTTTAGAAATGGAGCAATGATATCAATGTGATTTGTCCAAATAACACCTGTATATTATCAGTAATCCCAAGTCATGAAAGACCGCAAATCCGCCGTCTTTTGTGGATAAGTATGTACTATATATATATATATAAACGCTACTAGAATTTGTAGATCGGTCATTATCCATTATAAATTCGTTTTAACTTCTTCATTAAATCCCCTTTATATACTCCAAGATAGGTAGAGATAATATCGGTCTGTTCTTCAACTAAGCTATTTATTAGGCAATGGATTTTGTGGTCGATTCGGACAATACTTGCAGTTAGGGTCACTGCATTTGGATTCAGTCCAATTATTACATTTAGGGCAAAAATACGCATCAAATTCCTCATAATAAACTAAATTACACTTACAGGTTGAACAACGTTGTCGGTCAACATGACCATAAAATCCAAAGCCATCAATAGTTACTTTGTCATCTACTTCTACTATTTTTATGAAAACCTTCCCCTTTACTAGATTTGTGGGCCTCATCACTATGTGTATTGATTTCCCCATTGCAAATACTCTCTATTAGTCAACCCTTTAAGTATACCTTGATACATAAAGAAAAAGCGCATTTCCCCTCTGGAAAAGCGCTTGATTGCTGAATTTGTTATTCAATTTAAGCCCAGTTACTTCGATAAACCTTTTATTTAGAGTTCATCACGTATATGCGATATCTATTTATTCACCAGGTAAAATTCCTCTTTCCCAATAAGATTCTCCTTCATTAGTTTCAATAGATTTACGCCAATACTCACCAGTATAACTGTTAAAAAGAATGATGTTATTTTCATTAACCACTATTAGTTCCCAGTCATTATTATCTTGTGTTACTGAAATATTATCAGGATTTTGATTATACGCAATTTCTTTTAATGCTGAAGAAATATAAAAGGCGCTGAAAACAATACATAATCCAAAGAAAATAAAAGCAAAAGATACAAAATTTTTATTCATATTTCCCCTCCATAAACCCCTATTTCAATTATTTTATAATAATACCTATTAGTTACTGTGGAATTAACCTGCCCCGTTAGTAAAAAAATTCAATATAAAAGGCATTAACCCCTTCTCGGATCAACGCCCCCGTTATCCGAATAACCTATGTGGATAAGTGTTTATAGCTTTTAATCGTTATATTCTAATACAAACGAATCTTCGTTGGTCCCCCAATTAACATACACTTTAATTTGAGAATCCTCTCGTAATAAACTAGTCCCCTCGTATGCACCACTGCTTGTAAATGCCCCATTTTTTAAAATACTAATAGGTAAAGTGCCACCGGTTTCACCAGAACCAGCCTTAAATTTGATCGTAAAATCTTTTAACTCTGAAAGTCCACTAACATCATTTTTGTAAGTTAATTGAAATATATATTCATATCCTTTGGTAGAAGTCTCTTTATAAACATAGTCAGCCTTCCAATCACTTGTTTCGCCTTTATAAACACGCGTTTTGTAATTTGAACAAGCACTTAATAAAAGGAGAATAACTAATAACGGAATAATGTTTTTTCTAAACAAAGCAAACCCCCTTTACCGATTTAAACTGCAATCTTTATATAAATTATTCAAAGTTCTTATTGAAATGACTTACCTCGTTAGTCTACGCTCGCTTTACTTGAATAAGAAGCTAGCGCCATGTATCTTTGAGCACTCTAATATGTGTGGCAAGTCATACCATCAATAAATGAAATGAAAATGAAAAAAGGGATTTCACATCGTATTCATTGTAAAATCCCCCTGTTACTTATTTAATTGCTTTTGACTTCAGCAGTCTTCAAATCGTTGTTTTCTAATCCTGTTGTGTTATAAGGAATGATTTATTCGCTATAAATTCTCAATCTTTTTAAAGATTTCTGAGTATAGTACATTAACGTCTTTTTTATCTTCTAAATAAAAATACCAAGCATCTTCTCTATTCAGTTTGGTATCAGCTATGTAAATTGTAGTGTGGGAACCATTATCTAAAACATCAAAATACGCGGATTCATAAGTAATACTTTCATTTACAAAAGGATAATGCCTTTTATTTGTATCAAAAAATATAATTGGGGTTTCTAAACTTTTATATACTTCTACAAATCTATCGTCTGATGCTTCTTCAAATACTGAAGGTGTTATCATAATTGCATTAAAGTTTAAAGCAATATTTGATGTATCCTCGCTTAGCGTTTCTAGTGTTAATAATTCAAAATGGATATTTTTATTTTTAACTTCTGGAAGATCACCAAATACTGCAATATTTAGTGGAGCTCCATCATATTTCACTTCTTCACTAGAACAAGCAACTAAAAATAACACGCTTAAAAATAAAATAATTTTTTTCAAACTTTAGTGCCTCCTGACCAAACCTTCTAATAAACTGCCTCCTGCTTATTCCTGAAACGCCTCGTTACTTTAAGCACTTTTCTTCACAATAGCCACATTACTTACCTACAAAATAAATCGTAAAAATTAACCCATTTATGACTAAAGCTGATAGAGGAATTATGGAAATAAGGGCAGAGAGAACTAATTCCCCTTGTATTCTATTTGAATTCGCTTTAACAATACTAAATATAGAAGATAGAATTAAAAAGAATATTGTTATAGTGCTAACTAACAAAATGCTTCGATTCAATTCACCCGTTACTCTTGCAATATCTTCCACGAAAAATACTGCTATTAGCCCTACACTCCCTAATATAAATGATGCTATAAACCATTTCGTGAACTTGTCCATTTGGCATCCCCCTAATCTATCTCCCCTAAAGAATACCATAAAATTCAAGAATCTTTCTTAAAGTATTTTGCTCGTTAGTTTACAACAAAAAAGCTACTCTTCTTATTGAAGAATAGCCACTTTTAACTTAACAAAAAACCTAATAGAAATGGTCCTAGTTTTTAGAGGTGAGATGTATTCAATCAAACTTTACATAATCCCCTTCTTTGATTTGATTCTTATCAAACCATCCAAGGTTCACTTCGATTGCATAATGATAAGAAAGTTTGGGATTATAGGTAGGGCATTCATTCCCTATACAAGGCTCCATATCAAGTATTTTTAGAATTTCCCCGTCGGAATCAAGAAAAGCAATCGATAAAGGAATTAATGTGTTTTTCATCCAAAAGCCACCGTATGTTTTTCTTGAAAACACAAATAACATTCCCTCATTTTCGGGTAAATGCTCAACAAACATTAAGCCCTTTTCTCTTTCTTCTTGAGTATCTGCAACTTGAACGGTTAATCCAGTTACCCTGTTTCCGCTGAGTATTTTTATCCTTTTTGTTTTTATTCTATTTTTCATGTTCACTCACCTTCGCTCATTTAGGAACTTGGATGTAAAACGAAAACAAGGAATAAAATATCTAGACGATCTATTTTTTCTCTTTTAATACTTATTCTATGTTAAATTTAATACTTTGCTTTCAATAATCACAGTAACAATATACAAAAAGATTAGTTCAACTAAACTCCCTTTGTTCAATAAAAAGGACGATCTTTCTTATTGAAGAATTGCCTCCGTTAGTTTCTGTAAGGCATTAACTTCTAGATATTAATTTTCATAGACTACATGCTAACGCATAGGTCTTTTAAAAAAATGTAATTTAATATATATTA
>NZ_OBQC01000016.1 GCF_900220965.1 Ureibacillus acetophenoni | reverse complement strand
GATCCCTCAAAGACGATGAGGTAGATAGGTTCGAGGTGGAAGTGTGGTGACACATGGAGCTGACGAATACTAATCGATCGAGGACTTAACCAAAACAACTTGAACGCTTACAATGTCTTTATCCAGTTTTGAGAGAACGAACTCTCAAATTTTTAAAGGAACATCGCCTTAGAGCGCAACGTCCATGTTGCAACGGCGATGCCAGTACATCCATGTACAAGTGAAGTGATGATGGCAAAGAGGTCACACCCGTTCCCATACCGAACACGGAAGTTAAGCTCTTTAGCGCCGATGGTAGTTGGGGGCTTCCCCCTGTGAGAGTAGGACGTCGCTTCGCAACTGACACCACTGAGTATTCAGTGGTATTTTTTTATGCCCAACTACAATTATGAACCAAAGGTTCGGCGCGTCTTGAGAAAGTAAGATTTAATACATAGTAGCAACAAGTATGAGTAAAGGTTCGAGAAGTGCGAGGACCAAGGAGTTCAAGGAACCAAGGAGTGAGGAACGGAATGTACTTTGTACATGAGTACCGCAAGCGACGCAGGTGACGCAGAAATCCGCCGGTCATCGCGCTTCGAGATAGTGCCGATGGAAGTTGAGGGCACCCCCTGTGAGAGTAGACGATCGCTTCGCAAATGGACACCGCTGAGTATTCAGTGGTGTTTTTTTTATGCCCAACTACCATAATGAAGCGAAGGTTCACACGTCAAACAATAAATATTAGTAAGGTTTAATTAGGTGAGAAAAATTATAGTAGTATGGGTGCATCTTTAAGGAAAGAATATAATGCTTCCCAACTAAAAACGGGTTTAAATAGTATTAATTTTTTATCGCCTAAAGTCTATCCCCCGAAAGATAATTATTATTACTATAAAAATATATTTCAACTAAATACTTTGTGCGAATAATATATTTAAATAGTATAAGGTAAGTAAGTAAATGAAAACCAATGTTATTTTTTATATATTCAGAAAAATACGAAATATGTTGTCAACTCATCTAAAAATAATATTAAAATATTAAATAATTGAAAATATTAATCTAAAGATAATATTGATTTTAGCAGTTGTTTGAACTATCATAAAATTAACAATTTAATATTATTTCGAATTGTTGAAATGTTGATACTTAGGGGGATGAATTGTGAAAAAGTCATTATTAGTATTAGTTGTAGCTTTATTTGCAGTAGTGTTAGCTGCATGTGGCTCAAACAATGAATCGGGGAATTCAAGTGACTCTGGTAAACCAGTTTATAGAGTTGGAATTGATACAACATATCCACCATTTGAATATGAACAAGATGGAAAATATGTTGGTATTGATGTTGATTTAATTCAAGCAATTGCAGAAGATCAAGGTTTTGAAGTGAAATTAGAGGCGATGGATTTTAAAGGTATCATTCCAGCGCTACAAGCAGGCCAGCTAGACATTTCAATGGGTGGTATGAGTATTACAGAAGAACGTAAAAAAATTGTAGACTTTACAGAACCATACTTTGATGCAGGTGTATCACTGGTAGTAAGCAAAGATAATACAGAAATCCAATCAGTAGAAGATTTAAAAGGTAAAAAAGTAGCTGTTAAAAAAGGTACTGTTGGAGCTAACTATGCTGATTCAATCGTAAATGATATTGGTTTTGAAATTATACAATTTGATGATAGTCCATCAATGTTCTTAGAAGTTCAAAATGGAAATGCTGCTGCTTTATTTGAAGATTACCCTGTAATTTCATATGCAATCGCACAGCAAGACTTAGGATTACAAGTTGTTGGAGATCGTTTAAATGATGACCAATATGGAATTGGTGTATTAAAAGGTGAAAACCAAGAGATTTTAGAAAAAATCAACCAAGGCTTAAAGAATTTAAAAGAGAACGGAAAATATCAAGAGATTATAGATAAATATTTAGCGAATTAAAAAATAGCACGCTTAATGCGTGCTACTTTTTTCAAATAGGAGTGAAAATTTAAATGGATGCAGCGATTAATGCGTTACCCTACTTAATGCAGGGATTAGTTACAACTTTGTATATATTTGGTGTCGCAATAATTATCGGTTTTATTATCGGTCTTATTGTAGCACTAATGAGGTTAACTCATATTAAACCTCTACAGTGGATAGCCAAAATCTATGTAAATATTATTCGTGGTACACCATTGTTAGTTCAAATCTTCTTCATCTACTTTGGATTAAACTCATTATCCTTTATTAGTTTAGACCGAGAAGTAGCGGGGATTATAACAATAGCAATCAATGCAGGGGCATATTTATCAGAGAATATACGTGCTGGTATTCAGTCGATAGATAAAGGTCAAACAGAAGCTTCTCGCTCTTTAGGATTTTCAGGCGGTCAAACAATGCGCTTTATTATCCTTCCACAGGCTTTAAGAAGAATGCTTCCAACATTTACGAACCAAGCGATTATTACGTTAAAAGATACTTCATTATTATCGGTAATTGGAATTGCCGACTTAACTCAACGAGGCGAAGTACAAGCATCTGCTACATTTGAATCCTTTGCAATTTGGACAACTGTTGGGATCATCTATTTTATTATCATCTACATATTAACACTGCTTAGTAACTTCGTTGAAAGGAGATATAAATTACGATGAGTATTGTTCAAGTTAAAAATTTAAAGAAACATTATGGACAAACGGAAGTATTAAAAGATATCTCAGTTGAGATAAGTGAAAAAGAAGTAGTTTGTGTAATTGGACCTTCTGGATCGGGTAAAAGTACATTTTTAAGATGTTTAAATCGTTTAGAAGAAATTACTTCAGGTACAATTTTAGTTAATGGTCATGAGATGACTGACAACAATTCAGATATAAATAAATTCCGTCAAGAAGTGGGAATGGTGTTCCAACAATTTAATTTATTCCCACACAAAACTGTTTTGCAAAATATTACATTAGCACCAATTAAATTAAAAGGGAAATCAAAAACTGAAGCAGATGCTTTAGGGATGGCCCTACTTGAAAAAGTTGGTCTAAAGGAAAAAGCAAACTCATATCCAAGTCAGTTATCGGGTGGGCAACAACAACGTGTTGCAATAGCTAGAGCGTTGGCAATGGAACCGAAAATTATGTTGTTTGATGAACCTACTTCTGCCTTAGACCCTGAGATGGTTGGGGATGTTTTACAGGTAATGAAAGACCTAGCAACTGAAGGTATGACTATGGTTATCGTAACTCATGAGATGGGCTTTGCTCGAGATGTTTGTGATCGAGTAATTTTTATGGACGGTGGATACATAGTTGAAGAAGGAGATCCAAAAGTACTCTTTACTAATCCTAAACATGAACGTACTCGTAGTTTCCTAAGTAAAGTATTACAATCCTAAAAAATGCAGTTAACGGGGTTGTTGATATTAAATGACAACCCCTGTAACTGTAATATTTTTGTGGAATAAATGGAAAATCATGTTGAATTATGAAAGTACCATTGTTATAATAGAAAATATAAAAGGTCCCGTGGTGTAGCGGTTAACATGCCTGCCTGTCACGCAGGAGATCGCCGGTTCGATCCCGGTCGGGACCGCCATATAACGACGTTTAAGCCCTTCAACAAAGCCTGCTTTGTTAAAGGCTTTTTTTATTTTCTTTTTTAAATTTCACTATGTATCTTTTAAAATGTAAAACTATGGTTTTATTATTCACTCATGATGGCGAGAAATGATAAATATAGTAGTATAGCCAATACAAACATGAGGTGACATAATTTGAAGTTAAAGAAGTTACAACAAAAAATACTTGTATGGTGTTTTATTGTTGTTACGAATCTTTTTTTAATTATTTATCATTTCACATATGAGACGAATAAGTTTTATGATATTGAAGATACAAATGCGTTTAGATGGCAGAGATATATGAATGAAGACGAGTTTCATCAACTCCAAGAGGGAATGACTTACATGGATGTTGTAAACATTGCAAAAGGAAGAGGAGAACAGCTGACTGAACATACGTTTATGTGGAAAGATGAACAAAGTCTGAAGAGAACTTATATTATTACATTTCAGGAAGATCAATTAGTTGGAAAGCTAATTTATAATAGACATCATGCAAACTAAATATTAAATAGCCATTTTGCCCTTTTACTTTTAGTCCAGGTAATACTTTTTGAACATATTTCTATTATTAGGGTAAACTATAGATAACGAAATTTTGGAGAGGTATATAATGATATTTGAAATAATTATCGAATCATTAGATGAAACAAATAGTCTAGCATCTAAACTTGCAAACTTATTAGAACCGCAAGATACAATTACTCTTGAAGGTGATCTTGGTGCTGGTAAAACCACATTTACAAAGGCACTTGCAAAGGGTTTAGGAATTACTAGAAATGTAAATAGCCCGACATTTACTATAATGAAACAATATGAAGGTAGATTACCTCTAAATCATTTAGATGTATATCGCCTTTCGGACAGTGAAGAAGATTTAGGCTGGGATGAGATATTTTATGGAGATGGTGTTACCGTAGTGGAATGGGCACATCTAATAGAAGAATCTTTACCACAAGAAAGATTAGAAATCGAAATAAAACGAATTGATGAGAACAGTAGAAAATTTATTCTGAAACCTATAGGAAAAAGGTTTGAGGAGTTATGTAAGGAGTTATTAACATGATCTGGCTAGGAATTGAAACGTCCAATTCACCACTTTCTGTTGCCGTTATTAAAGATGGCCAACTAATTGTGGAGATTGTAGAAAATATAAAATTAACACATTCTGTAACGGTGATGCCAACGATTGAAGAGGTTTTAGCAAAAGTGAAAATTAAACCATCCGAAATTGATGCAATCGCTGTTTCGGAAGGACCAGGCTCATACACAGGTTTAAGAATTGGTGTGACAATCGCAAAAACACTTGCTTGGACATTAAATAAGCCACTTGTAGGTGTATCAAGTTTAAAGGTAGTAGCTGCAAACGCAAACTTGTTTAATGGCTTAATTTGTTCATTATTTGATGCAAGAAGACAAAATGTCTATGCTGGACTCTATAGAGGGTCACAACTTGAACCAGTTTTAGTAGATCATCACTATGCCATAGAAGATTTGTTAAATCGATTAAAAGAATTTAACGAACCGGTCATGTTTGTAGGAATGGATGTTATACATTTTAAAGAGCAAATTATTGAAGTGTTAGGTGATAAAGCTTTATTTGCAACTGAATCATTACAGTTACCAAGAGCCTCAAAGTTAATCGAACTAGCAATGAAAGAACCTTTTATTGAAGATGTTCATACTTTTGTTCCGGAGTACCATCGTCTAGCACAAGCGGAAGCTGAGTGGTTAAAGGAACAGAAAAAGGAGCAGTAATCATGGTTCTTTATCGCAAAATGACAGTTGAAGATGTACAACAAGTACATAACATAGAAGTGGCATCATTTCCTACACCCTGGACATTGGATTCATTTTATTACGAGATGACAGAAAATACTCATGCATACTACATAGTTGCTGAAGATGATTTAGGTAATATTGTTGGATTTTGTGGCATGTGGATAGTCATTGACTCAGCGCAAATAACAAACGTAGCAGTAACAGAATCTGTCCGTGGTCAAGGAATCGGAGAAAGGTTAATGAGAGAAGCAATGACGATCGCAAAACAACAATATAATGTAGAAGTCATGAGCTTAGAAGTTAGAGTATCAAATATTGTAGCTCAAAATTTATATCGGAAATTAGGATTCCAAGATGGCGGCATAAGAAAAGGATATTATACAGATAATCATGAAAATGCTCTAGTAATGTGGGTGAACTTATAATGGAAAATGAAACTTTAATATTAGCAATAGAGACTAGCTGTGATGAGACTGCGGCATCAATTATTAGAAATGGTACTGAAATTGTATCAAATGTTGTATCATCACAGATTGATAGTCAATCACGGTTTGGTGGAGTAGTCCCAGAAATTGCATCAAGACACCATGTAGAAAAAATTACATTAGTAATTGAGAAGGCTCTAAAAGATGCTAACTTGGAACCTAAAGAGTTAAGTGCTGTTGCAGTTACAGAAGGACCAGGATTAGTTGGTGCTTTATTAATAGGTATTAATGCAGCAAAAGCATTTGCCTTTGCACACGGATTGCCTGTAGTTGGTGTACATCATATTGCAGGGCATATTTACGCAAATGCTCTAGTACAGAAAATGGATTTCCCTTTACTTGCTCTAGTGGTATCAGGTGGGCATACGGAACTTGTATTAATGAAGGAACATGGACATTTCGAAGTAATTGGTGAAACACGTGATGATGCAGCTGGAGAAGCATACGATAAAGTTGCAAGGGTTTTAAATCTCCCTTATCCTGGTGGTCCACATATTGATCGACTTGCTCACCAAGCAAGTGTTGGTGTTGAGTTCCCACGTGCTTGGTTAGATGATTCGTATGATTTTAGTTTTAGCGGTTTAAAATCTGCAGTTATTAACTATAAACATAATATGGACCAACGTGGAGAGGAAATTGTACCTGAAAAGGTGGCGAAGGGGTTCCAAGACAGTGTTGTAGAAGTTTTAACAACAAAGACTGTTGGAGCAGCTAGAAAGTATCAAGTGAAACAAGTAATAGCGGCAGGTGGAGTTTCTGCCAATAAAGGATTACGAACAAGCCTTGAACAAGCATTTGAAAAAGAAGGTATTCCTTTTTATGTACCACCGCTAAATTTATGTACAGACAATGCAGCGATGATAGGTGCTGCAGGATCATTCATGTACAACGTCGGAGTGCGTGGAAATTTGTCGATGAATGGCAATCCAGGCATGGAATTAAAAAGTTGGTCGAAATAGATAAAAAAGAGTGTTATGACTTTCATAGCACTCTTTTTAATTTGGTAGAATAGCCATTTACAATAATTTAGCCCAATTATGTGCATGAAATCTCTCTTGTTTGTAAATCTCATTTTTGCACAACTTTTCTGAAAAATTATCCACAAGTAATAATATAAATTTCTAAAAAGTCAATGCGAACATCCGTACTTATGCACAAATTGTGCATAACTTGTGTATAACCTGTGGTAAAACTAGATATTGTGGTGGCTTTTTCACAATTGAATGTGGAAAACATAAAAAATAATTGTGGATAATGTGGAAAACATTGTTGATATGTTGATATTACTAACTTTAAGTTGTGAATAAAAATGTGGAATAATTTTTGCGAAATTTGTCTATTGACCAAGATATATGTATTTTACTAGCGAATAATAAATAGTAAAAAAAGGAGCATCTTGAAAGTAAAAACTTTCAAGAAAGCTCCTTATGAAATGCTTTCAAGTTCTTCATTCAGTTCAAACCACTGTAGCTCAAATTGCTCGTACTCTGATTTTAACTCATCTAAATTCGACTGAAGCTCGAGAACCTTTTCGTGATCCTGAAAAATATCAGGTTGACATAGATCTTCTTCTATTTTCTTAATTTGCTCATCTAAAACAGCCATATCTTTTTCGATTTGCTCTACTTGTCGTCTTATTTGGCGTTCTCTTTTCTTTGCCTCTTTATCAATTTGAGAAGTAGTATTTTTTACTGATTCAGACTCGAACTTTTGAACAGCTTTTGCTTTCATTTGCGCAAGTTCTTCAAGCTCTTGCTTTTTCTCTAAGTAGTAATCATAGTCACCTAAGTATTCAAAGGCACCAGTTGGAGATAGTTCAATTACCTTTGTAGCGATACGGTTAATAAAATATCGGTCATGGGATACAAATAATAATGTACCAGGGTAGTCAATTAAAGCATTCTCTAATACTTCTTTACTATCTAAATCTAGATGGTTTGTTGGCTCATCAAGTACTAAAAGGTTTCCTTTTTGCATCATTAATTTTGCTAATGCAAGTCGAGCTTTTTCGCCGCCGGATAATGAATGAACAGGTTTTGTTACATCATCGCCACTGAATAAAAATCGACCTAAAATCGTTCGAATATCCTTTTCATTCATAAGTGGCCATTCATCCCATAATTCTTGAAGTACCGATTTATTTCCTGTTAGTTTTGCTTGTTCTTGATCATAGTAACTAATTTGTACATTTGTACCGTAACGGATATCTCCTTGCATAATTGGCAAGTCTTTCACAATGGTTTTTAAAAGTGTAGATTTTCCTACACCATTTGGTCCAACTAGCGCAATCCGATCTTCACGATAAATTCTCATAGAAATGTTATTTGAAACTGTAGTTCCTTTATATCCAATGGATAAATTATCGATTGAAAGAACATCATTTCCACTTTGCTTTTCAATAGTAAATCCAAAGTTGGCTGATCGTTCGTCTCCATCTGGTGCATCCATCCACTCAGTACGCTCTAAAAACTTCCGTCGGCTTTGTGCCATTTTCGTAGTAGATGCGCGGGCGATATTTTTTTGTATGAATGCTTCCAACTTTGCTTTTTCACTTTGTTCTCGCTCGTACATTTTCATGTTTCGCTCAAAGTTTTTAGCTTTTTCGTCTAAATACCCACTATAATTTCCTACATATCGAAAAACGTGATTTCTTGAAACTTCATATACAATTGTGACGAGTTGATCTAAAAAATAGCGGTCATGGGAAACAATTAAAATCGCGCCATCATAACCTTTTAAGTAATTTTCTAACCATGTTAGTGTATCTATATCCAAATGGTTCGTAGGCTCGTCCAGTATTAATAAATCAGGTTTACTTAATAATAATTTCGCCAATGCCAGACGTGTCCTTTGCCCACCAGATAAGGAAGAAATAGGTTTGTTGTAATCATCAGGGTAAAACTGCATACCATGAAGGACAGAACGGGTATCTGCTTCGTACTGATAGCCCCCAGCATCCTTAAAATCATGTTGTAATTGATCATATTCCCCCATGATTTTTTGGTATAACTCTTGGTTTTCGTAAACAGTAGGGTCGGCCATCTTTGTTTCAAGTTCACGAAGTTTTTGTTCCTGACTTTTCAATCCTGTAAAGATGGTCATCATTTCATCCCATATTGTTAAATTAGAGTTTAGTCCGGCGTGTTGTTCTAAGTACCCTAATTGAATATCTTTAGGGATAATAATTTCTCCAGAATCATAAGACATTTGACCGGCTATTATTTTTAGTAAGGTCGATTTTCCAGCACCATTACGACCGACTAAAGCTACACGATCACGATGTTGGACTTCAAGTTTAATACCACTTAATATTTCGTCTGTTCCAAAAGATTTATATAATTGATTTACTTGTAAAACAATCATTGTTACACCTCAGTTCACTACCTTTAGTGTAATGGATTGCAAAGGATTCTTGCAATGTGAAAGCTTTACCTATTACAATAAGTTTAGTACTATTGAAAAGATTTCTTATAATTCTTATAGAAATTTATTCATTAATTTATAAATAGAACGTAATGCAATCGGCGAATTTACATATTTTAGATAGCCTATACTAGGGTGGCTATACTAGTTATCCGTAAAGACTGTAGAGACAATAGAAATGTACGACTCAGGCAGCCCAATTTCGCCGAGGCGGAATTGAATGGGGGATAGTAAGTGAAACAGGAACTAAGAATACCACAGGCAACAACGAAAAGATTACCTCTTTATTATCGCTTTTTGCAAAATTTAGCGAATGAAGGGAAACGACGAATTTCGTCACAAGAATTAAGTGAAGCGATGAAAATCGACTCTGCGACAATTCGACGGGATTTTTCGTATTTTGGTGCACTTGGTAAAAAAGGGTACGGGTACGATGTTTTATATTTATTAGAATTTTTTAGACAAACATTAGATCAAGATGACAGTGCAAATGTTGCTCTAATCGGGGTAGGGAATTTAGGGAATGCATTTTTAAAATATAATTTCCAAAAAAACCATAACACAAAGATTGTAGTTGCATTTGACACTAAAGCACCTTTAGAAGGACATGAAGTAAATGGAATTCCTGTCTATCATCCAGATCGTTTAGAAGAAATGTACGTAAAATATAATGCAGAAATGGCGATACTAACTGTATCTTCTCGTTCAGCTCAGGAAGTTACTAACAGACTTGCTAATATTAATGCTAAAGGGATATTAAACTTTACTCCTGTTCGACTGAATGTACCTGAAACTATGAAAGTTATGAACATAGATTTATCAGTTGAATTAGAGGCGTTAATCTACTTGATACGTAATAGTTAGGACGAAAAGATTTCACATTAATCTAATGGCATTACATATTGATTTGGATTAAAATGAAGTTAGAATAGAGGAGGTTATAATCATGGTAGAAGTGCACTTAAATGCCGTAACACCATTTGCAGTTATTATTATTGCTATCGTAGCATTATTAATTTTTGGACCTAAAAAATTACCTGAGTTAGGTAGAGCAGTTGGTACAACCCTTCGTGAATTTAAAAAAGGCACTAAAGGGTTAATTGATGATGAAGATGACACAAAAAAACCTGTGATTGATCATAAAAATACAACAGTGCAACAAGCAGAAGTAAAAGATTCAAATAATGAAGAAAATGCTAAGTAGTTAGGGATGCCAATACTATGAATCCAAAAGAACTAACTGTAATTGAACATATAGAGGAATTAAGAAATCGTCTAATTGTTTGTGCGGTTATTTTTGTAATAACATTATTTGCTGGTTTCTATTTTGCAGAACCAGTCATTAAATTTATTCAATATAGAAGTCAAGAATCAGAGCAATTAACTTTAAATGCTTTTAATGTAACAGACCCACTAGCGGTTTATCTTCAAGTGACATTTCTAATATCACTTACTATTACATCGCCAGTTATTTTATATCAATTATGGGCGTTTATAACGCCAGGTTTACACGAAACAGAACGAAAAGCGACATTGAAATACATTCCTTATGCATTTTTATTATTTATTGGTGGACTTGCATTTGCGTATTTTATTCTTTTCCCGAGTGTTCTACAATTTATGATGAATTTGTCAGAACGACTTGATATTCAACAAACGATAGGGATAAATGAATATTTTTCGTTTCTATTTAAACTAGTCGTCCCATTTGGTTTTATATTTCAATTACCTGTTGTCACAATATTTTTAGCTCGGTTAGGAATCTTAAATCCAGCAATAATGAAAAAGTTCCGTAAGTACTCATACTTTGTTTTATTTGTTATTGCAGTGTTACTTGCACCACCTGATCTTGTTTCTTATTTAATCATTTCAATTCCGTTATTTGTCTTATATGAAATAAGTATTATTATAGCAAATATCGGCTATAGCAAATTCCTAGTTGCAGAAGAGCAAAGACAAAAGGAAGAACAGGAAGAAAACCGAAGACAACAAGTAGAAGAGCTACTTGCTGAACAACGTCGACAAATCGAAAATATGAGTAATTCATAACTAAAAAAGTGTAGATAAAATCTGTAATGATTCTATCTACACTTCTTTTTATGGGAGAAAAATTAAGATCATTTGCATTTCCTTCATTATTCTTTCAATATCATCGATAAATAATTGCGTAATTGAAACAAAACCATTTAATAGCATGTGAGCAATTATAGAAGTTAGTAAACGCTTTGTTTTGTAGTATAAAAAGGCAAATATTAACCCGGAAACAGCGTATATAAGTAAGTGTGTGAACTCTAGGTGAATGGCGGCAAAAACGATAGCACTAATAATACCTGCTAACCAAAAGTTTTGTGTTTGTATAATTGAGCCAAACACAACACGGCGAAAAATAAGTTCTTCAAGAATTGGAGCAAATAATACAGTTGTTACCATCATAATAGGGGCTATTTCTGTGATTAATACAATTGTTTCAGTATTTTCAGAACCCATTGGGATTCCTAACGCCATTTCAATGTTTGCAGCAATTGATTGACCGACTAATACTAAGAAAAACCCTAGAATACCCCAACCGATTGATTCCCCTATTGAAGCTTTTTCCCCTTTAAATACATTCCAAAAGTTTTTATTTTTACTTATCAATATAAAACTTACAATAAAAGTGATAGCCATAGTAATGGTTGACCACCAAGCTACTAGAATAATTCCAGATTCTTTTGTATCTGCATCTATAAATTGAAGGAATAAATCTCCCACACCAGGAATAAGTAATAGAAGCCCAGATAATTGACATGCAATATAAAGAAGTAAAATATAAAAGGCTGTTGCTTGGGTTTTAAATTTATTTGATTGACTCAATGGTTTACCGCCCTCTTTCTGATACTAAAAAACTGATTAAAAGCTCTTGGGAATAGTTAGAATGTGAAAGTGTATGTAAAAGTATCATTTAATCTTCTTTTATTGTAGTTGAATATGGAAATAAATCAAAATTTTTTATGCTTCATGCTTGCAAAGAGAAAATGAATTCATTATTATAATAATTGTGTTAGCACTCAATTAATGAGAGTGCTAATAATCATTCAAAAAAATACTGAATAATATTCTAGGAGGTTGTTTCACTTGTTAAGACCATTAGGTGATCGTATCATTATCGAACTAGTTGAGGTGGAAGAGAAAACTGCATCAGGACTTGTTCTTCCGGATTCAGCAAAAGAAAAACCATCACAAGGTAAAGTAGTAGCAGTAGGAACTGGTCGTGTACTAGATAACGGCACACGCGTCGAGCTTGAAGTGCAAGAAGGAGATACAATTATCTTCTCAAAATATTCAGGCACAGAAGTGAAATATGAAGGAACTGAATATTTAATTCTACGCGAAAGCGACATTTTAGCTGTAATTGGATAAGAATATAAAATTTTTAGGTACTAAATGCGAAAATCCGCAAGATTAATACTTTTTAAATATGTAGCTTTAAATTTAAATTGGAGGGTATATTATGGCAAAAGACATTAAATTCTCAGAAGATGCTCGTTCTTTATTGCTTCAAGGTGTAGATAAATTAGCAAACACTGTAAAAGTAACATTAGGGCCTAAAGGTCGTAACGTTGTTTTAGAGAAAAAATTTGGTTCTCCATTAATTACAAATGACGGAGTAACAATTGCTAAAGAAATCGAATTCGAAGATCCATTTGAAAATATGGGTGCAAAATTAGTAGCTGAAGTTGCTTCTAAAACAAACGAAATCGCTGGTGACGGTACTACAACTGCAACAGTATTAGCGCAAGCTATGATTCGTGAAGGGCTTAAAAACGTTACAGCTGGTGCTAACCCAGTTGGAATCCGTAAAGGTATCGACAAAGCAGTAGCTGCAGCTCTAGAAGAATTACACACTATTTCACGTCCAGTAGAAAACAAAGAAGAGATTGCACAAGTTGCAGCGATTTCTTCAGCTGACGAAGAAGTTGGTACATTCATCGCTGACGCTATGGAACGTGTTGGTACTGACGGTGTTATTACAATTGAAGAATCTAAAGGATTCACTACTGAGTTAGATGTAGTAGAAGGTATGCAATTCGACCGTGGATATGTATCTCACTACATGGTAACTGATACAGACAAAATGGAAGCTGTGTTAGAAAACCCATACATTTTAATTACTGATAAGAAAATTACAAACATTCAAGAAATCTTACCACTACTTGAACAAGTAGTACAACAAGGTCGTCCATTATTAATCATTGCTGAAGATATTGAAGGTGAAGCTTTAGCTACTTTAGTACTTAACAAATTACGCGGTACATTCCAAGTTGTAGCTGTAAAAGCTCCAGGCTTCGGTGATCGCCGTAAAGCAATGTTAGAAGACGTAGCGATCTTAACTGGTGGTCAAGTAATTACTGCAGATTTAGGTTTAGACCTAAAAACAGCAGATGTTACTTCATTAGGTAGAGCTGCTAAAGTAGTTGTTAACAAAGACAACACTACAATTGTTGAAGGTTCTGGAAGTAGCGACGCAATTGAAAGCCGCGTAAACCAAATCCGTTCTCAAATCGCTGAAACGACTTCTGAATTCGATAGAGAAAAATTACAAGAGCGCTTAGCAAAATTAGCTGGCGGTGTAGCAGTAATTAAAGTTGGTGCTGCAACAGAAACTGAGTTAAAAGAGCGTAAACTTCGTATCGAAGACGCATTAAACTCAACTCGTGCTGCAGTTGAAGAAGGTATCGTATCAGGTGGTGGTACTGCACTTCTTAACATTTACAGCGCGGTAGAAAAAGTATTAGGCGAAGTAGATGGCGACGTTGCAACTGGTGTGAAAATCGTATTACGTGCACTAGAAGAACCAGTTCGTCAAATTGCTAACAACGCTGGTCTTGAAGGTTCAATCATCGTTGACCGCTTAAAACGCGAAGAAATCGGTGTAGGTTTCAACGCTGCAACTAGCGAATGGGTTAACATGGTCGACGCTGGTATCGTAGACCCTGCAAAAGTTACTCGTTCTGCATTACAAAACGCTGCATCTGTAGCTGCTCTAATCTTAACTACTGAAGCAGTAGTAGCAGATATTCCAGAGCAAAACGCTCCAGCAATGCCTGACATGGGCGGAATGGGCGGCATGATGTAATAACTCCTGCAAATTCCTTAATTTATAAGAATTTGTATATGTAATGAAAGTGAAATGAAGCTTCTCATAAGTTGATAAAACTTGTGAGGAGCTTCTTTTTTCGTTAAGCTATATCTTTTCAGAGGTTTATAAAATTATTAGTAGAAATAGAGATAAACATAAACATCAAAGAGGTGACAACATGAAAGGTCGAACACATTTAGCAATAGGGTTAGGAATTGGAGCGGTGGCATCTGTAAGCCAACCGATTGGTATGATGCCTGTCATTTTACTCGCATCGGGCGTAGCTTCCCTTGCTCCTGATTTAGATGGTAATAATCTGTTAAATAAACGTGTAACTAAGACAGCAAAGCTCATAAAAAGGCGAGGGGTCTTTGCCGGTTTCGTATTAATGGTCCTCTCTTTAATTACATATTTTTTAGATTTGAAATTTTTGTCTTTCCTAGATGGAGATTGGTTTACCCAACAAAATAAATTACTGCTTTTTGCGTTTGGTGGAATTATTATTGGACTTTCCTTGAAAAGCCAGGAAACTTTGAAAAATATTCTAATGAGTATCCTAAGTTTATTCCTTCTATATTATGCATTTACAGATGAGTTATGGTGGTTAGTTTTGTTTGCTTTGTACATAGGAGTAGTAGGTTGGTTTCCTCATCGAGGGCTAACTCATACGATTTGGGCCTTGGCTTACTGGTGGTATATGTCATATCTTTTACAGGATAGTACTGGCGTGAACAATTTAGCTCTTATTTCCACGATGGCTTATCTCTCACATATAATAGGAGATATGCTTACAAAAAAAGGTGTTAAATTTCTATATCCACTTATCAATAAAGTTTTCAAATTTCGGTTATAAGGAACGAATTGATATCGTCTAAAATGTACCTAGCTCTTAATATTTACAACTGATGCAACCATTAATGAAAAGCATAATGATTTTAGCTGATTACGGCTGAAATCGTTATGTTTATTTTTTTAGTCCTAAAAAAGAGTAAAACCTACTCATTTGTTTAAAACAACTAACGAGTTGACCATTGTGACTTTTTCTATGTATGGTATTTATTGTAATAATTGTATAGATTATTGTTCAATGTAAATAAACTGGAATTTCTGGTTGTTTTCCATTAACAACGGTACTACATATTATTGGCTAATTGGTCTAACGACTTAGGTGTTATTAGAAGGTACAATTAGCATTGTAGACATTTAGTTTAATATTTTGAAATTTAATAAACAATCACTGCATTCGTTGTTTAATTTAACTAATGGGGGTATCAAATGGAAAAGAAAAAAAGTGCTAAAAAGAAGTTTCAACTTCCGCATATTTATGTGATTCTATTTACTTTCAGTGCTCTGGCAGCCATTTCTACTTACTTTATTCCTGCTGGTAAGTTTGAGCGTGTGCCAGGTCCTGATGGAAGAACAGCTATTGATCCGAATTCATATACACAAGTAGACTCTGCCCCAATTGGTATAGCAGAATTCCTTACTGTAATTCCTCGTGGACTGATTGATGCTGGAGAGATTGTATTTTTCACGTTTATCATTGGTGGTATGTTTAGTGTTCTGAAAACAACTGGAATTATTGAAGTGGTTGTGGACAGGCTTGCTAATCGTTTTGCGAAAAATAGTATTTTACTAATTCCGATTTTAACAACGGTATTTGGGATTGGAGCAACTTTAATTGGAACCCCGGAATTATCGCTAGTATATATTCCTGTAATTATGCCATTAATTATTGCATTAGGGTATGACTCCATTGTGGCTGCATCTATTGCTCTTGTCGGTACGGTTGTCGGATTTACAACTGGAGTTTTAAACCCAATTAACGTAGGGTTGTCACAAAAAATTGTAGGGATCCCGGTTTTTTCAGGTTTACCATTACGTTTAATTTTATTTATTGTGTGTATATCAGTAGGAATCTTTTTCATCATGCGTTATGCCAAAAAGGTACAACAGGATCCTTTAAAAAGTTATGTTTATGAAGATGACCGAGAAAAAAGGGAACTTTATAAACAAAAAGATAAAATTGAAGCTAAAAGTATGAACACAAGACAAAAGTACGCTTCGTTAGCCGCATTCATCTTCCTAGGTATATTAGTTTATGGTGTGCTTCAGCTTGGTTGGTTCATGGTAGAAATGGCTGGTCTATTTATCTTTATGGGAATCGTAGTTGGCTTGATCGCTGGACTTAATGCTACTAAAATTTCTAATGCTTTTACTGAAGGTTTCCGTGAAGTGCTTATGGGTGCGATTATTATTGGTCTTGCTCGATCGGTTGCTGTAGTTCTTGAAGATGGACAAATTATGGATACAATCGTTCATAGCCTTGGATCATTGGTTGGTGAGATGCCATCTATCCTTGGTGCAGTAGGTATGTATCTAGTACAACTGACTATCAACTTTATTATTCCGTCAGGTAGTGGACAGGCCTTAGTAACGATGCCAATCATGGGGCCACTTGCAGACATTATCGGCGTAACAAGACAGACGGCAGTGCTTGCGTTCCAGTTCGGGGACGGCTTTGCACATATTCTATTCCCGACTTCTGGTTACTTTATGGCTGCACTCGTTATCGCGGGCGTATCTTGGCAAAAATGGATTCGATTCTATCTGCCTCTATTCCTAGTATTCTCGGCAATTGGGGTTGTCACTTTAGTGATCACTCAAATGATTCAATACACAGGATAAGAGCAATTGAATAATTTAGGGGGGGCCCAAACCGATCCTTTGTAAAATTCGGTTAGGGATTTTTCAATAGATTAAGACTTTCATCAGTTCAAACAAACTGGTGAAGGTCTTTTTTAATAGATTCAGAGGTATTTACTTGGATGGGCCTTTTCTATGAAATATATTACTAGATTCGATATAATTGAATTGTATAAAAATTTTTGAAGTTTTAGATTTTTATTAGGATTAATCTAAGGCTGAATAGAAAGGTGGAAATAAAATGAGTACTCTAGTAGCTCAAGAAAGAAAAGACTTAACAAAATCTTCTTTGAAAAAGATGAGAAGTGAAGGGGAAATCCCAGCAGTTGTTTATGGAAGAAAAGTAAACACTAAATCCATTTTCATTAAAAGAGCCGATTTAAATCGTGTAATTAAAGAGGTAGGTAGAAATGGTATTATATCTCTAAATATTGATGGTAACTCAAAGAATGTTATTTTAAGAGATTATCAAAATAAAGCATTAACGGGTGATGTAATACACGTAGATTTCTTGCAAGTGGATGAAAACACTGAAATCGATACAAAGGTAAGTGTAATTCTAAAAGGAACATCCGTTGGAGAAAAAGCTGGAGGAGTTATTAATCAAGCTCTTCATGAATTGAATATTACTGCGAAAGCAAATGATCTACCAGATAGTATTGAAATTGACATCACTAATTTTGAAATCGGTCATACTGTTCGAGTAGCAGATCTTAAAGAACAACACACTAACTTTAAAATCAATCATGAAGATGAAGAAGCAGTTGTAACGGTAGACTATGTGAAACAAGTAGAAGAGGAAGAAACTCCTGAGGAAGAAGCTTAATCTAATACTTGCAACACACAGTACTTCTCGCTAATGCTCTGCCAAGCCTTAGCGAAATGAAGTTAAACATTACTATTATTTAACCGTTTTGAATTATAAAGTAAAACGGAAAACTATGTCAATACAAATTTATTAGAATAACTTAAGTCTATAGTAGAAGAGGTTCTACTATAGATTTTTTTTATGTTTATGTACTCCATTTTAGTGAAATCAAAAAGTCGATCACTACTGTCTAAAAGAACAGTGATCGACTTTTTGAAAACATATGAATTTGTTCCTAAGATGTTCTTTCTCTAAAGTTAGATTGAACATGCTGATTTGCTTCTTTCTTCTGTAGCATTCTAATCATGAGGTTATTTGAAACGAGCGCAACGATGATTAAGAAAGTACCTACTAGATCGAATATTGTTACTTTGTTTCCTTGGAAAATTGAAATTGTTAGTGTAGTAACAGGAACAAAGTTAATGAACAATAATGCGTTTAAAGGTGATAACAAACTAACGCCAATGTTCCAACCTAACAATGCAATGACACCAGGGAAAATAATCATAAACAATAAGTGTGGACTTACTGTCATAATCGCATCTACTGATGGAACCGGTACATATCCAACTAAGGAAGATAAGAATGTAAGAATAATAGCAGTTATAGTTCCTAGTAAACAACTTAAAGTTGAATAGCGTAAAGCAGACCAGCCTTTAAATTCACTACCACCCATTGTATATATAACCCAACCAATGACTGCAATTAAGATAAGCATAGTAGGAATAAATTGATCTGTAGCACCTAAAAATGATTTAATATCCCCTTTTGTTATTACTAAAATAGCACCGATGAACGATACTAATACACATAGTAATGTAAAAACATGTGGACGGTCTTTAAAAATCATCCAGACGATGATAATGGAGATCATCGGCATAAGTGATTCCATAATGGACGCAACCATAATTCCAGATTCACCTAAAATATCTTCTCCCCAAAAGATAAATAGATTATAAACTGTAAAGGCCATTGTCCCAAAGAACCATAAGTGAAGACCTCTTCCTTCTAACCTGAAAGCTTCTTTTCCTTCTTTCCATAATAGTATTGCTACTAAAATGACTGTCACAGATCCATAACGAATGATTGTGAAATAGAAAGGATCGATGTGCTTAAATGCATCATGTGCAACTGGAAACATTGCCCCCCAAGAAACCGCAGCGACTAAACATAAAACAGTTCCTAATAATACATTATTTTTCATTTTTTCCAATACCCCTTATCATTTATCTTACACATCATCATAGCTCGATTTTATTATCACGTAAAATGAATATTAATAAGGATTATTATCAGTATTTTTGATATCATAGAAATATAGATAAATAGATAGAAAAGGGTGTGAGTAATATGGAATTTAAGGATTTAGAGATTTTTCAAATGGTAGCAGAAAAAGGGACAATTTCAGAAGTGGCAAAGGAATTCAACTATGTACAGTCAAATATTACGTCGAGAATTCAGAAGCTCGAAATGGAATTGAATACTCCATTATTTAACCGACATCGCCGCGGAATGACTTTGACTCCTGAGGGGAAAGTGCTCCTATCCTATAGTAAAAAACTTTTATTACTAACAGAAGAGATGAAAAAAGCTGTTCAAAATAAAAATGAACCGACGGGTAAATTGGAAATTGGTACAGTTGAAACGGTATATCATTTACCAAAAATATTATCTACCTATATAAAGAAGTATAAAAATGTTGATTTATCGTTATTTACTGGTGTAACGGAGACACTAGAAGAAGAAGTCTTAAATCATAAATTGGATGGAGCGTTTGTGACTGAATCAGATTTTCATCCAGACCTTGTTTCTCATGAAGTATTTAATGAGGAGCTCGTTCTCATTTCAGATATGAAAGAACGATCACTTGGGGATTTAAAAGAAGAACCCTTTTTATGCTTTAGTGAAGGATGCGGTTACCGAGCACGTCTTGAAACTTGGTATAAAGACCAAAATATTATTCCTCGAAAAGTAATGGAGTTTGGCACTTTAGAAACAATTCTACGTAGTGTTTCTATGGGGCTTGGTGTATCCTTTGTTCCTATGTCCTCAGTAGAGCATATGAAACAAAGTGGACTTATTCAAATCCATTCTCTTCCTGAAAAATATAGTAAGGTTAGGACCGTTTTTATTAGAAGAGCAGATACTTACATGACTTCGACGATAGAAAAATTTATAGAAACGATTGAAATGAGTAAACAAACAGATCTAATTTTAAATGAAGCTTGAAAGCTAGGGTGAATATATGGACCAATCATTAAATGATTTCCAAATATCATTAAAGGAAATAAATTTCTTATCTCCACGAGTTAATCATGGACTAGAACTAATATTTGTAATTAACGGAGAAATTACAGTTGAAATTGATAGCAGATTTTATGTTTTAAAAGAACAAGATTTACTACTTATTAACCGAAATCAACTTTTTCAAGTAAAAGGTAATGGTGGGAATAGTGTCTTACAACTAAATATTACGGATGCCTTTATCGATCAGTATTACGACGAATATCGGAATAGTCGGTTTGAGTGTTATTCACAGGAAGTTGATATGGGCAGGGAGCAGATGTTAAATAACATTAGAAAACAACTTGTTCAATTGATGATTTCTTACTGTCGAAGAGATGAAAGTTATCGACTTGAAATCCAAAGTTATTTGTGTGATATATTACTGAATCTAATCCGAGGATTTAAGCATAAAGGAAGCGCCTTTGAAAAACTAGATACGAATGATTATCGACTATCACAAATCATTGAGTATTTAGAAAGAAATTATCATCAAATTATTACTTTAGAAGATATGGCGAAAAAGTTTTATCTTTCAACAAGCTACCTATCACGTTATTTTAAACAAAAAACGGGAATGGGATTTAGTCGATTTCTGATGAATATCCGATTGAAGCATAGTGTGAAAGATCTATTGTATACGAATGAAACAATCTCACAAATTGCGATGAGAAATGGCTTTGCCAATACAAAATCCTTTACGACTTTATTTAAAGAATCTTATGGTGTTACACCACATGTTTACAGAGAAAACCATGCAAATGAAAAAATTGATTCCTTTGAAAGTTATCCATTAGAGGACGCGGAACAATTAATTCATTCAACTGAAATTTTAAGGAAGTTAGGCATCGTATTAAATAAATTAGACCAATCATACAGAAACACAGAATCTAGATTTGAAGAATTAACATTAGATTTAACAAAACCAATCTATAAAGAAATAGCTCGTCCAAAGCATGTAGTCATTGTTAGAGAGTTGAAAGAGCTACTGAAAGACCCTGTTAGAAAACAATTGTTAATGATTAAAGAGGATATGAGATTAGACTATGTAGGGATTAGTAACTTGTTGAGAGGAGAAACGATTACTGCTGATGTTGAAACAGACGAAGTAATCGCTACAAGTTCGCCTTATTTTAAAGCAGACATATCCTTAAACTTTCTTAAAAAGAATGATCTTTCCTTATTTATACGAATTGATTATCAAGAAATTACAGCAGATGAAGACAATAATTTTAAAAAGCTAGCTGCATTTATTAAACATTGTTTACAAGTATATGGTTCTTCCTATTTAAATACGTGGCATTTTTTATTTTACGAACCTTATTATACTGCGGTTAAAGATGAGGAATTAAAAAGGGTATACATGAAGTTGTATCATTTACTAAAAAAGATGGTGCCAAATGTTAAAATAGGTGTATTTTTACCGTTTTCCTTTGAGGATGAGAAAACAACGGAATCCCACAAATGGTTGTTAACAGAAGGGGATCATATAGATTTTATAGGTTATCATTCAAACCAAAATGATGTTGTAGATTTTAAGGAATTAAATGATAAGCGTTTTAATATGACACAAGATTATTTAAAAGAGAAAACAGCTAAGGTTAAAGCCTACTTGAAGAAAAGTGGTATTGATAAACCACTTCATCTTGTTTCATGGAATACGCTATCTGGAAACACAAGGTTTACCAATGGAATATTTTTCAGGGGAGCCTTAGTTTTAAAAAGCGTGCTAGACATTGTGAATGAGGTGGAATCTATTGGCTTCTGGATTAACACAGCATTACATGAAAATGACAGTAATGGTCAGCGCATTCGAATTGAGGGGATGGAGTTATTCCACTATTTTAGCGGAAAACGGCCAGCCTATTTTGCGATGATGTTTGCTAAAAGGTTGTATGGCACAATAATTAGCCAAGGGTTCGATTATGTTATGTTGCAAAACGACAGGGGATATCAGTTAGTACTTATGAATTGTAATACAATTAATCCGTACTATTCGGTGGAAGAGTCCTTACTTCAGAAGTTGAATAAAGAAATTTTAGTAAAAATTAGGGGACTTGAGCAAGGAGAATACCAGGTACGAAAATATATATTTGATCGGGACCATGGTGCTCTTTATACGAAATGGTCAAATTTAAATAGTAAGCATGGATTGGATAGAGAGATTATTGACTATATCAATCGCTCAAGCCATCCAAAATTAGAAATCTTTGATGAGACAATTACGGAAGAATGGACTTTTCATTCTTATCTAACATTAAATGCCATTCATTTTTTTGAGATTCGAAAAGCAATACTATAGTGGTCACTGTTGTATAAAAGCAACGGTGGCTTTTTTATTTTGTTATAGTATTTCCGCACAATTCGGTAGGTCAAAAAATTACCTCCCTTTTTTGACGTGAGTTATTGTAAGTGAAAAAAATGGAGTGTGCTTTAGTAATTATACGCAAATAATGACTCATTTAATTTCCGGAGCTTTTTTATAATTAACATGTAATCAACGGTGAGGGGGAAAATAAAAGATAACCAATAATCCGAGCTTGGAAAAGACATGATTCATCTGTCAGTAATTCTCACTTTCAATACAGTATTAACGTAAATGCTTAAGGGAAAAGTACCATAAGCAGATATAAGTTTTCAAATACAAATAGGAGGCTATTATATGGAAAACGGTTATAAAGGCACTAATAAAATGATTATTGGGATTGTATTTGGTGTTATTACATTCTGGTTATTTGCCCAAGCAATGGTAAACGTTGTGCCAGAAGTACAAAAAGATTTAGGCGTTTCAATCGGTACATTAAATATTGCTATTAGTTTAGCTGCATTGTTCTCAGGACTATTCATCGTTGCAGCAGGTGGTCTTGCCGATAAAGTAGGTCGTAAAAAAATAGCAGTTATCGGGTTTATCTTAAGTATTATCGGTTCCCTTTGTCTAGTATTTGCTCAAGGCGCAGTATTACTAGTTATAGGACGTGTTATTCAAGGGATATCTGCAGCATTTATTATGCCATCTACAATTGCTTTAATTAAAGCGTATTTTGATGGACCAGATCGTCAACGTGCATTAAGTTTCTGGTCAATCGGTTCTTGGGGTGGATCTGGGTTTGCATCATTTGCAGGTGGTGCTATTGCAACTTCATTAGGTTGGAGATGGATTTTCATCTTCTCAATTATCTTTGCAATCGTTGGTTTATTCCTACTAAAAGATACACCAGAAAGTAAACAAGCATCTACTGGTAAATTTAAATTTGACTATGCAGGTTTAGGAATCTTTATCGTAACAATGATCGCATTAAACTTATTTATCACTTACGGTGCAGGCTGGGGTTGGACAAGCGTAAATTCTCTAATTGCATTAGCAGTTGCCGTAATTGGGTTAATCGTATTTGTTAAAGTTGAAAAAAGTAAAGAAGTGGTTTTGGTTGATTTTGCGGTATTTAAAAACAAAGCATACACAGGTGCAACAGTATCTAACTTCTTATTAAATGCTATTGCAGGTGCGCTAATTGTTACAAACACATACGTACAACAAGGTAGAGGTTATAGTTCGTTCCAATCAGGTATGTTATCTTTAGGTTATTTAGTTGTTGTTCTACTGATGATTCGCGTTGGTGAAAAAGTACTTCAAAGAATTGGTGCGAAAAAACCAATGATTTGGGGCGGTATTATTACAACTGTTGGTGTAGCTATGATGGCTTTAACATTCTTACCAGGCTTTGCTTACACAGTTTCAGTATTTGTCGGTTTTGCTTTATATGGACTTGGTTTAGGACTATATGCAACTCCATCAACAGATACTTCTGTAACAAATGCACCAGCTGACAAAGTCGGAGAAGCTGCTGGTGTTTATAAAATGGCAAGTTCATTAGGTGGAGCATTTGGTGTTGCAATTTCTGCAACTGCATATGGTGCGGTAGCAGCAAGCGGTAACTTTGCTGCTGCAGGTACAGTAGGTTTAATTGTAAACATTATTTTCGGTACACTATCCGTAATATCTGTTATGTTCCTAGTTCCTAATAACGCAGGTAAAACGAATGTAGATACAAAGTCTACACCTAGAAAAACGATTAGTAAAAAACCAGCAATGGGAATTAAATAGTAAGTTACAGTGCGTATAGATTGGGAAAATTTCTGATCTATACGCATTCCAAAACTCTTTTCATTATCTCGCAAAAAGGAAGTGCATTCTCGTGAAAACGAAATTAATGGAAATGCTTGAATCTCGTAAGGAAGAAATGATTGAAATACGTAGACATTTACATGAGAATCCGGAAATTTCATTTAAGGAAGAAAAAACTGCTCAATATATTCTTGATTTTTATAAAGGAAAAGATGTTGAAGTACATTCAAATGTTGGGAATGGATACGGAATTATCGTAACGATTAAAGGTGGTAAACCGGGTAAAAATATCGGGTTACGTGCAGATTTTGACGCTCTACCAATCCCTGAAGAAACAGGGCTTCCTTTTGCTTCAAAAAACGAGGGTGTAAGCCATATGTGTGGTCATGATGGTCATACTGCATACTTAATGGTTCTTGCGGATTGTTTGATTCAATTAAAAGATGAAATTCCAGGTACGATTAAGATTATTCATCAACATGCAGAAGAAGTTCCGCCAGGTGGTGCAAAAAGTATCGTTGAATCTGGCTTACTCGATGATTTAGATAACGTATTCGGTATTCACTTACTTCCGATGGGTCCTGCTGGTGAAGTTGGTTATCATGCTGGATGGTCATTTAATGGACGAGCATATTTGAAACTAAAAATTCAAGGTAGAGGTGGTCACGGTTCTTCACCTCATTTAGCGAATGATGCTATTGTTGCGGGAGCTCATTTTGTAACAGCTGCCCAAACGATCATCAGTCGCCGATTAAGTCCTTTTGACATTGGTGTAATTACGATAGGTTCGTTCGATGGAAAAGGTACATTTAATGTCATTAAAGATAGCGTAGAGCTTGAAGGTGACATCCGATACATGACGATGGAAACAAAAGAAACAATTGAAAAAGAAGTGAAACGTCTTGTTCGTGGGTTAGAAGAGGAATTTGGAGTTACATGTGAATTAACTTACGAAAATGATTACCCACCATTATACAATGATCCAGAGCTAACAGAAAAAGTAGCTGAGTTCTTAAAGAATGCAAATGATGAAGTCATTAAAGAAGTTAAGGAATACCCAGCAATGTCACCGTCTGAAGACTTTGCTTATTATGCTGAGAAATTCCCTTCATGCTTCTTCTACATTGCTTGTACACCAAAAGGAGTCGAAAAGCCTTACTTCAACCATAATCCAAAATTTGATATTGATGAAGACGCACTCCTTGTTGCTGCAAAAGCAGTAGGACATGTTGTTTGTGGATATTATGAGTTGGATTAATTAGTTCAATGTACGATATATGAATGCTTTACATTAGTTGTAGTAGCTAACTGATGTAAGGCGTTTTTATTATTTAGACCTTCTTTAATCCATAAAACCAAATTTCATCTCACTCAATAATCTCACAAGCGTATGATGGGCTAATAATAGGAAACCCTAACATATAAAGAAGATAAGTGAAGGGAGAAAGTTTTTTATGCAGTATGCAAAAGCATTTTTGATTAAACTTGTCTTGACACTAGGGGTTTTATTCATTGTATTAGGGTTATTCTTCAATGTTTCACTAGCGGATATCATTATTATTAGTCTTGCCTTAGCGATTATCGCATTTATTGGAGATATGGTTGTATTACCTAAGATAGGAAATATGATAGCAGCTGCTGGTGATCTAATACTTTCCTTTTTAGTCGTATGGGGATTAGGTTCTTATTTATTTGATGGTGATATTTCATTAATGTCTACTGCACTATTATCGTCCCTATTTGTTGCCGCAGGAGAGCTGTACTACCATCGATATTTACGAGATCATGTATTTATAAACGTTGATAAGCCAAATAATATTTCCCGTGTGAATCATAGTCATCGTATGCAAATGGAAGTTGCAGATGATTTTCATGACTTACAACCAAAGGAATCCGATAAAAAATAATAAAACACCACATTACTCAATAAGAGTGATGTGGTGTTTATCGTTATGTCCTTTTTTCTTTGTTGATATCTAAATATCGCCAAATATATATAGCGATTTGATGAGCTTCTGCTTCATGTGGAGTATTACTATAAGTTCGATTGAACGCAGAAAGGACAGCTTCAAAAATTGAGTCCCACTCTTCCTTAGAATCTAATTCTTTAAGTAAGTATGAAGCGTACTCATAACCCTTATTTGAATCAACCTCAGTTAAGTTATTAATAAATCCTTTCAGCTGATCTATGATTAACTGTTTTGACACTGGCCGATCTTCAATTTTATTGATTAAAGCTTGAGAAATGTCAGGAGTGAAGATCAATTCTTGGTTCTCATTTTTTAAAAGACGTGGTGCAATTGTTTCGACGTTTTTAATAATCGTACTTACAACCATTTCAGGGGAAGCAGGTTGTCCTGTCGCACTGACATAAGTACGTAAAATACTTTGCATCATGCCGATTGCATACACTGCTAATTCAAATGAAACTCTTCTTATTTTTTCTCCAAATACATCGACCAAACGGTTGGAAAGCCAGTACAATTCTAAAATTAAATGCTTTTCCATAACCGCTTTAAGTTCATGATCGTTACTTCCTGAAATGGATTCGAATATTCGAACTAAGTTATGTTCGCGGTTTACGTGCATAAGTAAAGAAATTTGTTCAATTAAAACATTCACATCGGAAAGCTCTTTATTCATTGCTACTTCATATCGGCGGTTAGTGGCTACCTCTCGAGCTTCTTCTAAGATCGCAATTAAACATTCACTTTTTGAGTTGAAGTGATTATAAAATGTTCCTTTTGAAATATTTGCAGCTGCAATTATGTCCATAATAGAAGTATCGTTAAAACCTTGTTCAATAAATAATTTACGCGCTGATCTTATTATTTGGCGTTTACGCTTGTTCACTGGGATCACCTTATCGTTTTTAATAAAAAAATTATACCACAAGTATAGCCTGTAAACCCTTTCATTAAAACATTTTTTAAACTTATAGTATAAAAATATTGAAATAAATGGACTGAGGGTATAAAATAAATTTCATCTAAAATATTAGATTAGAAAGTGAGAACGATATAGATGCAAACTGAACAAGTTATGAAAAAGCCCCCATATTTAATGATTGTTATTTTATTTGTGGGTGCTTTTGTTGCTTTTTTAAATAATACATTACTCAATGTTGCTCTCCCATCTATGATGGTAGACCTTGGAGTAGACTATACAACCATTCAATGGTTAGCCAATGGATATATGTTAGTTAGTGGGATACTAATTCCTGCTTCAGCATTTTTTATTACGCGATACAACACTAGACCTTTATTTATTGTATCGACAATCATTTTTACATTAGGTACATTACTTGCAGCACTTGCACCAGTCTTCGGAGTTTTATTAGCAGGGCGTATGTTACAAGCAGTTGGTGCCGCATTTATGGGACCATTATTAATGAATGTAATGTTAATTAGTTTTCCTGTAGAAAAGCGCGGTGCAGCAATGGGTATATTTGGATTAGTTATGATCGCCGCACCTGCTATTGGGCCAACATTATCTGGATATATTGTTGAACATTATCATTGGAGAGTTCTTTTCACAATGATATTGCCATTTGCTATTATTAGTATTCTTTTTAGTATTTGGAAACTTGAAAATGTATTGCCGACAAGAAAAGTAACTTTAGATTACTTCTCCTTAGTGTTATCAACTATTGGATTTGGTGGATTACTTTATGGATTCAGTACTGCAGGTGAGAAGGGTTGGACAGATCCGATTGTCATAACAACGATGATTATTGGTATAATAGGGGTTATTTTATTTGTACTTCGACAATTAAAACTCGAATCACCAGTATTAGATATGGGCGTATTTAAATCGCCAATGTATGCATTAGCAGCTATTATTAGTGCAGTATTATCCATGGCAATGATGGGTGGTATGATTTTAACACCTGCCTATGTTCAAAGTGTAAGAGGAATTGAACCATTTGTATCTGGTTTAATGATGTTACCCGGTGCCCTTGTAATGGCATTTATGTCTCCAGTAACAGGGAAAATATTTGATAAAATTGGTCCCAAACCATTAGCCATCATAGGTTTATCGATCATGGTTATTACCACTTTTATGTTATCCCACTTAAATATGGACTCAAGTTATATGTATATTATAGGTGTATTTTCGGTTCGTTCTCTTGGGATTGCCCTTGTAATGATGCCTATCGCGACAAATGGATTAAACTCGTTAAATGCAAAACTATACCCTCATGGTACGGCAGCGAATAATACGATACAACAGATTGCAGGTTCAATTGGGACTGCAGTATTAGTAGCAATCATGTCTTCAAAAAGTACATCTGTTGGTGAAAGTTTAGCAGCTGATGCAGCAGCAAAAGGGACATTAACAGAGGATGTAATAAAGACAATTGAGTCACAAGCATTACTTGAAGGAATTCAATTATCATTTTTAGTTGCAACATTTATCGCTCTAGTTGCATTGATTTTGTCTTTATTTCTTAAAAGAGTTGTGAATCAAAAAGCAAAAGCCTAATCTTTTCTACAATCACTTCTATTTATTGAGGTGATTGTTTTTTTTGTATGTGTATTTGAATTATTATTATATTAAACAAATAAGATGTTGTTGGTATTCTATAAAAATAAGTACAGAAATACATTCTATTTGCATATAATAAGAATTAACTAAATGTTTATTGTGTTCAGTTGTATAATTATAAGTTTTTATTTAAAAATATACATTTATTATTACTTTTTCTAACATTTTTATTAATGTATAATTAAAAATATAAATAGTTGTTGGGTTACATAATTATGTGTGTGGGGGTTTATGTTAATGAATGTTCTTGACGTCTTAGAGAAACTAGATTTGTTAGAAATACTTTATGAACCCATTTATAGTGCAGATGAACACGTTCTTGTGGGCTATGAAGTCATCGGTTTTGAAGATGAGGGGAACTCTTATAATATTAACGATTTTATTTACAATGAAACTGAGTCTCCGGAATTGCGAAAAGAGTTACAGTTATCAATTGTTGAAAAATCTATAAAAGCTTCTTTAGAACAATTAAAAGAAGTAAGTTTATTTTTACCGTGCAATCCAAACTTATTAATGACTGATTTTGGTGAATTGTATTTTAATGTGCTGAAAAAATATTTGGATGAGTCATTATTTCCACATATCTACTTAGTAATTCCAGAACATAATGTAACCGGGGATTTCGAACAGTTACTCCATCCTCTTCGATATATAAAGACTTATGGAGTAAAAGTGGCGCTAGATAATATCGGATCCCAAAGTAATCTCGACCAAATATTGATGCTTGAACCAACAGTTTTAAAAATTAACGTCACTCAACTGAATTATAATAAATGGGGAGCTCAAAATCATGTTTTCACAACACTTCAATCCCTTGCATTAAAAATAGGAGCGTCGTTACTCTTTGAAAATATCCAAACGGATTACCAACTGCATCATGCATGGAAAAATGGTGCCCGTTATTTTAAAGGCGAAAGTTTACAAAAGCCAGTGAAGGAATTCATTTCTCGATATACATTAAAGGAAAAGTTCAGAAGTGAATGTCAACATTTTATTTCTGCTGAGAAAAAACTATTAGAATTAAAATATGATGAGATGAAAAAACTTCAAAAAACGATCACAACCATCGTAGAAGAAGTAAAACCTGCAAGCAATAATGTCGATAGTCTCTTACAGTTATCAAAAAAATTAGAAGCCTATGCTTTCCGTTTTTATATATGTAATGAAGAAGGATTCCAAACTTCACCGAATATTTTCTTTAAAAATGGTACTTGGAACGTTCATAATAACGCAATAGGGAAAAATTGGAGTTGGCGACCTTATTTCCTTTTCAACATTATTAAAATGAGAAATGATGAGAAAGGCCAACTGTCATCGGCATATAGTGATATTGAAACAGGTGAACTGACGAGAACTTATTCAATGCCTATAAATAATAAAGAATTTGTATTTATAGACATTTCTTATGATTATTTATTTGAACATAATATTGTGAATTAAGTGCTGTAGTACTCAAAAATTCTGAGATTTAGAATTGTTTGGGTGCTTGGCACTTTTTTTGTTATGACTTTTGCAGATGAATCATAAAATGAATCGAAGTGTTTCTTACAATGCATTTGAATTGTGAAAAAAGTGATAGAAGGAGTGTTATCATCCAAATCCATGTAGTTCAACAAGGGGATTCTGTATGGGGGATTTCACAAGCATATGGTGTTAATTATCAAACAATATTACAAGCAAATCAATTAAATGAAAATGACGCATTAGTTATTGGGCAAGCGCTTGTTATTCCTATTGTGGGTAGTTATTATTGGGTACGTGCGGGCGATACTTTATTTTCCATTGCACAACGATTTGGTCAAAACCCAAATACACTTGCGCAAATAAACGGAATTAATCCTAATCAGCCATTACAAGTTGGTACGAGGCTTTATATACCACCGATGCAAAAAACGAACGCTGAGGTCAATATATATATTGAGCCGATGGGAGAAACGGTTAGTCAAGAATTGTTAGACCAAGCAAGGGAAGTTGGCCCCTCTTTAACGTATTTAGCTCCGTTTAGTTATGAAGCTAGAAGAGATGGGAGTTTAGATCCTATTCCAACTAACGGAATACCAGAAGTTGCTCGAGAATCGGGCGCCTCATTAATGTTAGTTGTAACGAACTTAGAAGAAGGTCAATTTAGTGATGATTTAGCCAGAGCGATTTTGCAAAGTTCAGCTGTTCAAGATGTATTATTAGAAAACATTGTCGATGAGGCACGCAGAATTGGTGGAGTAACAGATATTCACTTTGATTTTGAATTTTTACCACCAGACCAACGAGAAGCATATAATAATTTTTTACGAAAAGCTGCCGACTATTTGCATAATGAAGGTTTTTTAATTTCGAGCGCGTTGGCACCGAAGACAAGTAGAGAGCAAGCTGGCCAATGGTATGAGGCTCATGATTATCGTGCACATGGTCAAATTGTAGATTTTGTTGTACTGATGACGTATGAGTGGGGTTATTCAGGTGGACCGCCAATGGCTGTTTCTCCAATTGGTCCTGTTGAAGATGTGATTAGGTATGCATTAACTGAAATGCCAGCAAATAAAATTATGATGGGTCAGAATCTTTATGGGTATGATTGGAAGCTCCCTTATGTTGAAGGCGGGGAATATGCTCGTGCGGTTAGTCCACAACGAGCAATTGAAATAGCTAGAGAGAATAATGCAGTTATCGCCTATGATTATGAAGCACAAGCACCAAACTTTAACTATGTAAGCTCAGATGGCGTAGCTCATAAAGTTTGGTTTGAAGATGCGCGGTCAATCCAAGCAAAGATTAATTTAATGAAACGTCTTGGTTTACGTGGCATTAGTTATTGGAAATTAGGCTTCCCATTCCCACAAAATTGGTTATTAATTAATGAGAACTTTAATGTGGTGAAGAGATAATTAAATATTTTTAATGGCTCTCGTTTTTGGGGAGCCATTTTTTTGTGGATTCTAAAAAGTCCTGAATTTTTTCTAATATTCCACGTGAATTTTCTAATAACATATGTATTTATTCTAATATGTGCTTCAAACCTAGGGAAATCAAAAGACGATTCTAATAAGTCGTGAATTTTTCTAATATCCCTCGTGGATTTTCTAATAACAAATGCATTTTTTCTAATATCTGCATCTAACAGGCTAAGCGCCAACTTGTTATGCGTTCTATTTCTAGAATAATTACGTAGTCGCTATTATAAAAATCATCTTTCATGGCAAATATGAAATTAATGGAAAATTATGCGAAAGAGGATTGGGAAAATGAGGACACTAAATCGAACAACGGAATCTTTAAATTTTTGGTCTGGGATTTTATTTGGATTAGGCGCTGTTGCATTTATTGATGAAGTGATTTTTCATCAACTACTTCACTGGCACCATTTTTACGATAAGTCGACAACGAGTGTTGGATTAATTTCAGATGGATTATTTCATGCATTTAGCTGGTTTGCGACAGTCGCAGCATTATTTATGGTCGCCGATTTAAAAAAGAAAAATAGTTGGCAGAAGAAACGTTGGTTTGGTTCGTATATATTGGGGGCAGGGGTATTCCAATTGTATGACGGTATTATCCAACATAAACTTATGAGGTTACATCAAATACGATACGATGTTGAAATTTTTTACTATGACTTAGTTTGGAATGTTATAGCTGCAATCATGATTGTGATTGGATTAATTATTTTAAAAGGTGAAAAAAATAAAACAAAAGTGAGTGAGGGAAAAGTTGCATCATAATGACTATCCAATGAATCTAGTTAGCTTTTTATGGCTCATTCCCTTTATCCTAATTATTTTCTTATATATATTAGCTATTAACTATTCAAATAAAGTATTCCGTAAATGGCCTTTCTATCGAACTATATTATTTATTATGGGTATTATTGTTATTGCTTCGGCATGCATCGGGCCTATTGCAGAAAATGCTCATACTAATTTCGTCTTTCATATGTATAGTCATCTATTACTAGGAATGTTAGGTCCATTGTTAATCGCTCTTTCAGCACCTATGACATTATTACTTCGATCTATACCAGTGCCAGCTGCTAGAAAAGTAAGTAAGTTATTGAAGAGTAAATATATTCAAACTGTGAGTCATCCAATCATAGCAAGCACGTTAAATTTAGGAGGGCTATGGCTTCTTTATACAACGAAATTATTTGAAGCAATGCACCATTCCTGGCTTCTGGCGTTAATCGTACATTTACACATATTTTTGGCTGGGTATTTATTTACAATCTCTATTATTTATATTGACCCAACACCACATCGTACCTCTTTTAAGATGCGTTCAATTGTAATCATTCTTTACATGGCTGGTCATAGTATTCTATCCAAATGGATTTATGTAAATCCTCCGCGTGGTGTATCAAAGCAAGATGCTGAGTTAGGTGGTATGACGATGTACTATGGTGGAGACTTTATAGATGTTATCGTCGTTATTATTTTATGGTATCAACTTTATAGTTCTTCAAGGGTTAAAAAGTCTACAACCTTAACTAGTTATTCCTTCAATTAGAAAAACCTTCACCTCGAAATTATCCAATTGTATTAACTGGACAATTTACAATTTAGGTGAAGGTTTATTTTCTTGTTTCAATTAACTTTTTCAGGTTAGCTAGAACGACCTCGAAATTTTGATTTTCACCAACTTCTCTAAAGTGTAAAAAAGGATCTCCATCTTTTCTAATACGTTCGATTACTACAGGTATAGTGAATAATTCAGGTCGCAATTTGTGTGTAACTTCTTCCCAACGTAGAGGTGTAGCTATACAGCCAAGCTCATTTCCTCTAGATGAGTACGGAGCAATAATCGTTTTTCCTTCCGCGTGTTGAATATAATCCAAATACAATTTCCCGTGTCGGTTCTTTTTTAACCGTTCTGTCGTAAATTTACTTGGCGCTTCCATACATAAATACATACATACAAACTCAGTAAAAATTCGTGTATCATCATACGAAAAAGTGCTTTTTGGTATAGGAATATAGATTTGTAATCCCTTTCCACCTGATGTTTTAACAAATGATTGTAAACCTAGTTGATCAAAAATCTCTTTCATCATTAAGGCGGCATCTATAGCGAGAGTGAATTCATTTACTGATGGTGGGTCTAAATCAAAAACAATCTCGGTTGGGAATTCTGTATCGATTGTTTGAAAAGGTATATGAAATTCCAGTGCGAGTTGATTGCCTAACCATAAAAGTGTTTCTATATTATTACAAATAATATAATTTATGTCTTCATGTCGCTTTGTTTGCACAAAATCCGGTGTGTAATCAGGAGCATTTTTTTGATAGAAACTTTCTCCAGGAACTCCGTGTGGAAATCGAATTGCCGTAAGTAACCTGTTCTTTAAAAAAGGAAGTTGGTACTGTGCAACTTGTTGTAAAAAATGTAAGTAGTCGTCTTTTTCTAAGTTAGCTTTTGGCCATACCGGCTTATCTGGATGAGTAATTTGCACAACCTCTGGAATAGGGTTTAGAGATCTTTGCATTGCCCTCCAATTCACTTCTTGAAGTTCTACGTCGAAGCAGAATTTATGAAATCTCGGTTCCCTTAGTTTCTTTCCATCAAAGTCGATACAAGCAATTTCTACACAGATAGATGGTTCTAGTGACCATACTTCAGAAGATAATTTTCTACCATTTTTCTGAAAAAAGGAAACTAACGTGTCCATTTCAGATTCAGAAAGGCCATGCTTGAAAATAACAATTTCCACTAATTGTCCATCTCTATAAACAGAACCATGGAAATAGCTATTTTCTTTGTCATACTTTGTTACAATCACTTTCACAAATCGCCAATTTTTTAGTTTTAGCCATTGTCTTGAGCGAACTCCACTTGACCAAACGCTATTAATAGTTTTCGCAATAACCCCTTCACCATTATATTTCTTCACCTTTCCCCAAGCTTCTTGTTCATCTTTAAATACATCGATTAATTGGAATAAATAATTTTTATCATTAAGTACATTAGTCGGAGCATGAATTGTTTCGAATATAGATTTTAACAAGCTTTTTCTTTCTGAAAGTATATATTGTGAAATATTTAATCCTTTATATTCAACAACATCGAATGCAATAAAGTGACAAGGAAAAGTTTTAGATGATTGTTCTATCGTATCTTCGGCCCGCATTTTTCCACGGGTTTGTACGATAGAAAATTCACTTTTAAATGGGTTGGTTAAATAACAAAGCTCACCATCTAAAATAAGTGGAAGAAATGGATATATTATGTTTGTATATTGCTCACAAGATGCAATAACTTCAGGAAACAATTGCGATAATTCTTTTTCATTGCGACTCATTAGTTTAATTCCACTATGATCCCAATACAAAAGACATCGATAACCGTCATATTTTGTTTCGTAGATCCAATTGTTCGTTAAAGGGATTTCTTCAGCTGGAGTTAAAAGCATTGGTTTCAATAGCAAAACCTCTTTTTTCATTAGTTTTTGGATATCTTTTGTACTTATACATAGAAGAATGAAAACAACAGATAATAAGAAAAAAGTAGGTGAGAAAAATGCATACAGTTTGGAAAGGTAGCATTAGTTTTGGATTAGTTAATATTCCAATTAAGCTACATACAGCTACAGAAAATCGAGATATAAAATTACGACAGCTGCATAAAGAATGTCACAGTCCGATTAACTATAGTAAAGTATGTCCTGTTTGCGATAAGGAAATTAAAAACGAAGAAATTGTTAAAGCGTACGAGTATTCTAAAAATAAATTTGTCGTTCTGGATGATGAGGAATTAGAAAACTTAAAAAAAGAAAATGAAGATAAATCAGTAGAAATATTAGAATTCGTAAAATTGGAGGAAATTGATCCAATTTACTTCGAAAAAAGTTATTTCTTAGCTCCGGATAGTGGAGGTGGGAAACCATATGCACTATTACGTAAGGCGCTACAAGAATCAGGGAAAATTGGAGTTGCCAAAATTACAATTCGTTCAAAAGAACAGCTTGCCATTGTGCGTGTGTATAAAGATACGTTATTAATGGAGACAATTCATTTTCCAGATGAAGTCCGAAATGCGGAAGAGGTTCCGAATATCCCTAGTGATGAAAAAATAGCTCAAAAAGAGTTAGATACGGCAATGATGTTAATCGAACAGCTATCTGATAAATTTGAGCCAGATAAATACCAAGATGATTACCGTACAGCATTATTAGAATTAATCGAAAAGAAAAAAGCGGGCGAGCTAACGGTTACAGCATCAGAAAAGGAAACAACAATCCCTTCAGATATGACCGACTTAATGTCTGCTTTACAAGCATCTCTTGATAAAACACGTAAGAAATCAACGACAACAACTACTCGAAAAAGAAAAACTGCTGTTAAGAAAAAAGCATAAGTTACAATAGCCATCTGCATCAAATATGCAGATGGTTTTTTCAGATTTTCTACTCGTGAAAAAATCATGTAGATAAAGGATAAAATCTCATTTCTCGGGGAAAATATGTGAGAAATAACATATTAAAGGGATGGTGCATATTAATGAGGATTTTTATGATCATGTTATTAAGTTTGTCTATGGTGCTGTTTTATGGTTGTAATACGTCAGCAAATGATAAGGATAATACAGAAGAAACAACTTCCAATAATAACAATGCTGATGTTGCAAATACGGAACAAACGAAGACACAAGAAGATACAGACGCAGTCAATAACCAACATGCAAATGAGCGAACTGAAGTGAATAACAATGGAGGAAAAGAAGTTACCGCTCTAACACAGTATCTAGACTTCGACTTAGACATTGAGTATGCTAATGACATTTCATTTGAAGTGGATTATGAATATCTTGGTGAAAATAACATTAAAGCAGAAATTGAAGACGAAGTGAATAATGTCCGAGTATCAGGTGAAGAAGCAAAAAACAGTTTACTAAAATACTTTGAACAATTGAATTTTGATGAAAATACCGACGAAAGTGAAATTGTTGTTCAAATATTAACTGCTTTCGATTTAACAGATGACTTTAAGAAATTCGAATTAGAAGTTAGATATAATTCGGGAACAGTGAAAGAATATAAAATAATAAATTAATAATCACGAAATGGTAAACCCTAAGAGAAGAAAAACTTTAGGGTTTATTTTTTTGGAGTTATTTGTCATTAATCTAATTGTAAGATTTTTAATTTAAAGTGACAGACTAAAAGTAAAATTCAAGCTGAAAGGAAGCATTATGAACAGTCATTATTTTGCAGATTTACATATTCACATCGGTAGGACAGAAAGTGGAAAAGCCGTAAAAATTACAGGTAGTAGAGACCTTACACTGAAGAATATTCTTGATACGGCAAGTTCTAAAAAAGGTTTAGATATTATAGGTATAATTGATTGCCATTCTCCAGAAGTAATTGAAGAGGTTGAAGTACTCATAAAAAAAGGTGAAATAGAACAATTGTCACAAGGTGGTTTACGTTATCAAAACACAACCTTAATTCCTGGTTCTGAAATTGAAATATATGATGAAAACTGTCACGGTCCAATACATGTGTTAGCGTACTTTCCTACATTAACAATAATGAAGGAATTCTCTAATTGGATGAGTTTACATCTTAAAAATATACAACTAAGTTCACAGAGGATTTATTGTGATGGGCTAACATTACAAAATAAGGTTAAGGAATTGGGTGGACTTTTTATACCTGCTCATGTATTTACGCCATTTAAAAGTTTGTATGGTAAAGGAGTAATCAGTAGCTTAACGGAGGTATTTGATCCAACATTAATTGATGGAATTGAACTTGGATTAAGTTCTGATTCAGAAATGGTGAAATATATAAGTGAATTAGAGAGATATACATTTGTCACAAACTCCGATGCCCATTCTCTTGGAAAACTAGCGCGTGAATATCAAAAAGTGGAGTTGAAGGATGCAACCTTTGAAGAACTCCAACTTGCTTTACAAGAAAGAGAAGGACGAAAAGTTGTTGAAAACTATGGATTGAATCCTTTACTTGGTAAGTATCATTCAACAGCATGTGCAAATTGTAGTGAGCCATTAACTAAAGGAGAATCTGTTTGTCTTAATTGTGGGAGCCGTCACTTTATAAAAGGAGTTTCCACACGCATTCATGAGCTGTCAGATTTACAAGAGCCAAGAAGAAAAAGGCCACCTTATGTCCATCAAGTACCTTTAGATTTCATTCCAGGGGTTGGGCCAAAAATGATTGAACGTATGTTAAATGCTTTTGGGACCGAAATGAATATATTACATTTCGTTACCTTGGAACAATTAGAAGAGGTTATTCCTCAAAAGATTGCTATACTTATTGATAAAGCACGTAAAGGGCAATTATCGATCGATGTAGGTGGTGCAGGAAAGTATGGGAAGGTACAATAACAAGTTATAGGATAATCTCGTTAACACTATACAAATAATAAAAACAAGCTACAATTTAAGACGGGGAATCTTAAATGTAGCTTGTTTATAGGGATGTAATGCCACAAAGGACATTTATTTTATAGCAAATTGGGGAATTTGCTAGGGGATACAATAATAATGTTGCCAATTTTAAGATTTTTAAACAGACAATTTAAAAATTTTAAAAAATTTAATCATTCCATTTTAAACTTTCAAAGAATCGGTAAACTTCTTCAAAAACAAGTTCCTTTTCTTTATCTAAAGTTAAAATATGACCAGAATTAATAAAACTCTTTACTGATTTAATACGTGATTTTACAGAATTATATATTATATCTGCACTTTGGCAGTAATAATCATCATCATTCAGTCCTCGTAAAATATGAACTGGTGTTTGAATTGTATCTAATTTTGAACTTGTATCATTAATCATACCTTGTAAATACTCAAGGGACGGCATGCGAACATATTGAGCCACTTTTGAAGGGCTGTCATTTTGTTCATCGTATGTGCCAGACAATTTTTTATATTTAATCGCATAATCGACAATTCGATTTTGAAGACTATCCGTACTTTTTGCAATAGCAGGTGCACTCATTGCTACAATAGCTTTCGTTGGACGTTCTTCGCCAAGTCTTAAGGAGAAGATTCCTCCAAGTGAAACTCCAGCAACCGCAATTTCATCATAACCTAGACTACGTAAATAATCATACCCTTCTACAGCACTATTCCACCATTCGATTGGGTCTGTATTAATAAGTGCTTCTGGCGCCCCACCGTGTCCTTTATACAATGGTGCGTGAACAGTATAATTGCGTTCTGCTAAATAACGACCTAAACGTTTTACATCGTTTGTATTGCCAGTAAAACCATGAAGTAATAGAACAGCACGATTGCTAGCCTCTATAGTAAATGGTTTTGGCGGGATGATTTTCATTTTTTATAACTCCTTTTAAGTATCGTTGTTTTGTGTCAAAGAAATGAAAATTAACTAAAAGTGGTTGTTTTTTTTAAAACAATTTGATATGCAAACTTAATGTTAATGCTTATTATAGTAGTAACAATACATAAGTACAATTTATTATTTTTATTAAATCAATTCCCAAAAGTTATCGATTAGAAAGAGGTAAGATAGTTGGAAATTCAACAATTGGAATATTTTAAAACGGTTGCTCAATTGCAACATATGACCCAAGCTGCTGAAAAGTTAAATATTTCTCAACCAGCTTTAAGTAAGTCTATTTCGAATATCGAACAAATATTGGGAGTGCCACTTTTTGATCGGCAAGGTCGATCGATATTTCTTAACCGATATGGGAAATTGTTTTTAGAAAGCGTAGATATTATTTTAGATGAATTTGATAAAGCAAAAGAAGAAATAAATGAATTAGTGAAACCAGGATTTGGTGAAGTTTCTTTTGGTTTTATCCATACGTTAGGTATGTCTGTAGTTCCTGAATTAATGGCACATATTCCTCTAAAGTATCCTAATATGAAATTTACGTTAACCCAAAGCTCTTCCTATAATTTATTAAAAGGTCTAGAAGAAGGAAGCATCGATTTATGTTTATCTCAAAAAATTCAGTCAAAAATAATGGATATACAGTGGGTAGAGCTTTGGAGTGAAGAACTATTTGTCATAGTTCCAAATAATCACAAATTCGCCAATCATGATACAATTCGATTAGAAGAAATAAAGGACGAAAAGTTTATTTCTATTAAGCGTGGAAATGCCTTAAGAAATATTGTTGATCAATTTTTGGAGCAAGCTGGAGTAACGGCAAATACGACATTTGCAGGTGAAGAAATGCACACTGTAGCAGGATTTGTTGGAGCAGGACTAGGTGTTTCTTTAATTCCGGAGATTAAAGGTTTAAATGAATATCATGTCAAAAAGATTAGAGTTACAGATCCTGTTTGTGAAAGAAAAATTGGCGTTGCTTGGGCGAAAGGGCGTTATTTATCACCTGCTGCAACTCAATTTAAAAATTATTTAGTTGAATATTATTCGAACAAATAAGTAATCACTTTTTTAACTGCATTTAAACAAACCGAATTTAGGTGGTAATTTTTGTACTCAAATAAAGAATTGTTATTACAATTACTTGAAGAATCAAGTAACCCATTAAACGAATTACAAATTAATGACATACTGTCCCAGCTTGATCTTGCACGTAACGGAAATGAAGAAGCAATGTTATATGTTGCTGAAACTTATAAGCAGATTAAAAAAAATGATGGCTATCTATTTTGGTTGCAAAGTGCTGCTTCGAGAGGAAATACTGAAGCGCAATATTTATTAGCGAATTGCTATATCGATGGCGAGATAATGGAAGAAGATTATGAAGAAGCTTTTAAGCTTTATAAAAAGGCAGCTGAAAAAGGACACGCTGACGCGGCAAACAACTTAGCTGATATGTACTTAAACGGTGAAGGTGTAGAAGAAAACGAGGTAGAGGCAGTTAAGTGGTTTACATTTGCGGCAGAACAAAATGTTCCAGAAGCAATGTTTACTTTAGGGATACTCTATGAACAAGGTGTAGGAATTGAAAAAGATGAAGAACGTGCTTTCCAATATTACTTGCAAGCTGCCGAACTTGGTGATGAAGAAGCACAATATCGTATAGGTTCCATATATTTAGATGGGCTGTTAGGAAAAGAACAAAATATAAAAACGGCAATTGATTGGTTTAAAAAAGGCGCAAATGTCTATCATGTAGATTCATTATTTAACCTAGGTTTTATTTTTGAGAATGGAATTGATATTGGGCGTAATGGCAAGTTGGCTCTCTCCTACTACAAACAAGCTTCACTCCTAGGGGATCTACAATCTAAAATAAATATTGCAAGGATTTATGAACAAGGGATTGACGTGAAAAAAGATCTGGAAAAAGCGAAAAAATGGCGATTACTTGCAGAACAACAAATTAATATGATGGAAAAATAACTTTCGATTTAATCGAAGGTTATTTTTTATTTGGGCGATAGTTTTTTAAACACTTTCGATTATGTGTTGGATAAACGACAGATTGAAGGAATTATTGGTGTTGTTGATTTTTAATATCACCTAAACTGTAGTTAACCAAAGGAAATAAAACATTAATAGAGAGGGGTTTTTAAAATGAAGAATCAACAAATGATTTGTGATTTAGAAACAGGAGTATGTGGTGTATCAGAAGAGGAGGAGTTACAAGTTATTGATTTCAACCAACCTAAGAAAACGGTTAACTTATACTACGTAACAGATCCTATCTGTTCACATTGTTGGGCAATTGAACCTGTACTAGGTCGATTTGTAGAACAGTATGGCCATTACTTTAACTTCAAGGCAGTTATGGGTGGACTGTTAGAAAAATGGCATGACGGTCCAATAGATCCGGCAAACGGTATTTTTAAACCGGCAGATGTTGCACCTCATTGGAGAGAAGTTGGGGAATTTTCAAGAATGCCGATTGATGGTTCATTAATGATTGATAATCCAGTACAATCCTCATTCCCACCATCTCGTGTATTTAAAGTGATTCAACAAAAGTATGACGATGAACTAGCATTAAAATTTTTACGCCGAATGAGAGAAGAGTTGTTTGCATTTAATCAAAATATTTCAGAGGAATCTGTATTGATTGATATTGTAAACAAACTTGGATTAGATGGTGAAGCAATCGTAAATGAAGCAGAGAGAGGAAATGGTAACAAGTTATTGAATGAAGACTTTGCTCTTACAAGAAGTTTAGGTGCTAGAGGCTTCCCTACTATTATTATGGTTAATGAAGAGAACAAAGGTGTGAAAATTGTAGGTGGTCGCCCATTCGAATACTATGTGGAAGGGTTAAAACAAATATTGGGTGAGGAAGACATCCAACCGAAACAACAACCATCTTTAGCTAAATTACTTCCAAAAGAGAAGCTTTTATTCTCAAAAGAAATTGAAGTAATGTACGATCTAGAGCAATCAGAAGTTCAAGCTTTTGTTGATAAGGAATTAGCTGAAGACAGCTACCAAGTGAGGGAAATTCTGGGGGAAGTTTATATTACGCATAATGAATAGTTAAAACTGGGAATCCATCGGTGTTGAGGAGAGTCGACGCTGATGGATTTTTTTATTTTTGTGAGTTGCATGATAAAAAATGTGTTGTCCTGAGAAAATCGTCACGCAATAGTGAGTTACGTGACAAAAAATGGAGAGACCCGAGAAAGTTGTCACGCAAAAGCAGATTGCATGACAAAAAGTAAGGAATCCTTGGTAAGTTGTCACGCAAAAGCGAGTTGCATGACAAAAAATGGAGAGTCCCAAGAAAGTTGTCACTCAAAAGCAGGTTGCATGACAAAAAGTAAAGAATCCTTGGTAAGTTGTCACGCAAAAGCGAGTTGCATGACAAAAAATGGAGAGTCCCAAGTAAGATGTCACGCAAAAACATGTTTCCAAGTCAAACTACAACTTTTTGTTGCAGTCTTGCCCATCATTCAAAGCAAATTCCGAAATTTGTAATACATCTCACAATTATTACAAAAGAAAAAGGCTTATACTAAGAGTACTAGGACACAAGAGGAGTTGTGTATATGAAAACTGTAGCAGTGATTGGTGGAGGTATTACAGGTGTTACAACAATGTATTACCTTAACAAAAAATTAAAAGAAGAAAATATTGAAGCGCGATTAGTATTAGTAGAGAAAAACCCATATCTCGGTGGGAAAATGCATACTGTCTATGAACAGGGGTACATAATGGAGAGTGGCGCGGATTCAATGGTTGCTAGATATCCAGGAATACTTGAATTAGTTCGCGAGTTAAATTTTGAATCAGAACTTGTTTATAACGAGACAGGTATTTCTTATATTCATACAAATAACGAACTACACGCCATTCCAGCAGGTTCTACTTTTGGAATCCCCATGAGTGAAGAATCATTAATGGCGAGTACGTTAATTTCAGAAGAAGGAAAAAAACGTGTACTTCAAGATGCTGACATTCCGAATACGCAATTTACAAAAGAAAGTTCAATTGGTGAATTTCTAGAATATTTCTTAGGAGAAGAAATTGTAAAAAAGCAAATTGCACCAGTTCTTGCAGGTGTTTATTCAGGCAACCTTTACGAGTTATCTCTTCGCTCTACTTTACCTTATTTAGTCGACTATAAAAATGAATACGGAAGTATTATGAAAGGGTTCCAAGCAAATCGAGAAAAATTTGAAAGGGATGCGAATAAAAAATTCATTTCCTTCAAAAAAGGATTATCTGCCTTTATTAATCGAATAGAAGAACACCTGCCTAATGTGGAAATTTATAAAAATCGAGAAACAACGAAAGTTAAAAAGACTACCGAAGGATATGAAGTAAATTTTAGTGACGGTGAAACTCTTCAAGCCGATGTAGTAATTTTAGCATTACCTAATCAAGCTGTGCGTTCATTAATAAGCGATCAAGAGCTCGATCAATATCTAGAAAAATTTACTAATGCATCAGCGATTACGATGTATTTAGGTTTTGATTTACCTGATTCGATTCTTCCTGCCGATGGTACAGGGTTTATCGTTTCTCATAATAGTGATCTAGTATGTAATGCTTCAACTTGGACGAGCCGTAAATGGAAGCACACTTCTTTAAACGGCAATCTACTTGTACGTTTATTTTATAAAAGTAATAATCCACGTTATGACGAATTAGAAAAGATGACTAAAGAGGAGTTAACAGAAGTTGCACTTCAAGATATAAAGTTAAGTTTAAATATAGAAGAAAAGCCAGTTGTAGTACATGTGAGAAAGTGGATTGACCAAATGCCAAGATATGATTTAGCGCATAACGAAGCGTTACAAGATGTTCTTAGTCAGTTGGATTCAAATTATCCTAATCTTTTGATAGCTGGTTGTTCGTATTTTGGTGTGGGTATCGGAGCTTGTATTGATAACGGTAAGGGTACAGCGCAGAAAGTTTTATCTATGCTAAATGTAGACAAATCATAAAATTATAACAAAAGTGTTGAAGTATTTAGAATTTTAAGATATGATTCAATCTAAGCTTTACTTTAATCAGTAAAAGTCTATCACCTTCATAGGTATTAGCAAATTATTATAATAGAATAAGATTCTTATCAAGAGAAGCGGAGGGACTGGCCCGAGGATGCTTCAGCAACCAACATTTATGTAAGGTGCTAAATCCAGCGGGTAAATCCGATAGATAAGAAGGAATTTCATATCAAAATGTTATGCCTTCTATCTTTCATATAGAGGGCTTTTATTTTTTCTTTTAAGGGAGACGATACAATGGGACTTCGAGAAGCATTGAAGAGTAGGGTATTAACTGCTGATGGTGCTATGGGTACACTTTTATATTCATACGGTTTGGATTATTGCCATGAAGAAATGAATCTAGTTAAACCAGAATTAATCGAAAAAATTCATAGTGAATATATAGCGGCAGGTGCAGATATTATTCAAACAAATACATATGGAGCAAATGCTATTAAACTTGCTCGGTATGGTCTAGAGTCAAAGGTTGTCGAAATAAACGAAGCTGCTATACGCATAGCTAAAAACGCGGTAAATAATGGTGATCAATTTGTTCTCGGTTCAATTGGTGCTATACGTGGTGTACGTAAAAGCGATACAACACTAGAAGAAATTTTGGATGCTATACGTGTGCAAGCCGAAGTATTAATAAAAGGTGAGCTAGATGGCCTTCTACTTGAAACCTATTATGATTTCGAAGAATTAACTGAAACGTTAAAACTTTTACGCACGATGACAGATCTTCCTATCATTGCCCAAGTATCAATGCAAGATCCCGGCGTATTAAGTAATGGATTATCATTAAATGAAGCTTTCAGTGAACTTGAAAAATTAGGTGCAGACCTTGTCGGTGTAAACTGTAAATTAGGACCTTACCATACAATTCAGGCGTTTGAAACTGTGGATTTACCAAAACGTGCATTTTTAACAGCCTATCCAAATGCGTCTCTTTTAGATATAGAAGAAGGTCGAGTCATTTACGAATCGGAAGTAGACTATTTTGCTCGTGCAGCTATTGAATTAACAAATCAAGGAGTTCGTTTAATTGGCGGATGTTGTGGTACAACACCTAAACATATTGAAGCTGTAAAGAAACAATTGGCTAACCGTAAACCAATCGAACAAAAACTTGCTAAACCAGCTAAAGAAGTATTAATACGCGATCCTGAGCCAAGAAATACAGAACCACTTCATGAGAAGGTTAAACGTGAACGTTCAGTAATTGTAGAACTAGACACACCACGTCATCTAGAAGTAGATGCTTTCGTGGAAGGTGCAAAAGCTCTTTATAATAACGGTGCTGATTTAATCATGATGGCAGATAATTCATTAGCTTCTCCGCGAGTTAGTAATTTAGCTATGGGTGCCATTTTAAAACAACATGGTATTCGTACAATGCCACATATTACTTGCCGTGACCGTAATTTAATTGGTTTACAATCTCATTTAATGGGTCTGAATGCTTTAGGTCTACATGATATTTTAGCTGTTACTGGCGACCCGACAAAAGTAGGGGATTTCCCTGGTGCAACAAGCGTTTATGATGTTTCATCTATGGAGTTAATTTCTCTAATTAAGCAATTAAATGAGGGGATTTCATTCTCTGGAAAGGCACTTCGTAAAAAAGCGAATTTCTCTGTTGCGGCTGCCTTTAATCCAAATGTACGTGTATTGGATCGTGCAGTGAGCAGGTTAGAAAAGAAAATAGAGCATGGGGCTGACTATTTTATTTCTCAACCTGTATATACAAAGGAAAAAATTGTAGATATTTACGAAGCGACAAAACATTTAGAAGTACCAATATATATTGGTATCATGCCTCTTACAAGCTTTAGAAGTGCGGAATTTTTACATCATGAAGTTCCAGGCATTAAGTTATCTGATGAGGCTCTTGAGAGAATGAAATCATGTGATGGAGATAAAGTTCGTGAGGCTGAAGAAGGGCTTGCCATTGCTAAGGAATTATTAGATACGGCAACAAAATATTTCAATGGAATCTATTTAATTACACCATTTTTACGCTATGAAATGACTAGCCAACTAATGGATTATATAAAACAACTCGACGAAGAGGTAAAAGGAGTATATGTAAATGGTTAACCATCTGATAGAAGAACAATTGAATAAGCGCATTTTAATTATCGATGGTGCGATGGGGACAATGCTCCAACAGGAAAATTTAACTGCTGATGATTTTGGTGGGGAAGCATTAGACGGATGTAACGAAAATTTAGTATTAACACGCCCTGATGTAATTACAAAAATTCACCGTGAATATTTAAAAGCGGGTGCGGATATTATTTCAACAAATACGTTTGGTGGAACACCCCTTGTATTGAATGAATATGACTTAGGATATAAAGCAGAAGAAATAAATAAAATAGCTGTTCAACTAGCAAAAGCAGCAGCTGAAGAGTTTTCAACAGAGGAATGGCCACGTTTTGTTGCGGGTGCTATAGGTCCAACAACAAAAACGTTATCAGTAACGGGTGGTATTAGCTTTGATGAAATGACTGAGAATTTTTATGTTCAGGCGAAGGCGTTAATTGAAGGTGGAGCGGATCTTTTATTACTTGAAACGAGCCAAGATATGTTGAACGTTAAGGCTGCTTCAATTGGAGTAAATCGTGCATTTGAGGAGACTGGCATAACTTTACCGATCATGGTTTCTGCAACTATTGAGCCAATGGGTACAACTCTTGCAGGGCAAACGATTGAAGCATTTTATATTTCAATAGAACATATAAAACCGTTATCTGTTGGGTTGAACTGTGCGACTGGCCCAGAATTCATGACAGACCATATCCGTTCTCTTTCAGACTTATCAACAAGCTATATAAGTTGTTACCCTAATGCAGGTTTACCAGATGAGGAAGGTCATTACCATGAGTCGCCGGATTCATTATCAAAAAAATTGCGCGGTTTTGCTGAAAAAGGTTGGTTAAATATTGTTGGGGGCTGCTGTGGAACAACTCCAGCTCATATTGAAGCAATTCGCGAAGCTGTTGACGGATACGCTCCAAGACCTCGAAAAGAACTAGCTCATGGGCATGTCGTTTCAGGAATTGAACCACTGCAATACGATGATTCTATGAGGCCACTATTCATAGGGGAACGTACGAATGTTATTGGTTCTCGTAAATTTAAGCAGTTAATCATTGATGGGAAGTTTGAAGAAGCTGCTGAAATTGCAAGAGCTCAGGTGAAAAACGGTGCCCACGTAATCGACATTTGTTTAGCAAATCCTGACCGTGACGAATTAGAAGACATGAAGAATTTCATGCAAGAAGTCGTGAAAAAAGTAAAAGTGCCTTTGGTAATCGATTCGACGGATGAGCGTGTAATTGAAGAAGCACTAAAGTACTCCCAAGGGAAAGCAATCATCAACTCTATCAATCTAGAAGATGGAGAAGAACGTTTCGATGCAGTAATGCCTATTGTGAAAAGATATGGTGCTTCTGTAGTTGTAGGTACAATTGATGAGATAGGAATGGCAACTACGAGGGAGCGAAAGCTTGAAGTTGCTGAGCGTTCTTACAATTTACTAACAGAAAAATGGGGACTAGCACCAGAGGATATTATTTTTGACCCGCTAGTATTCCCAGTTGGTACTGGAGACGAACAATATATAGGTGCAGCGGAAGAGACAATCGAAGGGATTCGTTTGATTAAAGAAAAGTTCCCAAGAGCGTTAACAGTACTTGGTGTTAGTAACGTATCTTTCGGTTTACCACCTGTAGGTCGTGAAATTTTAAATGCTGTTTATTTGTACCACTGTACACAAGCAGGGTTAGACTACGCGATTGTTAATACGGAAAAATTAGAACGTTTTGCTTCAATTCCTGAAGAAGAAATTAAGTTAGCGAATGATTTAATTTTCAATACAAACGATGAAACACTTGCAGTATTTACTGATTTTTATCGTGATAAAAAGAAAGAAAAAACAGAAGCTAAACTACCTGATACTGTAGAAGAACGTCTAGCTTACTATATTGTAGAAGGAACGAAAGAGGGGTTAATCCCTGACCTTGAAGAAGCTAGAAAAATCTTTGATAACCCATTAGATATTATTAATGGTCCTTTAATGGCTGGTATGTCTGAAGTAGGTCGTCTATTTAACGATAACCAGTTAATTGTTGCGGAAGTACTTCAAAGCGCAGGCGTAATGAAAGCAGCAGTCGCACACCTTGAACAGTACATGGAGAAGAAAGACGACAGTGCTGGAAAAGGAAAAATCGTTCTTGCTACTGTAAAAGGTGATGTTCATGATATAGGTAAAAACCTAGTTGATATTATTCTTAGTAACAACGGTTATAAAGTAATTGACCTAGGCATCAAAGTAACCCCAGCAGAATTAATAGCAGCTGTTCGAAAAGAAAAGCCAGATATGATCGGGTTATCTGGATTATTAGTTAAGTCTGCTCAACAAATGGTTCTTACAGCACAAGATTTTAAAGAGGCAGATATTAATTTACCAATTCTTGTTGGTGGAGCAGCGTTATCTAAACGATTTACAGAAACGAAAATAGCGGCTGAATATGAAGGTCCTGTTATTTACTCAAAAGATGCAATGCAAGGGTTGGATCATGCAAATCGTTTAATGGATGAATCAGAACGTGAATTGCTTATTCAAGAACTTGAAGAATCTAAAGAGAAACGCTTACTTGCAGATGCTAAACGTGCAGAGCGACCGGTAAAAGTTGCACCTGCAAAAGTAGCTCGAACTGTAAAGGATGCACCTGTCTTTATTCCAAAAGATTTAGTGCAACATATTACAAGAAATTATTCTGTATCGCATCTACAACCTTATGTAAATATGCGGACTTTAATAGGGCATCATTTAGGGTTTAAAGGGAATGTGGAGAAGGCGTTAGCAGAAAATGACGAACGTGCAACACAATTGCATGAATTAGTAACGGGCTATTTAACATCTGGACTATTAAAGCCATCTGGCATGTATCAGTTCTTCCCAGCACAAGCAGATGGAAACGATGTAGTCATTTACAGTCCGGAAGATGGAAAAACGGAAATTGAGCGATTCCAATTCCCGCGTCAAAGTGTGGAACCATATATGTGTTTATCTGATTTCTTAAAGCCTGTTGATAGTGGAGAAATGGATTACGTGGCATTGATGGTTGTTACTGCGGGACACGGTGTTAGAGATGTTGCAGACCAGTTAAAAGGGGAGGGCAAATTCTTAGAAAGTCATGCTTTACATGCAACTGCACTAGAGCTTGCTGAAGGATATGCAGAGCGAATTCACCAAGAAATTCGTGATGCTTGGGGCTTCCCAGATGCAACTGACTTCACAATGCGTGAACGTTTCGCTGCAAAATATCAAGGTCAGCGTTTCTCATTTGGGTACCCAGCTTGTCCAAATTTAGAAGACCAAGAAAAATTATTTAAGTTATTAAAACCAGAACAAATTGGTGTTCATTTAACAGAAGGCTTTATGATGGAACCAGAAGCAAGTGTATCAGCGATTGTTTTTGCCCATCCAGATGCTAGATATTTTAATGTGTAATAAAGTTTTGTGTGGAAGTAGGGATTTTTTAGTCCCTACTTTTTTCTCTTTAGATTGAAAACTCAGTTTCTCTAGTTAGCGGAATTGGGATACGACTTATTTAGAATTAAGCGAATCATGCACATATTTTTGGATATGTCGTATCTTGAATTCGGCAGAAAGAGAATTTGCGGATTTTTGTTTCTTTTCAAAATTTAATAGTGAAGATAAAATATAGTAATTAATACTCTAAGGGAGTGAGAAGTTTGATTCGAAAAATGAAAATGGAAGACTTAGAAGTAGTGAATGAAATATATAATGATGCCATTGAAAATACGACGGCACTTTATAAATATTCTCCAGAAACGCTGGAGCAGAGAGTGGAATGGTTTTTAGTAAAAGAAAAAAATAATGACCCAAGTTTTGTTTATGAAGAAAATGGTGAGGTTGCTGGTTTTGTAACGTACTCTCAATTCCGTCCTTACCCAGCCTACAAATATACAGTGGAACATTCGGTATATGTACATAAAGATCATTATCGAAAAGGCATCGGATCGAAATTAATGAAACACCTAATTGCCGAAGCGGTAAAACGTGAAGTAAAAACGATGATCGCCTGTATTGACGCAAGTAATGAAGGCAGTATTCTTTCTCATAAAAAATTAGGCTTCTATTATACGGGTGAAATCAAAAATGCCGGTTATAAATTTGGCCGCTGGTTAGACATCGTATTTTATCAATTAGATTTAGAGGGCCCTGCGAATCCGGAGGAGTTACAGGGGAATTAAAGATGGTGGAAGGACCTTTCGAGGTGGCTTGGTGCGGAAAATGTCTTTCATCGAGGGGATGAAAGACATTTTGGGGGGATTTCGTCAACGAAATGTCCTTCATGAAGGGTGTGAAAGACATTTCGGGAGGATTTCGTCAAAGAAATGTCCTTCATGAAGGGGATGAAAGACATTTTGAGAGGATTTCGTCAAAGAAATGTCCTTCATGAAGGGTGTGAAAGACATTTCGAGAGGATTTCGTCAAAGAAATGTCCTTCATAAGTGGGATGAAAGTCATTTTGAGAGGATTTCGGCTTTGAAACGTCCTTCATGGTCCAATAGAAGCTTCATAATAGACAAATCAATTAGAATTTTATACCCCAATGTCCTTTAGACGGCTTATAGTAGACAAATCAACCGTATTCCTCACCCCAATGTCCTTTATAAGGCCTATAAAAGACAAATCAAGTAGAGATCCTCGCCCTAATGTCCATTAGAATCCTTATAAAAGACAAATCAACCGGAATTCCTTAAACTAATGTCCTTTATAAGGCCTATAAAAGACAAATCAAGTAGAGATCCTCGCCCTAATGTCCATTAGACGGCTTATAAAAGACAAATCAGGCAGACTTTCTCCCCCAAATGTCCTTTAGGAGCCTTATAAAAGACAAAACAACTAGAATTCCCCACCCAAATGTCTTTTAGAAGCCTCATAAAAGACAAATCAGGCAGACTTCCTCCCCCAAATGTCCTTTATAAGGCCTATAAAAGACAAATCAATTAGAGATTCTCGCCCTAATGTCCATTAGACGGCTTATAAAAGACAAATCAACCGGAATTCCTCACCCCAATGTCCTTTATAAGGCCTATAAAAGACAAATCAATTAGAGATTCTCGCCCTAATGTCCATTAGAAGCCTTATAAAAGACAAATCAACCGGAATTCCTCACCCCAATGTCCTTTATAAGGCCTATAAAAGACAAATCAATTAGAGATTCTCGCCCTAATGTCCATTAGAAGCCTTATAAAAGACAAATCAACCGGAATTCCTCACCCCAATGTCCTTTATAAGGCCTATAAAAGACAAATCAATTAGAGATTCTCGCCCTAATGTCCATTAGAAGCATCATAAAAGACAATTTAACGAGAATTCCCAATCCAAATGTCCTTTAGGAGCCTTATAAAAGACAAAACAACTAGAATTCCCCACCCAAATGTCTTTTAGAAGCCTCATAAAAGACAAATCAGGCAGACTTCCTCCCCAAAATGTCCATTAGAAGCCTTATAAAAGACAAATCCACTAGATTTCAGCATCCCAATGTCCATTAGAAGCCTTATAAAAGACAAATCCACTAGATTTCAGCATCCCAATGTCCATTAGAAGCCTTATAAAAGACAAATCCACTAGATTTCAGCACCCAAATGTCCTTTATAAGTCCTATAAAAGACAAAACAACCAGACTCCCTCCCCCAAATGTCCATTTAGAAGCCACATAACCCCTTCCACCTCACAAGTGCAGCATTTTGTCGATTTTTGGCGTTTGAATTTATTCATAAAGTCAAATTTTAGGATAATATACTAAGTAAGCAACTTAGATATTAGGCGAATAGTATTAAAAATTAAAGGATAAAAGAGGGGGAAGGCGTTGAAAAGGCATTATCTATTTTTATCGTTATTGTTTGTGTTGCTTCTGTTAGCAGCTTGTTCGGGTAATTCAACGACTACTACAGAAAAAGATGCAACTAAGGACAATGAAACAACAGAAACAGGAACAGATACTGGCACTGAAAATACAAATGAAGTGGCTGAAGTAGATAGAGATCTAGTCATTGCGATCGGTTCAGACATGTTAGGTTTTGACATTCATAACCATAACAATACCTCGACGGAATCGATTCATCAAAATATGTTTGACTACTTGTTCAAACGAGATGAAAGCAATGAGTTGCAGCCATGGTTAGCAGAATCGTATGAAATCATTGATGATACAACCATTCAAGTTGTGTTAAAACAAGGTGTGAAATTCCATAACGGAGATGAATTTACGGCAGAAGACGTGAAATTCACCCTTGAGCGAGTTGCCACAGATAGTGCACTAAAAGAACATCCGAACTATAAACAAATTAAAGAAGTACAAATCATCGACCCTTATACAGTGCAAATTATTACGCATGCGCCTGAACCATCTATCATTCACCGACTTGCACGTTTAGGATCTGGAATGTTACCAAAAAACTATATTGAAGAAAATGGTTGGGATCATTTCTTAACAAACCCCGTAGGTACGGGACCATATAAATTTGTTAAGTGGGATCGAGATAGTCAAATCGTATTTGAACCATTTGATGATTACTTCCTAGGAAAAATTGATGAGTGGGATACAGTTACATTCCGTATTATTCCAGAAGATTCAACTCGTGTATCTGAGTTATTAACTGGTGGTGTTGATATTGCTACGAACATTCCTCCTGCTGACTGGGAGCGTGTTGAAAATAACGATAAGACATCGTTAAAACAGGAAGTATCCAATCGTGTTCTGTTCTTAGTGTTGCGCACAACAGATGGTTATCCAACAGCTGATGTTAAAGTACGACAAGCAATAGACTATGCTATTGATGACGGGGTACTTACGGAGTTTGCTTTACAAGGTGCAGGTATTCCAACATTAACAATGGTAGGACCAGGAAACTTCGGACATGAACCGAGCTTATATAATACGTATAACTATGATTTGGAAAAAGCGAAGCAACTACTTGCTGAAGCAGGATATCCAAATGGATTCGATATGACTCTTCATGCATCTAAAGGACGTTATTTACAAGATGGTGAAGTAGCAGAACTAATCGTAGGTATGTTAGCTCAGGCTGGTATTAATGTTAAATTAGAATTCTCAGAGTGGAGTAATTTTGTACAATTACGTAATGCAAACGAAAATAAAGAGGCATACTTACTTGGTTTAGGAAACTCGATGTATGATGGTGCTTATTCACTCGATCGCTTCCATACAGAACGTTTTGTAGGGCATACAGATTATTCTAATCCAGAAGTGGATGCAATATTAAATGAATCTAGAACGAACATGGACTCTGCATCGCGTGAAGTACAACTACAAGAAATTCAAAAAATCGTCGCTGAAGATGTACCGTATGTTACGCTTTACTTAGAAAAAATTAATACAGGCGTGAATAATGCAATTGACTATACACCTACTTCCGACGAAATGCTGTATGTTCCAACTATTAAGCGTAAATAAAAAATTAAGGCTAGAGGTAATTACCTCTGGCCATTTTTATGTTTAAAAACATCGGTCAATTAACACATATGAAAGAAATAAACTAAAAAATCTAGCATTTTAAACCAACATTATTCATGACAAGTGTCACACATAATGAGAAAAACTATTCCAATACTATTATTAAGATAATTTTATCTTGTATTATTATACATTCTCATTCACATGAATAGCATCGTTATACTATGACATTTGTAATGAATATCTAGTGATGTTTGATTCTATTCCAGGTGAATGAATGTTTGTATGATAAAAGTAATTAATTAGCTAGAAAGAGGGAGTTTTTAAGTGACTATGAATGATGCAGAAAAAACAAAACAGTTACGTAAAGAAGTGGCTGCATATGCAAAAGCTGAAAGAAATAAGAGTATAATGCAGATGATTAACACCATCATTCCACTTTTACTATTGTGGTCTGCGGGGTATTACTTAGTACAATTTTCCCCTTGGTATGCTGTAGCTTGTGGAGTTTTATCTTCGGCTTTCTTAGTTAGAACCTTTATCATTTTCCATGACTGTACACATGGATCGTTCTTTAAGAATAAAAAAGCAAATGATATTGTAGGGAATATAACTGGGATTTTAACGTCATTTCCATATATGAAATGGAGAAGAGAACATTTAATTCACCATGCTTCTAGTGGAAATCTTGATAAGCGCGGTATTGGTGATATTGATATGCTTACTGTTGATGAATACTTAGCGAAATCTAAATTAGGTCGTCTTGGATACCGTTTGTATCGTAACCCGATTGTTATGTTTGGTTTAGGACCGCTTTATTTAGTGCTAGTATTAAATCGTTTTAATAAAAAAGATGCGAAGAAAAAAGAACGTTTAAATACACACTTTATTAACTTAATGGTGTTATTACTTTGTGCAACACTGATTTATTTCTTTGGATGGCAATCGTTTTTACTAGTTCATGGAATTACATTGTTTGCAGCAGGTTCAATGGGGATTTGGTTATTCTACATTCAACATACGTATGAAGATTCGTATTTTGAATACGATCCAGAGTGGGATTACGTGAAAGCTGCGGTTGAAGGTAGCTCGTTTTATAAATTACCAAAAGTATTACAGTGGGTAACGGGTAATATCGGGTACCATCATGTGCACCATCTAGCGCCAAGAGTTCCGAACTATAAGCTAGAAGAGGCGCATGAGTCAATCACACCGTTACAAAAAGCAACAACAATCACGCTTAAAACAAGTCTTGAGTCTATTAGATACAAACTATATGACCCTAAGCAGAAAAAGTTTGTCACTTTTAAAGAAGTAGATAGAAAAGTGCCAGTGAAAAATAATAAATCAATTCATGCGTAAGGAGGAATTTGTCTCAAAAGTACCAAGTTACTTTTGAGACTTTTCCTTTTACTGATAAGGAGTAAGTGTTAGAAAATTGTTCTACTGTTATAATATAAGGAAAACAAATATACTGTGAGGTCTATAATGCAAAGTTGGTATACGATTTTCCCGAAAAACCCTTGGATTAGTATTTATGTTTGGATTATTTTTTGCATTTTGCCTTTTTATTTTCTCGTTCGTTCTTATTCATATATTCAAATTATTATAGGTATTGTATTAGTACTTATCTATTTTATATCCCACTGGTTGTCCTTTAACTCAAAAAATGGACTTGTATACATGTGGATTAGTTTTGAAATGGTATTAAACGTCATTATGACTTTAATGTTCGGATATGTTTATTTATCATTGTTTACTGCGTTCTTTATAGGGAATATCCGTAATGCTGTCGGATTTTATATTATGTATGGACTACATATTGGCTTTACAGTGATATCCATTGTATTTGGATACTTCCTAAATTTAAACCTATTTCTTTCACAAACTCCGTTTCTTATTATTACAGTACTTGGGGTTGTATTACTGCCATTTACATTATATAGTCGAAATAAAAGGGAAAATTTGGAGGGTGAACTTGAGGTTGCTAAAGAGCGAATTGCAGAGTTAATCATTTATGAAGAACGTCAACGTATAGCACGTGATTTGCACGATACACTTGGTCAAAAGTTATCACTAATCGTCTTGAAAAGTGATCTTGCAAATCGTCTTGTATCAAAAAATCCAGATGATGCAGTAAGTGAACTAAAAGATATCCGCCATACAGCAAGTATTGCTTTAAAGGAAGTACGAGAACTCGTTTCCAATATGCGGGCGATTAAATTAAGAGAAGAATTAATCCGTGTTGAACAACTACTAACTGTAGCTAACATAAGGTATGAAATTGTTGGAGATATTCAACACCTAAACATGCCAGTTTTAGTAGAGAATGTATTAAGTATGTGCTTAAAAGAAGGTATTACCAATGTAGTAAAGCATAGTCATGCTAAAAAGTGCATAATTACGATTGGACAAGATGATAATGAAATATTTATCAAAATTCATGACGATGGTAAAGGGATCAGTCAAAATGATAATTTTTATGGTAACGGTTTAAGAGGAATGGAAGAGCGACTTGAATTTATCAATGGTTCAATTTCGTTAGACAGTAATAAAGGTACGACACTAAACATATCAGTTCCACTTGCCATTACACATCAGGAGAGGAGTGAATGATTTGATTCGAATTGTTATAGCTGAGGATCAAGGAATGCTCTTAGGAGCGATGAAATCACTGCTTAATATGGAAGAAGACATGGAAGTAGTAGGGCTTGCAAAAAATGGTGAAGAAGCCATTAAACTTGTTGAACAACTACAACCAGATATTTGTATTATGGATATTGAAATGCCTTTGAAAACTGGTTTAGATGCGGCAGAACATTTACATTCTATTCAAAGTGATTGTAAGATTATCATTCTAACTACGTTTGCACGACCTGGTTATTTTGAAAGAGCACGTAAAGCGGGAGTTAGAGGTTATTTACTGAAGGATAGTCCTATTGAAGAGTTAGTCCAATCGATTCGAACGATTATTGATGGAAAAAGAATTTTTGCACCGGAATTAGTGGATTTTGTATATGAAGATGAAAGTGAAAACCCGTTGACTGACCGTGAAAGTCAAGTGCTAGAACTGGTGGCTGAGGGCAAAACAACAAAGGAGATTGCTTCTGAATTGTTTTTGTCTCAGGGAACTGTCCGCAATTACATTTCAACGATATTAGATAAATTAGGTGTTGGAAATCGTATTGAGGCCATTTCCCGTTTTAAAGAAAAAGGTTGGAATAAATAATTTGTAACTAAAATAGGCTATCAATCTAGCAGATTGTTAGCCTATTTATTATTTCATATTTTATTTATTTCTTTTAGTTAAACGTCCTAAGATGAAAGCAGCAGCTGCCACTCCAAGAACTGTATTTGTTTTCTTATTAAATACTTGTTTAGTTACTAGATTAATATTTTGTGGACGTTCTGCTAGGCGACGCATGAAATAGCCATACCAGTCACTACCAAAAGGTACATAAGTACAGAAGTTATAACCTTCTTTTGCAAGTTCTAATTGCATTTCTTTACGGAATCCATAAAGCATTTGGAATTCAAATTTATCCTTAGAGATATTATGATCTTTTACAAACTGTTTAACGTGGTTAATAACGTTATGATCATGAGTAGCGATTGATGTGAATTTACCGTGCAATAGATGATATTCAATTAGTTCAATGAAATTCAAATCGATATCGAGCTTATCTTGATAAGCAACTTCTGCAGATTCTTTATAAGCTCCTTTAACAAGACGTAAACGATAGTCTTTATATTTTTCAATGTTTTCTTTCGCGTTAAAGAAATATGCTTGGATCACAGTTCCTATGTTGTCGTATGTTTCTGAAATTTTTTCCATTAATTCAAAGGTTGGTTGAAGGCGATCGTATGTTTCTTGATCGAAATTTACATGCATATTGTATTGATGAGCTTTTCCAACTATCTCCATTAAGTTATCATAACAAAAGTCATAGTCGATATCTAAACCTACTTGAGATGGTTTAACTGAAATGTGAGAATCTATACCATTTTCGTGAATCGCTTCAATTACTGCTAAAATTTCATCTTTTGCTTTAATAGCTTCTGATTTTTCATATACGAATTCACCTAAATTATCAACAGTACAAGAAATGCCTAGTCGGTTTAATTCCTTCATACTTTCGATAGCTTCTTCAATATTCGTTCCAGCCACTACACTTTGTGCTCCTAATTTAAGACCATATTTTTGTGCAGCGTTGTTTAATAATTGATTTTCAGATAATTGAATGAAAAAGTCTCTAAGCAATGGCATATATATTAACTCCTTCTTTTTTCTAAAAATTATAACATAGTTAGAAAATTCTAGTTTAAAATTATTAATAGTTTAAATCTTCTGATTATTAGCTTCTAAAAATTGAATTCTTTCATTAAATAAGGTTGGGTACGATAAAAAGCCGACTAAGATACTAGACAGTGCTGCAGTCGTTAACAGTGCAAAAATGATTAATATTTGAAATTGAACTGCGACAACGGGATCGGCTCCTCCGATAATTTGTCCACTCATCATCCCTGGTAGTTGTACAAGACCAATCGTTTTCTGGCTTTCAATTGTTGGAATCATACTTGCTTTAATTGCATTAATAAGCTGAGTATGAACTGCTTGTTTTGGAGTACCACCTAGTGAAAGTATCAATTCAATAGAATCTTTATTTGATTCGATTTCTGCGGTAAAACGATTTAAAAACAAAATTGAAAGAACCATAGAATTACCGATTAACATTCCGCTAATAGGGATTATATATTGAGCCGTAGCTGGAACGATATTTAATCCAAGTAAAATACTTTGTGTCACTACTTCAACAATAATTAAAGTCGTTGCTATTTTCCATGTAATACCTCTGATTGTTTTCCCTTTTTTTCTTGCATTTAAAGTAGCAGCAACAATCATCAAGGCAATCATTAAGAAAATGTATATGTAGCTATCTGAATCAAAGACAAATTTTAATACATAACCTACTGCTAAAAGTTGAATAATGGAACGTACTGTTGCAAAAATCGTGTCTTTTTCAAGGCCTAATTGTAATGTTCTAGATAAAATAAGCGGGATTAATACAAAGATGAGTGTTAATGCCAAAGATGTATATGTCATATTAAATTTTCCCTTCAAAAAATTGTTGTACTTTAATATTTCTTGTACTGCTAAAAATTGAATGATCTCCACTTTCTATTAATTGACCCTTCATCATTACCCATATGAAATCTCCAAGTTCCTTAGCTTGTTCGATATTATGAGTAATCCAAACAATAGTTACCCCATATTTTTCTTTTATATTAACGATGAGCTGTTCAATTTCGTTTGTGGAAATTGGATCGAGTGCTGAAGTGATTTCATCCATTAATAATATTTTAGGTCGATTAATTAATGTACGGGCTATAGCCAGCTTTTGTTTTTGTCCACCAGATAGATCAGAGGCATCTCTATTTAGGAAGCTATCCTCTAGTCCGACGGTAGTTAACATTGCTGTTGCTTCATCTTTGGATAAATTCTTTTTTTGTAACTTGAGAGGTAGCGCTAAATTTTCAAATACAGATCCACGAATTATGGGTGCGTTTTGTAAGACAATACCAACTTGTCGTCTTAGAGATGTGGGTTCAAAATCGGTGATATGTTTATGTTCAACTAAAATGTCACCGTTTGTAGGTGAGATTAATCCATTACATAATTTTAGTAACGTTGTTTTGCCTGCACCCGAAGGTCCGACAAGCGCGGTAATTTTTCCTTTATATATATCTCCTGACACGTTATTGAGAATTATTGTTTCATTTCTTTGGTAACTAACATTTTGAAATTGTATTGAAGTTTCTAGATTGTCCATATGGGTAAGTCTCCGTTTCAATTGAAATTTTTAGTGTATAAGCATTTATTAAACAAAAAATAGACAGTCTAATATAAAATTAGTATGAGCTTAATTATTAGAATAACTGATTTTTACTCTACATTTTACAAATAGTGTATACTATGACTAATTATGAAATTGGAAGAAGGGACTTCTTATGAAAACAAATTACCCAGACGATAGCTTATCTTTACACACAGATTTATACCAAATAAATATGGCAGAAAGTTATTGGGCTGATGGAATTCATAATCGTAAGGCGATCTTTGAGTTGTATTTCCGTAAATTACCATTCGGAAATGGCTACGCAGTTTTTGCTGGATTAGAGCGCATGTTAGATTATTTAAAGAACTTCCGATTTAGCAAATCAGATATCGAATATTTGAAACAGCTAGGATATCAAGATGACTATATTGAATATTTAAAGACGGTTCGTTTTACAGGTTCAATGTATTCAGTAGTTGAAGGCGAAATAGTATTTGCAAACGAGCCATTAGTTCGAATTGAAGCAACTTTAGCTGAAGCTCAACTTATTGAGACAGCCCTTTTAAATATTGTAAATTACCAAACACTTATAGCAACAAAAGCAAGCCGTATTAAAAATATAATTCCAAACGATGTAGCTGCTGAATTTGGGTCAAGAAGAGCACAAGAAATGGATGCTGCAATCTGGGGTGCACGTGCTGCAATTATCGGTGGATTTAATTCAACATCGAATGTAAGAGCAGGTAAGTTATTTAATATTCCGGTATCTGGAACTCATGCACATGCAATGGTTCAAGCTTATAAGAGTGAGTATGAAGCATTCCATTCTTATGCAGCAAGACATAAAGATTGTGTCTTTTTAGTTGATACTTACAATACTTTAAAATCAGGTGTTCCTAATGCTATTCGAGTTGCAAAAGAATTGGGCGATAAAATTAACTTTATAGGAATAAGATTAGATAGTGGTGATATTTCCTTCCTATCAAAAGAAGCACGCAAAATGTTAGATGAAGCAGGATTCAAAGATGCTAAAATTATCGTTTCAAACGATCTAGATGAGTACACGATATTAAACTTAAAAGCACAGGGCGCAAAAGTTGACTCTTGGGGAATTGGTACGAAGTTAATTACAGCATACGACCAACCAGCTCTAGGTGCTGTATACAAAATCGTATCTATCGAAAACGAGTTCGGTGAAATGGAAGATACAATTAAAATAACAGCAAATGCTGAAAAAGTATCAACACCTGGTTTAAAAAGTTTATATCGTATCATTAATAAAGCAAACGGCAAAGCAGAAGGCGATTATATCGTAATGGCAGATGAAGACCCTAGCTCAGAAGAACGAATTAAAATGTTCCATCCAGTCCATACATTTATCTCAAAATTTGTTACAAATTTTGAAGCGCAAAACTTACATCAAAAAGTAATTGATCAAGGTGAAGTTGTATACAGTAGTCCTTCTGTTATGGAGATGCAAAAATATGCATTTGAACGATTAGACCAATTATGGGATGAGTACAAACGCTCACTAAATCCAGAAGAATATCCTGTAGACTTAAGCCAAAAATGTTGGGATAACAAAATGAGAAATATTCAAGAAGTGCGCGAAATGGTTCAAAACATGGAAAATATGTAAGGAGGAATAATGCCTCATGAACTTGCAAAGTAAAATCATTGAAGAATTAAAAGTACTACCAAAAATAGATCCAGAAGATGAAGTACGTAAATCCGTAGATCTTTTAAAAGAATACGCTAAAAAGCATTCATTTTTAAAAGGTTTTGTTATTGCTATTAGTGGTGGACAAGATTCTACGTTAGTAGGTAAATTAGTACAAATTGCAGTGGATGAGTTAAATGAAGAAGTAGGAGAAGAAACATATACGAATTTTGCAGTAAGACTTCCCTACGGTGTACAAGCAGATGAACAAGATGCACAAGATGCCATTCAATTTATAAGACCTACTAAAATAATTACAGTGGATATTAAACCGGCAGTTGATGCAAGTGTTAAATCTTTAAAAGAGGCTGGCATAGAATTAAGTGATTATGCTAAAGGAAACGAAAAAGCGCGCGAACGTATGAAAGTTCAATATTCAATCGCTGCAATGAATAATGCAGTTGTTGTAGGAACAGACCATGCTGCTGAAGCAGTTACAGGTTTTTATACAAAGTTTGGTGATGGTGGAGTCGATATAACTCCGATTTTCAGACTAAATAAACGCCAAGGTAGACAGCTATTAGCTCACTTAGGTTGTCCAGAGCATCTTTTCTTAAAAACGCCAACAGCTGATTTAGAAGAAGAACGACCTGCACTTCCTGATGAAACAGCTTTAGGTGTAACTTATGAAGTTATTGATGATTATTTAGAAGGTAAAGAAGTTCCAGAAGAATCACGTAAAGTGATTGAGGGTCATTATATAAGATCGCAGCATAAGCGCCATTTACCGATAACAGTTTTTGATGACTTTTGGAAATAAAGAAAACGAGAAATGGAAACCAGACGAGGTAAATTTAGTCTGGTTTTCTTTACTTTTACCAATTATCTCCGATACTAAAGGTAGAGATTCTATATTGTATTTATATTGGAAGGGGGTAAGTGCACCATGAGGACTTCACGTATACAAGGTATAACTAGTAGTGTTTTCCGCAATTCCAGACAATATTTACAAACAAATGAGCGCGTCTTCCGATTGCTGGATGAAGGGGAAGAAAAGAGAGAAAAGTCCACTCAACATCAAAACGGTAAGGAAAAGCAGGGAAATGCACCTCAAAAAACAGATGCTCCAATGAGATTGATAAGAAATAATAGAAAAGCTATTTTTGTAAAAGGGGTTCAAAGTGACGCCAATTCAATGGCTGAGCTTCATAATTACCTATTAAAAAAGACATCAAAAATAAAACATGTATCGAAGAAGTCTCAAATAAGCACTTATCGTTCGTCCATTTAAATTACTAATTTAATAATAAGTCTGTATCAAAAATGATGCAGGCTTTTTTTATTATATTGTATAAGTTTTACATATATAGATAAGTTTAAGAATATATACTGTTTGTTACATATTGTAAAAATACATTAAACTAAAATGAATTAGTTGTTTTCAAACAAGGTTTTCGTTATGCTTTAAATATATTTTTTGTAAATTCTGACTACTGTTGGGGATTGCTTGGGAGGTTTGGAAAATGCATCAAAAAATTGAATCAATAATTAGTAATATAGAAAAAGTAATGATTGGTAAACGAGAAGTTGCGCAATTAAGTGTTGTTGCGATGTTAGCAGGTGGGCATGTTTTACTTGAAGATGTCCCTGGTGTTGGTAAAACTATGATGGTTCGTTCTCTAGCAAAATCCGTTGGCGCGGAGTTTAAACGTATTCAATTTACACCAGATTTACTACCTTCAGATGTAATAGGTGTTTCAATATATAATCCGAAAACATTACAGTTTGAATTTAGACCAGGTCCAATTTTAGGAAATATTGTATTAGCTGACGAAATCAATCGAACTTCTCCTAAAACACAATCCGCATTATTAGAAAGTATGGAAGAGGCATCGATTTCAATCGATGGTCAAACGATTCATATTCCAAAACCGTTTTTTGTTATGGCAACACAAAATCCAATTGAATATGAAGGAACATATCCATTACCAGAGGCCCAGTTAGATCGATTTATGCTGAAAATTCGAATGGGTTATCCGTCTCCACAAGAAGAAGTAGAAGTACTTAGACGTGCGGAACATAATCAACCAATCGGTACATTAGATTCGGTTATTTCTCTAGAAGAATTATTAGAGCTTCAAGAAGAAGTGAAAAATATTTATGTAGAGGATTCTATAAAAGCGTATATTGTACAGATTGCAAGAGCAACTAGAAAAGTGAGTGAGGTATATCTAGGTGTAAGTCCTCGTGCTTCAATCGCACTTATGAAAGCTTCTCAAGCATTCGCAAAAATGCAAAACCGCGATTATGTAATACCAGATGATGTTCAATATTTAGCACCGTATGTTTTTGCACACAGAATCATTTTAAGACCAGAAGCAAGATATGAGGGGATTACTCAAGAGGCAATATTAAACCGTATCATCAACAAAGCAATAGTTCCTATAAAAAGGTACGCTGAGAAATGACAAAGGTAAAACCTGTCTTCAAAAAAATAGGTAGTCTAATCCTCATACTATTGTTAATGGTTGTCACCTTTAGCTATGCAATGTTTCAAGGCGGATTCGTTAGCTGGTTTCTCTTTTATTCATTAATACCATTTTTACTGTACTCTTTCTTACTATTTCTTGTACCTATTAATATTCATAATGTTCATAGAGAAATTAATCCCTCTGTTGTTGAAAGAGGAGATACAGCTCGTATTTCTGTCCGCTTTCAAAATAAAACTTGGTTGCCGCTTCTTTTATTAACAGTGCGTGAAATTGACCTTGATAAGCAATTTTCAGATAAAGCAAATGGCAACGTAAGCAACATTTTCTTTGTGGGCTGGAAAAGGAATTTTGAATGGACGTATGAATTAAGAAATTTAAATAGAGGGCAATTTACGTTTCAAGGGTTAGAATTTACAGTATCAGACTTTTTCGGATGGGCAACACGAAAAAAGGTAGTAAATGACACTCAAAGTTTTATCGTCTATCCGAAAATTACGGAATTACGATATCAACAAGTACAAATGCAGTACGATCAAGGTGGAATTGCATCGGTTGTACCAATTGTAAAAGATACTAGTATGGTTACAGGTGTAAGAGATTACCAAGCTGGAGACCGATTCTCTTGGATACATTGGAAATCGTTTGCTAAAAATGAAACCCTTCGAACAAAGGAGTTTGAAGATAGAACAACTCAGCATATTTTCCTTTGTATCGATCGTACACAGCTTTACAATTTCGAAGAGGTAGTGGACTTGTCCGCATCCATCCTTCGTACAGTTGTTAAAAACCAAGGGGATATTTCATTTTTGTCGTATGGTAATACGAGGAGCTATTTCCCGAATGTAAAAACCCAAAGTCAATTTCAAAAAGTGTTGAAGCATTTAGCTACTGTTATGCCAGATGCCAACGAATCCATCTATTCTATACTTACAAAAGAATTAAAAAGTTTAAATTCTTCTACCTTCATATTTATTACAGGTAATTTTACAGATGAACTATCGCATTTCTTCATGAACAGCACGAGCTTAATGCGTGGGGCAATCTGCTTTGTATTAAATGATGGGGGTGGGATGACGAAAAGAAATTATCCAAATGTAAAAGTTATTTCACTATCAAGAGAACATTTTAAAAATGCATTCACGGAGGTGTCAAAGCCGTGAAAGTAAAATCATTTCATTATACTGAACTCGGTCTATATTATCTTGTTGTTTTTTTAATATTACAAGAATGGTTAATTCCCATTTTAGAACTGACAAAAACAGGTCATATGGGATTAATTTTAATATTTATCGGAATATGTTTAACGATTAGCCTATTTAATGTTCACTTCATTATTTCGTGGATTGTAAAAATAACTTATATTGGTTGGTTTATAGCAAAGGTTTATAAGGATCTCTCATTTTTAACTTCTGATGGCTTCTCCTTTTTACTTTCTGAGATGCAATATAATCTAGTAGTTGTCATTAGTGGAAGATGGCTTGAAATAACGGATCCTTTCCGAACGTTTTTATTCTTTGTTTTAATTTGGATGTTAATTTATTTAATTCATTATTGGATTACTGTAAGAAGAACAATTTTTTATTTCCTTATACTAACGATTTTCTTCATTGCTACATTAGATACTTTTACAGAATATGATGGTACCTATGCAATGGTGAAGGTTGTGATACTGGGACTTTTAATGACAGTGTTTTTATATGTAAAAAATATAATTATACAATCGGGTATTACCGTACATTGGTACAAATACTTCAATCTAGTTATGCCTGCAATTCTCTTAATAGGATTAGTGAGTGTAGTAGGTATTGTTTTACCGAAATCAGATCCCCAGTGGCCAGACCCAGTACCATTTATTAAAGCGGCAACTGGGCAAGGGGATGGAGTTGAAGGTGGAAATAGTGTCTCCAAGGTTGGCTATGGAACGAATGATAGTAGACTCGGTGGAGCGTTTGTTGCCGATGATACAGTTGTGTTTTTAGCACAGGCAGATGCTAAGCAGTATTGGCGAGTAGAAACAAAAGACTTTTATACATCAAAAGGTTGGGAACAATCCGCCAATATACCGAATGAGTCCGCCTACTTCAATGTGAGTGAGGACATAAATTATTCGTTACCAACAGGGCCTGAGGAAAATGCAAAAATTGCAGAAATTACACAAATTAATCCGTTTGATTTTATCATGCAACCTTATGGTATGAAGAGAGTTGAATTAGACCCTGATTATAATAGTGAATACTCTGAACTCGGTTTGATAATGAATACCAACACCGAGAAAATTTACCCTTATGGTGATGATAAAATATTAAAATTAGATAGATATAGTGTTGTATATAGTAAGCCGACTTATTTATATAGTGATTTACAGAGTGAGCCAACAGTGCCTATTGACCCGGTTGCTTTTGAACCTTATCTACAACTTCCGGATACGTTACCTGATCGTGTAGTTGATTTAGCAAATGACATTGTAAAAGGTGCTACAACCCCTTATCAAAAAGCAAGGGCGATAGAAAGTTATTTTTCTAGAAATGGCTATAAATACGAGACTGATAACGTAGCAATTCCTACTGCAGATCAAGATTATGTTGACCAATTTTTGTTTGAAACAAAAATGGGATATTGTGATAACTTCTCTACTTCGATGGTAGTCATGCTACGTTCGCAAGGTATTCCAGCTCGATGGGTAAAAGGCTTTATGGGTGGAGAGATTGTCGACACGAATGGATCTATTAGAACTTACGAAGTAACAAATAATAATGCCCATTCTTGGGTCGAAGCTTATATTCCAAACGTTGGCTGGGTAAACTTTGAGCCTACTGTAGGATTTTCAAATATGCGTTCTATTGAGTTTGATATTGAAACAAGTGATCGTGAAGAAGAATTAGTTCTTGAAGAAGAACAACAACAAACTGTGGAAGAATTGGAAAGAGATAGAGAGCAGCAACCAACTTCTAATAGAAATGATAAAAACTTCTTCGCTAACCTAGTGGATCTCATTAACCGAAATCACATTTTCTTTGTAATTATTAATCTTTCAATTTTATTTGCGGGTATAATTTTATTAATTACTCGTAAAAAATGGTTGCCAAAATTGTATGTACAACTGAATCGAAGAAAGACAATGAACGAAGCATCGTTCGAAACGATGTATACACAATTGTTAAAGGTGCTTGAATTTAGAGGTTACAAACGAAAAAATGACCAAACACTACATTCTTTCGCGAAAGAGATTGATAGCACTTTTGGTACAAATGAGATGTCTAAGATTACTCATGTTTATGAACAATATATATATGGTAAACATGATGAAAACATTGACTTTAACAAACTGAAAGAAAGTTGGGAATATTTAATCAATCGTAGTAGCAGTTGATTTTAGGTAACAGTAGGAGTAAAATTTAGAGAAAATAATATGAACGGATGCCTTCATATAAGTCCGATAATATGGTTCGGATGTTTCTACTAAGTTACCTTAAACAACTTATCTATGACGGCAGGTAGGCGTGTACCTTTTGGACACGTCTGCCTGCGTATATATGATGAGGAGGACGCGTAGAAAAGCTATTGTAATTAGGTTTTTCTATGCGTTTTTCGTATTTTAGGTACCCTATATGAATCATTTGAAAAGGTATAAAACCGAACATTAGTGAATTTAACATTACTAGGAGGTTGCATCAGGTGAAGCAGGATAATATTTTAGTATTAGATTTAGGTAGCAGTGATAATACAACAATTGCTCGTTGGATTCGAGATTTAGGGGTATATAGTGAAATTCATCCTCATGACATTACTGCGCAAGATATTCATAATTTAAAAACAGTAAAAGGGATTATTCTAAACGGTGGTAAAAATAATATTGTAGATGGCGAAGCAATCGACGTATTAGATGAAATTTACGATTTGGAAATTCCTGTTATCAGTGTGGAACATCCTTCTACGAAAGCTTCAAAAACTTTCCCAGCTTGGCCTACTTCAGAAGAAGAAACGAAAGCTTTATTAAAAGAATTTGTGTTCGATACGTGTAAAGCAGAAGCAAACTGGAACGTGAAAAACTTTATAGAAGATCAAGTAGCGAAAGTACGCGAGCAAATCGGTGACAAAAAGGTACTATTAGCACTTTCTGGCGGAGTTGACTCTTCAGTTGTAGCAGCATTACTAATTAAAGCAATTGGTAAGCAACTAGTTTGCGTACATGTAAACCATGGCTTAATGCGTAAAAACGAGTCTGAAGGCGTTATCGAAATGTTTGAAAAAGACTTAGAAGAAAACCTTATTTATGTTGATGCGAGCGAGCGCTTCTTAGGTAAATTAAAAGGTGTAAGTGACCCAGAAGAAAAACGTAAAATCATCGGTAACGAGTTTATTCGTGTATTTGAAGAAGAAGCGCGTAAGCTTGAAGGAATTGATTTCTTAGCGCAAGGAACAATTTATCCTGATATTGTAGAATCTGGTACGAAAACTCACAAAGTTGTAAAATCCCACCATAACGTAGGCGGTTTACCGGAGGATTTACAATTCGAATTAGTGGAGCCTTTATTCCAATTATTTAAAGACGAAGTACGTGCTTGTGGGGTTGAGCTTGGTTTACCCCATGACATGGTATATCGTCAACCGTTCCCAGGCCCAGGTCTTGGAGTACGTTGCTTAGGTGAGATCGAATTAGATCGTCTTGAAGCAGTACGTGAATCAGATGCAATTTTACGTGAAGAATTCGCAAAAGCTGGTTTAGATAAAACAGTATGGCAATACTTCACAGTTGTACCGAATTTTAAATCAGTAGGTGTACGTAACAACGAGCGTACGTATGAATATCCAGTAATTATCCGTGCGGTAAATACTATTGATGCAATGACAGCTTCTGTTGAGCAAATTGATTGGCCAATTTTATTAAAAATTACAGACCGAATCATTAATGAAGTGAAAAACGTAAACCGAGTGTGCTATGACCTATCACCAAAACCAGGCGGCACAATCGAATGGGAGTAAACGCTCACCTAATTTCGGGGAGTAACTGCACAGCTTTAGTCAACTTTCGTTAGCTAGGATTTTCTTTTCACCAAAAGCGAAGTGGCGGGTGCACCTTTCATTACTAAAATAATCTCTTGAAAAATCTTTATAACCTAGAAATACAACCATACTAATTAATAAATGTTAAAAGAGGAGGTAAAATCATTTATCCAAAGCACGAGAATATCTATGCAACGGTATTTCAGTCGTGTTTGAATAAATATTTCACCCTCTTTCCCTTGAAGGGTGTGTCTAAAAAAATAATATAGACACATCCTTTTTGTGATTATAAAAATATATAAAAAAACTAGAAGAGGTGTAAATCATGGTAACTCCCTTATTAAAAGAGCAAGAAAAAATCGTCGTACTTGATTTCGGTAGCCAGTTCAATCAATTGATTACTCGTCGTATTCGTGAATTTGGCGTATTCTCAGAATTGCATCCGCACACAATTACAGCGGAAGAAATTAAAGAAATGAACGCGGTAGGAATTATTTTCTCCGGTGGACCAAACTCAGTTTATGATGACAACGCATTTAAAGTAGACCCAGCTATTTTTAATTTAGGTTTACCGATTTTGGGTATTTGCTACGGCATGCAGCTTATTGCGCACACACAAGGTGGTAAAGTTGAATCTGCGGCAAAACGTGAATACGGTAAAGCTGAGTTAACAGTAGCGACTGAAAACAAGCTCTTCGGTAATTTACCAAAAGAGCAAATTGTATGGATGTCCCATGGCGACCATGTAACAGAAGTACCAACCGGCTTTGAAGTCATTGCAACGAGTCCTTCTTGTCATATTGCAGCAATGGCAGACGCATCACGTAAATTATATGCTGTCCAATTCCACCCAGAAGTACGTCACTCTGTTCATGGAAACGATTTATTACGTAATTTCGTATTCAACGTTTGTGAAGCGAAAGGCGACTGGTCAATGGCAAACTTTATCGAAATCGAAATCGCGAAAATTCGTGATCAAGTTGGCGATAAAAATGTACTCTGTGCATTATCAGGCGGTGTTGATTCTTCGGTAGTTGCGGTATTAATCCATAAAGCAATTGGCGATCAACTAACTTGTATGTTTGTTGACCATAACTTAAACCGTAAAGGTGAAGTTGAACAAGTGATGAAAACTTTCACAGAAGGCTTCAATATGAAAGTGATCAAAATTGATGCACGTGAACGTTTCATGAATAAGCTAAAAGGCGTTTCAGATCCAGAGCAAAAACGTAAAATTATTGGTAATGAATTTATTTACGTATTTGATGAAGAATCATCGAAATTAGAAAATATGGATTTCCTTGCTCAAGGAACTCTTTATACAGATATTATTGAATCTGGTACAGCAACAGCTCAAACAATTAAATCTCACCATAACGTTGGTGGACTTCCAGAAGATATGAAATTCGAGTTAATCGAACCATTAAAAACATTATTTAAAGATGAAGTTCGTGCTTTAGGATTAGAGCTTGGTCTTCCAGAAGAAATCGTTTGGCGCCAACCGTTCCCAGGCCCAGGTCTTGGAATTCGTGTACTTGGTGAAGTAACTGAAGAAAAATTAGAGATCGTTCGTGAAGCGGACTATATTTTACGTGAAGAGATTAAAAACGCTGGTCTAGAACGCGATATTTGGCAATATTTCGCTGTACTACCTGACATTCGTTCTGTTGGTGTTATGGGTGATGCGCGTACGTATGATTATACAATCGGAATCCGTGCAGTCACTTCAATCGATGGTATGACTTCCGATTGGGCACGTATCCCTTGGGAAGTGCTAGAAAAAATCTCCGTTCGTCTCGTAAATGAAGTAAAACACATTAACCGCGTAGTGTATGATATTACTTCTAAGCCACCAGCAACGATTGAATGGGAATGACCTATTTATCAGAATCATTCTAAAAACAGTTATATCAAGCGTTTAAACGTGTTTTATGATGATATAGAAGTGTTCACCTACAACGATTGAGTTTCAAAAATTTACTCTCTTTTATTTACGCTATTTAGTAAATGAAAGGGAGTTTTATTATGACTAAAATAGTTGAAATGATTGAAGAGTTTAAGTTAAATCAAGAAATTCAAGGCAGAAAGAAAGATTATATTTATCAATGTATGTTTCGGTTAAATCGCTTTAATCTTTTTATGATAAATGATTTAAAGATTGAAGATGTAGAGGACATTAAGTCTATTCACATTAAGCAGTACATTAAATATAAACAAGAACAAAGTAATGAAAACAATCGCACAATTAACAATTATTTAGCTACTTTGAAAGTTTTCTTTCAGTATTTAATTGAGGAAGAATTTTTAGATGAAGATGATAGTCCAATGAAACGGATTAAGAATCTAAAAGAAGATAATACAGTTATCGTCACTTTCAATGATGATGAAGTTGCGCGGATTATTAATGATGTAAAAGAAGAAACGTATTCAAATGTTAGGGATAAATTAATTTTAATTTTTTTATTAGAAACAGGCATACGTGTAAGTGAACTATGTAATATAAAAGAAATCGATATTTCAACTAAACACATTTTAATTCATGGAAAAGGTAGTAAACAGCGTCTAGTACACATTACAAAACTAATGAGACGTTACATGAGGAAGTTTGAAAGTTTGAAAATAGAACGCTTTAAACATAAAAATAAAGAGGATATAGAAGATTACTATTTCCTAGACCAATCAGCACGAAAGTTACATCGTTCACGTATTAATAAGATTTTGAAAGAGCATTGTGGGAATGCAAAAGTAAGAAAAGAAGTGAGATGTTCACCACATGATTGTCGGCATTATTACGCTCAAAAATCATTGAAAAATGGAATTGATGTTTATAGTCTTAGTCGCTTGATGGGACATTATGATACTCAAATAACTTCTAAATATCTTAGAGGGCTAGAACAAGAGGATATTTTAACTATTGGAAAAATGTACAGTCCATTAAATGAAATAAAGTTGTTTAAAAGTAAATATTAGCATTACAATAAAATGTTGTTTAATAACATATATTTTATAAAAAAGCAATAGTATCGTACGATGTTTTTTTGATATATACAAGAATTTATGATATACTATAAGCATAGTCACATGAAGGTGACCAAAACACTAATAATAAAATTAAACATTAGAATAAAGCAACCTAAACACAAATGAACCTCTAAATTAACGAGGTTATTTTGTGTTTTTTATTTTTCTCATGAAATTGATTGTAAAGAGGTGAAATAGGAATCTAGTGTTAATCGAGCCGTTTTGGTACTTTTTCGGCTAGGCTTTGGAAAACGATAGTTTTCCAAAGGATGGTGATAAAAAGTACATAGTTAAAGGGATTTTATGATGCACTTTTATAAAATCTTTTTTAAGGGGTAAAGCCTAAAATCGTTGGTATGAAAGGGTTTGTAATTGTTTTTTGCACTTTTCACACTCAGAAAATGGAGTAAGTAAAACTAGAGTTGTGTTAAAGGTGCTAGAAATAAAAAAATATGAAATGAAAAGGAAGATTAAATTTGGCAAAAGTAACTGTTATTGATTCAATTATGGGTAGTGGTAAAACATCATGGGCGAAGGAGTACATGAACCGCCATCAAAAAAATAAAAGATTTTTATATGTTTCTCCTTATTTAAATGAAATACAAAATAACATTTTAGTAGGTTGTCCATTTTTGGTTGAACCAGATGCTAAGCTTGGTAAAGGAACAAAGCTAAAACATTTTAAAGAATTACTTGCAAGTGGTGAAAGTATAGTAACGACACACGCATTATTTAGTAAGTTTGATGAGGAAGTTATGGAACTGATAAGGGATGCAGGATACATATTAATTTTAGACGAAGTTGCAAATGTTATTGAAAAGGTGGAAAAGGTAACGAGGCAAGACATTGAATTACTAAAGAAAGCTAACAAAATTGAAGTAAAAGATAGAAAAGTAATTTGGCTGGATGAAGGTTATAGTGGGGTCTTCGATGGTCGATATGCGAATATCAAATACCATGCACAACAAGGAAATATTTATTTACACAGGGATATAATGATGTTTTGGACATTTCCTGCAAAAACATTCGATTTATTCGAAGAAACATACATACTTACATATTTATTTGATGGGCAAATACAAAGATACTATTATGATTTATTTAATATTGATTATAAATACAAGAGTGTTGAAAAATTTGGAGATGTATACTGCTTAGTTAACTATAACCCTTACTTAGAAGGTAGAAGAAAATATAAATACTTAATAAATATTTATGATGGAAAAATGAATAGTAATTATGTATCTGGTGGAAAAGTAAAAGGGCACGAATTATCTGCAACATGGCTAATGTGTGCAAGTGATGAAATGATAATTCAATTAAAGAAGAATCTTTATAATTATTTTAGAACTTGCGGTAAATCTATAGATAATCTCTGGACAACAAAGAAAGCTTTTGCTGGTAAACTCAAGGGTAAAGGATACACTAAAGGATTTATTTCATGGACTACAAGAGCCACAAACGATTATCAAGATACACATAATTTAGCATTTGTTTATAATTTATATATGCAACCTTTTGAAAAACAATTTTTCGAAGATGCTGGTGTTAAAGTAAATGAAGATTTATTAGCTTTAAGTAATTTGCTACAATGGATTTGGAGAAGTGCAATAAGAAAACAAGAGCCTGAAGCCATTAATATTTACATTCCTAGCTTGAGAATGAGAACTTTATTGGAACAATGGCTAAACAATGAAGAAGTTATTTTTAAGAAGTAATATATCAGAGAATACATATGAAATTTTGGATTAGCAATAAGTTTATATAACATAAAAGATAGCCGTATCGAAACATAATGCAAATCGAGAATTTCAAACACGAATCATTAAGCCCTTACTATCATTGTGAGGGCTTTTATTGATAAAATTGGAGTTTTATTAAGAAATTTATTTATTTTACCTAAAATTATCTGTTAAGCATTCATAATATGTTAAGTATTTATTGCGTGAATGATCTGGGGAAATTATGTCTATATAGGTGTTTTTACGTGTGAATTGCACGTTATGATGGGGCTATTAGTAACCGATTTAGTTAGATGAAATGTGAATAATGAGAGTAGCACTACTATCCACGTAATCTGTAGTAGTAATTTACCGTGAGGAAGCAATTTTTCGAAGTGGAATGTCATCTATTGAAACTTATCATATTCAAACAAGTAATAATCGCTAGTTACCCCAAAATATGGTAAAGTTGTATTAATTTTAATATATTAGAGGTGTGTATATGCTAAAAGAAAAAAATAAACTAATTTTGATAGCACTTATTAGTCTGTTTTTATTAGGTGGTTGTGGAGATAATACACAAAAAATTTCAAATGACTCAAAAGAAATACTAGAAGCAATTGTAGAAAATGATTTTTCAGTAGCCAATATTAAATATAATGAAGCGGTCAATGGGCTAACAAAAGATGAAAAAATATTGTTGGATGAAAATTTATCAGAAGGAATTATTGAAGAGATAGAAACAAGATATAAGAAAATAAAACCAAATAACGGTAGTGATATGTTATTTTTGAGTTACCTAAATAATATTAATGATATGGATATTAGTAATAAAGATTTGACTACAAGTATCTTAACTCATACTGTAAAATTTGGTGAAAAATCAGAGGATAAAGATGACACTGAAATCTCGAAACAAGAAAAATTAGAAAGTGACTTTGCAAAGGATATTGAAAACTTGAATACGATTATGAATAATGTACAACAATCAATAAGTCCGATTGTAAATGGGATGCTAAATGAAGATAATACGTATGGCAGAGAGGATTTATTAATCGTAATAAATAATTTAGATGAGTATTTTAGTTATTTTAAAAATATGCAAGACTACACTGAATTAGTAAGATACAAAGAAACGTATCAAACTTTAGTGAATGGCACTGCAAAAATGGTTTATGCTTATTCTTACTTTAAGCAATCATATGAAGAAGATAATGTGAATCCATTTTTTAATGGAATGGAGTATTATAATACAGCTATTGATGAATTTGTAAATGTTGGAACTGTATATGCTAAAGAATCCGAAAAGTGATTTATAAGGAAAAGAGAATCTATTTGATTTAGATTCTCTTTTTTATTGAAAACGTAAAGTACTCTAATTATTTTTAAAAATAATTGTGATTGTAAAGGTATACGATTATAAGCTACGATAAATCGGGCTAATTTACGTTTGTAAATGTGATGGAAATAATTAATAAACGTTTATAATATCCACTATACCTTTACAAACTTTAATGATACAATATATGTAAGAGAGGGAAAATGGAGGGATAGAAACGAGATGAAAACAGTCGCTTACATTCGAGTATCAACTAAAGACCAAAACCTACAACGTCAATTAGATGAAATGAAGAAATTTGGTATTGAAGATAAATATATATATGAAGATAAAACAAGTGGAAAAGACATGGATAGAATAGGTTATCAATATATGAAAAAATCGCTTGAAAGTGGGGATACACTTGTAATTAAGTCACTAGACAGACTTGGAAGAAATCAGAACGATATTAAAACAGAGTGGCAATATTTTAAAGACAATAAAATTAATGTTCGTGTACTGGATATGCCTGCGCTTAACATTGACTACTCAAAGGGTGAAGCTATAGAAGGATTACATTCTATGATTAGTAACATTGTTTTTGAAGTTATTAGTTGGCAAGCAGAAGAAGAACGTACAAAAATTAGGCAACGTCAAAGAGAGGGAATTGAGTCAGCAAAGAATTTAGGTAAGCATTTAGGTAGACCACAATTAAACTTAAATACAATTACTAAATACCAACGACAAGTATTAGAAAATAATTATAAAGAATGGAAAGCTAAGAAAATTACAGGTGTCGAATTCGCTGAGTTACTAGAATTAAAAAAGAATAGTTTTTATAAGATTGTGAAGGAATACGAAAATACGTTAAACTAATCATTAGTTAACATCTCATAATATTTGAGGTGTTTTTTTTATTAAATTAAATATTATAGATGTCTAGGCATTCTACTGATTAAAAAAAAATTTTTATTAATGAACCAGATCGACCTTCAAGGTACTGAAAAAATTTGAATTGATTATTAATAGATAAGGGTAATATTTGCCTTTTAAGGTAAAACGTTTAATGGTAAAATGTCCCTATTAAATAAAGTAGATAGGTGGAGAAATATTGTGGGATGCTTAGCTTTTATATTAGCATTGTTTATGCTTTTTATTATTATGTGGTTGTTTACTGTTTCGCCTATTCTTGGGATTATAGTGACAGTGGGATTAATTTGGGGTGGTATCTATTTAGGGAAAATTGAAACTCAAAATAAAACAAATGAGATTAATAATAAAAAAAATACATTAGATACAATGCAAAACTTACAAAAGGATTTTACAGTTTCCCAAAAATATCAATCATATGACTTAGAATCTACTATATTATTAGATGAAGAGCGAAAGAAAGTTTGTTTTCTCTTTGCAAAAAATAACACAACTGAAATCTATGACTATAAAGATATTCTTGAATCAGAAATAATAGAAGATGGTAAAACTATTACCAGTACATCTCGTTCGTCTCAATTAGGTGGTGCAATTATAGGTGGAGTTTTAGCTGGTGGTACTGGAGCAGTTATTGGTGGATTGAGTGGAAAGAAAACATCTGAACAAGAAATAAATAAAATTGATTTAAAGGTCATTGTAAACAATACAAAAAATCCTATTAAAATAATTAATTTTTTAAAAGCTGATAAGGTAGATATTAATGGAAAGGCATTACCAATAAAAAAAGAAAGTTCAAATTATGTAAATGCAATTAATTCAATTAATCACTGGCATAGTTTACTGAGTATATTAATTAAACAAAGTGATTCGATTGATTCGAAAGAATCAGAAGAAAAAGTAATAAGTAATAATGTTAATATTTCTACTGCTGATGAGTTAAAGAAACTAGCAGATTTAAGAAATAGTGGAATACTAACAGACGAAGAATTTCAACAACAAAAGCAAAAGGTACTTAATAGATGAGGGCATTGTGCCTTCTTTTTTTGTCTGAATTTACTATTAACTAGTCTATATCTAAGTGGAATCGTTGCCAAATTACCTTTTCACGTGCTACGATTGAGTTACAAAAATAGCGTTAATAATAGATTGTAAATTTAACCGGAAAATATTGTTAAGTTGTAGAAACATTGATATATCAACGTCTCGTAAATGAAGTAAAACACATTAACCGCGTAGTGTATGATATTACTTCTAAGCCACCAGCAACGATTGAATGGGAATAATATAATAACTGGAATTTGTGAACCTCTTGATTACTTCAAATATGGAGTGGTCGGAGGTTTTTTGCTTTTTATGAGAGAGAGTAGAAAAAATGACTTTGCGCATAATAAAGTTAATTTAAAATTAACGCCCCTTTTATAAATTAAGAGACATAAATTTGAAATTTCACAACTTTTAACGAACTATATTTATATTTTTTTATAAAATGTTCGTAAATAGGATTGAAAATTGAAAAGTATGATGATATATTACTAAACGTAAATTAAATATTTCGTCGTATAATGTCGAGAATAAGGCTCGAAAGTTTCTACCAAACTACCTTAAATAGTTTGACTACGACTATTAATTCTAGATGCAATTATTCATTTTATTTATTTTTCTATCTAGAGTCAGTAGAGGTAATGTAGGCATGCGACTTTCAATTAGGTTGTATGTCTTTTATTTTTGACATTGGGACGACAAACGGAGGATAACAATGAAAAAGTATTTCCAATTCGAAGAACTTGGAACAAATTATCGTCGTGAGTTTTTAGGTGGGTTAACTACATTCCTATCAATGGCGTATATCTTAGCGGTCAATCCAGGAATGCTTTCTGAAGCTGGTATGGATTATAATGCGGTGTTTGTTGCTACTGCATTAGCTGCTGCTGTTGGTAGTTTATTTATGGGAATTATCGCTAGATATCCAATTGCTTTGGCACCGGGTATGGGTCTAAATGCATTCTTTGCCTTTTCAGTTGTATTAGGAATGGGAATGTCGTGGCAAACAGCGTTAACAGGTGTACTATTCTCAGGGATCATTTTTATTATCTTATCTTTAACAGGAATTCGAGAAACAATCATTAATGCAATTCCAGCACAATTAAAATATGTTGTAGGTGCAGGGATTGGTTTATTTATCGCTTATGTTGGACTTCAAGGTGCAGGAATTATCGTAGATGGTGCAACATTAACGGGGTTAGGTAATGTTACTAGTGGCGCAACGTTATTAGCTATATTTGGAGTATTTGTTACAGCGATTTTAATGGCTAAAAAAATTAGTGGTGGTATTTTCTATGGAATGGTTGTCACTGCTGTAGTAGGTATGATTTTTGGGTTAGTAAGCCTGCCTCAAGCAATCGTTTCTCCAATACCGGATATGAGTCCGGCATTTGGTGCAGCTTTTGATGCTTTTGATTCATTAAAGATTTTCCAAGAAACTGTATTAAATCTTGATTTCTTAGTTGTTGTGTTAACTTTCTTATTCGTAGACTTCTTTGATACTGCAGGTACATTAATGGCGGTTGCAGGCCAAGCAGGATTAGTAAAAGATAATAAGTTACCAAGAGCAGGAAAAGCTTTACTTGCCGATTCATTAGCAACTGTAACAGGTGCAGTCTTTGGTACGTCAACAACTACTTCATATGTAGAATCGACAGCAGGGGTTGCTGCAGGTGCTAGAACAGGTTTTGCCTCTGTAGTAACGGGAGTTTTATTTTTACTTGCTTTATTCTTCTCACCAGTATTAGCTGTAGTTACAAGTGCCGTTACAGCACCGGCATTAATCATCGTGGGTGCGTTAATGGTATCATCGTTGAAAAATATCGAGTGGGATAAAATTGAAATTGCAATTCCGGCGTTCTTAGTATTAATTTTTATGCCATTAAGTTATTCTATTGCAACTGGTATAGCAATCGGATTTATCTTCTATCCAATAACAATGATCGTAGCAGGAAGAGCTAAAGAAATTCACCCTATAATGTACGGTCTATTCGTAATCTTCCTTTGTTACTTTATTTTCTTGTAATATAGAACAACTTAAAATTGTATAGTATGAGATAGTTAAGAAGTGTAGATGAAGGCAAACTAATGACTTTATCTACACTTCTTTTAAATATATTAATGAATAACGTTTTTATAAAATTATTAATTTCTACTATTATTTATTAGTATCATATAACCTTATTATAGGTCCTCATAAGTAGTCAGAATTAATTTACTTTTCATCTTACCCTTGCAATTGTATTGATAGGGTAGTATAGTAGTCAATGTTGCTGATGCGAACAGCATGTTAGTAACAAAAGAGATTGACAAAAGAAAAAACATTATGTTAAATTAGATTGTGTTGTCTTTATTAGTTTCTCAAAAAAACATTTGACACAGCTAATAAGATATAATATAATATTAAAAGTCGCTAAGTTAGCGACGAAAGACATGAACCTTGAAAACTGAACAACAAAACGTTAATGAATTAAACGTTTCTACTATATAGTAGAAACAAAATTTTGGACATCAATTTTGATGCCAGTTTGAATTTTGAGCTTAACTCAAATTCACCATTTTATGGAGAGTTTGATCCTGGCTCAGGACGAACGCTGGCGGCGTGCCTAATACATGCAAGTCGAGCGAATCTTTTAAAAGCTTGCTTTTGAAAGGTTAGCGGCGGACGGGTGAGTAACACGTGGGCAACCTGCCCTATAGTTTGGGATAACTCCGGGAAACCGGGGCTAATACCGGATAATACAATTTA
>NZ_OBQC01000012.1:11932-127672 GCF_900220965.1 Ureibacillus acetophenoni | reverse complement strand
ACCATAATGAACCGAAGGTTTCGGCGCGTCTTGAGAAACGATTTTAAATACATAGCATAAACAATTATAAGTAAAGGTTCGAGAAGTGTGAGGACCAAGGAGTTCAAGGAACCAAGGAGTGAGGAACGGAATGTACTTTGTACATGAGTACCGGAGCGACGCAGGTGACGCAGAAATCCGCCGGTCATCGCGCTTCGAGATAGTGCCGATGGAAGTTGGGGGCACCCCCTGTGAGAGTAGACGTCGCTTCGCAAATGACACCGCTGATGATTCAGTGGTGTTTTTTTATGCCCAACTACCATAATGAACCGAAGGTTTCGGCGCGTCTTGAGAAACGATTTTAAATACATAGCATAAACAATTATAAGTAAAGGTTCGAGAAGTGTGAGGACTAAGGAGTTCAAAGAAAGCAAACGCTTGCATCCCAAAAACACCGCTGAAAATATCAGCGGTGTTTTTTTATATCCAACTAACATAAAAAGCAGAAGTTCATCAATTTAAAACTCAAATATCTTCCTTAATTCATTAACGTAAGTCTGACTTACAGGTAGTTCGATATTATTTTTTAATACAACGATAAAGTTTGATGAAATATCCTTTTTTATTTTTTTTACATAATAAATGTTTAAAATATACGATCGGTGAATTCGAATGTAATGGTTAGGCAATCTAGTTTGTAGTTCTTTTAACGTTATATTAGATTTATATTGCTCACTATCTGCATAAAACCATGTTCGTTTTTGCAGACTTTCGATATAAGAAATTTGATCAATTGGAACAGGCGTCCAGCACTCATCTTGCTTGCCAGTTAGAAACTTATAGGGATTACGTTTATCAATAAAAGATGTTGGTAAAATAATAATTAATGCAGCTTTCTTTTCGTCTACATAAATAGGATATCCAATTACAGGATAGGGTTCTCCAAAGAGAGAATCATCCAAAGCATTCTCTATTTTTCTACTTGTTCTAAGTACTTTAGCTGCGATGCTTTCATCATCAAAATCACTTCTACTTTCTAAATGTAAATGATGATTACTTTTCCAAGAATAAATATATGCATGATCAACAGCGATGGCAATCGATGCATCTTTAGGAATCCAATCTTTTAAAATCGATGTAAATTGTTCAAGTTCATTTTTACAAAGCTTTAAATTGTTCATCTCCATTCAACTTTTCCCCTTTAGTTTTTAGAATCATCCTTAAAAAAGATACTCTCATCCTAAATTTTAGGTATTCTGTCAGAAAATAATGAAAATAAACTCATGCTGTTATATATTAATTTACAACAAATACACCTGTTATGGAACAGTTTTCCGAAAATTTTATATATTAATAGAGTGTATTGAAAATTTGGGGAAGGTGTGAATTTTTACATGTCAACAAGACAAGAAAAAATTGAGGCTATTAAAAAAGATTGGGCAGAAAATCCAAGATGGAAAGGGATTACTCGTCCGTACAATCCAGAAGAAGTAGTAAAATTACAAGGTTCTGTTGTAGTAGAACAGACTTTAGCTAAACGTGGTGCGGCTAGACTCTGGAAATCTTTACATGAAGAAGATTATATTAATGCTCTTGGAGCGCTAACTGGAAATCAAGCAGTACAACAAGTAAAAGCAGGGTTAAAGGCAATTTATTTGTCAGGATGGCAAGTGGCAGCTGATGCTAACTTATCAGGTCAAATGTATCCTGACCAATCATTATATCCAGCCAATTCTGTTCCTGCAGTAGTAAAACGTATTAATCAAGCATTGCAAAGAGCAGATCAAATCGATCATGCAGAAGGTCGAAACGATGAATTTGATTGGTTTGCTCCGATCGTAGCAGATGCTGAAGCAGGATTTGGAGGACCATTAAACGTCTTTGAACTTGTAAAAGGAATGGTTGAAGCAGGAGCTGCTGGTGTACATTTAGAGGACCAACTTGCTTCTGAAAAGAAATGTGGTCACTTAGGTGGTAAAGTATTGCTCCCAACACAAAATGCAGTTCGAAACTTAGTAGCTGCACGTCTAGCAATGGATGTAATGGGAGTTGAAACGTTATTAATTGCACGAACAGATGCGGATGCTGCAGATATGGTAACAAGCGATATTGATCCTCGTGATGCGGAATTTATTACTGGCGAACGTACACCAGAAGGCTTCTTCCGTACGAAAGCGGGTATTAAACAAGCAATTGCACGCGGATTAGCGTATGCCCCTTATGCTGATTTAATCTGGTGTGAAACTTCAACACCTTCCATTGAAGAAGCTCGTGCATTTGCGGAAGGAATACATGCGGAATTCCCTGGTAAAATGTTAGCTTATAACTGTTCACCATCGTTTAACTGGAAAGCAAAACTTTCGGATAAAGAAATTGCTGAATTCCAACGTGAAATTGCAAAGCTAGGTTATAAATTCCAATTTGTAACGTTAGCTGGATTCCATTCATTAAATTATTCAATGTTTGAACTAGCACATGATTATAAAGATCACGGTATGGCTGCTTACTCTAAGTTACAACAAGCTGAGTTTGCTGCTGAATCTAAAGGATATACTGCAACAAAACATCAACGTGAAGTAGGAACTGGATACTTTGACGAAGTAGCTCAAACGATTTCAGGTGGTACTTCATCTACCACAGCTATGGCTGGTTCTACAGAAACTGAACAGTTCGTATAATAGTGAGTTCGTAAAAATAAGCTAGAGCCTCGAGTCGCGTGAAATGACAACTGCAAATTACGTTAAGGAAACTCGAGGCTGTTTTTGCATATTTCATTTATAAGTGGAGGGTACTTTTATATGGAACAAGCAATTTCCGAAAAATTAACGATTGTTGGAGAACTCACGGAGGATGCAAAGGAAATTCTAACTCCTGAGGCGCTAGAATTTATCGTTTCTCTTCATGAAAAGTTTAATGCTCGAAGAATTGAGTTGTTAAATTATAGGCAGGAACGACAAAAAAGATTAGATGCCGGTGAAAAACTAGGTTTCCTTGAAGAAACAAAGGCTGTTCGTGAAGGTAATTGGACTATTGCTCCATTACCTGAAGATTTAAAGGATCGAAGAGTTGAAATTACGGGTCCTGCAGTAGACCGAAAAATGGTGATAAACGCTCTAAATTCTGGAGCGAAGATGTTTATGGCGTGTTTTGAAGACGCCTCAACACCAACTTGGGAAAACATGATTGCAGGACAAATTAATATGCGTGACTCGATCAGTAAAACGATTCAATTCACACAACCTGAAACAGGAAAACAATACTCTTTAAAGGAAAACACGGCAGTATTACTAGTACGTCCAAGAGGCTTACATTTACTTGAGAAAAATATTTTAGTAAATGGTGAACCCATGTCAGGTAGTTTCTTTGATTTCGGTCTATATTTCTTCCATAACGCGAAAGAAGCACTTGCACGTGGAACTGGTCCATATTTCTATTTACCAAAATTGGAGAGTCATCTAGAAGCACGACTATGGAATGATATATTTGTATATAGTCAGGATTATCTAGATATTCCACAAGGGACAATTAGAGCAACCGTATTAATAGAAACAATTCTTGCTGCTTTTGAAATGGATGAAATTTTATATGAATTAAAAGATCATTCAGCAGGTTTAAATTGCGGGCGTTGGGATTATATTTTTAGTTTCATTAAACGCTTACGCCATCAACCTGACGTAATCCTTCCTGATCGTGGTCAAGTGACTATGACAGTGCCATTTATGAGAGCATATACATCTTTATGTATTCAAACTTGTCACAAGCGAAATGCGCCAGCAATCGGGGGAATGGCAGCGCAAATTCCGGTTAAAAACGATGAAAGCGCCAACGAGATTGCCTTTGAGAAAGTTCGTGAAGATAAACGCCGTGAAGCAACAGATGGCCATGATGGTACTTGGGTAGCCCACCCTGGATTAGTACCAGTAGCAATGGAACAATTTGATGCGGTTATGAAAACACCTAACCAAATTGATAAAAAACGTGAAGATGTTAAAGTAACTGCAGAAGATCTTGTAGCTGTTCCAGAGGGGACGATAACAGAAGAAGGTCTTCGTATTAATGCAAGTGTCGGAGTACAATATATCGCTTCCTGGTTACGAGGAAATGGAGCAGCACCAATCAATAATTTAATGGAAGATGCTGCGACGGCAGAAATCTCTCGTACACAAGTTTGGCAGTGGATTCGACATGATAAAGGAATATTAGATGATGGGCGTAAAGTGAGTTTGGAATTAGTATTAGAAGTATTAGAAGAAGAGCTATCTAAAATTAAAGATACTGTTGGAGAACAGACGTTTCAAAGTGGCAAATACGAAGAGGCTGCTGAACTATTTAAAAATTTAATTGTGGAAGACGAGTTTGTAGAGTTCTTAACATTACCAGGTTATAAAAAAATTAGTTAGATGAAAGAAAGGGTCTTACGAGTCTAAATTCGTAAGGCCTTTATTAAGAGCATGAAAACTCGATATATTTAAACAAAAAATGACAATTATTTGGTAGATTTAATCCGGGAGTGTATCTTTATAACCATTATTAAAGGAAACAGTACATATGTTGTCGAAGTATTGTATAACAACTAGTAGCAAGGGGAGATTATTATGAAAAATAAAGAACTATTATTAGTACCAGGACCAACACCTGTAGTAGATGAAATCTACGATGCGCTTTCAAATGAGACAAGAGGTCATACAGATCCACGCTTTGTAGAGCAATTTAAACATGCACTACAACAGACTAAGGACTTATTGAAAACTGATGGGGAAGTGTTCCTCGTTGCAGGATCAGGCACATTGGCGATGGAAATGGCCATTGTCAATACAGTAGGAAAAGGAGAAAAGCTACTTGTTATTAGCCATGGATATTTTGGCGATCGCTTTACTCCGTTAGCGAAAGCCTTTGGAATTGAAGTAGATGTACTTCAAGCAGAATGGGGCAAACAAGTTGAGCTATCCCTTATTGAACAAAAACTAGCTGAAACACAATATAAAGCAGTGACAATTACTCATGCAGATACATCAACAGGTGTTGTTTCCAACCTAGAACAATTAGTTCCACTTATTAAACGAAGTGGAGCACTTGTCATTTTAGATGGTGTTGTTGCAACTGCTGCTCTAGATGAAGACATGAGCAAAGCTTATGGCAATTCTGATTATAAAATTGATATTGTTCTAACAGGTTCGCAAAAAGCGATTGGTGTACCACCAGGGCTTGCAATCATTGCATTTAACCAAACGGCACTTGATGCTCGCGATGCATTAGGAACTATTCCTGCTTACTATGCTGATATTCACAATTGGTTACCAGTTATGAAAGATCCATCAAAATACTTTGCTACACCACCAGTAAATATGATTTATGCGTATAATGAAGGGTTAAAAATTGTATTAGATGAAGGAATTGAAAAGAGAGAACAACGTCATATTTTATATGGAAGAGCTATTCGAGTAGCACTTAAAACATATGGTATGACACCATTAGCAAGTGAAGACATTGCAGCACCTACACTTAGTTGTCTATTATACCCTGAAGGTGTAGATGATGTTTCCTTCCGAACAAAACTTTCTGAAAGAGGAATCATTGTTGCTGGCGCGTTGGCTCATTTAGGAGGAAAGGCATTCCGTATTGGTCATATGGGGAATACAACAGCTCCTATGCTTGAACAAGCTGTAAAAGAAATTGGTGCTGTACTTCAAGAATTAGGCAAGCCAGTAAGTATTGATAATGCTGTCAACGTACTTAAAGAAGAACTAGCTCAATCTGTAAAATAAAAAGAGCACGAGTAATGTCGTAATGACTTACTCGTGCTTTTCTTTATTATTTACTTTCTTGATATGCTTTTAAGAATTCAGAAACTTTGCTACTATCTGCTTCAAGTTTTAATCCAGTATCAACTAAAGGTGAAACTGTTGAAACAGCTGGTTTTTTGTTTCCTTGGTAGTAAGTAATAAATTCTTCTTGGTTGATTGAGTAAAGAACTGCTTTACGTAGGTCAGCAGAGTTTGAAACTTCGCGACCTGAAGTGTTGAATTGTAAATAAGAAACTGCGTTACTGTCAGCTTGTTTTAAAGTTAGGTTTTCATCTGATTCTACAATATCCATTTTTGTTTCTGGTACTGATTGTAGAACATGGATTTCTCCGTTACGTAATGCAGATAATGCACTATCGTTATCACTGATAAAACGAACTGAAATGTTTGTAATTTTTGGTTCGTATTCAGTACCTACACGGTAAGCAGGGTTTTTCACAAATTTAGCTTCGTAGTCATTTTTTTGTACTAAAATGTATGGACCACTTGCATATAAATGATTGTTATATGAACCGCCTTCAGTAACAGTTGCTTGGTCACCATAAGCGATGTCTGTATTTGGATCATAATTTGCTACATCATAAGTGTTAATGCTTGTTACTTGTTTTTCAGAAACAATACCACCAGATTGGTGAGCTAAATAGTTTAATACTTGTGGGAATGGTGTTGGCGTTGTAATTTTTACAACTTGGTATTTCCCAGCAGCGTTATCAACTTGATCTTCTGAAGCAACAACTTCTGTTACTGCTGATGGAAGGTCTTTTGATAATGCATCTAGAACAGATTCATCTGAACCAGCAACTTTTGCATTTTCTAATTCTGCAATGTCTGATACAACTTCAACTGTTTCAATATTTTCATGGATACTATAAGTACGGTGATCAGGAACAGCATTTTGATCTTTTGCACGGTTTAAAGAGAATACAACATCTTCAGCAGAAACTAATTCGCCAGTATCAACAGCTGTACCATTTTCTACTGCAGCAAAGTTAATATCGTCGCGTAAGATGAAGTAATATTCTGAGTTACCATCTGCAATTACGTGATTGTATGATAATGAACCATCTGAAACTACTTCGTCTTCATCAGTTAAGTTTACTAAACGTACATACATATTTGTGTTTAACGTGTTAATTGAACCATCGTTCCCTTTAATAGGGTCAAGAGATGTAAGTGAACTAATTGCTTGGTGTAATACTAAAGTTTCAGTTGCATTTAAAGACTCATCGTTAAATGAAATTGCTTCCCAAGTTTGAGCACGTGATTTTGATAAACGTACTGTATCAGGGTTAACTGCTTTTGAATAAATACCTTGAGCTTTGTTAGAAATATAAAGTGGTGCAATGTAAGCTTGGTCAAATACTAGTAGTTCTTCAAGTTCTTTATAAGCTTCTTTAGCTTCATCGCCTGTTAATGTACTTGCTTTATCGATTAATTCATCTAATTTAGAATCACTAACAACACTGTAGTCTCCGCCAGTTTTAAATAGTCCGCGTACAGCGTAGTCTGGGTTACCTGTTACAGTTGTCCAGCTAGATAATGCTACATCATAGTTTCCTGCTTCTTTTTGAGCAGAGAATGAACCATAATCTGGTTGGATGTTTAATTTTACATCAAAACCATTTTTAGTTAATTGGTCACGAAGAATGTTTAAATCTTGTTCCCCAGAAGCCATACCTAATACTTCAATCGTTACTTTTTCGCCAGATGAAGTGTTAGTGTCTCCACCTTTTACATCTGTTTTTGTTTGTACACAGCCAGCAAGTGCTAAAACTGCAACAAATAATAGCGCAATAAATTTTTTCATTGCTATAAATCCTCCTATGTCTGTACTGTCAGTTAGTTTGTTTTAGGGTCTAATGCGTCTCGTAAACCATCACCGAAGAAGTTGAAGGCAAGTACGAGTAACATAATACAAACCCCTGGGAATATTGCTACATATGAATGAGTCTCTAGATAAGCACTTCCAACTTTTAATATGTTACCCCATTCAGGAATATGAGGTTCAACACCTAATCCAAGGAAGCTTAAACTACTAGTTGAAATAACCGCACCACCAATTGTTAATGTGGCTTTTACAATCATTGGAGCAAGTGAATTTGGAACGATATGTTTAAAAATAATCGAACCATCGGAAGCTCCTAAAGCTCTTGCAGATTCTACAAAATCATAGTTTGATATTTGCATTACTGTAGCACGCATTGTACGTGCGTAAGTAGGAATGGATCCAACACTTAAAGCAATAATTAAATTCACTGTATTAGCTCCAAATGCTGCGATAATTGCAATTGCTAATAAAATACCTGGAATCGCATATAAAATATCTAACAACCGCATGATAATGTTGTCTGTTTTTTTCCCGTAGTAACCAGAGATTGCACCAAGTGTTCCTCCGACAACAGCAGGAATTAATGTAGAAAAGAACCCAACAATTAGAGATATTTGAGCACCGAATACAATTCGTGAAAATAGATCTCGTCCAAAATCATCGGTTCCTAATGGATACTCGAGAGTGGGTGTTTGTAAAATAGCACTATAATTATTTGCTGTAGCAAACTCATAGTCAAACGTCCAAGGGCTGACAACGGATAATGAAAACATAAAGATAACAAAGAACATACCGAAGACAGCCATGGAATTACGTAAAATTTTACTCCACATTTTTTGCCATTTTTCAACAGCGGAACTATCCTTATTTCGAGCCTTTTTAATTAAGCTGATCCCCAATAAAAATGCGAATATGTTACCGGTTAAAATAGTAAAGAGTAAAATCACACCAATTGGTAACATCCATCTAGGTGCAAAACTAGAAGTAACACATTTTGCCGAAAGAATGATTAGGACGGCATAAATGATCGCTAAAAGGATAAATGCACCCATTGCAAGAAGAAACGTATCAATAACATATGGTTTAAATATATTAAACGCTGATATTAGGATGATGCTTATTTGAGTTAAAAATGCATAATAAGCAAAAGTATATTCTGGCGTTTTATTTTTTGAAATTAATGAAAATGCAAAGCTACTTGCGAAAATATTTCCTACGAATATCGTTAAAATCAAAGGATAACCTAGAAAACGTGTCAGCCTCTGAATCTCCCTTGTTTTTGAAAGATCTTTCTTAATTAGTAGAGAGATTAACCACACATACAATGTTGTAGCTAAATAGATAGCTAAAAACGAAAGTACAAAAGGTCTCCATGATTGTGCATTAAAATCATAACTATAGATTAAAAATAAAAGCGATAGGACCGCAGAAAAGGTTAATGTAAAGTGTGCATTTGCATGCTCGTGTGTAATTTTCAAAAGTAGTTTGATGTTTGAAATGACTTTCACATTATCCCTCCTAGGATTCCTTCATTTTTGAGCGGATGCGCGGATCAAAGAATGCATATAAAATATCGATAATTAAGTTCACAATTGAAATTGTAATTGCAATATAAACAACCCCACCTAATATAGCAGGTATATCAGGTATAAATTGCTTATCGACAATATAACTACCGATACCACTAATATTAAATACCTTCTCTGTTACAGATGAACCGCCTAACATTCCACCAAACAATAGTCCAATTACAGTAATGATAGGAATCATAGCATTTCGAATAGCGTGTTTTGAAATGACTTTTCTTTCATTCAAACCTTTCGCTTTTGCGGTAATAATATAGTCTTCATTTATGACTTCTAACATGGAAGAACGAGTCATCCTTGCAATAGAAGCAGTAAGCGAAGTACCAAGTACTACGATTGGTAAAACTAGCGATAACCAGTTTCCTGGATTATAAGTAGCAGGGAACCATTTAAGTTCGAGTGAGAAAGTTAAAATAAAGATTAACCCTTGCCAGAAGCTAGGAATAGATAATCCAATAAGCGCAATAATCATAAATGAATAATCTAAAAATGAATTAGGGCGAATTGCTGAAATGATGCCTACTGGAATCGCAATTACAATCGCCATTATTAAAGATAAAATCGTAATTTGTAATGTAACTGGGAACTTATTTGCAATACTAGCAATGATATTTTCCTTACCAGCAAAAGATGTTCCTAAGTCAAAAGTAAATAATCCAGTTAGTGCGTTCCAAAGCTGAACTAAATATGGTTGATCTAACCCGTAAATACGATTGAAATTCGCTACTTGTTCAGGTGTAGCTTCAATACCAAGTAAATTACGAGCAGGATCTAATGGTGAAATATAAAGAATTGTAAATACAAGGGTAGCTACCCCTAATATTACAAAGAGTGTTTGAATAACACGTTCAAAAATAAATCGGATGAAAGGGTTACTATATAATAGAAGCAAAGCATACATTAAAATCCCCGGAATCGCTGAAATAACTAAAAACTTTTGGCTATTCAGTAATTCTGTGAAGTATGTACGGTATGTAGCTTTTTCAATACCTAGTAATCTTACTTCTTCTTCAACGGCTTTATTTAATCTATTTTCTACTAAACTATTCACCTTTTTCTCTAGTTCAGAATCTATTACAGACTCTTTAAAGAAGCTTGCCTTCTTTTTTTCTTGTTCTAGAAACTCTTGCTTCCATTTTAGGTGAGTCCGTTTTGAAACAATCTCTTGCTTAATTCTTTGATACGTCTCATCATAAGAATTCTGGTTTTTACCTATTTTGTACATTAGGTAGGCAACAATATGTACTGGAAGACCGAGTAGTATTAATAGTATTGCATAAATACGTCCATGCGATAATTTTCGATACGTATTATTGAATAAAGTGGCTTTTGTATGCACTTCATTTGTCATCCTTCCTACCATTCATTGTGCAGTGAAACTGTTAACAGTTTAATATCTAAAAATAAGAAGATATGGTATTCTTCCTATAGTATAATACTTTATTAGAAAAATTATTTGTACTATTCCTAGCGACATAGTATAGTATGGAATATATAAATTAAATAGTCAAGCATTAATATATAGCTAAAAGAGGATGAATCCGTTATGAATAATAGATTGTTAGAAGTAAACGACCTTCGTGTTTCATTTATTACTGGTGAATCCGAATTTGAAGCGGTAAAAGGTGTAAACTTCTTTGTTAATAAGGGAGAAACCGTAGGAATAGTAGGGGAATCAGGGAGTGGTAAAAGTGTGACTGCTCGATCAATTATGCGCTTGCTACCATCTCCACCGAGTTTCTTAAAGTCAGGCCAAATACTCTTTCAAGGAAAAAACCTTGTGGAACAGTCTGAAAAGGAAATGGAACAAGTTCGCGGGCAACATATTAGTATGATTTTCCAAGATCCTATGACATCTTTAAATCCTACTATTCGTATTGGTGAACAGATTGCAGAAAGTTTAATGAAACACCAAGGTGTTTCAAAAAAGGATGCATATTCAAAAACGGTTGAACTATTAGACTTAGTAGGCATTAAAAATAGTGAAAAGCGATACTCGCAATATCCGCATGAATTTTCAGGTGGTATGCGACAAAGAGCCATGATTGCGATGGCCTTAGCTTGTAACCCTTCCTTATTAATAGCCGATGAACCAACTACTGCCCTTGATGTAACGATACAAGCGCAAATTTTAAACTTAATGAAGCAAATGCAAAAGAAGTTCGGCACTTCGATTATATTAATTACACATGACTTAGGTGTAGTAGCTGGAATGTGTGATCGTGTCATTGTTATGAAAGAGGGAGAAATTGTTGAAGAAGGTACGACAGAAGAAATCTTCAATAATGCAAAACATCCCTATACACAACGATTGTTAAATGCGTTACCAAAACTTCATGAAAAGAAAGAATCAAAAGAAACTCCTATATTAGATGAGGACTTTGATTTATCAAAGCCACTTCTTGAAATTAAATCATTGAAAAAGCACTTTGATTTAGGGAAAGGCGAAGTTTTGAAAGCAGTAGATGATTTATCTTTTCAAATTTTCCCAGGTGAGACTTTAGGGTTAGTTGGAGAATCTGGATCTGGTAAATCCACAACAGGAAGAACCATTCTAAGATTGCATGAACCGACAGACGGAGATGTGCTATATAATGGTGTGCCTATTACCCGTTTAAATAAGAAGCAATTAAAAACCATGAGAAGACATATGCAAATTATTTTCCAAGACCCATATTCATCTTTAAATCCACGTAAGAAAGTATTGGATATTATAGGTGAGGCATTAGATATCCATGGTCTTGCAAAGAGTAATGAACAGCGTAAACAACGAGTTGAAGAGTTGTTAGAGTTAGTTGGGTTAAAAAAGGAACATTCAAATCGTTATCCCCATGAATTTTCGGGTGGTCAACGTCAACGAATTGGAATTGCTAGAGCTTTAGCTGTTGAACCGAAATTTATTGTGTGTGATGAGCCATTATCTGCACTGGATGTGTCAATTCAAAAGCAAATTGTCGATTTGTTAAAAGATCTGCAACACCGCTTAGGGCTAACTTATTTATTTATCGCCCACGATTTATCGATGGTAAAACATATTAGTGATCGTGTTGCAGTTATGTATGGCGGGAAGATTGTAGAGTTAGCAGAGAGTGAAGAGCTATATTCCAATCCTCAACATCCATATACAAAATCGTTATTAAAATCGATACCAATACCTGATCCTGCAATCGAAAGGAAAAAGCGTAATGAAGGAATAGATGAATCATTAAATACGCAAAAATATAATCTTTCAAACACAGTGTTAAAAGAAGTGCTACCAAATCATTGGGTAGCAGTTCCAAAAGAACGACAAATGTTATCTTAATGTTTAAAAATCCCCGGACAGTTAGCTCTGCTTTAACTAGTGGGGATTTTTTATGTGTATACTTCTATATGAAGTTACTATAGATAGCTATAGTAATTGGATTTTTTAGACAATGCCATCATATATTGTGACTGTATAAATGTATGACATAATTTTAAAATAAGAAAAAAGTCAAAGTGAAACTTTAAATTAGTAGTTTCGTATTTAAATTAAATGGATTCTGTTAACAGGTTAAGAGACACCATCCTTTGTAAAAAACTATTTTCAAATTAATTATTTTGGAGGTTGCCATGAAAGAGGAATATGAATTAGAAGTTGTTAGTGGAAAAGAAAAACACTATTCTCCTAAAGGATTTATCGATAAACTGAAGGGGAGTGGATTGAAATTAGGTTTTAAAGCTTTGCATGGGGCAGCCACATTATTTAGCGCAGTTAAAAGCCCGGATATGCCAAAGCAAAACAAATTGTTGATCGTTGGTGTTTTAGGTTATTTTATATTGCCAGTTGATTTAGTAGCGGATTTCCTTCCTGGGATTGGTTTAGCAGATGATGCAATAATCATTATGCATGCACTGTCAACGATTTACTCATCAATTACAGAGGAAATGAAAGAGGAAGGTCATTTACTATTAAAGAAAATTTTTGGAGATAAATATGAATATAAAGAGGAATAGTTAGAGATACCTAAGGTAGAGGTGTTCTTATGTTAAAAAAAATTACTCTCATAGTATTATTAATCGTATTAATAAAACCAGCGTATGATTATGGACCGAAAATAATAGACGGAGTAAATAACTTCCTAAATAATCATTCAGCGGAAATTACCGATGCAACAAGTGAAGTTATTACCGTAGTATCAGATGGTGTAAATACTATCGCATCCAACATATCTAATATGACGACATCATCTAATACAATTAAAAACTCTACCCTTATTAACGAGGTTCAGAGTATAGAAGAATTAGCAGATGCATTTTACTACTATTTTAGTAATTGGATTACTGAATTTGAGATTCATTATAAAGGTAGTACAAGTGATATAGAGCATATTATTGAAAGTGCTGTTAAGGATGCTAAAAGTAGAAACCAATATATTGAGGGACACCTTTCTGACCGGAAAATAGAATATGAGTATGGGGTAATGGATTCAAAAATAAAAGTGTATCAACAATACTTAACAACTCCTGAACAAGAGTTAATCGTAGATTCAGAAGTCACGAATATACTTTCTACAGTAAATCCACAAAATATGACTGACTTTGAAAAAGTGAAGTTTGTTAACGACTATATTGTAAAAAACACTTCCTATAGTGAAGATACAACAGCTAGTCCACATAGTGCTTGCGCGGTAGTTAGTGAAGGAAAAGGTGTATGTCAAGGTTATGCATTACTTGCCTTGAAGCTGTTACAGGCGTTAGGGGTCGAATCAAAGTATGTGGTAGGAGAAGTTTATACTGGTGGTCATGCTTGGAACTTAGTTAAGGTTGATGGTGAATGGTACCATTTAGATACAACTTGGAATGATCCTGTTCCTGATCGCCCAAATACAGTTAGTTATAAGTATTTTTTAATAAACGACGCTCAGATAAAACTAGATCATTCATGGGATCAAGCGAATTATCCTGAAGCAAAAAGTAAAAAATACTCCTTCATGAAACAAGTAGATCATGCGTATGAATTAAATGGGTATATGTATTATAGCAATATTGAAGATGATAATCTTTTATATCGAGTGGATTTAAATTCAGGTGTAAGTGAGAAAGTAACTGATAGCCGTGCTCAGTTTATCGTTGGGTATGGAGATTGGCTATATTTTAGTAATTACTCAAAAGGTGCGTACTTAACGAAAATACGTACAAACGGAACAGAAGAGTCCACATTATATCAAACAGAAGTGAAAAATTTGTTTATAGAAGATGGTCATTTATACTTCACTACACCGGATGGATTGAAGAAGATGGCATTACAATAGAAAGAACTGCAACCGTTTAGTTTTATTGGCTGCAGTTCTTTTTTTTATTAAGCTCAAGGAATACACGATTTACAATATATTGAATTGGATGGTCATCACATAATTTGAATGATAAGTTTGGATGCTTTGTAAGCATATTCTGTATGAATAAATCTCGAATGGTGGAATGATTTTGAAGAATCCCTCCATTTAGATAAAAGACAAAAGGTTCATTTGAATAATTTATCTTTTGTAATATTGTTTCCGCTAGTAGAGTTAGTTCTACAGCAGCTTGATTTGCAATATTGAGTGCTGTCTCGTCACCTAGTTTCACAGCTTCATTCAGGATGGAACTAATACTAGCCACTTGTGCATTAGTATATTCAGGGTGGTAGAGCCAAGCTAACATCTCATCCAATTGATTTACTTTCAAAGTTTCATATAATAGTTCCTTCAGAATGGTTTGTTTACTAGATCGGCCGTCTTCATGGCGAACGACTGCACGAATAATTTGTTGACCAATCCAATATCCACTACCTTCATCTGCTGCACGATGGCCCCATCCACCAGTACGTACAATGTTACCTTTACCATCTTTCGCATATGCAATTGAACCGGTACCAGATATAAGAAGTGCGCCTGGGTTTTCGCGAGTTAACCCTATTAGTGTTGAGTGAACATCGTTTTCCACAATAATTGTATTAATGCGATAGGGAACATTGTTAAAGGAACTTTCAATGATTCCCTTTACAGTAGATAAATCACGTTCAGTATCGACTCCGGCCATCGCAAAACCCGCAACTTCAAATCTATCATAAGGTACTGCTTTATAAGCATCGAGCAATAAATCTGTCATTACTCTTTCTACCTTTTCGGTGCCAATTGCATGATAGTTTGTGCCAGTAGATGTTTTTTCAAATAATTTCTGTCCTTGTTCAGAGTAGATTACGAGGGTAGTTTTAGTTGCCCCACCATCAATGGCCATAACAATTCGCTTTTTATCCATTTACTTATTCCAACCTTCTAAAAATGCTAACAGTTGTTGTTCACTTTCCATTATACAATTCTCTTTTTCTTTTACCCAGTCTTCTAATAGTGGAGAGATTGCTTTTGCATGAAGTAAGGACTTTCGCATCGTGTTAGGGGCTGGACCTCCGAGAAGGGAACGAATTTCAACGAAATTTTGTGGCTTTAATACTAATGTAAATTGTTCCTTTGTAATTTTTAATGGCTTTCCAGTCTCTTCTATCGACTTTTCGTTTACAAGTTCCCAATTTAGGTTTTCAAGGGATTCCTTTTTCTCTTCAAGTAAAGTACGTACACATTTGCTTACAATACAATGGGATTGTCTAAATGAAATATTTTCAGATCGTACAAGTGTGTCAGCTAATTCAGTCACATTAGCAAAGCTTTCTTCTGCACGTTTTAGTAGTTTTTCTTTATTTACTTCCATTGTAACAACAATGCTTCCGAATAGTTTATATATGCCTCGTAAATTTTCCATTGCCCGCCATAAGTACGGTTGCATATCATCTTCTGTATCTACAATATCGCCAAATGGTGTATTATGAAGCATTTGTAAAACGGTTGAAGCATCTCCTACAACTGCAGAAAGTAGAGACCTAGTATGTTCTATCGAAACTGGATTTCGCTTTTGCGGCATAATTGAACTTACTTGTACATATGGACTAGCTAGAGTAAATGCATTAAATTCTTGAGTTGCCCATTGTAAAAAGTCTTGAGAAGTACGTCCAAGGTTTAAGGCAGCTAGTTGAACAATACTTGCAAGTTCCGCTATATAGTCTGCGCTAGCAACCGCGTCCCATGAATTTTCGATAACGTCTTCAAATGCTAATAGTTTTGCTACACGTTCGCGATTAATATTAAATCCGGTCGTTGTCAATGCAGCTGCTCCCATACTACTACGGTTAATTGTAACGTATGCAGCTTGCAGTCTCTTGAAATCACGAGTTAACTGGTCAATAACTGCTTTTAAGTAATGAGCAAGAGTTGTAGGTTGGGCTTGTTGAGTATGTGTGTATCCAAGCATAATGGTTTCGATATGTTCTTCTGCAAATATAAGTAGGGAAGATCGGAGTGTTAATAATTCATTCATTAGTAAAAGAAGTTTATTTCTTAAAGTCATTCGATAAATTGCGATGCCCATATCATTTCGACTTCTTCCGATATGCAAATTTCCAGCAATATCACCAGCAAGTTCAATTAACTTGTTTTCAATTCGAAAAAATAAGTCTTCATATTTAGGGTTATAATCGTTTTGTTTATAGTACGCCAAATCTAATTCTTTAAGTGCTCGACCTATTTTTTTTGCCTCTTCCTTTGAAACTAATTGTTGTTCCTCCAGCATTTTTAAATGTGCAATGTGAATTTGCATCAGATAGTTTAGAAACTGATTTTTTGCTTCTTCATATGCTGGTTGTAATACCAACTGTTGATAACTAATTGAAGGGAATTGACTACCTTCAAGTTCGAATACCTTCTTTTTATAATCTTGAAACATGAGAGAGTCTCCTTCGTTCTTTCTCTATATGTTTTTCATAGACTTACACTACATGAGGTGTTCATTAAATTGGCCTACTTTTATGAAAATAAAAAACCGGCCTATACATAGTAAATGTTAGACCGATTTTTTCCTTTGGGCTAATACAGTTGGTAGTGTCATACCGATAATAACTAATACAATTCCTGATATCTGTAATAAAGTTAACGTTTCGTGTAATACAATTACAGAAGCCATTATTGCCACAGGTAATTCCATCGCACTTAAAATAGATGTTAGTCCTCCACCTACTTTTGGAGCGGCAATTGAGAATAACACAATCGGTAAAATAATTCCGAAAATACCTAATATGACCCCAAAAATGAATAGGCTTGAGCCAAATAACTTTCCGTTCCAAATAACCTCAGGGGATGAAAATACGCTAATCATCAGAAGGGCAACAAATGACATAAGTAAAGTTCGAGAAATGGTTGTAATCCCTTCTACAGGACGTGAGTTAAATTGAATAAAAATTGAAAAACTCACAGCAGAAGCTAATCCGAATACCCAACCTTGCCAAGCAATGTTTGATAAATCAACATCCACAAGGCCAGCTGCAAGAATTGTTCCTAAAAATAAAAATACTAGGGAAATTGCTTCAGCTCGACTCGGTAATCTTTTACGTAATAAACAATCAATTAGCATACCAATCCAAGTAAATTGGAATAGTAATACTACTGCTAGGGATGCAGGTAGATAATTTAACGATTGGTTATAAACGATACCTGTTGTACCTGTACAAATACCCGCAAAAACAATAAAAAGGAACCCAGATTTACTGATTCTAGGTAGTTTCTTTTGTGTGATTAAAAATAATATTAATGCTAATAAAAACCCAATAGCATATTGACTTGTAGTAGCTTCAGCAGAAGTATATCCATGATTCATAGCTACTTTAACTATTGTGGAAAGTATTCCATAACTACTCGACGCAATGATAATAAGTAGTGGATAAAGAATATTGTATTTCATGTTGTTAAAAACCACATTTCTATAATTTTTTCACCATATGATGGAAAGGTTCATCAATGATTGTCCAAGGTTCAGTCACGACATAACCTATGCTTTCATACAGTCGTCGTGCATTATCCTTTTTCGTTTCTACATTTAAAGATATTTTGGTAAATCCTTTTTGCATGGCAATTTCTTCAGCAAATTGTAAAAGTTTCGTACCAATGCCTAGTCCACGACACTTTTCGTGCACACAAATAGTATCAACATAAAATTCATCTAAATGTGCTTCTTGATCAATTTTTATTGTTTTACCATGTTTAATTTTTAGCCAATTTTGTAGAGCAGTATCCATTTTAATGCCGTCTTCTCCTGAATAAAGTACTAGAATACCTAAGATTTTCAGGCTATCGATCTCGTTAACTGCAACATATGTATTTAAGTAAGAATGTCGGTTATCATTTTGACAGAATAACAATTCCAATTGTTCTAATATTTTATGTTCACTTGACTCACCAGTTAAACGGTTTGCAATGTCTCCAATTGCATCGTAGATAAGTGGTGCCACTTGATTTACATCTTCTTGTGTAGCATTTCGAATAATAATAGTCACGGTAAATCGCATCCTTCCAGTGTAAAGTATAACAAATTAATGAACAAAATTTAGATTTTAGAAAGTTTGAATAATATGAAATTTTTATTGTGAAATAGCTTTGTGTTAATCTATAGGTATTAACTTTTCGGAGGTTAACCGCTGATGCTTCATACAAATAAAGATTTTGTTCTCGTTTATGGAGATGCATTTGTTGATTATATAGCTGATGATGTAACGAATACATCGTTTACAAAATATTTAGGTGGTGCAACGATTAATGTTGCCGCAGGAATTAGTCGTATTGGTGCACCTTCTGCACTCATTACTATTACAGGTGATGATGAAACTTCGGAATTTGTAAGATCGGAGTTGAAAAAAGAAGGTGTAGATTTAGACTATTCAATCTACGCACCTGAAAAAAGAGTTAGTGGCGTTTATGTACACTTAACGGAAGCCTGTGAACGAATTTTTAAAGACTATATCGATGAAACACCTGATTTACAAGTAACGCCGGAACAATTAAATGAAGAAGCTTTTCAAAGGGCTTCAGTATTTAATATTTGTTCAGGAACAATGTTTCATCCTACAGCTTTAGAAACAACAAGAAAAGCTGTTGAACTTGCTTTGAAAAATGATGTGATGATTGCAATCGATGCAAACATTCGTCCATTGCGCTGGAGTGACGAAGAAACTTGTCGCAATACGATTCGATCATTTTTCAAATCTGCTGATATTTTAAAATTGGCCGATGAAGAACTCTTATTCTTAACGGAAACAGAAGATTTACAAAGTGGGCTAGATGCTTTGAAAAATATGGATATTCCAATTATTCTGGTGACAGTTGGGGAAAATGGAACTTACGCAGTTTTAAACGGTGAGATTATTCTTGTACCTACAATTGAAATTGAACCTGTAGACACAACAGGTGCAGGGGATGCATTTATGGCAGGTGTATTACGATATGTACACTATAATGGACTCCCTTCAAATCAGGAACAGTTAATAAAATGTGTAAGTTTTGCAAACCGCCTTGGGGCATATGCATCAACAAAAGCAGGTGCTTTAACGGCATTACCATATTACGACGAAATCAAAGATTTACTATAAAAGAAAAAGACTATTAATAACAAGTAGAGGTTATTAATAGTCTTTTTTGTTGAGTTGTTATTTACTACCACTGTTTATTGTATTTCCGTTATTAAGACTAATGTATAGTGACCCATTTTCTTGTACTTGAGCAAAATATACTTCTTCCACACTTTTTACATTTTTCTTTTTCAATTTGTTGAGTAGCCATTCTTCTGTTAGATTAAGTTCGATTAAATTTTTCGCATTAATTTTACCATCAGAAATAACTTCTGTTGGCATATATGGTGGAATTGTACTATCAGCTTTCACATCTGATTTTGTTGCAGTTGCTTTAGATGGTTTCTTTAACACACTTAACTCACCATTTGTCTCAAATACTGCATAATGAACTTCGTCGAAGGAAAAAATCCCCTGTTCTCTTAGTAACATAGAAAGCTCATCTGTATGAAGTCTAGCCTTTTTCATACCATTTTTAATAATTGTGCCGTTTTGTATTAAAATAGTCGGTCTGTCGTCAAATAGGACTCGTGCTTTCGTAGATTTTAACGCAATGAAACTTACAAGAAGAGTTAATATACCCCACCATATTAGTGCGACAAAGCCATCCCAAAATTGTGTCTCTTGGTTAACAGATATTTCTGCGGCAATTGATCCAAATGTAATCCCAGTAATGTAATGAAAGAAAGTAAGCTGACTCACCTGTTTTTTTCCGATAATTCTTGCCAAAATTATCATTGCAAAAAATGCTAATGTAGCACGAAGAATCATTTCCCAAAAATTAAATTCTGTAAATCCTTCCACACTTGTATTCTCCTTTCACTTACAATTAGCTTGAGCGAAAGATGAATACAGTATTCAAGTTCTCCCTGAGTGGTAAGGAAAAATTATTTTGTAAACCTTTAAAATGGGGTATTACTGATATTTAATTCATAATATTTTCTCATCATATAACAAAACCAGTCACACTCTTGCTCATTTTTTAAATTTGATAACATCCCAAGAATTATCGCCTTACTTGGAGATTCGGATTGGATCTGCTTTTCAAGTATTTGAAGTGATTCCCTTAGAACCTCGTCCTGAATATGTGTTAATAATTGTTGTAATTCTTCAACGATTAAATCCTTTGTAATCATTGGTTGGTGGCTAGAGTAACTTTTAAACATATCTTTTGTGAAAAATGATTTTTCCCCATATTTAGCAATGATTTTGATTTTTTCAACGAGGCTATCAGTTAACTTTTCTATATCAAATGGGTAGCTATTTTTTATGATAAAGTCGCCATAGCTTGCTATCAAACCTTTGATGATAATAATTAAGTCGTATTGTAAGGAATCTACATTACTTGGGTATAATTCTCTCAATATATCTAATAATAATTTATTGTTTAGCTCATCATAATAAGCCATTTTATCGATGAGAGTTTCATTTATAAAATGCTGTTCCTTAATAAACACCGTCGCAAAATCGCCATACTTTTGTAAAATATTAAAAATTTCCATAAAGTAAGCTGCTAACTTATCGTGGGGGTTCTGCTGTTCGCTGACCGACCGTTCAATGTTGGCAGTTACGTTTTTCGTAAAATAATCAATAATGGAAAAGATGAGCTCATCTTTCGATTTAAATGATAGATAAAAAGCCCCTTTAGAAATGCCACAATGTTCCGTGATTTGCTGCACTGAAGTTGCGTCAATACCTTTCTTCGCAAATAGTTCAATTGCAGACTCCATAATAAGTTGCTTTTTTAACATAGTAAAACTCCTCATAGATTAATTGACAAGTGACCGATTAGTCACTATTATAGAATTTGGAATTTGAAGTGTCAAGAAAGGGTAGGTGTACAAGTGAATTCTTTAGTCAACTTTGTCTTAAAAAATAAATTAGCTGTTTGGCTATTAACACTGATCATTGCTGGATCAGGTATTTATTCAGCTACGAAAATGAAAATGGAATCATTACCGAATATTTCAATACCATATTTAATTGTTGTTGGTGTATATCCAGGTGCAACACCAGAACAAGTTATGGATGAATTGTCGATTCCGTTTGAAAAAGCGGTAGAGCTATTGGAAGATGTAAAAGCTGTTTATTCAACATCTTCATCAAATGTATCTCAAGTTCAAATTGAGTACGATTACGGTGTTGATATGGACGAGAAAAAAAGACAGCTAGAGTCAGCACTTGATAATGTTCCTTTACCTGAAGGGGTAGAAGAACCAACGATTATGGCAATCAGTATGAACATGATGCCAGTTGTTGCATTGTCAGTTAGTAGTACGGAAGAAGATATTGTTGAATTGACGTCAACAGTTGAAGATATAATTTTACCTAAAATCGAAAAAATTGATGGTGTCGCTTCTGCAACCATTACTGGTCAACATATTGAACAGGTTGCACTGGAATATGATGAAGAAAAGATGGCAGCATTAGGTTTAACAGAAGATACAGTTAAACAAATGGTGCAAGCAAGTGATATGGCACTTTCGCTAGGTTTATATGAATTTACAGTTGGAGAACAAGCCGTTTCAGTAGACGGAAAAGTCAAATCTGTAGATGAACTGAAAGAATTATTAATTCCTGTTACACCTTCTGAGACAAATCCTGTTCCATTCGTTCGTCTAGGAGATATTGCTACAATTGAAGTGGAAGGTAAAGTACAATCTGTTTCACGAACAAATGGTGAAGATGCTATTGCAATTCAAATCGTAAAAGGTCAAGAAGCAAATACGGTTGAAGTTGTAAATGCGGTTAAGGATTTAATTGAAGAAGAAGAAAAAGCGATTGATGGGCTAGTAGTTGAAATTTCACTAGACCAAGGGGAACCAATTGAAGAATCAGTATTCTCAATGGTTGAAAAAGCTGTATTTGGTGGGTTAATAGCAGTACTTATTATCCTACTATTCTTAAGAGACTTTAAATCTACGATTATTTCAATTATATCAATTCCAGTTTCAATCTTAATGGCATTACTTTTATTGCACTGGTTAGATATTACATTGAATATTATGACGCTCGGTGCGATTACGATTGCAATTGGCCGTGTTATCGATGACTCCATTGTTGTAGTAGAAAATATTTATCGCCGAATTCATTTAAAACAAGAGAAATTAAACGGTCGAGCGTTAATTCGTGAAGCAACAATTGAAATGTTTAAACCTATCTTGTCTTCAACTTTAGTAACAATAGCAGTATTTGCTCCGTTATTATTCGTTGGTGGTATGGTTGGTGAATTATTTATGCCGTTTGCTTTAACGATGGCATTTGCACTAGGGGCATCTCTTTTAGTTGCGATTACAATCGTTCCTGTTTTATCTCATACGCTATTCCGTAAAAAATTATACGGTGAGAAAACAGACAAACAGCATAAAGAAGTAGGTAAACTGGCTAAGTGGTACCGTGGAATATTAGAGAAGTCATTAAATCATAAGATTATTACATCTACTATTGCGATATTATTATTAGTTGGTTCTATAGCCTTAACACCATTAATTGGGTTTAGTTTCTTAGGATCCTCGGAAGAAAAAGTAATGTATATAACTTACACACCAGGAGCTGGTGAGTTAAAAGAAGAAACATTAAAAAATGTAGAAGAAGTTGAAAAAGAATTACTAAAACGTACAGATATTGATGTATTACAATTATCAGTAACAGACTCAAGTAGCACAGATATGGCTTCAATTATGTCTGGCGGTGGTGGCGGTGCATTAATGTACCTAATTTTCGATGATGAATTAGAAGATTTCCCTGCTGTACGTGACGAAATAGAAGAGTATGTTTTTAATGTTGACCAATCTGGTGAATGGAAGTCACAAAACTTTGCGGCAATGTCAATGGGTGGCTCTAATGAAGTTAGTTACACTTTATACAGTGAAGATTTAGACGATTTAAGAGATGCTGTAAAACAAGTTGAAACAGCATTACTTGATGTAGACGGTTTAGAGGATGTAAGCTCTGATTATGAAGACCCTTACGTTGAGCATGTATTTAAAGTAGAACAACAAAACGTTCTTCAATACGGTTTAACAACAGCTCAAATCGTTATGGCATTAGCAACAAATAATACACAAGAAGTTTTAACATCTGTTGAAAATGATGGAGAAGATCTTAATGTAGTTATCAAACGTGAAGAAAAAGCAGCGGCTACTTCATTAGAAGACGTATTAGCTACAGAAATTCAAACTGCTTTAGGTACGACGATGACAATTGGTGATCTTGTAGAAGTGGAAGAAGGTACTACATTAAACGCATTAGCTCGATCTGAAGGACAATACTACGCTTCTGTAACTGGAACAATTGTGGATAAAGATATATCAAAAGCAACTTCCCAAGCAGATGCAAAAATTAATGATTTAGATTTACCAAAAGGTGTGACAACAGGTGTTAGTGGTGTTGCTGCAGATATGCAAGAAACATTTACACAACTTGGTGTTGCCATGGCTGCAGCTGTTGCAATCGTATACTTCATCTTAGTAGTAACATTTGGTGAAGGGTTAGCGCCATTTGCAATACTATTCTCGTTACCATTTACAGTAATTGGTGCATTTGTAGGTCTATTTATTGCAGGTCAAACAATTTCAGTAATGGTAATGATGGGTATGTTAATGTTAATTGGTATTGTTGTTACGAACGCAATTGTATTGGTTGACCGCATTATCCGTATGGAACGTGAAGGTATGGAGATGCGAGAAGCAATTTTAGAAGCTGGTGCGACACGTTTACGCCCAATTTTAATGACAGCAATAGCAACAATTGGAGCAATGATTCCAATGGCTGTACTTGATGGTGGCGGTCTAATTTCGAAGGATATAGCAATTACAGTAATTGGTGGATTACTATCTTCGACATTATTAACATTAGTTGTCGTTCCAATCGTGTACGAAATATTATCGAAAATATTCAAAAAGAAACGTAATGAAATAGAAGATAATTAATAAATTATTAAACCGCCTTAAGGTCTTTAAGACTATAAGGCGGTTTGTTTTTTTTTACTATCGTACAATAAAAAAGTACACCCTCGTTTGCTGGTTAGAGCTTACAATGGTGTACTTAAATTGTTTTAAGTTAACTAATTTGTTTACCGAATAAAGGTTGGATTGCATAAGGGTTAATCACATATCCTTCTTTAACAGTAATTTCATTCATTTTATGTTCATGAGGGAATTTAAAAATACCGTTATCAAAATCAGTACCAATTTCTTTAAAGAAAATACCTTCTAAATGTTCTAATTTAGGACAAGTAAAGGTAATTTTATAGTGTTCATCGTCTCTAATAATATAAGCGCGGACACCTTTTTCATAATTACCGTTGTCATTGTCAACAGACTGTCTTTTTACCGATACAATATGGAAGTCTACAAATGGTACTTCCTTTAGTAAAACATTTAGAAAAGACCCTTTAGTAATCTCTTCCCATCTACTTTGAGCGCTTTGACCGACAATAATTTGAGTAATATTATAGTTTCTTGCAGTTTCTGCAATTACTTTTTGAATCGGTCTTTTCTCATTGTCGCGAATAATGAATTTTTCTACGCCAAGTTCATCGCAAAGCTCAGTCCATTTTTCAATATAACCTGATTTTTCTGCATCAAACGCGTCGAGAGGGTTTTGATCTACCGTTAAAATATATAGTGGACAATCTAATAATGTTGCCAGTTTATGACCTCTACGAATAAGTCGCTCTCCATTTAATCCATAATATACGCAGACGAGGATGCTTTCATCTGACCTTTTAATACTACCCATTTTAATATACACCTCAAAATAAAGTTTTATCTAAAAATAGTTCAATACTGAAAATAGCAAAATGGTGGAGAAGTGAGAAAAAATAAATGCTATTTAAGTGCATCGATGTATATCTTATTGTATACTTTTACTTGAATGAATTATTGTGCTTTTAAGAAATTTTACGAAATTTTTATTATTGTAATTTAATATCAATGCAAATACGGAAGTATTAATTCCTCTGTATGACATCATATTATGAATTGAGTTTGATAGTAAGTCAAGTGAAGGGTTGGTTTTACATAGGAAATTTGTTTTTATATATTGGAGGTTTAGCTTTGTGTCAATTGAATTTGCCATTATAATACTCCCAATTTTAGTAGCAGCACTCGTTCCTATTTTCCACAGGTATTTGAGTAAGAATGTTATTGGTTGGGTTGTTTTATTTATTCCGTTATGTCTTTTCATTATATTAACTACATATATCCCTCGTATTTCAAATGGTGAAACTTTTTCAAATACGTATGAGTGGATTCCCTCATTAAATATTAATATCACAACATATATAGATGGACTTAGTTTAATATTTAGCTTGTTAATTACTGGTATTGGAACGCTAGTCGTTTTCTATTCAATTTTTTACTTATCTAAAAAAGAATCATTACATCATTTTTACTGTTATTTGCTACTCTTCATGGGGGCAATGTTGGGTGTTGTATTTTCTGATAACTTAATGGTGTTATATGCATTTTGGGAATTAACAAGTGTTTCTTCCTTCCTATTAATTGCATTTTGGCACCACCGTAAAGGTTCCAGAGCTGGTGCAAGAAAATCTATGATTATTACTGTCTCCGGCGGTATTGCAATGCTTGCTGGTTTTTTAATGCTTTATGCTATGTCTGGCACTATGAGTATTAGAGAACTTATCTCAAATGTACAGCTGATAAGTGAACATAGTTTATTTATCCCAGCGTTATTGTTAATTCTTTTAGGAGCATTTACAAAATCTGCTCAATTTCCTTTTTATATCTGGTTACCAGATGCAATGGAAGCACCAACTCCTGTTAGTGCCTATTTACACTCAGCGACGATGGTAAAGGCAGGTATTTACTTAGTTGCTCGTTTTACTCCATTATTTGGGGGAGAAATGACATGGTTTTGGGTAATTACTGGTGTAGGTCTTTTCACTTTATTCTGGGGATCTTTTAATGCGGTTCGACAAACTGACTTAAAGGCACTTTTAGCATTCTCTACAGTAAGTCAACTAGGGTTAATTATGAGTTTACTTGGTATTGGCTCGGTTGCTTTCTATTTTGGTTATGCAGACGAATCATTAATTTATACTCAGGCCACGTTTGCAGCGCTATTCCACTTGATCAACCACTCTACATTTAAAGGTGCTCTTTTCATGATGGTAGGAATTGTAGACCATGAAGTTGGAACACGTGATATAAGACGATTAGGTGGGCTTATGTCCTTTATGCCTGTAACTTTTACAATTGCGTTAATTGGATCATTCTCTATGGCAGGTTTACCGCCGTTTAATGGTTTCCTAAGTAAGGAAATGTTCTTTACTGCGGCATTAAGTATTAGCACGTTAGACATTTTTTCATTAGATAGTTTGGGCGTATTAATACCAGTAGTTGCATGGATTGCTAGTGTATTTACATTTATTTATTGTTTAATAATTGTTCTACGTACATTCACAGGAAAGGTAAAACCTGATATTAAAGAAAGAGATTTACATGAAGCACCATTTGGAATGCTGATTTCTCCATTAATATTGGTTGGGTTAGTTATATTAATCTTCTTCTTCCCGAATATTTTAGGACGATATATATTAAAGCCGGCAATGACAAGTGTTTATCCTAATTTTTCAGCGGATGAAATGACACCTAACATCGTTGCATGGCATGGATTTATTCCAGAATTGTGGATGACAATTGGCGTAATTATTTTTGGAATTGTCTTATATAAGACGTTGAAATATTGGAAACGAGTATATAATTTGATTCCGCAAAGGTTAACATTAAATTCAATCTATGAAGGATTCTTTGCTAAAAGTGAAGATATTTCAGGAAATCTTACAAATCGATATATGAATGGTAATTTAACTAACTACTTTGTTTATATATATGCCTTCTTTGTATTAATTGTAGCGGGCTATTTTATCAGTTCTGATGCATTTGTTTGGAATCCTTTAAGTGGCTCTAAGGTTGACCATTACGAATTAATTCTTGTATTTGTGGTGATGTTTGCAAGTGTTGCTCTTCTTTTTGCGAAAAAACGGGTAACAACGGTTTTGATCAATGGAGTTATTGGCTATTCTGTCGCATTCTTCTTTGTAACTTTCCGTGCACCAGATCTAGCTTTAACACAGCTTGTAGTTGAATCAGTTACAACAGCACTGTTTTTAATTTGTTTTAAATTCTTACCTGAAATTAAACCTGAAACGAGCACGAAAGTTTGGAAAATCTCAAAAAGTGCTATTTCAATATTAGTAGGGGCTACTGTAACAATTGTAGGATTAGCGGTAGTTAACTATGATAAATTCCCTACAATTGCTACTTACTTTGAGGATGCTTATGAACTTGCAGGTGGAAAAAATATTGTAAATACAATTTTAGGAGATTTCCGTGCATTTGATACGATGTTAGAAGTAGTCGTCCTCTTTATTGCGGGCTTAGGTGTATATGCCCTCATTAAGCTAAAAGCAAATAAAGGGGGAACAGACGTTGAGAAAAGTGAATGATGTCATTTTACGTACAGTCGTAAAAGGTGTTGTTTTAATCATTTTAACGCTTGGTGTTTACTTGTTCTTTTCAGGGCATAATGCACCAGGTGGAGGGTTTATAGGAGGGCTTGTTCTAGGGTCAGCAATTGTTTTACTGTATATAACTTATGATATAGAAACAATTCAAAGAAAAATGCCTTTCGACTTTAAGAAAGTAGCGGCTTTGGGCGTCCTTTTAGCTACTGGGACTGCAATTGGCTCTTTATATTTTAATGTTCCTTTCCTATCCCAAACTGATGGATATTTTAATATTCCAATTTTAGGAGAAAAGCATTTAACAACTGTGACAATATTTGAAGCGGGCGTAGCTTTAACTGTTATTGGAACACTTGTCACAATAATCTTAAGTATTAGTGAGGATGATTAATATTATGGAATCGTTAATGGTTGTATTAGTCGGCGTTCTCGTTTCAGTGGGAACGTATTTAGTCCTCTCTCGCAATGTTATACGAATTATTTTAGGAACAGCAGTTTTATCTCATGCAGTCCATTTACTAATTTTAACGGTGGGGGGCTTGAAAACAGGAGACGTACCAGTCCTAGGGTCTTCAAAAGGTCCATTTACTGATGCCCTTCCACAAGCTTTAATACTTACTGCTATTGTAATTAGTTTTGCTACAACAGCATTTCTTTTAGTTCTGGCCTACCGTATGTATAAGACAAATGGAACGGACGATGTTTCAGAATTGAGAGGTACGTCAGATGAATAATCTTATAGTTTTACCACTGATCATCCCAATTATGACAGCAGTTATTCTAGTCTTTTTACGAAGGAATATTATTCTACAGAGAATCATTTCAATTCTTACAATGATTTTTATTACTGGAATCTCTATTATGATCTTAAGTGCCGTACAAACGGAAGGCATTATAAAACTTGATTTTGGTGGTTGGTTACCACCGTTTGGGATTTTGTTTGTAGCAGATTCCTTTTCAATGTTATTAGTCGTTGTTGCAAATATTGTAACTATCATCTGTTTGATATATGCATTCTCAACAATCGGCGCAAGACATGAGCAAATGTTCTTTTATCCATTCGTACTCTTATTAATTGCCGGAGTGAATGGGTCGTTCTTAACGGGAGATATATTTAATCTATTTGTATGTTTTGAGGTAATGTTATTAGCTTCCTATGTATTGATTGCGTTAGGTGGAGAAAGAGTTCAATTACGCGAATCTTTAAAATATGTTTTGATCAATGTAGTTACGTCATGGATTTTCCTTGTCGCGCTTGCATATTTGTATGGGACTTTAAAGACTTTGAATATGGCTCATATCGCGGAAAGAGTAGCTGAAGTAGGACAGGATCCACTAATAACTACTGTTGCAATTCTGTTTTTAATTGTATTTAGTATAAAAGCAGGATTACTATTATTCTTCTGGTTACCAGGCTCATATATTGTGCCTCCAACAGCTGTACAAGCATTATTTGCAGCATTATTAACAAAGGTCGGGGTATATGCGCTAATACGTACATTTACGTTAATGTTCCCACTAAATCAAGATGTAACACATACATTGATAGGAATAATGGCGGGTTTAACGATTGTTCTTGGTTGTATGGGTGCGCTAGCAGGGAAAGATGTTTATACAATTGCTACATATAATGTCATCATCGGAGTTGGCTTTATTTTAATCGGCTTAGCTTCAGGTACAGAAGCGGCATTATCTGGTGCGATTTATTATTTAATTCATGACATGTTAGCAAAAGGGTTACTTTTCCTATTAGTTGGGACAATGGTGTATTTAACTGGAGAAACTATTGTTAAAAGAATGAGCGGACTCATTCAAAACTATCCGCTATTTGGATGGATTTTCTTTGTGGTTTTATTAACATTAACTGGAATCCCACCATTCAGTGGGTTTGTTGGAAAAATACTTATAGGGCAAGGTGCAATTGAAGCAGGCTCTTATGTATTGTTAGCTATTGGTTTTGCTTCAAGTATTGTTGTACTATACTCTCTATTAAGAATTTTCTTAGCATCTTTCTTTGGTGAGACAACGGTTAGTGAAGAGGATAAAAAACCAATTCCTAAAGGTGTGATGGTGTCGTTTATTTTATTTACGATATCGATTATTTATTTAGGTGTAGGTGCAGAATCCCTCTCAGTTTATGTACAAGACGCAGCTCATACTTTAATTAATCCTTCCATCTATATTGATGCGATTTTAGGGGAGGGAGTGTAAAGTGTTTGGACAATTTATATTAAACTTATTTATCGCGTTATTATGGCTATTGCTTTCAGATGAAGATATACCACAGTTAACAACATTCTTTACAGGGTTTGTAGTGGGAATCGGAATTTTGTATATAATGCATCGTTTTTTTGGTACGAAGTTTTACTTAAGAAGAGTAACGAAAATCATCTTGTTAATCTTAATTTTTATTCGTGAAATATTAAGTTCAAGTTATGTGATTATGAAACAAATCTTAACACCAAAGTTAAAGATTACTCCAGGTATTATTAAATATGATACGAAATTAAGAGGAGATTGGGAGCTTACAACACTAGCTCTTCTATTAACATTGACACCGGGATCAGTTGTAATGGAAGTTTCTGATGACGGAGAAGCTATCTACATACATGCGATGGATCTCGAAGATTCAAGAGAGTCATTAATAAAGCAAATAGATAAATTTGAAAGAGCAATTATGGAGGTGACGAGATAATGAAAGAAATAATACTATTTATTGCACTAGCATTATTTATGGTAGCCATTTTCTTAATTCTATATCGCGTTATCGTCGGACCTTCCATGCCAGACCGAGCAATGGGCCTAGATACGATTGGGGTTAATTTAGTATCAGCAATGGCAATTGTTTCAATCATTTTATCAACAACTGCTTTTTTAGAAGCAATTCTCATTTTAGGTATATTATCATTTATCGGTACTATTGCCTTTTCAAAGTATATTGAAAGGGGCGATATTATTGAACGTAAACGAGATCGTTGAATGGATTGGAATCTTGTTAATCTTACTAGGTGCCATCTTTAGTGTAATCAGTGCTATTGGATTAGTTCGTTTACCAGATGTATATACGAGGGTACATGCTGCATCAAAAAGTTCAACATTGGCAGTACTCGTCTGTTTGTTTGGTGCATTTCTATATTTTTGGGGGCATTTTGAGTACGTCAGTGTAAGACTACTATTGGGAATTATTTTTGTCTTTATTACTAGTCCAGTTGCGGGACACTTAACGCTTCGTGCAGCTTATCGTTCACGGGTTCCTTTAGCAGAAGGGTCTGGTGATGATGAGTTGAAACCAGTGTTATTTGGTGAAGATAATGCAACTCCTGTTACAGCAGAGGGAGTAATGATAGACGAAACAGAAAGTAAGAATTCAAAAAATGAATAAATCTATCCACAGAGCAAAAACATCTACTTTTTCAAAAAGTAGATGTTTTTCTTGTTTTGTGGATAAAAATTTTGGTTTTTCATGAGGTTTTGTTGAGGGGTGTTGTGGAAAAGTAGTGGGGGTGAGGATAACGCTGTGGAGAAGTGGTAAACAGTTTATAAATATTGCGCGATTGTGGATAAGTTTTTACGTTGCGACTAGAAAAAAATTCTCGTTATAATAGTATTTAATAGAGTGCGGTCAAATAAAAAATAGGAGCGGTTCTTATTTGAAAATTCTTAGCAAGAATAACATAGATGTACTATTAGAAAGGGTAGAAACTAGCAATCCTGAGAATGTACAAATTCTTGAAAAGAAACTTACAACACTAAGATTAGGAGTAATCGGTGAAAAACGACTGGCTAAAGTATTTGAACACTACCAATTTCCCTTTTCTAACCAAGTATTGCATGGTGTTTCGCTAGAAGCAGGTGGAAAGTTTCAAACAGACTGTTTAATCCTAACATCTAACGTAATATTTCTACTAGAAAGTAAAAATATTGGTGGCAAACTTTCATTTGAGAAAAACCCAGAGAGACTTGTTAGCGAAAAGGATAATGGGCTTTTTGCTGTCTATGAAAGTCCTGAAGTTCAAGTTGAAAGAAATATGATTCAACTTAAATGGTGGCTGGAAAAGCGTGGTTTACAAATCCCTGTTGTGGGTGCCTTTGTATTCACCAGTGCTGTACACCCAACGATTGTAAAGGGGCCAGAGAGGATTCAGGCACTCTTTCCAAAATCAATATTTGTACACATTAATCGTCAATGGGATTATTATCGAGAGAAGACTAACCATTTGTCGTCAACAGAACTAAAGAAGTTAAGTGAACTTATACGTGCAGAAAGCGTGAAGAAACGGTTTATGCAGTACCCCTTAAAGAAGAGTTTACATCTTGAAAATTTAAATATTAAAAAAGGGGTTCGTTGCAAAAATTGCGGACAAGTTGGTATGAAATGGCATCATGGCAACTGGATTTGTATTTCCTGCAATCATAAAGATAGGGATGCTCACATTGCCGCCATTCAAGAATGGTTTCTTTTTTACAAAGAGACGATAACGAATCGTGAATGCCAAGAGTATTTGTTAATTAATGATCGACATTTAACAAAACGGTTATTAAAACATGAAAACATATTAGAGTTTGGAAATACCAAGGGAGCTTATTATAAGTGGAATTGGTGAGCAGCAAAAAATTCTCCTTCCGTTGTATGGAATGGAGGATTTTTTTGTGATGGGATAGTCGAATAGATGAAGTTGCTCAAAAGTGATCCGGAATTGCTCAATTCCATTGGGAAAGTGCTCAATTCACGGAAAAAAGTGCTCAATTAGGGCTAAAAATTGCTCAAAAAAGTCCAGTGGAAATGCAGTTGCTCAAAAGTGATTCGGAATTTGCTCAATTCCATCGAGAAAGTGCTCAATTCACGGAAAAAAGTGCTCAATTAGGGCTAAAAATTGCTCAAAAAAGTCCAGTGGAAATGCAGTTGCTCAAAAGTGATTCGGAATTGCTCAATTCCATCGGGAAAGTGCTCAATTAGGGTTAAAAGTTGCTCAAAAAAGTCCAGTGGAAATGTAGTTGCTCAAAAGTGATCCGGAATTGCTCAATTCCATTGGGAAAGTGCTCAATTCACGGAAAAAAGTGCTCAATTAGGGCTAAAAATTGCTCAAAAAAGTCCAGTGGAAATGCAGTTGCTCAAAAGTGATTCGGAATTGCTCAATTCCATCGGGAAAGTGCTCAATTCACGGAAAAAAGTGCTCAATTAGGGTTAAAAGTTGCTCAAAAAAGTCCAGTGGAAATGTAGTTGCTCAAAAGTGATCCGGAATTGCTCAATTCCATCGGGAAAGTGCTCAATTCACGGAAAAAAGTGCTCAATTAGGGCTAAAAATTGCTCAAAAAAGTCCAAGGGAAATGCAGTTGCTCAAAAGTGATTTGGAATTGCTCAATTCCATCGGGAAAGTGCTCAATTCACGGAAAAAAGTGCTCAATTAGGGCCAAGAATTGCTCAATAAAGCCCTTTAGAAAAGCTTTTACGCAAATATGGTCCAAAGTCGCTCAGTTCGAAAGTCAATTCACCCAGTAATTGACAACAACTCCATCATAATATATAGTACATTACAACAGTAATGTACTAAGTTGCGATTCGAAATATTATATAAACGACAAGCAATACGAAAGGAGGGGCAACGTTGAATTTAAATGCTGAAAGCTCCACCCCGATCTATATTCAAATTGCTGAATGGATTGAAAATGAAATTCTTGCAGATCGGTTAATTTCAGATGGTAAAGTCTATTCCCAATATCAACTGGCTGAAATGTTTAACATTAATCCGGCAACAGCCGGTAAGGGGCTTACAATTCTACTTGAGAACAACATTTTGTACAAGAAAAGGGGACTCGGCATGTTCGTTCTAGAAGGGGCAAAGGAACAGATTGTTAAAAAAAGACGTGATGAGAAATTAACAATCCTTGCAAGAGATATCGTTATGGAATCAAAGCGTTTGTTTGTATCCGATGAGGAATTAATAGAGTTAATTAGAAAGGTTCAAAAGGGGGGCTAAACAATGACTATTGTTTTTAGAGAAGTTTTCAAAAAGTATAGGAGTCAAAATGCGCTTAATAGTATGTCATTTACAATAGAAGAAGATAAAATTACTGGGCTCATAGGACGTAACGGTGCTGGTAAATCAACATTACTTAAAATATTAGCCGGTCATTTAAGAGCGACTAGTGGGGATGTCCAACTTTATGGAGAGCACCCATTTAATAATTTAAAAGTTTCTAGTAATCTAATTTTCATCGAAGATACAATGTCATTCCCGCCTATTTTTAAACTTAGTGAACTATTTGAAATGGCAAAAGATTTCTTTCCTAACTGGCAGGACGACTTAGCTCGTAAACTTCTTGCGTATGCCAATATATCAGATAAAAACCACCATCACAATTTATCCAAAGGGCAAAAGTCCACATTCAACCTTATTTATGGTCTAGCTACTAGATGTAAAGTAACCCTTTTAGATGAACCGATGAATGGAATGGATGAGGCGATTCGTTCTGATATGTACCGAGCAATCTTAAAAGAATATATCGCATATCCTCGTACGATCATTATTTCAAGCCACCATTTACAAGAAATTGAACATTTAATCGAAGATGTTTTGTTAATCAACCACGGGCAAGCGATATTACATGCACCTTTAGAAGATGTTAAGCAATTGCTTGTGAAGTTGGTTGGTAATAGTGCAAAAATCAATGAATACATTCGCTCGAATGAAATTTACTTTGAAAAAGACTCACCTGTAAGTCGAGAAGTAGTTGTAGAATCAACATCTGTTGCCTCGATGAAAAATGAACTGATCCAAGAGGGGATTTCTATACAACCTGTTTCAGCTAGTGAAGTTTGCAAATATTTAACGAGTCAAAGAAAGGGAGGAATTGATGATGTCTTTAAATAGTGTGACGACTCCCCAAGTAATTTGGAAACAAGTGATATGGAAATGCAAAGCTTTTAGTCAATCCTTTATCACTTTAATCGGGATTCTAGTTGTAATACAGCTTCTAGGTTGGAATGGTTCGGGAAGTTCAGGTGGAGGGTCTAATCAGTTTAGTGTGTACATCAATTATTACAGTTTAGATATGATTTTTATTATTACATGTATCTGGGCATTTATTCAATCGTTATTGATGCAAGGTCGAATTCAACATCAAGATGATTATTCTTTTGTAACGAGTCGAACTGTATCTAATGTTTCAAATTCTATTGTAGTTACTATTTATAGTTTTATTGCCACAATGATTGCTATAGCTACTCTTTATATTTCAACCTTACTTTACCAATTATTTAGTGGGATTGATTTAATCAGAAATGGATTGATTATTAACCCAGTCGAAGTGATTGTAATCTTTATGCTTATTTTACTTGTGGCTGCTAGTGGGTTTTTCATGGGTTCAGCTTTTCATTTATCAAAATTTACAGGAATTGGAGTAGTTGTTCTCCTTGTTGTTTTGCTTAACTTAACGCCACTAGGAATAGCAAGTGTAATCAGATTTCTATTTAATGGCGGGGACTTACTATTGATACTAAAAGCTTTGGTCGGTTCTATTCTTTTATTTGGTCTTTCAACATTAATCTTGAATCGAATTGAGGTGACTCGTAGATGACATCACTCTCTACTATTCCGATTATTATTTCTTTCGCTTTTATCTTTTTAATTGTAATCATTCTTTCAAAAGTTTTAGGAAGTAAAGTCTGGACAGCAACAGTAAATCAATGGATTGTAGTAGGGTATTTAGCTCTTGGATTAATTTCTATCTTTGTATTGAGTTTTACTACTGAAGAAGTAAAGAAATACTCAATTGAAGAACGAAAAGCGATGTATGAAGATGAAACAGGATTATGGAATTCACTTTTAAGTGGCAAAAAAAATTCTGATTATGAAAAATACTTACAAAAAGAATGGGAAATAGAACTGACTTCGGATCAAATTCGTATAGTACCACATTTAGGGACTGACATAAAAGCAGATGTCATTGTAGAGACAAGAGAAGATTCTAATTCAAATGTTATTTATGCAAAAACATATGTCATCCCGTATCAATATAGGGGAAATGATTTTACAAGGCATGCGTCCTTAGATTATTTTACATTTGAAAAGAATACTCTTATCGTTCAGCAAGTAAATAATCAGGAGTTTAGATTTTATGAAATGTATCCTGGAATGCAAATACTCGATCAAATAAACGATAACAATATTGAACATGATGCATATTACAGTTTATTCACAGGTCGGACAATTCTCTTCTTGAATGTCCCAAGTCATGTTAATATTATTGATGAAAGTGGTTATATTTATTATGTACGGTAAGTTGTAAATCAAAAGATTAATAGAATAACTTATTATAGTGTTTAACCACTTACCTAACAATAATGAATCGAGCGATTGTTTTGAAAAAGTTACTAACATTAGTCATCCTAGTTGTAGGTGCTTACTTATTTCTATATATAAATAATCATTGGATTGTAACAACTGAACATGTATATGAATCTGAAAAAGTGCCTGAAAGTTTTGAAGGCTTTCGAATAACACAAATTTCTGATTTGCACGATGCTCTTTTTGGAGACAACCAAGAACAACTTATAGAAAAGGTTCGAAATACTTACCCAGATGTTATTTTTATAACGGGTGATGTTATCGATAGTAACCGTTTCAATTTAGAACAAAGTTTAACGGCGATACGAGAATTCGTGAAAATTGCAGATGTCTATTATGTTTTAGGGAATCATGAAGTCGCAAGTAACCAAATTGATGAAATCTATGATGCGATGAAACAAACCGGCGTGACGATATTACCAAATGTTAGAACAACCATTAACCGGAATGGAGAAAGTATCGATTTAATAGGAATTGAAGATCCGTTAAACGGCCATGAAACGCAGTGGATGTTAGATGTAGCTGGATCAAAACCGAACGGAGACTCGTTACAGATTCTTCTTGCTCATCGCCCCGAATACTTTGACACATATGTACAAAATGGGATGGATATGGTCTTTTCTGGACATGCTCATGGTGGTCAAGTTCGAATCCCCTTTGTAGGAGGTCTTGTAGCACCGGGACAGGGATTTTTACCGACGTATACCGCGGGTTCTTATAAAGAAAATGCAACAACTATGTTTGTAAGTAGAGGGCTTGGAAATAGTACAGTACCTTTCCGAATTTTAAATTTACCTGAAATTGTTGTAGTTGAGTTAAGGGCAAAATAAATAAATGAACAAGGGCGAGCCAAGCAGCTCGCCCTTTTAATTAGGATACAATATTCTTCATTTCAGCTAATAAGCTTTCAGCAGATAAGATCTTTTCTCCTCCACCTTGTACAGTGGATTCGTTTCCTCCACCTTTACCGTTGATTAATGGTAATACTTTCGATGAGACTTCTTTCATACTGAAAACTACATTGGTACCTTTTGAGGCAACAAATTGTAACTTACCATCATTTTCAGAAACGAGAAGGGCAATCAAATTATTATTTTCTGAAACGATTGCCCGGCCAAGTTTTTGTAAAGTTTGAACTGAACGATTTACAAAACTTGCAGCTGCTACATTATTTTCACTGTTGGTTGCTAAATCGCGAGCTTCATAAACAAGCAACGCATCTTGCGCCTCACCTAAAGCCTTTTCTGTTGCCTTAGCATCCTTCATTACTTTTTGTAGTGCACCTGCTGCCTCTTCTTCAGGAACACTTAGATTTCTTGCAACTTCAGATAAAACCCTTTTTCGCATATCCAATTGTTTTAGTACCCGGTTCCCGCAAACAAAGGATACTCGAGTATTTTTCTTCATTTTTTCTGTACCCATAATTTTCAGTAGACTCACTTGTCCCGTTGATGTGGGGTGGGTACCTCCACAACCGTTGTAATCATAATCAGGAATAATGACTAAACGAATATCTTCATCAACCGTAACATCTTTTCGTAACGGGTATTGGGAAAGTTCGTCTTTGATCACCCATTTAGTTTCAATTGTTCGATTTTCTATGATAATTTCATTTGCTCGTTTCTCAACAAGTGCTAGTTGTTCATCTGTCACATGTTCTGTATTTAAATCGATCGTAACTATTTCAGAACCTAAGTGAAAACTAACAGTTGCAAAGTCAAAAAGCTCTACAAAAGTAGCTGATAAAATATGCTGACCACAATGTTGTTGCATATGGTCAAAACGACGATCCCAATCGAGTTTCCCAGTTACTATCCCGTTTAAAGATGAAGGAACATCCCCCTCTACATAATGACGGATTTCATTCTCAACTTTTTCAACATCAGTTACACGAATATCATTAATATACCCTGTATCATGAGGTTGTCCACCACCAGTAGGATAGAAAGCAGTATTTGATAATACAAAATATGGTCGATCATCTTCTTCAACACCTGTACGTACAACATCTGCCTTAAATTCTTTTATCATTGAATCTTGATAATAAAATAAGTCCTTCATAAACATGCCCCTTTTGAACAATAATAGTATTATTTTGTCATACTTTGGTAGTTGTGTCACGACGTACACTTTGAGTAAATAGTAGCTTTTAATTGACCGCGTGCGTGAAAAGGTTATTATTAAATATACGAATATTTAGCGTTAAGAGGAGAACTTAGATGGAAATTACACAATACTCTATTGAAGAAATTAAAGATCCAACAAATATTATTGAAGGGCAACGTTTTGAAGTATTATTAGATGTTGAGATTGATGAAGAAGATGAATTATATTCAGAAGCTGGTATTGAAATCCGAGCAATCATTGGCAAAAAAGAAAATGAGTTTCGACTTGTAAATTATTTCATTATCGATAAAAAAGACAATGAATATGTAGACTTTGCTTTAGAGGAAGATGAAGAGGAAATAATTCTTGCATTTTGTCGCGAAGAAATTCTAAAAGAGGAACTTTAATTTTATGTAATATTAATTAAAAATCCCCAGTAAATAACCCAGCAACCGCTCTAAATTGCTGGGTTATCTCACGTATAAAAGGGAGCTTAAGAGAGACTCTCAAAGCTCAACATCATCATACTTTATTTCTTACAAAAATATCTGAAATTTACATTTTTTTAATAAAACCTTTACTCTCTAAATGTCTACTAAACTAAATTAATAATTCCAACCAATTATGTTAATGTAATACAATCTTTCATATTCCGATCTTTCCCACCATATAATTATCAGAAATTTCTATCAAATAAAAAAATTAATATATAAATATTGGAAACAAACTGTTATAATACTGATATAAAATTTCTCATCTGTATTAATACAAGGTTTTTTCGGAGTGAATCTTTATATGGGGGGATAAGTATGTCCATTTTGAAGGGCTTGAAAATTCTTGATTTTTCATCATTATTACCAGGTTCATTTACAACAATGATGTTTGCAGATTTAGGCGCGGATATTATACATGTAGAATCAGAACGTCGAGTTGATATGCTTCGGATTATGCCGCCTTATGATGAACAAAAAGAATCCTATATTCACCAACATTTAAACAGATCAAAGAAATCACTTTCCTTAAATCTTAAAACATCAGAAGCGGTTGAAATTGTAAAAAAGTTAATAATGGAATACGACATAATTATTGAAGGTTTTCGCCCTGGAGTCATGACTCGATTAGGGCTTGATTATGAAACATTAAAACAGGTAAATCCTAAACTAATTTATTGCTCAATTACTGGCTTTGGTCAAACAGGTCCATATCGTAATAGACCAGGACACGATATAAATTATCTATCAGTTGGAGGAGTTCTTGATTATTCAAGATTAAAAGATAAAAAACCAGTTCCAATGGGGATACAGATAGCAGATCTTGCTGGTGGATCTTTATATGCAGCTATTGGAATATTAGCTAGTGCATTAAACCGTGAAAAAGCTGGGGAGGGCAAATATATTGACGTATCAATGACAGACTCAGTATTTACTTTAAATGCGTTATACGGCACAGCTTTTCTCGGAAGTGGGGTTTTACCAAAAGCTGAGGAAGGGATCTTAAATGGGGGTACGTTCTACGATTATTATCGGACGAAAGATGGTAGATACTTTTCGGTAGGTAGTTTGGAGCCACAGTTTAGAAAATTATTATGTGAAGCCTTAGACATACCAGAACTAATTGAAAGTACTTTTAATGCATCCAGTTATACACAAACGCGATTTAAAGAAGCCATTAAAGATGCATTTTTAACAAAGAACTTTGATGAATGGTTGGAGACTTTCGGCGATGATTTCGAAGGTTGCGTTGAACCAGTTCTTACTTTTGAGGAAGCATGCAATCATCCTCAATTGAAAGCTCGTAACATGGTAGTAAATGTGCCAAATGAAAAGGGGGCTCCTCGAAAGCAAATAGGTTCACCATTTAAAATTAGTGACATGGAACCGACGTATAAGTTTGCAGGTGTAAAGTTAGGGGCACATACTGATGAAATATTAAAAGGACTCGGATACTCAGATGAAGAAATTAAACATTTACATGAAAAGGGCTCTTTGGAGTAGTAGATAAGGATGTCTTGAAAGGTGTATACTTTCTCGACATCCCTTTTTTAATGGGGTTATGCTTTTACATAATCGGCGACAAAATCACGAAGCTGGTGGAAATGTTCATCGATTTTAACATACTTTGTGTAAACCTCCATCAGTTTATCGAACAATTCGTATTGTTCGGTTGCAAATAGTGCTTTTAATATATTGCATATATGTTTTGAAGACATGATAGCAATATCGTTAAAAAGACTATTTTCAGTTTGATAGTGATTATGCCAAACATCAAGAGATTGCATAGCATGTTGTGGTGTCTGGTCGACAATAAAAATAATATCTCTTTGAACAGTAGCTTCAATATGATGAAGAGAATTCTCATCATATTGTTCCTGATTTAAATAATTATAAATAGCTGTACAAGAAGCAATTTCATATTCTTTTAATAAGCGGATCACTTTATTGTACTGTTGTTTTTGTATATACGCGTCTATTAATATATAAAATATTTTTTCTATATAGTTTTTATCGTATCTTTTTATAAGTGTAGTAGGTTCCGGCTTTATGCTTGGTAATACATCACTATATTCAAGTATAAGTTCAATAGCATGGTTATTTAGCCGGTCTTTTTTTATTAAGTATTCGCCATGAGTAATTGTATTTACGAAATCTTCTTTTTTATAATAATCAATGACTAACATAAACTTAAGGATGGTCTGCTCCTTTTCAGTTAAAGCCCAATCTCCATCTCCCCATGTATCATACATATCTTCTATAATTCTAATCAATTTTTGTCTATGTCTTTTCCCGCCGTTATAATGGGAAATTACATTAAATAATTGGAGTTCTTTTAACTGAAAAGAGCTAGGGTTATTAAAAGCTATTTCATCCACCAATGAATTAAGTGTACTTACTGTTTTGTTTATTGTGGAGAGTGATTCTAGGTGCAATTTCAACTGATTCATTAAATCTGCAGAATCATTAATTGATAGAATGGACGTTTGTAAAAAGATTGAATATACCTTTTTTACAAATAACGTCTTCCAAAAGATTTCATTCTGATTGTAAATAATATGGATAAAGTATCTTTTTCCAACCTTATAAAAATATATACAGTTAAGCCCTCCAACTTGGTTTGTAATTTCAATTTCTTTTCCAAATACGAGACTTATTAAATGGTCAAATCGTAATTTATGGTGAATGTTTAAATATTGAAAAAGGGCTTTTTTACCCTGAGTAGAGTTAAAAAAGTGTGTGAGACGTTCATTTGCATGGTTTAGATCAATTGTAGTATCTTGCAACTTTTCAAATAGGAATAGGTCAATATTTCCCCAATATTTTCGCGCAATTCTACTAGCAATAGTTAATGCTTTTTCTTTATGTAGAAGAAATTTATTCAGTGGAATAAGCTCACCAAATTGAGGGGGGAATTGTAAATTGTCCTGATTGAATAGATCTTTTATAGCCAATTCAAATCGTTCTCCAACTTGTCCAGCAGCTTGTTTATAAATCAATTCATCGCAATGCAACAATAGAATACACCCTCTCAAAAAGTGGAAGTCTAACAAGAATATATCAGATTTTAATGAAAATTGGGTTAAAATAATTAAAAAAGTCTGAAAATACTAGGAATAATTCAGACAATTAATATTCTCCATATTATTCTTTATTGTAAATGTTAATAGGATTGTTGCTATATAAACAACGGCAGTAAAAATTAGACTTGCTATAGGAATCTCGCCAGTATTCAAGACTTCTAACTAGGTTGATGGTGAAAATTACAGATATAATAAGACAAATATTTAAATGCCTTTTTCCTTTATTTCTCTTCACTTACATTCCTCTTTTTCGCTATAGTTGAATAAGGTGCAAGTAAGTTGTAGCCAAAAGATGTACCATAATTTCATTATAATCTAAGATACTTGTAATTTCTAAAATTACTAGATCTTTTGAAATATTGAAAGGAATAAAACATATGACGTATTTATCTATGATTTTTTTCCAAATTGTTGCACCCATTCTAATTTTACTAATTATAGGTGCAATACTTCAGAAGAAATTTAAATTTAATTTAAAAGCATTATCGCATTTAATTACCTATTGTTTTATGCCAGTAGCTGTTTTTATGAATTTATACGAAACGTCTGTTAATTTAAATGTATTAACCCAAGTAGCGATATTTATCTTTCTATTTATTGGGGCTAATATAATTTTAAGCCACTACATTGCAAAACTTCTTAAGTTGAATCGTACTGAATCTGCGGTATTTAAAAACAGTGTCGTCCTGATTAATTCAGGTAATTATGGTATCCCTGTTGCACAGCTGGTGTTTCAAACGCAACCAATAGGGGTAGCAATTCAAGTGATTCTAGTAATCTTTCAAAATGTCACGACTTATACTTATGGATTATATAATTTAATTTCTGCTACAAAGTCGGGGATTGAAATAGTAAAAGACTTTGTAAAAATGCCTATTTTGCATGCATTAATTATTGGGGTTAGTTTAAACATATTGAACATAAAGCTACCAGAAACATTAGTCATTCCTTTAAATCACATTGCTGATGGTTTTATAGCTATTGCTTTAATAACTCTAGGTGCACAATTGTCGCAAATAGAAATAAGAACAATCATCAATAAGACGATTATTATTAGTTGTTTTACTAGATTAATTGTTGGTCCTGCGTTGGCTTTACTTGTTATTTGGATACTGGGCCTTGAAGGAGTAGTAGCACAATCTTTGTTTATAGCAAGTGCTTTTCCTACCTCTAGAAATAGTTCGAGCTTAGCTTTAGAATATGATGTTGAATCTAATATTGCAGCTCAAACAGTTCTCTTTTCAACCATTGTTAGCTGTTTGACTGTTACTTTTGTAATTTATTTATCGACGATTTTGTTTGGATAAATGACCATAATACGTTACAAAAAACCCTATCTTAACGATGTTTAAGATAGGGTTTTTGTTATTTGGATAGCAATGTAAAGTTTTATATTGTGTTCATTTCAAAAATGAAATGATAATGCAGAGACACAATTAGTAGATTAGTAGTTTATTATTTTGCAGCTACTGTATTTTCATAAGGATTTGATAAATCCATGCCATCTAAAGATAGTCCCATAGCTTTCGCTACACCTTCACCGTATGCTGGATCAGCTAGGTAGCAGTGTAAAATATGTTTGCGTTTGATGAATTCTTCAACACCAGCCATGTTATCAGCAGTGTTTTGGAATAAACGCTCTTGTTCTTCAGCTGACATTAAACGGAATAACTTACCTGGTTGTTCGAAGAAGTTATTATCATCTTCGTTGAAGTCATAAATATCAGCTGGACCGTCTAAAGCTAGTGCCGGTTCTTTGTATTCTGGTTGTGGTTGGTTGTAACCATAGCTGTTTGGATAGTAAGTTAATGCACTACCGTTGTTTCCATCAGCACGACCTTGACCATCGCGGTGGTGAACCAAGAATGGACAGCGTGGTTGGTTTACTGGAATTTGGTGGCTATTAACACCTAAACGGTAACGAGCAGCATCTTGGTAAGCAAATAGACGTGCTTGTAACATACGGTCTGGTGAAAAGCCAATACCAGGTACTGTATTAGATGGAGCAAATGCTGCTTGCTCTACATCAGCAAAGTAGTTTTCTGGGTTACGATTTAACTCAAATTCACCAACTGGAATTAGTGGGTACTCAGATTTGTACCATACTTTTGTTAAATCGAATGGGTTATCTTTTGAGTTACGAGCTTGCTCTTCAGTCATTACTTGAATGTACATTTTCCATTTAGGGAAATCGCCTTTTTCAATTGCTTCGAATAAGTCACGTTGTGAAGACTCACGATCTTCACCGATTACTTTAGCAGCTTCATCAGCAGTTAAGTTTTTAATACCTTGTTCAGTGCGGAAGTGGAATTTCACATATACGCGCTCTCCAGCTTCGTTAATCATAGAGTAAGTGTGAGATCCGAATCCATGCATATTACGGTAACCTGCTGGAATACCACGGTCAGACATAACAATTGTTACTTGGTGTAATGCTTCTGGTAAGCTAGTCCAGAAATCCCAGTTACTATTTGCGTTATGCATATTTGTTTTAGGATCACGTTTTACAACATGGTTTAAATCTGTGAAATGTAATGGATCACGGAAGAAGAATACAGGTGTGTTGTTACCAACTAAATCCCAGTTACCTTCTTCAGTATAGAATTTTAGTGAGAAACCACGGATGTCACGTTCAGCATCAGCAGCACCACGTTCACCAGCAACTGTTGAGAAACGAGCGAACATTTCTGTTTTCTTACCAACTTCAGAGAAAATTTTTGCTTTTGTATATTTAGTAATATCGTGTGTAACAGTGAAAGTACCAAAAGCGCCAGATCCTTTTGCGTGCATACGACGCTCTGGAATTACTTCACGGTTAAAGTTAGCTAATTTTTCAATTAAAAATACGTCTTGTAATAAAATTGGGCCACGACGACCTGCTGTTAGGACATTATCATTGCTTACAACAGGAGCCCCAGCATTAGTAGTTAAACGTTGATTATTATTATTTGTCACGTTAATACCTCCCAAAGTATTCGATTAAATCTCTTCGAAAGTTAGTATAACAAATCCAGATAAAAATTTCTACTAAATTATAATAATTCTTTTTAAGGAATTGTTGTATTTTGTTGAAATGTGTAAAACGCCTTAAATAATAAGCTTTGGTTATAGCGTATTATGTGTGAAGTGTTACGTGTAAGTATTGATTTATAAATATTATGTCGCATTTTGTAGAATGAAGGGATTTAAAGGGGAATCATATTATACACACCTTTATCTTTATCAGTTGTGTGAAGTAATTTGGTTTAATTGAAAATTATAATTCTTTACTTAAGTTTATAATTGATAATAAAAAGCTCGGAAATTAGTTAAAATAGTAAAGGGAAAATAATCGAAGGGATTAAGAATATTGCAACTAACAATTACTTTTATAATCTTGGGAATTACAATTGCACTATTTATAACAAATCGAATACGAGGCGACTTAGTTGCTGTATTAGCACTCCTTGCCTTTGTAATAGTTGGGATATTAACTCCAACTGAAGCGCTAGCAGGCTTTTCAAATTCTGTAGTCATTATGATTGCTGCCTTATTTGTTGTAGGGGAAGGGTTATTGAGAACGGGTTTAGCGGGAATGGCAGGAAAGCTACTATTAAAGTGGTCTGGAAATAGTGAATTAAAACTTTTTGTTTTGTTATTAATCATTGTAGCGGTAGTAGGGTCTTTCATGGATAATACAGGGACATTTGCTTTAATGTTACCAATTGTAGTAAGTGTTGCAATTAGCATTAAAGTAAGTCCATCAAAGTACTTACTACCATTATCTTATATTGCAAGTATGTCAGGTTTAATGACACTCATTGCTTCTCCGCCAAACTTAATTGTCAGCCAGACGTTAGTTGATAATGGGTTCGAAAAACTTGGTTTTTTTGAAATTACTCCAATTGGTATAATTGCGACTATTATTGTCATTCTTTACTTAGTCGTTATTCGAAACAGGTTATTACCAAATGAGAAAAGTAGGGTGAACAAAGATGCTGGATATAAGCTTTCGCCTAAAAAGATTATTAAAGATTACCATTTGAAAGATCGACTATTCCAAATAAATATCCCAGAGAGTTCACAAATTATAGATAAACCGTTAGCAGAACTTAAGCTTCCTGCAAAATATCAAATCTTCATAATGACAATAAAACATAATTTTAATGATAGTAAAAATTTATTATCTCCGTTATCAAATCATGAAATGGCAGGACCCATGACAATTTTACATCCAAATGATGTGTTATTTGTTCAAGGGACAAAAGTAGATGTACTTAATTTTGTGAATGATTATGGTTTAGAGTTGAAGACGATGGATAATGAAGAAGCAGCGGAATTAATATCAAAGAAAATAGGATTAGCTGAAGTACTATTAACTCCCCAGTCACGGTTAATAAATGAAAAGGTTAGTCAAATTGGGTTCCGGGAAAAATATAACTTGAACATTTTAGGAATCAATCGAAAAGGTGATTACATATTGAAAAATATGGCCGACCAAAGGCTTAGCTTTGGTGATGCTATTTTAGGTCAAGGAACTTGGGAGGAAATAGACCAATTATCAAAAGAAACACAAGATGTAGTAGTTGTTGGGCAACCACGTGAGTTTGCTGGAGTTGTTGCTGCCACTGGTAAAGCGCCAATTGCTGGAATCATCTTATTACTTATGGTAGGGCTAATGGTATTCGAAGTATTTGATGCTGTAATCTCAGTGATGATTGGTGCAGTTTTAATGATTATCACAGGTTGTTTACGAAATATGGATGATGCTTATAGAAAGATAAACTTCGAAAGTATTGTACTTGTAGCAGCCATGCTACCAATGGCAACAGCACTTCAAAAGACTGGTGGCATGACATTATTATCAGATGGAATTATTAATATGCTTGGTCAATATGGAGCCTATGGAGTGCTTATAGGAGTTTATGTTTTAACAATTATTTTTGGTCAGTTTGTAAGTAATACTGCTACTGCAGTACTCTTCGCACCTATAGCAATGAATGCTGCGTTATTAATGGATGTCAATCCTTATACCTTTATGATTGCTGTTGCTGCGGCAGCTGGAATGGCTTTTGCAACGCCTATTGCCTCTCCAACAAATTCACTTGTATTAACAGCAGGTGGTTATAAATTCATGGACTTTGTACGTATCGGTGTTCCTTTACAAATCATTATGTTAGTTATCATGATGATTGTAATTCCATTGATATATCCATTTTAAAGATTAGATTATTAAATTGGGGTATCTAGGGAAATTCTCTGGATACCCCTTTTTTTTTCCTTGAAGTAAATTTCATCTTTCTTGAGATAAGACAATAACCCAATGAGGATTGTTTGAATAGGCTATGTCAAACATCAAAAAATTACTTTCTAAATAGGTGTTGTTGGGACGTAAAACGGCCTCATGATTGCAATTGATGGAGGAAATGTATGGATCTTATAGAGATTGAGCAATTTCTAATTCAATATAAAGAAGAGATGGATTTGTCGGATGAATGGTATAGGGAGAGAATCGGAGAAATAAAAGATATAGGTACATTTAAACCGACCTTTGACGAATTAACGTTTGGCACAAGGGTTGCATGGAGAAATAGCAACCGATGTATAGGTAGGTTGTTTTGGAAATCACTACACGTATTTGATGAACGTGAGTTAGAAGATGAGGAAGAAATTTTTAAAGCACTTCTTCGTCATATTGAATATGCAACGAATAATGGCAAAATTAAACCAGCCATTACAGTATTTAAACCTGGTGTTGTCCGTATATGGAATGAACAAATTATCCGCTATGCTGGATATGAAACGGATAATGGAGTTTTAGGTGATCCTAGTTCTATTACTTTTACGAAAGTATGCCAAGCTTTAGGATGGCTAGGAGAAGGTACACATTTTGATGTATTACCCATTGTTATTCAGGTAAATAATCGGACTCCAGTAATGTTTGAAATCCCAAAAGAGTATGTTCTGGAGGTTCCCATCACCCATCCTCAATTTGAGAAGTTTCATGAGCTTCAATTGAAATGGTATGCAGTCCCCATTATTTCAAATTTAAAGTTGAGTTTAGGCGGTATTGAGTTTCAAGCAGCACCTTTTAACGGTTGGTATATGGGAACTGAGATAGGAGCACGTAATTTAGCTGATGTTGACCGTTATAATATATTACCGAAAGTGGCTGAACTTATTGGTTTAAATACAACTTCAAACTCAAACTTGTGGAAGGATCGAGCGCTTGTTGAGTTAAATTTGGCAGTGTTGCACTCATATAAGGAAAAGGGAGTAAGTATAGTTGACCATCATACAGCGGCACAACAATTTAAAGTATTTGATCAACTTGAGAAGGAAAGTAACCGTGAAGTAACAGGGGATTGGAAGTGGCTTATTCCGCCTATGTCACCAGCTGCGACGCATATATTTCATCAACCTATCCCCAATATAATAAAAAAGCCTAATTATTTTTATCAAAAAGCACCGAACTATGATTTATATTTATAAAAATAGAAGTGGTACAATTGAAAATTTAGTTGTACCACTTCTATTATTTTGTCTCTAAAATCATTTCAATTAACTCATCACGGTCAATAAGGAATACTTCATTTGATTCCGCTAAATTCATGGCTTGTTTAGTAAAATAACTATTCGTTACAACCCACGCTTCCGTTGCTTCATACATTTTTAAAGCACCGATTACCTCTTGAACCGCTTTAACACCTACAGAACCAGAATACCTTTTTGCCTGGACAACAATTATATCTTCTTTATCTTCTAATATTAAGTCTGCACCATAGTCTGATGATGCTTTCGTATAAGAAATATTAAATCCTCTTCTTATAAATAGTTCACCAAGATACTGTTCAAATTCTTCACCGGTCATTTCATCAATATCATAAATGCCAGCTTTTCTAAATTTAGCTGTAGCACGCGATTTTCTCCATAACTTAAAAATGATAAATAAAATAAGTGCAGCAATAATAGCAGCGAAGATTCCTTCTTTTGTCTGTGTATAATACCAACCGATATATCCAATTATAAGTAAAATTAATAACGGAATGAGTGTTAATCTACTTTTTTTATTTTCTTTTTCTTTTCGCAAATCTATGAACTCCTTTATGGAAATTACATACTATATTGTAACATAAAAGAGTACATATGTTTGCGTTTTACAAATAACGATTTTTTGAACTAACGAATGTAAATATAAATAACAAAATTGATACGACTATAAATAAAATAACAGGTATTGACCAGCTATTTGTCTTATCATGCAAATAGCCAAATAGTACAGGGCCGATTGCTGCCAATAAGTACCCAACTGATTGAGCAAACCCGGATATTTGTGATGCTTCATAGGCTGTCTTAGTTCGTAATATAAATAACATCATACAAAGACCGAACGATGTACCAGAGGCAATACCTAAACAAATCATCCAAATAATAGTTAACTCAGTGAAGTTAAAGTAAATCCCCGAAAAAGCTATTAAATAAAATAGCGTAAATAACCAAACGATGGAACGTTGAGAACTTAACTTTTCAGCGAAAATTGGTATTAAGAACGTCATAGGGATTTGAGAATATTGCATGATTGATGTCATCCAACCCGCACTTTCTGCACTAAACCCTTGTGAGATTAGAATTTCTGGCATCCAAGTAGCGGAACAGTAGAAAAGAAGTGATTGTAATCCCATCGCAAATGCTATTGCCCAAGCAAGTGGTGATTTCCATAACTTTTTTTCTGCACTATTTAAACCTGTAGCAGTTAGGTTGTTTAAGTTTACCTTTTCGCCCCGGAGTAAGGGAATCCACACAATCATCGTAATTAAAGTTAAAGTAATCGGGAATGCAAGAGACCCTTGCCATCCAAACGTTGGATTTGATGCAATCGGTTGACTAATTCCAAGTATTATTCCTGCAGAAATATTCATTGAGACTGTATAGATTCCAGTTAATAAACCAGTTTTGTTAGGATACCTTAGTTTAAAAAAGCCTGGAAACAATACATTTCCAAATGCAATTGCTATACCAATTAATACTGTCCCAATAATAAGAAATGAAGTAGTGCCTAATGACCTTATAACAATTCCTGTAGTAAGTAGGATAACAGAGTAAAATAATGTGGATTCCATTCCTAATTTTCGTGCGATTCTTGGTGCGAAGGGTGAAACAACTGAAAATGCTAGAAGAGGAATGGTTGTTAAAAAACCAGCGAGTACATTTGAAATTCCAAGCCCTTCTCGAATATAGGAAATAATTGGGCCAACCCCAGTTAAAGGAGTTCGAAGTATTGATGCAAAAGAGATGATGGCAATAACAAATAATATTGTAGAAACATGAAGATGTTTTTGGTTTTTGGGTGATTTATATGTATCCATGATTTCCCTCCCCTAAGAGTGAAAATAAGTACTTAAACAATTGCACAAATTAATAATACAACTTGTAGAATTGATTAGGATAGTAACTAAAGTTACTTATTTAGAACAAAATATTCTCCTTTAATGGTTCTAACAAGTTATAATATAGGGTTGGTAAATGAAGATAATCAATTAAATCATTATACTTTACATAGGTGACATCAAAGGAGATTACAACATGAGTGAACAGCAGATCGGCACAAATGCCAATCAACAAAAATTAAAGCGTAATTTAAAAAGTCGACATATAGCGATGATATCGTTAGGCGGGACGATTGGGACAGGCCTATTTCTAGCAAGTGGTGCTTCCATTGCCCAAGCAGGTCCAGGAGGCGCATTAGTTGCATATGGAATTATTGGAATTATGGTTTATTTTCTAATGACAAGTTTAGGTGAAATGGCAGCTTATATGCCGACATCTGGATCCTTTAGTACGTACGCAACAAAATTTGTAGATCCCGCGTTAGGTTTTGCAATGGGTTGGAACTATTGGTACAACTGGGCAATTACAATCGCTGCAGAAATAGCGGCAGTTAATTTAATTATGAAATATTGGTTTCCTGATAGTTCTTCTGTACTTTGGATTGTTCTTTTTATAGCAGTTGTTTTAACGTTTAACTTACTTTCTGTAAAAGCGTATGGTGAAAGTGAATATTGGTTTGCAATGATTAAAGTAGTGACAGTAATTGTCTTTATTATCGTATCATTTTTAATGATTATAGGTATTTTAGGTGGAAATGATCCAGTTGGATTTGAAAATTTCTTTGTTGGAGATGCACCTTTTAATGGTGGGTTTTTAGCTATCTTTGGTATTTTTCTAGCTGCAGGTTTTTCATTCCAAGGGACTGAATTGTTAGGGATTACAGCTGGAGAAACAGATGATCCCGGAAAGAATATTCCACGAGCAGTTCGATCTGTCTTTTGGAGAATTTTACTTTTCTACATTTTAGCCATTTTTGCAATAGGACTACTTATTCCTTATACGGATCCTAGACTCTTATCAGAAGATATAGCAGTTTCTCCGTTCACATTAGTGTTTGATAAGTTAGGGATTGCATTTGCTGCATCTGTTATGAATGCAATTATACTAACAGCAATGCTTTCAGCAGGGAATTCTGGTCTATATGCATCTTCTAGAATGCTTTATCAGCTTGCATTGGATGGCAAAGCTCCAAAAATGTTTGCGAAGTTAAGTAAAAATGGTGTACCGTATTATGCTTTACTCGCAACGTTAGCAATTGGTTGTTTAGCATTTTTATCATCGTTCTTTGGTGATGGAATTGTCTATATATGGCTTTTAAATGCTTCTGGTTTATCAGGTTTTATCGCGTGGGTTGGAATTGCGATTAGCCATTATCGTTTTAGAAAAGCATTTATTGTACAAGGGAGAAGTCTAGGGGAGCTTCCATATAGAGCGAGACTTTATCCATTTGGACCGCTTTTTGCATTTATAGTTTGTTTAATTGTCATTGCAGGACAAAACTACACAGCCTTTACTGGAGGTTCAATTGATTGGTATGGGATTGCCGTTTCCTATATTGGTATTCCATTATTTTTAATTCTTTGGTTTGGTTATAAAATAAAACATAAAACAAAGATCGTACCGTTAGAAAAATGTGATTTAAATAATAATGATTAATAGTAGGGGACGTCTAACTTTTTGAGACGTCCCTTTTTAGTGGGAGTAGATTTTTGCATTAGGTATAGAAAGCTTTTGTTTTGTGGGTTGAATTGCTGTAATCTTACATATAATTACTTTAATTCATATATTTATTAACAACAGACGCTTGTTATAATGGTTCTACAAATAGGTAATTCTAAAGAATGTAGATAAAGGATGTTGAGAATATGACTGTGTCGGCAGGCTTTTACAAGAAAATTGAACAATGGGTAGTGGATTCAAAGGAACAAAAAATTGCCTTTCAACCATTTCAAGCAAATGGTAATCCATACAAATCAAATATTTTCATCATTGGTGCAACTCCAGAACCATTTCTTCAAATTGATTTGGATGATTTAGATATATTTGCTGAGTCATTAGTAAGTAGTAACGAATTTCAAGAACTATTTTCTGAAGAGATAAAAACAGCATCCCGTGAATATAAAGGTTGTTTAAATTTTATGAAATGGATGAAAACAAATTACGGTGAGAATGTTCTGTTATCTTATTTAAATTGTTTATATGTAGAAGATAGTCGTCAATTTAAGGAAATGAAAAAACAAAACAATCATTTGTATCATTTGTATGAAAGAGGTTTAGCAATTTTGCAGGAACTTCTGAATGAGTTTGCACCAAAAGTTGTAATTGTACAGGGTGCTACTAATTGGAAACAGTTTCTTGAACTATATGGAGAACAATTAACAGTAGTTGCTGATTTAAATCAGTCTGTTCAACAGTTAGAGACACAAGGGGTTTTAGCTAAACTTACTTTAGAAAATGGAGAAATTGTAAACATTTTAGCTTGCCGTAGTTTAGGGAACTTTGGGAAGACGGGAACATCTTTTAGTGTATTAAAACAAACAATAAATGATTTATTATCATAATTACTTGTAGTGAATATTCTGAAAAGGCGAACGTTAATATAGTAAATGTCATTTTTCTTTAACAAATCCCGAATAATTGTTTAATATTTTCCTAAATTATATTGCATTCGACTTCATTCGTGTTTATAATTGGGTACGTTCTTATAAAAATTAACAATAAAAAACTTAATATATCACTCATATAATCGCGGGGATATGGCTCGCAAGTTTCTACCGACTTACCGTAAATAAGTCGACTATGAGAGACAATAGAAATGGATAAACTTTTTCAGATTATCTATTTACTTTCGTATATACACCCGAAAGGCTTGTTGACTCATAGAGGAAATAAGCTTTCGGGTTTTTTGTTATTTTTCGGGATTTATTATTAGGAAGGTAGGTAATTAGTTATGAAATTATTGAAAGAGAAAATTATGAACGACGGCAAAGTTTTATCAGATACAGTACTTAAAGTTGATTCATTTTTAAATCACCAAATTGATCCTCTACTAATGAAGGAAATCGGTGAGGAATTTGCCAACCGTTTTACAGATGAAGTAATCACAAAAATTTTAACGATTGAATCATCAGGAATTGCTCCATCAACAATGTTAGGTTTGACGATTGGTGCGCCTGTCGTTTTCGCTCGTAAAAGAAAGTCGTTAACTCTATCAGGAAATTTATATTCTTCAAAAGTACATTCATTTACAAAAAATGAAACAAATGAAATATCCGTATCAAAAGATTTCCTATCACCAGATGATAATGTTCTAATTGTTGATGATTTTTTAGCAAACGGTGAAGCAGTAAAAGGACTATTAGATATTGCACAACAATCAGGTGCAACAGTAGTTGGTGTTGGTATTGTTATTGAAAAGGGCTTCCAACAAGGTGGTCAAATTTTAAGAGAACAAGGTATTCGAGTGGAATCATTAGCTAATATAAAATCGTTAGCGAATGGTCAAATTGAATTTTTTGACTATTAAAGAGCTTAATTTGAACTGTTATGGCTGAATACTAAACAAATAACATTGGAGGATTATTTCCCATGAACAAGGCAAAAGAATTTACTCTTGGTATACAGCATTTGCTCGCAATGTATGCGGGGGCTATATTAGTTCCTATTATTATTGGTGGGGCATTGCAATTTTCTACTGAACAAATGACATATTTAGTTGCAATCGACATTATGATGTGTGGACTTGCAACAATCTTACAAGTATTGCGTGGTAAGTTTTTCGGAATTGGATTACCAGTCGTATTAGGTTGTACGTTTACAGCGGTAACACCAATTATTGCGATTGGTTCTGATAAAGGAGTAGGCGCGGTGTACGGAGCAATTATTGCTTCAGGACTTATCATCGTTCTTATCTCAGGTATTTTTGGAAAACTTGTAAAATTTTTCCCACCAGTTGTTACTGGATCTGTAGTAACGATTATTGGTATTTCTCTAATTCCTGTCGCTCTTAATAATATGGGTGGAGGACAAGGTGCAGAAGACTTTGGTTCAGCTTTTAATATTTCATTAGCAATGATTACATTAGTAGTAATTCTATTAATCTATCGTTTTGCTACTGGGTTTGTTCGTTCGATATCTATCTTATTAGGTTTAGTAATTGGAACAGTAACTGCAGGCTTCTTAGGAAAAATTGATTTTACGCCGGTTACTGAAGCTGGTTGGTTACATATGGTTCAACCGTTTTATTTCGGTACGCCAACGTTTGATATTGCGGCTATTCTAACAATGACTTTAGTAGGGATGGTTTCTTTAGTAGAATCTTCAGGTGTCTACTATGCATTAAGTGATATTACGAAAGAAAAGCTAGATTCGAAGGATTTAGCACGTGGTTATCGTTCAGAAGGATTAGCTTCAATTATTGGTGGGATCTTTAATGCATTCCCATATACAACGTTTTCTCAAAACGTAGGTCTATTAAAAATGACAGGTGTGAAATCTCGTCGAGTAATTATGATTACTGGTGTACTTCTTGTTGCACTTGGCTTTTTACCAAAAATCGCTGCGTTAACGCAAATTATTCCTACAGCAGTTTTAGGTGCTGCAATGCTTGCGATGTTTGGGATGGTTGTAACACAAGGTATTACAATGTTAGCTCCAGAAATTGTTCGCACACCAGAAAATGCAATGGTTGCTGCAATCGCAGTAGGGCTAGGTGCTGGAGTAGCATTCGTACCATCTATCTTTGCAGTTCTACCAGAATGGGCTTCAATTTTAACGTCAAATGGAATTGTTTGTGGTTCTATAACTGCCATTGTTTTAAACTTCCTATTTAATATGATTGGCCCGAAAAAAGAGCCAATTCCAGTAGAGCCAGCTACAGTTAAATAAAGTGAGTAAGAGTGCTGCAAAACGATTGAGTTTTGTAGCATTTTTTTATTCCGCTAGGTTGAGATTTTGTTCAGGCTTTCGGATGAAGGACATTTGGATGTGGAAATGATAGGGAAATGTCTTTTATAGTGCTTCTAAAAGACAAAACGAATGGAAAACTAATGCGAAATGTCTTTTATAGTGCTTCTAAAGGACAAGACGAAGTGAAAACTCATATGAAATGTCTTTTATAGTGCTTCTAAAGGACAAGACGAAGTGAAAACTCATATGAAATGTCTTTTATAGTGCTTCTAAAGGACAAAACGAATGGAAAACTAATGCGAAATGTCTTTTATAGTGCTTCTAAAGGACAAAACGAAGTGAAAACTCATATGAAATGTCTTTTATAGTGCTTCTAAAGGACAAAATGAATGGAAAACTCATATGAAATGTCTTTTATAGTGCTTCTAAAGGACAAAACGAATGGAAAACTAATGCGAAATGTCTTTTATAGTGCTTCTAAAGGACAAAACGAAGTGAAAACTCATATGAAATGTCTTTTATAGTGCTTCTAAAGGACAAAATGAATGGAAAACTAATACGAAATGTCTTTTATAGGGCTTCTAAAGGACAAGACGAAGTGAAAACTCATACGAAATGTCTTTTATAGTGCTTCTAAAGGACAAAACGAAGTGAAAACTCATACGAAATGTCTTTTATAGTGCTTCTAAAAGACAAAACGAATGGAAAACTAATGCGAAATGTCTTTTATAAGGCTTCTAAAGGACAAGATGAAGTGAAAACTCATACAAAATGTCCTTTATCCAGCTTCTAAAGACAGATATGGGTTGAAATTACATGAAAATAAGTATTGATATGGTTGATAAAGACCATTTTGCGGTCGAAGTAACATGAAAATAGTCCTCATAAGGGTATATCGGAATGAAAATCTCGTGAGAAGGACATAGCCGAACAATGAATGACAATGCATAAGAAAGAACTAAAAAGGAGGCTGTCGCAACAGCCTCCGTAATCATTATTCCGCATTTGGATAAATCATTTTCTTCGGATCGATATATTGTTCAAATTGCTCTTCAGTCAATAACCCTAGTGCAAGTGCTGCTTCTTTTAATGTAGTCCCATCTTTGTGGGCTGTCTTTGCAATTTTCGCAGCGTTTTCGTAGCCAATATAAGGATTTAAAGCTGTTACAAGCATTAATGAGTTCTCGAGATTACGCTCTAGAATTTCAGTATTTGGTTCAATACCTACAGCACAGTTATCATTGAATGATTTCATTGCATCGGCAAGTAATCTTGATGATTGTAGGAAGTTATAAATGATCACAGGTTTAAATACGTTTAATTCAAAATTCCCTTGGCTTGCAGCAAAAGCAATTGTTGCATCATTTCCAATCACTTGAGTAACAACCATCGTTAATGCTTCAGATTGAGTAGGGTTTACTTTACCTGGCATGATGGAACTTCCAGGTTCATTTTCAGGAATTGTAATCTCGCCAATACCACTACGTGGACCACTTGCTAACCAACGTACATCATTTGCGATTTTCATTAAATCAGCGGCTAATGCTTTTAATGCGCCATGAGCGGTAACGATTTCGTCGTGACTTGTTAATGCATGGAATTTGTTTTCTGCTGATACAAAAGATTTACCTGTAATCTTGCTGATTTCTTCTGCAACCATCTCACCAAAATTAGGATGAGCATTGATACCAGTTCCAACAGCTGTACCACCAATTGCAAGTTCCCTTAAAAACTCCTTCGTTACTTGAATCATTTTTTCGGATTTGACTAGCATATGATGCCAACCACTGATTTCTTGACCAAGTGTTAAAGGTGTTGCGTCTTGTAAATGGGTGCGACCAATCTTAATAATATCTTTAAAGGTTTCTGCCTTTTCTCTTAAAGTTTCCTTTAATAATTGGAGTCGAGGCAGTAAATAATCCTCAACAGATTCAACTGCTGCAATATGTAAGGCAGTTGGGAATGTATCGTTTGAGCTTTGTGATTTGTTAACATCATCATTAGGATGTACACGTTCTTGTGACCCTTGTTCTTCTAGTAGTTGATTTGCGCGGTGAGCAATTACTTCGTTCACATTCATGTTTGATTGAGTACCACTACCAGTTTGCCATACCACTAAAGGGAATTCATCATCCCATTTACCACTAAGAATCTCATCTGCTGCAGTTGCAATTGCATTAGCTTTTGTTTCAGATAATTTTCCTAATTTGTTATTTGTAATCGCGGCAGCCTTCTTTAGAATGGCAAAGGAACGAATAATTTCAATAGGCATTTTTTCTTGACCAATTTGGAAATTCTCCTTACTTCTTTGAGTTTGAGCGCCCCAAATCTTATCTGCGGGTACACGAACTTCGCCTAATGTATCTTTTTCAATACGATAATCCATTCTTTCAACCCCTCTATATTGTTATATTTTAGTTATACATCAAAAATGAACACAATATCTAGTAATAAGGCTGTAGCAAAATTACCGCTACAGCCGATTTATGCGTCATACAACGCTAATTGTCATTTAAGGAGCCGCTAGCATGTAAAATAGTGAGGTGAGACTCCTTTTTAATGAGAATAAAAGATCGAATACTTTTAGGGGGGGTACAGATCTAATTCCATTCTCTATGATAACGATAATCGTTATCAATTGGAGTGTCAAATAAATTCTGAGAAGTACCCATAAATTTTTCGAATAGCATTTAAGTATTAAACTAAAAATAGCCAAGTAATCATGAGGTATTATGAACTATTTACTCACTTAATAGCTACCACTCAGACTGTTGCATTTCCTCCGCTATAATTTGTAGGTCATAAGCGTTAATGATAATCAATTCATAATCGTGCTTCTCTATATACTTATCTACTAACCTTTTCAAATATTTAGGAGAACCTTCATTTTCTTCATCATAGATTAATAAAAGTGCATCCGTATTTTGAATGATGAACTTATCCTTTTCAGAAAATTGCCAAGGTGCCTCATAGGGCCTTTTAGTAACACTAGTTACAAAATCTGCTTGGCTTACTATATAATTATATTTTTGCTGTTTCACTTCATTCCAATTTTTCTCTTGTTCTAAGAAAGGGGTAATGATGGAGTATTTTAACTGAGGAAATTCTTTTCGCAGTTCAATGACAACTTCTGCTGCCCATGTTTCTACACCCTGGCCACCGCTAATCACAACCCATTCTAGCCCATCGTCTAATAATTCCCTTAATGTATTTTCAATTGCCTTTTTAATAATCGGTATACCTGGATGCTTGTCATTAAATATCCCTAGTTCGTGAGCGCGGTAACCTGATACGTAGAGACTTTTAATCATTTTATAAACTCCTTTACCTAAATGTTTACTATAACTATAAATGATTTTTGAATGAAAAAGAAAAAAGAAGCCATTCGAAATTAGTTCGAATAGCCTCTAGTTAAATTTTAAGCAAATACTTTTTTAATTCTTTCAAGTGCCCAGTCAAGTTCTTCTTTACTAATAATTAATGGCGGAGCAAAGCGAATCACATAATCATGCGTTTCTTTACATAGTAAGCCAAGATCTTTTAACTCTTCACAATATTTACGAGCGGGTACAGTTAACTCGACACCAATAAATAATCCTTTTCCACGAACGTCTTTAATAACAGGGTTACTAATTGTACTTAATTGTGTTTGGAAGTAGTTCCCTAACTCTAAAGAACGCTCTGTTAAATTTTCTTCTTCTAGAACTTCTAAAGAGGCAATAGATACCGCACAAGCAAGTGGGTTCCCACCAAAAGTGGAACCGTGTGATCCTGGGTTAAGTACACCAAGGATATCGTCATTTGCGCAAACTGCAGAGATTGGCATTACTCCGCCACCAAGTGCTTTTCCAAGGATAATGACATCAGGAGTAGCATCATCCCATTGGTGAGCGAACATTTTACCTGTTCGAGAAAGACCAGTTTGGATTTCATCAGTCATGAACAGCACATTGTTTTCTTTACAAAGTTGTTCAGCTTGTTTTAAGAAACCTTCTGGTGGAATGACAATTCCTGCTTCACCTTGGATTGGCTCTACTAGAAAAGCTGCTGTATTTGGAGTAATTGCAGCTTTTAGAGCTTCAATATCCCCATATGGGATTAATTTGATTCCTTCAAGCATTGGACCAAATCCGCGTTTATATTCAGCTTCCGATGATAACGATACCGCTGCCATTGTACGACCATGGAAGTTCCCGTTACAGCCGATAATTTCAGCTTTATTCGGTTCAACACCTTTTACTTCATAAGCCCAACGACGAGCCACTTTAAGTGCTGATTCCACAGCTTCTGCACCAGTGTTCATTGGTAAAATCATATTTTTACCCGTTAATTTAGTTAACTTTTCATACCATGGACCAAGTTGGTCGTTGTGGAACGCACGTGAAGTCAAAGTTACACGGTCTGCTTGATCTTTTAATGCTTGAATAATTTTTGGATGGCGGTGGCCTTGGTTAACTGCTGAATAAGCAGATAGCATATCCATATATTTATTGCCTTCAGGGTCTTTTACCCAGACACCTTCAGCTTCTGATACGACAATTGGAAGTGGATGATAATTGTGTGCACCGAATTTTTCAGTTTTTTCAATTAGGTTAGCAGATGTTGTGTTTGTCAAAGTAATTCCTCCCTATAACTAATGTCTTATATCTGATAATGTGTAGAACCAAATGGGATCAACACAGAAAAGAACGTTAAAATACTCATCATTCATTTATTTCTAAACACGGACTAAAAAACCCTTTAAATTACGAAAGGAAATTCAATAAATACATCTTTACTATAATATTCGGTTACACATTTAACGGATTACTCCAAGTTCGGCTTCCTTGTTACAAGGTTAGAAATATTACCGACCAAGCTTAATATTTGGAAATGGACTTCCGCTAAATCTTGTACAGTTTTGCCCTCATAGCCCTCCAACCACTCTTGAAATAAACCTAAAATGGCAGAGGTGAAAAATGCTGAAAAATATTTATGGAATTCTTTATCAGCAAGAAGAGGGGAGTATTCAGCTAAACGTGCAACAATGGTGTTTTTAAAAATCTCCTTCACTTTATTTGAAAAGGAAGGATCGCCCTGATTACCAAGAATCGCTCTTATTGCAACGGCATTGTCTAGTACAAATTCATAGATTCCTAAGAAAGGTGAATAGATTTTACGTTGTTGTATGGAGATGAATATTTCAGGGGGTGCAATATTTCTCATTTTTTCTTGTAATTCATCTAATAGTCGGTTTTGTATTTTTTCCATACAATCGAATTTATCGACATAATGTAAATAGAAAGTACCCCGATTAATGCCTGCACGTTCTGCAATTTTTTTCACTGATACATTTTGAAATCCTTCTTCTTGTACTAGGTCAATAAAGCACCTTTCAATTTCAAACTTTGTTTTCTGTGCCATTTGCTCATGAACTGTTCCCATAAGTTCACTCCATTCACTTAACATTTATTGTAAATGTGTTTATTGTATTTGCCAATATGCTACTCTAAAATGAACTTATAATCAACGCGTTGTTCATTGATTCTTGATAAGGATGTGATGTGAATAATGAATGTAATCAACCTTCAAGATGTTTCGAAAACGTTTAAAAGAAAGAATGTTATTAAACCGACTACATTTGCCATTGAAGAAAAGAAAATTTTTGGCTTACTAGGTCCATCAGGTTGTGGAAAAACGACTTTAATAAAACTAATTGTTGGCATGTTAAAAGCCGATTCTGGTGACATTACGGTGTTAGGAAAACAAGTTCCAAATGCTTCGTTACTTAGGGAAATTGGCTACATGGCACAATCTGATGCCCTTTATACTGCGTTAACAGGAGAACAAAACTTAGAGTTTTTTGCAAAGTTATTTGGTTTTTCAAAAAGTGAAAGAAAAGAACGTATTCAATACGCAGCAAATATAGTACAACTTACGGAAGATTTGAAAGTATCTGTTTCATCTTACTCAGGTGGTATGAAACGTAGACTATCATTAGCAATCGCACTTATTCAAAACCCGAAAATACTAATCTTAGATGAACCAACTGTAGGTATCGATCCTTTGTTAAAAAGGTCAATATGGAATGAGTTGGAACGATTAAAGGATGAAGAGGATAAGACGATTATTATAACGACTCATATTATGGATGAAGCAGAAAAATGTGATTATCTAGCAATGATGCGGGATGGAGAAATTATTGCAACAGGAAAACCAACTGAGTTAAAAGCACATTACAACGCACAGAACTTTGATGATGTGTTCCTGAAAATCGGGGGTGGACTGTAATGCGAATACTAGCTCTAGTCAGTCGCATCATTCAGCAAATCCGAAAAGATAAGCGGACATTAGCATTGTTATTTGTTGCACCGTTATTAGTTTTGACGCTTATGTATTTTATATTTGATTCAGAAACAAGCGATTTAAAACTAGTCGTTACAGATGTAAATGAAAGAGTGATTGAACTACTAGAAGAATCTGAGTTTGAATTATTTAAAGAAGATAGTTACTCAATAGAGCGAATGGCAGAAGAAGAATTGGATGGATGGTTACATATGGAGGAAGAGAAGCTAGCTCTTACACTATTAAATGAACAACCATCACGCTCGAGCTCTGTAAAAATGTTATTAGCAAAGACTCTTAATGTTAACGATTCAGTTGCGAATTCTTCCATTGAAACTGAGTATGTTTATGGTGATGAAGAAACAAAAATTTTCGATATATTTAGCCCAATGTTAGTCGGATTTTTTGTCTTTTTCTTTGTATTTTTAATAGCGGGTATTGCGCTACTTAACGAAAGAACAAGTGGAACTTTAGAAAGGTTATTGGCCACGCCTATAAAACGTTATGAAATTGTCTTTGGTTATGTAGTAGGATACGGTTTGTTTGCTTTAATTCAAACGATTATAGTCGTACTCTATTCAGTAAAGGTTTTAGATATCGTTTTAGAAGGTTCTATTTGGCTTGTTTTACTTATCAATATATTAGTAGCATTTGTTGCATTGTCACTTGGAACATTGTTATCAAGCTTTGCTTCTTCCGAATTTCAAATGGTGCAATTTATTCCGTTAGTGATCGTACCTCAAGTATTCTTTTCAGGTATCTTCCCAATCGAAGGGATGGCAGAATGGCTTCAACAATTAGGGAAAATCATGCCACTATATTATGCTTCAGATGCACTCAATGGTGTAATGTATAAAGGATTCACCATATACGAGATTGCCGGAAATTTACTAGTGTTACTTGGATTTGCTATTGTCTTTATTACGTTAAATATCGTTAGTTTGAAGAAATATAGATCCATATAAAAGCTAAGGCGGCTATGCAATTGTTTGTATGCCGGCTTAGCCTTTTTTAATCCGCAGCTTAGCACCTCGAAGTTGATCTTGAATGAATAAGTCAATCATTTCGATCATTTTCTCTGGTGTTTCATCCATTTCCCTTAATACCCAACTTTCCACAAGTGATGCAAGAGAAACCGTGAAAAAATGAGTTAGAAATGACATATAATCCTTTGGTGCCTGTAATTTTTCTCCGAATTCAAATACAACAGGACCTATAATAGGAATGCTCCCCTAGGGTCGTTTCTTTTTTGGAAAAGGACAAAGGATACCTATTAGCGGAGGTGGTCTAATAAGTATCCTTATTGGAGGTGAATTTTTTAAGGGTTAATGTGGTAGCATTACCCATTAATAGGTTTTGAAGAAGGTCTACATATCTTTTTTATATGGTGCTTTTCTTTTAATCTTCTTTAAAGGAATTCCATTATAGTAGTATTCCTTTGTATATTCATGGTGATCATTTTTATGGTCGTCATCTTTTCCCCAATGTTTCTCTTTATGGCAATCGCAAGTAGGTTTTTTGTGAGGTTGTTTCCCTTTGTGCAATTGGTCAAAAAGATGATCAAGATTTAATAATTTGTGATTATAAAGTAGTGAAAGTATGTCTGTTAACCAAATTTTATCTGGCATTTCATGATGTTTCTTGTCATGAGGTTGTTTTTGCATTTCTTCTGAAGAAGATTCGTATTCTTCATGGAATGGTTTATGATCTTGACATTTGCATCTGTGGTTTTTTGAGCTTTCCTCTTTTGTAGGAGGTTTATATTCAAATTCGTAGCTTGATGAATCCACTGCCATCATTTCTTCATCTTCTGTAGATTCTAAAGAATTAGGTTTTAACTCAAAATGATGATAGTTCTTTTCGGGTTTCTTATCTTTCATTTTACATTCGCATTCATGTTTGTCATGATGTTTGTCGTGTTTTTCTTCATCAGTCCACCAGTCATAATGTTCATGATTTTTACAACCGCATTCATGTTTGCCGTTGTGCTTGTTGAAATGTTTCAACCAATCATAATAGTCATGATCTTTATGTGTTTTACATTTGCAATCATGTTTGTCATGGTGTTCATCGTTCTTTTTGTCATGTTTCCACCAATCATCTTTATCATGATGGTGTTTATGGTTACATTTACACTCATGGTGTGGTTTTTTTGGTTCCTTATCAAATTCAAATTTATTTAATAGTGTCATTAACAACATGACTAAACGTTTAATAGAATGATGATCTAATTTAAAACTATCTGTATTCATATCTTGGAAGTTGTTATTCTCCTCTGTGTTATTAAAAAAATTGTTTTTACTTTTACCGCAAGAAGGGCAAAATGTAGGATCATGGTGCTGTGGATTGTAACTAGAACTCATTTCTTCACCTCCTTTTCGTTAACATCATATTCGATAATAGAGTTTATGAATGGACGGTTAGCCAACGTTAGTAAAATGTGCTATTGACTAGATAGAGGAAATGAGGAAATAGTCTATTTTTGTTTTCAAGTTTGAAAGATTAGTGGTTGTGAAGGTTATTTAGGCGGGTAAAAAAATACAGTTGCATAAGAGCAACTGTAAAGTGGTCAGAATTATTCCTTTTGAAGTTCAGATATTAAGACCGCTTGTTTTCTATCGCTAAATGTTTTTCCAAATAATAAAGTAGCAAGTGCCAAGATAACAACGATACCCGCAAGTGTTAATGGAGCTTTAAAGCTATTAAATATCGATTCAGCACCACTTGCTAAGATAGGTCCAACTATTTGACCTAATGCGTAGGCTGTCGTTAACACAGAAACAACCGCTCCACTTTGTTTCGGGAAAAGTTGCCTTGCATAAGCGGTTGATAAAGTAACGATTCCAACAAAAGTAAAGCCAAACAGAAAGGCAGAAAGCAAGACACCCCAAGCCGTTTGTGAGAAAACAGGTAGAAGTATACCAATGATTTGTAGTATGTAAGCAATGGATAATACTTTTACAGTAGACATTTTAGATATCATTGCCATCCACAGTGGTGCTGCAGGTGCAGCGGCTATCCCAGCAATGACCCAACTGAAACTAGCAAAGGGTCGTAAACTTTCAATATTGTATATAATATCAACTAAAAAAGTACCAGTAATAATGTAACCTAACCCTTCAAGTCCATAAGCTATTATTAGCCAAGGCATAAATCCTTGAAATATTTTAGTTTCCTTTGTTTTTTCAACTTTCTCTCCATCACGTATAACGATTTTTCTCCACATTGTCAGAGTTGATAATAAAAATAGTGCAGATAAAATTCCTAGACCTATCCATGAACCTTCCCAAGAATAGAATGATTCAATTAATGGAACAAGTAAACCCGATAAGGCAATACCAAGTCCAATCCCTGAAAACAGCAACCCAGACCATCGACTTAAATTATGGGAAGCTAAGTAATCCATAACGATACTAGATGTTAAAACGAAAATAAATCCTCCCGTTATTCCGGCGATGAAACGAAGAATAATCCATAATATGTAGGAATGAGTAATCCCCATAATGACAATGGATATTACATTCAGTAACACGTTTAAAAGTAAAAAGTTTTTTTTATTTCGATAAATAAATCCAGCACCTAATGCACCTACAAAGTAGCCAACATAGTTACTAGATGCTAAGAAACCCCCTTGTTCAAAGGACAATCCTTCATCAATTCGCATAAAAGGTAGAATTGGTGTAAATGCAAATCGACTTATACCCATAGCAACAATCATAAATAAAATTCCGCCAAACAAAACCCCCACATGTTGCCGTGTCATAAAACAACCCCTTTATAATGTGAATGAATCAAATTTAAAAATTTTCCAATTATTCTATAATTTTATCACTATATTAAGATGAGGCAAGGAATTGAATTAGCCAATGTATAATAGATAGAAAATGTACTATACAATGATAAAAACGTTAAAAACACACATAATATGAATTTGTTATAAAAGAAAACATATCTATATAGAAGGGGCTATCACTATGAAGGTAACAGATATTACAATCCGACATTTAAAAATGCATTTGAACAACCCATTTACAACGAGTTTTGGTTCTTTTAAAGATAAGGAGTTTCTATTACTACAAGCTAAAGATGAGGATGGAACCATCGGCTTTGGCGAGTGTGTTGCTTTTGATACACCATGGTATACAGAAGAAACTGTAAAAACGTGCTGGCATATGTTAGAGGATTTCCTAATTCCGCTTGTTTTACATAAAGAGATTTTGCACCCTAATCAAATTAGCGAGATATTAAAACCTATACGTAAAAATAATATGGCAAAAGCAACAATAGAAGCTGCTCTCTGGGACATTTACGCACAGCAAACAAACCAATCATTAGCACAAGCGCTAGGTGGAACTAAGGAAAAAATTGAAGTGGGAATTAGCATTGGTATACAAGAGACAATTGAAAAACAAATAGCAGTAGTTGAGCAAGCTATTCAAGATGGCTATAAACGGATTAAGGTTAAAATTAAGCCCGGATATGATATAGAACTTATTAAATTATTAAGAGAACATTTCCCTGATGTACCCTTAATGGCAGATGCCAATTCCGCATATTCATTGGATGATATCGACCTATTAAAACAGTTAGATCAATATAATTTACTGATGATTGAACAACCACTAGCTGCAGATGACATTATTGACCATGCAACATTACAAAAACAATTGAAAACCCCTATTTGTTTAGATGAAAGTATTACTTCCTATGAGGATGCACGTAAGGCTATTGAACTTGGAAGTTGTGGAGTTATTAATTTGAAAATTGGACGAGTTGGTGGTCTAACAGAAGCGAAAAAAATTCACGATTTATGTGAATCGGCAGGTATTCCCGTATGGTGTGGTGGCATGCTTGAAGCTGGAATTGGTAGGGCGCACAACATCGCCTTAACTACATTATCAAATTTTGTTCTACCTGGAGATACTGCTGGGTCGAGTCATTATTGGGAAGAAGATATCATTCTTCCAGAGGTAATAGCTCAAGATGGTTACATAATGGTACCTCGAGATAGTGGAATAGGCTATTCACCAAATTTCGAAGCAATCGATAAACTTACAATTTCAATGAAACAATATTAATAAAACCCTTTATAGATTCCGCTTATTTTGTGGTCCTTTTCTATTTATTGAAATGAGGGAATCAATGAAAAGTAGTTTGCGAATTGGACTAGCATTTGTTGGTTTAGTCGTCGGAGGGGGATTTGCATCAGGGCAGGAAATGATGCAGTTTTTTACGAGTTTTGGAATCTATAGTATTTTTGGAACAATCGTAGCGACAATTGGTTTTGCCTTTTTAGGGATGAATATTGCACAGATAGGTTATCGGTTAAATACTTCTTCTCATAAAGAGGTTGTATATTTTCTAGCAGGTCGTACGTTAGGATCCATTTTAGATATTCTTATTACAGTGTTTTTATTTTGTGTTACGGTCGCCATGTTTGCTGGTACCGCATCTGCCTTTAGGCAAGTATTAGGATTTGACCCCGTTATCGGAAGCGCATTTATGGTTGTTTTAACTGTGCTCACATTAATGTTAAATATTAAAAGTATTATTAATGTCATTGCTATAGCAATTCCTTATTTGCTAGGGCTAATGTTAATAATTTCTGTTTTTTCAATTCTTACAACAGATTTATCCTTAGCGGAGCAGACGATTTTAGCACAACAACAGCGTTCTGCTGCTCCAAACTGGTTGTTAGGTGCATTACTTTATGTCTCTTATAATATTGCATCTGGTGTAGCTATGATGACAGTGATTGGAAGTACTGCATCAAGTAAAAGGGTAGCTGGTTTAGGCGGTATTTTTGGTGGACTCATACTTGGGGCATTAATATTATTAGTTAATATTGCCTTGTTTGCAAAAATGGATGTAGTTGTTGGGGTGGATATGCCAATTGTAGAAATTGCTTTTAATATTCACCCTATAATCGGAGTTTTAATGGCAATAGCCTTACTTGCAATGATATATAGTACAGCTGTTGGTATGATGTATTCATTTATCGTACGTTTAATCCCTCCAAAGGATAAAGTGTATCGTCCAACTGTAGTGTTCTTTGGAATCATTGGTTTTATAGCAAGTTTTGTCGGTTTTACAACATTAGTAGGACAAGTCTATTCCTTAATGGGCTACCTTGGATTCGCGATTATAGCGGCAATCACTATAACGTGGGCATCAAAAAGAAATTAATCCCGTTAGCTAATATGCTTTCGGGGTTTTTTATTTTACTCTTATTTAGGCACATTTCAAAAACAGGAATCATTAAATAATATAGAAGAGATCGAAATGAATAAAAAGGGAGATATGGGATGAATCAGCACTGGCAATCGAATGTTATGCCACATTTCTATTTACAAATTCCCAGGGGACAGTTTATTGTTTCTTATAAAATTGGTGATGTAACTGGAGACGGGTTTCCTGACATTATTTATATCACAGCAGAAAAACAATCAGACGGTCCATTTTTAAGAAACATCACGTTATTTGTAAGATATGGTAGAACCTATCAAACAGAAGAGTTCCAATTACCTGAAAATGCAGGTTACAATCCGACTATATGGTTAGGTGATGTAACTAGAGATGGTATCAATGATATAATGGTAACCATTGATTCAGGTGGTAGTGGGGCTATTATATTTTCGTATATATTTTCAATGGAAAACGGACGAATGACTAATATTTTTGACTCTATTCAATTTAATGAACAACATCCTTACAAGGTACAATATGCAAATCAATATAAAGCGAATGTTTTTAGTAAAGATCCATCTAAAAAGTATACCCTTGACCTTCAATATAAGGGGAATGAGTATTTAAGTGAAATTTATTATACGAATGGCGTTTTAAAACAGCCAATAGAAGGTTGGGTAGACCCAATTAGCGGTTTATATCCTGTCGATCTAGCAAGAAACGGCAATTACAATTTACTTGCAATACAACGAATTGCAGGGAGATATCATGCAGATGGTTTAGGTGATGTAGAAAACTTATTAAGCTGGGATGGTCAATCATTTGCTATTGTTCGTCAATCCGTTGGTATATACGGGCAGGATATGGATGTAAGACAATCGAATTAAATAATATGACAATAGTAAAATCGATTTCAAATAGAAATCGGTTTTATTTTTACTCTATGAATCGTAAGATAATGTAAATCTATCAAATGAAGTGAGGGCGATTTTTATGGCAATTATTTATCCAGAATTTAATAGTCCAGTAACAATAGGAGTAACGGCCCCGTCATCAGGATTATACAAAGAACAGTATTCACTCCTTGAACGAGCGATTGAAAAAATGGAAAGTAAGGGATTCACGGTAAAAGTAGGGGATACAGCATGGATGCAGTATAAGGCCAAATCCGCACCGGCTACAACACGCGCTGCAGAATTAAATAGCATGCTTCAAGATGACACAATTGACTTCATATTCCCACCATGGGGAGGAGAATTACTAATTGAGATTTTGGAGCATATTCAATTTGAGAAAATAAAACCTAAATGGCTTCTAGGCTATTCAGATACAAGTGTACTTTTACTAGCAATTACATTAAAAACAGGAATCGCAACTGCCCATGGAAATAACATCATCGATCTGCGCGGTAGACTAACTGATCCAACAACTGCAATGTGGGAGAAAGTATTATTTACAAAAAAGGGCGAGGAAGTAATACAGTATTCATCGGAAAAGTTCCAATTAGAATGGCAGCATAACAATGAGACTGATTATGTATTTCATCTAACAGAGCCTACTAAATGGAAAACGGTTAAAAATGACCCGATGTACGTAAAAGGTAGATTACTAGGGGGATGTATTGATGTTATTAGACATTTAATCGGAACCCCATATGGCGATGTTCGAGCGTTTCAAAAACAATTCATAAATAATGAACCAATTATCTGGTATCTTGAAAACTGTGAACTACAAACAACAGATTTAAGAAGAACTTTAGTTCAAATGAAGTTAGCTGGTTGGTTCGATAATTGTAGTGCAATTCTTTTTGGAAGAAGTCCAGCAAATCAGCCGAAAGAAGATTATCATGTGGTTGATGTATACATGGAATTGGCAGAGGAATTGGGAGTACCGATTGGATATGATATTGATTGTGGTCATATGCCACCTCAAATTACATTTGTTAATGGAGCATATGCTGAGGTAAGGATCTATACTAATGGTGGTATGGTTACGCAGAGATTTATAGAGTGATGGAATATGTTTAATCATATAGAAAAACCTAATTTCCTCATGGTTCTATGGGAAATTAGGTTTTTTATTAGTGAATCCAGCAATTATTTTACGATTAGAGCGGGGCAGTTTACTCGTTTCATTACTTTATGGCTGACACTGCCAAGCATCATTTCTTGTAGACCATTAAGACCACGGCTACCAATAACAACTAAATCTACCTTTTGTTCATTTGCATATTTTACGATTTCAGGTCCTGGATTTCCACGGAGAATCGTAGTTTTATAACGTATTTTTGTATCATTAAGATATTGTAATACTTTCGAATTTTTCTTGCGACGTTCAATCTCTAATGCTTCACTAGAATTTGAGTGGAGAACGTCTGATTTTGCTTTATCAAAATCAACAACATAAACTACTTCAATAATAGATTCCTCATTACAAGATGCAATCTTTACAGCCTCTTTGGCTGCACGAACGGCATTTTCAGATCCATCGGAAGCAAGTAAAATATGTTTGTACATAAAATTCCTCCTAATGAGATGAAGACATACTTTCTAATTTTGAAAGAATTTTCCTACTTGGAGTATCAAGGTCTATTACATCAACGGTAATTCCTCTTTCTTGTAGTAGTTCCTCAACTTTCATTAATGACGCTACACCTGAATCATCCCATATACGGCTATTGGAGAAATCGATTTGAATATGTTTAGCGTCGATGTTTTTATTTTTAAAGTAGTTAATAAACCCATCTGTTGAAGCAAAGAATAACTGTCCATTGACGATAAATCGATTGTCCTCTTGAACGATTTTTACTGTTGAAATTTTTACAACGAAGAAGATTGCACTTAGTATAACACCGGCAATGACACCTTTGGATAAATCATGTGTCCAAACGACAATAATGACAGTAACGAGCATAACAAGTGCATCTGTTCGAGGTGCTTTTACTAAATATTTAAAAGAACTCCAATCAAATGTACCAATACAAACCATAATCATAATTCCTACAAGAACAGGCATCGGAATTTTAACAACTAAATCGCCCAAAACAAGGATTAAAAACATTAAAAATAATCCTGCAACTAAAGTCGATAGGCGACCACGACCACCAGATTTCACGTTAATAACGGATTGACCGATCATTGCACATCCAGCCATACCACCAAAGAAGCCATTTACAAAGTTCGCAATTCCTTGTCCTCTTGCTTCTTGGTTTTTGTTACTATCAGTACCAGTCATATCATCTACAATACGTGATGTTAGTAAAGATTCGACTAGCCCAACAATAGCAAGAGAAATCGAAAATGGAAGAATGATTTGTAAAGTCTCAAATGTAAAAGGTACATCTGGAATGATGAATGACGGTAAAGTTTGTGTAATACTCCCTAAATCACCAATTGTTCTTAATTCAATACCACTAAAAAGAGCAACTGCTGTTAATAGTACAATTGCGATTAAAGGGGCTGGAATTACTTTAATAAATCTTGGCAATGTGTAAACAAGTACTAAAGTAATTGCTACAAAAACATAAGTCATTGTTGATATGCCGATAAAATGAGGTACTTGAGCCATAAAAATTAATATAGCTAATGAATTAACGAACCCAATCATTACAGCGTTTGGAATAAACTTCATTAGTTTGGCGATTTTAAAAACGCCAAATAGAATTTGTATAATTCCTGTAAGAATCGTTGCTGCGAATAAGTATTCTATCCCATAATCACGTACAAGTGGGACCATTACTAAGGCCATTGCTCCGGTCGCAGCAGAAATCATCCCGGGTCTACCACCAACGAATGCAATCAAAACTGCTATAGTAAATGATGCATATAATCCGACCATAGGATCTACGCCAGCAATAATTGAAAAGGCTATGGCTTCTGGTATAAGTGCTAGTGCAACTACAATTCCTGATAGAATATCACCACGCACGTTGCCAAACCATTGTTGTTTTAAACTCTGCATGAGTAACTCCTTTACTATGAATTTAACTGTATTTTTTAGTAAGATAAGTATTAGCAATTATCCAATGAAAATTCTTTGATAATCATAACACCTATTTTCCTATAAGGGAACACTTTTGGGAAAGTTTTCAGGAGAGATATGAATGAACTATGGGTACATAAGACCGCTATATAATGATGAAAATTGTAAAGAACAACTAGAGAAGTTAGAGGAACAATGTGATTTTATATACAAAGAGTTACATGGAACGCCGAAAAAACGAATTGAACTTGAAAAAATGCTTATGAATCTCAATAAGAATGACACCATTATAGTTGAAAGAATGTTTGTGCTAGCCGATACAACAAGACACTTATTAGAGCTATTGAAACTGTGTGAAAAAGATGAAGTGAATATTAAATTTCTTAACGAAGGTTTAGATAGTAAAGGCGTTTTCTCTTTGTCCCTTCATGAGATGGTTGAAAAAATAACAAAATTTCAAACAGATATCGTAAAACAATCGACGATGATTGGTATTGCAAATGCTAAGGCACAAGGAAAACCTATAGGTCGGCCTAAGAAATCTAATGATCAAATCAATCAAGCAATTGCAATGTATCATTCAGGAAAATATACATTAATAGATATAAAAAATGAAACAGGAATTAGTAAATCAACCCTATACCGTTATTTAGAGAATGAAGATTTAATGGGCAAGTAAAAAGGCACAGTCATTTGGACTGTGCCCTTTGAATCGGAATTGAGTGTAATGCTTCTTCGGCACTTGAAAAAGCAGGGCCGATAAGTAGCAATCGTTCAATATAATTTTCTATTTCCTTAGGTAGCTGTAATTCCTCTTGCCAACTTCGTTCTTTTCGACTTGTTGGTGAATAATTTGAGTAAATTAAGTATAAAAGGAAATGCCCAATATAATATAAATCACTTCGATGGTCTTCCAATTTTTTGGGATTATCGAATTGCTTTATAAGAACATTGTTTTTTATATATGAAGCTAGACCAAAATCTATTATATAGATGTCATCATTTTTTATTAATATGTTAGGAATTCTTAAATCACGATGAACTATTTTTTGATCATGAATACGAATTATGACATTTAATAACTTTTCTAATATAACAAAACATTCTTCCAAGGAAAATGTTTTTCCTTCTCGAAAAATTTCTTGTTCAAAAGTATTACCATCTATCAAGTCCATTATATAGAATGGTACGTTTTCTAACTCTCCTTCGAGAAAGACTTTTGGAACATTAGGAAGATTCAATTGTTTTAACATTTCAATCTCTTGTTTAAACTTTGACTTTGTTTGACTTCTACCTCTATATTTAGTCCGCATCCTTTTAAGGACGTATTGTTTCTTAGTCTCTTTATGAACTAATAAATACGCAAGACCGTAAGCCCCTCTCCCAATAAATCTTTGAATTTGAAAAGGTGTTTCATTTTCAATGTAATTTTTTACGAGGCGCTTAATTTTAGTGTCACTAATGAACTTTAACATATTTAACTACTGAAGAAACTTCCACTTCTTGATCCAAAGAATCCTGAACTAAAGCTTCTGCGTCTTCTTTTGTAGTGCTTGTGGCCATAATATTTATCTTTATGGGAATAACCTCTATGACTTGAAGAGGAGTATGAATAACGACGATGACTTTTTCCAAATAGTGATTTCTTAAATTTATCAAACATAAAAACGGTTTCCCTCCAAAGAGTTTAATTAATGATATTTATAATATATATACGATAATAATCCGAAGATGTTTCATTATCTAATAATAATATAAATAAATTTTTTCCTAATGTACACAAGTTTCTGAAAATTTAAAAATTATAATTTGAAACTAATTTATGTAGTAACGAGTTTTGTACAATAATAAAACCAGTTTCCGATACCGCAGTCGGAAACTGGTTATTTTTATCAAAGGATAAGGCTTTATTCGTTCATATAAACTTCGCCATCTTTGTAAGTCATTTGTTCTGGGTATCGTAAGTTAGTGACATAATTCTTCGTTTCTTGTGAAGGTGGTTTAGTAGCTAATGAAACAATGATGTTTGCAGCAATTGCAGCAGTAGCACCAAATACTCCAGCTCCCGTATCGATAATTCCTAAAATTGTAAACCCACCATATTTAGCAGCGAATATATATCCTAAAGTGACCGAAAGACCAACTAACATACCTGCAATCGTTCCTTTTGCATTTCCTCGTCGCCACCATACACCAAGAACTAATGCAGGGAAGAACGTACCTGTTGCAATAGCAAATGCCCAAGCAACGATTTGTGTAATGGCACCTGGTGGGTTAAGTGCAACAATACCTGCAAGAACTGTTGCAACAACGATTGTAATACGTCCTACGTTTAATCGTTGTTTTTCTGTAGCAGTAGGTTTTAAAATTCGGTAGTAAATATCGTGTGCAAATGCAGAAGAAATTGCAATTAATAAACCACCAGCTGTTGATAATGCAGCAGCCATCGCACCAGCTGCTACTAAACCGATTACAAATACACCGAGGTTAGCAATTTCTGGCGTCGCCATAACGACGATGTCATTTGCAATGACTAATTCCTTCCATTGTAAAATTCCATCCGCATTTTGATCGGCTACTTTTAACAACCCTGTTTCTACCCATGATGTTGTCCATGCTGGAAGTTCTGAGATTTTTCTCCCTGCAACTTGTGTCATTAGGATGAAACGAGAGAATGCAGCATAAGCAGGTGCAGAGAAGTACAATAATGCAATGAATAATAACGCCCATGCCGCTGACCAACGAGCAGCCTTCATCGTTTTAACTGTATAGAACCTTGCAATTACGTGAGGAAGTCCAGCCGTACCACACATTAATGTAAACATAAGTGCAAGGAATTGCCACTTCGTACCATTCTCAAATGGAGCAAAGTACTCGGATAATCCAAGTGCTTGATCGAGCGCTCCTAATTCACTAACGATATGGCCATAAGATAACCAAGGAATAGGGTTACCTGTAATTTGCAATGATATGAAGATAATAGGAACTAGGTAAGCAACAATTAATACGACGTATTGTGCAACTTGAGTCCATGTAATTCCTTTCATACCACCGAATGCAGCATAGACTGCAATTAATACTACCCCAATCATCGTACCGAATTCAGCATCAATTTGGAACAAACGTCCAATAACAACCCCGGACCCTGATAATTGTCCAATTGAATATGTGAAACTAATGATCATTGTACATATTGCCGCTATAATAAGTGCAGTTTTACTTTGGAAGCGGTCTCCGATAAATTCAGGAACAGTATAACTTCCAGATTTCCTTAGTTGTGGAGCAAGTAAAAAGGCTAAGAATAAGTAGCCCCCAGTCCAACCCATAATATAGGCTAAACCATCATACCCAAGAACCATAATAGTACCAGCCATACCGATAAAAGATGCAGCACTCATCCAGTCAGCGGCAATTGCCATACCATTATATAGTGGTGGAACTCCGCGGCTAGCAACGTAGAAGTCTGAAGTTCCCTTCGCATTGTTATAAACGGCAATCCAAATATACAGTGCGAATGTTGCTAAAATAATTGCAAGCGACACTATAAATTGTGTATCCAAAAGCGATCCCCCTTTTTAAGAATTTCCCTCTTAGTGATTATTTGTAGTTTTACTTCCAATTTCTTCATTTTTACTTTCATCAATGCCGTATTTTTTATCAATTTTATCCCCAACAATGGCATTAACAAATAATAAGATAATGAATGTAGCCAATGCACCTTGAGCACCCATAAAGTAATGGAATGGGAATCCATTAAATGTAAATTTACTTAACTGCTCTGCAAAGAGAACACAACCATATGAAACAACTGCCCAAATAATAAAGTAGATAATCATATACTTGACTTTCTCGCGAAAGTAAGCATCAGCAATGCTCTTATCGATTTTCTTCACAAGTTTCACCCCTATTTAGAAATTTCCCCATTATCCATACGAGTATCAGAAGTGATTGCTAAGTCCGAAATACCTCCTTTCCTCCATTAACTTAAGAATTTCTCCTTAAATTAAGAGAGATTTTATATTCACTTTGTCTTTAATTTTGACAAAGGAATTCACATTGATATGGCATAGTAAAACAAGCGGGAAAAGTAGTATTTTCATATGTTTTATTATCAGCCAGTATTATATTTGGTTAATTATTGTAGGCTAAAGATAAATTTAATAGTATCCATCAGTGGTAGGGGGACTAAAGCAATTTGAACGATAAAGTAGACGGTGAAGGCGATTACAGGAATAGTTAACAGGGACATTCTTTTAGTTTTAAATGCGAAAAATAAACTTAGACCAGCTAGAATAATAAATGCAATAAACACTGTGTTCCTCCTTTTATAGTTGCTAGGTGTAAATTGTTTTTTAAACTTTATGATACAAAAAGGGAGAATATAATCAATGAGTAGAAAAAAATGTCATAAAAATATAAGAAATAATAATCATTTTTTCGTTTTATAAATCTGATAAGTTAATCATATTTTTTGTAGTTGTAAAAGATTTGTATCATATCAAGAAAATTGATGGAGCTATAGTCCTGTCAAGGGGTTAGCAATTAATACAATTAGAAAAGCCCCTTCAAGTTATATTGAAGGGGCTATATATAATATTAAATCAGTGTTAATCTAGAAATTTAATAAAGTATTCTGCCATTTGTTTTTTCGATAAATTTAACTTTTTCATAATACCTGAACAATTTGAAAGGATAATATCCGATCCTTCTGACTGTACTAATTGTACATGATAGTTAGATTGAAGTATTTGAGCGAACTCCCATTTCTCTCTGGAATAAGACTTATCGCCTCTATGAAAACGTCCCATCTCATAATAGAGATCCTCAAAAAAATACTCAAAAAGGTCACTTTTTTCAAGAAGTGTACGATATCGACTTGAATCAATGGGTGCTTCCTTTGCGTAGATGTCCTTAAATACAATGTGAATTATTTCTTCAGGATCAATGACTTCATAATCCGTTTCCTCAATTGACCATATAGGGTACCTAAATAAAGAATGAGTTCGGACGGTGTCTACATTTTGTAATTTGTTTCGATAGAAGCTTTGTAATATGACACCATCATTCGATACATAGAGTACCTCATAAATATAGGCTGTTCCAATACCGTATTGATGATCTTCCTCTAAGATAGCATAACTTTCCCCATACAATTGATCTGTCTTCAGTATCACGGGTTCATAGCTTTTTAAGTCTGAACCTTCATCCATAAGAGGAGAGTAACGAATATAAAGATTAAAAATGTCTTTCTTTTCAGGGTTTGCTAAGCAAAGACTATGATTGTTTTTAGGTATTACGAATTGAAGTATCTTCATCACTCCTTACGATGATTTTTTGAAGCTATGTAAGCATAAAGGAATGTGGACATATGAAAATAACTGACTCTAAATACATATTCAAGTTTGAGGACAATATTCGTAATTCAAATGAAATTATTAAATTTAAATTGAACATTTTTTTAACTCCAAAGTAAAATAGGCATTAACAAAAGGGCATTTAACCTTAATAGGCTAATACTTTCCACATACATTGTAGGTAGTTCATATGGAAAGGAGGATAAATGCTTGTATCCTTTTGATTACGATGATGATTATTTAGCTCAATTTGATGATGATAACCAAGGTCGTGGAAGAGGGCGTGGTCGTGGTCGCGATGATGATTCACCATCATTCCGAGGTGGTTTTCCAGGTGGCGGATTCCCAGGCGGATTCCCAGGTGGGGCTCCGGGGGGATTCCCAGGCGGAGGGTTTCCTGGAGGTGGCAATCAGTTAACACCACCAACGGCTCCACCACCAAGTTTCACACCACAAACATTTACAACAATACAACAACAAGATTTCTCACGCCGCGGTGGTGTAGGTGGTATTCGACGTTGTATGTTCCGTAACACATTTATTTGGTTGAGAAACGGAAATAGCTTCTGGTTCTTCCCGATGCTAATTGTGGGGAATACAATCGTTGGTTTCCGCTGGCGAGGCAGAAGAGGTTGGGTATTTGATTCATTAAATCGCAACAGTATTATTTTCTTCCAATGTTACTAGTCTTAATTACAAAGCCCGCATCAAAAAAAACAAAGTTCCTTCTAAGGGTGAGATCATTCTCACTCTTTCTTTATGGCGGAAAATTCTTCCCTTCTAATATTCTTCTATATAGAATAAAAATATTAGGGGGTGTTTGTTTGGAGTACAATAGAAAAGTTAGGGAAGAGTTATGGGGAGTTATTGAGGGCCTTACCGACGACCAAATCAATAGAGTTGTAGAAGAAGGAAAATGGACGATAGGACAAGTGTTAGAACATCTTTACTTAACAGAAAAAAACGTAGTTCAAAGTTTTTCGGAAGCAAAGCAGATTACGGAAGAAAACCCAGTAAAGTTGAGAAAAGTACATTTAACAACTGATCGCACTCAAAGAGTTAATGCACCAAAATTTCTTGTGCCATCTAGCAGACAACAAACATTAGAACAACTGAAAGAAAAGTTGAAACAATCAAGAGAAAATCTTGAGAATTTTATGAAAGATACTAGTGAAGATCACTTGAATGGTAAGTATATGCCACATCCATTCTTCGAGAAGTTAACATTGACTCAGTGGGTTGAGTTTCTCGCCTATCATGAAAAAAGGCATATAGCTCAAATTGAAGAATTAAAAGAAGCCATTATGATATAATAATAGGTAGAAAGGAGATATAACTCCTTTCTATTTTTATTATGTAAGCAATAAGACTTTAATTGAATTTCATATATAATGTAACCAACATGAGAATAAACAATGGAGGTTAAGTCTATGTGTGGACGCTTTACACTATTTGCTTCGTTTGAAAAAATATTAGAAGAGTTTGATATACAACAAGCGATTGAAGAAGTATTTTATGAAGCTAGTTACAATATAGCTCCATCACAACAGATACTGTCCATTATTAATGATGGTCAGAAAAATAGGATGGGATTTTTGAAGTGGGGCTTAGTTCCAGCATGGTCAAAGGATGAGAAGATGGCTTCAAAAATGATTAATGCACGTTCAGAAACGGTAGACGAGAAGCCTAGTTTTCGAAAATCATTTTATCAAAGACGTTGCTTGATTCCAATGGATTCATTTTTTGAGTGGAAGAAAGACGGAAATTCAAAAACACCTATGAGGATTACAATGAAAGACAATTCACTATTTGGTGTAGCAGGTCTATGGGATACATGGAAGTCGCCTACAGGTGAAGCCATTTATACTTGCACAATTTTAACGACAGAACCAAACGATTTAATGAGGGGAATTCATGATCGGATGCCTGTTATTTTATCTAAAGAACAACAATTAACTTGGCTAGATCCTCGAATTCACGATAAGGATCAGTTAAAGTCCTTATTGGTTCCATTTGATGCGGAAAAAATGATAGCATATCAAGTAAGTGAGTTAGTAAATTCACCGAAAAACAATTCTGAAGAATTAATCGCAAGAATTAGTTAAAAATATATAGAATAGAAAACAATTTTTAGGTATAGCAAGTAGCATTAACTATAGTAAATTAAATTTTTAGCGAGGCTATTCAATGTATAACATCTTATTAATATTATTGTTGCAATTAGTTTATGTACCATTATTAACTCTTCGTACAATCTTCTTAGTTAAAAATATTACGTTTTTAGCAGCTTTGATAGGCATTCTAGAGATGCTAATTTATGTATTTGGTCTTTCGCTAGTATTCGGTGGTGATCAAAGCTTATTAGCAATGATTGTATATGCTGTGGGATTTGGTTTAGGGATATTTTTAGGAACAAGAATTGAAAATAAATTGGCCATTGGATTCGTGTATATTACCATTAATACACAAAATAAAAACCAAGAATTAATCGATACAATTCGAGCGCATGGATTTGCTTTAACAACTTATGTTGGAGAAGGTAGAGATAGTGAACGATATAAGTATGAAATTTTAGCAAAACGTAATCGTGAAAAGGAATTGTTCCAATTGGTAGAATTTATTGAACCGAAGGCATTTATCATCTCATATGAGCCGAAATCATTTAAGGGTGGATTTATGCTAGATCGAATGAAGAAAAATAAAAAAAATACTCAATGATTCAAAAGATAATTATTACTAGAGATTATAAAGAGAGTGTCTTGAAAGATTTCCTTTCAGGACACTCCTTTTCTTTTATACCTGTATACCTTGTTTAAATTTGAGATTGTAGGCGCTTACTAATTGTTGTAAACGTAACGATTTATCGGGTCCATTCGGACAGGGATGATAATATTCATTATTCTTAGATAAAACACCGAAATAAGGTACTTCGGAATCTTTAATTAATTCGAGCCATTTTTCCTTTTCTTGCTCAAAGTACGTCCAACTATTTTTCTTATCTACACCCCAACCAATCAGTATCCAAGGATGTTGTTGCATTTCATATAAATTAGGTGGAATGATTGTAGGGTATTTGCCTGATATTTTTAGATGTTCAAAAAGTTCAATGGCATCTCGACTTTTTGTTTTCTTTACATAAAACAAGTTGTATATGTGTAGCCTTCCATCCAAACTAGTATGGGTTTTTTTCATAAATTGAATGAGCTGTCGCATCGTTTCATCGATGGATGTTTCATCTGTATGAGAGCCATTCATAAATAGCTTCTTTCTTGCTTCTCCTTGTAACTCTGAGGAACCAGGATTTAGCATGACAACTGCACCTAGGGACTTTCTTTCTGAACCGAACTGAAGAAATGTGTTTGTTCTGTAAACTTCGTCGCCTACTAATTGAAACGTCGCGATTGCTTTAACACTTCCCAACCAATTACCCCCAATTTATCTGTGTTGTCGTATATATTTATTCCACTGGTTTGGGAAATATTAGTTCAGTTAAGATGCTTTTTTAATTACACTCTAAATAACAGTTAGTCTATTGCTGTAGGTAAGTTCCGTATAATATCAGTGAACTTGTATCTTTCCTCATCGAATGAGAAAAATGTACACAATTTAATAGGTAATTAATATTAGACAATTCATAATTAACATTTTTTGATAAAAATGCAATAAATTTATGTATTTCTTAGATGATATCTAGTATTATATGGATTTGTAGATAAATCAGTTTTAAGTAGGTGAAAAGTGCTTAAATCATTAAAAATGTTTAATTTAATATAAAAAGATGGAGAAAAACGATATGCTAAATGATCAAATGTCTTTAACTAAATCAATGATTTTCTTTTTAATCCCAGTTGCACTTTCTAGTGTTTTGCAATCGGCGGGACAAATTGTTTCAACAATTGTCGTAGGTCAAACATTAGGTGAAGATGCCTTAGCAGCAATTGCGGCTTTCTTTCCATTATTCTTCTTATTAGTATCTTTTGCTATTGGCGTGGGGTCGGGAAGTTCAATCTTAATCGGTCAGGCTTTCGGAGCAAAGAATATTGAAAAGTTAAAAGAAATTGTAGGTGTGACAATTGCGGTCACTTTAATTATTTCTGTTGTAGTTGCCTTAGTTGGAGGTCTTTTTTCAGAAGGTATTTTGAAGTTGATGGGTACACCTGAAAATATTTTAGAAGAAAGTGCTAGCTATGCTCAAATTTTATTTGTAACTTTACCTGTTATGTTTTTATATATGTGTTATACAACTTTCATTCGTGGCTCAGGTGATTCTAAGACACCATTAATCTTCTTAATTATAAGTATTGTTTTAAATATCGCATTTTTACCAGTATTTATGTTTGGTTGGCTTGGACTTCCTGCATTTGGTTTGAACGGTGCTGCCTATGCAAATGTTCTATCCTTCTTAATTACATTTATATGGCTCCTTCTTTATTTGCACAAAAAGGATCACGTCATTAAATTAGACAAAGAAACGATTAAAAATATTAAAATTAAAGGGGACCTGGTGAAGAGTTTACTTAAACTTGCCATTCCTTCAAGTATTAGTATGGTTGCAATTTCTTTGGCAGGGATTGCGGTTATTTTCTTCGTTAATAGTTATGGGTCAACTGCAACTGCGTCATACGGGATTGTAAACCAAATTGCAAGTTACGTTCAAATCCCAGGAATGTCAGTAGCTATTGCGATTTCAGTATTTGTCGCACAAGCAATTGGAGCAGGTAGACAGGAAGATTTAAAAAGAATTACAGCTTTAGGTTTAAAGTTAAGCTACGCGTTTGGTGGTATCTTAGTAATTCTTGTTTACTTGTTTGCAGAGCCTATCCTAAGAGTGTTCTTAACAAGTCCTGAAACAATTTCAATGGCGAAAGGACTAATCTATATATCATTCTGGAGTTATTTATTGTTAGCTCATGTTCAAGCAATTTCTGCGACAATGCGTGCAACCGGTACGGTATTTTGGCCAACTGTGATTTTAATTGCAACGATTTGGCTCATTGAAGTTCCTGCAGCATTCCTTTTATCAAAATTTACACCACTTGGTATTAACGGAATTTGGCTTGCATATCCAATTTCGTTTGGTATAAATTTAATAATACAATATTGTTATTATCGATTTGTTTGGAAGAAAAAGACGATTACAGCTCTTGTTCCAACAGCTAGTAAATAAATAGAATCCTCACCAACAATGAAGTGGTGAGGATTTTTTTAATGGGAAAATTTATTTAGCTAGTCCATCAAGAAATGCTTCAATCTCTTCTTTCGTTTTACGATCTTTACTTACGAAACGACCTGTTTCATTTCCTTGGTCATAAGCAACAAAACTTGGGATACCATATACATCTAACTCAGCACATAAATCAATAAACTGGTCTCTGTCAATTTTCACAAAGGTAAATTCAGGATAATCTGCTTCAATTGATGGTAATACAGGGTCGATAAAACGGCAATCTCCACACCAATCGGCAGAGAACATAAATACGACACGTTCTTCTTTTTTATATTGTTCAAATTGTTCTACTGATTGTAAAATTTCCACAGCAATTCCTCCATTCTATGTAACTTCCATTTAATACATCCTAACATAAAAGAAATGATGAAAAAAGCTTGTCCGAATTTTAAGCAAAAATAATTCAACTAATATTAGCTTCACCAATTTCATTTCCAATATGTAACGCTACACATGGTTTATTAAAATTCGGTTATTCTAAATTAGAGCGAAAGGAGGTTACGTTTTGAATCGAATTTTTATTCCCGTAATCGTCTTTACGATGTTGTGGAGTATGATTTTCACAATAGAAGTAGCTGCAAATGCACAACAACCTTCCAGGGAAGAAATACTTAGTCAGCGTATGGATTACTATGTAAAATATAATGATCCGTTTGTTCCGTGGCATCATCTAGCGGCTATTGACCAATATGAGCGGAATATTCAAGCGGTTCGAAAAGATATCCCAAAAAGAGAAGGTGTTATTGCTTTGCAATTTTCACAAGAATACTGGGCAGGTGCATTTAATCCGGATTTAAATGATACATCCCTAGCGACTATTCAGTATTTTGGTGGAAGTGGTCTAGATGGTGATGGCGACGGTAAAGCGGACTTGAAAAACGATGATGACGTTATGTTTACGATGAAACAATATCTAAGCCAGTATGGACCAAGTGAAGATGATTTCAAACTTGCCTTATGGGAATATTACAAAAATGAGAAAGTAGTTAATCAAATTATAACCATTGCAAAGCTTTATAAACACTACGATACAATCGATTTAGATACTCATGTTTTCCCGGTTCCAGTACGTGGATTCAACTATAGTTACCGCGGTACTTGGGGGGCAAGCAGGGGTTGGGGCGGAAGACGTATACATGAAGGTACAGATATATTTGCAGGTTATGGCACGCCTGTAGTTTCAACATCATATGGAGTTGTTGAGGTAATGGGGTGGAATGAGTTTGGTGGATGGCGAATAGGAATCCGCGATAATCATAATACTTACCATTACTATGCACATTTAGCGTATTTCAACAAGGATCTTAAAGTGGGAGACATTGTTGAACCAGGAACACTTATCGGAGGGGTAGGAAGTACAGGTTACGGTAAAGAAGGTACTTCTGGAAAATTCCCACCACATTTACATTACGGTATGTATAAATTTAATGGGCGCACTGAGTGGGCGTTTGACCCATATCCATCGTTAACCCAATGGGAAAAAGAAACAAGAAAGAAGAAAAAGTAACCACTGTATTATTAGGCTGTTCCGTCGGACTTGGAACAGTCTTTTTATTTTTGAAAACATGTTGTTTTGTTTAATATCCCACTATTTTATGGGTGTTATTGAATAATTTAGATAAATTTTCATAAAGGATATTGACAAAGTGGTTTAATGTATGTTAAATTTATCTCGAATTAAAGATACTGTACTTCGAACTAATTGTAAATTGAATGTACAGAATCTGTATTATTTTTGTAAATTCAAACGAAAGTAGTTTTACTGCTTTCAAAATTTTTTAGTAAATATCTCGAATTCGAGATTAAAAAATAAAACTTATGGGGGAATGTTAAAATGGCAAAATTTACAGTGGATCAATCACACTCACAAGTGGGCTTTGAAGTAAAACATATGATGGTATCAAAAGTGAAAGGTCAATTCGATGCTTATACTGCAGATGTAGAAGCTGAAAACTTAGAAGATTTAACAACTGCACAAATCGCATTTACTTTTGACGTAGGGTCTATCAACACTCGTAGCGAAGATCGCGACAATCACTTAAAATCAGCTGACTTCTTTGATATTGAAAAATATCCAAATATTACTTTCAAATCAACTAACATCACTAAAGATGGAGACGACTACAAAGTAACAGGCGATTTAACAATTAAAGATGTAACAAAACCTGTAACTTTTGAAGTTGAATTTGGAGGTAAAGGTAAAAACCCTTGGGGCGTAGAAGTTTATGGTTTTGAAGCTGAAGCAAAAATCAACCGTGAAGATTTCGGTTTAACTTGGAACGCTGCTCTTGAAACTGGTGGAGTTCTTGTTGGTAAAGATATTAAAATCAAAGTTGAACTAGAAGTAAACCCAGCAGCATAATTATGTACCTGGTACACAAACAATTCTGACAATTTGCTACAATTTAAAAGCGGTGCACAGTTTGATTGTGCATCGCTTATTTTATTGACATGATGAAAATTCCGTGATATTATTATCTCGAATTGAAGATATTCGAAGTTGAATGAATTTCATAATTTACGTTAAATAAAACAATACTATGGATAGTCTTACTATCTTTATTTTTTGAGTATATATCTCGAATTCGAGACAATAACTAATTTGGAGGAATTAATAATGAACGAATTAAAAGGTTTACACCACGTAACTGCAATCACAAGTAGTGCAGAGAAAATATATGAATTTTTTACTTATACACTAGGTCTTCGTCTTGTAAAGAAAACAGTAAATCAAGATGATATCCAAACGTACCATTTATATTTTACAGATGATGTTGGTAGTCCGGGAACAGACATGACATTCTTTGATTTCCCTGGTATCCCTAAAGGAATTCACGGGACAAATGAAATTTCTAGAACATCTTTCCGTGTACCGGATGATGCAGCATTAGAATATTGGTTAAAACGTTTTAACCGTCTTGGTGTAAAAAATTCAGGAATTAAAGAACAGTTCGGTAAAAAAGTATTACCGTTTGCAGACTTTGATGATCAACAATATCAACTAATTTCAGATGAAAAGAATGTTGGCGTAGCAGCAGGTATCCCTTGGGAGAAAGGACCAATCCCAACTGAGTTCGCTATTACAGGACTAGGACCAATCTTCATTCGTACATCTTACTTAGACTATTTTAAAGAAGTACTTACAAAAGTATTTGAAATGAGAGAAGTTGCTCAAGAAGGTTCATTTTACTTATTTGAAATGGGTGAAGGAGGAAACGGAGCACAAGTAATCGTTGAGTATAATACGGTACTTCCTCAAGCTAGACAAGGTTACGGTACAGTTCACCATACGGCATTCCGAGTGGAAGACCGTGCAGAATTAGAAGAATGGCAACAACGTTTAGCAAGCTTCCGGTTACCAAACTCAGGCTATGTGGAAAGATACTACTTTGGTTCACTATATTCAAATGTAGCACCGCAAATCTTATTCGAACTTGCAACTGATGGCCCAGGATTCATGGGTGATGAACCTTACGAAACATTAGGTGAAAAATTATCGTTACCACCTTTCTTTGAACCAAATCGTGAAGAAATTGAAAAATTAGTAAGACACTTCGATACAGTTCGCAGCACGAAAGTGTTTGAAAAAGAATACGAATAAACCGAATTCGTAATAATTTGGAGGGAATAACATGGAAAAACATACAGCTGGGATTCACCATATTACTGCCATTGTTGGACACCCACAAGAGAATGTTGATTTTTATGCAGGCGTATTAGGATTACGATTAGTGAAAAAAACGATTAACTTCGATGATCCGGGAACATATCATTTATATTTTGGAACTGAAGGTGGCAAACCTGGTTCAATCATTACATTTTTCCCTTGGCCGAATGCATATCGTGGACGTATAGGCGACGGACAAGTAGGTATTACTTCTTATGCTATTCCGGTTGGATCACTTGATTTCTGGAAGAAACGATTAGAAAAATTTGATGTGGAATATGAAGTAATTGAACGTTTTGGTGAAACATCTTTACAATTCGATGATCCACACGGACTTCATTTAGAAATTGTTGAACGTGAAGAAGGGGAGTTAAACCCTTGGGAGTTTGGCGATGTAAAGAAAGAGGTTGCTATTAAAGGATTTGGTGGAGCAGTTCTTTTCTCCAGTCGACCAGAGGAAACAACAAAAGCGTTAGTTGATGTTATGGGGCTTGAAGTTGTCGGTACAGAAGGTGACTATACACGTTTTAAAGCGTCTGGTGATATTGGTAATATTATCGACTTGAAGATGACACCTGGCGAAAGAGGAACAATGGGTGTTGGTACAGTTCACCATATCGCATGGCGTGCAAAAGATAACGAAGATCATCTAGAGTGGCAACAACATGCTCATAATCTTGGAATGCACGTAACCAATGTAAAAGACCGTAATTATTTCAATGCGATCTACTTCCGTGAACATGGTGAAATACTATTTGAAATCGCAACAGATCCACCAGGATTTGCTCATGACGAATCTCATGATACTATGGGTCAACAATTAATGTTACCATCACAGTATGAACATTTACGTGATCAGCTGGAGATGGCTTTAATTCCAATCGAAGTACGCCGGCTTGATTAAAGGGAGAGAACAATAATGTTATCCATCAATCCGAAGGAAATTAGCGAGTACGATGTTTTTAAAATTTTAAAAGGTACAGTCATACCACGTCCAATTGCTTTTGTTACAACGATATCTAAGGAAAACGTTGTAAACGGTGCACCATTTAGCTATTTCAACATAGTAGCACCGAACCCACCGATGATTTCTTTATCGGTTCAAAGAGTAAATGGAGAATTAAAAGATACTGCAAAAAATATCTATCAAACAAATGAATTCGTCGTTCATATTGTAGATCGTGATAACGTTGAAAAAATCAATGAAACTGCAGCTACCCTTCCATATAATCAAAGTGAACTAGAATTAGCGAAGTTAACTCAAGTGAAAAGTGAAAAAGTTAGCGTTCCGGGAGTAAAGGAATCTAAGGTTCGTATGGAATGTAAACTTGTTAAAGTCATAGCTTTAGGTGACGAGGACCCTGTGTGTGATTTAATAATAGGTGAAGTTGTTCAGTTTCATTTAGATGAAGCGGTTTATGAGGAAAACGGTCGAATAAATGCAGAAGCTCTAAACGCAGTTAGTCGTTTAGCTGGTGCAGAATACGCAAAAATAGGTGAATTATTTTCAATTGAAAGACCTGAATAGGGATGAAAGGGAGCGAGACGAAGTGCAACATATATTTAAAGAAGGAACAGATAAAAATAAGCCAGTTCTATTACTATTACACGGAACTGGTGGGAATGAAAATGACTTATTACCTTTAGCTGACATTGTAGATCCTACTGCTTCAGTACTAAGTGTAAGAGGAAATGTTTTAGAAAACGGCATGCCAAGATTTTTCAAACGTCTGGCTGAGGGCGTATTTGATATCGAAGATTTAATTTTCCGCACAGAGGAATTAAATCAGTTTTTAGATAATGCAGCGAAGGAATATCAATTTGACCGTAATAATATGGTAGCAATTGGTTATTCAAACGGTGCAAATATCGCAGCAAGTTTGCTATTCCATTATGCTGATGCTTTAAAAGGTGCGATTCTTCATCACCCAATGGTACCAAGACGAGGAATCGAGTTGCCTAATTTAGATGGTAAAAACGTATTTATCGCAGCAGGTGTAAACGATCCAATTTGCCCACAACAAGAATCTGTAGAACTAAAAGAATTACTAGAAGGTGCAGGGGCATCTGTAGAAATTCAGTGGGAAAATCGTGGCCACCAATTAACGATGAGTGAAGTGCAAGCAGCAAAAGCTTGGTATGAAAGTAAATTTTAATAAGTAACTAAAGGAATACGTCCATATCTATGGGGTATTCCTTTTTACTTGTCATCATTTTCGTGATTACACAATATAAAATACATATGGAAGTTTTTAATTTGTTTTTGTGTCCAATACCCAATAATGACATACGACTTATCCAGAATTATGTGCATTTGCACTTAATTATTAATATGTCGTATCCCGATTCCGTCTAGTTTGAAATTGTACTATTCAATACATATATCTAATAATTCATTACGAGATTTAAAGAGGAGTGAATGAATGCTATTTGAGACACTATTTTCAAAGGTGTTTTTCATTTTATCAATCCAATTAATCGTGACAACGGTTGCTTGCGTAGGTTTAATCCAATATATCCGATATTTGTATAATGTGAAAAAAGTCCATTGGATAAGTGCTACGTATATTGAAAAGGGAAAAGTGGATTTACATATTGACTTTAGGGCGATCTCGAAATACTTTTGGATGTTGTTTATCTTAAATATTGTAGTATTTATCGTGTTATTATTTATTCAACATCAATTAGGTTTTGCGATGATCTTATTTACAATTTGGTCCATATTAACAGGATTTCAAGTAGCCCTTGCACTTATATCGGTAGATGAAAACTTAGGAACAAAGGTACTCGCAATTACGGCATCCGTTACCTTTATTACTGCTCTAATTGGATTATATTCCGGTATTGATTTTTCGTTTTTGGGCAAATTTTTACTCATTGCTCTCATTATTTTAGTGGTGATTAATGTAATTCGGATATTTATAAATATTAAGGGAACGATGAGAAAGCTTATTACAATCTTTGGAGTAGCTTTATTTACTCTCTATTTAATTTTTGACTTTAATCGAATTACAAGAGCGGATAATAATTGGCACGAAGCCATGAATATTGCTATTAATATTTATCTAGATATTATTAATTTGTTCTTGTATTTATTAGATTTGTTATCTGCTTTTAGTAAATAATATATTGAAACACTGGCTAATTAGTTGGCCAGTTTTTTTGTGCAAATAGAAAAACGACATAAATATTAAGAAATATTATTTCTAAGTAAATTTTTGAAACTATTTTAATTGGCTGTCCGTCTATTTAAAAATTGCAAAGGAGGGCGTTAAGTGAGTATAGATATAGAGCAGGAGTTACGACTACATTATTTAACGCTAATTAAACTAGCATTTACTTATGTGAAAAATAAGGAAATGGCTGAAGATATCGTGCAAGATGTGTGTGTGAAAGCTATAGAAAATAAAAATCGATTTCGTGGTGATTCTTCCTATAAAACTTATTTAATGAAAATGACGATAAATCGAAGTTACGATTATTTAAGAAGTTGGAATTTCCGACAAAAGTCTATTACAACCTTTATCCATCAACTTTTTGGTAGTGAGTCCTTAGAACAACAATTATTGAAAAGGGACGAGCGGGCCCAATTAGGTAATCAAGTATTGAATCTAAAACCGAAGTATCGAGAAGTGTTAGTTTTGTATTATTACGAAGAGTTAAAGATACATGAAATTGCAGACGTATTGGAAGTCTCAGAAAATACGGTAAAGACTCGATTGAAACGTGCAAGAGAACAGATAAGACAAGTATTGGATGTAAAAGGAGTGAATCTAAATGCAGAACGATATAAAGAGCAGCCTTGATTTCATCTATAAAAATGAAAATTTACATGAAAGTGAGTTCACTTTGAACAAAAACAGAAAAACATTTAAACGATATACCCTAAAACCAATCATTGTCTCGTTGTCAGTTGTGCTTATTGCGGCTATGGTATTCCTTCCATACATAGTGGATCAGCCGTTAAATGTAAGTCAGGGAAGTGATCCAGTAGAAACTCAAATGTCACAATCAGAAATTTTCGATTATAAAGGGGCATATATTGGTGATCACTTATCAGTAGGCAAAATTATTTCATATTCTTTAGAGAATCGAAAAGCTAAAGGGATTCAACTTTTTACTTCGAATGAGCCATTTGGAGTCCGTACTTTTATGGAAACTACAATGGTTCCATCTAAAGATTACGAAACCATTTTCACAACTGCCTCATATTTATTTACACTTATTCGGAATATTGAATTTGTCGAGTTTGAATATAAAGATCAAGTGTATATGATTACAAAATCTGATGTAGAGTTAACATTTAATGTAGATTATTATTCCATTGAAGATGAAAATGAATTGCGCTCCGTTATTTCAGACTTGTTAAAAAGCGAATCATCAAAAAAATTTATTCAACAATTAATTACAGCTGCCCCAATTGAATAGATGGCTACAATAAAAAAGCACCTTTACGATTTAAGTAAAGGTGCTCATGAGCCTTGCGATACATTATGTATGGCAAAGCCGCCTTGCCGTATTTTGTTTAATAAAAAGTTTTAAACCACCACTCCTCAAAGTGGGTGTTCGCAGAAGCTTTCCTGTATATCGTCATTCACCGCAGTGTGACGCTCGCCATTCCAACTTCAATTAAAACTCCCTATTACAGTTCAAAGGTTAAAACTTATTATTAGTACGAACAACGCAGCTTTAATGTTATATTAAATGATAATAATTAGATGTGCAAGTAAGTACCTTTAAAGAAAAAAGTCAATCATTTAATACTGAAAAGTAATATTTTTTATTCCTATAAAAAACCAATATTTATAAATAAAAAAGTTTTCCAATACGGATATCGGAAAACTTTACTTGGTTTTGTTTAGTACTTCATTTGTTAAGTCAACGATGTTAATTTGTGTATCTTCTTGCATAACATCCTTTAATATTTCTGTACGGAAGTATTGTACACTGACAGGAAGGGGCATTTGTAAAAGCTTCGTTAATGCATGTTGATACATAATTAAAAATTCCTTATCGGTGTTCCCTCTTTTTAATTCCGCAAATGATTCGTAAAACTGATCAAGTTTGTCAGAAAACTCTAGTAGGCGACCTTCTAAAGTGGCATCTTTACCTTCTTTCATTCGCTCAAGGAAAATTTCCTGAAACTCTGATGGGATTTCCTCCATAATAAACTTCTCCATCATTTTTTCTTCTACATGTGCAATCATTTGTTTTAGTTCAACACTTGCATGTTTTACAGGAGTTTTAATATCTCCGATAAACACCTCAGCAAAATCGTGATTGATCGTTTTTTCATAAAGTGCCTTCCAATCAACCTTTGCACCGTTCATTTCTTCTAAAGTGCCAAAAAACATTGCATATTGAGATACTTTCCAGGAATGGGCTGCAACATTATGTTCTTCAAATTTAAAACGACCAGGTGCGCGGAAAATCCGTTCTAAGTCATTTAAACTTGTGAAAAATTTATGGATTCCTATAGTAATCACTCCTTCATTCTTTTACTGAAATTAGTGTTCTAACTGAATAATACATTTTTTCATTTACCTATTGTATGCAGTTTACGGCTTTTAACAATTACTTAATACCTACTTAATAAAACTTTTGATTTTTCAATTACCTTAAATAGTTAAAATTTAGGGAAACAGTCATTGGATTATCAAAAATTGTACAATTTTCAAATGTTATAATGATTTTAGAAGTGTAAAAGGACGTGACTAAATTGTTATTAACAATTTTTATATATATCCATGTGCTAAGTGCTGTAATTTCGATTGGTCCACTTGTTGCATTGATCCCAATCCTTACTAAAATGGAAAAATCAGATGTAGCGAACCTTGGTGGGTTTGTACAAGCCTTTCAAACATCGATTACAGTTGTTAAACATGCAGGTCATGTATTAGTTCTTTCAGGTGTAATCTTAATCGGATTAAGTGCATGGACTTGGACTACTTCCTGGATTGTCATGACGATTGCAATTATGGTTGGATCTATTGTCTTTTTAGCAAAAGCTTTTAAGCCAACTTTAAAAACATTCGGAACACCAGATTTCCATAAGGAAAAATTCATAGCGAAACTACGCAAATCAACAATCATTTATATTTTCTTGTTATTAATTATGCTTTGGTTAATGGTGGCAAAGCCGACCATTTGGTAACCAAATTATTAAAATGAGCTTTGACGAAATTGTTCAAAGCTCATTTTTACTTCATACGGATACATCAATTACTGTACCTTTGTGGGGGTGTGTTGCTACAGGTTGAGTAGGCATGCTCTTAAGTAAATCTACTGTACCTTGTGCACCTAAGTTTAGGGTTTTATCTAAAATAGTCATTTTCAATGTTTGTTGTAGAGATGCAACTTGAGCTGACATAAAAGAACTTAGTTCCATTTGAACCCCTCCTTTATATTTATATCGACAATATGGCCGAATTAATTAATTTATCCAAATTATAGATATAAAAACAATTTTCGACAACAGTGAATACTCTACACGGTGAAAGGTAATACTTCCCATGTAGGAGGGATAGTAATGAAGAAAAATCTATTATTTCTAGGAATTTGTGTAGTCTTATTAAGTGGCTGTAGCTTTTTTGGAACTAGTGAACCAGAGGCTACAATACCAGTAGTTGCAGAAGAGGCGCTACAGGCAGCTGCAAAAATGGTTGATTCAGAAGGAAATGATGTAGGAGATGTGAAATTTTCAGAGGGTCAAGACGGAGTACTTATTTCACTTAATTTAAAAAATGTTCCAGAAGGTCAACATGGTATCCATATTCATACTGTAGGTAAATGTGAACAGCCAACGTTTGAGTCAGCTGGTGCGCATTTCAATCCGACGAATAAAAAACATGGAATTGATAACCCAGAAGGACCACACGCTGGAGATTTACCAAATGTAAGTTCAGAAAATGGTGAAGTGGTTGCCGAATTTGTTGCCAAAAACATTACATTGGAAAAAGGAATGGCAAATTCATTATTTGATGACGATGGAAGTGCTATTGTATTACACGAAAAAGCAGATGATTATGTAACAGATCCTGCAGGTAACTCTGGAGCACGTATTGCGTGTGGAGTCATTACAATAGCTGAGTAAATTAAATCTAAATCAAAAGTAATTCATTATACCCTAAAATTATGGGCGTACTGAATTACTTTTTTATTTTTTTAGTATAGTGTTGTATAACAATTCCACCTATGTTAAAAATTATTGCGAAATAACTTTGGATTTTATGGAATAAACATACATAAACTGTTAAATGTGGAATATTACTTAATTAATATAGAATGATAGTTTTTAAGGGTGTTTAATTAACTGATAATTAAAACTATTTATATATAATAAATATATGCTAAAATCCATGCGAATTTAGCTAGAAAATGCACTTTTAATCTATTAACCGAAATATAAAAAGATTGACATAGTTCTAAATTAATTGTTAAATATAAACTGTACTGTAACAAGTTTGAGGGGGAGGTTTTATTATGAAAAACACAAAATATTGGTTACTTACAGTATTGAGCTTAATGCTAATTATGGTTTTAGCTGCATGTGGTGGAGAGTCTGCTACAGGGGATACTGAAAAAGAAAATACAAATAGTGAAGAAACTTCAACAGATAGTGGATCTACATCTACTTCATCTGATATTGAGTTTCTAAGTTTAGCTACAGGTGGAACACAAGGTACTTACTATGCACTTGGTGGGACATTTGCTGATTTAATTACTGATGAAACTGGTATTAAAACAACTGCTGAAGTATCTCAAGCTTCTGCTGCTAACGTAAACGCATTAAAAGCAGGTGATGCTGAAATCGTATTTATCCAAACTGACATTGCTTACTATGCAAAAAATGGTGAGTTAATGTTCGAAGGCGATGCTATGGATAACCTTGTTGCAATCGGTGGTTTATATCCAGAAACAGTTCAATTAGTAACAACTGCAAACTCTGGAATTAAATCTTATGAAGATTTAAAAGGTAAAAAAGTATCTGTAGGTGCTCCTGGTTCAGGAACATATGCAAATGCTGAGCAATTGCTTGAAATTCATGGATTATCAATTAAAGATGATATCCAAGCACAAAACTTAGACTTTGGTGAATCAACTGACGGTTTACAAACAGGTCAAATTGATGCTGCATTCATCACTGCTGGATATCCAACAGCTGCTGTAGAAGCTTTAGGTGCTACTGCAGATGTAGTAATTGTTCCTGTAACTGCTGATAAAGCAGAAGAATTAATTGCGAAATATCCATATTATGCAGTGGATACAATTCCAGCGGGTACTTATGGTTTAGAGTCTGAAGTACCAGCAGTTTCAGTATTAGCTATGATCGCTACAACAGCGGATCTTCCAGAAGATGTTGCTTATGGTATTACAAAAGCGATTTATGCTAATGCAGAAAAAATCAGCCACGCTAAAGGTGCGTTTATTAAAACGGAAACAGCTTTAGATGGTATTGGAATTCCTGTTCACCCAGGTGCACAAAAATTCTTTGACGAACAATAATTAATGTGTAACGAAGGGCTTGAAGACAACTGGTTCTTCAAGCCCTTTTTTATAGTAATTTTAACCCTTCATAGATACGTATTTGCAACTAGACTGTACATAAAAAAGCTTGACAGTCGCTTAATATCAAAAATGAGGCGATGAAATGAAACGAGTATCCCTCCTTATTTCTACTGTATTAGTTATTGCCGTCATTACTTTTTTTTTATTCATTCCAATCTTTAAGGTTTTTTCCTTTACTGAAACTAGAATGCATAATCCACAGTTATTTTACATAAATGTTTCCAAAGAAACATCTTTTCAATTCCGTTTTACACACTCTATTCATAGAACAGATGTTTTAGAGAATTACGAAATTACTAATTTAAATAAACTGAAGCTTAATTCTATGGAATATGAGGATGTATCCATAGGAATGCCTGCTTATGCAGAAGAAGGTCAATCCTTAACCTATGAAAATGGAAAATATACACTATATTTTGATGATAAAATTATAGATAACTTCACGCTTTATGTAGGGGATGTTGACTATGATTTATATGTTCACTATGACGGAAATGAATATAATCTTAAACAAACTTTAAATAGGGGCAGCTCTTACCTTTTTGAAGTAAAATCTGTTTCTTTATATGACAAACTGAAAGGAGTGTTATTAAGAGATGAAAAATAAGGAAAACCAGCTAGCAACGGATCATACTGAGACGTTAACAGAAGAACAACAACAGGCATTGCTAGAAAAGTATGATGCTGAATCTAATGTACGTAGAATAACGGGGATTATGAAGTGGGTAATTTTCATTGGATTGCTATCATTCTCATTATTCCAATTATATACTGCTATATTTGGTCAATTTACAGCAGTAATTCAACGTTCAATTCACCTTGGTTTTGGATTAACGTTTATCTTTTTACTATTTCCAGCTCGAAAAAAGGGTTCTAAAACTAAAATAGCATTCTATGATTATATTTTAGCTATATTAGCTACAATTACCTCTCTCTATTGGACGTTTAACTATGAACGACTAATGACAAGTTTAGGGACGATTAATCAAACAGACTTTATTATAGGGTTAATTGTAATTGTCTTAGTTATTGAAGCAGCGAGACGTGCAGTTGGGTTACCGATTGCGATAATTGCAGTTCTATTCTTGTTGTACGCATTCTTTGGTAGACAGATGCCTGACTTTCTATCTCACCGAGGACAGTCTTTAGAGAGTATTGTAAACTTGATGTACTACTCAACAGACGGGATTTTAGGTACACCAATTAGTGTATCCGCAACATATATCTTTGCGTTTTTACTATTCGGAGCCTTCTTAGTGAAAACTGGCGTAGGTCAATATTTTAATGACTTGGCCGTTTCTGTAGCAGGTAAGTTAACTGGTGGACCTGCAAAGGTTGCAATTTTTTCTTCCGCATTGCAAGGAACAATTTCGGGTAGTTCTGTTGCGAACGTAGTAACTTCGGGTTCTTACACAATTCCGATGATGAAAAAATTAGGGTACAAAAAGGAATTTGCTGGTGGTGTTGAGGCTGCTGCTTCAACAGGCGGTCAATTAATGCCTCCAATCATGGGTGCAGCTGCTTTCCTAATGGTCGAGTTTATCGGACGTGGAATTACTTATTGGGATATCGCTAAAGCTGCGATCATTCCAGCAATCTTGTATTTTACAGGTATTTGGATCATGACTCACTTTGAAGCGAAGCGTTTAGGTCTCGAAGGTTTGAAAGATGAGGATATGCCAAACCGAAAAGAAGTATTTAAAAAGATTTACCTACTAACTCCGATTGTTTTAATCATCGTATTAATGGTTTCTGGAGTACCTGTTATTCACGCAGCGTTATATGGTATTTTATCATGTATCGTAGTAGGAATTATTAATAGAGATGTGAAATTTGGTATTAAGGAATTTATTGATGCTTTAGTTGACGGTGCACGTACTGCATTAGGTGTTGTTGCGGCTACTGCATGTGCGGGTATCATTGTTGGAGTTGTGGTAAAAACAGGTTTAGGTTTAAGTCTAGCGAATACATTAGTAGACTTAGCTGGTGGAAGTATCTTATTAACGTTAGTATTTGTAATGATTGCATCCCTTGTTTTAGGAATGGGTTCACCAACAACAGCTAACTACGTTATTACTTCTACAATTGCAGCTCCTGCAATTGTCACTTTATTAGCACCTGATGTGTCTCAAGCATTGATTCCTATAACAGTATTATTATCAGCGCACTTCTTTGTGTTCTACTTTGGTATTATTGCTGATATTACACCACCAGTTGCATTGGCAGCATTTGCTGCATCTGGTATTTCCGGAGGCGATCCGATTAAAACAGGTGTAAACTCAGCGAAACTTGCAATTGCGGCATTCATTATTCCTTATATGGTTGTATTTTCTCCAGAATTGTTAATGATTGATGTCACAATAATGCAAGTTGTTTGGGTACTACTTACAGCGGTATTGGGTATGATTGCAATAGGTGCAGGGGTTATCGGCTTCTGGTATCGCAAAATTAATTGGGTTGAACGTATAATATTACTTGCAGCTGGGCTTGCCATGATCTATCCAGAAAGAATTTCGGATGTTTCCGGATTAGTTGTATTTGGATTACTATTTGTTTTCCAATTAATGACGAAAAATAAAGGGAACAAACCAAATACACCAAATGTAACGCCAGCCAATTAAATTGGTCAAAGGCTATCTTGAAAGGAATACTTTCAAGGTAGCTTTTTTTAATTATTTTTTGTTACTTGTGTAGGTGATATTAAGATTCTGTAAATCTGTTCGTATTTATTTGTTTTTGTTGTTGGTGTTTCTTAGACTAATAGTGAATAAGAAATTTTGGGAGGTTACTATGAAGAGTATAGCGGTGGATATGGATCAAGTAATTGCGGACTTTTTAGGGAAAGCATATAAGTCAGCTAAAGAACGTTTTAAGTTAGATATGACAAAAGAGGAATTTGAGACTGCCAGATTGGAAATCGACTATCCACATTTGGCGAAAGATTTTTATTCCATGATTAATGAGCCAGATTTCTTCCGTGACTTTGAATTGTTAGACCCTGATGCAGTTCCAGTGTTAAAAGAGTTAAGTGAGCATTACGAAATTTACATTGCTACTGCAGCAATGGATGTCCCAGGGTGTTTCACTGCAAAATATGAGTGGTTATTAGAGCACTTCCCATTTTTAAATCCTAACCACTTCATCTTCTGTGGTGACAAAAAGGTTGTAAAAGCTGATTTCTTAATTGATGACAATGTTAGACAGCTCCGTTCATTTACAGGTGAGGGTATTTTATATTCTCAAAAGTACAATGAAGACTGTACTGAATTCAAGAGAGTGAATAATTGGAAGGAAGTAAAAGAGTTATTTTTACCAGTTCAAACTAAATAATAAGTGTTAAGTGTAATGGGAAAAATTCAAACTAAAGGTTTATTACCAGAAATATTGGGTGAAATGATCGTTTAGTGTTAGGATTCTTGTATTGTCTGTTTAGGCAATAAAAGAATCCTTTTTATTATTCGTACCCACTTGTTATGGGAATTATCATTGTGTAAAATAGTTTAAATTTATTAACCGTTATCGCAAAATTCCCTCAACGGACAACTGTTGTTTTTTGGTATATAGGCGAATAGGCATATGCAGTTAATAATTGTTTTATTTATATGTATAATAGAATAAGCAAAAATATAATACGAGGTGCTAAATTATGAGTCAAGTGCAAACTCACGAAGATGTCATTTTTGGTTGGTTCGATCATTTTCATGCAAATCCAGAAGTGAGCTGGAGAGAGGTAGAAACAACTAAAAAAATCGCTACAATTTTAAGTGAAATGAAAATACCTTATAAAACATTTTCTGATATCACTGGGTTGGTTGCTGAAATTGGTCAAGGAGAAGAAGTGATAGCTGTTCGTGCAGACATTGACGCATTATGGCAAGAAGTCGATGGGGTGATGAAAGCAAATCACTCATGTGGACATGACGCGAATATTTCGATGGTGCTAGGTGCCTTATTAAAGTTAAAAGACGAAAAATTAAAAAAACGCATACGTTTTATATTCCAGCCCGCTGAAGAAACTGGTGGGGGAGCCATAGAAATGGTGAAAAAAGGTGTGATTGATGATGTGACTCATTTGTTCGGTGTTCATTTAAGACCTATTGAAGAACTTCCGTACGGAAAGGTTACTCCTGCCATTCACCATGGTGCCGCTATGTTTTTAAGTGGTTCAATTCATGGAACTGATGCACATGGTGCTAGACCACATCAAGGAAGAAATGCAATTGATATCGCGTTTGCTATTCAACAGATGTTAAAAAATCTATATATTGATCCATTTGAAGTATACAGTGCAAAACTAACAAAGATTGTTGCAGATGGTGGAAGTATGAACATCATTCCGGGGAATGCAACATTCTCAATTGATGTCAGAGCACAAAAAAATTCTGTTTTAGATGAACTTCATGTGCGAATTGATGAAGGTCTGAAACAAATTAGCAGTATGTTCAATACAGAAGTCAAATGGACTTGGAACGATAAAACTCCAGGAGCAGAAGTCTCAGAAGAAGCTACAAAAATTGCTTTGGATGCGATTAAAGAACAATTAGGTGATCAGTATCTTGCAAAACCAATCTCGACTCCTGGTAGTGATGATTTCCACTTTTATACAGTACTTAGACCAAACTTAAAAGCAGCGATGCTTGGTATTGGTGCAGATTTATCACCAGGTCTACACCATCCGAAAATGACATTTAAGAAAGATGCAATCATCGTTGGAGCAAATGCTCTAGTCGCTACACTTCGAAAAGCAGCAAATCGATAAATTAAACAACATCGTAGATAATGAGAAGGAAGTAATTAACAATATGAAAATTAAACAAATTGAAGTTTTTGCAATACATTTACCATTAATTAAACCATTTATTATTAGTTATGCATCATATCCACATATTTCATCAATCATTGTAAAAATAACGACAGAATGTGGCCTTGTTGGATGGGGTGAAAGTGTTCCCGATGAACATATTACTGGTGAGACACCAGAATCAACATATGCATTAATTAAAAATACTTTTGCTCCATTAATGATTGGACAAAATCCAATGGAATTTGAAAAAATCCATGACTTACTGGACAGAGCAGTAAAGCGTGCACCCGCTGCAAAAGCAGCAATTGACATTGCATGCTTTGATGTAACTGGAAAGAAATTAGGTGTTCCAGTTTATCAATTGCTTGGTGGACGTTACCATGAAAAATTCCCAGTAACACATGTTTTAAGTATAGGCGATCCTGAAAAGATGGCAGATGAAGCGGAAGAAAAAGCAAAAGAAGGTTATACTTCATTTAAAATGAAGGTTGGCGTGAATGTGATAGATGATGTAAAGCGCATTCAAGCAGTACGTGAACGAGTTGGTGAAGAAATTGCAATTCGTGTAGATGTAAACCAAGGATGGGAAAATAGTGCGAATACGTTAAAGGCACTGCGTCAACTAGAACATCTAGGACTTGATTGGTTAGAACAGCCAGTAGAGCAGAATGATATTGATGGTATGGTGGAAATTAAGTCCAAAACGTCTATTCCTCAAATGATCGATGAAGGCTTAAAAGATATGAGAGATATGCGCGAAATTATTGCAAAACGCGCGGCAGATAAAGTAAATATTAAGCTTATGAAATGCGGTGGAATCTACCCTGCGATGAAATTAGCGAATATGGCAGAAATGGCTGGGATTGAATGTCAAGTTGGTTCAATGGTTGAATCTTCTATCGGTTCTGCTGCTGGATTCCACGTTGCATTTTCGAAAAAAATTATTAAAAGTGTTGAATTAACCGGTCCAGTAAAATTTTCTAAAGATATTGGCGATTTAAAGGAAAGTTACATCATTCCATTTATCCAATTAAACGAACGTCCGGGTCTTGGTGTTACTGTTGATGAATCAGTACTTGCTGAACTAACACAACAATCAGACATAATAGAGTAGGTGAGTACAGTGCATAGTGTAATTTATAATGGTCAATTAGGAACAAACCCTTTTGAAGTAATTAAACTAACAACAGAGCATTTACAAGAAGTTTTAGATCTACAGGAAGTTGTAGTCCAAGCTCTGCCAGATAAAGATATATTACAACCTCTATCTACTGAGGAATTTTTGTATATATTAAATGGAAAAGGATTGCTAATCGGTGCATTTGTCGATAATCAATTAATCGCATTTCGTGGAGTAGTTGAACCAAAAATCGACGAAGAACATTTAGGCTATGATTTGGGACTTGTTGATGAATCTGATTTAAACCGAATTATGTATCAAGAAATTTCTAATGTTCATCCGCAATTTCGTGGATTTGGTTTACAAAAAACATTAGCACAGGTCATTATGGATCAAATTGATACATCTAAGTATGATTATATATGTTCGACTGTTATGCCATTTAATATCGCCAGTTTAAAGGATAAATTTGTACAAGGGTTTTACATAGTTTCCGTTAAGCATATTTACGGTGGAAAACTTCGATATGTATTTGCATTAAATTTAAGAAATGACCCTCAATATGAAGAAGATTTTGTTGAAGTTTCAATGGGGGATATAGAAGAACAAGAATGTTTAATTAAACAAGGCTATGTTGGAGTCTTTATGAAACAAGTGAACGATGATTGGGTCGTTCAATATAAAAAATTAAAAAGAATGTAAATGAGGCGATACCTTCCAAAAGAGGTATCGTTTTTTTCTTTGAAAAATGTTAAGAAAATGCATGTTTTTCACGTAAGCACAAATCCTAACAATACTTTATAAAACAGACAAAGGCGGTGATACGATGATGGAGTTTAAAGAGTTTGGAGATATCAGAAACCCCAAAATCTTGTTAATACATGGAATGGCAACTACGTGGGATACATGTTATAAAGCAACAATTAATGAATTAAAGGATGATTTTTTTATAATTGTCCCATTACTAGATGGACATAACCCTGAGGAACAATCAGAATTTTGTTCAATTCATGAAGCAGCAAGAAAAATTGAGCAATACGTTCTTGAGCGACATGACGGGAAATTGCATGCAGCTAGTGGCTTTTCAATGGGTGGTACAATTCTAATCCAAATTTTAGCGAACCAAGTATTGCAAATTCATCGTGTTGTATTAGATGCTGCCTATTGTGCACCATTAGGTATTTTTTCAAAACTATGTACAAAGTTTTTATCAACACAAATTGCGAAAGTGAAAGAAAATAAACCTTTTCATTTCGCCTTAAGGAAAGTAATGGAAATTGGGAAGTTTGACGAAGAGGCTTTAAGAAAGGCGTTTTATTCAAGTATCTCTTACAATACGATCCTGAACTGCTTTAGCCAATTATTTGAATATAAAATCCCGAGAAATTTATGCTCCATTAATGCAGATGTGACCTATTGGTATGGTAGCAACGAGACATACGCTGCGAAGTCTGCTCGAAATTTAAAAAAGGTTTTACCAAACTTAAGAATCCGAGCATTTGATCGGTACGGCCATGGGGAATTAATCACTAAATATCCAAAACACTGTGTAGCCGAATTAAAACGAATTATATTATAAAGTGCAACAAAAAAAGCTATCTACACCTCATTGTAGATAGCTTTTTTTTATTTCATTGGACAAAACTCGCAGGCTATTAGCCCAGGGATATCTTTTGAAAAACAGCAGCTTTTACGAACAGGTTTCCCGACAAGATCTACCGGATTTTTTCCATCTGTATATTGGTAAAACCAAGATTTATTTGAAAAGCCTGCCCACACTTTCGTACCTTCTAAGATTTCTATATCTTCATAGGCACGGTCTGCAAGTAGGGGATTTTCAAGCAATTCATAATAATTCCAAAGCATGTATCCAAAAATATTTTCCCATAAAGTAAGTGGGGAAATGGAAGTAGTTTTTCTTAGCTGAATAATGACAGTATGAATTTGATAGAGAAGCCCTGCAATCACTCGTTCTCTCTCATCGTCTTCAACGTAACGAAAATCTGTTGGGGTAATGAAAGTTCCTAGTGTATTAACCCCATATTCATTTACGAGGCTAAAACGTACATCTCTTTTATTGCCATCCCAGATTTCATCGTATGCAGCGAGCATATAAAATTGCATGGCCATAAACATTCCGTAACGTCTTCCAAAGTGGGAAATAGCGGCAGCTTCTGTTCCAGCTTGTGTAATTCCCATCATTAAGTTGCGGAAGTCTTTTATAAAAAAGTCTTTATGTAAATTTTCAAGTGTAAACAGTGGTTTATCTGTATTTTCCGTAAAAACACTGTATGAATTAAGCATCCGTAATTGATCGTAAGTTAATGCAGGCATGCTCACCATTCCTTTCAGTACTACTATATCATTTTTAAATCACTAAGTAATTTAAGTATACAAATTTAATGGAGTGTAATAAAATATATAAAACATATAAGAAAGGTTGGTTTTAGCGTTATGCAAATAGAATCAATACCGCGTCCTTTAGTTAGAGTGAATCAGTGGACTATTTTTCTTACAGTTGTTTTAGCATGGTTAACGGGATTACACTGGCTGTTACTTATTCCATTAGTTGCAAACTTGTCTGGAATTCTATTTAACTTTAATCCGATTATGAAAATTGCAAGAGTTTTTATAATAAAAGAGGTAAAAAACTATATCCCTGAAGATGTAACCCAACAAAAGTTTAATGCATGTATTGCTTCTTTCTGTTTAGCAGGTGGCCTTATTAGCTTTAGTTTAGGTTGGACTATTGTAGGTTATGTTTTTACGATCATGGTTGCGGTAGCATCTTTCATTGCAATTTTAGGTTTTTGTATCGGTTGCTTTATTTTTTACCAATTTAAACAATATCAATATAGAAGAACGTTGAAACAAACATAAAAAAAGGACTTCACATCGAAGTCCCTTTTTGTTTGACTTTATAAGTTAGCTAAGGCTGCACATCCACATAAATATGTTCGACAGGAATGTTCGTATTTTTTGCTACAATTTGTTTTATTGCCACATGTATATCATTCACGAAATTTTGTCTCGATTTAATTCGTATCATTGTGTAAATTTCTTCTTCATTCACACACCATAGTTTTATATCTTTCACTTCAACTTCATTCTCATGATTTTGAATGACTTCCTTTATATTCTCCACAGAGTAACCTTTTGGTGTACCTTCCATAAGAATGTTAAATGCCTCTTTTGTAATTTTAATTCCACCACGAATAATGATGATGGAAGTAATGATACTTCCAACTGGGTCTAACCAGTATAAGCCGTAAAAAATGATCGCAAGGGCAACAATTACTGCACTTAAACTTGTGATTAAATCAGCTACAACGTGTAAAATTGCACTTCTCATGTTTAAGTTGGACTGACCTTTCGAAAGAACAAAGCCAACAATCGCATTAATCACTAATCCTATAATCCCAACGACTAACATTTGTGTTGGGTTAATCTCAATAGGTGTAATCATCCGATTGAATGCTTCAAAAATAATGTAAAGAGGAACTAACATGAGAGTCAATCCATTGATAAACGCTGCAATTGGCTCAAAACGTTTGTATCCAAATGTCTTTTTATTCGTTGAAGCTCTCGTTGCAACGACAGCAGCAATTAGTGAAAGAATTAATGAAATTGCATCTGAGCTCATATGAATTCCATCGCCAATAATCATTAATGAACCGGAAATAAACCCGTAGATAATTTCTAATAGCGCAAAGAAAAGTGTTAAAGAAGCAGCAATGATTAATAGCTTTTTATTATTATTTTGTGAATTCGTTGTATTCGTACTCATGGAATCAGCTCCAATTTAGAATTGTTATATACACTATACACGTTATTTAGAATAATTACAATTAATAAATGAGAAATTTCATATCTAATTGAGAATGATAATTGTAATCATTTGCTTAAATCAAAGGTTCGGCGTCTAATTGAGAATGGTTATTATTTAAAATGATTATAAATAGTTTAAGTCTTTAATTTGAACGGAACTTTTTTATAAAAAAATTAGATTAATAGATACGAATTTAGGAAATACTCATTTTATAGTGATAGTGAAAATAACAAAGAAGGAGCTAGATTTGATGAAGACAAAATTGATAGAAAGATTTTCGGTTTTTAGTAAGTACAATGAGGGGTCTGTCACGTTATATCTTGTTTATAACAAAGGGAATATTACATTAAATGAGATTGTCAAAACTGTAGAGAACGAATATGAAGCAAAATTACTTCATCAGGCGTATTATTCAATCATGATCGAAAGGGAAATGGCCATCTATTCTTTAATCCAATTTTTATCGAAAGTATTTAAAATTGAGTCTAAGGGGAAAGACGTAAAAGAAGTTGTTAAATTGATTAATAAAAAAGCGAAGGAATATGAAGAAGCAAATTTAGCCGGGCTTTAGGATGTGGAGAATGATAATGAAAGACAATAAAAAGCACTAATAAATTCAAGCGAAAATCTACTAGTTTATTAGTGCCTTTTTTAATACTAAGAAGATGATAGTTTCTTGTTGGTATGAGCTACATGATAACTGTGCAAAAGCATTCCGACCACAATGATTACTATACCAATTAACGAGATTGTCTCAGGAAGTGGGATACTTAGTAATATCATTTCTCCCATAATAGCAAATAAAACTTCGGTTGATTGAGTTGCTTCTACAGCTGCAAGCTTCCCCTGATTTCCTCGAACGCGATCAGTTGCTATAAAAAATAATACTGTAGCAATTACTCCGGAACTAAGTGCTACAATTAGTGATTGGATTGTCTGACTCATCGATGGAAGTCCAACAGTAAATAGTGCAATCACTGCTAGCAAAATCCATGCAGGAAGGGACGCAATAGTCATTCCTAATACCCGCTGATACGAATCGAGCCTTCCATCAACAACCTCCATCATCTTTCTGTTTCCAAGAGGATATGCAAAAGCGGCTATAAACACAGGTACTATTCCTAAAATTAATATTTCAAAGGATACAGATTGAGCTTGCGGTACTTGGATGAGTACAATACCGATTAAGATAATGCAAGAAATGAAAAGCGAAATGACAGGGATCTTATGCCGAATCGTCTTATCGCCGATCTTCAAAACGAATAGGGGAGCAAGTAAGACACCTGCAACAATCGTCAGTTGCCACGTCCCTGAAATGAGCCACCCTGGTCCAAAGGATGCTGCAAAGGTAAGTGGTGCATAAAACAATACGAATCCTACAAAACTCCAAAGCAACCACTTTGAAGGTTGAGTTTTCATTTCACGTACGAGTGGTTTCCAACCTTTTCGAAAATGGACCAGAACAATCAGGAAGGGGAGCATAAAGAAGTATCTTAACGATGCACTCCATAACCAGCTACCTCCTTCAAGATCCATTGAACGATTCAGGATAAATGTAACAGCAAAAAAAAGTGCTGCTAATATACCAAGCATAATTTCTCTCAATCTAGTAACCTACTTTCTTAGAAAGATAGTAATTAGTTATATTTCTACCAATGGAATTTGAATATTCAGATAGAATATTTTAAAAATGAAGCGAAGTAGGCTTATAAGGCTTACTTCGCTAAAATGTTAGTTTTGAGCTTCAAACAATTGGACAATTTCTAAAATTACTTTAGTTGCTTGTTCCATTGTTTCAGCTGCTACGTATTCAAACTTACCATGCATGTTTTCTCCACCAGCAAAAATGTTAGGTGTTGGTAGACCCATGTATGATAATTGAGACCCATCCGTACCACCACGAACCGGTTCAATAACAGGTGTAATATTTAAGTTTTCCATCGCCTTTTTGGCAATTTCAACAATTTCAAATACAGGTTCAATTTTCTCACGCATGTTGTAATATTGGTCTTCGATTTCAACGGTAATCGCACCTTCGCCATACTGTTCTTTTATTTTCTTTTCAACAGCTAGCATGTGAGCTTTTTTTGCTTCAAATTTATCACGATCATGATCACGGATAATATAAGAAAGTTTTGCCTCCTCAATATGTCCGTTAAAGCTCATTAAATGAATAAATCCTTCATAGCCTTCTGTTTTTTCTGGTACATCGTCTTTAGGCATTTCGTTTTGGAATTGGATTGCCATTGTAATTGCGTTAACCATTTTATCTTTAGCAGAACCAGGGTGTACGCTCGTCCCACGAGTCGTTACCTTTGCACCTGCAGCGTTAAAGCTTTCGTATTGTAATTCTCCAAGTGGTCCGCCATCCATTGTATAGGCAAAGTCTGCACCAAATTTTTCTACATCAAATTTATGTGGTCCACGTCCAATTTCTTCGTCTGGAGTGAAAGCAACACGGATTTTTCCGTGTTTAATTTCAGGGTGTTGAACTAAGTATTCCATTGCAGTCATAATTTCAGCAATTCCTGCTTTATCGTCTGCACCTAAAAGAGTAGTTCCGTCAGTTGTAATTAATGTTTGCCCAACGTAATTTTTTAAATTAGGGAAATAACTTGGCGACATAACTAATCCGTTTTTCAGTTGGATGTCTCCGCCGTCATAATTGTCTATTCTTTGTGGATTTACATTTGTACCAGAAAAGTCAGTTGCAGTATCGACATGAGCTAAGAATCCTAATGTTGGCACTTGTTTATCTGTATTTGCTGGTAATGTTGCAAATAAATAACCATTTTCATCTAATGTTATTTCTGTTAATCCAATTGTTTCAAGTTCAGCTTTTAATATGTTTAACAAATCAAATTGTTTTTGAGTAGAAGGTATAGTTGTACTTTCCGCATTGGATTGTGTATCAACTTTTGCATAACGTATTAAACGTTCGATTACTTTTTCTTTCATTAGTAAATCCTCCTTGAAATGGAATTATGAATAGTTCTATTGTACACCTTTACTAAACAATGCAGAATATTTATCTATACTTAAAGCAATAAATATTTGGGCGCAGTAGTAGGTGGACATAATTAGTTGGTGTGAATACTCTACGGGAACGACAAATTTATTAATCGCTAGAACTGAATCTGAAATGATAAATAGGCAAGCCCCGATTATGGCTAGTTTGGACTTTGTTCGAAATGAAGTCCAACCCATCGTTAATATAACAGTAATATAACAGAAAACCGCTATGGCCATAACGAAATTGCCTGCTTGAATGACTGCACTTAGTATAATACCTGCCATGACAATTCCGTAAATAATTAATAGAGTCTTAGCTATTGATGGAACTTTCTGCTCATTCGTTGAGAAAAAAGCTCTAATATAAAATAGATGCCCGATTAAAAAGCTAATTAAACCAATGATGAACCATTGTATCGTATAGTCACCAATTGCACAGAAAATAAGAGCAATGAGTACAAATAGTTTATATGATTGTACTTGATTTGCTTTAGAGAAAATCGCTATAAACAGGATGAGAAGCATAGGTATTAATTTAAAAACCATTTTTAATGGATCTGAAATGACGGAGTAAAAGAACACATAGTAAAAACTACTAATAATAAATAGGATAATCAACACATTTCTCAATGAAACCCCTCCTATATAAAAATATGAATTTTTAGGTAGACCTATTCGAACAGAAAAAAAGAACCGGACGAGTCCATATTAATGGTCTGTCTGGTTCTTATGTGTCGCTATATATTCAAGCATTTTTTGTTTTCTTCGTTTGATATGGTCTAATTTATAGGTATTAAGTTGATAGAACTTATCTTTTAGTTCCTCCAAAGAAGTCCTTTCGCTTATAAATTTTTCATTTTGTTCATGTTGAAATATATAATCTAAGTGGAAAATTTGAAGCATCGCGACCTCAGGACTTTCTAAATTAGATACAAATTTAACATTCCAAACGGAAGTATAAGAAATGAATTGATTCATATAATCAGTGACAACTCGATATTTTTGTTTATCTATTTTACGTTCTATGCTTTTATGGATTTTAGCAAGTGCTAAATTAATACCAGCAATAGAGCGATATAAATGACGAACATGTTTAATATGAAATTGTTCTATAGATCTGGCTACATACTTTTCCGTATTCATTACTATACATCCCTTCAATTGCGTAGCTGCTATCCTTAATTGTAACGAAAGATGGACTATTCTTTAGCACTAAATTGAAAAATAGGACAATTGAAGGGAAGTTCATAATAAAACGGGAGAAAAGTACGTATTGAATAGTTTATTTCCAGTTGAATCCTTTTGTTGCAAGGAATTCTTTTATATGTGGTCTTCTTTGATCAATTAAAAAATCAGCCATTTGTTTCGTCCAGTTTGCCATTTTTTGATTTGAACTACGACTTGCATAGTAATCTTCCATAATCGAATCGTATTGATCTAAGAGCTCATCATATTTGTCGACATTATAAGTGTTTTCATGTAAAACAGCTTCTACTGGAAGTCTTGGTTTTGTTTCATTACGTTTCGTTGGTGTTCCAATAGTCATAGCGAAAAGTGGGAATACGTAATCTGGTAAGCCAAATAATTCGCTAATTTCTGCTGGGTTATTACGAGCGCCACCGATATAACAAATGCCGTAACCAAGTGATTCAGCAGCAATAACAAAATTTTGGGCAAATATAGCAACGTCAGCAGTTCCAACAAGAACGTTTTCTGCAGAATCTGCAACGATGTCAACACCGTGTTTCTTCCCTGCAATTTGAAGACGTTTATAATCTACACAGAATAAAAATGATGCCCCAGCAGTTGTAAATTGGAACTCATTTTTTGATAGTTCTCCAAGTTTCTTTTTCTTTTCTTCATCTGTTACCCAAATTACACTGTACGCTTGTACAAAATGTGAGCTAGCTGCCATTTGGGCTGTTTCTATTAGGTCAATAACTGTTTCTTTTGATAGTTGTTCCCCTGTATATTTTCTTACGGAAGTGTGACTTCGTAGCAAATCTCTAACTTCAGACATTGTAATTTCTCCCCTTACCTTATTAAATTAATTTATAGATAAATAAAAAACCTTAGGAAATATAACTCCTAAGGTAATTTTAGTATACTTTTATATTATTTACAAAATAATCAATAAGCTTTAAAACAAGAGAAAACGAGGTTTCTTTAATTGGTTTACTAGTTTTATGTTCGCTTATATATTAAAGACATTTTAGGTTCTTTCCCTTCACGAATACGAGTAATATTTTCTATATGAAGGAATATAGCAACTATAAAAAGAATGATAGAAATAAACGCTGGTATAATGGTCGATTCATTAAATGCTTGAATGATTAAAATAATATAAAGTTGAAAAACGCCGACAATTAGGTAGTTAAATATAAAAGCAAATGCAAAGAATGATATGATTGCTAATAGACCAACTTTCCATCCCATAGCAATGAGCAATCCAACAAGTGAAGCTGTTCCTTTTCCTCCATTAAAGTTCATATGGAAAGGGAAGTTATGCCCAAGTATAACTGCTGCACCTGTAATGTATGATAAAATCACAATCTCATCTGGTGTGAAATAGAAATTACTAAAAATATTTTTAACTAATAATATAGCTAAAATCGCTTTTCCAATATCAATAATGACTACCAATATCCCATACTTCCAACCTAAAGATATGACAGCATTTGTAGCTCCTGCGTTCTTAGAGCCTGTATTTTTTAAATTGACGCCAGTTAAAAAATGCACAATATTCGATCCGAGAAAACATCCAATTAAGTAACCGGCGATTAATACTGTTAATGATGCGAATACCATACACTAATCTCCCTTCGTTCATATATTTGCTAATATATTATACTTAAAATCCAATATGAAAGTTTCAAAATATAAATGGTTGAAAGATTTAAAATATTTTAAAATTTATAGTTGACATAGTGACTTACTATGCTTTATAGTTAATTCAACGATGGAACATGAATCAAATACTCTTATCCAGAGAGGCGGAGGGACTAGGCCCTATGATGCCCGGCAACCGGCGAATTTATCGCAAAGGTGCTAATTCCTACAGATTCATCGGGATCTGAGAGATAAGGGGAGGAAAAATTGCTCATTTGCAACCCTCTTCTTAACGAAGAGGGTTTTTTGGCGAATAACGCATAAGTAAGTACATCAGCTCGACCTATTTTGGGTCGAACTGTGACTTACTAATTTTTCCAAGACCTCCTCGTAAATACCGATTATCCATCGAAAACATATTAGGAGGAAGAAACATGTCAGAATTACGTCCGGAAACAATATTACTACACGGTGGTCAAAAACCAGACCCAGTTACAAATGCCATTGCGGTACCTATTTACCGTACTACAGCATATGCATTTGATAACACTGATCACGCTCGTTCATTATTCGCATTACAAGCATCAGGAAATATTTACTCTCGTATTATGAATCCAACTGTTGATGTATTTGAAAAACGCGTTGCTCTACTAGAAGGCGGTACTGCAGCAGTTGCAGTATCTTCAGGTATGGCAGCAATCGCATTCTCTATTTTAAATATTGCAGGAGCAGGCGACGAAATCGTAGCAGCTGGCTCATTATATGGAGGAACTTATAATCTATTTGCAAACACATTACCTCGATATGGTATTAAAACAGTGTTTGTTGATGAAAGAGATCCAGAAAACTTCCGTGCTGCAATTACAGAAAATACAAAAGCGATCTTTGCAGAAACAATCGGAAATCCAAGTTTAAATGTATTAGATATTGAAGCAGTAGCAACTATTGCCCATGAAAATGGACTACCTTTACTAATTGATAACACATTCCCATCTCCATACGGTTCTAACCCAATTGAATTTGGTGCAGATGTAGTAATCCATTCAGCAACTAAATGGATTGGCGGACATGGTACTACAATTGGTGGAATCATTGTTGATGCAGGTAAATTTGATTGGACACAAGGTCGTTTCCCTGGATTTACTGAGCCAGACGAAACTTATCACGGCTTACGTTATGGTATTGATACTGCTGCTGCAGCATTTGCAACGAAATTCCGAGTTCAATTATTACGTGACTTCGGTCCAACACTAAGTGCCGATGCAGCATTTAATTTCTTACAAGGTTTAGAAACGCTTCATTTGCGTTATACAAAACACGGAGAAAATACATTAAAAGTAGCTGAATTTTTAGAAAACCACCCATTCGTGGAATATGTAAATTACCCTGGAAAAGAAGATTTCCCAACACATGATTTAGCGAAGAAATATTTGAAAAACGGCTTTGGCTCAATTCTTACATTCGGTATTAAAGGTGGACGCGAAGCAGGTAGTCAACTAATTGACAACGTTCAATTATTCTCTCACGTTGCGAACGTTGGGGATGCGAAATCATTAATTATCCACCCAGCTTCAACAACTCACCAACAATTAACTGCAGAAGAGTTAAAAATTGCGGGTGTTGGCGAAGAGTTGATTCGTTTATCAGTTGGTTTAGAATCAGTAGATGATATCATTGCAGATTTAGACCAAGCTTTAACAAAAGCTGTTGCAGAGCAAAGCGTAACAAATGCATAAATTTTTCTATCTATAAATAAAAAGTATTCAATAAGTAAATAATAACCTTGTTTCAATCATCATTTCGTTTGAGCCAGGATATTACAAAATTTATTGATCGCCATTCATTGGGCTAGAACTTTTTATTTGATGGAGCTTACGTATGGCTCATTAGTTTTTCTACTTTTGTATATATATTTTTATCGTAGCGGCCAGCTCCCCTTGGCTGCTACATTTTTTATTTAATGATAGAATAGGCATTTGCACTTTTCCATACCTAGGATTGAATAGTTAATGACCTTCTTAGGTAAACAAATGTCCTTCTTGAGAAGATTTCCCTTGAGTTCCTCGAATAAGTAAGATAAAATTTGTATATTGAACTTTCTGAAATTTCGTATATAAATAGAATTTACAAAAAGATGGAGGCGATTGAATAGTGGCAACAATTAAGGCGGCCATCTTAGGGTTTGGCACAGTAGGTCAAGGAATTTACCATATTTTAAATGAAAAACGCGAAGAACTTAAAAACAAATTAGGATTAGAATTAGAAGTTGCAAAAATTTTAGTACGTGACACTTCTAGAGAAAGAGTGCCAGGTACGGCGCATTTATTGACAGATAGTATTGATGATGTTCTGTCGGTAAAAGGATTGCAAGTTGTATTTGAAGCAATCGTCAATGAAGAACCGGCATTTACATATTTAAAACGTGCGGTTGAGCATAAATGTCATGTTGTAACGGCAAACAAAGTGATGTTTGCAAGGCGTGGTCTTGAGTTACAAGAGCTAGCGAAACGTAATGGCGTTTTTGTAGGATATGAAGCGACGACTGCTGGTGGAGTACCGGTAATTAAAACGATGAAAAATATTCTACTTGTTAATGATGTAAGCCGTATCCAAGGGATTTTAAATGGCACATCTAATTATATTTTAACGAAGATGCGTGCAGAAGGTTGGTCTTTCGAAGAAGCATTGACTGAGGCACAAAGATTAGGTTATGCAGAGGCAGATCCATTTAATGATGTTTCAGGTCAAGATGCTTTCAAAAAGCTAATGGTCTTATCAGCATTGGCATTCGGTGAGCAACCAAATTGGGCAGATGTTGAAGTGATTGGAATCGATGAAATTTCATCAGAACAAGTGAAGGAAGCAACGGAGCAAGGCCTTCGTTATCGCCATGTTGCTGAAGTTGAAAAATTCCCTGATGGCACAATTTTAGCTAAAGTTGGACCTATGTTAGTTGATAAAGAACATCCGCTGTACCCAATTGATGATGTGTTTAACGCCGTAACAATGGAAACAAATTATATTGGTACACTTACGCTGGTCGGTCCTGGTGCAGGGATGTACCCAACTGCAAGTGTAATGGTAGAAGATTACGCAGAAATTATAGGAAAACGAGCTGGATTTGTCGTTTCCATTTAAGACTTCTTGAAGCGAGATTAGCTTGCTTCAAGAAGTTTTTTTAATGGTAGGAATGGCGCGTTGCGGATGTTTTGTGAAAGTACTTGGGATTGAACTTTGCCTACCCTCTAATCTTCATCCTTCACATCAGGGTCTTCGGGAATCGGTGTGTTGCGCCAAATTTCAATTTCCTCTTTTATACGATCTAATTGTTCATGATAGGTGTCAAATTGTGTACTATTTATGAGAAATTGCTCACCGTCGTGAACAGCTTTTATGCGGCCTTCATAAATGTAGCGTAATACTTGTTCCGCAGGCATTGAAATGTCCTTTGCGGTTTCCTCTACAGTTTTATACATCGATGATGACCTCCTTTTCCGTGTTGAATATATGTTGTCCATCAAATTACCAGTTTATTGGGCATGTTGCCTATCTTTATTAATTATATTTTATTATCACTTCTATCACTAGCGAACATCATCATAAATTTAGATATTGCTAACTTAAATTAGTGTGGTAGCATTACTTTAATAGAAGAAATTTACAAGTTTAGGGGATGAACTTTGTTGAATTTATTACCATATGCATTTGTTTTATTCGCTGCAATTTTATGGGGAACAACGGGGACGATACAAACATTTTTGGAAGAGGGAATATCCCCAATCGCAGTTGCAGCAACACGATCTCTCATAGGGGGAGGGGTGTTATTAATTGCCGTTCTTGCGATGCGTAAGATTAGCTTTAAAACTTGGAGTTGGAAGTGGACAATTTTAGCCGCAATAACGATTGCGTTATTCCAATGTTTCTTTTTTACTTCAATCCGATTTACTGGAGTGGCAGTTGGTACAGTTGTAACAATAGGTAGTTCACCTGTTTTTTCTGGAATCATAGAATGGCTCTTTTGGAAGAGGAAGCCGAGTAAAGTGTGGGGTATTGCAACATCCCTTGCAATCGTTGGCTGTATTTTATTATTTGTAAATAAGGGCGAAGCAACGGTGGATCCATTTGGTATATTACTAGCTTTATGCGCAGGCATTATGTTTGCCCTCTATACAAATTGTAGTAAGCAATTAACGGAAAATGAAGACACGTTACCTGCTGTTGCCATGACTTTTACGTTATGTGCAATTTTATTACTTCCATTTTCACAGGATGGTGTAACGTGGGTATTTACAGAGCAAAATCTACTCCCAATGCTATTTATGGGCTTTGCCGCAACTAGCTTAGCCTACATATTCTATTTAGGAGGCCTAGAAAAGATAAGCTCTTCTTCCGCTGTGACCCTGTCGCTGGCAGAACCTCTAACAGCTTCCTTATTAGGAGTCTTCTTAGTTGGCGAATTCCTAAGCCCAACATCGTGGATCGGCGTAGCGATGTTACTTGGAGGGATTGTTGTGCTGACTTTGGGAGGACGTAGGAATGCAGTTGGAGGTTAATGAACCAACAGTTAATAGAGAATGAGATTGAAAGGGTGAGCTTTCGGAGGAGGCGCGCCTTTTTGTTTTGTGGGGCGACTAAAAGACAAAAGAAGGTAGAAATCCAGGAGAAGTGTCTTTTATAAGGCTTATAAAAGACAAAAGGTGATAAAAATCCAGGAGAAGTGTCTTTAATAAGTGTTCTAAAAGATAAAAGGTGGTAGAAATCCAGGCGAAGTGTCTTTTATAAGGGCTCTAAAAGACAAAAGGTGATAAAAATCCAGGAGAAGTGTCTTTTATATGTGTTCTAAACTACAAAAGAAGGTAGAAATCCAGGTGAAATGTCTTTTATAAGGGCTCTAAAAGACAAAAGGTGGTAGAAATCCAGGAGAAGTGTCTTTAATAAGTGCTCTAAAAGACAAAAGGTGGTAGAAATCCAGGAGAAGTGTCTTTTATAAGGGCTCTAAAAGACAAAAGGTGGTAGAAATCCAGGAGAAGTGTCTTTTATAAGTGCTCTAAAAGACAAAAGGTGGTAGAGATCCAGGAGAAGTGTCTTTAATAAGTGCTCTAAAAGACAAAAGGTGATAAAAATCCTGGAGAAGTGTCTTTTATAAGGGCTCTAAAAGACAAAAGGTGGTAGAAATCCAGGTGAAATGTCTTTTATAAGGGCTCTAAAAGACAAAAGGTGATAAAAATCCAGGAGAAGTGTCTTTTATAAGGGCTCTAAACTACAAAAGAAGGTAGAAATCCAGGTGAAATGTCTTTTATAAGTGCTCTAAAAGACAAAAGGTGGTAGAAATCCAGGAGAAGTGTCTTTAATAAGTGCTCTAAAAGACAAAAGGTGGTAGAAATCCAGGAGAAGTGTCTTT
>NZ_OBQC01000012.1:0-11833 GCF_900220965.1 Ureibacillus acetophenoni | reverse complement strand
CTCTAAAAGACAAAAGGTGGTAGAAATCCAGGAGAAGTGTCTTTAATAAGTGCTCTAAAAGACAAAAGGTGGTAGAAATCCAGGAGAAGTGTCTTTAATAAGTGCTCTAAAAGACAAAAGGTGATAAAAATCCAGGAGAAGTGTCTTTTATAAGGGCTCTAAAAGACAAAAGGTGGTAAAAATCCAGGAGAAGTGTCATTAATAAGGTCTCTAAAACAAAAAAAGATAGAAATCCAGGCGTATTAATAGAGTGCTCTTAAGCATAAAAGGAAGAAAAAATTTAAGTAATTAAGCTCCAAGACATATGTAGGAAAGCCCTTAAAATTAAGGGCTTTTAACACTTATTCGTAATATGTCCATTTACGTTTCGAAATGATAGAATAGTTGCTATCCAAGACCCTCTGTACTCTTTTCTTTGAATCAATAATTTTACACCAATGATGAATAGTATTTGTTGTGATAGGTTCCTTTGGGAAAAGTGCCTTAAACTCATTAGTGGCTCTTATTATTGCGGTAGTTACAGACTCAACGTTTCCACAGTTTATGCACATACAACTTCTACCCTGAATTGTAACCGAAAACGATTCACACTTCGCACAAGTAATCCCCTTGCGCAGATCCTCATATTTATACTCAGGCACGTTTGAATAGTTATTCTCCTTAATAGTTTGATGGTGTAGCTCAACTAGCTTATCCGCAAGTTTTTTATGCTTTTCCGTAATCACTGATGTGCTGCCTGAATCAAGAACTCGTAAATATCGCTTAATTTGAGTTGGAAATAGAAAAGGATAATTCAATGGTGATTGGTACAATGTGAATTCGGGGTTAATGAACACGACAAATCCTTCTACAGGAAGGTTGAATCCTAGACTGAAAATCAATTGTTTCAGTAGAGTTTCCGATCTCCGTAGTTGAAATAATGGATTGGGTACTTCAGTTTTCGGTAATTTAAAAAGCTTATCAGTTTCGTAAAAATGATCGCCTTCGAGATTTTTAATTTCATAGAAGTAGAGCTTATTGGAAGAAATGATAAGGGAATCGATTTGGAACGTGGTTTTATTGTTTTTAAGTAGTAAATCATTTAAAACAAGGAAGTCTGATTCTAGTTTTTCCGTAAGTGCATCGAACATTAACTCACCTTCAAATCCCTTCTTCAAAGATAAGTAGTAGTTCTTCTCTTGGTCAGGCAATGGCATTCGTTTGTGCAGCATTTCAAGAATGAAGAGTTCTCTAGACTTTCTTCGAGATTTATAAATCATAAATTCCTCCTATTGTTAAATAATTACCAAATATCATATCAGCAAATAGTGTAAATGTTAATGCAATGGTTGAAAATTTTATAATGGTGTTGTAACTCTTATGAATTTGAAAAATTTAAAGCGAATCCTAAAAAAATTAGCTATCTAGATACCTTAAGAAGGTGTCAGAATACCTGTAGCCCTTCTCAGATCCTCTTTATATTTCGCTTTATACTGAGGCAAAATGAACTTTCGATATCCTATTTTTAATTCAAATTTCATCTACTGTATTATGTATAGAACTATTAAAAACTAATTGGACAGTGATTATTCTTTGATACACATGAAGATGTTGATAACTACAATGATACAGAATTAATAAGTTATGCCATGACTTATGTGAATTGAAAATTGAAACAAAAAGCATAATTTTGTTATTGAAAATATTACCAAAGAATTTTATCTTGTAATTGTAATAGTTTATTGCAAAGATCACTATAACAACTTTGTATTGTGTTAATTTATTGGTATAGGAGGCTGTGAAATGAGGTTAAAGCTAGTTGATGATATCGGCATAACTCCCGAAGAAAATAGATTAATTTTTGATAATGGAGATATGTATAGACCTATTCGCACTATCGAATGTACTAATACCGTTGATACTGTTGTGTGCTATAAGATAAACGATGATGGTACGGACGGAGATTGTGTAGTAATAAAACTTTATTCTGATGACGGTATGTGGGATGACGTCGAAGCTGAAATCTTCTTACGATTGGTAAAATGAGGTAGATTTAATCGCGATACACATTTTTGCATTCATGGAAAATGGTGGTCGGTCCTTATATAACTCCCGAATTTTAGTAATTGATAAAAATTGATGTTCTGAGGAAGTAAAGAGGTTACTAGAATTGAAATGCCGAACAAAAGAAGATGGAATAGAACCACCTAAAAAATATTTTTTTAGCAAAAAGGGACCAAGTGATAGCATACACTTGGTCTTTTAAAATTATCTAACTATACATCTATTTCATCATACTCTTTATACATTCCATGTTTACACCGTTTCTTTGATAGCGTTTTACCCAAAGTACGTACCCCATCTTTTTGGATTTAGCACCCAATTTCCCCACATAAATTGCTTTATAACGACTTACAAATAATGAAACATAAGATGGAAATTGCGATAAATCGGCAACAATACTAATGATACAATGATATAAATGCAACTAAATACAATGAAATCTTAAGAATTTCTTCAGAATTACCCTATCTGAGTTTTAAGAATCTATGGTTACTATAAAAATATAAGAAAAAGTTGTGAGGTGAAGCGGGTGGAGAAATTGACTGTGCTCGTTACTGATGATGATAAGGATATTCGGGATGGGATTGAAATTTATTTAAAAAATGAGGGGTATCATGTTTTAAAGGCGGCAGATGGTGTGGAAGCACTGACGCTATTAAAGGATAATGAAGTTCATTTAATTATCCTAGATATTATGATGCCAAATATGGATGGGATTACTGCTACATTCAAAATACGCGCTGAACGGAATATCCCAATTATTATGCTCAGTGCGAAAGCAGAGGATACAGATAAGATTCATGGATTATCTGTTGGAGCAGATGATTATATTACAAAGCCGTTCCATCCTCTAGAGTTATTGGCGCGGGTAAAATCCCAACTAAGACGCTATGTTCAACTGGGGACTTACAACAATGGACAAACATCGTCTGCGATTGATGTGAATGGACTATCACTCGATGCGGAAGCAAAAGAAGTAAAGCTTAATGGTGAACCGGTAAAATTAACGCCGATTGAGTACAAAATTACTGAGTTACTATTAAAAAATGCAGGACGTGTATTTTCGATTAATGAAATTTATGAACTTGTGTGGAATGAAGAAGCGTATAATGCTGAAAATGTTGTGGCCGTTCATATTCGAAAGATTCGAGAAAAGATTGAAGCGGACCCTAAAAACCCAAGATATTTAAAGGTTGTGTGGGGAATTGGTTACAAAATTGAAAAGTAAAATTGAGTCGATCGCTACTGGCACTGTGATTATTACGGCCATCATCGGGTTAATTTTAATTAGCATTTATACATTCCATTTTGTATCTGGACGTTTATTAGATTCGATAAAAATGTTAGTTAGATTATTTTGAGGAGGAACAATATGAAAACAAAAGGGAAATTACTCCTCACACTTTTTCTTATAACGTGGGTGGCATTTGCCTTCACATCATTTACAAATAAAGGACAACAGTATATTGGTAAATCGTATTTTGATTCTGAAGGGTTCCAAAGTATGGTTAATCAATATAAAGATCAACTAGGTCGGTTAATATTAATGCCGTTGGATGCAGAGAAGGCGATTGAAAACATCACTGTAAGTAAAAGTGAAGTTGAGCATTATCGTAATTACTACGGCACAATTGCAGAGCAAATTGAAAGTATACAATATCAATATGTTGACAGTATCAACCAGGCTGAAGTTGAGGGGAATGTCACCTTAAAGGAACAACTAATAAAAGAACGGGATAGTAAAATTGCAGATATTCAACAAAACTTTAATAGCGATGAATATGTCGAAGAAAAGATTCGAAATCAAAGGGCACAAGCTATTCGTTCATATGTAGCAGAACAACAACGTCAAACGAAAGATTTTTTAAATGAATATAGCTACTTCACATATAGTTTTACGAATGTTGAAACTGGAGAAACAATTGAATCACCTCATAATCATAAGGATCTAAGCATTGTTTATTCTGAAAAATTTGGGAAACCAAAGCAGTATTTTAGCGTCGATAATACTGTAAATATAAGTTTATATGATAACTACGATGCAGTAACAGAGGAATATATAGTACAAGGGGAAATTGGTAAGTTTGAAGGTTCGATAAGTATACCGAAGACTTTACTAGCATCATCCCATATGGAAAGAGACTATTCGAATTTTACTTTTGCAAAATGGGCCTTTTACTTAATATGGATTACTGGAATCGTAGCGCTTATTGCTTTATTCACTTTTGCAAAGCCTTCATGGAACCAATTTAGAAGTTTAGAAAAGTTAGAGTCAAGCTTTTCTAGTTGGCCAATCGATTTAAGGGTTATTTCTACTATTATTATGGCGTATATTGCACTTGCTTTTATGGATTCATTAGCTAACATGATACAACATAACGTGAACTATTATGTTAATTACTGGGTCTCTTACAATGTGAAATTGGTTACCTATGGAATTACGACATTTATTCCAACTTCATTAACAATATTAGGTGTTGTTTGGTGTTGGAGAGCAATCAGAGATGTGGACAATGTTCCAAACCAATTGAAAAATGCCTATTTTTATAAAATGGCAGAGGGAGTCAAAGATTTATTAATAAATCGCTCAATTGCATTCCAAACGTTATTTGTGCTTGGTACGGCGTTCTTTGCAGGTATAGGAATTGTAGGAGCATTTATGTCCGGAGAATTAGCTGTCATATATTTAATCTTATTCTTCTTTATTGCACTACCAGCTTTTATTTCTTTTTTAAACCGAATGGGCTATTTAAACAGAATTATTAAGCAAACAGAGGACATGGCAGAAGGACGCTTAACGACAGAGATTAAAGTGAAAGGGAAGTCTCCCCTTGCAAGACACGCGAAAAATTTAAATCATTTACGTGAAGGTGTTAGGAAATCTGTGTCCGAACAAGCAAAAAGTGAGAGATTAAAAACGGAATTAATTACAAATGTGAGTCATGATTTAAGAACTCCATTAACATCTATTATTACGTATACTGATTTATTGAAAAATCCTAATTTATCAGATGAAGAGAGAAAGCAATATATCGATGTGCTCGATAAAAAATCAGCCCGTTTGAAAACGCTAATTGAAGATTTGTTTGAAGTGTCAAAAATGGCCAGTGGAAACATTGAGTTAACGAAACAACGAATCGATTTAACACAATTATTTAAACAGGCAATTGGGGAACATGGAGAGTCTTTTAAAGATACTGGATTAGACATGAAGGTAACTGCACCTGATCAACCTTTGTGGGCTTATGTAGATGGGCAAAAATTATGGAGAGTATTAGATAATTTAGTCGTTAATACATTGAAATATTCTTTAAAAGGTTCGAGAGTATATTTAACTTTAAGACAAAATGGTCGTGATGCAGAATTTGTTGTGAAAAATATTTCGAATTACGAATTAGGAGATCATGTTGAAGAGTTAACAGAAAGATTTAAACGAGCAGATGCCTCTCGTCATACAGATGGTTCAGGATTAGGTCTAGCAATTGCTCAATCTATTGTGGATTTGCATAATGGACGTTTGAAAATTGATGTAGATGGGGATTTGTTCAAGGTCACTGTCACAATACCTTCAGATTATTAAACATAATGGCACCAACTGTTTATGTTGGTGTCATCATTTTCATTTTATTAACAATATGAAAATGATTATTTGAAATGTCCATGATATACTTGAAAACAGGCACTTGTCATTGTTGTCTGTCTTTTATTGTATAAGTGATGATTGTATCTTTAGTGACATATTGTATAATGAAAGACAGATTTTTTTGTGCTAATAACAAAAATCTGTCAATAGTATTGCATGTATATAACAAATTAAAGAGTATAGGAGACCTTCATTTTTATGGAATTATTTGAACTAATTAAGGCCGTCATTCTTGGATTTGTTGAAGGGATGACAGAGTTTGCACCTGTTTCTTCAACAGGGCATTTAATTATTGTAGATGATATGTGGTTACAAACAAAGGAGTTTTTAACTGAAGGATCTGCAAACACATTTAAGATTGTGATCCAATTGGGTTCTATCTTAGCGGTTGTTGTAGTTATGTGGAAACGTATGCTAAGCCTAGTAGGACTGTACAAAATTCCTGGACAAACTAGTTCGAGGAAATTTAACCTAGGACATGTTCTAATTGGAATTATTCCTGCTGGTATTTTTGGTGTTTTATTTGAAGATTTTATCGATGAAAATTTATTTACAACTCAGACTGTAATTGTTGGTTTAATTATCGGAGCAATTTGGATGATTATTGCAGATAAGTTTGGACCAAAAAGGCCGAAAATCAAATCCTTGGACGACTTATCTTATAGCACAGCGCTTAAAGTTGGGTTTATCCAATGTTTATCTTTATGGCCAGGGTTTTCACGTTCTGGAGCAACAATTTCCGGAGGGGTAATGCTAGGGCTTGACCATAGAACAGCTTCTGATTTTACATTTATTATGGCTGTGCCTATTATGGCTGGAGCTAGTGGATTATCATTATTTAAAAATTGGGACCAAATTAATATGGACCACTTCTGGTTCTATGTTGTTGGTTTTGTAAGTGCGTTTATATTCGCGTTAGTTGCTATTAAATTCTTCTTAAGATTAATCTCTAAAGTGAAATTAGTTCCTTTTGCAATTTATCGTCTCGTATTAGCGGCAGTGTTAATTGTTGTATTGTACTTATAATTTAAAACTAACAGCTGTCTGGAAGTTAAAATTTTAAGACAGCTGTTTTATTTTGTATGTGCAACTTTTAGGGCATAAGTTTTCAATTAGAACTAATTTCTCATTATTTTTGGAGTCTTCTATATAAAAAGTAACGGAATGTACAAATATTGAAAGTTCAGATTATTAAGCTTAATGTAAAATGAAATTATGATAAGAAGTTTTATTTTTTCTGGCAGGAGGATGGCTATGTTATTTAGAACGAAACAAGATCGATATCAAAATCAGCGTTCTATTTTCAGTGAAAAGTATGAGAATGTTGGAATTACCTTAACGGACACCTGAACAATTATTGCAGTTGAAAATCATTGAGTTAAGTGAAGAGGATTTACAAGTAGCCCGTGCACTAAAACCTCATATAGAAGCTAGAGTAATAGAAATTGTTGATGCTTTTTATAAACGATTAGAAATTGTACCTGAGTTTAGACCTTGAAGTTGCAGCATCAAGATTAGAAAATTCAATTCAAACATTTTAAATATGAGTATAGTAGTGCTGTCTCTAGGGAGATGGCTTTTTTATTTTCTATTAAATTTGTAACTTACTAGTTTAGTAATCGAATGCTTGTTCAAATACATACATATACTAAATAATAAATAAAATAAAGAGCGTTACACTAACTCCATTAACTACAAACGTCCTGAACTTCATAACTTTAACAGTATCATCCTACTAAATTAAATAATAACCTCTAGCTCCTTATAACTGATGCCATTGAATAAGGAATAGTTGCCACATCTAATCTTGAAAACTTTAATACTATTGTTGAAATAATAATTAGTGAAATAATTGTGTTAGAAAAAAAGGGATTTAAATAGAAAATGTCGAATATTAGAACAATATAACTGAATTTTCGATAATTCAAGGAGGGTGCTATGAAACTGAAAAACTTTATTGGTGGAAAATGGATTGAGGCAGAGACACATCAAAGGGTACCTATTATTAATCCGGCGAATGGGGAAGTGCTAGGGGAGGTTCCACTATCAACTAATCATGAAGTTGATTTGGCGGTTTCAGCTGCAAAGAAAGCACAAAAACAGTGGGCACTCGTTCCAGCACCAAAACGCGCGGAATATTTATATGAAATTGGTTTTAAGTTAAAAGAAAAGAAAGAATACCTTGCTCAAATTTTAACAAAAGAAATGGGTAAAGTGATAGAAGAAGCACGTGGTGAAGTGCAAGAAGGCATCGATATGGCGTTTTATATGGCAGGGGAAGGAAGACGTTTGTTTGGGGAAACAACGCCTTCTGAATTAGCAGACAAATTTGCGATGAGTGTTAGAAGCCCGATTGGGGTAGTTGGCTTAATCACTCCTTGGAACTTCCCAATTGCTATTGCAACGTGGAAGTCCTTCCCGGCTCTTGTAGCGGGTAACACATTTGTCTGGAAACCTTCTGTTGAAACACCATTGATGGCTTATGAGCTTGGGAAAATCTTTGAAGAGGTTGGTCTACCTGAAGGGGTGGCAAACATTGTCTTTGGTGCTGGAACAGAAGTCGGAACAGCATTGATTGAACATCCAGAAGTGAAAGTTATTTCCTTCACTGGTTCAAACGCTACTGGTAGTAAGGTTGCTGAACTCGGTGGACGTCACTTGAAAAAAGTCTCCCTTGAGATGGGTGGGAAAAATGCTGTCATCGTCATGGATGATGCAGACTTAAACCTTGCAACCGAAGCGATTATTTGGAGTGCATTTGGAACAGCAGGACAGCGCTGTACAGCATGTAGTAGAGTAATTGTCCATAAAGATGTAAAAGGCAAATTAGAGGAAAGGTTAGTAGAAGCAATTAGCCATTTAACAATTGGTGATGGTTTAGACCCAACTGTAAAGGTTGGACCTGTCATTAATCAATCTGCTTTAGAAAAGATCGATCACTATGTTCAAATTGGTAAGCAAGAAGGCGCTAAGTTGTTAGCTGGAGGAAACATTCTTTCAACACCACCTTTTGAAAACGGTTATTACTTCGAACCTACAGTCTTCACAGATGTAAAAAATGAAATGACAATCGCACAAGAAGAAATTTTCGGACCAGTTGTTAGCATTATAGAAGTTAATAGTTTAGAAGAAGCAATTGAAGTAAACAACAGCGTAAAATTTGGTTTATCTAGTTCCATCTTCTCTCAAGATGTAAATAAAATATTTAAAGCTCAAAGAGATTTAGATACGGGGATTGTTTATATCAATGCAGGTACTACTGGTGCAGAAATTCACTTGCCATTCGGTGGAACGAAAGGAACAGGAAATGGCCATCGTGATTCCGGTCAAGCTGCTCTCGACGTTTATACAGAATGGAAGAGTGTATATGTAGACTACAGTGGAAAGCTGCAAAGAGCTCAAATAGATAACTAGAAAAGTGGAGAACGCTCGCCCAGCTCAAGAAAGCAACTGGCCGTTCGTAAACGGGCGACTTCCTGTCGCACTTCCGGCACTTGTACATCGAAGGAACCGACAAAAGGGCGCTCTTTGCCCTTGAAGGCGGTTTTGAAGTTGCCGAGGAGCTAGCGTTCGAAACTAGACACTGTTTCAACACAAAATATTTATATTTTCTATTTTACAATAAAGGGGATGTGTGTATGAAGGTAGTAGTATTAGGCGCTGGTTTAATGGGGAAAGAAGTAGCGCGAGACTTAGTTGCAAATGATAAAGTTGAAAAAGTCTTTTTAGCTGATATCGATCTATCAGTCGTACAAAATTTCGTACAACAACTAAACTCTGAAAAATTAGAAGCTGTACAACTAAATGCCAAGAATGATGATGAATTGCGCGCATGCATGGCAAAAGGGGACGTCTGCGTAAACGCCCTATTCTATGAATTTAATGAAAAAGTGGCAAAGACTGCAATAGAAGTAGGGGTTCACTCAGTTGACCTTGGGGGACATATTGGAGAAGTCACAGACCACATTTTAGAACTAAATGAACTAGCAAAACAGAAAAATGTAACGATCATTCCAGACTTAGGTGTAGCACCAGGAATGATTAACATTTTAGCAGGATACGGTGCATCTAAACTAGATTCAGTAGAATCGATAAAACTGTATGTTGGAGGCATTCCAACAAAACCTGTAGCGCCTTTAAATTATACGAGAGTATTTTCACTTGAAGGTGTTTTAGATCACTACAGTGAGCCTTCAAAAGTTATTTTAGATGGCCAATTAACAGAAGTAGAATCACTTTCAGGTGTTGAACAAGTCTATTTTGACCAATTTGGTGTAATGGAAGCTTTCTATACATCAGGTGGAACTTCTACACTTATTAAAACATTCCCTAATGTGAAAACACTTGAATACAAGACGATTCGTTATAAAGGGCATGCTGAAAAGTTCAAATTACTTGTTGACCTTGGTTTTATCGATAAAGAAAATCAAGTTCAAGTTGACGGCTCGGAAGTAAAAGTTCGTGATGTTATTCGTGAAGCCCTAAAGAAAAAATTAGACCAGGGCGATCAACAAGATGCTTTACTTCTTCGCGGTATTGTTTCTGGGGAGAAGAAAGGTGAGCAAGTTACTTACGAATACGAAACAATTATTATACGAAATCAAGATGATTATATGACTGCAATGGCTCGTGCAACAGCATGTACAATTGCTGTTGTAGCAGTAATGATTGGTTCTGGTGTCATTACTGACCGTGGTGTATTTACACCTGAAACAATTGTACCTGGTAAAGAATACATTGAAAAAATGGCCAAACGTGGAGTAAAAATTAAAGAAACGAAACACCGTTCAGCAATCGTGAAATGGTAAGGTGATGGGGATGAACTTCGACTTTTCGGAAGAGCAACAATTGCTAAGAAAAACAGTAAGACAATTTGTTGATAATGAAATTATGCCTCACATCGCAAAGTGGGATGCTGAAGGTGGCTTTGATCGAATCATTTGGAAAAGACTTGCTGAACTAGGGTTGATGGGGGTTTGTATTCCTGAAAAGTACGGCGGAGCAGGAATGGACTACAACAGTTTAGCTATTGTTTGTGAGGAGTTAGAGCGAGGGGATACAGCGTTTCGTACAGCTGTATCCGTTCATACAGGCTTAAATAGCATGACACTCATGCAATGGGGAACAGAGGAACAAAAGAAAAAGTATTTAGTTCCACAAGCAAAGGGAGAAAAAATTGGAGCGTTCGGTTTAACTGAGCCAGGTGCTGGTTCAGACGTTGCAGCAATGGATTCATTTGCTAAGCGCGAAGGGGATTACTATATATTAAACGGGCAAAAAACATGGATTTCACTATGTGATATTGCGGATCATTTTATTGTTTTTGCTTATACCGATAAAACGAAGAAACATCATGGTATTACTGCATTTATTGTAGAGCGTACAATGCCTGGCTTTTCATCGAAAGCGATTAAAGGGAAATACGGAATTCGAGCGGGTAATACGGGGGAATTATTCTTCGATGATTTACGTATACCAGTTGAAAATCGTTTAGGTGAAGAAGGTGAAGGATTCAAGATTGCCATGTCGGCTCTGGATAACGGTCGTTTCACAGTTGCAGCTGGTGCGGTTGGCTTAATTTCTGCTTGTCTTGAGGCGAGTGTGAAGTATTGTCATGAGCGAAAAACATTTGGTAAACCAATTGGTGAGCATCAACTGGTTGGTCAAATGCTTGCGAAAATGGAAGCTGGCTATCAAATGAGTCGTTTGCTTGTTTACCGAGTGGGAGAGTTGAAAAACAAAGGGGTTCGAAATACAAGAGAGACATCTTTAGCGAAATGGCAAGCTTGTGATTTTGCAAATCAGGCAGCAGATGATGCATTACAAATACACGGTGCCTATGGTTATTCCGATGAATATCCTGTTGCGCGATACCTCCGAAATTCCAAAGCACCTGTGATTTACGAAGGAACTCGTGAAATTCATACAATAGTGCAAGCAGACTATGTATTAGGTCGTCGAGAAGACAAACCATTAAATAAAATGCTGCCGAAATGGCCGTTTGATGAATAGGTTGAAAGTGGGACGTGAAGATTCAAGGGGAATCTTCACGTTTTTTTGTGCGCCCGGCATGGGCTATAACTTGGTGGTGAAAGTCCACTACAGGCTTGGCAGTAGGAACTGTTAGCTAATGGCAAGGGTGTCCAC
>NZ_OBQC01000022.1 GCF_900220965.1 Ureibacillus acetophenoni | reverse complement strand
CGGGAGTTGTTATTACCTCAGTAACATCCTCCAACCTTTAACAGTTTATCCTGTGCTGTTATTGCACATGGTGCAACTGCCCGTCGCACATAAAAAAGCCCGTCTATAAAAGACGGGCGTTCATATGCACGTTAAAGCCGTGCACCTTCCTTCGACTGCCGCACATAAGCGTTACTCTTGTCGCCAGCTCGGGTCAGGCTACCCCACGGCACATGGGTATGACCACTTAATGCTGCTTCCTTCCGGACCTGACATGGTTCATGGGTACCCATTGCGCAGGACCCAACCGTCAACGCTACGTGCAAGAGGCAGACCCTACATGCGGGCAGCCTCAGAAAAGGACTTCAGTCTCGCTAGAGCGGATTGCGAGTTACAGGGCACCGCTACCTCCCCACCTAGCACGGCAAGTACTAGTATACTTTATTTTATGGTAAAAATGCAATGTTTAGATCTGGAAATTTCATTTTCTAAAAAATTTATTTAAAAAACTATTTTTTAGTTATCTTTTTTGTTGACCAAGCCTTATTATCATGATATATTAATTCTTGTCTAATACGGAGGCGTACCCAAGTGGCTGAAGGGATCGGTCTTGAAAACCGACAGGCGGGTTAAACCGTGCGTGGGTTCAAATCCTACCGCCTCCGCCATAATTACGCATGATAATACCCGTTACTTCGGTAACGGGTTTTTTATTTTATTTAAAAGTATTTAATACTTTTTTTAAATAGGCACGAATGGATTCTTCTCCATTCGATAAAGCTTCCTTTTCACGAGCCTCATCTTTTACTATTTTTGCTTCTGCTGATTCGGCGATTCTTTCTTCTTCGCCTTGTGGAATGACAACAACACCATCAATATCTCCAACGATGAAATCTCCCGTATGTACAGTCACTCCCCCAACAGATATTGGTACACCTACTTCTCCTCCACCATTTTTAAATCCTGCAGCAACTGTTGTTCCTAATGAAAATATAGGGAAATCTAACGCTTTAATAGCAGCAAGATCTCGTATAACACCATCAACAACAAAGCCTTGTATACCAAGTCCTCGTGCAAGAGAAATAACAAAGTCGCCTGCAACAGCTCTATTCGTATTTCCTTTTGCATCAATAACTAAAATATCCTCTTTCTTCGCCTTACTAATTGCTTCAAGAACTGCTCGATTTTCTCCATCTGGTAAACGGACAGTCAACGCTCTTCCTGCAATTTTAAAGTGTTCAGCAAGTGGCTTAATACGCGCATTTAAATTCGTATGTCCACCTGTAGCATCTGAGATTGCCGTAGTTGGAAGTGCAAATAATCTTTCATTAATCGTTAAGTCTTCCATGCTTATTTCCTCCTAATTGTAAAAGGATTATTAACTGTTTCACAATACATTCGTAAATACCTAATTAAATGTACATAAAGTTACCCATTTGATACATATATTAATTATGAAGATTAAATATACACGCTACTGGTAAATTTTACATAACTGTTACAATTAACTTTTATTGGGAAAGATAATGATAGACAATAATTTACTGGGAGTGATAGAAATGACAAATCCTCTAATCCAAGAAGTCATAAATGAGGACGGTAAAACTGTATATAAATTGACTACATTTGATATTGAAGTAATCGCTAAAATGAATGGTGGTCTTGCACCAACCATTGTTTATTTGCACAATGATAAAGATGTAACAGATTGGATTCGTGCCATCCGTTTTAACCCCAAACAACCCTCATCCTATATAGAAGATTATGACCGTTTTCAAGCAATGCTTTTTCATAAAGAAGAGAAAGCAATTAATGACCTTTACGATACCATCAGTATCAGACCAAAAAATATGTCCACAGGTAAACAAATTTTGTGGAGTTGTGCGGTATTAGCATTAATGTCTATCCCTCTTTTGGTTGCAATTTTTCTTATGTAATAAATGCAAAGCTAGCCTACTTAGCCAAAAAGAGTTAACTACACAATCAATGTTATCAACTCTTTTCGTTCACTTAAAAGTCTTTAGAAGACCTCATCTATTACTCTCTAATTAATTGGTAAAGATTAAATAGATCATTTTTATTTAATATTTTCGGTACTGGATAAAGTGGATTAGCTTCCTTTATAGCACGTTCAACCATTATTGGAATGTCTTTTTCATTAATACCTTTTACTTTATCAGGAATGTTCATAGATCCGTTCAGCTTTTTCACTTCGCTGATAAACTTCTTCGCTTTTGTTTCCATACTATCCGATTCTTCCGTAATACCAATCAAATCTGCTAACTCTGCCAATGGTTTATGGGCCGAACTACCATAATATTCGAGAACATAAGGTAATATAATTGCATTTGCCAAGCCATGAGGGAAATTATAGAATCCACCTAACGTATGTGCAATCGCGTGAACATAGCCAACAAAAGCGCGAGTGAAAGCAAATCCCGCTAAATAAGAAGCTTTTTGCATATTCTTACGGGCAGTTATATTTGATCCATTTGAATATGCTTCATAGAGATTTTCAAAAACTAATGTTACTGCTTCTCTTGCACATTTCTTCGTTTCTTCTGTATTACTCTTACCTATATAAGCTTCAACAGCATGTGTTAAAGCATCCATCCCTGTAGTTGAAGTAATGTGGGGTGGAAGATTAATCGTCAGTAATGGATCTAGTACAGCATAATGGGGAAATAAAACGGGATCATTAATTGCATATTTTTCGTGAGTCTTGCTATTAGATATTACAGCCACAAGAGTCGCTTCACTTCCTGTGCCAGCTGTTGTTGGGATTGCAAATAAAGGAGGGATTGCTTTTCTCACCTTTAATTGTCCCTTCATTTGGGGAATAGCCTTTTCTGGCCTTGCAATTCGAGCACCAACACCCTTTGCACAATCCATAGGTGAACCACCTCCAAAAGCTACTATTCCTTCACATTTATTTTCACGATATAGACTAAGCGCATCCTCAATATTATCTATCGTAGGATTTGGAACTGTTCCATCGTACACAACATAGTTAATTCCCTTAGATCGTAGCCCTTCAAGTAGATCATCCATTAACCCAATCGTTGTAATTCCTTTATCTGTTACAATCAATACATTATTAATTCCTTTACTTTTTATAAGATCTGGGAGTTTATCTAGACTATTTTCTCCCTCTAATAATTCAGGTTCACGCCACGATAGAAAATTTTTAGCAAATTTAAAAGATTGTTGATATATCCTGCAATATAATTTGTACATACCACTAACTCCTTTTCGTAGAGTAACTGTGTAGAATAGGTTGAAACATTTTATTAAACTTTTGAACTTGCTAGAATTAGAATTAAAATTAATTAACATTAAATTCAATAATAAAAGCGCAAATCCCTTTAATTGGATTAACGCCTCTTAAAAAATCTCATTATTTAATTTTAGGTGACTGGCACTCATAGGAGTATGCAATGCAATGAAAACCACACTTCTCTAGGATAGGTCTACTCATCGGACTAGCATCAACAGTAAGATATGGATGCCCCTTTTCGTATGCCTTCTGTGCTCGAACTGCTAATAGTTGTGAGTAATAACCTTTTCCTCGAGACAATGGAAGCGTTGACCCTCCCCATAGACTTGCAAAGGAAGAGTCTTTTTCTAAGTACATCCAAGCAGCACTAACAAGCTGACCATCTTCATAAATTCCATAAAGATATACTGACTCAGGGTTATTTTGTTTATCTCTCCAAAGTCTTTCTCCAAGCTCTGTAAGGGATTCATTCCAGATAGCATGTTCTAGTTCAATAAGTTCTTTAATTCCTTGCTCATCTGTTATTTCTTTAATATTAGGGTACTGTCCGTCATTAAGTAAAGGGTGCTGATCATCCAATTTCATGACCATAAGTGCTTCAGGGTCTCCAATTGTAAATCCTTCTTGTTTTAGAATGTCTTTTAAATGATCCGGCTTGTCATAGCTATATACTTTCCACTCAAAATCCTGATTTAGGTTTTTAAAATAATTTAACTCACTTTTAATTACTTCTCTTGCATTGTTTTCATTTACATTCGATGAGAGGATAAACCCTCTTTCACCAAACTTTGAAATATGGCGTATGACATGCTCTGTTTTTTCTCTAGTGTAGCCTTGTACTTCGGCATCTTCACGAAGTTCTTTGTGAAATAGTGCAATTAATTCATTATTACCCACTAACAAAACCCTTTCGTTAATATATTTAAGGGGAAACTAAAGGTATCATCATAGAATCTATTATTCTTTATTTTTAGTAATATTCCTTTATTTGAAAAATGAAATTGTAATTGGTCATTCTTTAATAAAAAACAGAGAAACACTAAATTTATGTTTCTCTGTTCCTCACTATTACTATTTTACTTAATTTGCTATCTTCTTCGCTTTACCTTGATCTACTAACAAAATCTCTAAAATCTCATCAACAGATGTTGCTACCTGTAAAATGCTTCGTTGTTCAGCCCGAATAAATCCTTCATCAAGCATCTTCTCAAAATGCTGAACAAGTGCATCATAAAATCCGTTGATATTATATAAAATGACTGGCTTAGTATGTAGCCCAATTTGAGCCCATGTAAAGATTTCAAAGTATTCATCCAGCGTTCCACAACCACCTGGAAGAGCGATATAGGCATCGGCTAGATCAGCCATTTTCGCTTTACGAGTATGCATAGAATCGACTATATGAATCTCTGTTAAGTTAAGATGTGTCAGCTCACGTTTTTGTAGATGTTCCGGCATAATTCCTATCACTCTACCTTTATGGGCAAGTGCGCTATCGGCCACAGCACCCATTAAACCTACTGTTGAACCCCCGTAAACTATACCTAATCCTGTTTTAGCAAGCTTTTCTCCTAACTCTTTTGCTTTTTCTATATAAATTGGACTTTTCCCTGTTTGTGATCCACAATAAATTGCAACATTCATATGTTTATCCCCCCGCGTTTTTCGTTACAATAAATTATAGCGTTCAAATATTAACTAAATGTAAATAAAAGGAGTCGGTAACATGAAGATTACCCCTTTAGGCGTTGGTGGTGCCTTTACAAAAACTAATTATCATAATAACTATATCTTTCAATTAGGTGAAACATTACTGTTAGTTGATGCAGGTACAACATTACGTACAAGCCTAGCTGAAGCTGGCTATCACTATACAGATATAGATTTTGTCTATATCTCACATCTTCACTTCGACCATGTTGGTGGTTTAGAAGAAATGATTTTACAACGTTATTGGAATTTTGAAAATGGACAACATGCCCCGGTAAAGACAAAGATTATTGTGCATGAGAAGCTCTTACATTCAATACGTTCCATCCTATCTCACAGTTTAAATAATCAAGGGCAGGCTGTCGAGGACTTCTGTCAATTAATTACACCAAAAAATGAAGGGTCTATGTTTATTGGGGAATATACGTTTACTGTTTTTGATACAACCAATGCACATCAAGAAGGAATGATTAGCTCAGGATTTAAACTTAGCAGGAAGGGCAAAAATTTAGTTTATACAAGTGATATTAAACGATTAGAACAGGCAAATTTATTATCACAAATTGATGAAAGCACAGTTGCCATATTCCAAGATGTTAGTTTTACTACAAATGGGGCTCATGCAACGATTGAAGAAGTGTTGAGCTATTATCCTTCTGAAATTCACGAGAAAATTTATGCTATGCACTATAACGATAATGTTGGGGATTTTGAGGAAGTCATAGAGCAAGCGAAGATTCAACTTGCTAAAAGAGGCAAAATAATTGAGTTTAAATAATACAAGACAGATATAGCCTCATTACTGTTTATAATGGTCTTGTTTAAAATTATTATTTATAATCTATTAGTAATTGGTTAAACAAAGAAGACTTACTAATATCGGCAAGTCCTCTTTGTTTAAGTTATTTTCGGTAAATTGCTTTTTGTCTATAGGTAATTTGAATACCATTCAAATCCATCTTTTGTCGGAATTCCTTCTAATGAATTCTCATCTGCCGTCACGATCTATCTTACAAACTTGCTATTTCTCGTTTTCAATAGCTTGCTTCATATGTGCTCCTATTTTTAGGATATCTCCCAGTTAAAGTTCTTATAAAACCTTAACCTGAAATGTTTTTATATTTTTTCAGTTTCCTTTTGAATGATTATTTTTAACTATTACTTTTGGAATTTTCACTTTTCTAAATTTTGTAGTATCATTTTCTTGCAACCTTTTTTTGTAGTTACAGGAGGGAACGATAAAGAAATGAAGAATAGGAAATTTTTTTTAATAAGCTTAATCTCTCTATTAATCATTAGTGCTCTAATATATTTTTTCGTAAGAGAACAACAAACGCAAACTTTTGCCGAAGCTAATCGTATTTTTCCTCCCGATAATGAGTTTTTATCAGTGATGGAACTATCTGTCTATTCCGAAGAAGATAATACTATGATTCCAGTGAATATAAACTCTGATATTATGAAAACAATAACTAAATTAATGAATACAACGATGGTAAGTGGGGATAACATAAGGGAACCTTCCAATAAAACACTTTTTGTTGAACAAAAATACATGGATGGCTCAGGTGCATACTTAAAATTCTCTCTATACCGCAACAATAACACTTACTATTTAGCATTTCCTTACTACAATTTTTCAGATGATGTTGAATGGTATAAGTTAAAATCTAACGAACTACCTGAATTCTATTTGAATTTAATAGAAAAAACCCCTCGATAAGAGGGGTCTTTTGATTACATCATTATTTTTTGACCTGTTGGTGTATATTTAGCAGTAACCCAACCACCAACTGCAATATCGATATAGCCTCCATCATTAGTAGCGTATCGTTTAACACGCAATTGAACTTCCCATTTTGGATAAATATCTGCTTCAATATTTTTCTTCAATTCTAAGAAGTAGTTTTTGGAAAGCTTACAATCTTCCACAACATCATTCTTTCTTGATGGGATATATCTATCCATTATCTTATAAACCTTAATTATTGGTTCAGCAGGTTTAGCATGGTCTGGTAAATCGTCTGCAATCTTCATATATCGTTCATAATTCGCTCTAAATTGATATTCTGAAATTAAGTCTGCAACATATTGTTGCACCTCTCCAATCCCATATGCTTTATACAACGCTGAATTACCATTAATATCGATTTTTGGGTAAAACTCGCTATCTGTAACAGTTGTCATTATTTATTCCTCCTTTTTAAAATTTAAACTCTGAGCCATCTTTATTAAGTCGATAAGTTGTAAATGCTCGCCCTCGAACATACGCTGTTTTTTTACCAGTATGACCATCTGTAATATTAGCCATCGGAACTTGTACTTTCAGCAGAGCAATATTTGAACTCCACCCTTCCTGAATAGCTTTAAATGATTCATAACCAGCCCAAAGGTCATTTAAAAGTCGTTCCTTTTGGTCATCAGCCGCCTCTGCCGCTAAACCACCTAAATGTGCAGCTACATCTGCCACTCCTAGAGTTATTTTGAAAATAGCAGCAATTTCAGGGATTAGATTTAAGTAATGAATAATTCGACCCCCATCATTCCCCGATTCTACCATCGTATGCATTTCAAACTGTGCATATCGTAGATTTTTAATCGTTTCTAAATCTCTAATGTTTAACACTGCGTCACTTACTGTACTTGATGTGTATCGTCGTGCCATTTTGTTTCCTCCTTCGTTTTTTGTTTTTGTTAGCCGCTAACGATATTAAAAGGGCAATTCAATCCTCTTTTTACAACCTTTTAAAAAAGGATTTTTCATTTTTCTTACACATTAAGGATTAAGGGGGTGAGAGAATGGAATTGCAATACAAAAACAACGGCAAAGAATTCAGTCTTAAAATTTCAGTTAGGTTTCTGCTAACATCATTCACAATCGCATTATACACTTACTCTTTTCAGTCAAATGAATTAAGCAACGAAAATACATAACAAAAAAAGAGTATCTACCCATTATGGTTGGAACTCTTTTTAAAAGTGTTAATCATGTCTTTGAAAAGAGGAACTTCTGAAAGACATGCAAGAGCGATGATTTCAATTAAAGACAAGGAAACTCAAAACGAATTAGTAGAATTAATAAAAGAGTATGATTGGAATGTACGACAGCTTAAAGATATATTAAACAATTACTAACGCCAAATTCAGATAACAAAGATTGGTCAATATTAACAGAAGTTGGTTTTTCTGGTGATAAAAGTGATGCATCAAAACTCGATACGACAGTAGAGCAAAATACTGCAGGAATAGCCATTTGCAGATGGTATTAGTAATCTCGTGGCTACATTACCTCCAATGTAACAAATAACTAAGAACACAGAGAATCGATATTGATACTCTGTGTTCTTTATTCTCCACCTACAAACAAGTATTTAAAGTTCATATCTTTATCAAAATGAAAATTAATTAAATGTATTTTTTCATTATTTGGATCATCAATAAAACAAAGGAATGCTACAACCTTTTCAAATGCAATCCAATCGGTTATTAATGTTTATAATCATGCGGTTGTTTCTGCATTATTTACAAGAATGCGAGCGAGGATTTGAGGAGGTGGAGGCTTAAATTCCATATAAATATTACTATGATGGCCCTACTTGTAAAGAGGGTATGTCAATTATTCAAGGTGAACCATATATTCGCGCTTTTTGGAAAAACGGTAATAAGTACACTTTGAACAATAATATTAGGACACTGGCGCATAAGAAGTTTTCATGCGCTTTTTCTTAATCTAAAATAAAGATTGATAATGAATAAAGATTATATAATATAACATTATAAAGGGACTAATTTCCATTAAGGGGAGGGTAAATTAGAATGATATCGTTAGAAACATTGGAATCATTTTCAGAAGTTGTGATATTCATTACGGCCATTTCAAGTGTAATCTGTTTGGTAACATTCTATGTAAACTTAATAATCTATTTTAAAAAGTTTCGTAAAAAAGAAAAAAATACAGATATGAATATTGTTCTCATGTTTTTCTCCTTTTTGTTTATAATATCTACTACAATACCAGCGTTCTTCCTTTAGTTGTAAATTACGTACAATAGGCTTCTATTAAGTAACCAAGGGGAGATAAGAGCTAGATGCGTACATCCAGCTCTTTCTAAAATTACTCTACACGGCTTTTTATAAAAAGGCTTTGCGGTTCCCTAAATCTCACCTTTTTCAATGTAATTAATGATGACTCGTATAAATGTTGCTTTAAATCATCTCTAAATTCTGGTTTAGTTTGAATCAAGGAATAACAAATAAGTGGTTCGATTTTTTGAATTAATTGTTGAATCTCTTTTTCATTAAAATCTCCTATTCTTTTCAATTTTAATCACTCTCATTTCTTCTCTAAATCTCCAATGATTTTTGTTAAGTTATCTATCGAATTACGTAATGATTCTATTCTATTTTCAAAGCGAATTAACAAATAGATTGTAATTGCTACTGGAAACCCAAAATTCCCTATTATTTGTATAAATTCCTTATCAATCATTTCAACACCTCCCGCATTTTTTGTAATGCCTTTTTGTGACTTTTTGATATTGCTTGTTGCGACACATTATATTTTTTTGCGATCATCGTATCGTTCCAATTTAGGACATAACGATAATAGAGAATTTCTCTTTGCCTATCTGTTAATCTACGAATAGCATCAATGAGTAAGTTATCCCTAATAACCCCTTCTATGGTACTGGCTCTTAAAGCTAATTGAAAATGGGGTTCAGAATTTTCATCCGCAATCGTATCCATCATAGTTATGTCTTCTTCTATTGGAGCGTTTAATATAACGGGTTGTTTATTTTCAAATTCCCTTCTTTTTTTATCAAAACGACGGGATTCGTAATAAATTAATTTCTTTAAATATGCAATTGCTAGGATCTGTTTTGTATGCGAAGTAAATGCTTCGTCAAGTTTATCCTTATTGGAGAGACTTTGATCATTTAAATATGCCAAATAAAGTTCCTTATTCTCCTTGATAGTGATAAATGAATTAAAAATCGGGCTTTTAATTTCGTTCAATTGATACATAATAACACCTCTACACAGAATGTATGTTCGTATTTTAGGTAAAAAAAAGAGCTATAATTGCCTCTTTAGTTTTAATTTCTCTTTTATATAAAAAGGGATTTCAGAAAAGAAAAACACAACCTACTACAAAATTTCATTTGTTTTTTCAAAGAATAATCTTATTTTATCGTAAATCACAAATTATTCTATAAAACTAAACTACCAAAATATCAATATAAAATTGTATACGGTCCATATATTGTATATTGACGGTACTAACAGATCAACCCAAAGAAAAAAAGTTGAGTTCGTCAATGCATATGATAGGTTTGATACAACAACGTCAACAGGAAAAGCAATGTTCGGGACGTCGTTGACAGCCTTCGGCGAATTTGAGCGAGATATTATTCAACAAATGTCCAAAGCATATCTTGATGCAGCTCGAGTGAGTGTAAAAACTTGGGGCCCCTACTGGATTGCGATCAGAGAAAATGGCAAAAGAGTATTAGAAATTAGGATTCATGATAACCTTGTTATATCGATTTTTGATTATAAAGGCGATAAGAAGTATTCTAATAATTTTTTATTAGAAGATGATTCTATTTTGAACTTAATAGAATCATTATTTGAAAAGTAAAGAAAAAACCTCTCACAAATATGAGAGGTTTTTGTCTATTACATTGGAATCCATCCGCCTGAAGTTTTAAGTTTAACAGGATAACCCTTTCTAATTGTTCTAAATGATTTCACCTCTTATTAGATAAAGATGTAATTCTCGAATACTGAAAAGGTTGTATTGAAATTCATTAATATAAATGAAGAAATAAAAGTTTTAAAAAATAGGTGTTATATAATCATTTTAATTCACGAAGAGGAAGATTCTAAGGTTGTAAATGCTTTCGGCGTATTTTGTATTTATTCGTCTTTAATATTCACATCATAAGATAATGAGGCGTATTGATATATCCTTCTTCTAATCGAACAATACCACCAGTTAGATAGAAGTATCTTTGCAAATTGTTATACTTTCAGGAACGCTGTAAACATTATTGTTTAATAGCGTTTATAAAGAATTACAATACATTTCCTTCCCTATTCGACACTTACTCCACCATAGATTTCAAAGTCTTTTAGAATATTATTAAAACCTTCCCAAAATTCATATTACACATTACAGATAGCCTTATATATCTTAATAGTTATCTCTTGGAAGACTACAGGAAGAACGTTGGAATTGTACTAAATATTATAAAACCTAACATTAAAACTATAAGAGCTATATTCATTTCTCTATTTTTTTCTTTTTTACGAACCTTTTTTATATAAATTATTAAGTTAATAATTAATGTGACAACGCAGATTATACTTGAAATAGCCGTTATGAACGTTACAACTTTCGAAAATGATTCCCATGTTTCTAACGATATCATTTTAAATTACTCTCCCCTGAAATAATTATTAGCCCCTCTATTATTAATATTATACATTCTTTATTCATTTAGAACATTTTTAGACAAAGAAAAAGCGCATGAAATATTCTCATGCGCCAGTTATCTTCATTTATTTATTGTTCTAAGGTGTATTTATTACCATTTTTCCAAAAGGCACGAATATATGGTTCTCCTTGGATAATTGACATTACCTCTTGACCAGTAGGTCCATCATAGTAATATTTATAAGGATTTTCGGCCTCTACCTCTTCGAATCCATTCGCTCGCATTCTTGTAATAAAATCATCTAATCCATCAATACCATGATCGATAAAAGTTAATGTAGAGATTTTATTAGAATTGATATAAAGTAAATCACTAATTAATAATGCTGCTGCATTACCAATTGCAAGCAAAGTGAGTCCACCACCCGCACTTGTCTTCGATCTTTTTGTGAAAAATGCAGAAGCAACTGCTCCAATAACAACCGCATGATTATAAACATTAATTACATGTCCAATTGCATTTGCAATAATTGTACCGTTTTTTTGTTCAGCAACAATTTGTTTTCGCATTTCTTTGTATGCATCTCTAACAGCAAAGGCTTCATTAAGTGTAAATCGTTCAATCTTGAATTCGTCTTTTTGTCTAATTGACATATTATCTTCCTCCAATTTGTTTTTTATTATTAGCGCTACAATATATAAAGGTAATTTCAGTAGATTTTTAACAACCTTTTTAAAATTATTTTTAAATCTTTTTAAATATTGAATCTATATATCACCTTAAAATGCTAACTTATTAATAAATGTTCTTGATGAATAAGGTTTTTATAGTATTGGTGATGGAGGGGCTAATAACCACTTCGGGGGAGGAGAAATTATAATGTCCTCAATGGAATCATTTTAGGAAGTTGTAACATTCATTACGGCTATTTCAAGTGTAATCTTTTTGGTAACCTTTTGTTTAAACTTAGTAATTTATTTTAAAAAGGTTCGTAAAAAAGAAAAGAATACAGATATGAATATTGTTCTTATGTTTCTATCCTTATCGTTTATTATATCCACTACAATCCCAACATTCTTCTTATTAGAATGTTGGGATTGTAGGGATTAGATTTTGAGCCTTTCCTTCACTAAGGAGCAAATTTTTACCAATATCATAATCTATCACCGTACTCATTGTTTTCCACAAAAAAAACGTGAAGACAAAGTCCGATTCAACCTAGTCTACACGCCCTTTAACTAATATTTATTTTTTAAAACGATTCGTTTGTTCAATCATATACCCAATACGTTCGACGATACTTTCAATTTGCTCTGGATTTTCCTTTAAGTCGTAATCATTAATATCTAATCGTAGTACCGGGCAAGAGTTAAATTGGTCGATCCACTCTTGATAACGACCATGCATTTCTTCCCAATATTCTCTTGGCGTATGTTGTTCCATTTCACGACCGCGTTCTTTAATTCTATCAATCACATCTTCAAGTGAGCCCTCTAAATAAATTAATAAGTCTGGATGTGGGAAATAAGGTGTCATGACCATCGCATCAAACAAATTTGTATACGTCTCGTAATCTGTTGGATTCATCGTCCCTTTATCATAATGCATTTTTGCAAAAATGCCTGTATCTTCATAGATAGAACGGTCTTGAATGAATCCGCCGCCGTATTCAAAAATACGCTTTTGTTCTTTAAATCGCTCAGCTAAAAAGTAAATTTGTAAGTGGAAGCTCCATTTTTCAAAGTCATCATAAAATTTATCTAAATAAGGGTTTGAATCAACCTTTTCAAAAGATGTTCGGAAATTTAACGCTTCTGCCAAAGCAGTTGTCATCGTCGATTTCCCCACTCCTACCGTACCTGCAATCGTAATGACAGCATTGGAAGGGATATTATATTTTTCTCTTAAATTCATTATATTTGTAACTCCTTTAATCTAGTCTTTACTATTTCCAATACCGACTGTAAATCTACTTCGTTTTGTACGAAGTCGACCTGGTCTCCATCTAATTCGATCACCGGTATGTCAGGATGTTTCATTTTAAATTGCGCAATGAAATCATGGTAATCTTTTGAAAGTTGATCTATGTAATCTCTTGTAATCAATTTTTCAAATTCCCTGCCACGCATCTTAATTCGATCCATTAACGTATCAAGACTTGCATGCAAGTAAATTACCATATTCGGGCGCGGCATATCAGAAGTTAATATATCGTAAATTGCTTCGTACTTTTGATACTCAGATGTGGCAAGAGTACGTTTTGCAAAAATCAAATTTTTAAAGATATGATAATCTGCAACTACAGGTGTCTCGTTTTGAATAATATGTAACTTTACATCTGATAGTTGTTTATATCGGTTACAAAGGAAGAACATTTCTGTTTGAAAGCTCCACTCATTAATGTCCTCATAAAATTTACCCAAAAATGGATTTTCATCGACTATCTCTTTCAATAAATGAAAACCATATGTATCAGCGATTGCTTTGGATAACGATGTTTTTCCAACACCTATAGGACCTTCAACTGTTATAAAAGGGACAGACACTGTAGCCCCTCCTTCTTGATAAATTCGTCAATGTTCTACATTTTATCACAGATAGAGGTTTAAAAACAGAGCTGTAAATAGAAAGAATAAATTAGGTAATATAGATGAACTCTCTTTTTTCTGAAGGAAATGGAATGTAATTTTTTATATAGTTAAATGACACAATGATAAAATAAATGTGAAGGAGCGATGTGCGTGGAGCTTTTAGATTATGATCAACAGTTTATGAAAGAAGCAATTCAGGAAGCAAAGAAGGCTGAAGCAGTTGGTGAAGTACCGATTGGAGCAGTCATTGTATATCAAAATAAAATTATTGCTCGAGCCCATAATTTACGTGAAACGACTCAAAATGCTGTAACCCATGCGGAACTCATGGCAATTCAAGGAGCATGTCAGGTAATTGGCAGCTGGCGTTTGGAAGAAACAACTCTTTATGTAACATTGGAGCCTTGTCCTATGTGCGCAGGAGCGATTTTGCAGTCCCGTATACCCCGTGTTGTTTATGGAGCTAGAGATCCTAAAGGTGGATGCGTGCATTCATTTTATGAGCTATTAAATGATTCCCGTTTTAATCATGAATGTGAGGTAAAAGAAGGTGTGTTAGCAGAAGAATGCGGCCAACTATTAAGTGGATTCTTCCGCGCATTACGAGAACGGAAAAAAGCCGAAAAGCTAGCGAAACAAACAGGTGATTCCAACAATGCAATTTAGTAAGTTAAAAAAGACAATTGAAAGTTTTTTGTGTGATACATTAAAAGATCGAGTTGAGATTCATGTAGCTGTCTATCGTCAGGCTCATGATGCTCCATCTCGAATTTATATAACTTTTGATAAAAAGATCATATTTAGCGCAGATGATGTTCAATTTAACATCGCTCATTATAAAAAAGAAAACGATTTGAAAAAACAGTTACAACTTAAACCTATCCCTTATTCTAGCGACTGGAAGGAAATGTTCAATTCCCCTGAACGTATGGCACTTATTGAAGCTAGTGAGAAGGCTGAAAATGACCTATTGAACCAAGGTTTATTGGCAAGTTGGCATGTATACCGCGCACTAATGAATTACCCGAGTCTATCAATCAATGATGCATTAGCCTCAAAAGACATATTTACTCGTTCATTTGCTTTGTTTGACCGTCGACTTGGTAAGCGTCGCATTATATCGTTGGATGACAGAACTCATCCAATAGAAAAGCTTTTTTATTCTATTCGCTGTTCTGCAGATGAAATAAATGGCGCCTCTCACTAATATAGAAGGCGCCTTTATCATTATTTATTTAAACTTCTCCATAAACTTCTCTAATCGATTCATGGCATCTTCTAACTTTTCTATCGGTTGAGCATAGGAAATACGAATATATCCTTCACCGTAATTCGAGAAAGCACTCCCTGGAACTGTAGCTACGCCTTGTTCCTTTAGTAACTCTATACAAAAATCAAATGATTTCATCTTTGTCTTTTTAATAGAAGGGAAAATATAAAATGCCCCTTCTGGTTTCACAACATCAAATCCCATAGAAACGAGTCGACTATATACTAAATCACGACGTTTCTTATATTCGTTTCTCATTTCAATGGCATCATCTTTGCCAGCAGTCAATGCTTCAAGTGCTGCAGACTGACTGATACTCGATTCGCAGCTTAAAAAGTAGGCAATAACCTTCGTAATTTCCTTTGAAATGTACGTAGGGGCTAATGTATAACCAATTCGCCAACCTGTCATAGAATGAGACTTCGAAACTCCATTTATAATAATTGTTTTATCACGCATTCCTTCAAATGAAGCAATGGAATGATGAGTTTTTTCAAATATTAACTCACTATAAATTTCATCAGAGAGAATAAAGATCTCTTTATCCTTTAAAAGTTTTGCAATTTCTTTTAATTGTTCTTCTTCAATGATCGTACCCACTGGATTAGCAGGTGAACAAAGGAAAATGGCTCTTGTTCGTTCAGTAATGTGTTTTTCTATTAACTCAGCTGTTAAAACAAAATAAGTAGATGTTGTATCAACATAAACTGGTACGCCACCAAACATCTCAATAATCGGAACATACCCTGGATATACAGGTGCTGGGACAATTACTTCACAACCTTCAGTTAAGATTGTACGTAATACAGCCATAATGGCACCAGATGCTCCATGTGTTACAACCACTTCATCTTGAGGATTATAGGTTAAGCCATATTTTTCTTTATAAAATTGAGAAATGGCATTTCGCAACTCTAAAATACCTGCATTTGGTGTATATGAAGTAAAGTTTTGGTCAATCGCTTGTTTAGCACTTTCTTTCACATGATTCGGTGTTGGGAAATCCGGTTGTCCAATTGTCAGGTTAATCGCATCAGGATAGTCGACAAGCATACTCGTAAATTTACGGATACCTGAAATTTCTTGCTTTTTTAAATTAGAATAAATTAGATGCTCCACAGGTGTTTCCCCTTTATCGTTTTATATTTTTCCATTATAAAACAAAGAAGAAACTTCCGGTTCATTCAAAAGAAAAAAATTTATTTGTTGGATAATAGAGTTTCTGCAATGGTAAATGAACCTTCTGTTTTTTCTTTAACCTCTTCAACTGTCACACCAGGTGCCGTTTCGACCAACACCATTCCTTCGTTTGTAAAGTCAAACACCGCTAAATCCGTTATCAATCGGTGAACAACACCTTTTCCTGTCAATGGTAAAGTACATGCTTTCTTAACCTTTGATTCACCATGTTTGTTTACATGTTCCATAATGACAATGACACGTTTTGCACCGGCAACAAGGTCCATGGCACCACCCATACCCTTTACCATCTTTCCAGGAATCATCCAATTGGCTAAATCTCCTGTTTCAGAAACTTCCATTCCACCTAGGATTGCCAAGTCGATATGTCCACCACGGATCATCGCAAAAGAATCCGCACTATCAAAGAACGCTCCACCAGGTACAATCGTTACTGTTTCCTTCCCGGCATTAATTAAATCTGCGTCTACCTTTTCCTCAGTTGGGTAAGGTCCAATGCCAAGCATGCCATTTTCAGATTGTAGTAATACATTAAAATCCTCCGGTATTTCATTGGCTACAAGAGTTGGCATACCAATACCTAAATTGACATTCATACCATCTTGAATTTCTTTTACTGCTCTTTTTACTATTCGTTGTCTTGCATCCATCATTAAACCCCACCTCCAACTTTTTGTACCGTTAAACGTTCAATACGTTTTTCATAATTTTGTCCAAGGATAACACGTTGTACAAAGACACTTGGTGTATGAATTTCATCTGGATCAAGTTCTCCAACTTCAACAATTTCTTCCACTTCGGCAATTGTAATTTTCCCTGCCGTTGCGGCAATTGGGTTAAAATTGCGAGACGTTTTTCGGAATACGAGATTTCCTAGTTTGTCTGCTTTCCAAGCTTTTACTAAAGCAAAGTCCCCTGTAATTGCTCGTTCAAGTAAATACTCTTTCCCATCGAATACTTTCACTTCTTTTCCTTCGGCAATGGGCGTTCCTACCCCTGTTGCAGTATAAAATCCAGGGATTCCAGCACCTCCAGCACGAATGCGTTCAGCTAAAGTCCCTTGAGGAGTTAGCTCTACTTCAAGCTCCCCACTTAAAAATTGCTGTTCAAATATTTTATTTTCCCCTACATAAGAAGAGATCATCTTTTTAATTTGCTTATTAGCGAGTAGTAATCCGAGGCCCCAATCATCTACACCACAGTTATTACTTACAACGGTTAAGTTTTTTGTTCCTTTATCTCTTAAAGCTTCAATACTTTTCTCAGGAATTCCACATAATCCAAATCCACCAACGATTAATGTAGCACCATCTTGTATATCTGCAACTGCTTGTTCAAATGAATCCCATACTTTCCCCTTCATCCTAATCCCCCATTACTTATTATCTTTACGAAATGTATATGAAAAAGGCATTCATATAAATATATGTTTTTATTTCTCGAGATAGGACAGAAAACCCTTTTTACTAAACTCACACAATATATTTTTATTTCAATGATATAAAACTTTCTTCCCAAACATATTATTCAGCACAAAGTAATTTCAAACTTAAGAAAGGGGAAATGAAAAGATGAAGTTTATGACTAAGGTCGCCAATACCATTATGGAAAAATACTTACCAGACCCTTATATCTTTGTTGCAATCTTAACCGTACTCGTATTATTTCTAGGTGTCGTTTTAACTCCATCCACACCATTAGATATGGTGGTTCATTGGGGTAATGGATTTTGGGGAATATTAAGCTTTACAATGCAAATGGTAGTTGTGCTTGCAGCTGGGCACGTTTTAGCAAATAGCCCTGTATTCAAAAAGTTATTAACGTTTTCTGCTAGTAAATTAAATAGACCAAGCACTGCTATTATTGTTGTTACATTTGTTTCTTTACTTGCTAGTTGGATTAACTGGGGCTTTGGATTAGTTATTGGTGCGCTTTTTGCGAAAGAAATTGCACGTCATGTAAAAAAAGTAGATTATCGATTATTAATTGCTAGTGCTTACTCAGGATTTATTGTTTGGCATGGAGGTTTAGCTGGATCCATTCCATTAACAATTGCGACAAGTGGGCATGTATATGAAGATATGATGGGCGTAATTCCAACAACGTCAACTATTTTTACACCATATAATTTATTTATTGTGATTGTCATTGCGGTTACTTTACCATTCTTTAACCGATTCATGATGCCTAAAGAAGAAGACGTTGTTGAAGTAGATCCAAAACTATTAGTTGAGGAAGAGCAAAAGTTTCCACCTGCTGAAAAAACATTTGCTTCTTGGTCAGAAAGAAGTTATGTATTAACAATATTAATCGGCCTTATCGGTGTTACTTATTTAGTTTATCATTTTGCAACAAAAGGTTTTGCACTTGATTTGAACATCGTAAATACAATATTTATCATTTCCGGTATTATACTTCATGGAACACCACAACGTTTCTTAGCGGCTGTACAAAATGCGATTAAAACAACTGGTGGTATCGTTTTCCAATTCCCGTTTTATGCAGGGATTATGGGCATGATGACAGCATCAGGTTTAGCAGTAGTCTTTTCTGAGTGGTTTATTGCCATATCTAATGATTTTACATTCTATCTATTTACATTCTTCTCAGCTGGTTTAGTTAACTTCTTCGTTCCGTCAGGTGGGGGACAATGGACTGTTCAAGCTCCAGTAATGATTGAAGCTGCTCAAGCAATCGGTGCAGATTATGCAAAAACAGCCATGGCTATTGCATGGGGGGATGCTTGGACGAATATGATTCAACCGTTCTGGGCCCTTCCAGCACTTGCAATTGCGGGATTAAGAGCAAAAGATATTATGGGGTTCTGTTTGTTTGTATTAATCTTTACAGGAATTATTATTAGTATTGGATTTTTGTTCTTCTAAAAGACAATATAAAAACTTCTCATAAAAACACGCAAGAATGTTAATTTAATAACATTCTTGCGTGCTTTTTATTTTCTACTTTCACTAGTCAATTGGCCATTTTCAAATATGAACGATTCATTATAGTCTGGCAATACTTGTATTCCATCCTTTGGTAGAAGTCGTTCTGGCTTAAAACTATGCAGCGGAATTAGATAGTCTGGATTGATTTCATCAACGATATATTTTAAATGTTCCTCATGCGCGTGACCACCGGTGCCGATAGAGACAAAGGGAACTTGAAACGTATTTAAAAACTTTAGAAGATTATTGTAAGATGGATCATAATCACCTAATGGTGCACCATTTGAATGTATATAGATTGCTCTTTTTAAATTTATATCAAGCAATTCCAATAAATGATGATAACTGTTTTGCAGGAAATAACTACTCGGCTTTTCATTTATTTCTTCCAGTGTAATATATATTGTTTTTTCATTTAATGCGTACTCTTTTGAACCTTTTGGGCAATACGTAACAAATTCTTTTTCAGGATAAAACTGTTGAGCTAAATAGGCAGTTTCTGGTTCTAAAATAGTGATTCTTCCTGCCTTTTTTGCACCTTCTATCATCCCAATCATTCGTTCAATATTTCGGTGGTAAATATTAAAAATCCCAATACCATCTGTTTGTTTTAACTGTTCCTCAATTTGAGTTGGGAGTAAGCCTTCTGTTAATGTTTCTAAGGTAATTTGATTTGAAGGTTCAATAACAGTTGTTTCCTCACTGAAACTCAAAGTTGTTCCTTCCATTATTAAAATAGAAGGATTCATAGCTTTTGCTGTTCCTAAAAATGATTCTATAAACTCAGGATGATTTCCATGCAATCGTAAATCTCCGCTATAGATAATCTTTCCATCATGAGTTGTAATAATTAATGCGGATGCCCCAGGAATGTCATGGTCAACCGGAACAAATCTTACTACAATGTCCCCAACCTGAATGTCTGTATCATAAGGTACACCTTGGTACTCACGATATGGAACTACCTCTTCATTAATTGAGCTTAATGATTTGTACAATTTCAACGAGTCCGTTGACATATAAACAGGAATCGATTTTGAAATACACCCCATATATGCCATATGATCAAGATGTAAATGTGAAATAAACACCGCTCTTTCTCTTGGATCTTTCTCCGCTGTTACAAAAGGTGGCTCTATAGTAAATTCAGAGGATTCATAATACCCATCAATGGCTGGTATTGCGCCTATCTTTATTAAATCTCTTACTAATGCGTGTTTCCTCTCTTGAATAACTCCATCTAATACGGGTTTGTCACCATTAAATACACTTCCAAAATCAAATAATATAGATGCATTCTCTGATTGAATTTCTATTATAGTACCGCCTATAGTTTTTAAACCTCGATAAAATTTAATAATAGTTGGCATTTTCATATCCCTCCTTACCTATTAATAAAACGAGCCCACGACTGTATAGTACGTAGGCTCAAGTTTATGGATCTAAATTTTAGAATACTTTCAGATTATCAACCTATTATGATAAAAACTATTTACCTAATTCTTTAGCTGCTGCTTTATCTGCTGCTTCAAGACCTTCTTCAACTGTATATTCACCTAAGAATACTTTATCTAACTCTTTTGCTACTGCATTTTTAAACGCATAAGCACCTTTTACACGTGGATCATAGAAACCATATTCTAATTGTTGTTGTGCTACACCATATGTTGGATTTTCCTCAACATATGACTTCCATTCATCACTATCTAATGCCGATTGACGTACTGGAATGTAACCAGATTGTTGAGCCCAGTAAATTGTATTGTCTGTATTGATTAAGAATTTCATATATTGCCATGCAGCTAGTTTCTCTTCATCAGATAAATGGTTAAACATTGTAACGTTTGTCCCAGCAAATGGAGCTGCTGATTGAGCATCACTTGGTAGAACAGCTGTAGACCATTCAATTCCATTCTCGGCAGCTGGTGCTGCTACATATGGTAGACCTGCAGAAGAACCGAAGTACATAGCGACATCACCGCGCGCAAATGGACCTGACATGTAACCATCTTCACCCGCTGTACGTGCTACACCAGATTGAATTAAATCATTTACATATGTTAAAGCATATTTACCTTCTTCAGAATTCATTTTAAATTCGCCAGTTGCTTCATCAAAGAACTGCCCACCAGCTTGGTGTACCCATTGGTTGAAACCAATACTTAAGCCGTTTTCAAAACCGATTGCAATTACATCGTCATTCGTTAAAATCTCTGCTGCTTCTTTCATTTCATCCCAAGTAGTTGGAACTTCTAATCCAGCTTCTTCAAAGTAAGTTACATTGTAGAACATTAATTGAGTTGATTTGTTGAATGGTAGTCCATATAGAACGCCATCCCAAGTATTCATTTCACGGAAAACTTCCATAATGTCATTAAATTCATCGTCTGTGAAACCGTATTTTTCACTTTCAACATATGGGTTTAAATTCGTAATAAAATCATTCTCAATGTACTCAGTCATCCAATCCTCATATGCTTGAGTAAGTGCAGGTAATGTATTCGCTTTTGCAGCAGCCATTACTTTTGTTGATAAATCACCATATCCTCCTTGGTTTACAAGTTTTACAGTAATATTTTCATGTGAGTTGTTAAAATCATCCGTAATTTTTTGCAATGCTTTTTCATGATCTCCACTCATTGCATGCCAAAATTCAATTTCAACTGGCTCTGTAATTTCAATACCGTCAATTCCTGTTACTTCTGCTTTTTCTGTACCTTGTTTTGAAGTGCCATTTGAATTTGTGCCTTGTTCTTCATTTGAACCACTACTACATGCAGCTAATACCAATACTGCAAATGCACATACTAACATTAACCAAAGTTTACGCATTGCTAAAAATCCTCCTAAAGTTTTTATTTTATTTATAAATAAATTATTAAAAGCGCTATTAACCTTTTAAACCGGCCTTAGAAACGCCCTCAATAATATATTTTTGAAGAATGATATACAAAATAATCATCGGTAATATAATCATCGAAGAGGCTGCCATGAGCAGTTCAAAATTCGTTCCAGCTTCTGTAGTAAATGCTGTCAAACCTACTGGAAGTGTTCGCATCTCTTCTGATTGTGTAACAATTAGTGGCCATAAAAACGCATTCCAACTACCAATCGCTTTTAATAATGCAATTGTAACGATTGCTGGCTTCGCTAATGGCACCATAACAGACCATAAAAAACGGAAGTTACTACATCCATCAATTTTTGCTGCATAATGCAATTCCTTTGGGACACCTAAGAAATATTGACGAAGTAAAAAAATTGAAAAGATACTTGCTAACCAAGGAATGATAAGTGCTTCATATTGATTAATCCAACCTAAGTTCGATAATGTTACAAAGTTTGGAATTAATAACATTTCCCCTGGTACCATCATTGTTCCTAGCAATATAGCAAACACAATGTCACGCCCCCAAAACTGTAAACGTGAAAATGCATAAGCAGCGAGTATGGTAGTAATAATTTCACCTATCGTTGAGACAATAACAACGATAATACTATTCAATGTATACCTTAAAAACGGGGCCATTTCCCACGCCTTTAAATAGTTATCCCATTTCCAACTCTCTGGAATCCATGTGGGAGGCATACTCATCACTTCTCCAGGAGTTTTTAAAGATGTACTAATCATCCAAATAAAGGGTAACAACATTAATAAACTGCCAATTGTGAGCAGAATATAAATAAAACCTTTTGAAAAAGCTTGTCTCATGATATTGGCTCCCTTCTAATAGTTGACCTTACGTTTGCCTACATAGAGTTGGATCAGTGTAAAGATAAAAATAATAATGAATAAAACGAATGCTGCTGCTGATGCAATACCAAATTCCCATTCGTTATAAAATTTCTCGAAAATGTAGTAGACAATCGTTTGTGCACTATATCCAGGTCCGGGTCTTCCGTTAAATAGAGCAAACACTTCATCGAACACTTTGAATGAATTAATTAATACAACAATTGAAACAAAAAATGTTGTCGGTGACAGAAGTGGCACTGTTATATGCCAAAACCTTTTAAATTTGCTAGCACCATCAATTTGAGCTGCTAGATAATATTGTGGGTTAATATTTTGAAGCCCGGCTAAAAACAAAATGATATTGTAACCTAATGACTTCCAAATACACATAATAATTAATGCGGGCATAGACCACTTTGGATCATTTAACCATTCAATAGGCGAAATACCGAACCACCCTAAAAAGTAATTTAGAATACCGTATTCGGAATGGTATATCCATTGCCAAACAATTGCTATAGCAACAACTGATGTGACAAATGGTAAAAAGTATATCGTTCTAAATAACTTGCCAAACTTAATCTTGGAATTTAGTAATATAGCGATGACAAGTGAAATACTAATAGATGCTGGTACGACACCAATGACAAAAATGAACGTATTTGTTAACGATTTATAAAATTCAGTATCTTGGAAAATATAAATGAAGTTATCAAAACCATAAGAATGAACAATATCTTTAAAAAAATCATAGTCAGCATAAAAACTCATAAAGAAAGATTTAATAATTGGATATACACTAAAAACGCCAAGTATGATTAATGCTGGTAACAAATAACTATAGCCAATTAATGTATCCTTTAAGGTCGGTTTTTGATTCACTGAGCTCCCTCCCCATCGAAGTACCAAATGGAGTTTTCAGTTTCACTATCAAATACCGTAAATTCAGTAATATAAAGCGATAATTCCTCTACATTTCCTAATTGCTGCTTAGATGAGATTAAAGCTCTTACTTGCTGTTCACCAATTTTTCCACTTAACAATGTATCTCTACCTGTTCTTTCAATAAGATTTATAGAAATTGATACTTGAGGCAGCTCTTTTGAACTTGTTTCACTTACAAAACTTTCTGGTCGTATTCCAACAATTACGTCTTCTGGGAATTTCGTAACATCCACATTACCTAATAGTGGAATATGTACATTGCTATTTTTTAGCTCCACCCTTTTTAATTCTTTATTTACAGTGGCTTTATATATGTTAATTGGTGGGTTTCCCATGAACTGACTGACAAATAAATTACTTGGCTTGTCATACATTTCAAGTGGTGTTGTATATTGTTGTAACGTTCCATCTCTCATTAACAATATTTTGTCTGATATACTCATTGCTTCTTCTTGGTCGTGAGTAACAAAAATAGTTGTAATTCCAACTTCTTTTTGAATTCGGCGTATTTCCTCACGCATTTCCAATCTAAGTCTTGCATCTAAATTTGATAATGGCTCGTCCAATAATAAAACTTTAGGATTCTTCACCAGTGCCCTTGCTATAGCCACACGTTGCTGCTGCCCACCAGAGAGCTGTCCTGGTTTTCGATCAAGAAGATGGTCAATTTGTACAAGCTTTGCCATTTCCGTTGCCCGTTCAAAAGCTTCCTTTTTGTTTACCTTCGCCATTTTCAGAGGAAACATTATATTTTTTAACACAGTTAAATGCGGGTAAAGCGCGTAATTTTGAAACACCATTCCTATTTCTCGATGTTCTGGTTCCACTTGGTTTACTAACTTATCACCAAAATAGATTTCTCCAGCTGTTGGTTTGTATAAACCAGCTAGCATATTTAACGTTGTACTTTTTCCACATCCACTTGGACCAAGAATTGAAACTAAATGCCCATCTTGAATCGTAATAGTTAAGTCATTTACTGCCTTTGTCTGTTGAAAATCCATTGCTAAATTAGTTAATTTAATCTCCAAACTATTCACTCCTAATAGTTATTCCATATGTAAATTCCTAATTATCTTCTCTTTTTTAAATTTAAAATTATTCGTAATTCTTAATACTCAAGCACTCTTGAGCATTTAATCTTATAAAATTTAAAATTTAACAACAATGCATATTTTGTAAATATATGTTAAGAACATATGAACTTCTTTAAGAATTTGAATCTAAAATCAAATCTCATTCGTATAAATGAGTAAAGTTATCTCTATTGATTGTTCTTTGGATAAAGCATAATTTAATAGTAATAAGTAGTTTTAGACAACCTTTAGGACATTTCATATTATTAAAGGAAAAGATTGGGTAGATTATGTATTGATAAGGGAGGGATTCAATTGGGTATTATGGATCGAGTAAAATTTGATGGTCTTAAATCACGGGACTGGTTAGTATACAAATATCCAAATGATAAAATTGTTATGGGATCACAGTTGATTGTGAACGAAGGACAAGTTGCCGTTTTTGTAAAAGGTGGACAAATTTATGATTTGTTTTACCCTGGAACGTATCGACTTTCAACGGATAACCTACCTATTCTTAGTAATGTTCTCAATCTTTTTTATGGCAATAAAACTCCCTTTAGCTCTGAAATCTACTTCATCAATTTAGCTACTAAATTAGATATGTATTGGGGAACACCGGATCCTATCCAAATTATTGATCCGAAATATTTCGTAAAGCTACGTATAAGGTCCTATGGGCAACTTGCTTTACGTTTAGAAGATCCATTACTGTTTTTCAAAGAAATTATCGTTTCCCTTCATAAAGATGACTTAGTTGTTTATGACAAAGTACAAGACTACTTTAAGGGAATGCTCATAACGAATATTAAAACGACTTTAGCCAATAAAATCATTAAAGAAAAAATTTCAGCCCTTGATATTACAGCTGAAATTCCAAGTATTACAGATGATTTGAAAGTTAGAATTGCTGAGGAATTCGAATTATATGGGTTTCAATTGATTAACTTCCATATTCAATCCATCAACTTCCCAGATGAAGATTTTGATCAAATTAACGCCTTATTAAAAGACATTGCCCAAATGGAAATGTTAGGCGAACATCGATATGAGAAAAAACGTAGTTTAGATATATATGAAAAAGCGGCTTCTAACCGTGAAGGAACAGATACATTTAAAACGCACTTAAATAAAAGCTTACTGAATCACTCACATACAAAACAGTGTCCTTCTTGCAATGAGTCCATTCCATCTACAAGTAAGTTCTGTAATTTATGTGGAGCTAAAATAGAGGCTAAGATAATTTGTCCAACTTGTAATTATGAAAATGAAGAAGATTCTAAGTTTTGCTCTTCTTGTGGAACTCATTTAGCAAAACAAGTGTGTGAGTGTGGAAATGAACTACATCCAGTGGATCGATTTTGTAATAATTGTGGAAAAGAAGTATAGGTTTGGAGGTATATAGGATGAAAACGAACAAATGCCCTCAATGTGGCGCACCTAGAGATCCAGATGCAACTCAATGTAAATATTGCGGTGAAAAATTTGTTATTGCACAGACCCAAAACCAACCAACACTCAAATATGCTGAACCTGTCTACCCACATAACCCAGTTCAACCACCAGTGCAACACGGACAAATGTATGGTGTTCAACCTTACTGGCCTATTAGAAATAAAGTTGTGGCAGGGTTATTAGGTATTTTTTTAGGTTGCTTTGGCGCCCATAAATTCTACCTAGGTAAACCAGGATCTGGAATTATTTATTTAGTATTTTGTTGGACATCTATACCAGCTATTGTTGGTTTTTTTGAGGGAATTGTTTACTTAGCATCTAACGATCATAATTTCCAAATGAAACATCAAGTCCGATTAAAAGAGTATATATAACCAATTTCATCACTAAATAATAATCAAAGGAGCTAAGGCGATTGCCAAAGCTCCTTTTCGTTTTTATTTTGCTGGTGGTGCAATAACTTCTTTTCCACCCATATATGGACGTAAAACTTCTGGAATCACTACAGAACCATCTTCTTTTTGGAAGTTTTCTAAAATAGCAGCCACTGTGCGACCAATCGCAAGTCCTGAACCATTTAATGTGTGTACATATTCTGGTTTTGCCCCTTGCTCACGACGGAAACGAATATTTGCACGACGCGCTTGGAAATCTTCAAAGTTAGAACAAGAAGATATTTCACGGTACATGTTTTGTGTTGGCATCCATACTTCTAAATCATATTTTTTTGCAGCAGTGAAACCAAGATCTGCTGTACACATTAATAATTTACGGTATGGTAAGCCTAATAATTGAAGTACTTTTTCAGCATGGCCAGTTAATTTTTCAAGTTCATCATAAGATTCTTCTGGTTTAACGAATCGAACTAATTCAACTTTGTTGAATTGATGTTGGCGAATTAACCCGCGTGTATCACGCCCAGCTGAACCTGCTTCAGAGCGGAAATTCGCACTATAAGCTGCGAATCCTTTAGGTAACAATTCTCCGTCGAGGATTTCATCGCGGTAAACGTTTGTCACAGGTACTTCTGCTGTTGGAATCAGATAGTAATCAGTATCAACTAATTTAAATACATCCTCTTCAAACTTTGGTAACTGTCCAGTACCTGTTAAGCTATCGCTATTAACGATCATAGGCGGTAACATTTCTTCATAGCCATGTTCTTCTGAATGTAAATCCATCATGAAACTCATTAATGCACGTTCTAGTCTTGCTCCTAAACCACGATAGAAGACAAAACGGCTTCCCGTTACTTTACCAGCACGTTCAAAATCAACAATTTTTAAGTCAGTTGCTAAATCCCAATGAGGTTTTGCTTCAAAACTAAAGTTTGGTAGCTCTCCCCATTTTAATACTTCAACATTATCATCTTCCGTTGTACCAACTGGAACAGATTCATGAGGAAGGTTTGGTAAGCGCATCATCATATAATCGAACTTTTCTTCTACTTCACGAAGTTCCGTGTCGATTTGTTTAATTTCATCTCCAACTTCACGCATGCGTGCAATTACTTCATCTGCATTTTCTTTGTTTCGTTTCATTACTGAAATTTGTTCAGATACTTTATTTCGCTCTGCTTTTAAAACTTCCGTTTTAGCAATTAATTCACGGCGTTTTGTATCAAGTGCTTCAAACTCATCAATATTACCTAAATCCTCATTACGTGTTAGTAAAATCTTCTTCACTTCTTCATAATTTTCACGTACTCGTCTAATATCTAACATAATACTTTTCTCCTCCAAATTAATAATTAAATACAAACATTTCCTTTTGAACAAATAGAAAAAGCCCCCATCCCAAAAAAGGGACGAGAGCTACCCGCGTTGCCACCCTAATTGACTAGACAAAATACGTCTAATCCACTTATCACATAACGGCTTTTCAACCGGCTCAAGCTTACTATTCATTCAGCAAGGCATCTCAAGGACGGATTCACAACTGCTCATATCAGCTTTCACCAACCGCTGACTCTCTAAAAAAAGCTAACATTGTTACTACTTCCTATCATCGAATTCAAATATCATTCATTTTAACCATACTTTACTATATGATTTTTTGTTTTGCAAGGGATGTATCGATTAATTCTTATCATTAACAATTTAATTACTTTTAGTATAATAATAATTGACCACTTTATACAGTTAATTAATAAATTTTTATAAAGGTCAGTTAGGATTGATACGAAATGGACATGCTTATTTTCGAACTTGAAAGAAATACTGGAAAACCATTATATGAACAACTCTATTTAGGCATAAAAAATGCCATTATATCTAAAAGGATTGAAGTAGGCACAAAACTTCCTTCAAAAAGAAAACTTGCGGAATTTTTAAATATTAGTCAAACAACGATTGAAATCGCTTATGCACAACTTTTAGCAGAAGGTTATATTACTTCTAAGCCCCGTGTTGGCTTTTTTGTAGAAACGATTGATGATTTACCCTATGTTGAAAAAGAATTGAATCCTGAACAAGTTAAACCCATTTTAAAACAAACATATCGCATTGATTTTAATCCAGGAATGATTGATTTAGATGGCTTTCCTTTTTCTACTTGGAGGAAATATGCAAAAATTTTATTCGATGAACAATATAAAGAGCTTTTACTAACTGGATATCCTCAAGGTGAAATTGAACTTCGGACGGAAATTTCTAAATATCTTTTCCAATCACGAGGTGTAATTACGAGCCCTGAGCAAATCGTTATAGGATCTGGTACTGAACAACTTTTGCCAATGATTATTCGATTGTTTGAACAATCCAATGGATATGCCATTGAAAATCCTGGATATAAAACGGTGAATCGTATTTTAAAACAAAATGGCCAAACTGTATATCCAATTACAGTGGATGATGAAGGTATTCGGGTTTGTGACTTAGAACAAACAAAAGCAAGTGTAGTTTATGTGACACCATCTCACCAATTCCCTACTGGGGCAGTTCTATCAGCAACTAGAAGATCTCAACTGTTAAATTGGGCTGCACAGGACTCTGATAGATACATCATTGAAGATGATTACGATTCAGAATTTAGATATTTAGGTAAACCGATATCATCTCTTCAAGGTTTAGATAAAAACGAAAAAGTAATCTATATGAGTACGTTCACAAAATCTCTTATGCCTTCATTGCGCGTTGCTTATTTTGTGTTACCAAAATCATTATTATCAAAATATAATAAAACCTTTACGTATTACAGTTCAACGGTCCCAAGATTTGATCAACATATTTTAGCCAAGTTTATGAAAGATGGTCATTTTGCAAAGCATTTAAATCGAATGCGTAAAATTTATAAGAAAAAACATGATCACATGACTGAAATTTTAGAAACGTATTATCCAATGGTGTCAATTTCGGGAGAACATACAGGTATGAATATCCTTATTTCTTTTCCCCACTCTTTGTCTGAAGCAGAATTAAAACAAATAGCCGCGGAGAAAGGAATTGGTGTTTACCCAATTTCTGATTATATGATAGGCCCAGTAGAAAGCACTGAACCAAAATTTCTTTTAGGCTTTGGTGGATTATGTTTAAGTGAAATCGAACCAGCCATTCATGAGTTAATGCAAACATGGGGAATTTCAAGAGCCAATCCTTAACATGAGGATTGGCTCTCCTTTATGATTCAATTAATTGGATATTATAATGGTTGAACCAAATATGAATTTGAGCTAGGTAAGCTAATAATTGTGGTCCTGCCATTAGTTGGCCAAACCATGGAACCTTAAAAGAGGACCCTTTGGATTCAACTAATTCTTGTAATTGTTTCGCATCGAACAATTCGTGAAGAATGGAATTTTTATCTTCCAGTATATTTATTAGCCATTTTTGAACACCGTCTGTATAAGCAGGGTGATATGTTTTTGGATATGGATTCTTTTTACGATACAAAACTTCATCTGGCAAAATACCTTCCATCGCTTTTCTTAAAATCCCTTTTTCTTGATTTCCCACTTTTTTCATTTCCCAAGGAATATTCCACGCATACTCAACGATTCGATGATCCGCAAATGGAACACGCACTTCAAGACTTGCCCCCATACTCATACGATCTTTTCTATCTAACAAAGTTGTCATAAACCATTTCATATTTAAATAAAATAGTTCTCTTCTCTTTTCTTCTTCTACACTATCACCCAATAATTTCGGCGTTTCATTCGCAGTAATTTCAAATTTATTAAGAACGTATTCAGGTATATTTAACTTTTGCTGCCACTTCTCTTGAAGGAATTTATTTCTTTCAGCAGAGGATCGAATCCATGGAAAACCTTCTTGTTGTAAACCAAAAAACCAAGGATAACCCCCAAATATTTCATCGGCACATTCGCCTGAAAGGGAAACAGTAAAATTGTTCTTAATTTCTTTACAGAACCATAATAGAGAGGAATCTACATCAGCCATCCCCGGTAAATCACGAACATGAACTGCTTCTGTTAAATAATCGATAAGTTTTTGTTGGGAAATAATTGAGGAGTGATGTGTAGTGTTATATAAATCTGTCATCTTTTGAATCCAGAAACTATCTGTAGAAGTTTGGAAGTCATTTGCAGCGAAGAACTTTTCGTTATCTTCATAATCAATTGAATAAGTATGGAGTCTATTTCCTTCAGACTCATATTTTTTCGCAGCAATCGCAGTAATAATACTTGAGTCTAGCCCCCCTGATAGGAAAGTACATAATGGAACATCCGACACTAGTTGTCTTTCAACTGCATCTGTTACTAAATAGCGTACGTGATCTACTGTATCTTCAAAGGAGTCTGTATGTTCTTTACTTTTAACATCCCAGTACTGCCATATTTTAAGTCCATTCCGACTAAATTGTAATGCATGACCTGGTTTTAATTCTAGGACTCCCTTAAATACCCCATTACCAGGGGTTCTTGATGGTCCTAAGCCTAAAATTTCAGACAATCCTTCATAATCTATTTCAGCTTTCATATTTGGATGTGCTAATATTGCCTTGATTTCCGAGCTAAATAATAATCCTCCATCAAGTTCAGCATAAAAGAGTGGCTTTACACCTAAACGGTCACGGAAGAGTGTTAATGTTTCTTTTTCCTCATCCCAAATACCAAAAGCAAAAATTCCATTCAGATAATCTACACATTGCTCTTTCCATTCAATAAAAGATGTTAATAACACTTCTGTATCGGAATGAGTAGAAAATGAATAGCCTCTCGCTAAAAGTTCTTTACGGATATCTTCAGTATTATACAATTCTCCATTATAGGTAATTGTATAATTTGAACTCTCTTTCATTTTAGTCATTGGTTGTTTTCCGCCTTCTAAATCAATAACTGCTAAGCGTCTATGACCTAATAAGGCATGATTGTTTTTATAAATTCTACCGTCGTCAGGCCCTCGTTTTGATAGAGTATTTGTCATTTGAGTTACAATTGATTCTTTTCCTAGTAAACATTCTTTAAAACTAATCCAACCTGCAATCCCGCACATTAATGATCACTCTCCTCACCTTGTACTTTATGTAAAAATGTTTTTATTGGTGATATTGTCTATTAAAAAATACATAAATCTACCTAAATATGTGGATTTATAGGTAATTCAAAAGCAAAAAAAAACACACAATTCCAAAAGAATTGTGTGTTTTCTTAAAGATTAAAATTCTTATAGTCTATTAAGAGAATAGGCCCGTAACGAATCCAGTAATACCACTCCAAATACTTGCAAAGAAACCACCGATTGCTTGGAATAATAATGAGAACCAACCAGCTCTTTCAACTGGTTCAGTTGTTACTACATCTACAGCTAATTCTTTTCCATCTATATAACCGTAATCTGTACCTTCAGTTCGTTCGATTACTAGTTTACCAACAACCGTACCTTCTTCTACTTCAGCTTCCAACGTATCTTTTTCTAGTATTAGTTTAGGTTTATATAAATCTTTCTCACTTGATTTTACTAACATAGAAATAGGTTCTTTCACGCCAATAGCTACTTTGTCTTCTTTACCTTTTGTAACAGAGATTGTTTTTTGATCTTCAAAAACATAGTTTCCTGGTACGATTTCTTGTTTAGAGAATTGTGCAAACCCATAATCGAATAGAGTTCTTGTAGCGTCAAAACGAGCCTTTTTAACAGGGTCAATACCGTATTCATTTACTGCATTCATTACTACAGCGATTAGACGAGTACCATCACGTTCTGCAGTTCCTGTAAAACATGAACCAGCAAAATTTGTTGTACCTGTTTTTAAACCATCTACACCTTCATATTCAAATACTAAACCAGGTAACATCCAGTTCCAGTTTTCCATTTCAATTGCATCTTCAGTACCTTCACGGAAAGTTTTCTTCGGAATACTAGATGTTTCTAATACTTCTGGATGGTCTTTCATTAGGTGATAAGCTAATTTTGCTACATCTGTTGCAGACATAACGTTTTCGTCTTCAGGGCCTGTCCCTGCAGGATGCATCCCATTAAGATCTGCATTATTTAAACCAGTTGTGTTAACAAATTTATAATTTGTTAAACCTATTTCTTCAGCTTTTTTATTCATTAATTTTAGGAACTCTGTTTCTGTTCCTGCAATCGTTTCTGCAATTCCTACTGTAGCAGCATTGGCAGAGTAAATTGCCATTGCTTCGTATAACTCACGGATAGTGTAAGTACCATCTGCTCTTAATGGAACATTACTTAATGCACGATTTTGAGACATTTTATATGTATAGTCAGTTACACGATATTCCTGATCCCAAGTAATAGTACCTTCATCGATTGCGTCTAAAAGGATATACTCAGTCATCATTTTAGTCATACTTGCAATACCTAGAGCAGCATCCGCATTTTGCTCATATAAAATTTTACCTGTATCAGCATCAATTAATATTGCTGCATCTACATTTAAACCTAAATCTGTTTCTGCACTCGCATTTATTGGTGTTGAAATAAAAAAGCTAAGTAACAGAACCGGAATTAAAAAGATGTTAAACAAAGATGTTTTCCTTACTGTTTTCACCTAAACGTACCTCCAAAAATTATTATTCTTATATCCGCAATTCTATCATAGTTTTCACTATATATGTTTTAGAAAATAAAAGAAAAAAGCACTCTTTTATTATCATATAATGACGATAAAAGAGTGCAAAAGTTTCATATCATTTATACTAGTGTAAGTTTTCGTTAGACTTCTACTTCGATTATAAAAGTGCTAAGTAGTTAGGTAAAATTAAACAGATTCGCAAGCCAATTGAATTAATAGTTCAACTTTGTATTGCTCTATCACGATGCAACTAAATGCTGTGTTTATACAATAGGAGAAGCCCTTAAATTGTATACACTAATGTATTTGTCGGATAGTACGAACCACTTTTGAAGCTTTATTTATTGTAAAGAATAGTTCGGTGCTTCTTTCGTAATTTGAACATCGTGTGGATGAGATTCACGAAGTCCTGCACCTGTCATACGAACAAATTGGGAATTTTCTCTTAAATATTCTAAGGTTGGAGCTCCACAGTAACCCATACCTGCACGGATACCACCAACTAATTGATGAATTGTATCAGCTAAAGGCCCTTTGTAAGGAAGACGTCCTTCGATACCTTCTGGAACAAGTTTTTTTGCATCCTCTTGGAAGTAACGGTCTTTTGAACCTTTTTCCATAGAAGCAAGTGAACCCATACCACGATAAACTTTGAAACGACGACCTTGGAAAATTTCAGTTTCACCAGGTGATTCAGTAGTACCTGCAAGAAGTGAACCAAGCATTACTACATGTCCACCAGCAGCAAGTGCTTTTACGATATCGCCTGAGTATTTAATACCGCCATCTGCGATAATTGATTTTCCTAATTCACGTGCTACTGTTGCACAGTCATAAACAGCTGTAATTTGAGGTACACCAACTCCTGCAACAACACGAGTTGTACAAATTGAACCAGGTCCAATACCAACTTTTACAACGTCTGCTCCAGCTTCGAATAATGCACGAGCTCCTTCACCTGTTGCTACGTTTCCTGCGATAATTTCTAATTCAGGATAAGCTTCACGAATTTCATTCACTGTATTTAGAACACCTTGTGAATGTCCATGTGCAGTGTCAATTACGATAATATCCACTTGAGCTTCAACTAATTTTGCTACACGTGGCATTGTATCTTTTGAAACTCCAACTGCAGCACCTACTAATAAACGTCCTAAGTGGTCTTTTGCAGCATTTGGGAATTCAATTACTTTTTCAATATCTTTAATTGTTATTAATCCTTTTAACTTACCATCCTCGTCAACAATTGGAAGCTTTTCAATTTTATACTTTTGTAAAATTTGTTCTGCCTCTTCTAAAGTTGTACCGATTGGAGCGGTAATTAAATCTTCTTTTGTCATTACATCATTAATTTTTAATGAATAATCAGAAATAAAACGTAAGTCTCTGTTTGTAATAATCCCTACAAGTTTTTGATCTTCTGGATTATTAACGATTGGTACACCCGAAATGCGATATTTCCCCATTAAATGTTCTGCATCATACACTTGATGAGATGGAGTTAAAAAGAAAGGATCTGAAATTACACCATTTTCAGAACGTTTAACTTTTTCAACTTCCTCAGCTTGTTCCTCAATCGACATGTTCTTATGAATGATACCGATTCCACCTTGGCGAGCCATTGCAATAGCCATTTTTGACTCTGTAACTGTATCCATACCAGCACTAACAATTGGAATATTTAGTTTAATTTTAGGTGTTAATTGAACAGCTAAATTTATTTCCTTGGGTAATACTTCAGAGTGTGCAGGTACTAATAATACATCATCAAACGTTAAACCTTCTTTGGCGAACTTCGTTTCCCACATTTCGTAATGCCTCCTAGTGATTAAGTAAATATTAATAGTTAGATTAACAACATGTAAAATAAGTGTCAAGATTATTAAAAAAGAAAAATAATTCCGAATATTATAACATTCACGATATTTATAGATAATTTAGATATTTATTGTGACTTATACCATTCTTATTCTGTTTAAAAATGTGTCAATTTATTATTGAGCAAAAACAATATATTCCATTTCATATTTAATAGTTCATTACTTCGAAAGGATAAATATTTCTCTTATCTCATGAATACACGTTTACTATTCTCAATTTTGCTTCATTTAAACCAGGCTTCTTAGATAAATGAAATAAAAAACATCACTGGATCATCAGCAGGGTCTTTGGCAACGAATTTTTACCTTCACTTGGCGTGTCTTATACTTCCATCGGCACTATCTCGAAGCGCGATGACCGGCGGATTTCTGCGTCTCCTGCGTCGCTTGCGGTACTCATGTACATAGTACATTCCGTTCCTCACTCCTTGGTTCCTTGAACTCCTTGGTCCTCGCACTTCTCGAATCCTTACTTATAATTGTTGTTACTATGTATTAATCTTTCTTTCTCAAGACGCGCCGAACCTTCGGTTCATTATGGTAGTTGGATATAAAAAACACCACTGAATACTCAGTGGTGTCATTTGCGAAGCGACGTCCTACTCTCACAGGGGGAAGCCCCCAACTACCATCGGCGCTATAGAGCTTAACTTCCGTGTTCGGTATGGGAACGGGTGTGACCTCTTTGCCATCATCACTTCACTTATTTAGTTGAGAGTTTGTTCTCTCAAAACTGGATAAAGACATTGAAAGCGTTCAAGATTGTTTTGGTTAAGTCCTCGATCGATTAGTATTCGTCAGCTCCATGTGTCACCACACTTCCACCTCGAACCTATCTACCTCATCGTCTTTGAGGGATC
>NZ_OBQC01000002.1:213175-574752 GCF_900220965.1 Ureibacillus acetophenoni | reverse complement strand
AATCCCTCCTTCTCCGCCATAAGGCCCGTTGGTCAAGTGGTTAAGACACCGCCCTTTCACGGCGGTAACACGGGTTCGAATCCCGTACGGGTCATACTAAAAAGTGATTGAAAAAGTTAAAACTTTTTCAATCACTTTTTTTGTTTCAACATATATAATTATATATGTTGAAAAAATAATAATGGCATATGTATTAATTTGAATTATACTTTATACAAAACAAAGCAAATACGATTGGTGGTAGGACCATGAAGATTATTGATTTACACTGTGATGTCTTAAATAAATTGTCTAGAAATGATGAAATTGACTTTCTCAATGATCTACGTTTAGATTCAAACCTCGAGCGATTACAAGCGGGAAATGTTAAAGTTCAAGTGTTTGCTATCTTTGTACATCCTAACATCCCTATTGAGAAAAGGTTTGAAAGTGCATTACAACAAGTTGACGCTTTTAAAAAATTCGTCATTACAAAACCTGGAGTTGTTCATATTACGGATTGGAATCAAATACAACATCTCCAAGAAGGTGAAATTGGAGCTGTGTTAAGCCTTGAAGGTTGTGATTGTATAGGAACTGATATAAATAAATTAAAAGCCCTTGTAGAGGCTGGAGTAAAACTTGTAGGATTAACCTGGAATTATGAGAATGATGTAGCTTATGGTACATTAGAAGATCCAAACAAAGGATTAAAACCTTTTAGTAAAGAGGTTATTCATTATTTAAATGAACAAGATATTATACTTGATGTTGCACATTTAAATGATCTAGGGTTTTACGAATTATTACCAATGGCAAAACATGTAATGGCAAGTCATTGTAATTCACGAACGATTTGTAATAATCCAAGAAATTTAACAGATGAGCAAGTTAAGCAAATTGTTGAAAAAGGTGGTCGTATACACGTTGTATTTTATCCACCATTCATAAATAATTTAGAGACAGCAACTATTGATCAATTAATCGACCATATTAACCATTTAGTGAAATTAGTTGGTATTGAACATGTTGGATTCGGATCAGATTTTGATGGAATTGATTTTAAAATTGAATCTTTATCAAATGCTTCAGAATACCAACAATTAATAAAGGCATTATTAAACCATTTTACCGAAGAAGAAATCAACATTATGAGCTATCAAGGGTTTGAAAAATATGTTTTATCTATTTAAGGCTTGGGTAATCCCAAGCTTTTTTTAGGTAAAAGACCATTATGTTTTTAGTCAAAAATTAACACATTGTTGTAAAACACGATATATATTAACAAAGGTAATGATATGATAGAATAGATAATGTTGAAAAAAGCGCGAGAAGTTTTTTGATTTTGACATAAACTAATTCTCATATTGAAATATGTTAATTAGTTTGATTTACATCATTCAGCAAATTGTAATATGAATAAACTCGAATTTTTTTCTGAATGAGGTAGTAGCCTTCGGCGGTTGCCACAGATTTTAAGGTTGCGGATAACTTAGACTAGAATGCCACATGTAATTATGCGATATGTTTGTGGCAGTGAAATAAATAATTTAATACTACCAGCCCTCGTGTTGGCCTTTGGTGGCGATATCTAAGTAAACTTACAACTTTAGGGCCTTAGCCCATAAAAATCAGTGCTCAAATACGTCGGGGCGTATTTGAATGGAGGGAAATTTCATGGATCAGAAGTGGTTACATACCACTGAAGCTGAAGTGGGTTCTAAAAGTGCAGGATTACACTTTTATATAGAAACAGTAGAAGTAAATCGTCTTTCAGCATTAGCTTTTTATGCAGCTGGGGAGAGTCATTTTAAAGGAAAGCGATTCTTTTGGCAAAATAGAGAAAAGACATTTACTTTAGTTGGTCTTGGACATGCCCATGTTATTGAAAATAACGGGAACGAAAACCGTTTTGATGAAGTCGAAAAAGCTTGGATGGAGCTTACGAAAAATATTGTAAAAGAAGAAAAAGAGCCACAACCAATCCTTTTTGGTGGCTTTACATTTGATCCACAAAATGATGAAAGTGGAGAATGGGATGGTTTTCCACAAAGTTACTTCACAGTTGCAACTTATCAGCTTGTCATTCAAAACGATAAAGCCTATGTAAGTATACATTTAGTAACAGATCAGCTTGATTCGAGAGATCAGTTTGAGCAATTAAGAATGGAACGTGATCGGTTAATTCATGCAGCTCAGGTAAAGGAACTAAAGACGTATAACAAGCCTGTTATGGTTAATTATGATGAACGAAATAAAGAGCAATACTTGCAATCTGTAGAGATGGTATCTAACTTAATCCAAGACAAAAAAGCAGAAAAAGTAGTAATTGCTAGATCTTTATTAATGGATTTTGAAGATGAAATAACATCACCTCAGGTTCTTTCTCATGTTATTAACGAGCAGCCTGAAAGTTACTTATTTGGTCTTGAACGAAATGACTTATTGTTTTTCGGAGCTTCACCTGAAAGATTAGTAAAAGTAGTAAATGGACATGCCTATTCTTCTTGTGTAGCCGGTTCAGTAAAACGAGGTAAGACTGCAGAAGCAGACCAGATGCTAGGTGAAGAGTTATTAAATGATCCTAAAAATTTAGGTGAGCATCAACACGTGGTAAACATGATTGTTGATACTTTTGCAAAAAATTGTATTCAGTATAAAGTTCCTAAAAAACCCAGATTATTAAAAATTAGAGATATCCAACATCTTTTTACACCAGTTGAAGGAACGTTATTGCCAAAAGCTACAATTTTACAATTAGTGAAAGATTTACATCCAACTCCTGCATTAGGCGGTGTGCCACGTAAGGAAGCGCTAACAATTATTCGTAACGCTGAGTCAATGAATCGTGGTTTATATGCTGCACCACTTGGATGGGTTGACGCGGAGGGCAATGGTGAATTTGCAGTTGCTATTCGTTCTGCATCACTAAAAGACAATAAAGCGATTCTTTATGCTGGTGGGGGAATCGTAGCAGAATCTGAAGCCCAATCAGAATATGAAGAAACATTAGTGAAGTTCCGTCCAATGTTACGTGCCTTAGGAGGACAACTACATGAGTGAACGTGAAATTTTAACAAATTATGTTTATCAAATTGTTGCATCTATTAAAAATAACGGTGTTGAAGATGTAGTAATTAGCCCAGGTTCTCGTTCGACTCCATTAGCATATGCTTTTGCATCAATTAAAGATATACAAGTATATAGACAAGTAGATGAACGCTCAGCGGCATTTTTTGCATTAGGACTTGCGAAAGCAAAACAAAAGCCAGTTGCACTATTGTGTACTTCAGGTACTGCAGCAGCTAATTATTTTCCTGCGATTGTTGAAGCAAAATATTCAAGGGTACCGTTAATCGTTATTACTGCTGATAGGCCACATGAACTTCGCGAAGTAGGTGCTCCACAAGCAATCAATCAAAACCGATTATACGGTGAACATGTAAAATGGTCGGTGGATTTTCCTGTTCCAGATGATGCGAAACAAACATTACCTTTTGTAGAAAGACATGTTGCAAGGGCTGTTAATATTGCAAATAATGCACCTTTTGGACCGGTCCACTTAAATGTACCGTTTCGTGAACCGTTACTTATTAACTTTATGGAGCAATTACCAGCTACTACATTTAAGAGAAGTTTGTCAGGTGAAATTACACCAACTGGGGAATCAAAACAATTGTTAGTGGAATTAATCGAACAAACGAAAAAAGGATTTATCATCGTTGGCGAGTTACCATTAGGAACAGACTTACGTCATATGTGGAACTTTGTTCGAAAAGTAAAATGGCCAGTATTAGTCGAAAGTCTATCGAATATGCGTACGAACATTCCAGAAGATTGTAAACCGTCTATCATTACAACATATGACGCTCTATTAAAAGATGAAGCATTCCGTAACCAAGTAACTGCTGATACAGTGATCCGTTTTGGTGCACAGCCGGTTTCAAAATTTTTAACGATTTATTTAACTGAAACTATGCCAACAAATTATATCGTTGTAGATGAAGATCCAATGTTCCGTGATTCCACTTCTGTGTCTACTCATTTTATCCATGCATCGATTGGTGAATGGATAGATGAATTAAACGTTGTATCTGAACTCGATGGTGAGTATTTCAATAAATGGCGAGCAAGTGAAGAGATGGCTATTAATTTCATTACAGATTATGTTGAATCTGAAGTGGATGAAGGAGCTATGGTTCGATCGCTGTTAGAACAATTGCCAGATGGAAGTGACTTATTCGTTAGTAGCAGTATGCCGATTAGAGATATCGATACATTCCTAGTCCCTACAGACAAGGATATTCAAGTGTTTGCAAACCGAGGGGCAAATGGTATTGATGGTGTCATATCAACTGCTATTGGATTTAGCAAAGGTAGACTAGATCGACATATGTACTTACTTATTGGCGACTTGGCCTTTTTACATGATGTGAATGCTTTTATTGCTTCAAGATATCAACCATGTGATATTACTGTAATTGTTTTAAATAATGATGGTGGGGGAATTTTCTCTTATTTATCGCAATCGACAGTAAAAGAATATTATGAAGATCTATTTGGTACGCCAACAGCACTTCAATTCGAACAAGTAGCAAAAATGTATGATATGGAATACATACAAATTAACGAATTGGAAGAAATGAAAACTATTTTAAGTAAAGAGAAAGTAAAACCACTTCGTTTAATTGAAGTTTTTACAGATCGACAACAAAACGTTGAAGCTCATCGTCGATTATGGAAGCAAATTCATTCGGAGTTAGGTTCGTTATGATGTTATCTGTAAGAGGGCTTAACTACCATGTAAAAATATGGAATGAACAATCTACTGAAACTATCGTTTTATTACATGGTTTTACTGGAAGTGTTGATACATGGTCTACAATAGTAACACAACTTCCAAATTCGATTAAAATTATAGCAATCGATTTAATTGGGCATGGTAAAACTGATGCACCAATAGTTTCTTCGCGTTATAGGATGGATGAGCAAATAGCTGATTTAAAAGCTATTTTGGATCAATTATCTTTAAATGCATTTACATTGCTAGGATACTCAATGGGTGGTCGCGTAGCTCTTTCCTATGTTTGCGCTTATCCTGAAGGGGTTAAAAATTTAATTTTAGAAAGCTCTTCACCAGGTTTAAAAACTGAAGATGAGAGAGTTGCGCGAAGGTTAGCAGATGATTCACTTGCAAATAAGATAGAAGCAAAAGGAATTGTGTCATTCGTAAATGCATGGGAAAACATCCCCTTGTTTGCATCGCAAAAAAACTTATCGTTAGACATTCAACAGTCTGTACGAAACGAAAGGATAGCTCAAAGAGAAATCGGGTTAGCTAACAGTTTGAGGGGAATGGGTACGGGCGCTCAAAAATCATTATGGAATGAATTACATTCTATATCGATTCCTGTTTATTTAATAACGGGTGAGCTAGACCATAAGTTTTATAATATCGCAGGTGAAATGAAAACAATTCTACAAGATGCAAAACACTATCATATAGATGGTGTAGGACATGCAATTCATGTGGAAAATCCGACACAATTTGCTACAATAATAAAGGATGTCTATCAAAATAATTAGGGGGCTATTAAATGGCTAGAGAATGGACAACATTACATACTTATGAAGAGATCAAGTATGAATTTTATAATGGTATTGCAAAAATTACAATTAACCGACCAGAAAAGCGTAATGCATTTACACCAAAAACAGTTGCGGAAATGATTGACGCTTTTTCACGTGCACGTGAAGATTCTAAAATTGGTGCAATTATTTTAACAGGTGAAGGTGACTTAGCCTTCTGTTCAGGTGGAGACCAAAGTGTTCGTGGACATGGTGGGTACGTTGGTGACGACCAAATTCCACGTTTAAACGTATTAGACTTACAACGTTTAATCCGTGTAATTCCAAAACCAGTTGTTGCGATGGTAGCAGGTTATGCAATTGGTGGTGGACATGTATTACACGTAGTATGTGACTTAACAATTGCTGCAGAAAATGCTCGTTTTGGACAAACTGGACCACGTGTAGGTTCATTTGATGCTGGATACGGAGCAGGTTATTTAGCACGTATTATTGGTCACAAAAAAGCGAAAGAAATCTGGTTCTTATGCCGTCAATATGATGCACAGCAAGCACTTGAAATGGGCTTAGTAAACACAGTTGTTCCTCTTGAGCAATTAGAAGATGAAACAGTTCAATGGTGTGAAGAAATGCTACAATTATCACCAACTGCGTTACGTTTCTTAAAAGCATCATTCAATGCTGATACAGATGGTTTAGCAGGATTACAACAATTAGCTGGAGACGCTACTTTACTTTATTACACAACTGATGAAGCAAAAGAAGGTCGCGATGCATTTAAAGAAAAACGCAAACCGGACTTCGACCAATTCCCAAAATTCCCTTGATCATTTAAAAGCATTATGGAAATTGAAAGATAAGAGAATAAACCCTCTTATCTTTTTTTAATGGGTGCGAGTACCAGGTACACACACACGGGTGCGAGTACCAGGTACACACACAATTCAGAAACAATTCAGAATTGTTCGGGTACCAGGTACAAACACAATTCTCACACAATTTCAATCGCCAATTTTTTGCGATTGTTGAAAATAGGAGTAAAATAAGGATATTAGTGATTTTGGAGGAATGAACATGTACCCTAACTGGATATTGCAGCGTGCATATTTAACACCGAAGAGAAGTGCCTTAACATTCGAAGGTAAGACTTGGAATTTTGAACAGATGAAAGATATTTCAGTCCAGCGTGCATACCAACTTTCCTCTCTTGGAATTGAAGAAAATAGTCGAATTGCAATCATTGGCCGTAGTCGACCAAATCTAATATTTATCATTTATGCTTGTATGCACCTAAAATGTGAAATGGTTTTACTAAACCGCAAATTAGCAATAGACGAACTTGCATACCAAATTAAAGATTCAGAAGTTACATATGTTATCGCAGATGATGAAGACTTACCCTTACTTCCGAACGATATAAATGTCTTAAAATTCTCGGAAGTAGAGAATTGTAAAGGAACTCCGATACAAATTGATATGGAATGGTCAATAGATCAAACAACATCCATTATGTATACATCAGGTACAACAGGGTTTCCAAAAGGTGTAAGACAAACAGTAGGCAATCACCAAGCTAGTGCATTAGCTTCTATATTAAATATTGGATTATCAGAAGAAGATGTATGGCTTTGCGCGGTGCCTTTGTTTCATATAAGCGGATTATCCATTCTAATTAGATCATTATTGTATGGGAATGCAGTGAAATTATATGAAAAGTTTGATGCAAATGGTGCAGTTGATGACATTGCAACCGGTCGAGTGACACATATGTCCCTCGTAGCAGTCATGTTAGAGCGTATTTTAAATCGATTAGAGGAAAATGTGTTAAAGGCCTCACCGAAGTTTAAAATCATTCTAGCAGGGGGAGGACCGGTTCCTAAAGATTATTTACTTCGTGCACAAAAAGTACATTTGCCCATTGCACAGACCTATGGAATGACAGAAACATCATCTCAAACAGCAACTTTATCTAACCAAGATGCAATAAGAAAACTAGGCTCAGCAGGAAAGTCACTATTCTTTAACCAGATTAAGATTGCAGATGCGGACAAGCCTTTTGTCGAAGGTGAAATATTAATACGTGGACCACATGTTACACCTGGTTATATCGGGCAATTCAGCGAGAAGAGTGCAACGATTGACGGCTGGTTACATACTGGAGATATTGGTTATTTGGATGAAGAAGGCTATTTATATGTAGTTGATCGTAGGTCGGATTTAATAATCTCAGGTGGAGAAAATATTTATCCTGCCGAAATTGAAAATGTACTAATGGCTCACAATGCAATTCGCGAAGCTGGAGTTTGCGGAATGGCTGATGAAACGTGGGGCGAGGTCCCTATAGCTTTTGTTGCTTTGAAAAATGAAACAACAAAGGAATCTATCCTACAATATTGTCAGGAACATTTAGCAAAATATAAAGTTCCGAAAAACATTTATTTTGTGGAGTCGCTGCCTCGTAACGGTTCAAATAAATTAATGCGTAGAAAATTAAAAGAATTACTATAAAAAAATCCTCGACCTGGCAATACATTGCTTAAGTCGAGGATTTTTTTATTTAAGGATTTAACGCTTCTCTAAAAGTTTCAATATTTTTTTTCATTAAAGTAAAGTAGTTTTCATCATTTGCAACATCTTGTTCTGTTAATACACTTAAATTGTGTAAAGTTAAACTTTTTGCGCCAATTTCATTTTGAATAACAGATGTTAAGTTTGAGGAAACATTTTGTTCAAATAAAATATATTTAGCCTCTAGTTCTTCAGCTAAATCAACAATTTCAATTAATTCCTTTTGCGTAGGTTCACTTTGTGAGTTAAGACCCGCAATAGGTACTTGAATTAAACCATATTGTCCAGCTATATAGCCAAAGGAAGAGTGGGAAATAAAGAATGTTTTTGTAGAAGCTTCTGAAACTAATTTGCTAAATTCCTTATCTAAAGCTTCTAGTTCATCTACTAATGCTTCATAATTATCTGTAAAAATTTCCTCTTGTTCAGGCAACTCACTAACTAATTCGTCTTTAATTACTAAAGCTAAATCTTGGCTTAATACTGGTGATAACCAAATATGTGGATCCACATCACCGTGATTGTGATCGTCGTGTTCTTCTGTAGCATGATCATGTTCATCCTCATTTTCATCCTCATGTCCAACTGATTCTTCATAAGAATGGCCTTTTGATATATGCAGCTTTTCTTCTGCAATATTTTCGCTTGTAGAAACAAATTTCACGTTCTCATTTGCTAAAGTAGATTCTGCTTTCTCCACAAATCCCTCAAGACCTAGACCAATATAGAAGAATAAATCACTTTCGGCAAGGCTCATCATATCTTGTTGTGTCGGTTCAAATGTATGTTCATTTGCGCCTGTTGGGTATATTGAAGACACGTTAACGTACTCGCCACCAATGCGTTCAGCAAAATATGTTAATGGATAAACAGTTGTATAAATGTCAATTTTATTTGAATCGTTCTTTGACTCTGTTGTTTCTGTACTTGAGCATGCAGTTACTAGCAGTGCAATAACTGACAATGCAAATATAGAAAAGACCTTTTTCATTATTTGACCAACTCCATAAATAGTAATAATTACGATTTGCGATAAATTCACAAAAACAATCATAACTTATCAGAACCAAAAACACAATTAAAAAAAGCCATCGAAATTATTTTTTTTTCGATGGCCATTCATCTGGTACAGGGTCAAAGCCACCAGGATGAAAAGGTTGGCATTTTAATATTCTTTTAGTTGTAAGGAATACACCTTTAATTGCACCATGTTTTTGAAAAGCTTCCAACCCATACTGGGAGCACGTTGGGTGAAAACGACAACTCGGTGGTGTCATCGGGGAAATATATTTCCGGTACAGTTTTATTAACCATATAAAGGGGTATTTCATTTGTCATCCTTCTTTAAATCGTATTTGTTTTGTACAGGTTTTGGATCAACGGTTTGTGTAAACATTCCTTTTTTTCTTTTACGTAAAAAGAATATACCACCAATAATAATTAGTAAATACATAACAGCCACTAAAATAATAATAGCCAATGTAATATCCACAATTCTCACTCTCCATAAATCGATACTATTATTATATCTTAAATTTAGAATAAGAACTTTAAATTAGATTGAATATTACTTGAGATGTCATTAATTGAGTTATATTTCTGAAGTGAAAGGTAATAATAGTAGTTGAATCGTCAATGAATAATTGTTAGAGAATATTATAAGGATATAATAAAAAGAGGTGCGAAATATTGGCAACAAATCGACTAAATACACAACTTAATGAACTAGTAGCAACTTACTCTGTACTTTATACAAAACTTCATAATTATCACTGGTACGTAACAGGTCCAAGCTTTTTTACATTACATGAAAAATTTGAAGAATTATACAATGAAGTTACATTAAATTTAGACGAGATAGCTGAACGTATATTAACTAAAGGTGGAAAGCCAGTTGCTACATTAAAAGAACATTTAGAGCTTTCACATGTGCAAGAAGCCACTGGTTCAGAAACTACTGAAGAGATGGTACAAACGATTATCAAGGACTTTCAAGCGATTATGAAGCTCATAAATGAAGCTATGGGCCAAGCGTCAGAAGAGGGAGATGATCGAACAGAAGATATTTTAAATGCAATCTTCCAAAGTCTTGAAAAACATAATTGGATGTTAAAGTCATTCTTAGGATAACAAAACAAAACAGTGGGGAGAGTGTTCCTCATTGTTTTTTGATTTTGAAATCTCCATTGGAGCAGAAAATTAAGTCGACCCTCGGTAGGTCGACTTATGTTTTTTTAGTATAGCAATAGTAAGCGCTCCGCATACTTATGTAAAAAGGAGTGGTTACTATCGAAACAAACGTATATGTATCTGTTGTAAATAATTCTTTTAGCTTTGTACCATCAAGTGCTCCCTGTGAATTTAAATTAACAATGCCATCTGAAAAGGCACGAGTTTTTGAAAGAATATTTCAACAAATTGATTCTTTAGAGTTTCATAATATGGTTCGTGCACATTTACCATATTTACCCTATCATATGGATGAGTCAAACCACGAAATAGATTATCGTTTGATGAAAATCTATGCGCTCATTCACGAATTTGGAGATGAAGAAACGAAGAAGTTTGTGGAGCAATTACCATACTTCAACAACTAGTTAAAACGCCTTTTTGTGCGGACTTTAAAAGTAACGGATATTTCCATTTTTCTATGAAGTTAATGACAACAATCCCTTTACTAGCTTATTATTAATATATTCAGTGGGAAACGTCTGAATATATTATAGCCTCCGGCGGATGCCACAGATTTTCAATAGAAATTTTCGAGCTTGCTCGAAAAAATCTGGGCACACATACGCCAAGGCGTATGTGATTAAGTAGGAGTTGAGTAAAGGGATGTTTACATTTATAGATGAAAATGGATGCCAAGTTGAATTGTCTTTTGAAGAAAATCAGTTTACCGTAGAACCTAAACATGTTTTAGTTATGGTACATTACCAAGGGAAATGGTTATGTGCAATCAATAAAAAACGTGGGGTTGAATTTCCAGGTGGGAAAGTAGAACCTGGCGAAACGTTATTTGAGGCAGCAATTAGGGAAGTGTACGAAGAAACTTCTGTACATATTACAAATTTAAAATGGTTTGCAGACTATTTAGTGCATGGAGATGTACCATTTTGTAAATCCGTATTCACAGGTAAAGTGGAAAGAATAGATCCATTTGTTGAAGAACATGAAACAATCGGTATGATTTGGCTAACAACAGAGGAGTTACTAAATCATCCCACTTTAAGTTTCTACATGAAAGATGCAGGAATGAAAAAGATGTTGCAGGAAGTGAAACAGCATGAAAGACAATGGTAGTATTGAGGAAATTCGTAATTACCCCTCGCCAAACCCAAATATTGCCTTATACGAAATTAGTTATTGGTCAGAAGGTTTTTTAGTTAAAGGGTTATTAGCAAAACCGGTTAAAGAAGGGAATTATCAAGCACTTCTTTATTTAAGAGGTGGATTACAATTTGTAGGGGCTGTTCGGCCACCTAGAATTGCTCAATTTGCTGCTCAAGGGTTTATCGTATTTGCACCTTACTATCGTGGCAATCGTGGTGGACAAGGCCGCGATGAATTTGCAGGAAGTGATCGATATGATGCAGTGTACGGAGCTGACGTATTAAAGCAATTTAGCAATAAGGATAAGATAAATGTATATGGATTTTCACGAGGCGGTCTAATGGCACTTTGGACAGCCATTTTACGTGACGATATCCAATCTGTTGTCGTTTGGGCTGGTGTATCCAATGTTTCCTCTATGTATATAGAAAGAGTAGATATGCGACGAACATTGAAACGAATTATTGGTGGGCCACCAACAAAATTTAAAGAATTATATGACGATAGAACCCCTCTATATCAAATCAATAAAGTAACTGCACCTGTACTCATCATCCATGGATTTGAAGACCAACACGTAAGTATTGAACAGGCCTATTACTTAGAAAATGCATTAAAAAGGAAAAATAAAGAATACGAAACTTGGTTTTACCCAAGTTTAAAACATCACTATCCACCAAAAGAAAATCGAAAAACCGTAAGAGCATTATGTGAATGGATGAAAACAAAGGCTACTGTTTAAAGTAATTTAGGTACTTATAAAAGATCATTACAAAAGAACCAGCCTCAAGGCCGTAATGAATCCCATAATTAAAACCACCCATTTAAAACGGGTGGTTTTAATTTTATATGATATATGTCAAAAAAACATTATGTCGAAGTTATTATACTAAGGGTGCACCATTTTTAGCGATTTCATCAGAAACATTGCCAAACTTTTTAAAGTTTTCTTTAAATAAGTCTGCTAAGTATTTTGCTTTTTGATCGTAAGCTTCTTTATCTGACCATGCATCGCGTGGGTTTAACACCTCAGAAGGAACTCCCTCGATGTTCGTAGGAATGTGTAAACCAAATACAGGATCTTGAACAGTTTCCACGTCATTTAATTTACCATCAATCGCTGCACGAACCATTGTACGAGTATATGAAAGTTTCATACGACTTCCAACGCCATATTCTCCACCAGTCCAGCCAGTGTTTACTAAGAATACTTGTGCACCATGCTCATCAATTTTCTCACCTAACATTTCTGCATAACGTGTTGCAGGTAATGGTAAGAATGGAGAACCGAAGCAAGTTGAGAATACTGGTTCCGGTTCAGTAATACCACGTTCAGTACCAGCTAATTTAGATGTAAATCCACTTAAGAAGTGGTACATTGCTTGTTCTTTTGTTAACTTACTGATTGGAGGTAATACACCAAATGCGTCAGCAGTTAAGAAAACAATTGTTTTAGGGTGCCCAGCAACTGAAGGCGTTACAATGTTATCGATAAAATGAATTGGATAAGCTGCACGTGTATTTTCAGTTAGTGAACCATCATCATAGTCAGGTATACGAGTTGCTTCATCAACTACAACATTTTCTAGTACAGAACCAAATCGAATTGCATTATAAATCTCTGGTTCTTTTTCTGCAGAAAGGTTAATAGTTTTTGCGTAGCAACCGCCTTCGATATTGAATACACCGTTATCAGACCAACCGTGTTCATCGTCACCGATTAGTTTACGATTAGCATCTGCAGATAATGTTGTTTTACCTGTCCCAGAAAGACCAAAGAACAATGCAACATCCCCAGCTTCACCAACGTTCGCTGAACAGTGCATTGATAAAATACCTTGTTCAGGTAATAGGTAGTTCATAATACCGAAGATTGACTTTTTCATCTCTCCAGCATATTCAGTACCGCCTATTAAAATGACTTTCTTTTCAAAAGAAACAATAATAAATGCTTCAGAATTAGTACCATCTACAGCTGGATCTGCTTTAAATGTAGGTGCTGCAATAATTGTAAATTCTGCTGAATGTGATGTTAATTCTTCTTCAGTTGGACGGATAAATAATTGATGACAGAATAGATTATGCCAAGCAAATTCGTTTACAACTTGGATCGGAAGTTGTGAATCTTTGTCTGCACCAGCAAACCCTTTAAATACATAAAGTTCATCTTTTTCTTTTAAGAAATTTAAAACTTTTACATAAAGATTATCGAACACTTCAGCAGAAATTGTTTGGTTAACTTTGCCCCAGTCAATTTTGTCTTTTGTGCTCTCTTCTTCCACAATAAATTTATCTTTTGGAGAACGTCCAGTATATTTACCTGTTTTGGCTACAATAGCACCATCAGCAGTTAGTAATGCTTCACCGCGATTTGTAGTTTTTTCCACTAATTGTGGTACTGATAATTGAGTTTTTACATTTTTACCGTTTAATAATTCCTTCAGTTCGTTTGCAATTTCTACTGAATTCATCGATTAAATACCATCCTTTTTGTAGTAATGTTCCCATGAATGGGAAGGGTTTATATATTTTCAAAAATAGTATAACACATTGCCTTGAATAATCTATACTAATTAAAGAAAAAATTTGTTACATTTTAGATAATAAAAGTAAGAAAAATGAATTGACAAAATTCATTAATTTTCGTAGTATTTACACTTGAACGGATACTCTTATCCCGAGCTGGTGGAGGGTCAAGGCCCAGTGAAGCCCGGCAACCTGCATTTTACTATCTTATAGTAATAATAGCGATGGTGCCAACCTGATGCAAGGGAAAATTCCCTTGAACGATAAGAGTGAAAGGTATTGAAGTTATAATTCCTTTTACTCATGGTTAGTGTGTGAGTAAGGAATTTTTTTTTGTATAAAATATTAATGACTAAAATATTATCAATACTTCCTATTTATAAACCCTTTCGTTTTCTCGTGTTAAAAGCAACAAAAGCTTGGAGTTTTTCTAAATTAGAAAAAACTTAACATGGGTAATGAGTACCGTATCAAAATAAGAACATTTCGCTTCTTACTTAGGAGGACATACATGACAAATCGTCGACTGTTTACATCAGAAAGTGTTACAGAAGGGCATCCAGATAAAATTTGCGACCAAATTTCTGATGCAATTTTAGATGCAATTTTAACAGAAGATCCAAATGCACGTGTAGCTTGTGAGACAACTGTAACAACTGGCTTAGTTTTAGTTGCAGGTGAAATTACAACTTCTACCTATGTAGATATTCAAAGTGTTGTTCGTAATACAGTAGCTGAAATTGGCTACACACGTGGTAAGTACGGCTTTGATGCTGAGAACTTAGCAGTACTAACAGCTATCGGAGAACAATCACCTGATATTGCACAAGGGGTTGACCAAGCACTTGAAGCTCGTGAAGGTTCAATGACGGACGAAGACATTGAAGCAATCGGAGCGGGAGACCAAGGTTTAATGTTTGGTTTTGCATGTAACGAAACGCCAGAGCTTATGCCATTACCAATTAGTCTTGCTCATAAATTAGCTCGTCGTCTGACAGAAGTTCGTAAAACAAATGAACTTTCATATTTACGCCCAGACGGTAAAACTCAAGTAACTGTAGAATATGATGAAAACAATCAACCGGTTCGTGTTGATACAATTGTTATTTCTACACAACATGATGAAGATGTAACATTAGAACAAATTCAATCAGATTTAAAAGAGAAAGTAATTTCACAAGTAGTACCTGCAGAACTAATTGATGAAAATACAAAATATTTCATTAACCCTACTGGTCGCTTCGTTATTGGAGGACCTAAAGGTGACGCAGGGTTAACTGGTCGTAAAATTATTGTTGATACTTATGGAGGTTATGCACGCCATGGAGGTGGTGCGTTCTCAGGTAAAGATCCAACAAAAGTAGACCGTTCTGCTGCTTATGCTGCTCGTTATGTTGCGAAAAATATTGTAGCATCTGGTTTAGCTGATCGCGCGGAAGTTCAATTAGCTTATGCTATTGGTGTTGCTCGACCTGTTTCTATTTCTGTAGATACATTCGGAACTGGTAAAGTAGAAGAAAGCAAACTTGTAGAATGGGTAAGTGAACTATTTGACTTACGCCCTGCAGGTATTATTAAAATGCTTGACTTACGTCGCCCTATTTACCAACAAACAGCAGCCTATGGACATTTTGGAAGAAATGATCTAGAAGTACCTTGGGAAAATACAGATGTAGCTGAGCAGTTAAGAGAAAAAGCAAGTCTATATCTATAATATAGAAGATGAAATAAAACAGGTGGATTATTATCCACCTGTTTTTTAATATTCCTCAATTGATACTTCAAGAGACAATACTTTTTCATAAATTCTATTCTTTAAATCTGCAGATAGATTACTGGTGGTGGCAAACTCAAATAGTTGTCCATCGTAAAATTCAAAAATGTATTTTTCTTCCAACTGGTTGGTGGGTAGTTCATGAAATACCTTGCTAATTTTATTCCATTCATGTCTTTCTGTTTCTCCAAATAGAGGCATAAATTCAATATAGTTTTCATCTAAGTAGATGGAATACTGGATTCCAACAAAGTTCACATAAAATAAGATAAACACCCCGACAAAGCCGATAGCCAAATTAATAACAAGGTGCTTAATCAAATACATCCCAAATAAAAACATGCAAATGATGCCAAACGATATTAAATACAAAATGAAGCTCTTTCCATAGGATATAAAAGCAATGTGATCTGATTTACTAGTCCACAACATTGAAATCATTTCAGGTGTTATAAACACTAATATTGGTATCAAAATGATTACTATTATATATAACCAATTGGCTGTTTTTTTCTTTTTAAGTAGCATTGTATCCCCCTGATAGACAAAAAATTATATGGTATTACTAATATATTAAAGTGTTAACTAGAATATAGCCGAACCATAAACAAAAAAAGCTAGCAACAATCCTATTGCCAGCTTACCTAAAAGTTGTTTGAGGTTATTTTAATAGAGATTTATAATATTGTCCTTTTTCAACATATTCAGCAATAATCCGATCCATATCTTTGCGATCTTCCGGTGTAACTTCACGAACAACTTTGGCAGGACTTCCCATTGCAAGTGTATTTGGGGGAATTTTCTTTCCAGGAGGGACTAAACTACCAGCGCCGATAAATGCCCCTTCACCAATTTCAGCGCCATCTAGTATAATTGAGCCCATTCCGATTAAAGCACGCTTTCGAATAACACAACTATGTAATGTTACTTGATGACCAACTGTTACTTCATCTTCAATAATTAATGGGTTGTTTGGACTTTGGTGTAAGCAACTAAGATCTTGAATACTACAGCGTTTACCGATAATAGTAGGGGCAACATCGCCTCGTATGACCGTGTTAAACCATATTGAAGTTTCTTCTCCAATCGTAACATCACCTGTAATAACTGCATGATCTGCAATATAAACAGTTGGGTCTATTTTAGGATTTTTGTCTTTGTATGGATAAATCATCGAAATACTCCTCATTTCAAAGTAAAATATATATTATAATCGTAACAAATACTTAAGATAAAATAAAAGCGTAAGGCAAGAATGCCCATATTTTTGGATGTGGGTAGGAGGAAAGAAAGTTATGTGGAAATGGGAAACAGAAGGACAGCCGAAAGCCGTTGTCGTTATTATACATAGTGCGTTCGAACATCATCGTTGGTATGCTTGGCTAATTGAAAAACTAAGACAAGATGGTAATCACATAGTGATGGGGGATTTGCCTGGCCATGGTGAGGATTCAAAATACGCAAGAATTCATGATAAGACGGTGAATGAATATATAGAATATGTTAAACAGTTAATGCAAATTGCTCTGACTTATGAATTACCGGTCTTTATCATTGGACATGGTTTAGGTGGGACGCTTGCAATTCAATATTTAAAAAAGAGCAAAGCTGAATGTGCGGGGCTAATTTTAAGTTCACCATGGCTTTCTTTACAAAGACATGCGAACTTATTAAAAAACGCATTAGCTAATTTAGGAACATTAACTTCTAATATGAAACTTTCTTTAGATTTTGATAAAAAGGCATTAACGAATAGTCTTGAAGGATATCAAGAAATAGATGATGAGATTGTATATAAAACGAATGTAACAGTAAGTTGGTATAAAGAAATACAACTGCTAATGAAAAACTTAACTTCTCAACAAGTAAGCCCCCTTTCATTACCAATTCTTCTTATGACCGCAAAGCACGACAAAATCACCGACCCTGATCAATCTAGAAAATGGTTATTACAACAATCGTCGATTAACTTCCAATATAAGGAGTGGCCGATAAGTTACCATAATCTATTTCATGATTCAGAGCGGGATCAAGTGTATTTTTATGTGAATGATTTTATAAACAATTCCATCCGATCCCTAGGGTATATTGTAGAATAAGTAAAATAAAAACTGCCTAAAAAGTCATGATTATGACTCTTTAGGTAGTTTTTTAGTTTTCTCTATAGCGACGATAAAAGGTGGATCATTCTTTTGATTTAAAAATTCATATTTTAATACTTGAACATATTTTTGAGGTAAATTGCTTACATAGTTTAAGACTGCATCTCTTTCAGCTTTACCACCTTCATGTCCATGATAGATGACAAGAACAATCATACCATTCACTTTTAGCAAATTAAGTAAGCCTTCAATTGCTTGAATAGTTGTTTCGCCTTTAGTAATTATTTCGTGGTTTGCACCAGGTAAATAGCCTAAATTGAAAACAGCGCCAGCTATTTCACCTGAAAAGTATTTTGTTACATGTTGATGACCATCTAAAATGACTGTCGCACGATTCTCTAAACCACTTTCTTTTAATCGATTGATTGTAGCGTTAACAGCATCTTGTTGAATATCAAAGGAATAAACATGTCCATTCTCTCCAACCAGTTCAGCTAAAAATAATGTATCATGACCATTTCCAGCTGTTGCATCAACTACAACTTCACCTTTTTCGATGGATTCGGTTAGAAGGAATTTCGCATATTGTAAAACCCGTTGTAACTTCATTATTTCGGTAACTCCTGCTTGTAATATTTCCCTTGCCAGCTTCCACGTCGTTCAAGCTCTGCATCAATTCCATTTAATACTTCCCATTTATTGACACTCCACATTGGCCCAATCATTAAATCTATCGGACCATCACCAGTAATACGATGAACGATCATCTCAGGTGGTATTATTTCTAATTGGTCTGCAACAAGGTTAATATATTGATCTTTTTCAAGGAACTCAAGCATGCCTTTTTCGTATTGTTTTACTAAAGGGGTACCTTTTAATAGATGTAGAAGGTGTATTTTTATTCCTTGAACATCAAGTTTCGCAACTTCACGAGCAGTTTCCATCATCATGTCGTAGTCTTCTAATGGTAGTCCATTAATAATGTGTGTACATACTCGTATTCCGTGTTTGCGAAGTTTGTTTACACCTTCAACATACGTCGCGTAATCATGTGCGCGGTTAATAAGATTTGCTGTTTTCTCATGCACTGTTTGAAGGCCAAGTTCAACCCATAAATAAGTACGTTCATTTAGTTCAGCCAAGTATTCAACAACATCGTCTGGTAAGCAGTCGGGTCTAGTTGCAATACTTAAGCCCATAACCCCTTCACATGCTAATGCTGCTTCAAACTTTTCTTTTAATACAGGTAGCGGGGCATGTGTATTCGTATAAGCTTGGAAATAAGCCATTGTTTTACCATCTTTCCACTTTTCCTGCATTTTTGACTTTATCTTTTCAAATTGCACTGGAATAGGATCTACACGGTCTCCTGCAAAGTCTCCACTTCCAGCTGCACTACAAAATGTACAACCTCCAAAAGCCACTGTGCCGTCACGATTTGGGCAATCAAATCCAGCATCTAAAGCGACCTTATATACTTTATGACCAAATTCATTTCTTAAATAACGATTCCATGTATAATAACGCTTCCCATCAGAAGGAAACGGAAAATTTTGTTCAGACATTTATTTCACACTCCTATCTACCTATTTTATCACAGGTTTAATGTTGTCGTACATTAGGTACAGATACTAGAAAAATTCTGAAAAGTTACTATTATTTCTACCAATAAAATTTTTCTTGTGCTTTTGTATAAAGAAGAATACTATTATTTTTTGGCGGATAGGAAAGTATAAGTTTTTAAGGAAATCCGCATAAGAAAAACATTATCTCAGGCCAACACTATGTTGGTCACAAAGCCGTTGCCACAGGACGTGGCGCACTTAGGCTTTGTTCATTAATTTGGGGCGAGATGTGTTTTTCTAAGTTGTATATCAATTGTGATTATGAAGTGTGAAATTGGAGGTAATTCATGCCAAAAAGTATATGGCTATTAGTAATAGGAATGCTCGTTAATAATATAGGTAATTCACTCATTTGGCCTATTAACTCTATTTACATTCATGAGGAATTAGGGCAAACATTAACAATTGCTGGATTAATATTAATGATTAACTCTGGAGCAGGGGTTATAGGAAGTTTAATTGGAGGATATTTTTTCGATCGAATTGGTGGATATAAATCCATTTTGATAGGGATTGGAATAACGATATTTGCTTTAGCAGGTTTAACACTATGGCACGGTTGGCCACATTATGTTATTTTCTTAACGATTATGGGGTTCGGTAGTGGAATTGTTTTTCCGTCGATGTTTGCAATGGTTGGGGTGCTTTGGCCAGAAGGTGGTCGAAGAGGGTTTAATACGTTGTATATTGCTCAAAATGTCGGCGTTGCCATTGGTCCAGCCTTAGCAGGGCCCATAGCAGAGTTTAGTTTTACTTATATATTTATGTCTAATTTAGTAATGTACATTATCTTTTTCATGATTGCCTTTTTTGGTTACCGTAATTTAGGAGTGAATGTTCCAACTAGAAATAAAAAGGAAACAGACAAGCAATTAAACGATGGTAAAGCAAAAGATAAAACGCCATTTTATTCATTGTTAATCGTATGTTCTGTCTTTTTACTTGCAACGATTTCATATTCCCAATGGGCGTCTACAATGCCGTCTCATATGCAAGGGTTAGGAATTAGTTTAAGTGAGTATGGTCTTGTTTGGACGATTAATGGACTTTTAATTGTTACACTACAACCATTGGCAAGTCCGCTCTTAAACCGCTATGAACATAAAATTAAATACCAACTAGTTGTTGGTGTAATAATAATGATGCTTTCATTTGTGGTAGTTCAATTTGCAGAAACATTTACAATATTTGCAGTTGCGATGGTTATTATTACGATTGGAGAAATCTTCGTATGGCCAGCAATTCCGGCGATTGCCAACCGTTTAGCACCTAAAGGGTTAGAAGGAATGTATCAAGGAGTTGTTACAAGTGCAGGCTCAATCGGTCGTATGATTGGTCCATTTTTTGGAGGAATTATGGTCGACCAATTTAACATGGACATACTAATTTGGGTACTTTGTTTTATCTTTATCATTGCCATTATTCCATGTTTACTATATGATCGTCCTTTGAAAAAAGTATGAGTTTGTGTACCAGGTACACAAACAATTCTGACAATTTACTACAATTTAAGAAGCGTTGCACAGGGTAATGTGCAACGCTTTTATGTTGTCGAAAGTGGATGAACATAATCTTTATAACTTGAATATTCTGAGTCAAACGCGTTCCTGCCTACTATCAAAAATGTTGCGAACATTCAGAATTGTTTGTGCACCTGTCACCGGAACAATTCTGAATTGTTCCGGTGACAGGTACCCGTTAATTGGTGATAATTTTTATAACACTTGTACTTTTTGAATATTTACATTACAATAAGATACATTATTAATATGTACGACTATGAGAAGGAATAGTAGGTTCGGAAGCTTTCAAGAGAGCTAGCGGTTGGTGTAAGCTAGTAAGTGGAGAATCGAACTCGCCTAGGAGTCAGTTTTAGTGAATAAGTAGCTAAAACCGTTTTCTGCGTTAAGGAATTAAGCTGAGTGCTAGTCACTAACTTGGGTGGTACCGCGGGAGTAAATAATCTCGTCCCTTCTGTAATGGAATGGGGCGAGTTTTTTTATTTTTTGAAATATTTCGTTAATTAAACCTTTTCTGGGTTATTCTACTAAATAGAGCTTAAAATTCCTTCCTGTCGATTTGTTAAAACATCGTGTATATGAAATAAAGGAGGATCAACCATGAGTTTTAATCATGAAACAATTGAGAAAAAATGGCAACAACATTGGGAAAACAATAAAACATTTAAAACATTAGAAGACCAATCAAAACCAAAATTTTATGCATTAGATATGTTCCCATATCCATCTGGAGCAGGCTTACACGTGGGACATCCTGAAGGCTATACTGCAACGGATATCCTATCACGCTATAAGAGAATGCAAGGCTATGATGTATTACATCCAATGGGGTGGGATGCATTTGGTCTACCTGCTGAACAGTACGCATTAGATACTGGAAATGACCCAGCTGAATTTACTGCTAAAAATATCGCGACGTTTAAACGTCAAATTCAAGAACTTGGTTTTTCATATGATTGGGACCGTGAAATTAATACAACGGATCCAGGTTATTATAAATGGACACAATGGATTTTTACAAAATTAGTAGAAATGGATTTAGCCTATGTAGACGAAATCCCTGTAAACTGGTGCCCAGCTTTAGGTACAGTACTAGCAAACGAAGAAGTAATCGATGGTAAATCAGAACGTGGAGGTCATCCAGTAGAGCGCCGTCCAATGCGCCAATGGGTACTACGTATTACTAAATATGCAGATCGCTTACTAGACGATTTAGAAGAAGTAGATTGGCCAGAATCTATTAAAGACATGCAACGAAACTGGATCGGCCGCTCTGAAGGTGCTCAAGTTAAATTTACAGTTGCTAATACTGATAAATACTTTGAAGTTTTCACAACACGTCCAGATACATTATTTGGAGCAACATACTGTGTGTTAGCGCCAGAGCATAAATTAGTAGATGAAATTACAACGGAAGAACAACGTGCAGCAGTAGAAGCATATTTAGAAAAAGTTAAAATGAAATCTGATTTAGAGCGTACGGATTTAGCAAAAGAAAAAACTGGTGTATTCACTGGTGCTTATGCTGTAAATCCGATTAACGGAAAACAAGTTCCGATTTGGATTGCAGATTATGTATTAGCTTCTTATGGAACAGGTGCTATTATGGCAGTTCCTGCACACGACGAGCGTGACTATGAATTCGCTAAAGAGTTCGGATTAGAAATTATTCCAGTTCTTGAAGGTGGAGACATTGAAAACGAAGCATTTACAGGTGATGGTCCACATATTAATTCTGATTTCTTAAACGGACTAAACAAAATAGATGGTATTTCTAAAGCAATTGCTTGGTTAGAAGAGCAAGGTGTAGGTGAGAAGAAAATTTCTTATCGCTTACGTGACTGGTTATTCTCTCGCCAACGTTATTGGGGTGAGCCAATCCCTGTTATTCACTGGGAAGATGGTACAATGACAACAATTCCAGAGGAAGAATTACCACTTGAATTACCGAAAACAAATGATATTCGTCCTTCTGGAACTGGTGAATCACCATTAGCAAACGTTGAAGATTGGGTAAATGTAGTGGATCCTGTAACTGGTAAAAAAGGCCGTCGTGAAACGAATACAATGCCTCAATGGGCAGGTTCTAGTTGGTACTTCTTACGTTACATTGATCCGAAAAATGACAAAGCAATTGCTGACCCAGAATTATTAAAACGCTGGTTACCAGTTGATATTTACATTGGTGGAGCAGAGCATGCTGTTCTTCACTTACTTTACGCACGATTCTGGCATAAAGTTCTTTACGATTTAGGCGTTGTCCATACAAAAGAACCATTCCAAAAATTATTCAACCAAGGAATGATTCTTGGAGAAGGTAACGAAAAAATGTCTAAATCTAAAGGAAATGTAGTAAATCCTGATGACATTATTAGAAGTCACGGTGCTGACACGCTACGTCTTTATGAAATGTTCATGGGTCCACTTGATGCATCTGTTGCATGGTCAACAAATGGTCTTGATGGAGCACGTCGCTTCTTAGACCGAGTATGGCGTTTATTTACTACAGATGAAGGTAAATTAGCTGACAAAGTACAAAACGTTTCAGATACGACTTTAGAAAAATCGTATCACCAAACTGTGAAAAAAGTGTCAGAGGATTACGAACACCTACGTTTCAATACTGCAATTTCACAAATGATGGTGTTCATCAACGATTGCTATAAAGCAGATGTAATCCCAACAGAATATGCAGAAGGCTTCGTAAAATTATTAGCACCAATCGCTCCGCACATTGGTGAAGAGCTTTGGGAAATTCTTGGTCATACAAATACGATTACTTATGAGTCTTGGCCAACTTATGATGAATCAAAACTTGTTGACGATGAAGTTGAAGTTGTTGTTCAAGTAAATGGTAAAGTACGTACAAAAGTTAAAGTTGCAAAAGATGCATCAAAAGAACAACTTGAACAAGTTGCACTTGAAGATGAAAAAGTAAAAGAATTTACAGAAGGAAAACAAGTCGTGAAAGTAATCGCGGTTCCTGGTAAGCTTGTAAATATTGTTGTGAAATAGTCAACTATAACAAATGTCCCCCAATGATGTCATAAATCATTGGGGGGCATTTTATTATACCTATCTAAGAAAAAAACGACATTATTTAAGTTTAAAATACTACACCAAGACAAAAATATATAATATAGAAGTCATTCTCAAAAATTTTAAATAATAGCTCAAATTATTCGTTATCGCTTTTTAAGAAAATGAGTGTCATAATGGATAGATTACAAATAGATAGGATGTCACAATGAACCAAACAATTGAATTAAAAATAAAACCAAATTATGTAGCAGAAATTGCAGAAGGTTATCCGCTAATATTAAAGGATGCGGCAGAACCACTTGATGGATTAGTAGAAGGATCAATATTGAAAATCGTCCGTCCTAACGGTAAATACATCGCAACAGGCTACTACGGGAAACAAAATAAAGGAATTGGTTGGGTATTAACAAGGAATCCACAACAAGAAATCGATCAAGACTTTTTTAAAGATAAAATTAAATCAGCTGTAAAGTTAAGAGAATCTTTTTTCGATGATGATGAAACGACTGCTTTCCGAGTATTTAATGGAGAAGGAGACGGCATTGGTGGTCTAACTATTGATTTTTTTGACGGCTATTATATGCTGAGTTTTTATAGCGAAGGAATTTATTCATTTCGAAAATTAATTATTTACGCTTTGAAAGAAACAGTAAACTACCGTGGTATTTACGAGAAAAAACGTTTTGATACAAATGGTCAATATTTGGAACAAGATGATTACGTCGAAGGGGAAAAAGGCCAGTTCCCGTTAATCATTAAGGAAAATGGTATGAACTATGCTGTGGATTTAAACGATGGTGCCATGACAGGGATCTTCTTGGACCAACGTAATGTCCGTCTTTCGCTTCGTGAAAACTATTCAGAAGGAAAAACAATACTTAACACATTTTCATATACAGGAGCATTTTCAGTTGCTGCTGCACTAGGTGGAGCCTATGAAACAACAAGTGTGGATTTAGCAAAACGTAGCTTACCAAAAACAATCGAACAGTTTAGCGTTAACGGTATTGATTATGAGCAACAGCAAATTAAAGTCATGAATGTATTTGATTATTTCCAATACGCTGTAAGACATAATATGAAATTTGATGTAGTAATACTTGACCCACCTAGCTTTGCACGTACGAAAAAAATGACATTTAGTACGTCAAAAGATTATCCAAAATTAATAAAGGATGCGTTAGCCATAACAGCTCCAAAAGGTATTATCATTGCATCTACCAATAACGCGAGCTTTGATATGAAAAAGTTCAAATCGTTTATTGATAAAGGATTTAAAGAAAGTAATAAGCGATACAAAATTTTAGAACAACATCAACTACCTGAAGATTTTGTTACACCTGAAGAGTATCCAGAATTTAATTATTTAAAAGTTTGTATTATCCAATTAATGAAATAAGGACTGAACTTAACTTGAAATATTCAAAATCTACCATGTTGAAGTTGGTAAATGAAGAACGCGAACTTCACGACGAACTAAAACGGATTAAAAGTGAGATGGGCTTAGAAAAAAATTTAGCGTTAAAAGCTTTATATCATTCAGCAGTCGCAGATGGTGGTCGTTATCAACTACGCTATCAAGAATTAGATGGATAAAAATCAATCGCCCTAAGGTAAAAATCCTTAGGGCGATTTTTTAATATAGTTAACTTGCTATTTTAGGTGGAATACTAGACAAAATACTAGGAATCTCTAAGAAAGTGTCTAGAAAAGGCGGTATTCTGGACAAAAAATCTGTAATCTCTAAGAAAGTGTCTAGAAAAGGCGGTATTCTAGACAAAAAATCTGTAATCTCTAAGAAAATGTCTAGAAAAGGCGGTATTCTGGACAAAAAATCTGTAATCTCCAAGAAAGTGTCTAGAAAAGACGATTTACTGGACAAAAATTCTGGAATCCCCAAGAAAGTGTCTAGAAAAAACACTTAAAGAAAAAAGTTAGTTATTTAGAGTAGATTAGCTAATCCTGACACTATTCAAAGTCAAAGACAATTACTCCATCGACCCTGCACTCATCCCGGCAATCCGACCTGTTACAAGTGCGCTTGTTATATTATAGCCACCTGTATAGCCATGAATGTCTAAAATTTCTCCACAAAAATATAGACCTTGTTTCTTTTTAGAGGCCATCGTTTTTGGTTCAACCTCTTTAACTGAAACACCGCCGCCAGTTACAAAGGCTTTTTCCAATGGTTGTGTTCCATGGACATTCATCGTAAATGAAACGAGCTCTTGGGCTAAACTGCGAATTTTATCTTGAGAGATATCATTGCCTGTTATTGATGGATCGATATTCGAACGGTCAAATAAAAATAATAACCATCTTTCCGGGGCTAAATTTTTCCAAACATTTTTAACCGCTTTTTTTGGATCCTCTTTTAAAAGCTTCAATAAATACTGAAAACATGACTCTTGATTGTACTCTGTTAAAGTTTGGATTCGAAGTTGAACAGGTGTACCACCATTTTTCTTACGCTCTTTCACGATAAATTGACTACAACGTAAAATGGCTGGGCCACTAACACCAAAATGAGTAAAGAGCATGTCCATTTGGTGCGTTACTAGCGTCTTACCTTTACTATTTAAAACGGATACTGCGACATCACGTAATGCTAAACCTTGTAACTCTTTTGACTGAATAAAAGGTTCGTTTGATAATACAGGAACTTCTGTAGGGTATAATTCCGTTACAGTATGGCCAGCACGTTCAGCCCAAGGGTAGCCATCTCCAGTTGAGCCAGTTTGAGGAACCGCTTTCCCGCCTACAGCCACAACAACAGCTTTTGAACGGATTTCCTCACCATTCTCTAATCGGACACCAAGTATCTTTTCATCGTCCATTAACATCTTACTTACTGAAGTTTGAAGTCTAACTTCAACGTTTAATCGTTTTAGTTCGTTAACTAACGCATTTACAACATCTTGAGCCCGATCAGATTGGGGAAACATACGGCCGTGATCTTCTTCTTTAAGTGGCACACCAAGACCTTCGAAAAATGAAATAATATCTTCATTATTAAATATCGTAAAAGGGCCATATAAAAAACGTCCATTACCAGGAATATGTTTCACAATTTCCTCTGCTGGTAATCGATTTGTAACATTACAACGTCCACCACCAGATATCGCTAGTTTTTTTCCGAGTTTATTTCCTTTTTCTATTAATAATACTTTTTTCTTTTGTTCCCCTGCAGCAATCGCTGCCATTAATCCGGAGGGACCCCCACCGATTACAATTACGTCATACATAGTAATAACTCACTTTCTTGTTTAGTTCATTCATATTTTTATTATTTCCAAATTAATAATTTAACAACTGATTGGACACATTAACATTATAGTAACAACGGGCTATCATTCATTGAAACTTTCATAGAAAAGCTTTATAATTTTTAAGCACTGATTATAAATCAGTAAAAGTAAAATAACGATAACGCTAAAATTGTAGCAGCAAATCGTGTTTTTCGAATAGTATCAACTGTATCATACAAAATAATTTTCATGGTATGATAGATAAGTATTGCATTTTTATGGCACGAGGTGAAAAATATGTGCGGATTTATAGGATATATTAACGGAACAAATGTTATTGATCATCATAAAACGATTGAAAATATGATGAATACAATTATTCATCGCGGACCAGATAGCGGTGGTATACATACAGACGACAAAGTTACATTAGGTTTTCGTCGTTTAAGTATAATTGATTTATCAGATGTTGCAAATCAACCGCTTTATAGTGCGGATGGTAACATCGTTCTAGTATTTAATGGAGAAATTTATAATTTCCAAGAATTGCGAGAAGATCTAATTCAAAAAGGACATCCATTTAAAACAAAATCAGACAGTGAAGTTTTAATTTATGGATATATTGAGTACGGTGTAGACTTTGTTAAAAAATTACGAGGCATGTTCGCTTTCTGTATTTGGGACAAAAACAAAGATGAGATGTTTATTGCAAGAGATGGTTTTGGTATTAAACCTTTATATTTCACGAATCATACAACAGATAACACAATTATCTTCGGATCAGAAATTAAATCATTTTTACCACATCCATCGTTTATTAAAGAATTAAACAAAGATGCCATACGTCCATATTTAACTTTCCAATATTCATCGATGAATGAAACATTCTTTAAAGGTGTATTTAAATTACCACCTGCACACTACATGATTATTAAAGATGGTAAGATTACAAACATGGAACGTTATTGGGATAAGAAATTTAATCCAAAAGAAAATTCACTAGAACATTATGTGAATGAAATCCAAGAAACGATGAAAGAATCAGTTGCAGTTCATCAAATTAGTGATGTAAAAGTAGGGGCGTTTCTTTCTGGAGGAATTGACTCTAGTTATGTAACAGCGCTTCAACGTCCTAATAAAACATTCTCTGTTGGATTTAAAGACTACGAATCGATGTTTAATGAAACAACGCATTCAAAAGAATTATGTGATATTTTAGGAATTGAAAACGAAAGTAAATATATCACAGCTGAAGAATGTTTTGAGGCACTTCCAACGATTCAATATCATATGGACGAGCCACAATCAAATCCTTCAAGTGTGCCGTTATACTTCCTATGCGAGTTAGCAAGTAAAGATGTAACTGTTGTTTTATCAGGTGAGGGAGCAGACGAAATTTTTGGTGGATATGAATGGTATCAAAGCTCTAAAAAAATGGATACTTATGAAAAAGTACCATTTGGCCTTCGTAAAGTAATGCGTGGGATTGCAGAAAAAATGCCGAAAAATAAAGTTTCAAACTTCCTTATTAAAGGTGGACAAACAGTAGAAGAACGTTTTATCGGCGAAGCAGTTGTTTGGGATGAAGATGATGCGTTTAACGTATTAAAGCCTGAATATCGTAATGGCCCAACTGTACGTTCAATTACAAAAAGCATTTATGCTGAAGTACCTGATCATGATGATGTGTCAAAAATGCAATATTTAGATTTAAATCTTTGGATGCCTGGCGATATATTACTAAAAGCAGATCGCATGAGTATGGCGCATTCATTGGAATTACGTGTACCGTTTTTAGATAAAGAAGTAATGGAACTAGCGAAAAACATTCCTTCTAAATATCGTGTAAACGAAATTGATACAAAATATGCATTACGACAAGCTGCACATGCGGAACTTCCAGAAGAGTGGGCAAAACGTAAAAAGTTAGGTTTCCCGGTTCCAATTCGTCATTGGTTAAAAGAGGAAAAATACTATAAACTAGTGAAAGATATGTTGCAAGCTGATTTCACACATGAATTTTTCGATGTGAATCAGTTAGTAGGCTATTTAGATGAGCATTATACAGGTAAAGCTAATCGTGCTCGTTATATTTGGACTGTGTATGTATTTTTAGTATGGTATAAACGTTTCTTCGTTGACGAACAAGCAGCCTAAATCCTTCTAAAGTAAATAAAAAGAAACTGACTTAAGGACTGTCTCAAAAGGATGATAACAATTCTTTTGAGATAGTGCTTCTTTTTTAATGGAAAATAAATACATAACCTTATGGATTAATATACATATATTCAAATGTTAAACTATAATAAGCTAATCGGAATGTATTGTAAAATTTATTACATAAAATATTCTCAACCTTAAATAGATAGGATGGATTAGATGTCCACTTTGATGAAAGGCACAGCGATATTAACAATAGGTATGTTTTTGTCGAAGGTGCTCGGGTTAATTTACATTTTTCCTTTTTACGCAATAATTGGTGAGGAGAATTTGGCTTTGTATCAGTATGCCTATATTCCTTACTCAATTATGTTAAGTATAGCAATTTCTGGTCTCCCACTAGCAGTTTCAAAGTTTGTATCTAAGTATAATACGCTAGGTGATTACGAATCGGGCTATAAATTGATGAAATCTGGAATGCTAGTCATGACAATCACAGGAATTGCTGCATTTCTTCTGTTAAATGCACTAGCTACTCCAATAGCAAATGTAGTTATTAAAAGTGATGAACAAGTGTTTTCAGTTGAGCAAGTGGCGACAGTTATCCGTTGGGTAAGTTTTGCACTTATTGTAGTGCCTTTTATGAGTTTAGTTCGTGGATTTTTCCAAGGATATAACAAAATGGAACCAACGGCAATTTCCCAACTTATAGAACAAATTGTACGTATTGTGTTCCTATTAGTAGGGTCATTTATCATTGTTGTTTTGTTAAAAGGTAAACCTGAAACAGCCATTTCATTATCGGTATTTGCAGCTTTTATAGGAGCAATTGGTGGGTTATTAATTTTAGGGGTTTACTGGAAAAAGTATAATGAGGAATTTACTCTTTTACGAAATAGTAGTAGAGGAACAACTTCTAACTTACAATTGTCGAAAATTTATAAAGAAGTGCTAACTTATTCTATCCCAATCATTTTTGTTGGACTAGCAAATCCGTTATTCCAACTTGTTGATATGCTAACGTTTAATAATGCGATGGCATCAATAGGAATGTCATCAGTATCTGACATTTACTTTATGATGATCAACTTTACTACTCATAAAGTTGTAATCATTCCTGTCATGCTAGCAACAAGCTTATCGTTAGCTCTTATTCCAACGATAACAAAATACTTTACACAAGGTGAATATGGATTATTACGTAGTGCGATGGACAAATCCTATCAAATACTAATTTTCATCACACTACCTGCAGCATTGGGAATTTCAGTTTTATCAAATGAAATTTACTTTATGCTCTATTCTGAAAGCGAGATGGGTGCTTCAGTTTTAGCTCACTATGCGCCAGTAGCAATTCTATTTGCTTTGTTCCAAGTAACTGCAGCGTTATTACAAGGAATTGATTATCAAAAGTGGATTATCTTTAGTTTGTTAACAGGTATTTTAGTGAAATTAATGATCAACACACCATTAATTAAAGTAATGCAAGCAGACGGTGCAATTCTTGCCACTGCTATTGGATATGGTATTTCCATCGTCATTAACTTATTTGTATTGAAAAAGGTACTTAATTATCGTTCGAAAATGGTACAACGTAGAATCTTATTAATTGTCATTTTATCAATTATTATGGCTGTGGCAGTGTTTATTACACAAAAATTGTTAATTGCAATGTTAGGACCAGTTGATAGTAAAATTTCAGCTATATTCATTTCTATTATTTGTATTGGTGTTGGAATTGCTGTTTACGGTATTTTGTCATTTAGACTTGGTTTAGCTCAAAAAATGTTAGGTGATAGAATTACTAGACTTGCAGCAAAAGTCGGGCTTAAGTAGGAGGCATTCATGCGTTTAGATAAATTATTAGCAAATATGGGGTTTGGATCACGTAAAGAAGTGAAACAACTACTGAAACAAAAGGCAGTAACTGTTGACGGGGAAGTAGTAAAAGATTCAAGTATGCATGTGAATCCTGAAAGTCAGATAGTAATGGTATATGGTGAAAGGGTAGAGTATACAGAGTTTATTTACTTAATGATGAACAAGCCTCCTGGAGTTATCTCAGCAACGGAGGATTTGTACGATAAAACTGTAATCGATTTACTAGATCCATTATCACAACATTTTAAGCCTTTTCCAGTAGGGCGACTCGATAAAGATACAGAAGGGTTGCTTTTAATTACAAATGACGGACAGCTAGCACATAATTTGCTGTCACCGAAAAAACATGTACCGAAAATCTATTATGCAAAAATTAACGGTACTGTAACCGAAGAGGATATCAAAGCGTTTAAACAAGGTGTCGAATTAGATGATGGCTACCTTACGAAACCTGGTGAATTGAAAATATTAAAATCAGGTCCCCAATCTGAAATTGAGTTAACGATTCAAGAGGGGAAATTTCATCAGGTTAAGCGAATGTTCGAAGCAGTAAATAAAAAAGTAACTTATTTAAAACGGCTCTCGATGGGGACACTAAGTTTAGATGAACATTTGAAACTTGGTGAATACCGGGAGTTAACTTCAGAAGAGTTAAGTGCATTAAAAAATATTGAATAAATAAAAAGAATGACCCCGACGAAAGGTCATTCTTTTCTTATGTTTGATTAAGTTTAGAACTTAATTCATATAATCTACGATGTTAACTTCACTTTTTTCTTCGTCGTTGTCCATTTGCCTCTACTCGGACTAGTGACCAAGTTATTGAAGGCTAACACATTCAAATCTCTTTGAATGGTGCGAGGAGTGATATTGAACTCTTCGACTAAATCCTGTGTAGACACCACACCTTTGTCAAGGATAAACATGTACACGTCTTTAATACGATTAAGCATTCTGTCAGTAGTTGGTTTCATTAAAATGAACCACTCCTTCGATCTTAATTCTCATGGCAAAGACTAGCGGACGACTTCAATTGTGCTCGAGGTGCACAGGCTTTAAATTTCTGCCTTAGACATCCCCTTTTTTGATAGAATTTTTAGTCAAAACTATTAGTTGACAAGGTCATTATAGCAACAAACTATTAAAATTTCCATTCATCTAATATAAAATTTACAAAGTTTGTACAATTTAAAAATAAAAATTATTTAAGTGAAAGCGAAATAATGTGAATTTTATCGCATTGTATTTACTGTTAGAAGGAGTAAAATAATGTTAATTTGCTACAACATTATGTTACTCACATTTGTATAAAATGATAATGGCAAATATCATTGTTTCATTAAAACTTACTGCCTAAATAAAGTGATCGACTTCGCCGAATTCCAAAGATTTCTACCTTGCTCTAGAGAATTTTGGCGAAGACTGTATTTAAAATTAATAAAGAGGTGTTTTTATGGATTGCTTAAAATTTGCCCAATCGAAAAAAGATGAGTTAGTTTCTGAATTACAACAATTAATACAGATTGAAAGTGTCCTAGATGAAAAAAATGCAACCGCCCAAGCTCCATTTGGTATCGGCCCGTTAAAAGCTCTTGAGTGGATGTTAAACAGAGGCGAGGAAAACGGTTTCAAAACAAAAAATATTGATAATATGGCCGGTCATATTGAAATGGGAGCAGGCAACGAATTACTTGGCATATTGTGTCATGTCGATGTTGTTCCAGCAAGTAATGGGTGGACATACCCTCCTTTTAAAGGTGAAGTAGTAGACGGTAAACTCTATGGACGAGGAGCAATAGACGATAAAGGACCTACAATTGCGGCCTGGATTGCAATGAAAATGATAAAAGAGGCTAATATTAAATTAAACAAACGAGTTCGTATGATTATTGGTGCAGATGAAGAAAGTGGATTTAGATGTGTAGAGCGTTACTTTGAGAAAGAAGAAATGCCTACAATCGGTTTTGCTCCTGATGCAGATTTTCCATTAATAAATGCTGAAAAAGGAATTGCAAGTTTAGAGTTTACGTTAAGTAATCATATGCAAGAGTCTGAACAATTAATATCATTTAATGCTGGAAAAAGAACAAACATGGTACCAGATCATGCGGAGGCGGTAATAGAAAACGTAACTTCGCAATTCATTAAAGATTTTGAAAACTTTTTAGAGAAAAATAAATTAGAAGGTACTATAATAAAAAAAGACAATCAGTTCATCGTTACAATGAAGGGTAAATCAGCACATGCAATGGAACCTGAAAAAGGTATTAATGCAGCTGTGTTATTAAGTAAGTTTTTAGTAGACTATGTAAACACGGGTGCTGGTAAAGAATTTATTCAATTCATTTTACATGTATTTGAAAATGATCATTATGGAAAAGCATTGATGTTAGACTTTGAAGATGAGATGTCTGGAAAAACAACTTTGAACCCAGGTGTAGTTTCATATAATCATCTTAAGGGCGGAAGCATACAAGTTAGTATGAGGTACTCAGTATCTTATCCATTTGATGAAAAAATTACGAAGGCCCAATTGGAACTTTCAAATTCACCTTTCACTTTAGATATCCTTTCAAATTCAACACCACATTACGTGAGTGAAGAGGATGACTTTGTTCAAACGTTATTACAAGTCTATCGAAAATATACTGATGATTTTACAGGCCCGTTGTCTACAGGTGGCGGTACCTATGCTAGAACGATGAAAAAAGGTGTAGCATTTGGGATGTTGTTCCCTGGAGAACCTGATCTTGCTCACCAAACAGATGAGTATGTTGTCATTGATAATTTAGTAAAGGCAGCAGCGATATACGCTGAGGCGATTGTTCAATTAGCAAGTAAATAAATTTGAAGGAAGAGTGCGTTTATGAGCTACACATTATGGAATGATAAAATTGTTAAAGATGAAGAAGTACTTATCAATAAAGAAGACCGTGGATATCAGTTTGGTGATGGTGTTTATGAGGTTGTAAAAGTATATAATGGTGAAATGTTTACAGTTGATGAACACGTTGATCGCTTTTATGTAAGCGCGGAAAAAATCGGTCTTACAATTCCTTATACAAAAGATAAACTACACAAATTATTACATGAAGTGGTTGAAGTTAATAATTTAGGAACAGGTCATGTTTATTTCCAAATAACTCGAGGGACAGCACCACGTGTTCATAATTTCCCTGTGGGTAATATTCAACCTGTACTTACTGCTTATACGAAAGAGAATAAACGTCCTTTTGAAAACTTTGAAAAAGGTGTAAAAGCGACATTTGTTGAAGATATTCGTTGGTTGCGTTGTGATATTAAATCACTGAACCTATTAGGTGCGGTTCTTGCTAAACAAGAAGCGGTAGAAAAAGATGCATATGAAGCAATTTTACACCGTGGAGAAGTGATAACAGAAGGTTCTTCTACAAATGTATTTGGTATTAAAGATGGCGTATTATATACACATCCAGCAAATAATTTAATTTTAAAAGGGATTACGCGTACTGTCGTAATTGAATGTGCAAATGAGATTGGTCTTCCTGTAAAAGAAGAGTCATTCACAAAAACTGAAGCTTTAGCGATGGATGAGTTATTCGTTACTTCAACGACTTCTGAAGTAACACCAGTCATTCGTATTGATGATACGGATATTAATGGTGGTAAAGTTGGCGAATGGACTCGTAAATTACAAGCTCAATTTAATACAAAAATTCCTAATTCACTTCAAGTGAAATAAACATTAAAGAAAGGATAGCCTCTATATGAGTGCTATCCTCTATTTTTTTATAGAAAGCTACGGTAAAATTAAATGAAGGCGGCAATTTTGTATTTAGGGAGTGTCAAGATTGGCTCAATTAGTAAAATTACAGGATTATATTTCTAGATATCAAATCGACATGAATCGATATCCTGCACAGTTCGTTCGTATGAAGAAAAGTGGTTGGGAGCGCATAAAGAGCGAGTGGGAATCTGGAGAGCTTGTTCAAAAATGGGAACATATGAATGATTCCGTTTCAGAAGAAGTAGAAATGAAAAAACAACGCTTTTCACTAATAAAAAAGTTATTTAAGCGGAATCAACAAAACGGTGAAGCGGTTGAGCAAGTGGATGAGATTCAAACTGAAGGAACGCTTGGAGAAGAATCGCTACCTGATGACGAAACAACGCTTTTGTTTGAGCCTAACATTGTATACAATCCCCAATCGATCGATGAGTTAAAGAAAATATTTATCGACCAATTTTTTCACTTTCAAATTAAATGGGCGAGTTCAACGTTACGGGAAAAGTCCTTTGTAAATTCTAAATTTATAGGAGACAGTTTTTTAAGAACGGTATTACAAACATTACCTGATAATTATTTAGTGCTTTATTATCCAATCGTAAAATTAAAAAAGGCACCAATTGAATTAGATGTAGTTATTTTAACTCCACTTGAATGCTTATGTATTACGATTGTTGAACGTGAAAATTATGCTGTTTATACAGGTAGTAGTGAAAGGGAACATTTTTGGGTGAAAAAAGTTGGTGAATCCGATACGAAAATATTGAATCCGATCATTCAATTAAATCGTATGGAAACAATTGTATCTCAGCTTTTTACTCAAAATAATGTAACAATGCCCATTCGAAAAATTCTACTGTCAAGAAATGGTTATTTCGATTATCCTGGCACTATTTATAATTTACAATTTATCGATAAAAGAAATTATGAAAATTGGATTGATGAGTTAAAACATTTGGCTTCGCCTATGAAACATATGCAAATTCAAGCTGCTAAAACATTGTTAAGTAATGTTGAGACTACATCGTATAATCGTATGTTATAGATGAAAGGATGGTGTAAGTGGAAGTTCATTTTATCGTCAATGAAAAGGCTGGTAATGGTAAAGGGAAGAAGATATGGAACAAACTGAAAGATCAATTATCCGTACAATATTTCGAACATATTACCCAATTTAGTGGTCATGCACTACAATTATCCGAGTCTATTTCAAATAGTAACTTACATCAAAGTGATTTTGCATTGATTGTTGCAGTGGGTGGAGATGGAACGATACATGAAGTGTTAAATGGCATTGTAGAAAAAAGTAATATATACATTGGATTTGTCAAAGCAGGATCGGGTAATGACTACTCAAGAGCATATCATTCCTTTCAGTCCGCAAAGGAGATTGAATTATTTTTGAAAACTCCTTATGGAATGAGAATGGACAGTGGTCTAATCCAAGCCACGTTAGATATGAATCGGAAATTTATTAATAATGCTGGTATTGGATTTGACGGATTCGTTTCGAGGAATGCAAATCGTTCAAAAATAAAAGGACTGTTAAATAAATTCGGATTAGGCAAACTCAGTTATGGTTTTTTAACAATTACTTCATTATTTACATTTAAGCCTTTTAATATAGAGGTTATAGTAGATAATAGGCGATTTGAATACAAAAAAGCTTGGTTTGTTACAGTAAGTAATCAGCCATATTTCGGTGGAGGAATGAAACTTTCGCCTGAATCAAAACCAGATGATGGTGTACTTGAAGTGACCATTGTTCACAATCTTCATCATTTGAAGCTATTATTTTTGTTTGGTACCGTATTTTTGGGAACACATACAAAACTATCAGAAGTTACCCAATTGAAGGGAACACAAATTCAAGTTCGAGTCGAAGAGCCTCAGTATTTCCATGCAGATGGAGAAGTATTAGGTTCTACAAATCAAAATTCTCCTATTACATATCGAATTCTAAAAGATTATTGGATTTCTACAGACTACAATAGAAATTCCACGCCAAATCTTTCGAGATAAGTTATAATGTTATAAAATTTACGTACATCTAAGAAATGAGGAAGAAAGACAGTGAGATTAAGAAATAAACCATGGGCATTAGATTTTATTAATGAACATCCAGAAATTATTATTCCAAATCCAGAAGAACATTTAGGAAAGTGGAATGAAATTTTTGGCAACGACAACCCTGTACATATTGAGGTTGGGACTGGAAAAGGACAATTTGTAACTGGGATGGCACTACAAAATCCCGATATTAATTATATTGGTATTGAACTTTATGATAGTGTTATCGTAAGTGCGTTAGAAAAAGTATTAGAAGCAAACTCACCAAGTAATTTACGATTATTAAAAGTGAATGGTGCAGATTTAGCAAAGTATTTTGAGAAAAACGATGTAAGTCGAGTGTATTTGAATTTTTCTGATCCATGGCCAAAAGCCCGTCATGAAAAACGACGCTTAACTTCAGATGGATTTTTAAAATTATATGAATCTATATTGATTGACAATGGGGAAATACATTTTAAAACGGATAACCGAGGACTTTTTGAATATTCATTAGTGAATATGTCACATTATGGTATGTTACTAAAATATGTTTCACTTGATTTACATGCTAATATGCCAGAAGGCAATATCATGACAGAGTATGAAGAAAAGTTTTCTCAAAAGGGGCAGCCGATTTACAGACTAGAAGCACAATTTATTTCAAAATAGATAACATATTGTGCTCAGGTGCGAATGCTATATTCGTAGTTGAACAATTGTAAAGGGGAGAAATGGATGGACAAACTACATTTTCACAACATGACACTTACATGGCTAGATGGGGGCGTTACGTCATTAGACGGCGGAGCTATGTTTGGAGTAGTACCGAAACCTTTATGGACTAGAAAATATCCTGTGAATGAAAAAAATCAAATCGAGTGTGCAACAGAACCGATTCTGATTCAATATGATGGGAAAAACTATTTAATCGATAGTGGTGTTGGATTTAATAAGTTAAACGAAAAGCAACTTCGAAATTACGGGGTAACAGAAGAGTCTGCTATATTAGAAAGTTTAGAGAAGATAGGGTTAACAGCTAATGATATTGATGTTGTACTAATGACACATTTACATTTTGATCATGCAGGCGGTCTCACTCGTTGGGAAGGTGAAGAATTAGTTCCTACATTCCCAAATGCAAAAATCTATACAACAGAAATTGAATGGGAAGAAATGCGCAATCCAAATATCCGTTCTCGTAATACGTACTGGAAGGAGAACTGGGAGCCTGTTCAACACCAAGTGGAAACATTTAAGGATTCCATTGTAGTAGCCCCAGGTATTGAAATGATTCATACAGGTGGACATAGTGATGGACATGCAATTATTAAATTAACCCAAAATGGAGAAACATTGCTTCATATGGCAGACATTATGCCAACACATGCACATCAAAATCCTTTATGGGTAATGGCATACGACGATTACCCAATGACAAGTGTGTTTGCAAAAGAAAAGCTAATGAAAGAAGCTTTAAGTCAAGGTTATAAATTTATCTTCTACCATGATGCTTACTATAGAATGATTCAATGGGATGAGACAGGTAAAGATATTGTTGACTCTTTAAAAAGAAGTAAAGAGGCATATATTCAATTCCAGAAGAATTGATTTGAAGGAGGCTCCCTTGAAATTACAAGGGAGGCTTTTTTAATAGAATTGAATTAAGGAACGAATGTTATAGGGCGAATACGCATTGAAATGGTTCTGAAATGTCTTATAGAAGCATTCAATGTGATAAAACCAGTTCCCTTACACAAAACAAATCACCTGGCTCTCAAGAGGACAGGTGATTAATCCGCGTATCAATTTAATTAAATTCTTTTCAAATCCACAATCACACCTGAACGTGCATCTGCAGCAAATTCAAATGATTCCATTTCTCCGTTGATGACTCTTGATATGCCACCTTTATAAACAGGGATGGTTGTCACCCCATTATGGAAATCCTCAGTTTTCATATAAATCCATGAACCGTCAATTGGAGCTTCTTTTTTAAATTCTGATTTTACACTATTCAATACTTGATTTGCAGGAATAAATGGTGCAACTCTTTCAGCTGTTTCCTTTATGATAATTGCAGCTGCAAGTCCTGTTGCCATACCTATTAAAAAACTACGTAGTTTCAATTGCCACCCTCCTTTACAATTTTCATAATTTTATCATTAAATTTCCATTTCGTCTTGTCTGTATTTTTTCATATTCAAAATCATAATGGGCAAAGTATACAAGAATCATGCATGAATCCACAACATTCGAAATGGTTCGAAACACATTACTGCTATGTTAGAATTATATGGTATTCAGCTCTAATTGTGCTAAAATAGAAAACAACTTACATATGATGGGGAGTGGACCTTTTGAACAGTGAGACCTTTAGTTTATTTAAAACATTAACAGAGTTACCTGGTGCGCCTGGTAATGAACACGCAGTAAGAAAGTTTATGCGTTCAGAGTTAGAAAAATATTCAGATGAAATCATTCAAGACAATTTAGGCGGCATATTTGGTGTAAGAAAATCAGAAGATCCTAATGCTCCTAAAATATTAGTAGCTGGCCACATGGATGAAGTAGCATTCATGGTAACAAGTATTACAGAAAACGGAATGATTCGCTTTCAACCATTAGGTGGTTGGTCAAACCAAGTATTACAAGCTCAAAGAGTGACAGTTTATACGAAAGATAAAGAAATTCCGGGGGTAATTGCAAGCGTACCACCTCACTTATTAACAGAACAAGAACGTTCAAAACCAACTGAAATTAAAAATTTATTAATTGATGTTGGTGCTGATAGTAAAGAACATGCAAAAGAACTAGGCATTCAACCAGGTCAATCTATCATTCCAGTATGTCCATTTACACCAATGGCAAATCCTAAAAAAATAATGGCAAAAGCTTGGGATAATCGATATGGTTGTGGATTAGCTATCGAATTATTAAAAGAACTAAAAGGTGAAAAAGTATCAAATCATCTGTATTCAGGTGCGAACGTTATGGAGGAAGTTGGGTTAAGAGGAGCACAAGTTTCTGCTAATATGATTCAACCAGATCTATTCTTTGCTTTAGATGCTTCACCAGCAAATGATACGACAGGGGATAAATCACAATTTGGACAGTTAGGAAAAGGTGCACTTGTTCGTATATTTGACCGTACGATGATTACTCACCGTGGTATGAGAGAATTTGTACTAGATACTGCTGAGTCAAACAATATTCCTTACCAATTCTTCGTTTCAGCAGGTGGCGGAACAGATGCTGGACGAGTACACACTTCAAACAATGGTATTCCAAGTGCAGTTATTGGGATCTGTTCACGATATATTCATACAGCAGCATCCATTATCCATGTAGATGATTATGCAGCTGCTAAAGAATTACTAGTAAAACTTGTTAAATCAGCTGACCGTACTACAGTTGAATCCATCCACTCAAATGTGTAAAGTAAAAAGGTGCCACTTGGCATCTTTTTTCTTTTTTATTCGTTAAAATATAGTGTCTATTATAAATAGTTTTGGAGATGAACATAATGCTTGTATCCATAGGAACAAAAAATAGAGCAAAAACAGCAGCAGTTACAAATATAGTAAACAATTATCTTGAAAATGTTGAATACAATCATCTTGAAGTCCCTTCTGAAGTCTCAGAACAACCACGATCTGATGATGAGACAAGACAAGGTGCAATCAATCGTGCGTTAAATTCATTAAAAATATCACAAGCCGATTTGAATTTTGGCCTAGAAGGTGGAGTAAGAGAAATAGATGGCAAAATGTATTGTTGTAATTGGGGAGCACTTGTATTAAAAGATGGTACTGTCATAACAGCAGCAGGGGCTTTGTTTTTATTACCAGAAGAAATTGCAGATGAAATTCGTATAGGAAGAGAACTAGGTCCAGTTATGGATTCTTATACAAACGAAAAAGGCATTCGCCACAACAAAGGGGCAATTGGTGTTTTCACAGCAAACTTAATTGATAGAACAGAAATGTTTGAACATATTGTTAAGATATTAATAGGTCAGTATTTCTTTATGAAAGAACATGAATAATTTAAAGCACACTAATAAGATGTTAGATACACTATTCATTTAAGCATCACGCTTACAGAAAGTGAGGGAAAATAGTGAAAAATAAACTGTTTTTACTATTAACAACACTATTAATACTTTTAGTCCTCGCTGGTTGTGGAAAACCAGTTGAGGAACAGATAGAGACCGGTATGACAAATGTAGAATCCATGTTTAAAGAAGGACCAAAAGAAACAAATAAAGAGATTGGTGAAATAGAAGTATATTTACCAACAGGGTATACAATTGAAGAAAGTGAAGATAAAACGAATTACCTATTAAAAAAAGGTGACCAACATTTTATCTTATTTGTTAATCCGAATGAACAAAAAAACAGTCATTTACTATATGATTTATTCAAGGAAAATCAGGCTAAAGAAATTGTTGAAGAGCAAAAGTTTGAGACTAATGATTCTTTCGGTTTTACTGCAATTCTTGAAAATGATGAAGATAGTTATGAACTAATTGCTAGCAGTGGTGGAGTGAAAATATCTACATTATCCTCTGCTAAAAATATTGATGTTACATTACAAGAGATGATGCAAATAGCTCATTCTGTAACTTTCTAGCCATTTTATGATATGATGATATACATGTATTGGATGTCCGAATGTGACGTTCTTAGAGTTGTTCCATAGATTATAACGGGACAACTCTTCATTTTTGTAAAGCAATTGAGGTGAAAGTAAAGTTGAAATCACATGAACTCGTAGATCGATTAAAAGAGCAATTAGGTGAAAATCGATTTGAATATCATTTTGATAGTGAAAAAGACGATTTAAGAATTGACCATATAAAGTTAAAACATGGAATGACGTTACACTTATCTGACATTTTAGCTAAATACGAGACAATGAAAGAAAAGGCGATATCGGAAGTTGTCTATACGATCGAGCAGACCTTTGAAGCTATGGAAAAAGAAGCGAATGAAGAAATTTATGAATTAGCAAATGTTTTTCCGATCATTCGTTCCACGTCCTTTCCACTAAAGTCTAAAGAAGGGTCTCCATTCATTACAACTGATCATACTGCAGAAACACGTATTTTTTATGCACTTGATTTAGGTAAAACTTATCGAATTATCGACGAAAAAATGTTAGAAAAATTAAATGTAACTGAAAAACAAATTCGAGAAGCTGCCCGTTTTTCCGTGAAAAAATTATCTACTAAAACTAAAAAAGATGAAGTTGCTGGAAATATATTTTATTTCTTAAACGAAAATGACGGATATGATGCAAGCCGAATACTAAATGAATCTTTCCTAAAAGAAATGAGTGCTAAAATTGAAGGAGATATGACGGTATCTGTCCCACATCAAGATGTATTAATAATTGGTGATATACGAAATGAAGTTGGATACGATGTTTTAGCTCAAATGACAATGCACTTCTTTTCAGTTGGAATGGTACCAATTACTTCGTTATCATTTGTCTATGAAGATGGGGAACTTGAACCGATCTTTATATTAGCTAAAAATAAAGTAAATAAGGAGCAAGATGAAAAATGATTATTTCTTACAACAAACCATATGTAGGTGACGTATTATTAGTTCAATTAGCAACTGAGCCGATTGTAACAACAGAAGTTGAACGCGTTGGTGATTTTGCAATTTTGAAGGAACAAGCAACGCAGGAAGTAAAAGCATTTAATCTATTTAATGCTAGTAAATACATTGAATTGGACGTACAAGGAAATGTAGAAGTTACTCCCGAAATTGTTGAAAAAATTGAAAAAGCAATGGTAGAAAATAAAGTCGATATTTCTTTAAATGTAGACTTCACTCCAAAATTTGTTGTAGGGTATGTTGAAGAAAAAGAAAAACACCCTGATGCAGATAAGTTAAGCATTTGTAAAGTAAATGTTGGAGATGAAACATTACAAATTGTATGTGGTGCACCAAATGTAGAGGCAGGCCAAAAAGTTGTTGTTGCAAAAATTGGCGCCGTTATGCCTTCTGGTTTAGTAATTAAACAGTCAGAACTTCGTGGTGTTGCATCTCATGGAATGCTTTGCTCAGCTCGCGAATTGGCGATTCCTAACGCACCAAGTGCAAAAGGAATTTTAGTTTTAGAAGATAATTCAGAAGTTGGATCACCATTTGTCGTTCCAACAACTCTATAAAGTCTCATCTAGATGCTAGAGATCAATTCTCTAGCATTTTTTATTGTTAAATTGTTTATTCATTGTTATCTAATTGAAATATTAGTATGTTATGCTTTGACCTGAATGAATGATTAAATAGACGATTGTTTGTTTTTAATCATAATTTATGAGATTAGTCATATTTGGCTATGAGAAATAATACATAAAAGTAAATAATAAACACTATTAGACGACTAATTATCATATAATAGAAATGCAAGGTTTTAGAAGAGAGTGATAAATTATGAATTGGTTTAAAAAGAAATTTAATAGATTTTTTACAGAAGACATCGATCAATATGAAGACGATGTTCCATTTGATGATGAAGAAGAAGTGATTGAAGAAGAAAAGACTAATGAAACGAACAACCGACGTTCTTTTCGTTTTCCAATTATAGCAGATGACGAAATTGATCAATTTAAACACGATACTGATCCAATCAATACTAAAAGTAATATTAATAGAACATACGAACCTGAAAATTATAAAGAAACGCCAAGTAAAATTGTATATGATGTTGAAGTTTCAGGTATTCGTGAACTACTGGAACAAAGAAGAAATGGTAAAGGGAAGACTGTTAGAAGACAAAGTATACAAAATAAACAATTACAGCCTAAACAAAAACTCTCAACAAACGAGTATAAAAAATCTAGTAAAAAACAAATAGAAATAGAAAATACAGAAATACAAGAAGCAACTCGAAGAAGATTTGTTCCAACACAAGTACCTTCGCCTGTTCATGGATTTAAAAAGCCAAGTACGATAAATCAATTACTAAATCAAAAAAATGAACAAAAAAATACACAAAGCAATAACACTAAAACAGAAGTATCTAATAGTGCGGTAGAAGAGGTCGTTTTAGCCTCACAGGAAGTTGCTAGCACAGTTATGTTAAATAATGAGGTGAAAGTAAATAACGTACAAATTGAACAACCTACTCATGACAAGACAGATAAAAACATTAATGAACATGTAAAAATGGATAACGTTCAAAATAGTCATGACCAATTATTAGTTCAACAATTAGCTAACGATGAATTGTCAATGAATGATAATTTCAAATCACTTGAAGTGAACAAAGAAGAAGAGAAAGAAGAATTATATTTAGAATCCATTGATTACGATGATGTAGTTGAAACATATGATGATAACATTGAAGACTGCGATGAAATTGATGATTATGACGAAGAATTTATCGATGAAAATGAACTTGAAACAGTTAAAGATGTAGAAGAAATCGTTGATGATGAGATTGTTATAGAATTTAATGAGATTGAAACTGACATGGTTGAAGAATTAGAGGAATTCGAAGATGTTGAAGTAACGGTAAACAATGAAGAAGCTTTAGAAATTGAGGAAGTTATTTCACAAGAATTCCAAGAAGAAGATATTAATGACCAAGAAGAGGAAGAATCTGCTCTCAATAGTACTGCTACGGTAGTTGATGATGAAAATGAAACACTTCCAAAAGAAATTTTGGCACAGCCATTGAATAATGTAGAAGAAGAACAAATTATTCATAATGATGACAATAAAGATAATAAAATATCTTCGGGCAGTAAAATACCTTTTAATGTCATAATGCTGAAGTCAGACAAAGAAAAGTTAAAATTGAAACAATCTTTACAAAAAGTAAATCCGCCGTCAATCGAACAAGTAGAAACGAAGAATGATGAAAATTCTGCTAAACCTACACTAAGTGTAGATCAGAATTTACCTCAAGAAGATATTGTCGAAAAAGTAGACGAAGTGGAAGTTGCGGAATTACAAGATTCTTATGTTGAGTATGAGAAACCAACATATGATTACTTAATACCGCCGGAAGGAAAAACAGAAGACCGGGAATGGATGGAATCCCAAGCAAATAATTTAGTAGAATCCTTGTCACATTTTCAAGTGACAGCTCAGATAGAATCCATCGTTCAAGGACCTGCAGTAACACAATTTGAAATTACAGTTGGTCATGGAACGAAAGTAAGTAAGATAAAAAATCTAGCCGATGATTTAAAACTTGCTTTAGCGGCAAAAGATATTCGTATACAAGCGCCAATACCTGGGAAAAGTTCAATTGGTATAGAAATTCCAAACCGTATATCAAGAGCCGTACGTCTTTCTGAAGTGGTTCGAAGTGAAATGTTTAATGAATCGGAATCACCCTTAGAAGCAGCGTTAGGATTGGATTTAACAGGAAAGCCAATTACAATTGATCTACGTAAAATGCCCCATGGGTTAATTGCAGGTGCAACTGGTTCAGGAAAATCAGTATGTATTAATTCAATTTTAGTAAGTCTATTATATAAAGCAGACCCACACGAATTAAAATTGATGCTCATTGATCCGAAGGTCGTTGAACTAGCACCATTTAATAACATACCTCATTTAGTGAGCCCTGTTATTACCGATGTAAAAACGGCAACTGCAGCACTTAAATGGGCTGTGGATGAAATGGAGAGACGTTATCAATTATTTGCCCATGTCGGAGTTCGTGATTTATCTAGGTATAATAAGCAAGCTGAAAAGAATGGCAATAAAAATAAATTACCATATATTTTGATTGTAATTGATGAGTTAGCAGATCTAATGATGATGGCTCCAAGCGATGTGGAAGAATCCATTGCTCGTATTGCTCAAAAAGCAAGAGCTTGTGGTATTCATTTAATAGTTGCTACACAACGACCATCAGTAGATGTTATTACAGGCTTGATCAAGTCTAATATTCCAACACGTATTGCCTTTGCAGTATCATCACAAATTGATTCTAGAACAATTTTAGATAGTCAAGGTGCTGAAAGGTTACTAGGTCGTGGAGATATGCTTTATCTTGGAAATGGTATGAGCGCACCAATCCGTATTCAAGGAACTTTTGTTACGGATGATGAGATTGAAGAAATTATTGATCATGTTAGAAGTCAAGGTACGCCAAATTATATGTTTGAGCATGAAGAATTACTTAAGAAAACTGAGATGGTTGAAGAATACGATGAACTCTTTGAAGAGGTGTGTCGATTCGTTTATGAACAAGGAACCGCTTCAACTTCATCAATTCAGCGTAATTATCAGATTGGATATAATCGTGCAGCACGTATGATGGATTTACTTGAGAAAAATGGCTTTATATCTGAACAACGAGGAAGTAAGCCGAGGGAAGTATATATTACAGAAGCAGATTTAAATTCAATGTTTAACTAATGAGAGGGAATAATTACCCCTCTCATTTATTTCAAAAAGGGTAAATTTCGGTTAATAATTATCTGAATTTACAGGTAAACTATACTTAAATGAATAGTTAATGTTTTGCCATATTAGTGCTATAATGGTAAAGGTTTTTAGCTAAATGAAAGTAAAGGGGAGAGCAGGCTACAATCTTGGTGTAGAGTTAAGTCTGCAAGTTATTTATAGGTTCGCATGTACACCCCAAACAACCAAAAGACTATTTTACTAAAAATTATTTAACTTTTACCCTCTAACAAAAAAAGTTCATCAAAGGGGTCAAATACAGTATCCCGGGAGGTTTATCTTATGACATTTTATCATTTTACAGGTATTAAAGGTTCGGGTATGAGTTCATTAGCCCAAATATTATTTGACTCAGGTGAACAAGTACAAGGTTCTGACGTACAAAACTTTTATTTTACAGAAAAACCGTTAAGAGATCGTAATATTACAATATTAAAATTCGATCCAGAAAATATTCAACCAGGCATGATTGTTATTGCAGGGAATGCATTTCCAGATGATCATCCAGAAATTGTTCGAGCTAAAGAAATTGGCGTTGAAGTCATACGTTATCATAAGTTTTTAGGAGATTATATTAAAAAATATACATCAATCGCAATTACCGGAGCACATGGTAAAACGTCAACTACAGGTTTAATGAGTCATGTAATCGGTGGTTACAAGCCAACATCATTCTTAATCGGTGATGGTACTGGTTCAGGAAAGCAAGAAGCATCTTTCTTTGTCATGGAAGCATGTGAATATAGAAGACATTTCTTAGCTTATCAGCCAGACTATGCAGTAATGACAAATATTGATTTTGATCATCCGGATTATTTTGCAGATATTGAAGATGTCTATAATGCATTCCAACAATTAGCATTACAAGTGAAAAAGGCAATTATTGCTTGTGGTGATGATGATTACTTACAGAAAATTCAAGCGAATGTCCCTGTTGTATATTACGGATTTGGTGCTCAAAATGACTTTGCAGCTAGAAACGTTATAAAAACAACTGAAGGAACAAGTTTTGAAGTATATGTTAGAAATGAGTATTATAGTACGTTTACAATTCCGTTGTTTGGCGACCATAATGTATTGAACTCATTATCCGTTATTGCACTATCACACTATGAGGAAATTCCAGCAGATTTAGTACAGGAACGACTAATTACTTATGCAGGTGTGAAAAGAAGGTTTACAGAAACAAAAATAGGCAACAATGTGCTTGTAGATGATTATGCACATCATCCAACAGAAATAAGAGCTACAATTCAATCTGCTCGTCAAAAGTATCCAGACAAACAACTAGTAGCTGTATTCCAACCACATACATTTAGTCGAACTGAAGCGTTCTTGAAGGACTTTGCTGATAGTCTAAGTCAGGCAGATGCAGTATACTTATGTGACATTTTCAGTTCTGCTCGTGAACAGAGTGGGAATCTGACAATAGAAGATTTAAAAACTCTTATTAATGGAAGTGCAACATTACAACTAGATACGGTTAGTGAACTACAAAAGTTTGACAATGCTGTGTTTTTATTTATGGGTGCAGGCGATGTTCATAAATTCCAAGATGCATTTGAAGAATTATTAAAATAATAGTTATGATTTGAAAAATTTATATATAATTGTTTAGACTAAAAGTTGACAGCTTATCTTAAAGGTAAGCTGTTTTTTCAAAAATGAAAAAGGTATTCACCCATTTTTGTCGAATTATATTACTAATAAGTTTCAGGAGGATTCATCGCATGATTATCATTTTATACATCGCCGCATTGATCGCAGCAATCGCTTTTCTAATATTGTGTATCAGTATCGGTCGAACATTATTTTCTCTTAAAGAAATTTTAAATAGTATTGCTGGTACCGCAGCTGGAATAGAAAAGCAAATGGAAGGTATAACGCGTGAAACAACTTCATTGCTTGAAAAGACAAATACTCTAGCTGAAGATATTACACATAAATCAGAAAAGTTAAATACGGTAGTCGATGCAGTAAAAAACATTGGTACTTCTGTAAATGGATTAAACAATTCAATTAATAAAATTTCATCAACAATTTCAACAGAAGTTGAAAAAAATGAGGAAAAAATTGCTCAAGTTGTTCAATGGGGGAATATCGCAATTGAACTAGCAGATAAATGGAAACAACGTAAAACAACTAAGTGATTACTTAAAGCACTATTTTCTAATATTAAAAATTTTAAAAGGGGTTGGGGAGCAATGACAACTGAAAAACCAAATTACAATGAAGTGAAAAATCAATCAAATTTACCTGTAGGAACAAATGATCCAATCTATAGAGAGGAGACAATTAATATTAAAGATTTTATTATTGGTTCTCTAGTGGGTGGAATGGTTGGAGCTGCTGTAGGCTTATTATTAGCTCCAAAGGCAGGAAGAGATTTACGAACTGATGTAGCAAATCAAGCTTTAACAATTCGTGATAAAGGCGTAGAAATCTCTACGACTGCAAAAGAAAAAACAGTAAAACTTTCTAACCAATTGAAAGAACAATCTGTTCAATTAGTTGATAAAGTAAAATCTAAATCATCAAAAGTACCAACAGTATTTTATGATGGAACTGTATCAGCAGAAGGTGAAGAGCCAATCGAATTAATCGAAAATGAAAAAGAAGGAATTGAAATTTCAGACGCTGCTCGTCCTTCTTCCATTTAAAAAGTGAATAAAAAGGGTTGAATCTTAAAGAAATTTTCTTTAAGATTCAACCCTTTTTTAATAGCATTAAAGTTCAGATAAGAGTATTTGCAAGTGATCGCCACCAAAAATTTCGGTATCAAAAGTAGCTGATTGACCATTTCTTAATATTGTAAATTGCCCTTTAAAATCTGAGGGTAATTGCCAATTGGAAAAACGAAATACATCTTGGAAAATCCACTTTTGCTTCTGCTCTTTTTGTTTAAATTCAACCGACGCTCCGCTAAAAATCGTTGCACTTGATTGATAAACAGTTCCATTTACATGTGCTTCGTAAATTGTTCTTTTTAATAGTAACTCTTCATCTTGGAATATAACTGTTATTCTATCTTCTAAAACAATACTTAATTTATCAGCAATGTTCTGTATAGTGGGTAATGAAGATTCTTCAACAGACACTGTGTATCCATCATAAAAAGGATATTGAAGTTTTCCTGGCTTTCCATTAATGTAAAGTTTCGCAGTAAATTCAGGTAAGTACAACGGTTTTCCCTCAACATAAACAACAAATGGTTGTAATTGATTGATTAGTTTTTTATTATACAAATTCAATAAATTCTCAATTGTATCGATTGTATTTATGACTAGGACATCCCGATCTTTAAGATTTCTATCTAATGTAGTTGGTAAACCATTTAATAATACTTTTGGTTGGACTGTAAATGGCTTACCTTGAAGTTTAATTTTTTTTATCAATGCACTATCAACAAGGTCTTGGACTTTTGCAGTAGCATCTTGTCCATTTTTCCCATCTACAAGTTCGATTCGATCTCCATTTCTAATGACAGTTTTTGTTGTTGCAACTTCACCGTTTACGTAAATTGTTGCTAAACTTCCATGCTCACCAGGAACAAAAATATCCTGACCATTTATCGTTATAGAAATGCCTTTCCCAGGCTTTCCATATAACTGTTTAGCTTGTATATTTGCAGCTAAGAATGCGTCAGTCACGGTCATATCTTTCATTTCAAATAATCGTACTGTTGTATCATTCACTGTTACTGTCATGTATTGAATTGGTGCTAATTTCGCAGCAATTGCAATACCGATTGGTGTAATAAGTTCAGGAGAATTAGAAATAGAATCAGATTTTGTTAAATTTTGAATAGCATCTAACCCACGTACTGCCACTCGGTTTTCTGGAAGTTGTAATACTTTACATAATTCCGTAGTCACATTAGGAGTTAAACTTCCTCCACCAACTAACATAACGGCTTTTGGAGAGCGTTGATTGTTCAATCTTAGTATTTCTTGTCCAATTGATTGAGCTAGATGTTGGATGGATGGTTGAATAGCATCTAATACTTCTTCACGTGGTACTTCCTGATCAAAACCTAATATGTCTTCTATGAAAATTGTTGATTCTGAAGTTAGCTGGCGTTTTGTATTTTCTGCAACAGGAAAATCTAAAAGGTAATGATCACTTAATGCTTCAGTAATCTCATCACCAGCGACTGGTACCATCCCATAAGCTACAATCGTTCCACCATCAGTAATGGCAATATCAGACGTACCAGCTCCAATATCAACAAGTGCAACATTTAAGCGACGCATGCTTGAAGGTATGAGCACATTTATGGCAGCAATTGGTTCTAATGTTAAAGCTTCCATTTCCAAATTTGCTCTTTTCAATGCGGCGATTAGCGATTCAACGACAACACGCGGTAAAAATGTTGCGATAACTTCAACAGTCGCCTCGTCTCCTTGTTGATCGACTAAGCTACCGATTTCTTCACCATCAAGTTTATAAAACAGAACAGAATATCCAACACAATAATAATGATTAATCTCATTTTCAACCTCATGTTGAATTAACTGTGCTTGGGCTTGTTGAACTGCTTGTAACTCGAGACGGTTTATATCTTCTTCAGTAAAAATAGGACGATTTTTTATGTTTATAGTAACACTTGCTTGTTCGGTTTTTAACGCACGACCAGCTGCTGCAACACTTACTTTCGTAAGTGGACCATGTTTTTTCTCTAATTCGGTTTTAACTGTATGTATCAGTTCGGCTACGTAGAGCACATTATGTATTTGTCCATCAACCATTGCACGTTCTTTATGTTCTTTCATGTAGATATCTGCAACGTGAAAGTTGTTATTTTGTTCCTCTAAAATAATGCCAACAACAGATCGTGTACCAATATCTAATGCGAATAGTTTTGAAGACATTGCAACCGCTTCCTTTTTTTAATAATTCACAATTCACTTTAGCGAGTTGAATCGCTAAATTAAATTTCGTGACAACTTAATATATTTTGATTATAATAGTATTATTATTCTAAAATGTATCATACATTTCATACTTCTGAAAGAGTTCGGTACACTGGAGAGGAGAGAAAGTAAATGAGCGAGCAAAATTTAGATGCACTTCGTAAACAAATCGATCATTTAAATTTAGAGATATTACGATTAGTAAATGAGCGAGCTGAAGTTGTAAACGAAATCGGTAAGATTAAAGAAAAACAAGGTGTTAACCGATACGATCCTTTACGTGAACGTCATATGTTAAATTTATTAAAAGAGCACAATAAAGGACCGTTAAATCAGATGACGGTTGACTATATTTTTAAACAAATCTTTAAGACATCTCTAAAACAATTAGAAGCAAATAAAAAGAAAGAACTACTTGTTTCACGTAAGAAAAAAGCTGAAGATACTGTTATTGATATTAACGGTGAAACAGTTGGAGCAGGTGGTCCATCATTTATCTTCGGTCCTTGTTCAGTTGAATCTTATGAACAAACTGCGAAAGTTGCTGAATCTATAAGTGCAAAAGGTCTTAAATTTATTCGTGGTGGTGCATACAAACCACGTACTTCTCCATACGACTTCCAAGGGTTAGGGTTAGAAGGTTTAAAAATCCTAAAACGAGTGTCAGAAGAATACGGTTTAGCTGTCGTAACAGAAATCGTAACACCAGCTCATATTGAAGAAGCATTAGATTATGTTGATGTCATTCAAATTGGTGCACGTAACATGCAGAACTTTGAATTGTTAAAAGCTGTTGGTGAAACGAATAAACCAGTACTTTTAAAACGTGGTTTAGCGGCTACAATTGACGAATTTATCCATGCTGCAGAGTACATTATGTCAAAAGGTAACGAGAACATTATGTTATGTGAGCGCGGAATTCGCACTTATGAAAAAGCTACCCGTAATACATTAGACATTTCTGCTGTGCCAATTTTAAAACAAGAAACACATTTACCAGTATTTGTTGACGTAACGCATTCCACTGGTCGTCGTGATTTACTATTACCATGTGCAAAAGCAGCAATTGCTATTGGAGCAGATGGAGTAATGGCAGAAGTTCACCCAGATCCTTCAGTGGCACTATCTGATTCTCAACAACAAATGGATATTCAAGAATTCAACCAATTCTATACAGAACTTCAAAGGTTCATGAAAGAATATGAACTTAAAGCATAATTGTAATCCGACCGGTGAATGCTGGTCGGATTTTTTAGCAAATTGTTTTACTATATTTGAACGATAATTCATTTCAAATTTGTGAATTTTTTAGCAAATTGAAATTCTAAAGAGAAATTTAACATTCTTGTCATAAAATATATTGAGAATTATGTTAGAATGGATACCATATAATTACAACTCATATACTATTCATTGAAAATGAAAAGACTTATATCGTATGATGATAGCACCAATAATAAATAAAAAAGGAGGCGGATCCTTTGACTGTAACAATTTATGATGTAGCACGTGAAGCAAATGTATCAATGGCAACTGTATCACGTGTAGTGAACGGAAATCAAAATGTTAAACCTTCAACTAGGAAAAAAGTGTTGGAAGTAATTGAACGTTTGGAATATAGACCAAATGCAGTTGCGCGAGGGTTAGCAAGTAAAAAAACGACAACTGTAGGAGTTATCATTCCTGATATATCAAATAGTATTTATGCAGAAGCCGCTCGTGGAATTGAAGATATTGCGACAATGTATAATTACAACATTATTTTAGCCAATTCGGACCAAAACGAAGAAAAAGAAATAACATTGCTTGATACTATGTTAGGAAAACAAGTTGATGGAATTGTTATGATGAGTGATGCTGTAACAGATAAGTTACATCACTTAATGAAACATGCACCAGTTCCAATCGTACTGGCTGGATCTGTTGATGAATCAAATGATGTTCCTTCAGTTAATATTGATTATTTCCAAGCATCTTATGAAGCGATTCAATTGCTCATTAGCAATGGACATAAAAGAATTGCCTTTTTATCAGGACCTCTTGCTTATACCATTAACTCAAAATATAAGTTAGCAGCATATAAAAAAGCGTTACAAGATGCAAACATTGAAATTGATGAACAATTAATAATATCTGAGGAAAGTTCTTATGATAGTGGAATTGAGGCATGGGAGACACTAAGTACATTAGATAATCCACCAACTGCATTTTTTGCGGGAAGTGACGAATTAGCAATTGGAATTATTCATGGAGCACAAGATCACGGTAAAAATGTTCCAGATGATATTGAGGTCATTAGTTTTGAAAATTCTAAACTAGCAAGAATGGTTCGTCCAAGGTTAACGAGCGTTGCATTCCCTCTATATGATATTGGGGCAGTGGCAATGCGTTTATTAACAAAAATCATGAACAAAGAAAATATTGAAGAAAAAGTGGTCATTTTGCCACACCGTATCGAATCCCGTCAATCTGTTAAAGGTTGAGAGGAAAAAGAAAGGATGTCTTATCTAAGTATGTGATACTTAGAACATAAGACATCCTTTTTTATCATTGTTTGAATTGCTCATTTTTAATAATTTGCAAGGCTTTCTGGAGCATTTGAGCATTTTTTTCTTCAATCTCTGGTTTTCTTGGAATAGGCTTGTATAATGGATCTGGATCCTCCCAATTCGGAAACAAAGGAACGGGAGATTCCTTTTGCCATTTTTCTATCCATTCTTTAGGTAATGGACCAGAAGGAGCAGGGAGGTCATTCATTTCTGTCCAAATATATGACCATGCTCTAGGAACAACTCTCCATATATCATACCCACCACCGCCTACAGCAATCCATTTTCCATCGCAGTATTCATGGGCTAATTTATGTACTAGCTTTGGAATTTCTTGATAGATTTTCATTGTTCCGCATAGATGAGTTAAAGGGTCTAAATAGTGAGCATCTGCGCCATTTTGAGTGAATACAACATCAGGTTTAAAATATTCAAAGATTTCTTTTAAAGCATTTTCATAAATCATTAAGAAACTATCATCTTCCGTAAATGCATCTACTGGAAAGTTAAATGTTGTTCCATAACCTTTTCCGCTACCACGTTCCGTAATATTTCCGGTACCAGGGAAGAGATATCTTCCCGTTTCGTGGATCGATAATGTGCATACATTCGGATCGTCATAAAACGCCCATTGAACACCATCCCCATGATGAGCATCAGTATCAACATATAAAACTCGAACATTATATTTTTGCCGTAAATAACGAATCGCTACGCTACTATCATTATAAATGCAAAATCCTGATGCCTTACTAAAAAATCCATGGTGAAGTCCACCACCTAAATTGAGAGCATGTCTACTTTTTCCTTGCATGACTGCATCCACTGCTTGTAGCGTACCTCCAACCAGGGTGCTACTTGCTTCATGCATATGTGGAAATATTGGCGTATCTTCAGTACCAATTCCATAGTGTACAGTTTGCTCTGGGGTCAGTAATCCCATTCCTGCTTGCTTGACGACTTCGATATATTTTATATCGTGTGCAAGCGCAATTTCCTCATCAGTTGCTATTCGCGCAGGAATGATATGATCCTCATTTAGTGCATTAATCTTTTTAAGTAAATCCATCGTTAACGTTAAACGTTTATGGTTAAATGGATGAGATTCTGAAAATTTATATCCGAGTTGTTCTGGTGAATAAACAAAGACAGCCTTTTTCATTGTGTAACACCTGGAAGATTTGGCCAAAGAACATTAAAATTTTCTTTCTTCAAATCGTTAATAATTGATAGTGGATTTAATATTTGAACTCGGATTGTTACAATTTTATATTTTTCATCTTTTGAATCAGGAAATAAAAGGACGCTTAAAATATTTGCGTTATGACTTTTGAAAATAGACATTATATCAGATAGAATGCCAGGTTTATCCTCTACACGAATATCAATTTTTGAGGATGGTTTGTTTGCACCTGTTAATTCGATATATGTATATAGTAGGTCTGAAGCTGTAACTAAACCGACTAATTTACCACCTGATACAATAGGTAAACAACTAATTTTCATTTCATAAAATGTTAGTGCAATTTCTTCAACAAAATCTAAAGGGTGGGCTGTGATTAAATCCTTTATCATAATATCTTCTATAATATTTTTAAGTTTTCTATTTTCGATATTCTCTAGTGATAATCTATTTTTTAATGTATTAGATGTAATAAGCCCAACTAATTTTTTGTCTTCATCAACAATAGGTATATGGCGAATCTGCTTATTTTTCATCAGTTGTAAAGCATCCAGTACAGTGTTTTTTGGCGTTAGTGTGATTAAATCAGTTTTCATAATTTCCTCGACAATCATCATAATCCCCCCTTACTTAATACATATAGCGCTTTTTAAAACGTAATCGATCGAATCGTTCTAGTGTATCTTCATTGACTCGTTTTCCGATACGAGCCATTAAGCAATTAGCAGGGTGGCAAGTGATTTCAGGATCATCGGTTGCAAACGGTTCAAAGCCGACTGAACTCATTAACCGTTCCATCATTTTTCGATATTCCCATACGTTTAAACCAGTTCCTTTTAAATCCCAGTGCCAATAATATTCGGTAGTAATAACTAAATAGTCTTCCATTTCGTCTCCCATGAAAGAAACTTCGAGTAGCTTTTTACCTATACCTTTAGCTCGATACAATGGAGCTACTTCAATTCCACCCAACTCAATCATGTTGTCGATTTTATCTTCAGACCATCTTTCAAGTGGATCTGGATAAAGATAAGTCACATAGCCTACAATTAAATCTCCATTTCGGATTATAATGATTCGGCCTTCTTCTAATTCAGCGATTTCAACTAATGCTTTCTTTTGTTGTTTGGGAGGTCTAAAAGAAGTTAAATCTTCATGAAGAGTGTATTGTACAAGCCTATTTGGGGGCACTGGACCTTCAATTAAAACTTTCCCCTGCTTCGTCTCCATTTCAATACAATGATAATTTTTTAAATGATTCATAGATCACTAAACACCACCTGCACATGATATTAACATTATATTAAAAATAAGGTTTAAAAAAGCTCGAAAATACGAAAAAATAATTAATTTTTGAAATATTTAGAATATTAACTGTGTATTCATGTAAAATAATTTCATGAACTAATTGCTTTTAATGCTCTATTTAAATGCACTAATATTAAAAAATCTTATATTTATACAAAAACATTAAAAAGACGACATGTGAAGAGTATACACAAACTTCAAATGGTCGTCTTTTTTGTATTCAAATCAACAAAAAACTAGTTTGTTTGTATACAATTGACCTTATCTATAGCTATGAGCAAAAAATTAAGAAAAAAATAAAATATATAAAAATACAGTTGACTTAATAAATATACAGTCCTATACTTACAATATCTTATACAAGGAGTGAATGGAAATGAAGGTTGGAATAATTGGTGCAACTGGATATGGAGGATTGGAATTAATCCGATTTTTACATACCCATCCAGAAGTAGAAAAATTGGAGTTATTTACATCATCGGATGAGGGAACAATTTTTTCATCACGGTTTGGCCATTTATTAACCATTCATGATGATTCACTTAAAAAGATTGATGAAGATACTTTAGCTTCTTTTGACGTTGTTTTTACAAGTACTCCATCAGGGGTAACGAGTAAATTGTTACCACCATTAGTTGGATCAGGTCCAAAACTAATCGATTTGTCAGGTGATTATCGACTAAAACAACCTGAATTATATAAAGAGTGGTACAAAAAAGAGCCTGCTCCCTTCGAGCTACTACAAGAGAGCGTTTATGGGCTAACTGAGTGGAATGAAAAGCAAATAAAAGATGCGAAAATCATTGCTAATCCTGGATGTTATCCAACGGCAGTGCTTTTATCGATTCTTCCATTAATAAAAGAAAAATTAATAGATCCAAATTATTTAATAATCGATGCGAAAAGTGGAGTGTCTGGAGCGGGGAATAAACCATCTCAAGCAACACATTTCAGTGAAACAAATGAAAACTTTTCTATATACAAAATTAACGAACACCAACATATTCCGGAAATTGAGCAAGCAATTCAACTATTTACAGACGTAAATACAACAGTCACATTTAATACTCACCTCGTTCCAATGACTAGAGGAATACTTTCTACTACATATGCACCAGCAATTACTGGGGTAACGGAAAAACAGCTGAATGAATGTTTAGTAGAAACATATAAAAATGATCCATTCGTGAGGGTAATTAGTGGGGCATCTTCGCTTGGAACAAACCGAGTAAAAGGCTCAAATTTCTGTGATATTTCAATAAAACTAGATGAAAGAACAAATCGTGTAACGATTATAAGTGTCATTGACAATTTAGTAAAAGGCGCAGCTGGCCAGGCAATTCAAAATATGAATGTCCAATTTGGATTACCACAAACACATGGTTTAAATTTAGTGCCATTGTTCATTTAAGGGGGAAAAATATGACAACAGTAGGTTATGAGTTAAAAAGACTCTCAAGTAAAAATATCGTATCACCAAAAGGTTTTAAAGCAGCAGGAATACACTGTGGAATCAAACATAAAAAGAAAGATTTAGCACTTTTAGTAAGTGAAGTACCAGCAAGTGTAGCGGGTGTTTTTACAACAAATGCAATTCAAGCTGCACCGCTAAATGTAACAAAAGAAGTCGTGTACAACAGTAAAAAAATGCAAGCAATCATTGTTAACTCTGGAAATGCAAATGCATGTACAGGTAAACAAGGTATTGCTGATGCTTATGAAATGCAACAACTAGCAGCGAAAAAGTTAGATATTGAGCCATTTTTAATTGGAGTTGCTTCTACAGGTGTCATTGGAGAAGTGATGAAAATGGATCCAGTTCGTACTGGGGTTGAGAAGCTTGAATTAAGTAATTCATTAGAAAATGCCATTGATTTTTCTCAAGCGATTTTAACAACAGATACTGTCATGAAGAACACAGCATACAGCACAATTATTGATGGAAAAGAAGTGCTTATTGCTGGTACGGCAAAAGGTTCAGGGATGATTGAACCAAATATGGCGACAATGCTAGGGTTTATTACAACAGATGCGAATATTGAATCTCACGTCTTACAACAAGCGTTATCGGAAATTACAGATCTTACGTTCAATGCAATTACTGTTGATGGTGATACATCTACTAACGATACAGTATTAGTAATGGCCAATGGATTAGCGGGGAATGATTCATTAACAACATTACATCCTGATTGGTCTAATTTTTATAATGTACTAAAAGCAGTTTGCGAAGACTTAGCAAAATCAATTGCAAGAGATGGTGAAGGCGCAACAAAGTTAATAGAAGTTGAGGTTGAAGGGGCCGTTTCAGATGGGGAAGCACGTAAAATTGCTAAAACAGTAGTAGGCTCTCCATTAGTGAAAACAGCGGTATTTGGCTGTGATGCAAACTGGGGTCGAATTATTGCTGCTGTAGGATATAGTGGAGCAACTGTTGATCCAAATAAAATTTCAATTAAAATTGGCAATGCCTTAATGGTTGAGCATGGCGAACCAGTTCCATTTTCAGAAGAGGAACTAATTCAAATCTTAAAAGCAAATGAAGTAAAAATATCAGTTTCTTTAGAACAAGGAAATGGTTATGGATTAGCTTGGGGGTGCGATTTAACTTATGACTACGTCCAAATCAATGCATCATACCGCTCGTAAATGCATTGTTATAAAACTAGGTGGAAGTACTTTAGAAGGCTTGAACAATGCTTTCTTTTCCAATTTTAAAAAGTTTCAGGAAGATGGCTACGATATTATCATTACACATGGTGGTGGCCCTGCGATAAACCGTGAACTAGCAAAACAACAAGTAGATTCCCACACTATAAACGGCATTCGTGTAACAAGTGAAGATGCAATTGATATTGTAAAATCTGCTTTGATTAGCCAGGTAAATCCAAAACTAGTATACGAGTTAAATAAGGCTGGTATTTCCGCTATTGGATTAAGTGGATTTGATCAATTTTTACTTCACGCAAATTACTTAAATAAAGAGAAATATGGTTATGTTGGAGAAGTAGTTGATGTCAATACAAACTTATTACAAACACTACTATCTCAAGGAATTGTTCCTGTTATAGCTTGTGTTGGCGTGACGATGGATGGTCAGGCACTGAATATAAATGGCGATACCGTTGCTAGTTCAGTTGCACTAGCTATGAACGCAGAAAGTTTACTTTTAGTAACAGATGTTTCGGGTATTCGTATTAACGATGAGTATCAACAACAAGCAACTCCATCCAATATCGAAAAATGGATTGAAGATGGGCAAATTTATGGTGGAATGATCCCGAAAGTTCAAGGTGCGGTTCAAGTACTAAATGCAGGCATTCCTTCTGTACAAATTGTAAATGATAGTTTACTAGGGACAAATATTACTATTCAGGAGTTGAGCAAGGTAAAATGAACGCACTTTTTAACAACTATTCTAGAAGACCAATTAGCTTAGTAGAAGGTAAAGGGACATTTGTGAAAGATAGTAACGGAAAAAGTTATTTAGATTTTACTAGTGGGATTGCTGTACTTTGTTTAGGTCACGCGCATCCTTCATTGGTAAAAACATTACAAGAACAAAGCGAGAAAATTTGGCATACAAGTAACTTGTACGAAATTCCAAGCCAAGTAAAGCTTGCAGAAACATTAGTTAAAGATCAACATTTGTCACATGCTTTTTTCTGTAATAGTGGTGCGGAAGCGAACGAAGCAGCCATTAAGATGGCACGAAAGCATACAGGAAAAAATCATATCATCACTTTTGAAAATTCCTTCCATGGTCGTACATTTGGTGCTATGTCGGCAACTGCACAAGAAAAAATTCATAATGGCTTTGGTCCGTTAGTAGATAAATTCACTTATTTACCTTTTAATGATGTTGAGCAATTAAAAAAATCTGTAGATGATTCAGTTGCGGCGATTATGCTAGAAGTTGTCCAAGGTGAAGGCGGGGTAAACCCAATTACAGAGGAGTTTGCAGAAGCCATCCACGAAATTTGTTCTACAAGCGATATTTTATTAATTATCGATGAAGTGCAAACAGGCATTGGACGTACTGGAACTCGTTTTGCATTTGAACAGACTGTATTGAAACCTGATTTAGTAACTTTGGCAAAAGGATTAGGTGGGGGATTCCCATTTGCAGGGGTTCTAGGAACTTCGGAAATTTATGATACATTTAGCCCTGGTTCTCATGGTACGACTTATGGTGGAAATCCGTTAGGAGTAGCTGTATCGCAAACAGTGCTAGATATTGTGTTTCAAGATACGTTCTTAAATGAAGTAAAAGAAAAAGGGGAGTATCTCGTTCAGAAGCTAAATGAAATATTACCTGCAGACAAACTTACTGTTCGTGCAAAAGGTTTATTGATTGGGATTGACTGTGGAAGTTTAGAAGTTGCTCCTACTATTTCAAAATTTGAAGATGCAGGATTGCTTCTTTGTGGAGCAGGTCCTAATGTCTTAAGACTATTACCACCGTTAAACGTAAGCTATGAAGAGATTGATCAAGGGATTGCAATTTTAGAAGATGTATTAATTAAACAGTTAAATGAACAGACGGTTTAAAGTGATAAAAGCACAATCCTAATCGGTGCCGATTAGGATTGTGCTTTTTTTGTTTGTAGGGAGGGGAGATGCTAAAATTCCGTGGGAAAGTGCTCAATTCAATGTAAAAAGTGCTCAATTAGGTGGGAAATTTGTTCAATTAACCCGAGGAGTCGCTCAAAAAATCGGGAAGAAGTTGAATTTGCTCAATTCCGTGGGAAAGTGCTCAATTCAATGTAAAAAGTGCTCAATTAGGTGGGAAATTTGCTCAATTAACCCGAGGAGTCGCTCAAAAAATCGGGAAGAAGTTGAATTTGCTCAATTCCGTGGGGAAAGTGCTCAATTCAATGTAAAAAGTGCTCAATTAGGTGGGAAATTTGTTCAATTAACCCGAGGAGTCGCTCAAAAAATCGGGAAGAAGTTAAATTTGCTCAATTCCGTGGGGAAAGTGATCAATTCAATGTGAATAGTGCTCAATTCAGCAGTGAGTTGCTCAATCTCAAAAAACTTATCTTTCAATTGATCAAAAAAACTCTCCAACATAAAGCCATTACTTTATGATAGAGAGTTAATTTTATTTAGTATTAATTGTTACCGGGATTGATAATATCGTCAATTATATCTCCGTCATCACCATTATTATTTCCGTTTCCATTGCCATTCCCGTTACCGCCATTTCCATTACCAGGGTTTCCATTGCCATTTCCGCCACCGTTTCCATTGCCAGGATTTCCATTGCCCGGTTCTTCAATTTCACCTGGATCTCCAGGTAATGTTGGATCAGTAGGTAAAGTAGTAACTGTATTAGAATTTGTTGATTCTAAACCGGTAATATCTACTGCAACAACGATATATGAACTATTATTTGAAATCGAATGCTGAAGTTCTTGACCATCTCTTATTGTCGCAACTAAACTGCGATCTCCGTTAGTAACGTCATACACACGATATCCAATTACATCATTTGCTTGTGATTTCGTCCATGTAATAACATTACCTTTCAATATCGCAGTGACAGCAGGTGGATTACCGCTATCTGGTTCTAGCGTTGAAGTTGAAACAACACCGCTACCAAATGAAGAATTGTTAGGCAATAACTTCGATGCATCTCCACCTAATCTACCTAGCATTCGTTTTGCGAATTCCGGATTTAAACCTATTCCATTTTCAGTTACAAATTCTCTAGGCGTGGAATCTAAAGCAGCATATGCTTTTCCGTCAATCATTACAGATGACGATGAAATTAAACTATCATCCGGAATTGTTGGTAAGAAGTTTCGGTTAAATAAATCAGACTTCACTAATCCAGCTTGTGTACAAGCGTCGGATGGAGCAAGTCCCGAAATTCCACAGAATGAAGCATTAACGACTCCAGGTGGAGCAGTAAATTGTTCAGATGTACCAATTAGTTCAGGGTTAACATCGTACATTGCATTCATAAAATTAGCCCAAAGCATATTTACACGTGTACTTGGTTGATAGTACGTATTGTTAAATTGATATAACGAACGTGGTTCTTTTTTGTCGTCATAGCCCATCCATAATCCAAAAGAAATATCCGGGTTATAACCAACAAACCAAACGTCTCGATAGTTTTGGGAAGTCCCAGTTTTAGCTGCAAAGTCTGATGAGAATTTCAACATACTATTTGCTCTTGCACCAGTACCGTAATCTAATACATCACGTAACATATCCGTGATCATGTATGCAGTTTCAGGAGAGAATACATCAACTGCTTCAGTTTCATGTTCATAAATAATATTGCCATCTAAATCAACTATTTTTTCAATCATATAGGCATCAATAAATTGCCCATTGTTTGCAAAGGCTGCAAATGCATTTGTATTTTCTTCTACTGTTGTACCAACAGTCATTGCACCGATTGATATAGCTAAACTTTCATAATCAACTGGTACTAATTTAGAAAAACCTAGTTTATCTAAATAGGTTACTGGACGTCGATCGAGAATAGAATCATATAATCTTAGTGCAGTTAAGTTTTGAGAGTGAGCTAAAGCTTCCCTTGCTGTCATAATCCCTCTTTCTTCATTTACTAAATAGTTAGAAGGTTCATATCCAGGTAGGGTAAACTTTACATCCACTACGGGACTACCAGCACCTATAACTCCATAATCCAATGCAGGACCATATGCGAGTAATGGTTTCATAGTTGATCCATTTGAACGATATGCTTGAGTGGCGTAATTTAATTCACTTATTTCAAAATCACGACCACCTACGAAGCTTATTATTCTTCCAGTTTTATTTTCAATTAGCATACCACCGACTTGCACTGGAATTTGTACTTCATATTCCTCACCAGTTTCTGAATCAATTTCAGTTCTAGTAAATGTATGGCCGTAGTAACTAAAGTTCTCTGCAGCTTGCTGCATTGCATCGTACATATCTTTATCAATTGTAGAATAAATACGATAACCACTTGATCGAATATCACGATCCGCAAGAATCATATACTTTTCAAGTAAGTTTTCTTCTTCATCAAGACGTTTTGGATCAATGCCATCTTTTTCTGCTAAAATACCAGCTATAATTCGTTTTGCACGATTTTCTAACTCATATGTTAACCAAGGGTAGCTATCCTTTGCCAGTTTTTCAGGTTCTCTGAAATCCTTTGTAATATCATAACTAATAGCTTGATTGTATTCAGATTCAGAAATATAACCAACTTCAAGCATACGAGATAATACGACCTTCATACGGTCGATTCCAGGTTGTAAACCTTTAGCATCCTTTAATTGTCCAGCTTGAGTAAATGGCGTATAAGCAAATGGTGCCTGTGGAATACCTGCAATGTAAGCAGCTTGCGGTAAAGTTAACTCAGATGCACTAACACCGAAAATACCTCTTGCAGCTGTTTCAACACCGGCAATATTACGCCCTGAAGAACTTCGACCATATGGAATAATATTTAAGTATGCCTCTAAAATATCATCCTTTGTCATAAACTTTTCAAGCCTTACTGCAAGTAAAATTTCTCTAGCTTTACGTTCATAAGAAACTTCATTTGTTAAAATTTGGTTCTTAATAAGCTGTTGCGTTAAGGTTGAACCACCTGTTTGTTGACTCGTATTTAAAAAGTCTTGTAAAAGTCCACGAAGTACTGCTTTTGGAACAATTCCATTATGTTCACGGAAATATTCATCTTCTGTTGCTAATACAGCATTAATAACGAGTGGTGAAACTTGATCTAATGATGTTTCGCGACGTTCTAAATCCGTCCGAAGTTTACCTATGTAAATATTATTCGCAAAGTAAATTTCACTCGTCTCTTCATAATTATAAATTTGTGATAACATTTCGTCTTTTGCTTGTAGATTTTCGTCTTTTACTAATGATGCAAAATAGCCAGCACCAACTGCTCCGACAAAAACAAAACCTATAATGATAATGAAAAGGAATAACAATGATAAATTCCATACAACTCTTATACCAATTCGAAGTGGGCGTGTTCGCACTGAAGTAGATAGTTGTTCAATTTTTTCATTGAGTTGTTCGATACGCTTTTTTATTTCATCCACTTTATCGACCCCCTAAAATCTTGTCTATTATAGCATAATTCTAATATTCAGTAATCAATTAATTGACATTATAAAAAAAACAAGTAAAATAACAATCATTATAATATTTTTTTTCAAGTGTTGAAAAGATTGAAGTAGTATTTTCATTCCCTGTAAAGAGAGCTAGCGGTTAGTGGAAGCTAGTCATAGTGAGAATATGAATTACGTTCTTGGAGCTTGACGAATATGTCGCGATAAGACATTTACGAGTGGAAGGATATATAAAAGTATTCTTCAAGCCGGGTGGTACCGCGTTAAAATTATTTAAACGTCCCTGCATGCAAATGATTCATTTGTATGTGGGGCTTTTTTATTTTGTAGATAAAATATTTTTCTACACTTTTAATATAAATAACTCAACTTATTTTTCGTTGAATTATTTCTTTTTAACCAATGATGATAGTAATTAAATCAAGCTTAGGAGGAATTATCATGGCAAATAAACTAATAGAAGATTTACAATGGCGTGGTTTGTTATATCAACAAACAGATGCTGAAGGAATGGAAAAGTTATTAAACGAAGAAAAGGTTTCTTTATATGTAGGTGTTGATCCAACAGCTGACTCAATGCACATTGGCCACATTGTACCCCTTTTAACATTACGTCGTTTCCAACAAGCTGGCCACCGTCCAATTCTATTAGTTGGTGGAGCAACAGGTATGATTGGAGATCCGTCAGGTCGTTCAGAAGAGCGTAATCTTTTAACTGAAGAACAAATCGCTCGTAACGTAGCTGGACTAAAATCTCAAATGGAACGAATTTTTGAGTTTGGTGAAGATGGGAATGGCGCTCAATTAGTTAACAACTTTGATTGGGTAGGAAAAATGAGTGTTATTGATTTTTTACGTGATTACGGAAAACTGATTAACGTAAATTACATGTTAGCAAAAGATACAATCGCTTCTCGCCTTGATACAGGTATTTCCTTTACAGAATTTTCCTATACACTAATTCAAGGTCTAGATTTCAATCATTTATACGATCATTACGATGTACGTATTCAAGTTGGGGGATCCGACCAATGGGGGAACATTACAACGGGTCTTGAAGTTATTCGTAAAACACATGATGATAATGCAAAAGCGTTTGGTATTACAATACCATTAGTGACAAAAGCGGATGGTACGAAATTTGGAAAAACTGCTGGTGGAGCGGTATGGTTAGATGCTGAGAAAACAACACCATATGAATTTTACCAATTCTGGATTAACTCTGCGGATGCAGATGTAGTTAAATACTTAAAAATCTTTACTTTCTTATCTAGAGAAGAAATCGAAGCTTTAGAAGTATCTGTTCAAGAAGAACCACATTTACGAAAAGCGCAGAAAGCATTAGCTGAGGAAATGACACGTTTAATTCATGGAGATGAAGCGCTTGAAACAGCAAAACGCATTACAGACGCGTTATTCTCTGGTGATTTAAAAGCGTTATCTGCTAGCGAAATGAAAAATGCATTTAAAGATGTGCCATCAACAGAACTACCTAAAGAAGATAAAAATATTGTTGATGTGTTAGTTGAAGCAAATATTTCATCTTCTAAACGACAAGCACGTGAAGATGTTACAAATGGCGCAATCTCAATTAATGGCGAAAAAATTACAGACTTAGATTACGTAGTAGATAGCAAAGATCGACTTGAAGACGAATTTGCGATCATTCGTAGAGGTAAGAAAAAATATCATATGGTGAAATTCAACTCCATTCAGCAGTAGTGTCGCATTTCTATAAATTATGATTTTTAATTGTATGTAGATTACCATACGGTGAGGGATATCCTTGCTGAATGAAGGTTGCCTCCGGCGGATGCCACAGATTTTTAATGGTTTAATAAATGAACTTAGACTAAGAGCGCCACGTCCTGTGGCAACGTCTAAGTGACTAACATCCTGTTAGCCTAAGCTCGATAAAATCTGGGCGCGCAAATTCTCCAAGGCGAATTTGATTTTAAAAAGGCGACTCAATTTTTTGAGTCGCCTTTTAAGTTAAAAGGGTTAATATTTAATTCTACTTATACTAAACTCTAAATCTTTTTTTAGATGTTCAACCATTAAATCTTGTGCAAGTTGTCCATTCTTATCCTCAATTGCATTGACAATGTTTGCGTGTTCATCTATTAAATGAGGTCTTTTTTGCCAAACTACTGTTTTTCTAAATAAATATATAATCGACTGCATTTTGTCAATAATATCAATCATCATAGGATTTTTTGTTTCCTGTACAATGATTTGGTGAAATGCATGATTCGCTTGCATAATATCTTCAATTGTTCCGTTAAATCCAATTTCAACACATTCTTTCAAACGATTTAATGCATCTTCAGTTATGGAACTTGAACAATATTTTGCAGCAAACCCTTCAATTAACATGCGTACTTGGAAAATATGTCGCATATCATTCTCGGTAGGTATAAATATTCTTTTGTTTCGAATTAAACCTTCTTGTTCGAGTTTTGCAATTGCAGAACGAATTGGTGTTCGACTAATTCCTAATTTTTCTGCAAGCATTTCTTCGGTTAACTTTACATGTGGTTCAAAATCTCCATTTAAGATTTGATCTCTAATGGATTCATATGCGTATGTATATGCATGCATGTCTTTTTTCTTCAATTTAATCGACTCCTATATAGTAAAAAACTCCCCCATTTGTAGTATAAATTTGTATTCATCAAATGAAAAGGCTTTTTCCGATTTTGTTATTAAAAAGTAAGATATAACATATTTCTTTAAATAAGTTTTTAAGAATATAAGTTTATAAATATATGTGTAATTTCAAATGAAAGAAATTATAAAAAGTGACCGATTTTATTATAGGTTAAGAAAATAATTGTAAGGTTGGTATTCTAGGGTTTATCCTATAGTGAAAGAATTTTTATGAGGATATTTGATCTCTATTAATAAGTGAATTCAAGGGACTTGCTATAATGTAGCAAATCTTTAATAGGAAGAGGATTTTTATGTCAATCGTTTCGATTATATTAGGAGTTACACTACTATTACTTTTAATGATGGTGTTAAGGTTAAATGCATTTTTGGCATTTATTATAGCATCATTGTTTGTTGGAATATTAGAAGGAATGTCACCCACTGAAGCAATGACATCCATTCAAAATGGTCTTGGATCTACTCTTGGAAGTATTACGATGATTATAATATTTGGGGCTGTTTTAGGTAAGTTAATAACTGACTCAGGTGCAGCAAAAAGTATTGCGGTAACGATGTTAAACGCTTTTGGAAAAAAACATGTTCAATTTGCATCAGTTTTCACTGCTTCAGTAGTTGGAATTGCACTATTTTTTGAAACAGGTGTTGTTGTTCTCGTACCATTAGTATTTACTATTTCTTTAGCAGCAGGTGTTCCGATTTTATACATAGGGATTCCCGTAATAACAGCGCTCATTACAATGCACGGCTTTGTACCGCCACACCCAGGTCCAACAGCTATTGCAGAAATTTTTAACGCAAACTTAGGCGAAACATTAATTTGGGGTGTGATTATTGCGATCCCACCGATTATTATTGCAGGACCATTATTTACAAAGGTTTTTAAAAAAGAGGATTTAGAGGTAACAATACCAAAAGAATTATATAATCCAATAGCATTTGGAAATCATGAAATTCCAAGTTTTACTGTTAGTATATTGACAGCTATTTTACCTGTTATTTTGATTGCAATTAAATCACTAGTAGAAATCATATCGCCAAATTCACCAATCCGACCATTTACTGATTTTATAGGGACTGCTAGTACTGCATTATTAATTTCTGTAATTGTAGCGATGTTCACTTTGGGAATCGCTCGTGGTAAGGGCATGAAAAAGGTTATGAATTCATTTGCTAAAGCAACCGCCGGTATAGCATTAATTTTATTAATCATTTCTGGTGGTGGTGCCTTTAAACAAGTGTTAATTGATAGTGAAATCGATCAGTACATCGCTGGATTGATGGAAGGTACAGCATTGTCACCCATTTTACTTGTTTGGGTTATAAGCGCGGTATTACGTATTGCACTAGGTTCAGCAACAGTTGCTGGTATGACAGCAGCTGGTATTGCCGCACCAATTGTAGCCGTAACTGGTGCTAATCCAGAGTTAATGACTTTGGCTGCAGGTGCAGGAAGTGTTGGTTTTTCCCACGTGAACGATGCAGGGTTTTGGATTGTAAAAGAATACTTTAACATGTCAATTGGCAAAACATTTAAAACATGGACTGTACTTACTTCAATCGTATCAATCGTTGGTTTATTTTGCATAATCGTTTTGGATATGTTCATTTGAGAATAGTATTTATTTTAAAGACACAAGTTGAGAATAATGTTATTTATTCTTGTGTCTTTTTTATATTTAATTTTAATCTAGAGCTTAACATTTTTCTAAGTTAAGAGAAAAAATATATACGGATATAACATAAAAAAGGTTTCAATAATGATTATAAATAATGAAAATAAATGTGATTTAAAGGAGATTTTTTGACCATTAAACTAGATTGTTTGATTTGGTACCGATTTCACGTTATTCTATTTACTAGATTGTTATGAATTGGGGTGTTTCTGATGGGGACCACACACTAAAATTTTGTAAAATTCCGAATATTAAAAATAAAAACTTAAAATTCAGGAGGTGGAGTCTTACTTATCACTAAGTAAGACAAATAGTTGACCGCTTTAAACTTAACCATTTTTGTAATATTAATTATTTTGACCGCATTTTTTGTTGCAACAGAATTTGCCATTGTAAAGGTTCGTTCTTCTCGTATTGACCAACTAGTGGAGGAAGGATTTAAAGGTGCAAAAGCAGCTAAACATGTAACTTCTCACCTTGATGAGTACTTATCTGCCTGTCAGTTGGGGATAACAGTTACAGCGTTAGGTATTGGTATGGTTGGTGAATCAACCTTTGAATTTATATTGCATCCGTTATTTGCATCAATAGGTATTGGGCCAGACTATGTTCATTATTTTACGATAGCTGGAGCATTTGCATTGGCTACATTCTTCCACGTAGTAGTTGGTGAATTAGCACCGAAGTCTGTTGCGATTCAAAAAGCGGAACAAGTAACATTAATGTTTTCAAAACCAATTATGGTATTTTATAAGATTCTCTTCCCATTTATCTGGTTCCTAAATGGATCTGCTCGTTTATTAATAGGAATATTTGGTATGAAGCCTGCAAGTGAAAGTGAGCTTTCCCATACGGAAGAAGAATTACGATTGTTACTCACAGAAAGTTATAAAAGTGGTGAAATCAATCAGAACGAATTAAATTACGTAAATAATGTGTTTGAATTTGATGAGCGCATTGCTCGTGAAATAATGGTTCCTAGAACGAGGATCGTTGGTTTTTATAAAGATGTTTCTTTCGAGGAACTACTTACGATAGTTTCAGAAGAAAGATATACAAGATATCCAATATTTGAAGGCGATCGTGATAACATTATTGGGTTTTTAAATATTAAAGATTTCCTAACTCAAGGAATGAATAATCGCATCAAACCAGATACTTTTAATTTAGAAACATTTATCAATCCTGTTATAAAAGTAATTGATTCTATACCGATTAATGACTTACTAGTACGAATGCAAAAAGAACGAACGCCAATTGCGATTCTAATAGATGAGTACGGTGGAACAGCGGGTCTTGTTACATTAGAAGATATTATTGAAGAAATCGTTGGAGATATCCACGATGAGTTTGATGATGATGAAATTGCAGATGTAAGAATTTTAGATGAGGGAGTTTACATTTTTGATAGTAGTGTATTACTCGACGATATAGAAGACTTACTTAAAATTGACTTTGATAACGATGATATCGATACAATTGGTGGATGGTATTATAATCAAGATATGGATCTTGAAGAACCAAATAGTATACATTTTGCTGGTTACGCATTTTCAATTCACGAAAAAGAAGATCATCAAATTAATTATATAAAAGTAGAAAAATTAGAAGAAGAAACGAATATTGAAGAAGAGAAATAGGTCGATATCGGCCTATTTTTTTTGCTTAAATAATTTTCCAAAATGAAGAAAACATAATTATTACTTTTAGAGCCAAAATTTTATTATCAACAATTTTTTAAGAAAAGGTGAGAGCATGGAAAATCAAGCTTACCAGGCTGGTGATATTGTTTACGTGTTTTATCGAAATCCACATGCCCAAGATGTAGCTAATATACAGGAGGCTGCTGTTGTCAATAATCCTGAGAAAGACGGAGAATTAGCTGTGTTTTTATATGAAACCTATTATCCAATTACCAATGAATTAGCCATGTATGCAACTGAGGAAGAAGCAAACAAAGCGTACGATTATTACTATGGAAATAACTAAGAAGGGGATATTCAATGAAACCATTTACCCCAAGGCTCGTATATTTTGAACCGAAAGCCCTTGAGTATCCTTTAGGGAAGGAACTATATGAAAAGTTTAAAAATATGGATATTGAAATACGTGAAACTACTTCACACAATCAAATTCGAAATCTACCCGGTGACAATGATTTTCAAAAATATCGGGTTGCAAAGTCAACACTTGTAGTCGGAGTTAGAAAAACGCTCAAATTTGATACATCGAAACCTTCTGCAGAATATGCAATTCCTTTTGCTACAGGTTGTATGGGCCATTGTCATTATTGTTATTTACAAACGACAATGGGAAGTAAGCCATATATACGTACGTATGTTAATGTGGAAGAAATTCTTGATGCGGCAGACAAATATATGGAAGAACGTGCACCTGAAATTACAAGATTTGAGGCATCCTGTACATCTGATATTGTTGGGATTGATCATCTAACTCATACTTTAAAAAGAGCAATCGAACACTTTGGTCAGTCTGAACTTGGGAAATTAAGGTTCGTAACAAAATTTCACCATGTGGATCATTTACTAGATGCAAAGCACAATGGTAAAACAAGATTCCGCTTTAGTGTAAATGCAGATTTTATTATTAAAAATTTTGAACCTGGAACTTCTCCATTAGAAAAGAGAATAGAAGCCGCGGGAAAAGTTTCACGTGCTGGTTATCCCCTTGGGTTTATCGTAGCACCTATTTATCTCCACGAAGGTTGGGAAGAGGGCTATTATCATATGTTCGAACGGTTAGCCGCAGAATTACCTTCGGAAGCTAAGAAAGATTTAACCTTTGAGTTTATTCAACATCGATTTACAAAGCCAGCAAAAAGAGTCATTGAGAAAAACTATCCAATGACTAAACTAGAGTTAGATGAAGAAAAAAGAAGATATAAATGGGGGAAATATGGTATAGGAAAATATATTTATCAAAAAGATGAAGAAGAAGATATAAAATCACATTTATATTCCTATATGGAGAAATTTTTCCCTGATGCAAAATTGGAGTATTTCACTTAAAAAGGTATTTGTTTCAAGTGAATATTATTCAAAATTACTAAATTATCAAGTATTTGCTTAATTATTTTTGTCTATCCTATAAATGAGAATTTTACGGAGGCGGATATTATTAATGCTAACACTACAAACAGAACTAGATGGCAAACTAGCGAAATTTGGATACTTACGGGATAAACTTAAACCACATGGCTTTTGCCTAGGTGGGTATTGGGAATATGATCGAGGTTTTTTTGATACAATTTTAGTAAAAAAAGACTGCGATACAATCTATTTGAGATTACCATTTGTCGTAACACATGGAGAACTCGATTCTTACAACGCAGAAATTAAATTTCAAACTCCATATGTCATAAAACACGTTGTTCATTGTGGTCTTGATTTTGATGAAAGTTCCTTACTTGATGCAACTGGGTTTAGTCAGTTCCAAGAACCCCTTGATAAGGACGCTCCAATAATAAATAAAAACAGATGGGTTCATGCAGGAGAAGAAGTTGTCGGAAAAGTTTTGAACTATTTAAACTAAAAAATCAAAAAGAAAAAAGAAAACCCTAGTAGGTAGATTAAAATCGACCATACTAGGGTTTTTTGAATGCTTCTTTTGAAGCAATTTAATTAACGAGAGTAGAACTCAACGATGAATGCTTCGTTAATTTCAGCTGATAATTCTGAACGCTCTGGAAGACGTACGAAAGTACCTTCTTTTTTCTCAGCGTCGAAAGTTAAGTAATCTGGAACGAAGTTGTTTACTTCGATTGCTTCAGTTACAACAGCAAGGTTTTGAGATTTTTCACGAAGAGAAATCGTTTGACCTGGTTTAACGCTGAATGATGGAATGTCAACGCGTTTGCCATCAACTAAAATGTGACCATGGTTAACTAATTGACGTGCTGCACGACGAGTGCGAGCTAAACCTAAACGGTAAACAAGGTTGTCAAGGCGAGTTTCAAGAAGGATCATGAAGTTTTCACCAGCAACACCTTTCATTTTAACAGCTTTATCGAAAAGGTTTTTGAATTGACGTTCGCTCATACCATACATATGACGAAGTTTTTGTTTTTCTTGTAATTGTAAACCATATTCAGATAATTTTTTACGTTGGTTTGGACCGTGTTGTCCTGGTGCGTAAGGGCGTTTTTCTAATTCTTTACCAGTGCCGCTTAAAGAAATACCAAGACGACGAGAAAGTTTCCAAGATGGACCTGTATAACGAGACATAATGTGTCTCCTCCTTTAGATTTGGTTTTTTTGTGTTCAAAGAAAACCAGTTGTACCCGACACTAATGGGTATTTTATTTTCATGTAGGTTCGCCCTTGCAGCCGTAAAGGGTTACTAATACACCGTCTAATCATCTTAGAGGAATAAAATACAAACTAGCTTATACAACTGCTGCATTCATTTTACACAAGGAGTATTGTATAATTATTATAGGTTTTGTGTCAAGTAATAATCATTTGTACTCCATTATTAATTTATACCATATTTTTTGATAGATATTCATTTATATCTAAGTAGAATTAGTTAAAATATGTATATTTTTTAATAAAAACTTTATAGTCATTTAGACTTAAAGAGTGTATACTTAAATATTAGTTGAAATATTATAAAAATTCGTTCCACTTCCTATTAGAAAAGGTGGTTTTTATGAAAGTACATCAACAATCCATCAATCATTTAATATCAGATTTACTTGCTATATGTGCAAAATCTGTAGATGAACTTTCAATAAATAATAGTCAATTTGAACTAATTGAAAAGTGTTTAAAACGTTATCTTGATATTGAATATAGTTATTTTCTCATATACGATGGAAACAAATTTATATGCCCTAATGATGACGTATCATTCGATCTTCGATATAGTGGAATTCCAAGTGCCTTATTAGAAAAGTATTTTGTTAAACAAACGGTTAACGAGTTACCTAATATATTAAAGGAAAAAGAAGAATTTAAAGAACTTACCCATATGATTTTATTAAAAGGTCCAAATGAGAATAATAATTTACTTTTAATAAAAGAAAGTAGTAAGTGGAAAGAGTTCACTCAAACAGAATATTTTGAACAAACAATGCAAAATATTTCTAATATTGTACAAATGTTAAATAAAACTAAAGAAATTCGATTAAACGAAAATCAATATCGGAAATTGTACAACATGACAGATTTATTCCATTCCACAATGGATATTAATATGATTTTAGAAAACGTATTAAATACGATTCAAGAAAATTTCCCAACTTTTCAAGTTGAATTGATATTATCTAATGACCAGGATCGGCAGACAACAATCTCCATAAAACAATTTGATTATTTAACTGAAAGACCGTCCACTATTGAGGCTTTTGTTTCAGGAAATATAACAACTGAAAAGGCTAGCGATTTAAATTATAGTTTGCTCAATGCTCCTATTAAAGGAAGGCAAGCTATTTATGGCATTTTACAAGTAAGTGCACATATTTCATATGTTTTTTCTCCAATTGAAAAAAACTTTGTAAGTATGCTTGCAAATACTGCAGGGAATGCGCTTGAAAATGCCAAGCTATATCATCAGTCGCATCGTTTAGTAAGTGATCTACAGTTAATTAATGAAACGTCCCACCGATTAAATATGAATTTAAATATGAATGACATGTTGAAGCTATTACAAAAACAGCTAATCAAGTCTTTTCAACCTATGGAACTATGTTTTGTGTTCATTGAAAATAATACATGCAAATTGACGGAAGCATGTACCGAATTTTTTAAAACGCCAAAGGGACGGGAATATATAAAATATGTATCTAACCATTTTAATAAAACTCAAGATTCATTATTTGTAGCAGATTTTAATCGTTTAATTTCAAAAGATGTCCCCTATAATTCATTAATGGCAATACCTTTAATTGTAGAGCAAAGAATTTATGGCTTTAGCATTGTTTTGCATAGCGAATCTTACTTTTTCTCATTTGATAGTTATAAACTAATGCAGTCACTTATTCAACATTCATCATTAGCAATCGCAAACTCAATGTTAAGAAGTCAATTACAACAAATGGTTGACCATGACCATTTAACAAAACTATATGCAAGAAGTTATTTAGATCAATTTGTTGAAAAATCATTAAAAACAGATGATTCCGGTATGTTTTTACTAGTTGATATTGATAACTTTAAACGAGTCAACGATACATACGGTCATCATGTAGGAGATGAAGTATTAATTCAAATTGGTGATTTACTTCTAGATATTGTTGGTACTAGAGGGATTTGTGCTCGATGGGGTGGAGAAGAAATGGCGGTTTACGTTCCAAATATTTTAGACGATGAGTCCATTCGACTGGCAGAAAATATAGTTGATACGATTCCTATTGGGACAAACCCGACCGTGACAATTTCTGCTGGAATGATTGTATGGCATAAGGATGAACGCCCTGATTTTCAAACGATCTTCTTACAAGCAGATACTGCACTCTATTATTCAAAAAATAATGGTAAAAACCGAGTATATATTTACGATGAAGAATTAGAAAAAACACTATAAAAAATTTGGCTGATTTGAATGTGTTACATTCAAATCAGCCATTTTTTTATAAATGTTTAGTTAATACTTTCATAAACTGTTCCAAACCTTCGCGGTCTTCTTCGGAAAATCTGTTTAATGATGGACTATCAATATCTAAAACACCTAGAACTTCATCATTTTTAATAATAGGAATTACAATTTCTGAATTAGAAGCAGCATCACAAGCTATATGGCCAGGAAATTTATGGACATCTTCAACGACAATTGTTTCTTTTTTCGAAACAGCAGTTCCGCATACACCTTTTCCAACAGCAATGCGAACGCATGCAGGTAGTCCTTGGAATGGACCTAAAACAAGTTCTCCATCCTTCATTAAATAAAAGCCAACCCAATTAATATTGTCTAAGAATTGATTTAATAATGCAGATGCATTACTTAAGTTTGCTATAAGATCGTTTTCACCTTCTAGTAATGCATCAAGTTGTTTTGATAATAGATTATATTGTTCTTTTGTAGACCCACTAAATTTTAATTTTGTGAACATATTAAAGCTCCTTTATTTTGAAAATAATACTTCATAATGTTGATGTAAATCATTGACGCTGTGTGCATCTGAACCAAAAATCATAGGTAATTCAATGGATTTTGCATAATGAATTAATGGTAACGGTGGATATGGTTCCTTGCAATCTTTTTTACTTAAGCCAGCACTATTTAAATCTAATTCGAATCTTTTTTCCTTCATTAAAGTAAGGACTTCTTTTATTCTCGTCGTATCATCAATTTTTTCACCATGAGCTAATTGAAACTTATGAATAAGTGTTGGATGTCCAATACGTTTTGGTTTATATCTCCCAAGATTTGCATGAATTGATTTTTCTACAGTTTCGTAATATAAATTGTAAACTTCTTGAACACTTCCTACTTTTCTAGCAAAATCTAAAAATACTTCTTTAGAAAAATCAATACAACAATATTCATCTTCCCATTTAAGAAAATGTACAGATAGAATTGCATCATCTAAAAGAGGCCCTACAGTATCTAAAAATGCTCTTGTTTCAGTTTCGTAACCAATAATATAGTCAATTTCTAAGCCGACGTTAATTTTAATTTTATCGGCATATGTAGACTTTATTTCACTCAAAGTCTCAATATATGCTTGTAACAATTTCGGATTCATGCCACTATCTTTATCCGGTGTTGGGTCTGAAAAGTTTGTTGGAAGAGGTGCGTGTTCGGTAAATGAAATTTCTGAAAATCCAGAATGAATCGCTTTCTCAACATATTGCTCAATTGAATCCGTAGTACCATGAGGACAAAATTGTGTATGAATATGCCCATCTTTTTTCAAAATGATACTCCTCCTTTTCGAAAGAAAGTTAAACTTGAATTAATTTACTTTAATTTATTCAACAAATGAATCAAAACATGGTATATTATAGTTACGAACTAGCCGATTTGTGTGATTTGGAATAGGGGGCTTACGATGAAGTATATCATCATTATTGTCATCGTACTAATAGCATTATTTGTTGTAGGACTCTTTGTGAGACGGAAACATAATGTCATTATACAGCGATTAGAAAAAGATAAGTTACAAGTTCAGCATTATCCTATCTTTGAAGAACTAACAAAAGTAAAAGCGTTGAATATGAATGGTGAAACTGAAAAACTATTTGAATCATGGCGCGATCAATGGACAGAAGTGATTGATGTCCACATTATTAAAATGGATTCCATGTTATTCGATGCTGAGGATTATATTGATCGTTTTAATTTTAAAAAAGCTTCAAAGGTTGAAAGAGAACTAGAAGAATATTTAAAGAAATGTGAAAAAATTAAAAATCAAATTATCACTGAGTTAGAAGAATTAGTAGGTAGTGAAGAAAAAAATCGTATTGAAGTTGAACAACTAAAAGAATATTATCGCTCTGCACGCAAAACATTGCTTGCTCATCCTTATTCTTTTGGACAAGCACTACCAGCATTAGAAAAGAAACTTGAAGAAATTCCTACAAGGTTTAGTCAATATGAAACATTGACACAAGAAGGGAATTATCTACAAGCCCGTGAAGTTGTACTTTCACTAAATACAGATGCTGAGCAGTTTGATTATTTCATAAATGAAATACCTAGTGTAATAACGGATATACATACAAAAATCCCTAATGCAATCCATGATTTAAGAAATGGTCAGCGAGAAATGGAAGAAGGTTCCTACTATTTAAATCATTTAGAATTAAATGATGCTCTTGCTAAACTAGAAGATGAATTAGAGCAACTGAACCAAGAAGTGAAAGATTTAAACATTTCAACAGTAGTTACTCGGGTTGAAAAAATTAATGATGAAATCGACCACTACTATGACCTACTTGAAAAAGAAGTTATTGCTAAAAACTTTGTTGATAAAAATTACGATCACTTATATACATCCATAAATGATGTATTACGTGTAACAAAAGAAGTGAGTGAGGAAGCTGTTTATGTACAAACAACTTACCGAATCTCAGAAGAAGAAGCCGAGATTCCGAAAGCTGGTTTAAAGCAGCTAGAGATAATACAAAAACGATTTGAAATACTAGCAACAAGAGTACATGAGGAACAATCTGCTTATTCTAGTTTACAACAAGAACTAATTGAAATTAGTGAAGAGATAGAACAAATTAAAGTGCAGCAAGAAGAATTATCAAATCGACTAAAAAACTTGCGAATCGATGAAAATAAAGCACGTCAGCAACTAAATTCACTAAAGAAACTATTACAAAATATTGATCGACAATTACAAAAAGCAAATATTCCAGGAATTCCAGAAGATATGGAAGCCCGATTAGAAGAAGCAGAAGAGAAAGTCTTCTTAGTAATTCAAAGCTTACAAGAAGTTCCACTGAATATGAATTTAGTTAATGCAAATCTACAAAATGCAAATCAATGTATTCAAGAAGTGGATGAACGTGCGCAAGAAATGATCGAAAATGTAATGCTTATTGAGCGCATTATCCAATATGGAAACCGTTACCGAGCATCGAATAGAACAGTTCATGAAAAGTTATTAGAGGCTGAAGATGCTTTTCACCAATTCCGCTATATGAAAGCATTAGAAGATGCGGTTTCTGCTGTTGAACAAGCAGAACCAGGTGCAATAAGGCGAATTGAAGAACTAGTGCAAGAAGAATTATATTCTAAGTCTTAATATTCAGCTCAAACATCTTGAAGTTTCACGATAGGGCTGTCTAGAAACTAAACTTTCTAGACAGCCATTTCTTGTTTTATACCAAATATTGCTTACTATTTTGATAGTTTAAATATGTTATATTTTCTTTTGGCAAGGCGTCTTGTTTTATTAAGCGACGCCTATTCTTATGAAATTTATTAATAAAGGTTGGTAAATATGATTTATTTTGACAACAGTGCAACGACACGACCATATAAAGAAGTGTTAGATACATTCGTAAAAGTAAATGAACAATTTTATGCAAATCCTGCATCAATTCATGAAGCTGGTGTGGAAGTAAATGAATTATTAGATCGCGCTAGAATGCAAGTAGCGGATATTTTTAATACAGAAGAGAAATGTGTCATATTCACTGCGGGTGGCACTGAATCAAATAACCTTGCGATATTTGGTGTCTCTAAAGCAAATACTCATAAAGGAAAGCACATTATTACTACAAAAATCGAACATGCTTCCGTTTTAGAAGCAGTAAAATCCTTGGAGAAAGATGGATTCGAAGTCGATTACTTAGATGTAGATGAGACTGGTACTATATCACTTGAAGATTTAAAACAAAGAGTTAGAAAAGATACAGTTCTTGTAAGTATAATGCATGTAAACAATGAAATAGGTGCGATTCAACCAATTGAAGAAGCTGGACAGATTATCCATGAAAATAGTCGTGCTGTTTTTCATGTAGATGCCGTTCAAAGTTTTGGTAAGTTACCAATTAAATTTAACGGTGACAAAGGTCCAGATATTATAACAGTTTCTGGACATAAAATTCATGGATTAAAAGGTTCTGGTGTAATTGTTTTCCGACAGAAATTGAACATCATTCCATTAATACTTGGTGGTGGACAAGAATTTGGTTTAAGAAGTGGTACTGTTGCTGTACCGCAAGCAATTGCTTTTGCAAAGGCTGCTCGAATCACAGTTGAAAATGCACAGGCTATACAAAGTAAATATAAAAAGTGGCATGAGGATTTAATGAAGTTTTTGACTGGATTCGGAGAAGTTATTCACTTATTATCAACCAAATTTGGTGCAGATCATATTTTATCCTTTAGTGTGAAGGATTTAAAAGGTGAAATATTAATTAATGCTTTACAAGAACGTGGAATTATCGTATCTACATCAAGTGCTTGCTCTTCAAAACAGAAGACAACAAGTCATGTAGTAACAGCAATAAATGTAGCACCTAAATTTAAAGATGGAGTGATCCGTTTAAGTTTTGGGGCATTTAATACAGATGAAGAAATTGAAAAATTTAAAGAAGAATTTGCAAAAGTCATTAAGGACTTAAAAGGAGTTAACTACAAATGAAATGGAAAGAAGTATTAATAAGATACGGAGAATTATCAACAAAAGGTCGAAATCGAAAAGAGTTTATTAACCGCCTCCGTGATAATATCCGTTATACATTCAACGAAATTGCTCCGTTGAAGATTCATACAGAACGAGATCGAATGCATATTCAAATTGAAAATAATGAGCAAATGGATATTATTATGGAAAAGTTACCGAAAGTATTTGGTATTCAATCATTTAGTCCTGTTGCAATATGCGAAAAAAATATGGACGCTATGAAATCATTAGCAATTGAAATTATGAATGATTTTAAAGATCAAGACATCACTTTTAAAGTAGAAGTAAGACGTTCAGATAAATCATTTCCACATGAATCACATGAAATTCAACGTGAGATTGGTGGAACTGTTCTAAGTAACTATCAAAATTTAACTGTTAAAGTAAAGAAACCCGATGTGGAATTACGAATTGAAGTTCGAAAAGATGCTATTTATATGATGGCTCAAGTTATTCAAGGTGCTGGTGGAATGCCAGTCGGTTCGAACGGGAAATCACTATTAATGTTATCAGGCGGTATTGACAGTCCTGTTGCTGGTTATATGATGATGAAACGTGGAGTACGTCTAGAAGCGATTCACTTTTTTAGCCCACCATATACAAGCCAAAATTCACTTGAAAAAGTAAAAGTACTTGCAAACGAATTATCGAAATTTGGTTATAAAATAAGAATGCATGTCATTCCATTTACAGATATACAAGTTCTTATTAAAGATCGTGTTCCTGAAAATATGCTAATGACAACAACACGCCGAATGATGATGAAAATCGCAGATAGAGTTCGTGAAGAAATTGATGCTTTAGGCATTGTAACTGGGGAAAGTCTAGGACAAGTAGCAAGCCAAACATTAGAAAGTTTAACTGCTATTAATGATGTTACTACAACTCCGATTCTTAGACCTTTAATCGGTTACGATAAACTTGAAATTATTGATATTGCAGAAAAAATTGGTACTTACGAAACGTCAATTCAACCGTTTGAAGATTGTTGTACAATTTTTACTCCTGCAAATCCAAAAACTAAACCAAAAGTAGATAAAGTTAAATATTACGAAAGCTTTACTGATTTTGATGATTTAATTGATAAAGCAGTAAAAAATCGTGAACTTTATATCTTCCCGATGACAAAACCAAGAGAAGATAAGTTTGAAGGTCTACTTTAATATATAAATCAGTAACAAAAAAACACCGCATTTTTATAACCATCTAATTAGAAATACAAGCACATATTTCCTCTAACCTTTTGTGTATTAAAAAATGATTTCGGCACAATCTAAATGCACAAGGAGGTGAGAGACATGGCAACAAACGATAGCAGAAATACAAACAAATTATTAGTGCCTGGTGCTAACCAAGCATTAGACCAAATGAAGTATGAAATTGCACAAGAGTTTGGTGTTCAACTCGGACCAGATGCGTCATCTCGTGCGAACGGATCAGTTGGAGGAGAAATTACTAAACGCCTAGTGCAAATGGCTGAATCACAATTACGTGGTACTCAAGGTCAATAATATGACTAAAAGGGCTAGTAGCGAAAGCTACTAGCTCTTTATTTTGTGTTTTTTTATTTCATATTACTCTAAAAAAAAAATGGAGAAAAAATTTTTCTGAAAAAATAGTACCTACTCCTAAAACCTTGGTATATAATTAGGTTATAATTATTTTTGTAATTATTGAAAACACCTTTGGATAGACTTTTACTTTATGTCTAAATTTCCGGCAAAAATCATATATAAAATTGCAAAAAGTAAATTAGAATTGGGGGAAGTATGGAATGAAAAGAGAAGATTTATTAGCTCCAGAAAACTATAACATCGTAGACGAAATAGAACGTTTTGCTAGTGAAGAAGGAAAATTAGCATTAATGGTTCACCATGAAAATGGAGAAATTGAAAAGATTACTTATAAAGATTTAATTAAACAAGCTAACAAAGTAGCTAATGTTTTAACTAATAAAGGTTTACAAAAAGGTGATGTGGCATTAGTAATGGTACCTCGTTCTGTTGAGGCATACATAACTTATATTGGCGCATTAAAAGCTGGAATTACAATTATTCCAAGTTCAGAAATGTTAAGAGCAAAAGATATTGATTATCGAATTACTCATTCTGGTGCTAAAGCTGTCATTGCATTTGAGAAAGAGTTATCACAATTTGATGAAGTAGAACATTTAAATGGTTTACAACAACTAGTATTTGGAAGTTCCCAAGGTTCTTGGATTTCAATGCAATCTGAAATGGAACAAGCTTCTGAAGAATTTGAAGGGAATCGTACGAAAGACTCGGACATAGCTTTCCTCTCATACACAAGTGGTACTACTGGAAATCCAAAAGGTGTAGTTCACTCTCATGGTTGGGGATATGCTCACTTACGTACAACAGCAGCTCATTGGCTTGGGGTAAAAGAAGGTGACCTTGCTTGGGCTACAGCTGCACCTGGATGGCAAAAATGGATTTGGAGTCCGTTTTTAGCGGTATTAGGTAGTGGGGCAACTGCATTTGTTCATATCGGTCGATTTGATCCACAACAATATTTACAAATGCTACAAGATCATAAAATTAATGTTTTATGTTGTACACCAACAGAATATCGATTAATGGCAAAAGTAGATGGATTAGAAAATTATGATCTATCAAGTGTTCGAAGTGCTGTATCAGCTGGAGAACCATTAAATAGTGAAGTAATTAACAAATTTATAGAAGTGTTCTCACTACAAGTTCGTGATGGATATGGACAAACTGAAAATACATTATTAGTCGGTACATTAATCGGTATGGAGTCAAAACCAGGATCTATGGGAAAACCAACTCCAGGTAACCTAGTTGAAGTAATTAATGACTTAGGCGAACCAACAAATTCAGGGGAAGTAGGGGATATTGCGGTTCATTCTTCTACACCAGCATTATTCAAAGGCTATTTAAATGATCCTGAAAGAACAAAAGTTCAATATCGTGGTGAATGGTTCCTAACTGGTGACCGTGCGTATAAAGATGAAGATGGGTATTTCTGGTTTGAAGGACGTGGTGATGATATAATTGTTTCTTCTGGTTATACAATCGGACCATTCGAAGTAGAAGATGCTCTTGTAAAACACCCAGCTGTAAAAGAATGTGCGGTCGTTGCAAGTCCCGATGAAATTCGCGGTCACATTGTAAAAGCATTCGTTGTTTTACGTGATCCAGAGTTGAAATCTAGTAATACAATTGTTAAAGAACTACAAGATCATGTGAAAACAATTACAGCTCCATATAAATACCCAAGAGCAATTGAGTTTATCGATGAATTACCTAAAACATCATCAGGGAAAATTCGTCGAATTGAGTTAAGACAAAAAGAATTTAATGAAACAGTAAAGTAGTAATCATTCTTTAGGAAATAATAAAATATATTAATTTTAAGGCTGTCCAGATAGAACAATTCACTGGACAGCCTTAATTAAATTCTTAAACTTTTTGAAACATTATACAATTCCATTCGTAGAATTTTAATGAGGAGGGATTCATTTAATGAATACTAAACGATGGATTGCAATTATTATTGCAGCTTTTTTATTTATTTTCTCAATAGGATTAAATGCCGTAATTGGCTTTTTTAGTTCTGATTTAATATCAACTGTTTCAGAAGAGACAACTATTGCTCTAAATGAAAAAGTAATTGAGAGTGGGAATATAACAGAAAGAATAGCATTACTAACAGTGGATGGAGTCATTCAAGATGTTGGTTCTGGCAATATTTGGTCTCAAGTTGAGTATGACCATCAATTATTTTTAAAACAACTTGATACAATTTTGCAAGATCCAACTGTACAAGCTATAGTACTTACAGTAAATTCACCAGGTGGTGGAGCTATTGAATCAGCAGAAATTCATAAAAAATTAGTTCAAATTAAGAATGAGCGAAATATTCCAATCTATGTATCAATGGGTTCAATGGCGGCATCAGGTGGTTATTATATAGCTGCACCAGCCGATAAAATTTATGCTCATAGAGAGACGATTACAGGTTCAATTGGTGTAATTATGTCTAGTTATAATTTTTCACAACTTGCTGAGAACTTTGGTATTGAATTTGAAACTATTAAATCTGGTCAACATAAGGACATGTTTAGTGGTACAAGAGCATCAACGGAAGAAGAAAAAGCAATGATGCAGGAAATGATTAACGATTCCTACGAAGTATTTGTTGATGTTGTTGAGGAAGGCCGTGGAATGAGTGAAGCAGAAGTTAAAGCGGTTGCAGATGGACGTATTTTAGGTGGATCTCAAGCGGTTAAAGCTGGCTTAGTAGATGAATTAGGTGGTTTAGACGATACAATTGCAAGTTTACGTTCTGATTATGGATTGCAAAATGCAACACTTTTTGAATATAAAGTAAATACTGGTGGTATTCGTTCGTTTTTAAGTATGAAACTTGGGTCATTATTCGGTCCTTCTGTTGAACAACAGATGATCACTAAACTAATGAATTCATCGAATTCTCCTAGGTTGATGTATCTTTATGGAGAATTTTAAGGAGGGTTACTTAACATGGAAGATGTAAATGGAATGAACCATTCCTCAGAAGCCCAGCAAACTATAGTAGCCAAGCCTGTAGAAGAATATGAAGAAAAAACAGTTGGCTTTTGGATGCGTTTCTTTGCATTTATTATTGATCAAGGTATTGTTTCGGCGATGATAGGGATTGTTGTATATCCTATTTTTAAAGTGTTTGATTTGAATTTAACGGATACTCGCTACTTTGCACCCATATCAATCATCTCAACAATTTTTTACTTTAGCTATTTCATATTGATGACAAAATATTTTGGGCAAACGCTAGGCAAAATGATATTTGGTATAAAAGTACAAAAGTCAGATGGAGAAAAATTAGATTGGGTTACTGTTATTTTTCGTGAGCTAATTGGAAGGTTTATTAATAATACTGTATGGATATTATACCTTCTTGTCGTTTTTATGCCAAAAAACAATAGTTTAGCAGACTATTTTGCCGAAACTGTTGTCGTGCAAGAAAATGTATACATTAAAAAGAAACAGGACAATGTTAAACCAGTTCCTTTAGACAGTCCGATTGTTGGATGATTTTTCCCATAATCAAGCTAACTTATTTGCAAAGATGAAATACCTTTTAGTAAGATGATTACAGAAAGGGAGGCGAATATAATGGTACAAGTAACATTTAAAAACAATCCAATCACTTTAGTAGGTAGTGAAGTAAAAGTAGGTGACCAAGCACCTGATTTTACAGTATTAGCAAATGACATGTCACCTGTTACATTAAAAGATTCAGAAGGAAAAGTTCGATTAATTATTTCTGTTCCTTCATTAGACACTGGTGTATGTGATGCGGAAACTCGTCGTTTTAACGAAGAGGTAGCGAGTATTGGTGGAGACGTAGCATTTTATACAGTTTCTGTAGATTTACCATTTGCTCAAAAACGTTGGTGTGCGGCAGCAGGAATTGAAGGTGTGCACACAGTATCAGACTATAAGGATTTATCATTTGGTGAAGCTTACGGAGTGCACATGAAGGAACTTCGTCTTCTGGCTCGTGCTGTATTTGTAATTGACCGTGAAGGAAAAGTTACATATGTTGAATACGTACCAGAAGGAACAAGTCACCCGAACTATGAGGCAGCAATTGATGCTGTGAAGGCAGCTTTAGCAAAATAATTGTAACATAGCTAACTAAATGCAATTACAACTTTTGTTTGGTATTTTACGGACCCACTCGACTAGATTTTTACGAGTGGGTTGTTCGTTTCAAAGGAGTAAATTATGGATAAATTAGAACAAATCTTTACAACGATCAATGAAACTTCAGAGCAATATGAACAAAATAGTGATTTCACCTATTTAGAAGGGGTGTTACATACCCTTGAAGATATACTTGATGGAAAGATTGATTGGTCTTTTAAAGATGCAACCAAAGAAGAAATTAGAAAAGCAATACAATTAGCGATTTTAAAAGGAATGAGAAAAAATTCTCAACCAAATCATCAAATGACACCTGATACCCTTGGATTATTAGTTGGCTATTTTGTTGAACAATTCATGGAAGAAAAATTAAAAAACGGACCGATTTCAATACTTGATCCTGCAGTTGGAACAGGAAATTTATTATTAACTGTTATGAATTTGTTAGATGGAAAAACTTTCGCTACTGGAATTGAAGTGGATGAAATGTTAATCCGATTAGCTGCAGATACAGCCGAATTAACGAAACAACCATTAATGCTCTATCATCAAGATGCGTTGCAAAAAATGTTGGTAGATCCAGTTGATGTAGTAGTTTGCGATTTGCCTGTAGGTTATTACCCGAACGAAGAGGTAGCAATAGATTATGAATTGTGTGCCCATGAGGGAATGAGTTATGCACATCATTTATTTATCGAACAATCAATTAACCATTCAAAAGAGGGAGCGTACCTATTTTTCTTAATACCTGCGAACCTTTTTGAATCAGAGCAATCAAAAGAGCTACATAAATATTTAAAAAAGCATACATGGATACAAGCGGTTATTCAATTGCCTAATGGACTATTTGCAAATAAAGCATTAGAAAAGAGTATACTAATTGTTCAAAAGCAGAGTAAGGAATACAGTGCTCCCCGTGAAGTGCTATTAGCTAAAGTACCAACGATGTCAAATAAACAAGCATTGGCTGCATTTTTTGAAAAAGTTCAAATTTGGAAAGAAAATAAATAATCCTGTTATATGAATTCTTATATTCAATTTCAGTGCGATAGAAAAAACCCCCTTAGGGCCATGTTGCCCTAAAGGGGTTTTTAAAGTTATTCTACAGTGTCAGGAGTACGAACTACTAATACGTCACATTTTGCAGAGCGTACGATTGCTTCTGAAACAGAACCAATTAAGAAACGTTCAACAGCATTTAAACCTGTAGCACCACATACGATTAAATCAGCTTCAACAACTTTTGAAAGTTCTTTTGTAATGATTGCTTTTGGTGAACCGTACTCAATAATGATGTTTACGTTTTTAAGACCAGCTTCTTCTGCTTGTTTTTTATACTCATTTAACAAATCTTCAGAAAAATTTTGAGCACGATCAGCAATAGAGCGATCATAAGCTTCAATCGCTGCAAATGAACGAGTATCAATTACGTTAACTAAATTCAGTTTTGATGCATCATTACGTTTTGCCACATCAACGGCTTTTTTAAATGCATATTCTGCTTCTTTAGAGCCATCTACCGCAACTACGATACTTTTGTACTGAGTCATAATATACTCCTCCTTCTTTATACTTTAATTATATCAAATCGCATACTAATGAAAACTAATTGTAGAAAAGTAAATTTAATATTCACAAAACATTCTCAAAAGATACAAATTATTGTAAATATTATAGTTTGCCGCTTCTCTTACAATATTTCTATTATTCGGACAATAATAAACATCAAAATTTAGAAAACTATATTTCCAAAATCAGAAAATACTGATAAGATGGAATTGTCGTAACACATAACTACATAGGGAAAGAGGAATGGCGATGAAAATAGGGGTACCAAAAGAAATAAAAAACAACGAGAATCGTGTAGCAATGACGCCTGCTGGAGTTGTTACTTTAACATCTGCAGGTCATGAAGTATTTATTGAAACGGGTGCTGGATTAGGATCCTCATTTACTGATGATGATTACCGTGCTGCTGGAGCAGTCATCGTTGATTCGGCGAAAGAAGCTTGGGCACAAGAGATGGTTATGAAAGTAAAAGAACCAATTGCAAGCGAATATGACTATTTCCATGAAGGCTTAATTTTATTCACATATTTACATTTAGCACCTGAGTTAGAATTAACGCAAAGCTTGTTAGAGAAAAAGGTGGTAGGAATTGCATATGAAACAGTTCAATTACCGAACAGATCATTACCATTACTTACACCGATGAGTGAAGTAGCAGGTAAAATGTCTGTGCAAATTGGTGCACAATATTTAGAAAAATTATATGGTGGAAAAGGAATTCTTTTAGGTGGAGTATCTGGAGTACAAAGAGGAAAGGTTACAATTATTGGCGGTGGTGTAGCAGGAACAAATGCTGCACGTATTGCTGTGGGAATGGGAGCAAACGTAACAATTTTAGATGTAAGTCCAGAACGCTTACGTCAACTAGAAGATATTTTCGGTTCATCTGTTCAAACATTAATATCAAATCCATTTAACATAGCAGAATCGGTAAAAGAATCCGATTTAGTCATTGGTTCGGTTTTAATTCCTGGTGCAAGAGCTCCAAAACTTGTTACTGAAGAAATGGTTAAATCGATGAAACCAGGTTCTGTAATTATTGATATCGCAATTGACCAAGGCGGTATTTTCGAAACGACAGATAAAGTAACGACACATGATGATCCAACTTACACTAAACATGGAGTAGTTCATTATGCTGTTGCGAATATGCCAGGGGCTGTACCACGTACATCAACAATTGCATTAACTAATAATACAGTACCTTACGCTTTACAAATTGCAAATAAAGGATATAAACAAGCTTGCCTTGATAATGAAGCATTAAGAAAAGGTATTAACACATTAGAAGGTAAAGTGGTTTATCAAGCAGTGGCTATCGACCAAGGTCGCGATTATGTCCCTGTTGAAACTTTATTAAAAGGCGATACACTAGTAAGTAAATAAGTAGAAAAAAGCTATTTAAGAGATAAAAAAATCTCTTTAAATAGCTTTTTTTTATGATTTTTTCAGTGAGGTGAAATAGAAATAATAAGTCGTTAAAGAGAAAAAAGCGTCATTAAGTAGAATTTTCACTAACATTATATGAGGATAACATAAAATGGAATTTATCAGAAAATATCTAAAATTATAAAAATACCATTTACTTTTTCCTCTAAATGTACTTAAATAGTTATATTGTTTTATATAAATGAAAAACAAAAACTATTTAAGGAGGATATTATTGATGAGAAAATTAAATAAAAAGCTATTCTCAATCTTATCAATTGTTATGCTATTATTACTTGCTGCATGTGGTGGCGGTAATACAACAACAGAATCGAATTCAAATACAGGTGAAGATGGAGTATTAAGCGCTAAGTTTGGCGTTATTTCATATTTAACTGGAGCTGGAGCTGCTTACGGTGAAGCTATTACTAATGGTTTGAAGTTAGCGCAACAAGATATCAATGCGCTTGGTGAAGTAAATATTGAATTAGTTATTGAGGATTCTGCAGGTAAAGCGGATCAAGCACTTAACGCAGCTCAAAAGATTATGAGTGATGATTCGATTACTGCAATTATTGGACCGACATTAAGTACTGAATTTTTTGCAGTAGCACCAGAAGTTGATTTGAACGGTATTCCAATTTTAGGTACTTCAACTACTGTTGATGGTATTCCTGAAATTGGTGATTACGTATTTAGAAATGCAGTTCCAGAATCATTAGCAATCCCTGCAGCGATTGAAAAAGCTGTTGAACGAACTGGGGCGACAAAAGTTGCTATGATTTATGGAAATGACGACGCTTTAACAAAAGGCGGATTCGAAGTAATGGAAAGAACAGCTAAAGAAATGGGACTTGAAATTACAACTATTGAAACATATCAAGAAGGTCAAAGTGATTACAATGCACAATTGACAAAAATTAAAAACACAAATCCAGATTTAATATTAGCATCTGCTTTATATAACGAAGGTGCTGTAATTATGGACCAAGCTCGTAAAATGGGTATCGAAATTCCATTTGTAGGTGGAAATGGTTTTAACTCACCACAAGCGATTGAAATTGCTGGTGATGCAGCAAACGGTTTAATCGTTGCAACTCCATATTTTGGTGAATCATCAGATCCAAAAATTGTCGAATTCAATGAAAAATATGAAAAAGAATTCGGCAAAAAACCTGACCAATTTGCTGCACAAGCATACGATGCTTTATTCATTTATGCTGACGCATTAAAGAGAGCTGGTAGTTCCGATCGTGAAGCATTTAGAGAGTCTTTAGCAGAAACAAAAGATCTTGAAGGTATCTTAGGGAAATTCTCATTCGATGAAGTTGGAGATGTAATTATGGATGTTACTGTCCTTGAGATTAAAGACGGTAAATTCATTGAATTTGAATAATCAATAACCTTATTGGTTCTCGTAAGTCATTGCGAGAACCAATCTACATAATAAGTGTTTGCTAGGGTAATCAAATTAACTAAAGGATGATTTAAATTGCTATTAGAACAAATAATTAACGGGATAACGTTAGGTAGTATTTATGCAATAATAGCACTCGGTTTTACCCTTGTATTTGGTGTGCTAGGTATTATCAATATGGCACATGGTGAAATCTTTATGGTTGGTGCTTTTGTAGGAGTAACAACAACTGGAGTGCTTGGATGGCCTCTTTGGTTGGCATTTATAGCGGCTATTGTAGTTACAAGTATATTAGGCTACTTATTAGAACGTTTTACTTTAAGACCTTTACGAGGAAAAAAGGGTGTATCACATTTAGCGCCATTAATTAGTACGATCGGTGTGTCCATATTGTTGGAGAATCTTTCACATCACATTTTTGGTGCTGGGAATAAACCATTCAACACATCATTTTCAGAAATTAGTATTAATATAGGATCAATTACTGTTTATCTAGTTCAAATTGTTATTTTCGTCATTTCAATTCTATTAATGATTGGTTTAACGGTTTGGCTTTCGAAGACAAAAGCAGGTAAGGCATTAAGAGCAACAGCAGATAACTTAGAAACAGCTAGTATTCTAGGAGTAGATACAAAGAAAATTATTATACTAACAGTTGTTGTTGCGTCTGCAATCGGTGGTATTGCAGGTATTTTAGTTGGTATGGCGTTTAACTCAGTCAGTCCACAAATGGGATTGTCAATGGGGTTAAAAGGGCTAGCGATTATCATTTTAGGTGGTATGGGCAATGTAAAAGGTGCAATGGTTGGTGGCCTAATTTTAGGTTTATCTGAAACGATGCTAGTTGCATACGGAGATTCAGGATACCGAGATGCAATCGCATTTATTATGATTATTGTCATCCTATTATTACGTCCACAAGGTATCTTTGGTTCAAAGGTATCTCAAGAAAGAAGGTGATCACTTGTTAGGAGAAATTTTAAATACCTATTATTTACAAATAGGGTCGTTTATTTTAATTAATATTATGTTAGCGATTAGTGTATATGTTCCATTATCATCTGGTCAGCTTTCTTTAGGAAGCGCTGGATTTATGGGTGTCGGAGCTTATACATCAGCATTACTTACAATCCATTTTGATTTACCAATTTTTGTAGGGGTTATCGCTGGTGCATTAGCAGCAAGTATTCTAGGAGTGATTGTTGGGATTCCTTCTTTAAGACTTTCAGGTGTCTATTTAGCTATTGCAACATTAGGTCTTGGGGAAGTAATCCGTGTAATCTTCGTGAACTGGGATTCTTTAACTAAGGGTTCAGTTGGCTTAACAGGAATTCCACAATTAGGTAGGGAAATTTTAGAGTTTTCACGTGGCCTAGGTTTTGAACCAGCAATGATCGGTATTAGAAACAATCAATTTGTGTTTCTATCTATTTTCTTAGTGTTACTAATTTTAGTAATCGCGATTTTATGGTTTGTTATTCGTCAACAAAATTCACGTGTTGGACGAGCTTTACAATCTATTAATATGGATGATAGAGCAGCAGAATCTATGGGAATAAATATTACTCATTATAAAGTAGTAGCATTTACACAAGGTGCATTCTTTGCAGGACTAGCTGGTGCATTATTTGCTCATGTAATTGGATATATTTCTCCAGCTGACTTCTCTTATCACCGTGCTGTTGAAGTATTAATTTTCACTGTATTTGGTGGTAGTGAAGTAATAATTGGTTCTGTATTTGGTGCATTCTTCTTAACATTAATGCCAGAAGTATTACGTTTTGTAAGTGAGTTCCGTTATATTATCTACGGTATCCTTCTAGTTGTTTTAATGGCTGTACGTCCTCAAGGTATTCTTGATGCAAATTTACTTAAAAAGTTTAAATTTAAACGTTCAAAAGGAGGGGTTCGTTAATGGTTTTAGAATTGAAAAAAATTACAAAAAACTTTGGCGGAATCTCTGCTTTAAAGGATGTTTCTTTTTCAATTAATAAAGGTGAAATTTTCGGTCTAATTGGTCCTAATGGTGCCGGAAAAACAACAATGTTCAATATGATTACGAATATTTACGAACCCACTTCAGGTGAAATCATATTTAATGGTGAAAATATAACGGCATTAAAACCTTATAAAATTACAGAAAAAGGGATTTGTCGTACGTATCAAAACATCCGTTTATTTTCACAAATGTCTACACTACATAATGTAATGGTTGGTGGACATAGCCAATCACAATCTGGCGTATTTAGTAGTGTTTTTCGTACAAAAGCACAACGCAAAGAAGAGCAATTATTAAAGGAAAAGGCTGAAGAATTACTAGATTTAGTAGGTCTTCTAGAACATAAAGATACGATTGCAGAGAACTTAGCTTACGGACAGCAAAGAAGACTTGAAATTGCACGCGCCTTAGCAAGTAATCCTAGTCTACTATTATTAGACGAACCTGCAGCAGGTATGAATGAAAATGAGACTGATAGTTTATATGATCTAATAAAAACTGTGCAATCAAGAGGTATTACAGTGTTAATTATTGAACACGACATGCCACTTGTTATGAAATTATGTGATCGAATCGCTGTATTAAACTTCGGTGAAAAACTAGCAGAAGGTACTCCAGACGAAATTCAAAATAATGAAGCAGTTATTGAAGCCTACCTTGGAAAAGAGGAGGATGAAGTAGATGCTTAAACTTACAAATGTTGAAACATTTTATGGTCAAATTCAAGCACTAAAAGGAATCGATTTAGAAGTAAATGAAGGGAAAATCATTACTTTGTTAGGTGCAAATGGTGCCGGAAAATCAACGACTATGAAGACGATTGCAGGTCTTTTAAAACCTAAAAATGGTTCAGTCGAATTTAATGGTGAGAATGTCACAGGCTTACGTCCAGACCAATTGTTACGTAAAGGTATATCTTTAGTTCCTGAAGGTCGTGCGATTTTAACTTCGATGACAGTACTAGAAAATTTGGAAATGGGTGCTTATCAACGAAATGATAAAGACGTACGAAACGATATTGAAGACGTCATGCAACGTTTCCCAATATTAAAAGAAAGACAAACTCAAATGGCTGGTACTCTTTCTGGTGGTCAACAACAGATGTTAGCTATCGCTAGGGCTCTACTGTCAAAACCAAAATTGTTACTATTAGATGAACCTTCAATGGGATTAGCACCATTGATTGTTGCTGATATCTTTAAAATTATTAAAGAAATAAATGAAGCTGGTACAACAGTTCTTCTAGTTGAGCAAAATGCAAAACAGGCATTGAAAATAGCTGATTATGGCTATGTCATGGAAACCGGTAAAATAATAATTGAAGGTAGTGCACAAAGTCTATTAGAGGATCCAAGAGTTGTTGAAGCATATCTTGGAAGAAAATCTACGTCTTAATGCATAAAAGAAGGTGACGAGAATGAAAATTCTCGTCACCTTTATTATTTAAGTCTTCAATTTTATAGAATTATTAATTCTTTTGGATATTTTGTTAAAACTTCAACACCAGTTTCTGTAACAACAACATCATCTTCAATTCTTACTCCGGCAATGTCGTTATAAATTCCAGGTTCGATAGTAAAGACCATTCCTGTTTTTAGTTGTAATTCATTTGTACCAGTTACAGAAGGATACTCATGCACTGAAATACCAAGACCATGGCCAAGGCGGTGAGTGAAATTTTCACCATAACCACCTTCAGTAATAATATCACGAGCTGTTTTATCAAGGTCCATAACACGGACACCAGGCTTCACTGCTTCAATTGCTTTTTCGTTCGCACTTCTAACTAGTTGATAAATCTCTTTTTGAGCATCTGATACATTACCAAAAGCGAAAGTTCTTGTAATGTCAGAACAATATCCTTTATATTCTACACCTAAATCAAATAATATTAGATCACCTTTTTGAATTTTGCGATTACCAGGGTTACCGTGTGGTGAAGCAGTTTTAGGGCCTGACAATACCATAGTGTCAAAGGACATACTGTAACCTTTTTCTTTTATTGTATTTTCAATAGCTGTTAATATTTCCATTTCCGTTTTACCTTCAGCAATTTCTTTCACTCCAACTTCAACCGCATAGTCTGCAAGTCGAGCCGCTTCACGCATTATTTCAAGTTCAACTTCATCTTTAATAACACGCATTTCATTAATTTTTTCATCTAGTCTAGTGAAACTTGCTTTTGGGAAAACTTGCTGGAGAGCTTCTAATCTTTCAACGGTTAAATGACTTTTTTCAATGGCCATGTTATTTACAGTAATATTGTTTAATTGAACCTTTTCTTTAATTAGTTCAAATGGCTGATCGGTATCTAAATGACCAATTACATCATACTGCCAGCCGGAATTGATAGCATCGGGTACTTCCATTTTTGGACAAACTAATACAGGTGTTACATCTTGAAAAACTAACACCCCAAGTAATCGTTCGTGAGGATTACTCTTAAATTGAGAGAAGTAAAATACATTGTCAGGAGTTGTAATAAAAGCCAGATCCAGATTCTTTTCTTTTAAATAGGATTGAATTTGTTTAATCTTTGTCAAAGTTTGACCCTCCATTTGGCTAGGAATAAAATAGTAAATTCTAATATATTATAACAAAATAGAAGGGATATTTGTTTTTAGAGAGAAATAAATCAATGAATAACTGTAAGGAGGATATTTAATGGAAATTTCATATCATGGTCATTCAGTTGTAAAAATTAAAACGAATGGTAAAGAAATTCTTATTGACCCATTTATTCGTGGCAATGGGTTAACAGATTTAAAGGTAGAGGAAGAAAAGCCAGATGCTATTTTGTTAACGCATGGACATAATGATCATGTTGGTGACACAGTTGAATTAGCTAAAGATAAAAATGCACTAGTTGTAGCGCCAAATGAACTGGCAAACTATTTAGCAACTCAAGGTGTTAATGTTCACAACATGGGAATTGGCGGATCTTATGAATTTGATTTTGGAAAAGTAAAGTATACACTCGCGTTTCACGGTTCAGTATATGAAACTGAAACTGGAGAGATTATTAACGCAGGTAACCCGGGAGGAATACTATTCTCCGCAGAAGGATTAACAATATATCATGCTGGGGATACTGCACTCTTTGGAGATATGAAGTTAATTGGTGATCGACATCCAATCGATGTTGCTTTCTTACCTATTGGGGATAACTTTACAATGGGGCCAGAGGATGCTGCATATGCTGTTTCCCTATTAAAACCAAAAGTAGTTGTACCAATTCATTACAATACATTCCCAGTGATTGAACAAGACCCTAATAAGTTTGAGGAATTAGTAAAGGATGCAAAAGTACAAATATTAGCTCCAGGCGAAAAAGTAGAAATTTAATAGTTCATAGAGAGAGTAACATAAAAGTGATAATGAAGCTTTGATGTTACTTTCTCTTTTTTCTTTGATTTGGTACATTAGTAATAGGTAATCCACTTATGTCAATACATAGATGAAATATGTTACACTAATAGATAAGGAACTAATTTGGAAATTAGGTGATGACATGTCTACAAAACATGAAAAAATATTACAATATATTGAGTCTTTACCAGTAGGAGATAAAATTTCTGTTAGACAAATAGCAAAAGATATGGGAGTTAGTGAAGGTACAGCCTACCGTGCTATTAAAGAAGCTGAAAACCGTAGCTTAGTAAGTTCTATCGAGCGTGTTGGAACAATCCGTATTGAAAAGAAAAAGAAAGAAAATATTGAGCGATTAACCTTTGCGGAAATTGTTAACATAGTTGATGGACAAGTTTTAGGTGGGATGAACGGTTTACATAAAACTTTAACAAAATTCGTTATTGGTGCGATGCAACTTGAAGATATGATGCGTTATACAGAAGCAGGTAGCTTACTAATTGTAGGGAATCGTTTTAAAGCACAGGAAAATGCTTTAAAAGAAGGTGCAGCTGTTCTTATAACTGGTGGTTTTGACACAACTGAAGAAATAAAACGACTTGCTGATGAACTTGAACTACCAATCATCTCTTCAAGTTATGATACGTTTACTGTTGCAACATTGATCAATCGGGCTATTTACGACCAACTAATTAAAAAGGATATTCTTTTAATTGAAGATATTTATATACCAATCGAGGAAACGGCTACGTTACATTCTCATCAAACAATTGAGGATTTCCGTATTTTAAACGGAAAAACAAGTCACGGTGCATTTCCTGTAGTTGGGAACAATAGAAAACTTGTTGGTATGATAACTGTAAAAGACGTTATTGGAAGAGAACCGTCAGAACCTATTGATAAAGTAATGACAAAGCACCCTATCTCAACTTCTATGAAAACAAGTGTAGCATCTGCTGGACATCGTATGATTTGGGAAGGAATTGACTTATTGCCAATCGTAGATGAGGACGGTATTTTACAAGGGGTAATAAGTCGACAAGATGTATTAAAAGCTTTACAACATGCACAACGTCAACCACATCACGGTGAAACAATCGATGACTTAGTGAAAAAAGAGATTAAATTAATCAGTGATGAAGATTTAATGGTTGAATTTACAGTTACACCTCAGATGACAAACCAATTCGGGGCAATTTCATACGGGGCATTCACAACGCTTCTTTCTGAAGTTGGTGCATTAGCACTAAAAAGAAAAAAACGTGGGGATGCTGTAGCTGAAAATATGACGATTTACTTTATTAAACCAATCCAAATGGAAACGGTACTTACTATCGTTCCACATATACTCGATATGAGCCGTAAGTTCGTAAAGATGGACTTTGATGTGTTTAATGATCATACATTAGTCGGAAAAGCGATGATGATGTTCCAATTATTAGAAAGATAAGACTAAAAGTAAAAAGCAATATACAAAGTATATTGCTTCCTTTAAGTTTAACGATTTAGTTCATATTCTTCTTGAACATACTTACCTTCATGACGCATACGAAGATAATTGTTATATGCTTGTACAAGACCTAGAATAACAAAAATTGCACAAATTATGTAACTTACTAACGATTGATGAATAATTACTGCATTTATACCAAAGGCAATAATAAATACACCTAATGCAATACCAGCCTTTGCTTTATACCACTTTTTACGAATTGGTAAAGTGGATCTGAATTGTTTTGTTTTATAATAAAAATAAACAGCAAAAGCAATCACAACGATTGTGAGAAAAAAATAATTAAAATTCATAAATAGCGACCTCCTAACAAAATCACGACTTTGCGAATAGTTATCCGCAATTAGACAAGCTGTCATTATTGTATCGATTTTTCATGGAAAATGCTATTAACATTTCACAATAAACATTAAATCTCCGGGAGGAACTAGAGTGAAACGTAAAATCATCGAAGCAATAGAAAAATATGACACAATTATTATTCATCGTCATGTGAGACCAGATCCTGATGCATATGGTTCTCAAATTGGGCTAAAAACAATTATTTCAACAAATTACCCAGAAAAAAATGTATATGCTGTTGGTGATCATGATGAATCATTAACGTTTTTAGCAAAGCCTGATCAAGTTGATGATGAAACATTTTCTGGTGCTTTAATTATTGTGACAGATACCGCTAATACTGAGCGAATCGATGATAATCGTTATAGTACTGGGGATTTTTTAGTAAAAATAGATCACCATCCAAATGACGATCAATATGGTGATTTACTTTGGGTAGATTGTGAAGCAAGTTCTGTTAGTGAAATGATTTATGAGCTGTTTGTAGAAGGTCGTGAATATAAAGGGTGGACATTATCTGACGAAGCTGCTCGTCTTTTATTTGCAGGGATTGTTGGCGATACTGGGCGATTTATATTTCCAAGTGCTACAGAAAAAACCTTTGAAATCGCGGGTCATTTAATACGTTATAAGTTTAATCGTACTGAATTGTTTGATGGAATGTATGAAAAAGATCATAAATTATTGAAACTTCAAGGCTACTTATATCAAAATTATCATTTTGATGAAAATGGTGCAGTTTATATTAAATTAACGAAAGAAATACTAGAACAATTTGATGCGACTCCATCAGATACTTCTTTACTTGTCGGATCATTTGGAGACATTAAAGGTGTGTGTGCCTGGGTAATCTTCGTAGAAGAAGATTGTCAAATTCGAGTACGACTACGTTCTAAAGGACCTATTATTAATGAACTTGCCAAAAAATATAACGGTGGCGGCCATCCTTTAGCATCTGGTGCAACAGTCTATTCTTGGGAAGAAGCGGACAAAGTTATCTCAGAATTAAAAGAAATTTGTCGCAAATATAAATAATTTGAAGGAGGGATGGAGTTTGACAATTTATCCACAAATACGAACAAGTGCAGATCTGTTAAAAAGTACAATTCGTATTGATGAGCTCATCCCATTTTTACGACAACAAAAGGCAAAAGCATGTGCAATCGTAAATACGAAATTGTACGGGCTTTTGCCTTTTTGGCAGGAAGTTAAGCAAGCTAATATCCATCCAGTGGTTGGGTTAAAAGTAGAAATCCAATTTCATGATGGAAAAACTTTTCCGGCAATTCTATACGCCCAAACAACGAACGGTTATAAAAATTTGTTGAAAATTACTAGCAGCATATCAATTAGAGACGACGAAACATTGCCTTATCGATGGTTATTAGGGTATTCGCAAGGATTAGTCATTGTTTTACCATTAATGGACAACAAAGAGATTTGGTTACAAGATGACGCCATTGAGTCAATCAATCAAATGGCAACAGCTTTTTCTACAAATTTATTTTTTGGTATCTCACGCCCAGGTGGAATCCGTTCACTACTAGAAGAAAAAGCAAATCAGTTAAGTAATCAGTTTGGATGTAAAATAATCGCACTACATGAATGTTTGTTTCAAAATATGGAAGACCATTTTTCGTTTGAGGTTGCACAAGCCATTGAAACAGGTGTGAAGTTAAATGAAAGAGTACAACCAATTTCAAAAGAACACCAATATGTTCCAACAGCAGAACAATGGACTACATGGTTTCATGACCGTCCGGAGTGGCTAAATGAAGCTGAAAGACTATTATTAAGTTTCCATGTAGAGATTAATAATGAACAGACCTATTTACCTAGGTTCCCACTTCCAGAAGGAGTATCTGCGGAAGATGTGTTGTATGAAATGGCTTTAATAGGATTGAAAGAAAGATTTCAAGGAAACATTCCAAATGAAGAATATTTAGATCGACTTCGATATGAGTTAAGCATTATTAACTCAATGGGTTACGCGGATTATTTTTTAATCGTCTCAGACTTTATGAAATATGCTCATAAAGAGAGAATCTTAACAGGACCAGGTCGTGGTTCATCGGCAAGTTCATTAGTTGCTTATGCTCTCCAAATTACCCAAGTAGATCCTATTAAGTATGGATTACTTTTCGAACGATTTTTAAATCCAGAAAGAATATCTTTACCAGATATAGATATCGATTTTGTAGATACTCGAAGAAACGAAGTAATTGAGTATGTAGCAAAAAAATATGGTACAAAACATGTCGCACAAATTATTACATTTGGTACATTATCAGCAAAAGCTGTAGCTCGTGACGTTGCTAGAATGTTTAACTTTGAAAGTGAAACACTTGAAATGATTTCAAAGCTAATTCCAAACAAATTGGGTATTACCTTAAAAGAGGCATACGCTTCTTCTGAAAAACTAAGAAATTGGATTGAAGGAGAAGAAATTCGAAAAAGATGGTTCAGTGTCGCATTAAAATTAGAAGGTCTTCCAAGGAATTCCTCCACACATGCTGCAGGTGTTATACTAAGTCCTGTACCGTTAGTGGAAGTAGTTCCAATTGAAAAGGGGCATGATGATATTTATTTAACGCAATGGTCTATGCAAGAGGTTGAAAAGCAAGGACTTTTAAAAATGGACTTTCTAGGTTTACGCAATTTAACAATTTTAGAGCAAATACGTAAATCTATTCAATATACAGAACATGTGGAAATAGATTTTAACAACATTCCTTTAAACGATCAAAAGACATATGAATTATTACAACAAGGGGATACAACTGGTATTTTCCAATTAGAATCAGAAGGAATGCAAAATGCATTAAGGGAAATTAAGCCAACACAAATTTTAGATATTGTTGCAGTAAATGCATTATATCGTCCTGGACCAATGGAATTTATTTCAACTTATGCACGTAGAAAAGCAAATAAAGAACCTGTCATTATGCCACACCCAGTCCTTGAATCAATTTTGAAAGAAACCTATGGAATTATAGTGTACCAAGAACAAATTATGCAAATTGCTCACGTATTGGCTGGTTTTACTTTTGGACAAGCAGATTTATTAAGAAGAGCAGTAAGTAAGAAAAAATTAGATATATTAAATGAACAGAAAGAATCTTTTGTAACAGGATCGATTCGACAAGGATTCTCAAAACAAGTTGCAGAAGAAGTATATGATTTAATTGTTCGATTTGCTAACTACGGATTTGCGAAAAGCCATGCAGTAGCCTACAGTTTAATTTCTTATCAAATGGCTTATTTAAAAGCAAATTATCCCGTCCATTTTTATGCAGCACTTATGACCAACTCTATTGGAAATCCCGATAAGATTTTCCAGTATATATTAGAAGCAAAAAATAAAGGGATTGAAATCGAAAGACCTTCCATACAAAAAAGTTATCGACATTTTGTTGTGGAGAATGGAAAAATCAGATGTAGTCTTTCAATAATAAAAGGCGTCTCACAAAACTTTTTAAAAAAATTACTAGGCGTTCGGCAAGCAAACGGAAAGTATTTCGAAGACATCTTTGAATTAGCTACTTCATTAAGTGCAGCAACGTTTACACGTAAAGAAATTGAACCATTAATAAAAGCAGGAGCTCTAGATGACTTTGGGAAAGATCGTGCATGTTTACTTGCTACGATTGATGCAGCGATTAAACATGCAAAAATAGTTAGACCAACAGATGAAGATAATTTGTTTTCTTCGAATCCTACTATTTTTGGGAAACCTAAATATATCGATGTAGATCCAATCCCCGAAAAATTAAAACTTCAATTTGAAAAAGAAGTACTTGGATTTTATTTATCTTTACATCCTGTAACGATTGAACGGCAAAGATTAAACAACGTGCACCACAACACAAGATCTACTAAAACATTGCGTCCTTCAACCTTTGTAACAATTGTTGGAATGGTTGATAATGTCCGTCAAATTCGTACGAAAAAAGGCGAATTAATGGCGTTCTTACAAATATCAGATGAGTTTGGAGTAATATCAACAACGATTTTCCCGAAAGAATATAACAACATCATAGGTTGGATTAAAGAGGACATTATTGTTTTAGTCGAAGGTACTTTAGAATATCGTTTTGATAAACCTCAAATTATCGTTAAATCACTTCAAAAAATTAATGAGTAATGTAAATTTATTAGCCGTAAAGTAAGAACTCAGATGTACCTAAAACAGAACTATAGCTACATAAACGCGTAGTTATTTTAATATTCTAGAAAAAACTGTGCATTTCGCACAGTTTTCTTCTTTACAAACAAACAAAATTTATGTATTCTTATACCTAAAAGTGGTCAGACCACTTTTAGGTTTTTTATTACATTTGTAATAAAAATATTCAGTTATACGTATATAAACTTGACTAAGACCTTATCTCGGTGCAGGTTTCCGTAGGATTTACTTTGTGTGAGGTGTTTATGGATACTAAACAGGAGAACAAAAAAGTATTTTTAGAGATTGTGAATCAATTAAAAGTTTTAATCGATAAAGAACAAATTAGACCTGGAGATAAGTTACCTTCGGAAAGAGTCCTATCTGAACGATTAAATGTTGGTAGATCGTCCGTTAGGGAGGCATTGCGCAGTTTAGAATTACTTGGGCTCATCGAAACGAGGCAAGGTGGAGGTACTTTTCTATCATCAGGGCAAAATATTCAACTAGTAGAAATTTTAGCTTCTTTTATTTTAAGAGAAAGTCGAACTGTAAAAGAATTAGATGCAATAAGAAAAATGCATGAAAAAGAAGCGATTAGAATTATTTGCTCAGATAAAGATTTAACCGCCTTACCTGTTTGGGAAAGTTTATTTTATAAAATTGAAATAGAAAATGACGTTGTTAGAGATCATATTTTAAGAGAGTTCATTATTGCATCTGGTAATCGACTTGCTTTAAAAATATGGTTACAGCTTGCAGCTTATAGCGCCACACCTTTAAAAAAGACAACGACTAAACAAGAAAAACCAATGCTTATAGTACTATTAAAATCGCTTCAGCTTGGTTTTCAGAAAGAAGCACTTGCAGCATATGACGAGTGGATGAATTATATTAAAAATAATATGGATAATGAAAAATAATATTTACCATAAGGGGGATTATGATGGCGATTAAGAACTTTTTAACGTTGAATCGTAAGAAATCAAAAGGCGGGGTAGTTATCGAAGGTAAGAAAGAAAATGAATTTCCCGCTGATTTAATGACAAAGTGTCCAGAATGTAAAAAAATATATTTAACAAAAGAATTAGAGAACAATTTCAAAGTTTGTCCGAATTGTGATCATCATTATAAATTAACTGCATGGGAAAGAGTGGATTATTTCTTAGATAAAGGGACTTTTGAATCTTTAGATGATCATTTACAAACATCTAATCCATTAAAGTTCCCATCTTATATAGAAAAAATTGAAGTAGATATGATTAAGACCGAGTTAAATGAAGCAGTGTTAACAGGTGTTGGTCAGTTAAAAGGTGAGCGTGTAGTTGTAGCAATCATGGACTCACATTTCCGTATGGGATCAATGGGTTCTGTAGTTGGTGAAAAAATTACAAGAGCGATTGAAAAAGCTACTGAATTAAAAACACCGTTCATAATTTTCACTGCAAGTGGTGGGGCTCGTATGCAAGAAGGCGTCCTTTCCCTTATGCAAATGGCGAAAACAAGTGTTGCATTGAAACGTCATAGTGACAATGGTTTATTATTTATATCTATCATGACACATCCAACAACTGGTGGGGTTTCAGCAAGCTTTGCATCACTTGGTGATATAAATTTAGCAGAACCAAAAGCATTAATTGGTTTTGCTGGTCGTCGTGTTATTGAGCAAACTGTACGAGAAAAATTACCTGATGACTTCCAAACAGCAGAATTTTTACTTGCACATGGACAATTAGATGCTATTTTCCATCGTAAAGAAATGCGAGAAAAGGTAGCAACAATCGTAAAAATTCATCGAAAAGGAGGAGTTTCAAATGGCTAAAAATATGGCTTTTGAAGAACCGGTTATTAAACTACGTGAAAAAATAGATGAGTTAAAAGACATCGCAAGTAAAGCCGATGTTGATATGTCTGATGAAATTAAAACTCTTGAAACACGACTTAAACAGTTAGAAATTAAGGTTTATTCAAATATGGAACCTTGGGATCGTGTTCAAGTAGCTAGACATCCTGAGCGTCCAACGACATTAGATTATATAAAAGAAATTTTCACGGACTTTGTTGAATTTCATGGAGATCGTACTTTCCGTGACGATGAAGCAATTGTTGGTGGTATTGCATTCTTCGAAGATCAGCCGATTACAATTATTGGTCATCAACGTGGAAAGGCAACAAAAGAAAATATTCGAAGAAACTTTGGTATGCCACATCCAGAAGGTTACAGAAAAGCTCTTCGATTAATGAAACAAGCTGAAAAATTTGGCCGACCAATTCTTTGTTTTATAGATACAAAAGGAGCTTATCCTGGTAAAGCTGCGGAAGAGCGTGGTCAAAGTGAAGCAATTGCAAAGAATTTGTTTGAGATGGCTGGATTAAAAGTTCCTGTAATCAGCATTGTTATAGGTGAAGGTGGTAGTGGTGGAGCACTAGCATTAGGTGTTGCTAATCGTATCTTCATGCTTGAAAACTCAACATACTCTGTTATTTCTCCTGAAGGTGCAGCATCTATTCTTTGGAAGGATGCGAGTTTAGCAAAACAAGCAGCCGAAGCAATGAAAATTACAGCCCAAGATTTAAAGAGAATGGAAATAATTGATGGCATAATTCCTGAAATATCTGGTGGTGCACATAGAAACATAAATGCACAAGCACTTGCTATTAAAGAATGTCTATTAGAGGAATTATCAAAATTACAATTGTTATCATCTGAGGAGCTAATCGAAGATCGTTACAATAAATTTAGAGTAATTGGTGAATTTATTGAACAATAAATTAAACTCGGCAAAATCTTTATTAAAAGGTTTTGTCGTTTTTTATATATTAAACTTTTAGTGAAACAGAATATATTTTTTTCAACATGTGGAAACTTTGTAAGGAATATTTGAATTGTCATCAAGAAATCATGAAATTGTAAAAACAATAACTAACGCTGGTATAAATATAATTTTTTTGTAAAAGTAGCAATTTTAACTTCTTATAATCATTACATTAATTCCATTTTATGATAATGTGTTAAATATGAGGAAAGATTAGGAGGTAGGGGCACTTGAAAAAAATTGCAGTTTTAACAAGTGGCGGAGATGCTCCTGGCATGAACGCAGCAATAAGAGCTGTCGTTCGAAAAGCAAATTACCATGGTGTAGAAGTAATGGGGATCTACCGTGGTTATGAAGGTTTTATAGAAGGGAATATGGAGTTATTAGATTTAGGATCCGTTGGTGGTATCATCCAACGAGGTGGAACTAAATTATTTTCTTCGCGATGTCCAGAGTTTAAAGAAAAAAAGTATCAATTACAGGGTATCGAAAAGATGAAACAAGCTGGTGTTGAAGGGCTAGTTGTAATTGGTGGGGATGGTTCTTACCGTGGTGCCCATGCCTTAACAACACTGGGGTTTCCTTGTGTAGGTATACCTGGAACGATTGATAACGATATACCGGGTACAGAATATACGATAGGTTTTGACACTGCATTAAACACTGTTGTTGAATCCATTGATAAAATAAGAGATACTGCAACATCCCATGAAAACTCCTTTATTGTAGAAGTGATGGGAAGGGATGCTGGAGATTTAGCATTATGGGCTGGTCTTGCAGCTGGGGCAGAATCGATTTTAATTCCTGAAGAAGCCTATGACATTGATGATATTATCGAAAGAATCCAACGCGGAGAAGCAAGGGGGAAAAAACATAGCATTATCATCGTAGCAGAAGGAGTAATGTCTGGCTCGGAACTTGCTAAACTTTTAAAAGAAAAAGCAGGTATCCATACAAGGGTTTCTGTATTAGGACATATTCAACGGGGAGGTTCTCCATCAGCTCGTGATCGTGTATTGGCTGGTCGTTTAGGTGCGAGAGCTGTAGAAGTATTGTTACAAGGTGGTAGTGGACGAGCTGTTGGTATAAAAAATCACCAAGTAATTGATTATGATTTTGGAGAAGCATTTAATCTAAAACATAAAGCTGAAGTTAGTTTATATACATTATCTAAAGAATTATCTATATAAATAATAGTAAAAAACGGAGCGATAAATAAATGAGAAAAACGAAAATAGTATGTACAATTGGACCAGCAAGTGAATCACCAGAAGTTCTAGAACAGTTAATAGTAGCAGGCATGAATGTGGCACGTTTAAACTTTTCCCATGGTTCCCACGATGAACATGCGGTAAGAATTGCAACGATTAGAGAAGTTGCTGCCAAATTGAATCGAACAATTGGTATTTTACTTGATACAAAAGGGCCAGAAATTCGTACACATAATATGAAGAACGGTGAAGTACATCTTACTCGTGGACAAGTTATTGACATTTCAATGGAAGAAGTTGAAGGCGATGAAAATGTATTCTCGGTCACTTACGATCAACTTATAGTAGATGTGGATCAAAACGATAAGATTTTACTTGATGATGGTTTAATTGAATTACGTGTTTTAGCTAAGGATACTGACAAGGGTGTAATCCATACAATTGTGGAAAATGCTGGAGTATTAAAAAATAAAAAGGGTGTAAACGTACCTGGGGTTTCTGTAAATCTTCCTGGTATTACTGAAAAAGATGCACAAGATATTTTATTTGGAATCGAGCAAGGCGTTGACTTTATCGCTGCATCGTTTGTTCGTACGGCTAAAGATGTACTAGAAATTCGTGAATTATTAGAACAAAATGGCGGCAGTCATATTCAAATTATCCCTAAAATTGAAAACCAACAAGGTGTAGATAACATAGATGAAATTATTGAAGTGTCTGATGGCCTGATGGTTGCGCGCGGAGACCTAGGGGTTGAGATTCCTGCTGAAGAAGTACCATTAGTTCAAAAAACATTAATTAAAAAATGTAACCAAGTTGGAAAGCCTGTTATTACAGCAACACAAATGTTAGATTCTATGCAAAGAAATCCTAGACCTACGCGTGCTGAGGCAAGTGATGTAGCAAACGCTATTATTGATGGTACAGATGCCATCATGTTATCTGGAGAAACTGCAGCTGGGCTTTATCCAGTAGATTCAGTTAAAACAATGAACAAAATCGCGGAATACACTGAAAACTCATTAGATTATCGTTCGATTGTATCAACTAGAAGTCGTGAAAAAGGTACAACAATGACAGAAGCTCTTTCACAAGCCGTTTCATATACTTCCATAAACTTAGGAGTTAAGGCAGTATTAGCTCCTACTTCTAGTGGTACTACAGCGAAAATGATTGCAAAATATCGTCCAGGTGTACCAATTATTGGAATTACAAATGAGGCTACGACAGCCCAAAAATTAACTCTTGTGTGGGGTGTTACGCCAATCGTAACTCCAAAAGTAACGACAACAGATGAAATTTTAGAATTATCGGTTGATGAAGCATTAAAATATAAATATGTTGACCACGGTGATGTTGTTGTAATTACAGCTGGTGTACCAGTAGGTGAAGCAGGAACAACAAACTTAATGAAAGTACATGTTATTGGTGATCTTCTTGCACGTGGACAAGGGATTGGAAAAGAGTCTGTCGTTTCTAAAGCAGTAGTTGTAAATAATGCAGATGAAGCAAAGGCATACGACACAGAAGGATGTATATTGGTGACTATTGGGACTGATCGTGAAATGATGCCAGTGATTGAAAAATGTGTTGGTATCATTACAGAGGAAGGCGGCTTAACGAGCCATGCAGCAGTTGTCGGATTGAGCTTAGGTATTCCAGTTATTGTTGGTGTAAAAGAAGCAACAACCTTAATAAGACATGGCCAAGAAATTACGATGGATGCAGAAACAGGCGTTATATATAAAGGACATGCAAGTGTTTTATAACAAATAAACATAAAAGTAGACAAAACGTAAAATAGTTTTGTCTACTTTTATTTTCTAAATGATTCATAAATGAATCTTTCAATTTGTATGAACGTAAATTATGAGATAAAGTTTTAATAGTAACGAATTGGGGGAATCATATGAGAAAAATATTATTTACTCTAATAGCTTTTATATTAGTTGAAATAGCTTTGTTTATATTAGTAGGTAACTTAATTGGAGTATTTAACACTCTATTATTAATCATCCTTACTTCAATTATTGGAATCGCTGTATCAAAAAAACTGGGCATGAAATCCGTACAAAACTTGCAACATAGTATCAATCAGGGTGAACCACCTGGCCCCTTAATGGTCGATACATTTTTAATATTCGTTGGAGGTATACTATTAGCTTTACCAGGGTTTTTAACAGATGTTATCGGTTTTACACTTATTTTTAGTTTTACTCGAAAACTTTATAAACCATCTATTTATAAATGGTTACGTAAGAAAATGGAAAGTGGAAACGTTTATATTATTAATAGGTAGATTTTTGTTTCATTTTAAGTGCTATTAAAATAATGAATGGACTTAGTAAAATACCATATATCCCGAACATTAATATTGATGCAGCACTTATGAAAAATGAATGGATGGCTCGCAATTGAAAAGTTTTTGCCCACAACATGGACTCTGTTATTTGTCTAGTCAGCATGATAAACAAAAATAAAACTAAAATAGCGATGGCCAATGTACTTTGTCCAACAAAAAAGAAATAGACTGCTGCCGGTACAAGGAAAATACCAATACCGAAGAATGGTAAGAAATCTGCTATCGCAATTAGAAATGCTTTACTTATAGGTTGTTCGAATTTTAAAAGTGAGAAACCGCAACTTAGTAAAAAGAATGTAATCATAAATAATTGAAACCCAACAAATAAGAAATAACCTATTAAATCAATAGCTCGTGTAAAATATTGCTTCCATTCTGATCGATAAGCCTTTGGAACATAGAGAAAGAACCATGCCCGATCTTTTCTCGATTCGAACAAAGAAAAGAAAAATGCTAATAGAAAGATAAAAAATTCAAATATATAATTAAAAACTATTTGAATTGAGTTAACGATGGTTAAAATTAAAGAGTCAATTAAAGACATGGATTGTTCGTAAATAGTTTCGAATATTTGAAAGCTAGCGGTATCTATTAGAGGGATTTTAGCTATATGTTGTTGTAATTCAGGGTAAATACTAATTAAACTTTGTATAGTAATATAAATTAATGAATAAATTAGAATAAATATTAATATAGATATAGTGATAGCACTTAGTATGTAAGGAAGTTTTAATCGCTTATTACAAAATTCAACTACTGGAAATATTAAATAGGCAAAAAAAATTGCAATTGATATTGGAAAAACAAACCAAATAATTAATAAATATACAGCTAATACAATAAATTTAATTCCACTTTTAAAAGGAAATTCATTTAATTTTTGCATCTTCATTAATTCTCACCTCTATTTAATGTATGTAAAATCTCGTACGTTAATAAGAAATTCTCTTTCGTGCAATTTTCTCGTTCTATTTTCGATTTTTACTTTAATTCTAGTAATTTCATTCACAAAGACGACAAAATTGATTATAATAAACTTGTAAGCGATTTACTTATAGGTTCATTGAGCAGAACTAATCTAAGTGTCCTTTTTCTAAAATGAAAAGAAAGCACTTACAAAATCTTTATAAGGGGAGATTATATTATGACAGCAACACGCGGTTTAGAAGGTATCGTAGCGGCTGAGTCAAAAATCAGTTCAATCATCGACGACACACTTACATATGTAGGCTACAACATTGATGATTTAGCAGACAATGCTACATTTGAAGAGGTTGTATATTTACTATGGCATACGCGCCTACCAAAAGCGGATGAGCTTGCTGAATTGAAACAACAATTAGCTGAGAATGCTGAAGTTCCTCAAGCAATTCTTGATCAATTTAAGGCTTATCCATTAAATACGGTTCATCCGATGGCTGCATTACGCTCTGCAATCTCACTATTAGGTGTATATGATGAAGAAGCGGATGTAATGTCTCCGGAAGCAAACTATCGTAAAGCGATTCGTTTACAAGCGAAGATCTCAACGGTTGTTACTGCTTTCTCTCGTATCCGTAGAGGTTTAGAACCAGTTGCTCCAAAACCTGAATTAGGTTATGCAGCAAACTTCTTATATATGCTACACGGTAAAGAGCCTGAAGCAATTGAAATTGAAGCATTTGACAAAGCATTAGTATTACATGCTGACCACGAGTTAAATGCATCTACATTCACTGCACGTGTATGTGTAGCAACATTATCAGATGTATATTCTGGTATTACATCGGCAATTGGTGCTTTAAAAGGACCTCTTCACGGTGGAGCTAACGAACAAGTTATGAAAATGTTATCTGAAATCGGTTCAATCGATAAGGTAGAAGATTACATCCAAACAAAATTAAACAACAAAGAAAAAATCATGGGCTTCGGTCACCGCGTATATCGTAAAGGTGATCCACGTGCAAAACACTTACGTGTAATGAGTGAAAAGTTAACAAAATTAACTGGAAAACCTGAACTATATGATATGTCAGTTAAAATTCATGACATGATCGTTAGTCAGAAAAACCTTCCAGCTAACGTTGACTTCTTCTCAGCATCTGTATACGATTCACTAGGAATTGAACATGATTTATTCACACCAATCTTTGCTGTTTCACGTACATCAGGTTGGTTAGCACATATTCTAGAACAATACTCAAATAACCGCTTAATCCGTCCACGTGCAGAATACGTAGGACCAGGAATGCAAAAATATATTCCAATCGATGAGCGCTAATTTTTAAAATATGCTAAAATTGTCTAGGACTGTGAATAGAATGCACAGTCCTTGACTTATGATTATAGGGAGGCAACATTCATGACTAACAAAATTGTAGTAGAAAATGGTGTACTAAACGTACCAAACAACCCAGTAATTCCTTTCATCGAAGGTGACGGAATTGGTCCAGATATTTGGGCGGCAGCTTCAAGAGTAATTGATGCTGCAGTCGAAAAAGCTTATAACGGTGAAAAGAAAATTGAATGGTTAGAAGTTTTAGCTGGGGAAAAAGCATTTAACCAAACTGGTGAATGGTTACCACAAGAAACTTTAGATAAAATTAATGAATACCTAATTGCAATTAAAGGACCTCTTACAACTCCAATCGGAGGCGGAATTCGTTCTCTTAACGTTGCACTTCGTCAACAATTAGATTTATATGTATGTTTACGTCCTGTACGTCACTTTGACGGTGTTCCATCACCTGTTAAACGTCCAGAAGATGTAGATATGGTAATCTTCCGTGAAAACACTGAAGATATCTATGCTGGTATCGAATATGAAGCAGAATCTGCTGATGCTAAAAAAATCATCGAATTCTTACAAACTGAAATGGGTGTAAACAAAATCCGTTTCCCAGAAACTTCAGGTATCGGTATTAAACCAGTTTCAAAAGAAGGTACAGAGCGCTTAGTACGTTCTGCAATTGAATATGCTATCAAACATAACCGTCCATCAGTTACTCTTGTTCACAAAGGTAACATTATGAAATTCACTGAAGGTGGATTCAAAAAATGGGGTTATGAATTAGCAGAAACTGAATTTGCTGATCAAACATTTACATGGAACCAATACGACAAAATTAAAGAAGAAGAAGGCGTAGAAGCTGCTAACAAAGCACAAGCTGATGCTGAAGCTGCAGGTAAAATCATCGTTAAAGATTCAATCGCTGATATCTTCTTACAACAAATTTTAACTCGTCCAAAAGAGTTCGACGTTGTTGCAACTATGAACTTAAATGGTGACTATATTTCTGATGCATTAGCTGCACAAGTTGGTGGAATCGGTATTGCTCCAGGAGCTAACATTAACTATGTAACTGGACATGCTATCTTCGAAGCTACTCACGGTACTGCACCTAAATATGCTGGTCAAGATAAAGTAAACCCATCATCTGTTTTACTTTCTGGTGTGTTAATGCTTGAACACTTAGGTTGGCAAGAAGCTGCAGATTTAATTACAAAATCTGTAGAAACAACAATTTCTTCTAAAGTAGTTACTTATGACTTCGCTCGTTTAATGGAAGGCGCTACTGAAGTGAAATGTTCTGAATTCGCAAACGAATTAATTAAAAACCTTTAATTATTTCTTCTAAATGATGAATTTTTTTACAAAATCATTGTCTATACTGTAATTGAATACAAGTATAAAAAAGGAAGCATCTTTGTATGCTTCCTTTTTGTATAGGGAAATTAGGGAGTGAATAGACAAATGAGTATGAAACGTGAAAAAATATCTGTCATAGGAGCAGGATTTACTGGTGCAACAACAGCCTTCTTATTGGCTCAAAAGGAATTAGGTAATGTTGTATTAGTAGACATTCCTGAAGCTGAAAATCCGACAAAAGGAAAAGCTTTAGATATGTGGGAAGCAGCCCCTGTTCAAGGGTTTGATTCACATGTTATGGGAACTTCAAATTATGAGGATACTAAAGAATCGGATATTGTCATAATAACTGCAGGTGTTGCAAGAAAACCTGGAATGAGCCGGGATGATTTAGTACAAATCAATCAAAAAGTAATGAAATCTGTTTCTACACAAATTAAGGAACACTCACCAAATGCAATTATCTTAGTACTAACAAATCCAGTTGATGCAATGACTTATACTGTGTTTAAAGAAACAGGTTTCCCAAAAGAAAGAGTCATTGGTCAATCAGGTGTATTAGATACTGCACGTTTTTGTGCCTTTGTTGCAGAGGAATTAAACGTTTCAGTAAAAGACATTAGAGGATTTGTACTAGGAGGACATGGCGATACAATGGTTCCACTTATTCGCTATTCCTATGCCGGCGGAATTCCTTTGGAAAAGTTAATCGCAGCTGATCGTCTTCAAGCAATAGTAGATCGAACTCGAGTTGGAGGCGGTGAAATTGTTAATTTGCTAGGTAATGGTTCTGCATATTATGCCCCAGCTGCTTCACTTGTTGAAATGGCCGAGGCAATAATAAAAGACCAAAAGCGTATCCTACCGTCAATTGCTTATTTAGAAGGGGAGTATGGGTATGAGGGGATTTATTTAGGAGTACCAACGTTACTCGGAGCAAACGGTATAGAAAAAATCTATGAACTTGATTTAACGAAAGAAGAGAAATCAGCATTAGATGCTTCTGCTGAAAGTGTACGTGAGGTTATGTCCGTTTTAATTTAACAGTAAAAGTCGTTTAACTTTGAGTAAGGACATGGTAAATATCCTTACTCTTCTCTTTTATTGTTGAGTCGTCAACATCTTTCTTTCATTGTTATTTTCTGAAAAAATTGATACTATTGAATAAACTGAGGATAAAGGAGTTGCTTCGTTGTTGATACGAAAGAGTATAAAACTCGGAAAAAAGGCAGATGAATTATCTATTGGAGATAGGTTGCATTTAACCGAAAAAATTGAGGATAAGGAATTATTATTATATTTAGGCTTAACAAATGATAATAATCCACTTTATATTCAACACGATTATGCAGCTGAAACAGCATACAAAAAACCTATTGTTCCAGTAATTATGCTTAATGGAATTATCACATCAGCGATTTCCAAACATATTCCAGGTCCTGGTTCTCGAATTATCCAACAAAATTTAATGTATAATGAACCAGTTTATCACTATGAAACAATTAATATTGTAATTGAAGTACAACATATTAATATTCTTGAAAATTTGGTAGAAATTTATGTATATGCTACTAATGAAGAACAAAAGTCGGTTATAGAAGGTGTAATAACCGTTATGCCTCATATATAAACTGCGATTTGAAATGGGGGTTTCAAATTAATTTTTGGAGGAAACGTGAATGTCTAAAGTAATTCTAGTAGTAGAAGATGAAATCTCTATTGCAACTTTATTAAAGTATAACCTTGAAAAAGCAGGGTATGAAGTTTTATTAGCCCACGATGGAAAAGAAGGTTTAGATATAGCCATAGAAAAATCACCTGATTTAATGCTTCTTGATTTAATGCTACCTACGATGGATGGAATGGAAATATGTAAAGAATTACGCAGTCAAAAGAAAAACATTCCGATCATTATGCTTACTGCGAGAGATGATGAGTTTGACAAAGTTCTAGGATTAGAACTTGGGGCTGATGATTATATGACAAAACCATTTAGCCCGCGTGAAGTTACAGCGCGCGTAAAAGCTGTATTAAGACGCTTTACTTCAGCCCTTGAAACAGAACAGGAAGAACCTGACAATAAAACACTTGCCTTTGGCAAACTTGTTGTCTATCCTGAGCGTTTTGAAGCATTTTTAGATGAACAACCGTTAGAATTCACACCAAAAGAATTCGAATTACTTGTATACTTATTAGAAAATAAAAATCGTGTTCTAACTCGCGATCAGTTATTAAGTGCAGTGTGGAACTATGACTTTGCTGGTGACACACGTATTGTTGATGTACATATTAGTCATCTTCGAGAAAAAATAGAAGAAAACAGCCGTAAACCAAAATTTATAAAAACGATACGTGGAATAGGTTATAAATTTGAGGAGCCAAAAACAGTATGAAATCCTTTAGTAATCAACTCTATCTATTCTTCATGATCATAGTCGGTTCAATTTTTGCTGTCCTTGGAATTATCTTAGGTCAGCTTTTTCCATTCTTTTTGAAAAATTACTTTGATCGAAATAATATCCCCTTTGATGAGGAGTCATTTCGGTATGTTAACTCACAATACTTTTTCATATTATTTATTTTAATGGCAATTGCTTTACTATTAATAAGTTTTGGTGCTTATCGATTAGTAAGTAACTTAATTGAACCGTTAGATAATATAACAAAAACAGCTAAAGAATTAACTAAAGGAAATTATCGTGCAAGAGCCTATGCAACAGGTCCTTCAACGATCATTCAGTTAAGGAGTTCCATAAACAATTTAGCTCGTACTTTACAAGAAATTGAAAAAACACGAGAAGTAGAAGAGGAAAGATTAAAAACATTAATCGAAAATATGGGTAGCGGTCTAATCATGATTGGACGAGAAGGTAATGTTTCAATTGTGAATAGACAATTTCTAAAAGGGTTTGAACTAACATTTGATGAAGTACGAGGAAAGAACTTTAATTCATTAGGTCTTCCTAAAAACCTTGAAGAATTTATTGATCATGTATTTTTAACGGAATCACCATATCGTAAGCAAATTGAAGTTGAATTACACCATGAAATTTTATATATGCAAGTATACGGTGCACCTGTAGTTGGCGAGCATGGTCGTTGGCTAGGTGTCGTAATTGTTATGCATGATATTTCAGAACTAATTCGTCTTGAACAAATACGAAAAGATTTTGTTGCTAATGTTTCTCATGAATTGAGAACACCAATTACATCAATTAAAGGATTTTCTGAAACGTTATTGGATGGCGCTTTTAAAGATGAAAAAATGTTGCTTTCGTTTTTAGATATTATATATCAAGAAAGTAATCGCCTTCAGATGTTAATTAATGATTTACTAGAGCTATCCAAAATCGAACAACACGGTTATACAGTAGATATAGTTCCGACTAGTTTACAAGACGTATTAATCCGAGCTGTGGATGTAACAAGTCCTCGTTTAGACGAAAAAAATATGCAGTTTAAAGTTGATATTGAACGTGACGTAGTCGTAATGGGAGATTCGAACCGACTAATTCAAATTTTTACGAATCTAATCGCAAATGCAATTACCTATTCTCCTGAGAATACGACGATAACACTTCGTATTAAAGAAAATAAGGAATATGGAATTGTTGAAATAGATGATCAGGGAATAGGTATTGATAAACACGAATTACCAAGGATTTTCGAACGCTTTTATCGTGTAGATAAAGCGAGAAGTCGAAATTCAGGGGGTACTGGGTTAGGTTTAGCTATTGTAAAGCATTTAGTGGAAGCTCATCACGGGAAACTTGATATAGATAGTGAAATTGGAAAAGGTACGTGTATAAAAATTATGATTCCATTAAAAATGAAAAATTAACAAAACGTTTACAATGGGTTTATATCTTCTTCATACTAGAAAGATATATTAATAACTAGAAACCCCCCTGTTTCAGATTTAGTAGATAACTAAATAATTTGCGAGAAATAGTGAGCAAGCATGTCTGTTCACTATTTTTAGCGAAGGAAATTATAACAACTCGACCGTTTTAGGTCGAGTTGTGTTTTTTATCGAGGATAAAATTATAGTCGCTTAAAGAAAAACATTTGTTTTTTTATTATTTTTTGAAACTTATAGGCGTATAATCCGTAAATTAGTTAAGTCAAAAATAAAGATGACTTTGATTTACTTAGAGGAGGTAATTTTGTTGAGCGTGAAAAGAACGTTAACATTAATTTTTTCCGGTATATTTGCGATTTTAGTAATCCTTGCCGCACTAACATCTTGGTACACAGTCGATGAATCAGAACAAGCAGTAGTGATTACATTCGGTCATGCAGATGATACCGTTTCAGAACCAGGGTTGCATTTTAAACTGCCTTGGCCAATTCAAAAAGTAGAGTTATTATCAAGGGAAACATTTAGTTTAACATTTGGTTATAAGCTAGATGAAAATGGCGAAATCATTAGTAATGAAAATGCAACAAAAATGATTACAGGCGACGAGAATATCGTATTAACAGATTTAGTTGTACAATGGAAAATCGCCGATCCAGAGAAATATTTATTTAACTCAGACGATCCTAAATCGATACTACATAATGCAACATCAGCAGCCATTCGTTCAGTAATTGGTAGTTCAAAGATTGATGACGCATTAACGGATGGAAAAGCGCAGATTGAAATAGACACAAGAGAATTATTAACTACGTTAGTTAATAATTACGATATTGGTATTAACATATTAGCTGTTCAGTTACAGGACGTTGAAGTGCCAAACGCTGAAGTTCGCCAGGCATTTACAGCTGTAACCGATGCCCGTGAAACACAAGCAACAAAACTAAATGAAGCTGAAAAATATAAAAACCAAAAAATGAATGAGGCAAACGGGGAAAAGAATGCGATCATGTCTAAAGCAGAAGCCGATAAAATATCTCGTATCCAGCAAGCTGAAGGGGACGTGGCAGTATTTAATAGTTTATATGAACAATATAGCCAAAGTAAAGAAATTACAAGAACACGTTTAATTCTTGAAACTTTAGAACAAGTATTACCAAATGCACAAATTTACATTATGAATGACGATGGTGAGACATTGAAGTACTTACCATTAGTACCAAACTCTTCCACAAATCCACCTGTGACAGAAGGGAGCAATAACTAATGAGTAAAGATAAATTCGAAAACGATTTAGATAAATTTGTAAATTCCCTTTTTGGGAATAACAATAATAAAAAGAAAAATTCTAAGGAACCGAATGATTCTGGTGACGTAAAAGAGGCAAAAGTAGTCGATTTAAATAAAAAACCGATTAATGGAAAAAAAATTGGAACAATTATTGGTTCCCTAGTTGCTGTTTTTGCGATTATAGTAATCATTATTTCTAACTTATATGTTGTAAAAGAAAATGAATATAAGGTTATCCGTCAATTTGGTGAAGTTGTTGCTTATAAAAGTGAGCCAGGGTTAAATTTTAAAATCCCTTTCATTCAATCCGTTACAACATTGCCTAAAAACGTCATGATTTATGACATGGCAACTGAAGAAGAAATTATGACTGCTGATAAAAAACGAATTATTGTTGATAACTATGCGGTGTGGAAAGTTACGGATCCAAAATTATTAATTTCAAATGCAAGAACGATTGCCAATGCTGAAGCAAGAATGGAAGAATTCATATACTCTACACTACGTACAGAGCTTGGTAGACTGGAATATGGAGAAATTATTAATGAATCAAGCTCCACTCGAGGAGATTTAAATAAAAATATTACTGAGAGAGTAAATGAATTATTATCAAACGACAAATACGGGATTGAAGTAGTTGATGTTCGTATTCGTCGTACAGATTTACCAGCAGAGAACGAACAATCTGTATTTACACGTATGATTTCAGAACGTGAATCGATGGCTCAGAATTATCTATCTGCAGGGGATGCACAAAAGAGAAGTATAGAAGCAGAAACCGATAGAAATGCTTCTGAACTGCTTTCAACAGCAAGAAAAGAAGCTGCGCTTATCCGTGCAGAGGGGGAAGCAGAAGCAGCAAGAATTTATAACAATGCTTTCTCGAAAGATCCAGAATTCTACGAGCTTTACCGTACGTTAGAAACATACAAACAAACAATTGGTGAAGATACAGTAATTATCATTCCATCTGATTCACCATATGCACGTATTTTATCTGGATATTTAGAATAGTTAAGGAACTGGTAGTTGGAAACTTTTAAGTTTTCGCTACCAGTTTTTTTATTTTCCGTGGATGACTTTAAACTATATATCGATTACAAAATTTACTACTACAAAATAATATAACTCTCTTATATAATTTAATAGTTATCATAAATTTATTAGATTAGAGGGGATTATGTTGAGAGCAGTGAATAAATACGTACAAAACAGTTTAGTTGCAATCATGATGGCATGTTCAGTAACGGCATTATTTAGTTCAACTTCCTTCTCTTGGGCAAAATTTGAAATACTGCATATCCCTATCATTTTTATTATTAGTTTAGTAGGTTCATTATTTATTTCTGAAGATGTACGAAATAGTTTTAAAAAGGTATTGAGATTTGAAAAAAGAAAAGATCAACGTCCGATATGGGAAGTTGGAGTTGGGATGATTTTCTTCTTCGTTCAAATCGGTATAGTAGAAGTATTTTTCCGTTCATTAATGACACCAGATCTAGGTGGAATGCCTTTATACATTGTGATTTCATTTATGAACGCATTTTTAGCTACAGTCATTTATGAAGAAGTAATCTACACAAAAATTACTAAACAAGGTAATACAAACAAACCAACTGTTAAATAACATTGTACTAAATAAATCATAGAAATGACGTCCAAAATAACACGTATTCTTCGAATAAGAAGGATACGTGTTTTATAATAGAATTAAATGTGTTTTCACGTTAAAGTAAAACTATGAATGAATTGGTACATACGTGACAAAAGGAGATTACTATGGCAAAAGAAAAATTACTATTACTAGATGGAAATAGTTTAGCTTATCGTGCATTTTTTGCATTACCGCTTTTAACAAATGATAGTGGAATTCATACAAATGCAGTTTATGGCTTTACGACAATGCTTCAGAAAATTTTAGAAGAAGAAAAACCGACAAAAATGCTTGTTGCTTTTGATGCTGGCAAAACAACATTCCGACATGAGTCTTTTGACGAATATAAAGGTGGTCGTCAAAAAACGCCACCAGAATTATCTGAGCAATTTCCTTACTTAAGAAAATTAATCGACGCTTATCAAATTAAACGTTATGAGCTTCCAATGTATGAAGCGGATGATATTATCGGAACTTTAGCTAAACAAGCGGAAAAAGATAATATGGAAGTCATCATCGTTTCAGGTGATAAGGACTTAACACAACTAGCAACAGATAAAGTAACAGTTTATATAACAAGAAAAGGTATGACGGATATTGAGCAATATACACCAGCTCATATTGAAGAAAAGTACGGACTTACACCTGAACAAATTATCGATATGAAAGGTCTTATGGGTGATACTTCGGATAATATTCCAGGTGTTCCTGGCGTTGGTGAAAAAACCGCAATTAAATTGTTAAAAGAGTATAGCACGGTTGAAAATCTATACGAAAATATAGAAGGCATGAAAGCTTCGAAAATGAAAGAAAAGCTTGTAGCCAATGAAGAACAAGCAAAAATGTCTAAAGAGCTTGCGACTATCTTTACCGCAGCACCGATTGAAATTACTCTTGCAGACTTGGATTACCCAGGTCCTGATGAACAAGAAGTATTAAATGTATGGCAGGAACTATCCTTCAAATCCCTAATTGAAAAAAGTAAATTCCAAATGGAAGAGAAGGAAACAGCTGCTCTTGAATTTAATATCGTAGAAAATGTAACTGAAGATATGTTAAAAGACGTAATGGCTGTTCAGTTAGAATTAGAAAATGAACATTACCATACTTGTCGTTTATTTGGATTAGCACTTACTGATGGTGTAAATACGTTCTATGTTCCATTTGAAAAAATGGAGCAAAATAAGGTAATTAAAAACTGGTTAGAAGATGAGACAAAGAAAAAATATATGTCTGATAGCAAAGCAGCACAAGCATATTTAAAACGTGTAGGGATTGAATTACGCGGTGTCGAATTTGATTTACTATTAGCGTCTTATATCGTAAATCCGTCAATCTCTGGGGATGATGTTGCAACATTAGCTAGAGAATTTAACTTTACAGATGTTCAGGCGAACGAAACGATCTACGGTAAAGGTGCGAAATGGTCATTACCAGAGGTGAAAGTGCTTGCCGAACACGTAAGTCGTAAAGCATTTGCAATCTGGTCGCTCCAACCAGTTATTGAAGAAAAATTAAAAGAAAACGAACAATTCGACCTGTATCATGATTTAGAATTACCTCTTGCAAATATATTAGGAACAATGGAAAGTGAAGGGATTAAAGTTAACTTCTCAACATTAGAAAAAATGGGAGAAGAGTTAACGGAAAAAATCTCTCAACTTGAAAATGAAATCTATGATTTAGCTGGAGAAAAATTTAATATTAACTCGCCAAAACAGTTAGGTGTCATTTTATTTGAAAAATTAGAGCTTCCGGCAGTAAAGAAAACGAAGACTGGATATTCCACTGCCGCAGATGTGCTTGAAAAGTTAAAATCAAAACATAAAATTGTGGCAAGTATTTTAGATTATCGTACTCTTGCAAAATTAAAGTCAACTTACATCGAAGGGTTAATGAAAGAAGTTCACAAAGACGATAGCAAAGTGCATACAAGATACCAACAAGCTTTAACTGCAACAGGAAGACTAAGTTCTACCGATCCTAACTTGCAAAATATCCCGATTCGTTTAGAAGAAGGTCGTCGAATTAGACAGGCATTTACTCCTTCACAAGAAGATTGGGTATTATTTGCAGCTGACTATTCACAAATTGAACTACGAGTGTTAGCTCATTATTCTAAAGATGAAAGTCTAATTGATGCGTTTAAACAAGGGATGGACATTCACACAAGAACTGCTATGGATGTATTCCATGTACAAGCTGATGAAGTAACTTCAAATATGCGTCGAACTGCAAAAGCGGTTAACTTTGGTATTGTTTATGGAATTAGTGATTACGGTCTTTCTCAAAACTTAGATATTACACGTAAAGAAGCTGGTGAATTTATCGAAAGATATTTCGCAAGTTTCCCTGGTGTTAAAGAATATATGGATTCCATTGTTCAAGATGCTAAATTAAACGGTTTCGTCACAACGATTTTAAATCGCCGCCGTTACTTACCTGATATTACAAGTTCAAACTTTAATTTACGTAGTTTTGCAGAGCGTACTGCGATGAACACTCCAATTCAAGGTAGTGCAGCAGACATTATTAAAAAAGCAATGATCGACATGGATGCTCGTCTGAAAGAAGAAGGACTAAAAACGAAAATGCTACTACAAGTACACGATGAATTAATCTTTGAAGCTCCTAAAGATGAAATCGAAATTTTAGAAAGAATTGTTCCAGAAGTGATGGAAAATGCAATTGAGCTATTAGTTCCATTGAAAGTGGAATATTCTTACGGTAGTACTTGGTACGATGCGAAGTAGGGAAGTGAAAAGATGCCTGAATTACCAGAAGTAGAAGGAGTCGTTAGGGAATTAGCGCCAGCTGTTGAAGGAAAGACCATCAAGAAAGTGGAGTTTTCTAAAACTGTCTATGAATCCTGTGCAGCTGGTAAACAGTGTATTGTAAAAAGTTTAGAGCCTTCTTATTTTGAAGAAGCAATGCAGGACATGCTTATTAAAAAGGTTACAAGAAGATCTAAATATATTTTTTTTGATGTTGAAAAAAACGATCAACCGTTTAAATTTATAAACCATCTTGGAATGACCGGTGCATGGTTTGTGGTACATCGTTTAGATGAAATTCACGAAGAGAAATTTCGTAAGCATGTTCATGCTGTTTTCACATTAGATTCTGGTGAACTATTAGTCTTTTCGGATATACGCCGTTTTGGTGAGATGCGATTACTTACTAGTTTAGATGAACATCCACCACTACTTGAAATGGCTCCTGAGCCTTTTGATAATGGTGCATGCGAGTATTTTTTAAATAAATGTTCATTACCAAAATACCAAAATAAACCGATCAAAGAAGTCATTATGGATGGACAGGTGATTTCTGGATGTGGAAATATTTATGCAACAGAGGCTTTATTTAAAATGGGGATTCACCCAGCACGAAAAGTAAGTCGAATAAGCAAAGAACGAAAAGTAAAGTTATTTGAAATGATCCGAGATATTTTACGTGAAAGTATTGAAAATGGTGGTTCGACCATTTCTGACTATCGAAATATTAACGGTGAGGCAGGCGGTATGCAGCATCGATTGAAAATGTATGGAAAAAAACAATGTCCTACATGTGGTTCAAATACGAAATCGATGACAATTGGTGGGCGAACTTCTGTTTACTGTCCACAATGTCAACATTAAAGGTGTGTTTTTAATGATTATTGGGTTAACAGGTAGTATTGCTAGTGGAAAAAGCACAGTCGCGAATATGTTAAAAGAATATGGATTACCTATAGTGGATGCGGATGTTGTTGCGCGGGTTGTAGTAGAGCCAGGAACAGCTACGCTTGCGAAAATTGTGGAAGCATTTGGAAAAGAAGTGATTACTGAAAATGGAGAGATGGATCGAGCTAAAGTAGGTTCAATCATTTTTCACGATGAGTCAAAACGTAAGGTGTTAAATGACATCATCCATCCTGCAATTCGTGCAGAAATGTTACGCCAGCGTGATGAACATATTGCAAATGGTGCGAAAACGGTGATCATGGATATACCTTTACTATTTGAAAGTAAACTGCAGCATTATGTAGAGAAAATATTAGTGGTCACAGTATCCGAAGAAACGCAATTGCGTCGCTTAATGGAAAGAAATCAGCTAAGTGAAGAAGATGCGCGTGCTCGTATTAGCTCTCAACTTCCTTTATCTGAAAAGGAAAAGGGTGCAGACGCGGTCATTGATAATAATGGTACTGTTGAGGAAACCCGTGCACAGTTGGAAACGGTTCTCCGCAATTGGGGAGTAATTTCATAATGAGGTAATGAAGGTCGGCATGATTGCCGACCTTTTTTTGAAAGGAATTTCGGTTCGCAAATAAATATCGTGAAATCGCAATTAAGTGTGGAGATTTCGCAAATAAGGAACCTGAAATCGCAAGTAAACCACTGAAAATCGCAAGTAAATCTAAATTCGCAAATAAACATCCGAAACTCGCAAATAGATACTCAGAAATCGCAAATAAGTACCCGCAAATCGCAAATAAACCAATGAAAACCGCAAGTAAATGGCATTTCGCAAATAAAAATCCGAAACTCGCAAATAGATACTTAGAATTCGCAAATAGGCAACCAGAAATCGCAAGTAAACCGCTGAAAATCGCAAGTAAATCCATATTCCCAAATAAACATCCGGAAATCGCAAATAGATACTCAGATTACGCAAATAAGTACCCGCAAATCGCAAGTAAACCACTGAAAATCGCAAGTAAATCTAAATTCGCAAATAAACACCCGCAACTCGCAAATAGATACTCGAATTTCGCAAATAAGTAACCCAATTTCGCAAGTAAACCGTCAAAAATCTAAAGAATCCAATACATAACAACAATTAAATCTCAAAAACTTTCAATCTTAAAAATAATTTTCAAAAAGTTAAAACGTAACCTGTTTTTGCTTCGTCTATTTATTAAAGGCAGGGAGGAGGATTTAGGATGAACAAAGCATTAGATGAGCGTAGTTTTTCGCAAATAATGGAAGACCATACGGATTACCTATTACAAATTGCATTCTTATATGTTAAAGACTGGCCTGCTGCCGAAGATATCGTCCAGGATGTATTTATTAGTTTTTATCAAAAATTTGACCAATTTGAAGAGCGCTCATCTCTAAAAACGTACCTGTCAAAAATCACAGTGAATAAATGTAAAGACTACCTAAAAAGTTGGCGATATCGTATGCAAGTATTAACCAATAGCTTTTCAGTAAACTCAAAAAAACAACGTAATAGACTGGTAGAACAAGATGAAAAAGTAGAACTTGCAGATGCGGTATTACAATTACCTTTAAAATATAGGGAAGTCATTATTAGTTATTATTTTGAAGAACTACCTATATTAGAAGTTGCAATACAATTAAACCTTTCCGACAACACAGTAAAAACAAGGCTCCGTAAAGCTCGAGCTCTATTAAAAGAAGAATTGAAAAACAATCAATGGGAGGTGCTTCTCCATGAATGAAATTAAAAAACAGCTATTGTCTAGGATCGGTGACACATCTGACAGGAAAAATCGAGTAATCCTAAATGTGAATGCTAATAAAAATCCGAAAAATCAAAAACGAAACAAATCACCTTGGGGTTACTATGTCACGTTTGCATCCTTTGTAGGTATTTTTGTTATCGGACTTTTTTTATTACCCAAACTGATGAATGAACAAGGGGCTTTGAACGAGGAAACACCTTCAGTTGTGGATCCAGTTACTGAACCTAATGAGGAAATAAGTTATTATGATGAACTAAAACAATTCTTCCCGCCTGATGGAACAGTTGCTACTTTTAAAAGTGGTGACTCTTATACAGATGTAGAAACAAATTGGTTAAGTGATCGATACGTACAAGAAATCATTTATGTGAAAGATTGTGTATCATGTAGTAGTAGTAGTAGTAGTAGTAGTAGTAGTAGTAGTAGTACACGAACTTTTTCAAATGTTTTCCGAATTACAAATGAGGAAATTCAGCAAATCTATTACGGTGATCCGCTGGAGTGGACAATAGAAAAGCTCGATCAACGTCCATCATTGGGTGTGCAATTGATTGGACCTATCGAGGTAGGAACCGAAATTGGTAATCAAAAAATTGTAGCAATCGATGCAGAATTGTCAATAGATTATGGTACTTTTTCAAATGTAATCGTGCTGGAAGGTGGAGCTGATTCAAGAACGTACTATGTACCGAACTATGGAATTGTTAAAGGTGATACAAGAGGAATTGAGGGATATGAACTCGTTTCAATTTCATTTGGCAATAAAGTGACTGAAAACGAAAGCGACTATACTAGTTTACTGAAATCATACTTCTTCCCACCTGAAAATTCAGATGCCTTTTACATCGGCGGATTTGAAAATGGTGGAGAAAAAGCTCAAACAAAATGGATTAACGATGAATTTGTTCAAGAAATCACGAGTAACGGTGGTGCCACAATTGAGCGCATCTATAAAATAACAGATAACCAAATAGAGCTCATCTATCAAGAAATGATTGACGGAACAACCCCATCATCTAAGACAATAGAGCAATTAAATCAACTACCAACGTTGGAAATTGTTATGACAGCTCCCTTTAAAGTGGGCGATACAATTGGTGAATGGACTGTAATAGATACAAAGGGTGAAGTTGGAACAATGTATAATTCATTTTCCGATGTTCTCATCTTAGAAAATAAAAACGAGGATTCCGTTACGAGAAAATATTATGCAAAAGGTTACGGTAAAGTAAAATTAGAATTCGAATTTTACAATGAGGAAACAGGTCAGTATGAAAAATCGGATTTTAACACGGAATTATCCTCGTTTGGTCCAATCATGAAGGAACTAGAAGGGAATATCGTATTCCGAGTATTTGAGGCGGACCAACTGGATTTTCAATCTGGCGATGCAATGGAAAATTCCCCTAAAAAAACAAAACGAGCAATTCTTCACGGTAGAGGTATTGATTTTGAAGGTATAAACCAACTCGTAATTGAAAATCTCCAAAATGGTAAATATACAATATATAAATATAGAAATGAAGCCATTCAATTTACTCCAAAAGAGATTGAATGGATCGATGAAAATCGTCTTTATGTCATTGTAGGTTATGGATTTGGAACTGTAACAATGGGCGGTCAACTTTATGAACTAAATATTACGAACAACTCAATTAAACCAGTATTTGAAAATTTAACAGAAAAAGAAGAAATTATGTCAGTCGAATCCAATGGCGATGGAACTTTCACTTACAAAAAACATGTCTATGAAGATGATAATTATAGTGTTGGTCATGTTGAAGAAGGGATTATTACACCAACAAATGAATAAATTTCTACTACTTGGTTCTTTTGTGAGAACCAAGTTTTTTTATTTTCATTTAATAGTAATAGATTCGGAAATTTTTCAGAAAATAAGAACATTTAAATTAACAAATTAATGTGTTCCACTTTATTTATAATGTGCTATACTAATTTGGAGTAAAGTAAAACATAATGATAACCGATTACAGGAGGCTTTTTATTTATGACAGTTTCTATCGCTATTAACGGGTTTGGACGTATTGGTCGTATGGTTTTTCGTCAAGCAATTATGCAAGACGATTTAAATATTGTGGCAGTTAATGCAAGTTATCCTGCAGAAACATTAGCTCACTTAGTTAAGTATGACACAAACCACGGTAAATTTGAGGGTACTATTGAAGCAAAAGAAAACGCTTTAATCGTCAATGGTAAACATGTGGCATTAATTAGTGAACGTGATCCATTAAAATTACCTTGGAAAGAAATGGGCGTAGATATCGTTATTGAAGCTACTGGTAAATTTAATGAGCGCTCAAAAGCTGCAATGCATTTAGAAGCTGGAGCGAAAAAAGTTATTTTAACAGCACCAGGTAAAAATGAAGACGTAACAATCGTTATGGGTGTAAACGATGATTTACTAGATGTTAGTAAACACGATGTCATTTCAAATGCATCTTGTACAACAAACTGTTTAGCTCCTGTAGCAAAAGTATTAAATGATACATTTGGTATCGAAAATGGTCTAATGACAACAGTTCATGCTTATACAAATGACCAAAAAAATATCGATAATCCACATAAAGACTTACGTCGTGCTCGTGCATGTGCTGAGTCAATTATTCCAACATCAACAGGTGCTGCAAAAGCATTAGCTTTAGTACTACCTGAATTACAAGGGAAAATTCATGGTTTAGCTTTACGTGTACCAACACCAAACGTTTCATTAGTTGACCTTGTAGTAGATGTTAAAAAAGATGTTACAGTTGAAGAAGTGAACGAAGCATTTATAAAAGCAGCTAATGGTCCAATGAAGGGAATTTTAAACTTCACTACTGAACCACTAGTATCAACTGATTACAACACAACTACTTATTCTTCAACAATCGATGGTCCATTAACAATGGTTATGGGTACAAGAAAAGTTAAAGTTTTAGCATGGTACGACAATGAGTGGGGTTACTCTGCACGTGTTGTTGACTTAATGAAAAAAGTTGTTAGCGAACTTAAAACTGCTGTAACAAACTAATAATATTAATTACCTACCGGTTCAATTTAATTGAGCCGGTTTTTTCATGCTTTAACAAAAATGAAACACTACCGACCAATGCAAATTCGATAATTGACGAAATTGACATAGGACTTAATTGAAATTATGTGCATCATTGCACTTAATTTCAAATATGTCGTATATGGATTTCGTCAGCGGAAGAAATCATAACTAAGTAATTTGAGTTACAAGTGAATCGATTGAAATATTATATATCTAACTCATAAATGTGAACAGTGTTTTTTAATTTCCATCTTTTAAACCTATATTATTCTATTAAAATCATTTATAATTAACCTCTGCAAAAGTTCGGTGAGGTTACTTGTTTATTAATGAAAAATAAAAATCCAAATTAGAAAACATTAACAAGTTTAATATTGGTTTGGATGTGTTTTACTAATCTATTTAATTATTTGTTATAATAATTGTACGAAACTAAGAATGGGAGTTTAAAACTATGAGATGTCCTGCATGTCAGTTTAACGGTACTCGTGTTGTTGACTCAAGACCAGTTGATGACAACAAAGAAATTCGTAGACGTAGAGAATGCGAGTCTTGCAGTTATCGTTTTACTACTTTTGAGAGAATTGAAGAAACACCTTTAATCGTTGTGAAAAAGGATGGTTCTAGAGAAGAATTTAGTAGAGAAAAGATTTTGCGCGGTCTAATTCGTGCTTGTGAGAAAAGACCAGTACCATTACATAAACTTGAAGAAATCGTTATTGAAATTGAAAAATCATTAAGAAGAATAGGAAATTCAGAAGTACATTCAGATGGAGTAGGTGAAATGGTCATGGATCATTTAGCAAAAATCGATGAAGTTGCTTATGTACGTTTTGCCTCAGTTTATCGTCAATTTAAAGATATTAATGTCTTTATTCAAGAACTAAAAGAAATTTTACAACGACAATCTGATTTAAAATAATGTTAGGGAGGGAATTGCTTAATGGTTCATTTGTATAAAGAATTACAACCTGCGGATCATTTTGAAATTAGTATCCCTCATTTTTTGTCTGCACATGAGCGACAGTTAATCACGCTATTTTATCAACCATTAACTGGATTAGAATCTATCAGCCTTTACTACACACTTTGGGCTGAAGGTGAAAATCAGTCAACTTCAACTTTTAATCATTATCATTTAATGAATTTACTAGACATGCCTATTGGGAAACTATTTGAAGCTCGAATTTCATTAGAAGCAATCGGCTTACTAAGAACGTATAGAAAAGACACAGTGGACGGTAGATTCTTTGTTTATGAATTGATTCGACCGTTAGATGCCCAAAGCTTTTTTCAAGATCCCTTACTATCCATGTTTCTTTTTAGTAAGATTGGTGAACAAACGTATCGCAATCTTCAAAAACGTTTCTTAAAACATACTAAATTAGATTCTTATACAGAAGTGTCTCGTACGTTCGTTGATGTTTATAAACCAGTAAATACAAATGTACCAAAAGAATTGACTCAAATTGGTGAAAGTAAGAAACAAGATGTTCCATTCTACTATCAACAATTTGATTTTAATTTATTGTTTTCTGGACTATCCGAGCAATTAGTTCCTTCTAGTGCAATTACACCTGAAGTTCGAGAATCGATTGCTAAACTTGCATTTCTTTATCAATTATCACCATTAGACATGCAAAAGGTAGTCATTCTAGCTTTAGATGAACATTTAAAAATTACCGATGAACGTTTAAAAAAAGCTGCACTTGAATACTATCAATTAACCATTTCGAAAGATTTGCCTATGATCGATAAAACATTCGAAAAACAAAAACCAGTGAATGAAAAAAAACATTCGAAAGAACAAGAACTTATAAATTATTATGAAACAACTAGTCCGATAGATCATCTTCGAAATCTTAATAATGGCAAAGAACCTACTTCATTCATAAGAGAATTAATCGAAAACTTATTTATCAAACATGGAATGAATCCAGGCGTTGTTAATGTATTAATTGATTATGTTATGTTACAGTCTGACAAAAAGCTTCCAAAAAACTTTGTTGAAACGATTGCAGACCATTGGAATCGAAAAAATATCCAAACGGCAAAAGAAGCAATGGAGTTTGCTCGATTAGAACACGATAAATATAATAAAAAACCGCCACAACTTACAGAAGTGCTAGATAAAGAGAAATCACCATATGATTCGTATAATGTCTATGAGTTTTTATGTTATTTAAACGATGGAAAAGAGCCATTTGATTATATTGTGAAAATAGCAGAATCATTAGTTAACTTCCATGGTTTACCTATTTCAGTCGTCAATGTATTGATGGAATATGCAATTGAACAAACAAATGGTAAAGTGAATAAGAAGTTTGTTGAGACAATTGCAAGTAACTGGATGACATTAAATATCCAAACTTCAGAAGAAGCTTTAGATCATATTCAAAAAACAAAAGAAGAAAAGCAAACGAAGAAAGAATCTCTATTTAATGCTCGTATTACGAAAGATAATATACAGCAATTTATCGCTATTTCAGATGAATTAGATGATGATTATAAGTATTATGAATTGACACCACCATACCAGTTCCTAAAGAATTATTATAATGGCAATGAGCCGTTCCCAATGACTGTGAAGTTAGCGGAAGATTTAGTTGTTGTTTATGGATTGCCTGTAGGTGTAGTAAACGTGTTAACTGAGTATGTATTAACAACGCATAATGGACAGTTCCCAAAACGATTAGTAGACACGATAGCAAGTAACTGGAGACAATTAGGAATTAACTCAGCTCAAAGTGCCATTGATTATGTACTACAACAAAATGAAGCAAAAGAAATGCACAAAAAACTTGGCTATATACCTAAAATTACTCCAGAATCGATTGCTAAAGTGGAAACAGTTCGAGCGGAATGGCAAGGGTATGCTAGTCTTACTCCATATGAGTTCTTAAAATATTTAAATAAAGGGATGGAACCACTATCTTCTCATGTTCGTTTAGCCGAAAGCTTAGTATTAAAATTTGGATTATCCGTTGGGGTAACCAATGTTTTGATAGAATATGTTCATACGTTAAAATCTGGTCAATTACCGAAGAAGTATGTGGAAGTCATTGCAAACGATTGGCGTAATAAACAAATTCAAACAGTTGAACAGGCGAAAAATAATATTGAAAGTCAAGAGAAGGCAAACGAGTTCCGTGAAAAAGTTGGATACATTCCAACAATTACAGAAGATAAACTCACTAGCTTAAATAATGAGCGCCAAATGGATGCTTCATATGCAAAATATGAAAACGTAACGCCATACCAGTTTTTAAAGAACATAAATAACGGGATTGAACCTTACGGACAGCATGTTCGTTTGGCAGAATCATTAGTTAACCGTTTCGAGTTGCCAGTAGGGGTTGCGAATGTATTAGTTGAATATGTGTTGGAAGTAAATGACGGGAAACTCCCTACAAAATTTACAGAAACAATTGCAGCTGATTGGCGATATAGAGGGATTGTAACTACTAGCCAAGCGTTTGAAATAGCGAAGGAATCTGTTGAAAGTCGTAGACAAAGACAGAAGGAAAAAGAGCTTAATCCTTATGGAACAAAACAGGTTATGCCTATACCAAAATGGTTTAATGATCGAAATAAGTCTGCTGAAGAGTTCAAAGAAGAACATGATGATCAAATCGACTTTGAAAAAGAGCGTCAACGTATTTTAGAAAAGTTAGGGAATAAGAATTAAGTAGGTGAGTAACATCGAACCAATAAGTGAAGCCCTTAAACGAGTGGCAAATATTCCATCTTTTCAAGAACGTTATGAAAAGATGAAAAAAGAAATAGTAGAACATCCGGAAATTCAAAAATTACTGAATGATTCCGATTTAAATGTAACTGAGGATTTTATCCAACAAAATTTAACTACTTTCCATGAATATATTAATCAATCTAGAACTTGCTGCGGAGCGCAAGGGACAGATCAATGTACGAATTATTTAAATGGGTTTATCCCAACATTTGCAATTCGAAATGGAAAAGTAGAGTTAAATTATGTTCCTTGTCAGCAAAAATTAGTTGAAGACGAGCAACGCGAAGTAAAGCGTATGTTAAGAAGTTTCCATATGTCGCCTGAAATATTAGAGGCAAGTTTAGAAAATATGGAAATGAATACAAAATCTCGCCTACAAATAGCTGATTATGCTGCAGATTTTATTAGTATATATAAAGCAACAAATGAACTGCCTAGAAAAGGGTTGTACTTACATGGACTATACGGAACAGGTAAAACTTATATACTAGGTGCTTTAGCAAATGAATTTATTAAATTAAAAGTTCAAACTGCGGTTGTTTTTGTACCTGAATTTTTCCGTGAATTGAAATCGAGTCTTGATGATGGTACTTATGAGGAAAAAATAGACTTTATAAAAAAAGTGCCAGTTTTAATGCTAGACGATTTAGGTGCTGAAGCAAACTCTGAATGGACAAGAGATGAAGTACTAGGTTCCATTTTAAATTATCGAATGAATAATCATTTACCATTGTTCGTTTCTTCAAATTTAAATTATGAAGAATTAGAACGATTTTATAGCCGTATAACAAAAGGTGATATTGATCCCTTTAAAGGTTCTCGAATTGTTCAAAGAGTTATAGCAATGACACATGAATTTGAACTAGTTGGACCTCGAAAACGACAATAATTTGAAATATAGTTGCATTTTTAATTATTTGAGCGTATACTACTTTCAAAGTAAAGGTAACAATATATGTATGCATTGAAGAGGACAACAAGTTTGTGATACGGACTTAAAGAGAGGGAGGCCATGGCTGTAAGCTTCCTAGTTACGATACTAACTTTACTACCTTGGAGCATTAGCGGGGCCAATCCGCTAACGTTGATCGGTACGTTAACCGACCTAGAGCTTCGTCTGAAAACATAATTGTTTTCGGAAGGAAGAAGGGTGGAACCACGAGCTAACGCGTCGTCCCTTTTTTGGGATGGCGCTTTTTTATTTGCTCTAAAGATGATAACACGGTACAGGATTTTGGGTTGCGGGGAAAATAATGAGTTCCCTGATGAATTTCAAATTCCACCATGTGATAAAACAAACATTCTTAAAGGAGAGAACCAACATGTCAGAAATTATTAAGTTAACATTCCCAGATGGCGCAGTAAAGGAGTTTGCGCGCGGAACAACAACTGAAGATGTCGCAGCATCTATTAGTCCTGGTCTCCGTAAAAAAGCGTTAGCTGGTAAAATAAACGATACATTAATCGATTTAAAAACTCCGATTGAGGAAGATGGCAATATTGCAATCATTACACCTGAATCGGATGAAGCATTAGAAATTTTACGCCACTCAACAGCACACTTAACTGCTCAAGCACTTAAACGTTTATACCCAGGAATTAAATTAGGAATTGGTCCTGTAATTGAAGGTGGATTCTACTATGATGTTGATTCACCGGAACCAATTTCTGCGGACGATTTCCCGAAAATCGAAAAGGAAATGAAAAAAATTATTTCTGAAAATCTTGAAATTGAACGTAAAGAAGTATCACGTGATGAAGCTCAAAAAATTTATGAAGAAGTTGGCGACGAATATAAATTAGAACTTCTTGAAGCAATTCCTGCTGATGAGCAAGTTTCGATTTATTACCAAGGTGAATTCTATGACCTTTGTCGTGGTATTCACGTACCTTCAACAGGTAAATTAAAAGAATTTAAATTATTATCGTTAGCAGGTGCATACTGGCGCGGTAATTCAGACAATAAAATGCTTCAACGTATTTACGGTACTGCATTCTTCAAAAAAGAAGATTTAGCACATCACTTAAAAATGCTTGAAGAAGCAAGAGAACGTGACCACCGTAAAATTGGTAAAGAATTAGAATTGTTTACTTTATCTCAAACTGTAGGTCAAGGTTTACCGTTATGGTTACCAAACGGTGCAACAATTCGCCGTATTATTGAACGTTACATTGTAGATAAAGAAGTAAAATTAGGTTACAAACATGTTTACACACCAGTACTTGGTTCAAAAAGATTATACGAAACATCTGGTCACTGGGATCACTATCAAGAAGATATGTTCCCACCAATGGAAATGGATAATGAAACATTAGTGTTACGTCCTATGAACTGTCCGCACCATATGGAAGTTTATAAATCATCGATGCATTCTTACCGTCAATTACCAATTCGTATTGGTGAATTAGGAACAATGCACCGTTATGAAAGTTCAGGTGGATTATCAGGTTTACAACGTGTTCGTGGAATGACTTTAAACGATGCTCATATTTTCGTTCGTCCTGACCAAATTAAAGAAGAATTCAAACGTGTTGTTGAATTAATCTTAGATGTTTATAAAGACTTTGAGCTAAATGACTATAAGTTCCGCTTATCTTACCGTGATCCTCAAGATACAGAAAAATATTTTAATGATGACGCAATGTGGGAAAAAGCACAAAGCATGTTAAAAGAAGCGATGGATGATCTTGGTTTAGATTATTTTGAGGCTGAAGGGGAAGCTGCATTCTACGGTCCAAAACTAGACGTACAAGTGAAAACTGCTATTGGTAAAGAAGAAACATTATCAACAGTTCAACTTGACTTCTTATTACCAGAACGTTTCGAATTAACATACGTTGGAGAAGATGGAAAACAACATCGTCCAGTCGTTATTCACCGTGGTGTTGTATCAACGATGGAACGTTTCGTTGCATTCTTAATTGAAGAATACAAAGGAGCATTCCCAACATGGTTAGCACCAGTTCAAGTGGAAGTTATTCCAGTTTCAAATGAAGTACATTATGACTATGCTCGTAATGTAGTTGAAAAATTACAAGCAGCTGGACTTCGTGTAGAAATGGATGACCGTGAAGAAAAACTTGGTTATAAAATCCGTGAAGCACAAATGAAGAAAATCCCTTACATGCTTGTACTAGGTGACAAAGAAATGGAAGCTAATTCTGTAAACGTACGACGCTACGGTTCACAAGATTCAGAAACAGTTCCGTTTGATGAATTCCTGAATAGATTAGTTGCTGAAGCAAATAAATAAAAATGAAGCGGGGCGTCTTAAAGTGAGACGTCCCCTTATCATTAAAATAAAAAGTTCCGCAATTGAATTGCTTTAGAAAACAGTCTAGCGTCTCTCCCTAATTTATTTCGATAATTGTAATATGGCGATAAACATTGATGGAACTTTACATCGCAATAATAGGACCGGCCATATTTTCTATAGCATTTATCATGTTCATAGCAACATTGATCTACTGGATTAGTTGGCAATCCTGGACCAGAACACCATGGTCCGCAATATCGATAACCTGGAAAGCAGATGCTGAAATTATTACGTCTATGGTTCATAAAATTACCTCTATTCTTATCGCATTTATTACTATAAAATATGAAGTATTGCTGGACATGTAAACGGCGAATAATTTAATTTAAGTTTTTTTATTGACAACCTTATATAGGGATGTTAATATTGATTAGGTTATGAATACAATATGTGGTTGAAAGTAGAGGCTGCCCGCTTCTCACCTGGTATGACGCTTTGCTGTTAGCAGGTATGACACGTTGAATTATTTACGCTGAAGTTGAGCGTATGAATATATTGCGGGCGGACATCTTCTTTAGAAATGTCCGTCCTTTTTTTATGGACATACCTAGGAAGTGTACCGTTCAACCGGGCATATTTGCTGTAAACACATGTATTCCCGACACAATCTTGGAGGTGGATTCGTATTAGCAAAGACATGTATGTAAACGAAGGCATTCGCGCACGTGAACTTCGTCTAATCGATCATAATGGTGATCAGCTTGGAGTGAAAACGCGTAACGAAGCGTTAGAAATTGCCGCTCGTGTAAACTTGGATCTTGTCCTTGTGGCCCCTCAAGCTAAGCCACCAGTCGCACGTATTATGGACTATGGTAAGTTTAAGTTTGAACAGCAAAAGAAAGATCGTGAAGTTCGTAAAAATCAAAAGGTTATCAATATTAAGGAAGTACGTTTAAGTCCAACAATTGATGAACATGATTTCCAAACTAAATTACGTAATGCGATTAAATTCCTTGAAAAAGGTGACAAAGTAAAATGTTCTCTTCGTTTCAAAGGACGTGCCATTACGCATAAAGAGATTGGTCAACGAGTTTTAGATCGTTTTGCTGAAGAATGTGCTGAAGTAGCTACGGTTGAACAAAAACCGAAGATGGAAGGACGCAGCATGTTCTTAGTTCTTCAACCGAAGAACGAGAAAAAGTAATATACGAAACAGTTTAGGAGGAAATTCGAAATGCCAAAAATGAAAACTCACCGTGGCGCTGCGAAGCGTTTCAAAAAAACGGGCAAAGGAAAATTAAAATTTGACCGTGCTTACGGAAGCCACTTATTCGCTAACAAATCTACAAAAGCTAAACGTCACCTACGTAAAGCAAAAGTTATGACTTCAGGTGACTTCAAACGTATTAGAGAACTATTAACTTACATGAAATAATTCGATAATATATCGTTCGTAATATAAATTAAACATTCGTAAGAAATTCAGGAGGTAATTAGTATGCCACGCGTAAAAGGCGGAACAGTAACGCGCAAGCGTCGTAAAAAAGTTTTAAAATTAGCTAAAGGTTATTTTGGTTCAAAACATACATTATATAAAGTTGCTAACCAAGCAGTTATGAAGTCAGGTCAATATGCATACCGTGACCGTCGTCAAAAGAAACGTGATTTCCGTAAATTATGGATTACTCGTATCAACGCTGCTGCTCGCATCAACGGTCTTTCTTACAGCCGTTTAATGCACGGTTTAAAAGTAGCTGGTATCGAAGTTAACCGTAAAATGTTAGCTGACTTAGCTGTAAACGATGCTGCTGCATTCGCACAATTAGCAGACGCTGCTAAAAAAGCTGTAGCTAAGTAAGAAGTTATACTTATTTCTAACGGTATTTTATACTTAGAAAGAATAACTTTATTTTTCTGCGCCGAAAGTTTACGACAGGCGCAAAAAAAGCAGTTGCGAAATAATTTAAATTCACATTACAGACTGGTAGGATTAAACCCTATCAGTCTTTTTTAATATAGGAGGGCAAATACATATGTGGTATGCATTATTAGCCTTTATCATTGTTGAGTCAGTTATACTGTTAGTCCTTATGAAATTGGATAAGTCGAGGGCTAAAAGAAAAGAATGGCGAATCTCTGAGAAGACATTATTTACAATTGCAATTTTCGGGGGTGCCTGTGGTGGAGTTCTTGGAATGTATTTTTTCAGACATAAGACAAAACATAATTCCTTTGCCTTTGGATTCCCACTACTAGCCGCTATTCATATTTATATATTAGTAAGTACTTACTCCATTATTTAATTAAATGGTATTACTTTACAAATAGCAAAATGAGTAGTAAATTATATTTAATTTAAAATAATATGGTCATTAATGAAAAGCAATGAAAAGGAAAGTAAATAAGAGGTAGTTTGATAGAGAGCTTCTGACGGTGGAAATGAAGCAAACGAAACTTATTGAAAATGACCTTTGAGCTGCGTACCGAAACAGTTATTGTTGTAGGCTACGACGAGGGGCACTCGTTACAACGGCAACAGTATGAACACGTACTGATTGAGGCAAATAGTGTGAGCTATTTGCGAATTTAGGTGGTAACACGGGTATCTCGTCCTAATCGATTATTCGATTAGGGCGTTTTTTTATTTTCTTTGGCTTACGAGACACTTTATTGAAGTTTACGTAATTTTTGTCTCGTAAAACCGAAATACGAGACACTTTAGACGATTTTTTCGAAATTCTGTCTCGTAAATACCTGAAATAATTAGAATAAAACACAATAGAAATGAAAATTTAATTACCCGGGGTCAATTATGAATTTATATATAATAGGAGGATTTTAGAATGACAGTTATTATCGGAGGAGCTTGGCCATACGCAAATGGTTCATTACATTTAGGGCATATCGCAGCCTTATTGCCAGGTGATATTTTAGCGCGCTACTATCGACAAAAGGGAGAAAATGTTTTATACGTATCTGGTAGTGATTGTAATGGAACACCTATCTCCATTAGGGCCAAACAAGAAAATACGACAACTAAAGAAATCGCAGATCGATATCATAATGAATTTGTTCAGTGTTTCAATAAATTAGGCTTCACTTACGATCTATATACACGAACCGATGCCAACCATCATCATGAATCCGTTCAAAAAATTTTTTTAACCCTATTAGAACGCGGGCTTTTATACAAAAAGAAAGTGAAACAAGCATATTGTGAGAACGACCAGCAATTCTTACCAGATCGTTATGTGGAAGGAATTTGTCCTAACTGTGGTTCAAATGCAAGAGGGGATCAGTGTGATCATTGCTCAGCAATTTTAGACCCACTAGACTTGATTGATAAACGATGTAAACTGTGTGGAAATGCCCCCGTTATAAAAGAAACGGAACACTTTTATTTTTCATTTAGTGCCTTTCAAAAGAAATTAGAGCAATATGTAGCTGAAGCTGATAGCAATAAAAAATGGAGAACAAACGCAATTGAACTAACTAAACGTTACTTAAATGAAGGATTACCAGACCGCGCTGTAACAAGAGATTTACCAAATGGAATCGATGTTCCGGTACCAGGTTTTGAAGGTAAAAAGATCTATGTATGGATTGAAGCGGTAGCAGGGTATTTAACGGCGAGTATAGAATGGGTTAAACAGCATAACGAGTCCATTGAAAATTGGTGGAATGAAGAAGCAATTTCTTATTATGTTCATGGAAAAGATAATATTCCGTTTCATACAGTAATTTGGCCAGCAATTTTATTTGCCCTCGGCTCAAAGGCAATGCCAACTCACATTATTTCAAATGAATATTTAACCCTTGAAAAAAGGAAATTATCCACGAGCCAAAATTGGGCAGTGTGGGTCCCAGAAATTTTGAAAGACTATCATCCAGATTCACTTCGTTACTTTTTAACGGTGAATGCCCCTGAAAATCGAGACACGGATTTTTCATGGAGAGAATTCATTTACAGTCATAACGGAGAATTACTAGGGGCATTTGGAAATTTTGTAAATCGAACACTAAAGTTTATAGAGAAATCATTTGATTCAATTATTCCACAAGCAGAAATAGATGAGTCTATTAAACGTAATACGGAAAAAATCTTTGAAGAAGTTGGGGATTTAATCGAGAAAGGTCACTTCAAACAAGGATTGGAGACGGTTTTCGAATATATACGATCTGCTAATCGTTACTTTGATGAGCAAAAACCATGGATTCAAGTAAAAGAAAATATTGAAGAATGCAATAAAACTCTAGCTTCTTGTGTATTCATCATTCAAAATCTTGCACAGCTTTTACATCCATTTTTACCGTTCGCAAGCGGTGAAATAAAAGAGACCCTTAGTATACAAGTGAATGAATGGAAAGTGCAAAATCAACTCCCAAATGAAATTAAGAACGTGCATCCTTTATTTGAAAGAATTGATACGAAAAGGATTGATGAAGAACTTAGAAAGCTATACGAACAATCACAAAATAACTAAAGGAATTACTAGCAGAGGATGAAGGACATTTGAGTTAAGAAATCCATTCAAAATGTCTATCATGAGGGTGATGAAGGACATTTGGGGGAAGAAATCGAACCAAAATGTCTTTCATTACGTTGAGGAATTAGTTTTGCGTTACGCATCCATCAAAAAAATGACCTTCACAATGGCATGAAGGTCATTTCAAACAAGAATTTGAGGTAAAAATTTTTTTCTAACCACTCATTCTTAATCTATTAATTTTTTCCTAAAGGATATTACCATCATTATGCCACCCAACAGTAGAAAAACAATTCCGAAAGTCGAGAAAACAGCATAAAACTGGTTAAAGATATCGGCAAAGTAGAACATGACAGAACTTATTGCGATCATTATTAGAGAAATGCCTCTTATTCTGTTTGTTTTATATATAGATCTAATAATTGCAGTCCAAAAAAATATACCAAAAGCAATACCTAAACCGTATAAAATCCACCAGAATAAATCAGATTGCAAAGTAATATACCTCCTCATACAATTACTAAAAAAATGGATATTACTCAACAATTTCGCCAAGAAATCGTTAAATCCTTTTATGGCTTTTTGACCGAAATGTTTAAGCACATAAAAAGCCACTCACATTGAATGGCTTTAACATTTTCTAAGTAACTTGGGTAATTAATTTCACTCAGTTCATCGATATGTATTCAATAAAAAATTTATGATTAATAAAAACGATAAAGGATTGTCCCACGTGGTTCATAACAACCTATGTTGAGACAATCCTTAACGTATAAATTAATTTTCTTCCTTCATCAGTTGTTCAATCGGATTTTTCCAATTTATTTTAGCATTTGGGTAATTTAATAATATTTCTTTTTCCAAATAATAAAAGTCCTCTTTTGATAAGCCTTGTAATTTTCCGGTATCGTGAACCCAGACGAAAATGGATACAACTTCAAAAGCATCTGTTGTTGTTCCTAAGTATTTTTCACCTTCAAAAAGTGCACCTTTATAGGAAATAAAGAAGTTTTTCCGTACATTTTTTACATCATCATAAAAATAATATTGTCCCTTTTCATAAGCTTCATCAAGCTTTCTTTTCGGATCTGTCAAATAACGAACAATTTTATAGAATATGTAAATGACTGCTACAATTACAATAATTCGTATGAGAAGAGCCATGGAAGTTCCTCCTTGTAAATGCGTTGTACATTCATTTACGATTGAAGAAGAGAATAAGTTTCATTTTTTCATTAAAAATAAGGAGAAAATTATGAATTTTATAGAACTTTTTTCGATGCAACGGAAACTAGATGCATTTATAGAAAATAATCGAGGTATTAATAGTGATGTATTTATTGAAAAAGGCTTAGCATTAACAGTTGAGTTAGCAGAACTGGCAAATGAAACGAGATGCTTTAAATATTGGAGTTCAAAAGGTACTTCTGAAAAAGCCATTTTGCTAGAAGAATTTGTGGATTCGATTCATTTCCTACTTTCACTTGGAAATGAAAAAGGAATTTCCATTGATGAATGGCCAGAAATAGAGATTCATGAAGAAGTAAATTTAAGCAAGTTGTTTTTAAAAACACAACAATCAATTTTAACTTACATACAACACCCGGAAGTAGACAAATATAACATAGTTTGGCAAAATTATAGTGTCTTAGCTTATAATTTAGGATTTACTTTAGAGGATATTTTAGTTGCCTACAAATTAAAGAATGAAAAAAATTATGAGCGACAACGAACAGGGTATTAATAAAAAGTTTTGCAGTATACTTAATTAGTTATTCTTATTTGGGAGGACAACAAATGGCGAAATTAGACGAAACATTAACAATGTTTAAAGAATTAACAGATGCAAATGGAATCGCGGGAAATGAACGTGCACCTCGTGAAGTAATGAAAAAATATATCGAACCATATGCAGATGAAATTGAAACGGATGGTTTAGGAAGTTTAATTGCAAAAAAAGTTGGGGACGCAAATGGTCCTAAAATTATGATTGCTGGTCACCTTGATGAAATTGGTTTTATGGTAACCCAAATCGATGATAAAGGGTTTATTAAATTCCAAACAGTTGGTGGTTGGTGGAGCCACGTAATGCTGTCACAACGAGTAACAATTACAACTCGAAAAGGTGACGAAATCATTGGTGTATTCGGCTCAAAACCGCCACACATCTTGCCAGTTGAAGCACGTAAAAAGGTAATGGAAATGAAAGACATCTTTATTGATGTTGGTGCAAGCTCAAAAGAAGAAGCTGAAGAGTGGGGAATTCGCCCTGGTGACATGATTACACCTTATTTCGAATTCAATGTGATGAAAAACGAAAAAATGCTTCTTGCAAAAGCTTGGGATAACCGTATCGGTTGTGCAATTGCTATTGATGTTATGAAAGCATTAAAAGATGAAAATCATCCAAACGTTGTTTACGGTGTAGGAAACGTACAAGAAGAAGTTGGATTACGTGGAGCAAAAACTGCAACAAATAAAATCCAACCAGATATCGGTTTTGCTGTTGATGTTGGTGTAGCTGGTGATACACCGGGTATTACAGCAAATGAATCAACTTCTAAAGTTGGTGCTGGTCCACAGATTATTATTTATGATGCTTCAATGGTAGGGCATAAAGGTTTACGTGATTTAGTTGTAGACGTTGCTGAAGAACTGAACATTCCATACCAATTCGACTCAACTCCAGGTGGTGGAACAGACGCTGGTTCAATGCACATTGCCGGAACTGGTGTTCCAAGTATTGCAATTAGTATTGCGACAAGATACATCCATTCACATGCAGGTATTTTACATCGTGATGATTATGAAAATACAGTGAAACTAATTGTAGAAGTTACTAAACGATTAGACCGTGAAACTGTAAATAAAATTACATTTGAATAAAACAAATTAACGATTGCGCTAATTCTCAAAAAGGGATTAGCGCTTTATTTATGGAATAAATATTAGTGGATTGTACTATGGAATATTTGGAGGCATGCCTTATGAAAGTGAAAGGATTTGGTGGCATCTTTTGGAGAACGAAAGATGTTCATGGATTGAAAGAATGGTATAAAGAAACTTTAGGAATTGAGATGAACGATTGGAATGGAGCAATTATTACTCCAAGCCAAGATAATGAAACGATTTTTTCTTTATTTAAAGAAGATAGTGAGTACTTTCCGAAAGAACAATCAGTTATGATAAACTTTCAAGTTGACCATATTGAGGAATGGATGGAACATTTCAACAAATTAGGTATTCCACTTATAAAAGAAGTTGAAAAAAGTGAATTTGGAACATTTCTTTGGATTGCTGATCCAGAGGGTCGATGGATTGAACTATGGGAAAAAAATGCTGAATAATGGAGTGATTGTATATGAACTTAAAAATGAGATATGTAATTTTATATGTTGCAGATCAGGAGAAATCAAAACGATTTTATAAAGATATTTTAGGGCTACCAGTTCGTGGAGAGCATGGAACTTATATTGAATTTGAAACGGGTTCTACGATTTTAGCCATCAATACACGTGACAGTGTAAAAGAAATTACAGGATTGCCTATTCCAGAAAATAATTCTTCTCAAACATTTGAAATTGGATTTGTTGTTGACGATGTGAAAGGAACAATCGAATCATTAAGAAAACGAGATGTTGAAATTTTAGTGGAACCAATTGAGAAACCTTGGGGACAAGTAGTAGCGTATGTAGCAGATCCAGATGGACATTATATCGAAATTTGTAGTTCCCTTGATTAAAGATTTCCTATAATTGGAACGTAAAAAAGTATAATGCGTAAATCCAATTTAGAAGGGTTTACGCATTTTGTTAAGGATTTATTTTATTTGGAGATCAATGTCGCCATACTTCTTCTTTAACACTTCCATCCAGATTTGATCATAAGTTAGATTTTCAATTGTTTCTGAATGGTTACTGTTTTCAATCTCCATTAAAATTGTTTTAGCCAATTCACTAACTGCGCTATCTTGTTCAATTAATTGATTTAGCACAGAAATAAGAGAAGTTGAATAAGTGTTATTTTCTTTCACATGATATGAGTCAGTTCCAGTGAAAAGTTTAAATATACCACCTTGATAATAAAGTTTAAGTAAATCATAATCCTGGAATTGTTCGTAGTTTTCATTGGTTAAAAGTACTTCTAATTTTAACATCGATTTTGTCATCTCTTCTACAGAGAATAAAAAATCCCCTGCATAAAAATAAGGCTGCATTGATAGGGCTTCCAAATAACTAAAAGCAGAAGCTGACAGTTTTTCAGAAACAACGGGTTTAAAATCATCATATATATACTGATAGAATTCACCGTTATTGTTAGTAGCTAAAATAAATCCTTGCATTTTTAGAAGTTCAGAGTCGGCTTGCAATGTATTCGTCTTCAGTAGTTCGTTATATAGTGATGACAAACTCTTTATTTTATCTCCATAATCAAGTAAAAACGAATGTTCTTCTTCAAGCGATAGTTTTTCCCCTTTTTCTAATAATAGTAGCATTTCACTAGGGGGGCGAATGGAATCCATTATCCTTTGTTCCCATTCTTTTATATTCGTGTTGTCATAACGTATTTCTTTCTCTTCAACTAAATCCACCGTATATTTTAAAAGAGAATAACTGTTTTGGATGTATGATAGTGATTCAATTTGTTCTATTGTTAATCCAAGTTCTTCTGCATAACGTTGAATGGAATTTTCATAACGCACTTCTAATTCATTCGTCCATGCAATTAAATCGAGATAATCTTCGTTATCCATCTCTCGCTCATTGGTTTCTGTAATAGGTAAATTAGATTGGGAAGTTGGGTTGTTTAAGACCCAAACCGTACTAACAGTTCCTAGAAGTATAAATGTTACAAAAACGAAGGCTGGCATAGGTAGAATAAATCGCTTTCTTCTATTCTTAGTTTTGAATTTCTGCATCGGTAACTGATTCATTATGTTTTTTGGTTCAGACTGAATCGGGAGTTTTTCATAACTTTGTTTTAAACGAAGTAATCGTTCTTCTAACTCTTTTGTCATAAAGTTCCCTCCAACTGATGTTTTAACTTTTTTTTCGCTCGAAGTATTCGTAATTTGACATTAGGCATTGAAATGTTTAGGACGATTGCAATTTCCTTATATGTAAGTTCATGAAAATAAAATAAAATGAGCGGAAATTTGTATTTGTCTTCGAGTGCAGTGATTGCATTATGTAAATCATTATTAAATTCACTGTAAAAGTGTTCATAGTAATTTCTCGGCAATTCATTTTGATAGTTATTCAAGTTTGTTTCCATCACTTGTTTTTTTCTATATTGATCGCGAACTTCATTTAATGTGATTTGATACAACCAAGTTGTAAATTTTCCATTCACAAAATGATGCAAAAATCGATACATTTTAATACAAACTTCCTGCGTCACATCTTCTATGTAATCTAGGGGAATACCGCTTTGGAAAGCAAACCGTTCAATTGTAGGTATGTAATGTTCAATTAATTGTTCATAAGCATACAAATTCCCGTCCTTTGCTTGTTTGATGAGTAGGTCTGGTTCAATCATATGGTTCTCCTTTCATAGTGTTATTAGTGGAACGAAAGATTTTAGGTAAAAGTTACAACATTGAAATTTTTCCTATTCTTTTAATGGTACTATAAACAAAGGGACTCATTGTATGAAATGCGAAAAACTAACGTTTATATAAAAAGTTGAAAGCTGAGTGAGGTTGATAATGCATAATCAATATTTAGTAGACTTCTGTTTCTTTGGATTAACTAATGTGAATAAAAAAACACTCGCTCAACAACTTGAAGGGAAATCAATATTAATTACAGGTGCGAGTTCAGGGATTGGAGCACAACTTGCATACGAGCTTGCGGACTTTCATTGTCATTTGATTTTAGTTGCGAGAAGAGGAGAGAAGCTTGCTGAAGTAAAGAGAGAGGTCGAAAAGAAAAACGCAAGGGTAGATATCTTCCAAGCAGATTTAAGAAATGAACCTGAGATGAACGATTTGCTATCCTTTCTTCATAGCTTACCAAATGGGTTAGATATAATCGTTAGTAATGCAGGTCTATCCATTAAACGTTCAATCTATGATTCTCTTGATCGATTTCATGATGTTTCAAGAACGATGGCCATTAACCATTACGCACCAGTCCAGTTACTTTTATCAACCATACCACTTCTTCAAAAAAATCGAGGGCAATTCATTAACGTGTCAAGTATTAATACTTTATTAGCACCAGTCCCTTATTTCGCAGCTTACCAAGCTTCCAAATCGGCATTTGATATTTGGTTTAGGTCCGTTTCACCTGAGCTAAATGCAAAAGGAATAGTAACAACGTCGATTTATTTTCCGTTAGTAAAAACACCTATGATTGAACCTACTGTAGCATATCGAAATAAACCTGCCTTGTCTAAACGTGGCGCAGCACAGATTATCTGCAAGGGAATGTATAAGAATAAGAAAAAAATGAAACCTTGGTGGCTACTATTTGGTCAAATGGCGTCTATTTTTTTATTTAGCTTTTGGGATTTCACAAAAAAGAGATAGGGTGGAGTGTTTTGGTGAAAGTTTTTCGATTACTATATGTTCTTTATCATATAAAATGTTTATCACCGATTGCTGTATGCTATTTAATCAATTCTTTTTTAAAGTGTGGAGTCAATTTAATGACATTATTAAACTTTGCAGAGAAAAGATATTCTCATCAAGTGTTTTTAGTGGATGACAAAGAATCTTTCACCTATAAGGAATTGCTTAGCTCATCTATGAAACTTGCAATCGCTCTAAAAGAAAAAATGGGTATAGATAAAGGAAGTAAGGTGGCCATCCTGTGCAAAAACCATGCTTCACTTATGAAATCCATTTTTGCTGTTTCAAGACTAGGCGCAGATTTGTATTTTATTAATACTGAAATTAGCAAGATTAAGTTTAATGAATTAATTCATCAACATCCGTTTCATTTATTAATTTATGATTTTGAATTGAGTTCAATTGTTAGCCAATCAGATTACAAGGATCCGAAAGTGTTCAGTTATCATAACGAATTACCTGCAATTAATAATCATCTACTTTATGAACATCATGAAAGTAACAAACTCCCAAGAACATCAAGTGGTAAGGTTGTATTACATACGAGCGGCACAACTGGCAAACCAAAAGAAATCGCACATAAGCCTTCATTGTTTAATTATTTAAATCCTTTTATTGTGTTTATTCAAAAATTAGAGATATTAAAATATGACAGAGCTTACGTTGCGACCCCGATTTATCATGGATATGGAATGGCCATTATGCTTCTATTCATTCCATTAGGGAAGCAAGTCTTTATTCGGGGTAACTTTGATGCACAAGATGCTTGTACAGTAATTAAAGAACACCATATTAAAGTCGTTACAGTTGTTCCAACGATGTTGCAACGAATGTTAGATACGAACAAGGAGGATTTAAGGTCGTTGCGTTGTATTGCTTCCGGCGGGGCAAGGTTAACTTCTAATTTAGTTGAAGATACATTTAATTCATTGGGGAACGTATTGTACAATTTATACGGTACAACAGAATCTGGATTAAACTTTATCGCAACTCCTGAAGATTTAATCTATTCTCCAGCAACTGTTGGGAGGAAGATACCGGGAGTGGATCTTAAAGTATTAGATAGTCATTTGTGTGAAGTGAAACAAGGAAACGTAGGTCTAATCTGTATAAAAAATGAATGGTCAATGTGGAATAGGAACACGAGTTGGATACAAACTGGGGATATAGGATACGTAGATGAAAACGGCTTTTATTATTTATGCGGTAGGATCGATGATATGATCATTTCTGGCGGGGTGAATATTTATCCTATTGAGGTTGAACAAATGCTTATGAAACATCCATCGATTATAGATGCAATCGTGATAGGGATTGAAGATGAACAGTTCGGCCAACGATTAAAAGCATTCGTAATTCCTATAGAGGGAAGCGAATTAACCGAGCATGAAATCCTCCATTGGTTGCGGTCAAAGGTATCGAGATACCAATTACCAAAGGAAATCGAATTGGTTAACCAACTCCCTTATAACTCTCTTGGGAAACTTGATCGAAAACAACTAAATAAAACGATGAATGCTAAAAATCGAATTTAATTTAATTCGATTTTTTTGTTTTAGATAGGAGAGGAGAAAAAGTTGAAAAATTTCCAGTAAACTGTCCCTAATCCCACATTTTAAGAACAAAAGGGAATATCATTACATAATATTGTTTTTGAGGTATTTTTCCTTTCAATTTTTTAGGTCTCTCTTGAATAATTAAACATACACATACATATTTTAATGAATAAATTTTCGCACAATATTTAAAAATAACGAATTTTTATAGCTTAAATTTTATTAATATTCTATATTTTTATTATTTATTCACAGATTTTCTCTATTTTTATGAATATTTATCGAATTTGTAAAACGAAAAAATATTATAAAAATACGCTTGATTTTATAAATATGCAATTGTATAATGAATTACAACTTAACAATAAGGAGCGGTAAAGAGTATGAAATTGTTAGAAGAGGTGCAACTAAAATTAGTCTCTAGTTTAAAAGGAAAAGACTTATTAACGTTGCTTGATTATACAAGTGAAGAAGTTCAAGATTTAATTAAATTAGCTACACAACTAAAAGCATTGACAAAAGAAGGGAAATGCCCGAAATTACTAGACGGCAAAACCCTTGCAATGATATTTGAAAAAAATTCGACACGTACGCGTATTTCATTTGAAGTAGGGATGCACCAATTAGGTGGTAAATCAATGTTTATGCATTCACGTGATTTACAAATTGGTCGAGGCGAACCAATTTCAGATACAGGGAAAGTTTTATCAGGCTATTTAGATGCGATTATGATTCGTGCAAACTCCCATGAGATGGTGAAAGAACTTGCAGAACATGCAACAATCCCTGTAATCAACGGGTTAACTGATATTTATCATCCCTGCCAAGCTTTAGCGGATTTAGAAACAATTGCAGAAAATAAAGGCACATTAAAAGGTTTAAAAGTTGGATATGTAGGCGATGGAAATAACGTTGCTCACTCATTAGTTGTTGCAGCTGCACACGTAGGAATGGATATTGTAGTAGCAACACCTGATGGATATGAATGTAACGAAGAAATTATTGCAAAAGCAGCTGAAATTGCAAAAGCTAACGGAAGTATCGTTGCTGTAACAAATGATCCAGTTGAAGCCGTTATGAACGCAGATGTAGTTTATACTGACGTATGGACTTCAATGGGGCAAGAAGAAGAATCTAAAAAACGCTTAGCTGACTTTAAAGATTATCAAATTAATGATGAATTAGTTAAATTTGCAAAACCAAATTATATGTTCTTACACTGTTTACCTGCTCATAGAGAAGAAGAAGTTGCTACATCAGTTATTGATGGTCCGAATTCTTATGTTTTTGAACAGGCTGAAAACAGACTTCATGCACAAAAAGCAGTTCTTGCTTCAATTTTAGCTTAATTAAAATCAATTACATGCGATTGTTTTTCAAGTTGGAAAGACACATTGCATCATAGTAAAGGCAATCCGGGAGACGCTGGATTGCCTTTTTCATCAATTAAAAAAGTGAACAAATAGTCTTTGTCCACTTCAATCAATCGTTAATTTTTAAAGGCTTGAGATAGTTTTTCAGTAAACGCTTCTTGTTCAGCTGCGCTTGAAGTTTGCCACCATTTTTCTAAAAAGACTCCAAGGCCAGGTAGTAAATGTTCGTCACCGCGAGAAATTGCATCTTCTACTGTATCGCGAAATTCGTTCGCACTATCACCTTGTACATTTGATGTTATCGCTTCGCGTATCATAAAACTCATTACAATCTCCTCCTCTTTGAGTATTTTGTTTCAAATATATAAATTCTATACATAATGAACGTATATATAATGATTGGAAAATTTTTATTAACATAATTACATTTGTTATTACAAATTTTTGTAAAAATACTACTTTTGATTTTACGCATGTACTACGCGTTTTATATAATAATTACATACTTTTTTGAATCGAGGTTTTTTGATGGGACATGTACAACATAAATCCAACAAACTAATGTTTTTTGTAAGAGCAATAATGGTAATTATCGGTGGAGCGATTGCAGCTTACGGATTGGAATCTGTATTAATTCCAAACTCTGTATCCGACGGTGGAGTTACTGGGATTAGTATTGTAGGTTCACAATTATTTGGAATTCCTCTAGGTATATTAATTGGAGCATTAAATATTCCATTTATCTATTTAGGTTATAAACAAATTGGTAAATCATTTGCGATATTATCGATACTTGGTATCGCTTCATTATCAGTAGGTACGAGCCTTATGCACCATGTACCAACGATTATTCACGCAGATACACTATTAGTTACTGTTGTTGGTGGGATTATTCTCGGCTTTGGTATGGGGTTAGCATTACGAAATGGTGGAGCGCTTGATGGTATTGATATGTTAGCGGTATTACTTTCAAGAAAACTTCCTTTTGGTACGAGTGACCTGATTCTTTTCTTAAATGTTTTTGTGTTTATCATCGTATCAACGGTATTCGGGTTTAAAGGGGCGATGCTTTCCGGAATTGCTTACTTTATTGCTTCTAAAGTCGTAACAATCGTTGAAGAAGGTCTAAGTGGTTCGAAAACATTTAATATAATTACAAAAGAACCAGAGATAATGGTTGAAACGATCCGTGACCGATTAGGACGAACGGCAACATATAAAGAAGTATATGGTGCTTATTCTAAAGAAAAATCAATTGAAATTACTTGTGTCATTAACCGATTAGAAGATAGTAAAATGAAAGAAATTATACGTGACATTGACCCAACTGCATTTGTAACTGTCTATGAGGCTGCAGAAGTAAAAGGTGGGAACTTTAGAAAGCGTAATATCCATTAATCTAGCAACTTGCAAGTAAACAAAATATACTTAATGAAAAAGTACCAAAATCACTAGAGTAATAGTTGGGATATATTAAAATAGTATGGATAAATTATTTAATATTCACAAAAACTATTTAAAAATAGTACTATCTGCCGATATAGACTCCTGAGGTGATAAAATGGCAAACTGGTCATTAAGTAAAAAATTAATTATAGGATCGTTTTTACTTTCAATTATTTCATTATTTTTCAAATGGGTTGATGTTGGATTATTCAGTGTGAATGGATTCCAACAACAAGGTTATTTATTCCTTTTAATCTTTATTTATCCATTAATTCGTGTGAATCAAGGAAAACATATAAATAAAGTTGGAGGTTATGTTCTAGCTTTACTAGGTATTATTGGTGTGATTTTATTTATCATGTCAAAAACGGAAACAATCTTTGGCGTAACGGTTAACGCAGCTTCAACTGGTATGTATTTTATGTTAATTTCTTTCGTAGGTTTAGCTGCAGGCGTATACTTCAATGCTAAAGGAAGATAAATACATAGGGCAGTTCCAATTTTGGTAGAAAGTCCATTATATTATTAGGTATTTTAGTTTTTTTAGTGGGGTTTGATTTAGAAAATCTATTAAATATAAAAAAAGGTGATGTGAAAAGCACACATCACCGCTACTTTTAAATTAAGCCAACTGAAGCATTCGATCAAGTGAGAGTATAGCCTCTCTAGTTGTTTCTTTATCTACTTGAATGATATTTCCTTGTTCACCGTTATCAATCATCTCGAGTGCCCAAAGTAGATGAGGTAGATCAATCCGATTCATCGTCAAACAAGGACACATATTCTCGTTAAGTGAAATAATACTTTTGTCAGGATGTTCTGCGATGATACGTTTAACAAGATTCATTTCAGTTCCAATGGCCCAGCTAGAACCTGATGGAGCATTATTAATGACATCGACAATATATTTAGTAGAACCATTGTCATCAGCTAATTCAACAACTTCACGACAACATTCAGGGTGAACAATAATTTTCATATCAGGGTATTTCTCACGGACTTGATATACATTTGCTGGAGTGAAACCTTGGTGAACTGAGCAGTGACCTTTCCATAAGATCACTTTAATGTCATCAACATTGCCTTCAAATTCTAATGCATTTTTATATGGGTCCCAAACAGCCATCTGTTCTAAAGGAATGCCAATATCAAAAGCAGTATTACGACCTAGATGTTGGTCAGGTAAGAAGAATAATCTTTCTTTTTGTGTAAATGCCCATCGAACCATTTTCTTTGCATTGGAAGAAGTAACACATGCACCACCGTAACGACCAGTAAAAGCTTTAATCGCTGCTGTTGAATTGACGTAAGTTAGTGGAATAATTGTATCACCAAAGATATTTTGAAGTTCTTTCCATGCTTCTTCAGTTTGATAAATATCCGCCATATCTGCCATTGAGCATCCAGCTCGCATGTCAGGTAGGTAAACATCTTGATAATCTTCAGTTAACATATCTGCTGTTTCTGCCATAAAATGAACGCCACAAAATACGATATGTTTAGCTTTTTTATTTTTAGCCGCAACTTGAGCTAGTTGTAAAGAGTCCCCGATACTATCAGCAAATTGAACGACTTCATCTTTTTGATAGTGATGACAAGGTAAAAATAAATCATCACCTAATTTTTCTTTTATTTCACGGATGCGAGCTTCCATTTCAGAACGCTCCATCGAACGATATTTTTCTGGTAACATTTTTACATCTTTTAGTAAATTTGCAATTGCCATCTTTTAATACGCTCCTTTAAGTTGTACTAATGCACTAATGTCTAAAGCTTTTACAGAATGGGTAAGTGCTCCAAGGGAAATATATTGAACGCCACTTTCTGCATAACTTCTTAAATTTTCTAAAGTAATGCCGCCAGATGCTTCAGTTGTTATATGATCTGGTACAAAAGGTAACCAATCACGAATTTCATCAGGTGTGCGGTTATCAAACATAATTATGTCTGCACCAGCTTCAATAGCTTCTAGTAATTGGTCTTTCGTTTCAATTTCTACTTCGACTTTAATCGTATGACCAATTTTTGATTTTGCTAGTTTAACTGCATTTGTAATTCCACCAGCAAAAGCAATATGGTTATCTTTTAACATAATGCAATCATATAACCCACCTCGGTGATTGAAAGCACCACCCGATCGAACAGCATATTTATCTAGCATTCTAAGACCAGGAATTGTTTTTCTAGTGTCAACTATTTTTGCATTGGTTCCTTCTGTTAAAGCAACAGCATTTGCAGCATTTGTTGCAATTGCACTCATTCGTTGAACTAAATTTAAAATGACACGTTCTCCAGTCAGTAAACTTCTAAAGGATCCGCAAATAACTGCTAATTGTGAACCTTTATGAATTCGTTCACCATCATGTTTTAACAATGTTACTTCTAGCGTTGGATCTAGTAATTTAAAACCAGTTTCAATTATCTGTGCTCCACAAAATACGCCGTCTTCCTTTGCATAGAATGTAAACGATCCTTGTTCAGAAGGGGAGAATAAATATTCGCTCGAAAGATCTCCATCACCAATATCTTCATTAAAAAATTGCTTTAACATGTCTTGAAGTTTGATCAAATTCATATAGTCCGCCCCTTACATTCATTTTTCCATTTTCAAAAACTATCCATTTATTTTGCCAATCGTTACTCAAATCTCCATAATCTTTTCGAATATGTGCACCACGTGATTCTGTTCGTACAAAGGCAGCATTCGCGATTAGTGATGAAGTGATATGCATAAAAATTTGTTCAATCTTTTCTTGTTTTAGATTGTCAAAATCTACTTTAAAGAATTGTTCAAAAGAAGGTAATTGATGAATTAACTCTTGTAAACCTTCAGAGTCTCTTAAAATACCAGATTTTGCTAACATTTCATTTTGGAGTTCCTCAATTGGTAATAATGTGAAAGATTTCACATTAAAACTAGTAATGTTTTTGACAGGCTGGAAGTTTTTTTGTCTAGTACCATTTTGGATTAGATGTTCTGCCATTAATTTACCGAAAGTAATCCCTTCTAATAGGGAGTTGCTCGCCAATCGATTTGCTCCATGAACACCAGTACATGCAACTTCACCAACAGCAAGTAATCTAGGAATACTTGTGCGACCGAACGAATCAGCAACAACACCACCCATAATAAAGTGACTACCAGGTGCTATTGGTATTCTACCTTCTGTTATTGAAACTCCATTATCTTTACATAATTGAGTAATTGTTGGGAATTGTTCTTCAAAATGATCAATCATGGAAATATCAATGTACACTTCATTTCCTTTTGCACGTTCTTTATACATTTCAAATGCTGTAATATGTCGTGGAGCTAAATCACCGAGGGGATGTTTTCCCTCCATGATCTTTTGGCCATTTTCATCTACAAATTGTCCTCCAGCACCACGAACCGCTTCAGAGACTAATCCACGAGATAACCCCTTTACATAGAGTAAACTTGGGTGAAATTGAATAAATTCCATATCAGAGATTTTTGCACCAGCTAAAAAGGCAAGTGCTATGCCATCACCAAAACTATTCGGGGAATTAGATGTACTAGCATAAAGTGCACCAGCCCCACCAGTAGCTAATATGATATAAGAAGCAAAATAGGTATTTATATCATCATTAGAAGTTTTCGTTTTCACACCGATACATTCACTATGATTGTTTAAAATCAATTCAAATGCCATTTCAAAATCGTGAATTTGCACGTTTTTTGGTAATACTTTTAATAAATAATCTATTAGTACTTTACCCGTTGCATCACCACCTGAGTGGACAATTCGTGGCATACTATGCGCGCCTTCAAGACCTAATGAAATGTCACCGTTGTCTTTACGGTCGACAGGGAAATGCTCATCGATTAACTGATGAATTGCATTTTTTCCTTCTTCAACTAACGTTTTAACATTTTCTAAAGAGTGATGATGTTCGCCAGCAACTAATGTGTCGTTAATATGGAGCTGGGTTTGATCGTCGCTAGACATAACAGCGGCAATTCCACCCTGTGCTTTATATGAACTACCATTAGTAATTTCAGCTTTAGTAATTATATGTACATTAAAGTTTTTACTTAAAGCTTTTGCTGATTGTAAAGCTGCAACACCACTTCCGATTATGACGATATCCGTTTCGATAATCATGTAAGTAACCTTCTTTACAGTTGTCTTTACACCTATCTTCACATAAAATAAAAAAGAAAACAAGTCTTGAATTCAAAACATAACATGGAAGAATCATAGAAAAATATGTTAATAAGAGAGGAACCTACAATGATTTATCTTGATTATGCTGCATCAGCTCCAATGAGTAATGCAGCGATTAATGCATATAGCGATGCAGCAAAATTAGCATTTGGAAATACATCCAGTCTTCATGATGCGGGAGGAAAAGCAGCACTTTTATTAGAAAATGCTCGTACTATAATTGCGGATAAATTAGGTGTTAATAAGTATGGAGTTATTTTTACGGGAAGTGGAACAGAAGGGAACTTATTAGCTATTTTATCTCTTGCAAGAGGTGGGAAAGGAAAACATATTATTACAAGTGATGCAGAACATACTAGCGTACATGCAGCAATGAACACTTTAGAAAGAGAAGGATATGAAATAACTAAGCTACCTTTTACCGATAATGGAATCATTGATGTAGAACTGCTAGAAAAGTCGATAAGAAATGATACAGTATTAATTTCAATTCAGCACGTAAACTCTGAAATTGGTACTATCCAACCCGTTGAGAAAATAGCCCAAATTGCAAATGCATATGATATTCCTTATCATGTTGATTGCGTACAATCCTTTTGTAAGTTAGATCTAAAGTCTTTTTCAAGCAATGTAGATGCTATTACTATTTCTGCACATAAAATTGGTGGTCCAAAAGGGTGTGGAGCTGTTTATCTAAACCCAAAACGACGTGTTTTACCTGTCTTTCCAGGGGTAACCCATGAACGGGGCTTACGAGGAGGTACTGTTGACACTCCTGCAATTGTAGCAATGGTAACAGCAATTGAAGAATATGAATATCGATTGGAAGACTTTTGGAAATACCGAATTAAACTGAAAGAACTATTAAAACATTCACCTTGTTCGTTTATAGAAGGAAAAGGTGAAGAACAATTACCAAGTATTATTGGTATTTGTCTTGAAGGTGTTGAAGGTCAATATGTCATGCTTCGATTAAACGAAGATGAAATTTGTATATCTACAGGAAGTGCTTGTGACATTAATAGTGCCTCAGGTACTAAAGCAATTTTAGCCATGGAGTATAATTTATCGAAAGCTAGACAATTTTTCCGAGTTTCTTTTGGGGTTGGGACTACGGAAGCTGAAGTAGAAAAGTTAGGTACAACTTTATTAAAAATGATTGAAGAACTAAATATATAATTGTTAAAATCGTGTATCTTTTACAGTGCTTATTATTTCGTGTAAAATGAAGCTTATGAAAAGAGAATAAAGGCGGATTAGTAATGAAAAGAATTGAATCAGCACAAAACGCATTAGTAAAACATTGGAAAAAACTAGTGACGATGAGAAAAGAACGCGAAAAAACAGGAGAATATCTTGTAGAAGGATTCCATTTAGTTGAAGAGGCGTTAAAAAATAAAGATCAAATTGTTCAGATAATCGTTCGAGAAGGAGTCGATTTACCACTTTTATGGGCAATTGATGAAGTAATGATCATTGAAGTGACAAGTTCAGTTGCAAGAGAAATTGCTGAGACTGAAAATTCCCAAGGTGTATTTGCCCATTGTAAACAACGTGTCATTTCAGAAAGTGACATGTCAAGCTGGAGTAAAGTATTGCTAATTGACGCAGTGCAGGATCCAGGAAATATCGGAACAATGATTCGTACTGCAGATGCTGCAGGATTGGATGCTGTTGTTTTAGGAAAGGGTAGTGTAGATGCATTTAATCCAAAAACGGTCCGTTCTGCTCAAGGTTCTCATTTCCATATTCCAGTAGTGCGCGGTGATTTACTGGATTGGGTTGAGAAATTACAAGAGAAAGACGTACCTGTTTATGGAACTGCTCTAGAAAATGCAATTTCATATACTGAAGTAAAAAATTCAGATGCCTTTGCAGTGATTGTTGGAAATGAGGGAAGTGGAATACATCCACAACTATTAGATAAGACAACTCAAAATCTGACGATACCAATATTCGGACAGGCCGAATCATTAAATGTAGCTGTAGCGACAGGAATTCTTCTTTATCAGCTTGTGAAAAAATAACATGACATTTGAGACCAAATCATGAATTGACTATGATTTTTTAAGTACAATTCAATGATTTGGTTTTTTATTTAATAGAAAAAGGTACTCACTCCATTATAATAATATGACAAAATCCAACATACATTGTGAACGAAGTGAAAAAAAGGAGTTGTTACCAGGTTGTCAAATTATATAGAAAGCGCTGTGTTTGAACATCGGTTTTGGCTTCAAGTACTTGGTGACCATTCTAGGTTTATCCATGATTCATTATATCCTTCAGAAAGTGCGGACATAGCATATGCGAACACATTTATTCAACTTTTTGATCAGTTACATTCTCAAGTACCATCGTTAAACAATGCAAATGCAGTTGTTTTTGCAAATGCTTGTGAAGATGCAGCAAAACGGTTAAGAACATTTAAATTATCCCTCATCGAACGCCACATAACAGGTCAAATGAATATCCACCTTACTCCTACTTTTATGAATCATATGGTTAATGAATTAGAAGAGTATCTACGAGTATTATCTTACCTAAAACAAAAGAAAAGCCCACCAATATTTCACGAATTACATCATCATTTAGTCTGGTTAATTGATGCTGCAGGTCATGCAGGGGCAATTAATGACCAATTAGATGGAGTTGAAAAAAGACTAAAAGAAAAAAGTCATGAGTTTACAAAGCACTTTGAGCAGTTTTATTTAAAAGCAATTGAGTTAACTGGATACTTAAGAACCAACCGAAGAAAATTTCCTGCACTTAGTAGATTTAATCATGAAGTGAACCTTGAAATTCAACTTTTTAAAACCTTTTTACATGAATTGGAGGAAATGGAGTTAAGTGCAGAAGTATTAGGAACATTTACCGCATCAATGGCAGATCATATGGCTAGAGAAGAACAATATTATTTAATGAAAGTAGCAGAATCAATAAAAAATTAAGTTGTAACGGAAACAGGTTTCATAGATTCCTGTTTCTGTTTTAAATTTACCCAAAATTCTGAAATATAAGAATAATTATTAAGCGTTTTCATACATAGACTTACAATGTAGTTAAGTTTCGTTTGTTTTAATAGTCTATGTAGTAAAACTACCAATATAGCTAATGGGTTATGGAGATTTATAGAACTACTATCTGGAAATCGATTATTGACAGGACTTGCCTTATTACATTTGATGTATCTTTTTAGTCCTAAGATTTAGTCAGTTAGAAAGATTAGATTTGGTTTACGGATTTAGTCTAAACCGTTTGTCACAAGGTGATGTAAATGGTTTACAAAAAAAAGTAAAGAGGTGTTAAATTGACAAAGTCTTTAAACAAAAGCTGGTTGTTTTTGCTTGTTACACTTCTTCTCTTAGTTTTAGCAGCATGTTCTAATACTACAACGACAGAAGAATCTGAACCTGAGAAAACAACGGAGACAGGGAATACCGAAGAGGGTACTAGTGAAGAAAGTGCTAGTGGTGGGATTTCTGGCGATTTAGAAATTCAATATTTTGTAGGTGGTTATGGTGATGCTTGGTGGAAAGAAGTTATCGCAGACTTTAAAGCAGCTTATCCTGACGTAAATGTAATTGAGCATGCTGGACCAAACATAAATACAGAAATGAATACAAGATGGATATCAAATGATCCACCTGATGTTGTCTATATTGATGGAGCAGGTTCTAGTGAAACGCAAATGATTGCAGATGGTCAGCTATTGGACATAAGTGACTGGGCAAAAGGACTTACATTGGAGGATGGTACACCTTTATTAGATAGCTTTATTTCTCCAGCTGAAGAACTCGATGGTGGGAAAATTTATAGTCTACCATTAGTATTTGATACTTGGGGAATTTGGTATGACAGTGCATGGTTTGATGCACAAGGGTGGGAAATACCGACTGATTTTGATACCTGGTTAGCTTCTATGAAGCAAATTAAAGAAGAAGCAGGAATTGCACCATTTAATACAACGGGACAATATGCTCAATATTTCCAACGAGGAGTATTAAACCCAGCATTTGCTGCAGCTGGTGGAGAACAATTACTTAATGATTTAGCAGATGGTGTCGTGGAAGCATGGGAAAGGGAAGAAGTATTGGCAGTAATGAAAAAGGTTGAAGCGATTGTAGATGCGGGATTAGTAGATTCAGGATTTGCTGCATACAATCACACTCAGTCACAAATGAATTTATTACTACATCAAAATGCTTATATTCCGGTTGGGTTCTGGCTTCCAAATGAAATGAAAAATGATACACCAGCAGATTTTGTCTATGGTTTCGTTCCAACACCTATGAATGATCCAGGTAAATCGATGGCACTAATTCCAGATATCAGAACAATTGCAATTGCAAAAGAGGCAGATAATCCTGAAGCGGCGAAGGCATTCCTTGAGTTTATCTTTACAGAGGAATATGCACAAAAATTTGCTGAGTCAACAGGTGCAATTATGAATATGAAAAATGTAGATTTATCTGCTAATAACCGTGTTCCTGATTTCTTAAAAGGTATTAATGACATGATTAATGAACCAGGTCAAATTGAAATTCATAATAGAAATACTCCAGAAGGCGATAGAGAAAAAGAAATTGCAGTAGAAATTACGAATGAAATTAAGATACAAATCGTTGAAATATTATTAGGTCAAATTGATGCGGAAGAGTTTGTTAATCGAATGACTAATAAAGCAAAGGAATTACGTGGAATGTAATTACCAAATAACAGGAAGATTAAAATTAAGAGAGATTGTAACTTTTAATTACATCTCTCTTAATTTATCAAAAGAATTGGTGAAGGATTACTGAAATTGCAATTGGATTCACTGTATCCCTATGTAGAAAGAGTGATAGACGTGGTTCAGTCAAAAACACAAAAGTATCTCTTTTTGGCATTTTGTTTGCTTCCTACATTTATAATGTTTTGTATTTTTACTGTCTACCCAATGATTGGTGGACTCTATTATTCATTTTTTAAATGGTCTGGTACTAGTTCGGTAATGGAGTTTATCGGATTTGATAATTATACAAGGATGTTATCAGATTCCGTTATTTTACGAGCAATTATAAATGATTATTTGTTTGTTTTTATTAAAGTGTTTGGAATTATGATTTTGGCACTTTTCTTTGCAGTTGCATTAACACAGCTTCGCATTAAAGAAGCGCCATTTTACCGAATCGTATTCTTTTTCCCTAATATAATGTCAGTAGTAGTTATTGGGATTCTATGGCAGTTTATATATGACCCTAACATCGGTTTAGTAAATGGACTTCTTCGTGCAATCGGATTAGAAGAATGGGCACGTCCATGGTTAGGGGATATGACCTGGGCATTGCCAAGTGTTTCAATTCCAGCTATTTGGGCAGGGATTGGATTGTTTATGTTGTTATTAATGGGTGGAATTACAAATATATCGAAAAGCTTATATGAAGCTGCTGAAATTGATGGAGCCAGTGAATGGCAACAATTTTGGAAAATTACAGTTCCATTAATATGGCCACAAATAAAAACATCGATTATTTATATCGTTATTACTTCGTTAAATGGTTCTTTTGTCCTTGTTCAAGTAATGACAGCAGGGGGACCTGGAGTGGCGACAGAAGTAATGGGGTCGTACTTATACCAAAAGGCATTTGAAGATTTCCAGTTTGGCTACGGTGCAGCTATTGGCGTCTTAATTTTAGTTTTATCGTTAGTTTCCGTAATAATTTTACAAGTATTATTGAAAAAAGAAAAAGTGGAGTATTAGGAGGGATAGGATGCAGATATTATCGACTTTGTCCAAAATTGCAGTAAGAATCCCCTTATTTCTATGGTCTATAATCGTCGTTTTCCCTCTAGTTTGGATGTTCATAGGTGCATTCAAAACGAACGCAGAAATCTTTTCATCCCCTTGGTCATGGCCACAACAGTGGAATTTAAACAACTTTGTTGCTGCTTGGTCAAATTACAATATTGGGACCGCTTTTTTAAATAGTTTGTTCGTAACCATTTTAGGATCATTGTTATGTCTACTTTTTGCAATACCTACTGCTTATGCCCTTGAAAGACTTCGTTTTAAAGGTAGCGATGTATTATTAAATACCTATCTTGCATCGATGATGTTACCTTCTGTATTAGGTTGGATTCCATTATTTTTCCTACTGTTAAAATTTAACATGCTGGATAATTTATGGGCACTTTCACTTGTATATGCAGTATCGCAAATTCCATTTACGATTTTTATTCTCGTTAGTTTTATGGGCAATGTGCCTAGGGAGTTAGAAGAGGCTGCAGCAATAGACGGGATGAGTCCATATGGTATTTTACTGAAAATTGTTACCCCATTAGTAAAGTCGGGTATTATTACGGCTACCATATTAAATGCAATATCTTTTTGGAACGAATATTTTTTAGCATTAATTTTGCTAGATACGAAGAGTAAAAATACGTTAGGTGTAGCGATGGATTTATTGAAAACAAGTGCACGGTATGAAAGTGCATGGGGTGTCTTATTCGCAGGATTATGTATTGCGGTCATACCAGTAATAATCTTTTATTCAATTTTCCAACGTCATATTGTAAAAGGGATGACTGAGGGAGCGATAAAATAAAATTCAATTAAAGCTACTCCCATATTAGGAGGACTCAAGTGGTACAAAAAAACTTCCAACGGGTTGCCGAGGTTCTAGAAGAAGCAGTTCTAAATCGTCATATACCGGGTGCTGTGATCGCTATTACTACATCTGATGAAACCATATATAAAGGCGCTTTTGGTTATGCACATGAAACAAAGCAAATCCAAATGAAAAAAGATACAATTTTTGATTTAGCATCACTTACGAAAGTGACTTCAACTTTACCAGCGATTATGCAATTACAGGAAAAAGGTTTATTAGATATCGATGATTCTGTATCTTTATACCTTCCTCAATTAGAGATAAATCATCATGAAGTGACCATTAAACATTTATTAACACATACGAGTGGGTTCCGACCGGATATTAAATTTTATCGACTGAATGCTAAGAGAGATGAAGTGGTTGATCTCATTTCTAATTTAGGGGATAGGAAACCTGTAGAAACAGAAGTTATATATAGTGATTTGAATTTTATACTTCTTGGAAAAATTGTTGAACAAATTGTTCAATTGCCATTAGATGTGTATACGGCGAAATCTATTTATGAACCGCTAGAAATGAATGATACGTATTTTAATCCCCCTGAAAGCAAGAAAAATCGAATTGCAGCAACGGAATTTATGGATTCGATACAAGATTTTCAGTGGGGAAAAGTTCATGATGAAAACACGTTCCACTTTGGTGGTGTAAGTGGGCATGCGGGGTTGTTTTCTACAGCTGAAGATTTGACTAAATACGCAAGAATGTTACTAAATGGCGGTGACTTTGGAAAAGGAAACTTACTATCTGCAACATCGATTGAATTAACGAAAAAGTCCTTCACGAAGGGTCTCAATTTAAACAGAGGCTTAGGTTGGCAATTGTATGATCCATCTTCATTTTCAGGTCAATTTTTTCAAGATGGATTTGGCCACACTGGTTTTACAGGGACATCTATTTGGAATTCACCAAAACGAGATGTAGCCATTATTTTCTTAACGAATCGTGTTCATTTTGGACGAAGCACGAATATTCACCGGTTAAGAAAAATAATTCATAATTTAGTTTCAATAACAATGGACGGTGCAACCCGTAGATAATGAGGAAATGAATATAGATTGAAGCGGATTTTACATAGGTAAGAGAGCTTTAACTCTTAACTAAAGGAGCTTGTGGATGGAATTATCAAAACTGACGACAGAGAAAAGGAATCCCGATAGTATTAATTTAGACCAAATGTCTACTTTTGAAATTTAATAATGAAGATAAAAAAGTAGCTTAAAAGGGGGGGGAAGTATGGCAGAACTGCTTCTTGAAAATATACAAAAAAAATATGATAAAAATGTTTTAGCGGTTGATAATTTTAACCTTCATATACAAGATAAAGAGTTTATAGTGTTTGTTGGACCTTCTGGCTGTGGGAAATCAACAACATTAAGAATGATCGCTGGCCTTGAGGAGATTTCCGGTGGAGAGTTATATATTGATGGTCAAAAGATGAATAACGTTCCACCAAAAAATCGTGATATTGCTATGGTATTTCAAAACTATGCACTTTACCCACATTTAAATGTATACGATAATATGGCTTTTGGATTAAAACTACGTAAATTTAAAAAGGAAGAAATAGATCAAAGAGTTAAGAATGCCGCAAAGATTCTAGGATTAGTGGATTATTTAAAAAGAAAACCAAAAGCACTTTCAGGTGGTCAAAGACAAAGGGTTGCTTTAGGTCGTGCAATAGTTCGAGATGCAAAAGTATTCCTTATGGATGAACCACTTTCCAACTTAGACGCAAAATTACGCGTTCAAATGCGTACAGAAATTTTAAAACTTCATCAACGGTTACAAACGACTACCATTTATGTTACACATGACCAGACGGAGGCGATGACAATGGCATCGCGAATCGTTGTCATGAAAGACGGTAAAATTCAGCAAATCGGAACGCCAAAAGAAGTGTATGACCATCCGAACAATATTTTTGTAGGTGGATTTATCGGTTCTCCACCAATGAATTTTTTAACAGGTAAGTTTGTTGATGGCCATTTTATTGTTGAAAATGTAAAAATTGAAATACCTATGGAAAAACGAAAATTATTAATGAATCAAGGCTATAACAATAAAGAAGTTGTTTTAGGCATAAGACCAGAATTCATAGAAGAGGTAACAGAGTTCGATTCAACTGACTCGGTCTTCACAGCACAAGTTGAGGTTGCTGAATTATTAGGTGCAGAAAAATACCTATACTCAAAAATAGCTGATCAGGAATTTGTAGCCCGTGTGAAAGCTGAGTCCCAAATTTTAGGGGGACAGCAAGTTAAGTTTAAATTAGATAAGGATAAAGTTCATTTTTTTGATATAACAACAACTGATGTGATTAAAAGCTAAAAAACGTTTTATGTTGGATATTAGAGGGCAAAAACGCTAAAATATTGCAGAAATGTATTGAAGTTGTTGCAATTACTTGAAACGCTGAATAATATATCGTAAAATATGTTCAGACTATTTTAAACAATAATTATAAAATGCGTTTGAGCGAGAAGAGTAAGTAGTTGAAATGCTTTTCAGGGATTGTAAGCCATGGACTGAAAGCTTACAAAGTAATTTTTACTATTGAAGTTCACCTCGCAAGCAGCTTCCGGGACCAGCATTTAGCTGTAAAGGAATGCCGGCAGAAAAGTCGTTATGTAAATGAAGTGATTGCACTTATGCAATAACTAGGGTGGTACCGCGAAATGATCCTCGTCCCTTTTTTGGGGCGGGGTTTTTTATTTTGTCTTAAACCACTTAATGACTATTCACAATTGTTTGGGTGCCTGGCACTCTAATAGAGGAGGAATTAGATATGGAACAACAATTAAAGCAGTTAGAGCAAGAAGCTTTAGCAAAGATTGAAGCAGCTTTGAACTTAAAAGAGTTAAATGAAGTTCGTGTAGCTTACCTAGGGAAAAAAGGCCCAATTACCGATTTACTAAAAGGAATGGGGAAATTATCTCCTGAAGAACGTCCGAAAATGGGGGCGCTAGTTAACAAAGTACGTGAACACGTGACGGAGCAATTAGAAGCAAAAGTTGCCGAGTTAGAAGAACAAGCCGTTTTAGAACAACTTGAAAAAGAATCAATTGACGTAACGTTGCCAGGCCGACCTGTACGCGTGGGGAACCGTCACCCGTTAACTCGTGTTGTTGAAGAGATTGAAGATTTATTCATAAGCATGGGTTATGAAGTTGCTGAAGGACCAGAAGTTGAAAAGGATTACTATAACTTCGAAGCCTTAAACTTACCAAAAGGTCACCCTGCACGTGATATGCAAGATACGTTCTATATTACGGAAGAAACATTACTACGTACACACACTTCTCCAGTTCAAGCTCGTACAATGCTAGAGAAAAAAGGTGAACCATTACGTATTATTTGTCCGGGTAAGGTTTTCCGACGTGATAGTGATGATGCTACTCACTCCCACCAATTCATGCAAATTGAAGGATTAGTTGTTGGAGAAAATATTCGAATGAGTGACTTAAAAGGAACTCTTGATAAAATGGCTAAGAAAATGTTTGGTTCGGATCGCGAAATTCGTTTACGCCCAAGCTTCTTCCCATTCACAGAGCCTTCAGTAGAAATGGACATTTCTTGTTTTAAATGCGGTGGATCAGGCTGTAATGTATGTAAACAAACAGGCTGGATTGAAATTTTAGGTGCTGGGATGGTTCATCCAAATGTTCTTGAAATGGGTGGCTATGACTCGAAGAAATATTCAGGATTCGCTTTTGGTATGGGTGTAGAACGTATCGCTATGTTGAAATACGGTGTTGAGGATATTCGTCATTTCTATACAAATGATAATCGTTTCATCTCTCAATTCCAACGAACAGAAGGGTAAGGAGGGCAATTAAATGTTAGTATCATTAAACTGGTTAAAACAATATGTAAATATAGATGGAATCGAACCAACAGAATTAGCAGAAAAAATTACTCGTTCAGGTATTGAGGTTGACGCTGTAATCGATCGCTCACAAGGAATGACGAATGTCGTTGTTGGTCATGTTGTTTCAAAAGAAAAACATCCTGATGCAGATAAATTAAACGTTTGCCAAGTTGAAGTTGGTGAAGGAGATGTGCGCCAAATTATTTGTGGAGCACCGAATGTTGCAGCAGGACAAAAAGTAATAGTTGCTTTACCAGGAGCACGTTTACCAGGTGGAGTGAAAATTAAAAAGGCGAAAATGCGCGGAGTCGAATCAAACGGTATGATTTGTTCCCTTCAAGAATTAGGTGTTGAAGGTCGTACAGTGCCAAAAGCATATGCAGATGGCATTTATGTATTACCTGAGGATGCAGTGCCAGGAAGTGACGCATTAGAATTAGTCGGTTTACGTGATATTGTTCTTGAACTTGGGTTAACACCAAACCGTTCTGATGCATTATCTATGTTAGGTGTTGCTTATGAAGTAGCAGCAATATTATCTGAAGAAGTAAAACTTCCAGAAATCAACTATCCAACTTCAGCGGAAAATGCTGAAAACTATATAAAAGTAAGTACTGAAGCATCTGATTTAAATCCACTTTATGCAGCTAAAGTAATTAAAAATGTAAAAATTGCTGAATCACCACTTTGGTTACAGCATCATTTAATGGCGGCTGGTATCCGTCCACACAATAATGTAGTGGATATTACAAACTTCATTCTTATGGAATACGGTCAACCATTACATGCATTTGACTATAACTCATTAAAAACGAACGAAATCGTTGTTCGTTTAGCTAATGAAGGCGAAAAAATCGTTACTTTAGACGATCAAGAACGTACTTTAAATTCTCATAACCTTGTAATTACAAATGGTGTAGAGCCAGTTGCTGTTGCAGGTGTTATGGGTGGTGCAAATTCTGAAGTAACTAGTGAAACAACAACTGTTGTGATTGAAGCAGCTTACTTTGATGGCTTCTCTGTTCGCCGTACTTCAAAAGAATTAGGATTACGTTCTGATTCTTCAGCACGTTTTGAAAAAGGTGTTGATCCAAACCGTGTGTTACTTGCAGCGGAAAGAGCAGCACAATTACTTTCAGAACTTGCAGGTGGAGAAGTACTACAAGGCACTGTGTTAGTAGATGAGCTTGATAAAACACCTACTCGCGTAGTCGTATCACCGGATTTTGTAAATGCTAGACTTGGAATGAAAATCTCTCTAGAAGATATGCTTGCCATTTTACATCGTCTTCAATTCGATGTGGAAGCAGCAAATGGTTTATTAATCATTGATGCGCCGACACGTCGTCAGGACATTAAAATCGAAGAAGATATCGTAGAAGAAATTGCACGTTTATATGGTTACGATGAAATCCCAATGACATTGCCAGAAGGAAATGCTTCTGTTGGGGGTTTAACACCGTACCAAGAGAAACGTCGCGTAGTACGTAATGTAATGGAAGGTGCTGGTCTATTACAAGCAGTTACGTATTCATTAACTTCTGATGAATTATCTCAAAAATTTGCATTAAAAGTGGAAGATACGACAAAATTACTTATGCCAATGAGTGAAGAACGTACAACATTACGTCAAAGTTTAATCCCACATTTAATCGAAGCTGCAAGCTATAACGTAGCTCGTAAAGCAGATTCTGTTGCATTATATGAAGTAGGTTCTGTATTCCTTGGGAAAACAGAAGAAGAACTTCCTTACGAAGAAGAGCATTTAGCGATTGTCTTAACAGGCAAATGGATTGATAATGCATGGCAAGGTGAAAAACGTCCAGTAGATTTCTACGTTGCAAAAGGTATTGTGGAAGCGTTGTTTGAAAAATTAGGTCTGACAGATCAAGTTTCCTTTGAAAAAGCGTTAGTAGATGGACTTCACCCAGGTCAAACTGCAAATGTTCTATTAGATGGTGAAAAAGTAGGTATTATCGGTGGTTTACATCCATCAGAACGTAAAAAAGTAGACTTAAAAGAAACTTTTGTTGCGGAGCTGAATTTATTTGCAATATTAAATGCTTCAACTAACGCTCTAGTTTATACGCCAGTACCACGTTTCCCAGAAATTACTCGTGATATTGCGTTAGAACTTGATCGTACGAAACCAGCTGGTGAAATCGAAAGCATTATACGTAAAGCGGGAACGAAATTATTGAAACAGGTAAAAGTATTTGATGTTTACGAAGGTGAAAAAATGGAAGCTGGTAAAAAATCTGTTGCCTTCACATTAACGTACTTTGATCCAGAACGTACACTAACTGATGAAGAAGTAACAAGCGCACACAATAAAGTATTAAAAGCTTTAGCTGAAGCTGGAGCGGAAGAAAGATAAGTATTTATAAGGGTGACCCCAAATGTAAAGGGTCACTCTTTTATTTTAAGTGAATATTTTAAAATGAAATTGTTAAATTCTTTAACGAAGATAAAAAAAGATGGTTTCTGTATTAAAACAGAAATCATCTTTCTTCGTTTTGGTCGTTTTTAGACAGACCTACAAATCCACCAATTAACCCACTAATAGAATGGATAAGGGCAAATGTATAGAAGTTAAAATAAACCGAATAGGTTTGTTGATTTAATGTTGGAAAAATTGTAATCGATGACGAAGCACCAACATTTGATAGAATATCATTTTTGTAATTGATCGCAAAGAAAATTAGTACTCCAATTAGTACAAATCCCCCCACAAAGGAAAACATTTTCATTAATCGGTTCTTTGCATTGCTAGATGCAACAAGAAAATAACGATATGTAATAAATAAACTAAGTAATATAAACGGTATAACTAATACCATACCGATAAAGCCAAAACTTTCAGCATTTTGTTCAGAGTGCATATACAAATTTCCTACTATTAACACTCCCAATAATGAGAGTCCTAAACTAATTAACCAACTAAGGCGAAGCAAAATAATCATCCTTTCTCTCACCTATTATAGTATATAGTTCAGTGTAAGTGCGATTATTTAAAGAATTGAATGTGGTTCTAATACTGAGGAATTTCTTTTATATTTTTTCCTATATATAATAGAGAGGTAGTTGTTTAAATTAACAAAGGGGGAAAAGAACATGTTGCATAAAGAGGATACAGTTTTAGTTCTAATAGACATCCAAGGGAAACTTGCTAGAATTGTAGATAATAGTGAATTTGTCATTCAAAATATTTCAAATGTTGTACAAGGCGCTAAAGTATTGAATTTACCTATTCTATGGTTGGAACAATATCCAAAAGGGCTTGGACCAACTGTAGAAGAGATTGCCGAACTTTTAACAGATCAAAAACCAATTGAAAAAATTACATTTAGTGCATACGATACACCTGAATTCGTTGAGCAGTTAGAGGCAACAGGTCGTAAAAAGGTATTACTTGCCGGAGTTGAAACGCATATATGTGTATATCAAACAGCAGCCCAATTACTTTCAAATGGATATGAAGTTGAAGTGTTAGCGGATTGTGTATCGTCTAGAACTGCTTTAAGTAAAGAGGTTGGTCTAGAAAAGATGAAGCAACTTGGAGCAAAACTTACAACAGTAGAGATGGCGTTGTTTGAGATGCAACAAATTGCAAAGGGCGATGAATTCAAAGCAATAAGCAAAATCATCAAGTAACATTTGTGTAATAATATAAACGAAAATAGAAAGAGAGAAGGCATGTAAGAGTGCTTTCTCTCTTTTTTTGGTAATTTTTTATTATAATCCTTGGAAATAGTAGTTGAAATTATGAAAATCAAAAAATATTTTTTATACCCATTTTCGAGAAATATGACAAATATTAAGAGTTAAGAACTATTGGTATGATTGTAATTAAAATTTGAATTAATACTTTTGTAACATTGATGAAACAATCCTACCATTATTTTTGCAATGAATTGGTGCTAGATAGCTATTATCATAGAGTTATACCAAACAGAAGGAAGGATTGATTAGATGTTTAAAAACTTGAAAAAAGGTGTAGTTGCATCAGTTCTATCACTTTCATTAATTGTTCCAGTAACTGCTTTCGCAGCAGGTTCAACATATAAAGTAGTATCAGGCGATTCATTATGGAAAATTGCTGTTAAAACACAAACAGGTGTACAAGAATTAATTAATGCAAACCCACAATTACAAAATCCAAATTTAATCTACCCAGGTCAACAAATTAACGTTCCTACTCAAGAGGGCGTTGCATATGAACAAGAAGTACTTCGTTTAGTTAACGTTGAGCGTGCAAAAGCTGGTTTACCAGCATTGAAAAATGATTGGGAGCTTGCTAGAGTAGCAGAACACAAATCAGAAGATATGGCGAAAAAAGGTTACTTTAGCCATACAAGTCCAACTTATGGATCACCATTTGATATGATGAAAGCATATGGGATTAACTATAAAGCAGCTGGAGAAAACATTGCTAAAGGACAAAGATCTCCACAAGAAGTAGTAAATGCTTGGATGAATAGTTCTGGTCACCGTGCAAACATTTTAAATTCTAACTTTACTCATATGGGTGTAGGTTACGTTTCTAATGGAAATATTTGGACACAAATGTTTATTAAAAAATAATTATGAATTACAACAATCGGAAACTACTGTCATTGTAGTTTCCGGTTTTTTTATTTAATTATTCTTTACATAGCATTTGTATTACAGGCAAAACTAAACTTATAAAATGAAAGGAGTGTACTACAATGAAAGGGAAACAACCTCATGAACAATTAACAACAAATGATAATGCCTTAACAAAAATGCAAGAGGTAACTTATAAAAAGGAATTTAAAGAGATGGAAAGTGGAAGTACTAATACAAAAAACAATCAGAGCCAAAATCAAAATAAAAAGTATAACTTATAAAAATGAGTTGCATGACAAGATTTTGGTAAACCGGTGGAAGTTGTCATGAGAAAGTGAGTTGCGTGACAGGATTTACGTAAACCACCGAAAGTTGTCACGAGAAAACGTATTGCGTGACAGGATTTTGGTAAACCGCTGGAAGTTGTCACGAGAAAACGTGTTGCGTGACAAGATTTTGGTAAACCACTAAAAGTTGTCTCGAGAAATTGAGTTACGTGACAAGATTTTGGTAAACCACTAAAAGTTGTCACGAGAAATTGAGTTGCGTGACAAAATTTTGGTAAACCACTAAAAGTTGTCACGAGAAAACGTGTTGCATGACAAGATTTTGGTAAGCCGCTGGAAGTTATCACGAGAAAGTGAGTTACGTGACAACAATTATGTAAAATATTAAAACCTTCAAATAAAAACCGAACTACTATGAAACAAATTATTTAAGTTTCATTAAGTTCGGTTTTTCTAAGTCAAGTTATACTCTTTTTTTATTAACCAACACTCGAGCTTTTTCTGTATTGGCAAAATGCCATTTTGAAATGGAGTGCAAAAATTCTTCACCATGTTTCAGCCATATTTGGGCAGCCATTTTATCCACGATGCCACTTGCACCTTTTTGTAATTCCACACCTGCTTTTTTACTTAATTTATCCATCTCCGTTAAAAATGCATAGCGGGCTAAAATAGAGGCAGCAGCAACAGAGACATGAAGTTGTTCGGCTTTTGTTGAAAAGAGGACATTCTCTTTAACAATTTCTTTTTGACTTTGTATGTGCTTATAATAAGTGTTTCTTTCGGCAAATTGATCGATTAGAATATACTCTGGTTTTTCTGGTGCCATTTTATTCAACACATGTTTTAAAGCTTGATTATGAAGAAGAGCTTTTATTTTACCTTGGGAATAACCTTTACTTTGGATTTCATTATATTTATCATTTCGTAAAGTCAGTATACTATGTGTGCAAGCCGCTTTTATGGACGGTGCGATTTCCAACATTTTAGCATCAGTAAGCATTTTAGAATCTTTTACTCCAAGTTCTTGAATGAGTTCTATCTTATTTCTTGGAACATAAACAGCTGCAACAGTGATAGGACCAAAATAATCACCAGTGCCTGTTTCATCAGACCCTAATACTGACATTCCTGCAAAGTTATCAGGTAGTTGATCGCCCTTTGTTTTAATTGTCTGATTAGAAGTTTGCTTTTCACTACTTTTCAACGCAACTTCCCCGAATTTTGCTGCTTCCCGCTCGGCACCATTACCTTGAAACATTACTTTTCCAGATTTATATACAGTTACTGCCACATCCGGCAATTTTGCAGAGAAAACTACTCCTGGTGCGTTTCGGTCAACTTTGTTAGAAGCATAAGTAGTTTTTACTTTTTGTTGTTGCTCGACAGATAGCTGCAATACAATATTTGTCATATTCGAAATCCTTCCATTGTTAAATTTTCCTTTATTACATAAATAATAAATTTTTATCATTTAGCTTTATCAATTAGTTATGAATCGCTTATCATTATCTAAATATACACAGTAAACTGTGGGGGCGTCTAGAAAAGAAGGTGCAAATTGGAAGATATTTAGTCATCAAAAACTGTACTTAAACTGGTTAGCATTGGTAAATTAAAACTGATTCAAATCAATTCACCAATCTATTAAATCCCATTAAAAACCATTCTAGCTTTATTTCTATGAATGATTCCCAAATATGTTATATTAATAAACTCAGGTAAGATGTTGATGTCATTGGTTTTGTAACCTTTTTGTAGTTGTACTATGTATTCCAAAGATGTTATGATATGTATTATGTATTTTGCTAGAATATTCTAATAGTATCTAAATAGTATGAATTATTTTTTTAAGCTAATCGTCATTGGTTTTGAGTTCATTAATAATGGCTTTTTAATTGCTAGTTGCTTACGATTGTGGGAGGTATCTCATTTGGCTGAACAAGAAAAAAATCGAATATCAGTGGAAATATTTGGTCATACTTATAAAATGGTAGGGACCGAATCTACCGGGCATATGCGATTAGTAGCTTCAATAGTAGATGATAAAATGCGTGAAATTAGTGTTCTTAATCCTTCTTTGGATAGTGGTAAGCTTGCGGTCCTAACTGCTGTCAACACGGTGAACGAAATGCTAAAGCTTAAGGTAGAAGTTGAAAAACTCGAAGACGAATTAAGAAAACTAAAGGATTGAATGGTATGCTAGATTTATTTTTAATAATTATATTTATTGCTAGTTTAATGGTCGGAATTAAAAGAGGGTTTGTCGTACAGGCAATCCACTTAATAAGTTACTTTGTTTCATTATTAGTAGCTTATATCTTTTATAGACCTTTAGCAGATAATTTTGTACTCTGGGTTCCGTACCCAGGGATAAGTGAAGACACATCAAAGACGTTAATTCTAGATTCGATTGACGTAGATCATACGTTTTATAGAATTATCGCCTTTGCTGTCATTTTCTTCGCGACAAAAATTGTATTACAAGTCATTGCATCGATATTTGATTTTTTAACGTACTTACCTGTTTTAAAATCAGTAAACCGTTTACTTGGAGCGGTACTATGTTTTATCGAATTCTACTTAATTGCTTTTATTATCCTATATGTTCTGGCTTTATTGCCATTGGGACCAATTCAAGGACTGTTAAGCGGATCGTTTATAACAAAGTTAATGTTAGAACATACACCACTTATTACTGGCATGTTCCAAAATTGGTGGTATATTTACACAAATTAAATGAAAAGTAAAAAATGCTTCTCTCAATCCTGGGAGAAGTTTTTTCAGGTATTTAAGTCTAAACTATAGAAAAGCTGTACAAAGGAGGAGTCCGATTGTGAATAAAAAAATCATAATTAATACATTAGAAAGAATTGCACTTTTTCTAGAATTACAAGGAGAAAATCCTTTTAAAGTATCTGCGTTTCGTAAAGCAGCTGCAGCACTTGAGGCAGATCAAAGAAGTTTAAGTGAAATCGATGATATTACAAAAATAAAAGGTATCGGTAAAGGTACAGCTGCTGTAATAGATGAATTAATGGAAACTGGGGAATCCTCTCAACTAAAAGAGTTAGAAGAAAAAACTCCAAAAGGGCTAATTCCTCTAATGAAACTTCCGGGCTTAGGAGGTAAAAAGTTATCTAAGTTGTACCAAGAACTAGGTATTGATAGTGTTGATAGCCTACGAACTGCATGTGAAAATAAGGAAGTACAAAAGCTGGCTGGATTCGGGGCGAAAACTGAGGAAAAAATATTAAAAGAGCTAGAGCATTTTGGAGAACGAAGTGAAAGACATCCAATCTGGCAATTAGAGATGATTGTTCGTGATATTAATGATTTACTTAGTTCAATTCTAGAAGTAAAACAATTTTCAGTAGCAGGTAGTTTTAGACGTGTGAATGAAATGAGTAAAGATTTAGATTTTGTAATCTCTACTGAATCTAGAGAAATCGTGAAGGAAAAAATTTTAAAGGATCTAGCAGTTAAGGAAATCGTAGCTGATGGTGATACAAAAGTATCCGTTGTGCTAAATATTGACGATGCAATTAATGTTGATTTCCGTTTAGTTAGTCCAGAAGAATATGTAACTACACTAAATCATTTCACAGGGTCAAAAGATCATAATGTGAAAATGCGTCAGCGAGCAAAAGAACAAGATAAAAAAATTAGTGAATATGGTGTGGAACAACCTGATGGAACAGTAAAGACGTTCAATTCAGAAAAAGCATTTTATGCTCATTTTGATTTGCCATTTATTCCGCCGACATTACGTGAAAGTGGTCAAGAGTTAGAACGACTTGAAGAAATCCCACATTTAGTTACTATTGATGATATTGTTTCGGACTTACATTTGCATACGACATGGTCTGACGGTGCCCATTCTATTCAAGAAATGGGAGAAGCATTAATTGATCGAGATTATACCCATGCTGTCATTACAGACCATTCGCAATATTTGAAAGTAGCAAACGGATTAACTCCAGAACGTCTTTTAAGACAAAGACAAGAAATTTACGCATTTAATGACGAAAATCCAGAGTTTCGTTTATATGCAGGTACAGAGATGGATATTTTACCAGATGGTTCCCTCGATTTTGATGATGATGTACTAAAAAGCTTAGATTTCGTCATTGCATCAATTCATTCGAGCTTTTCACAATCACAAGATAAGATAATGGGCCGCTTATATACAGCAATCCAAAATCCATATGTTCATATGATTGCTCACCCAACAGGTCGAATTATTGGGGAGCGTAACGGTTATAACCCTGATGTACCGATATTAATTGAATGGGCTGCTGAATACGGAAAGATTTTAGAATTAAACGCAAGTCCGTATCGTCTTGACTTATGCGTTGAACATTTAGCTTTGGCCATGGAGTACAATGTACCGATCGCAATAAACACTGATGCCCATGCAATTGAACAGTTACGTTATATGAAACTAGGCACAGAGTATGCGCAAAAAGCATGGTTGAAAAAAGATTTAGTTGTAAATACATGGTCGAGAAAAGATTTTGAAACTTTTATATATAAAAACAAGTAGATAGTATTGTCGAATTCGAATTAGATTGGAGAGTGTTCATAAATGATCGCGCAACGAGCATTGAAAACACTAGAATACAATAAAATAATTGCCCAAGTTGCAAGTCTTTGTACTTCTTCAATAGGAAAATCACAGATTGAGCAACTAATACCAGAAACAGATTATGAAAAAGTAGTTGAACTACTCGATGAAATGGACGAAGGTCTATCCATTTTACGTGTAAAAGGAAACGTCCCTATGGGTGGAATATTTGATGTTCGTCCTCATGCGAAACGTGCTCAAATTGGCGGGATGCTTAGCGGTATGGAACTAATGGAAATCGCTAGTACAATTAGAGCAAGTCGCATACTTCGAAACTTCATTGAAGAAATACAAGAAGAAAATGAAATAGAAATTCCACATTTCATAGAACGAAAAGAACAAATGCCTGTTCTTACTGCTTTACAACATGAGATAAATGACTGCATCGATGAAAACGGAATGGTGATGGATTCAGCAAGTAGCACTTTACGTTCAATTCGACAATCTTTAAGATCTGAGGAAGCAAAGGTTAGATCTAAATTAGAAAGTTTAACACGTGGGTCAAATGCAGCGAAGATGCTTTCTGACTCAATTGTGACTATTCGTAATGACCGTTTCGTAATTCCAGTAAAACAAGAATATCGAAGTCATTATGGTGGGATTGTTCATGATCAATCATCTTCTGGACAAACGTTATTTATTGAACCAGAAGCAATTGTGCAACTGAACAATGAAATTCAACGCCTAAAAGTGAAAGAACAAGTAGAAATTGAAAAGATCTTATTAGAACTTTCAGCAAAAGTACAAGAAGTGAGTCATGATTTATTTGTTCTTGTTCACTTGTTAGGAGAAATGGATGTCATTTTAGCAAAGGCTAAATATGGACAATTAAATAAATGCACAAAACCAACAATGAATAAAGAAGGTTATATTCGCCTTATACGTGCAAGACATCCTTTAATTCCAAGAGAAGAGGCTGTTCCTAATACAATTGAATTTGGAAAAGATATTACAGCGATTGTAATTACAGGACCAAATACAGGTGGTAAAACTGTAACACTTAAAACTGTCGGACTATGTACTTTAATGGCACAAGCTGGGCTTCCTATACCAGCGCTCGATGGTTCTGAGCTTGCTGTTTTTGAACAACTCTTTGCCGATATTGGTGATGAACAGTCGATTGAACAATCCCTATCTACATTCTCATCACATATGGTGAATATTGTAGATATTTTAGGAAAGTTCGATTCAAATTCACTCGTTATTTTTGATGAGCTTGGTGCGGGAACCGATCCTCAAGAAGGGGCAGCCCTAGCTATATCAATTTTAGATGAAGTGGTTGACCGCGGTGCTCGTGTCATGGCAACTACTCACTATCCAGAACTAAAAGCATATGGATATAATCGACCAGGTGTCGTAAACGCTAGTGTGGAATTTGATGTTGAAACATTAAGTCCTACTTATCGATTACTAATCGGCGTACCAGGGCGTTCAAATGCTTTTGAAATCTCTAAAAGACTGGGTTTAAAAGATACTATAATACAAAGAGCAAAATCATTTACTGGTACAGACCGTCATGAAGTGGAATCGATGATTGCTTCTTTAGAAGAATCTAGACGTCGCTCAGAACGAGAAGCAGAAGAAGCACATGTATTGTTAGAAGAAGCTCAGAACTTACACAAAGAGCTTGAAGCGAAAATTAAAACATATGATGAGAAAAAAGAAAGCTTAGAGAAGAAAGCGAAAGAAAAAGCTCGAAAAATTGTAGATGAAGCGAAAGCGGAAGCTGAAAAGGTAATTGCTGAATTACGGAAAATGAGAGAAAATGCAAGCCACCTTGTTAAAGAACACGAGCTCATTGAAGCGAAAAAACGATTGGATGAAGCTGCACCAGCTGAAAATCCTGTTTTGAAAAAACAAGCACAAATTCGTGAAAGAGCTCAAAACCTTTCTGTTGGCGATGAAGTAAAAGTAATTAGCTATGGTCAGAAGGGTGTACTTGTGGAAAAAGTAGGTGACCATGAGTGGGTTGTTCAAATTGGTATTTTGAAAATGAAACTTGAAGAATCCGACCTTGAATATGTAAAACCGGAAAAACAAAAACAAACTGTTACTATGGCGAACATAAAAAATAGAAACTCACATGTGAAGCTAGAATTAGATTTACGTGGCGAACGTTACGAAGATGCTATTCTTAGAACAGAAAAATATATTGATGATGCCTTGCTCGCAAATTACCATCGTGTTTCAATAATTCATGGAAAAGGGACAGGCGCTTTACGTCAAGGGATTCAAGAATTTTTAAAGAAACATAAGAGAGTTAAGTCGTTCCGATATGGAGAAGCCGGTGAAGGTGGATTTGGTGTAACTGTAGTAGAATTAAAGTAAAAAAGCTGTGTGCAGTAAGGTATATATTTTACTGCAAATCGAAAAGGGGATGACAAATTGCAAAATTCAAGCTTTTGGGATCATCCGGTAGTTGAAACCGCAGGATATTTCAGTGTGGTAATTCTTTGTTTAATTGTGTCAATGATTTTATTTGAACTTGTTACGAAATATAAAAACTGGGAAGAAATTAAAAAAGGAAACGTTGCAGTTGCTCTTGCTACTGGTGGTAAAATATTAGGAGTATGTAATATTTTTCGATACTCAATTGAACGTCACAATTCTTTATTAGAAATGCTTGGATGGGGATTATTTGGGTTCTTACTACTCATTTGTGCATACTTCTTATTTGAGTTTTTAACACCGCGCATTAACGTTGATGAAGAAATTGCAAAGGATAATCGTTCTGTTGGACTTATCTCATTTACCATTTCATTGGGATTATCCTTTGTAATTGGGGCTAGTATTATTTAGGAGCGATTGTATGGAAAAGTTAGCGAAAGTTCTTATTATTGTCTGTATATTATTCGTATTAGTAGGTGTCTATTATATGGTCACTGTATAGTATTCAATAATTAATAATTTTTTCAAAATCTAAAGTTAGTAAATAGTGTAAACAACTATTTACTAACTTTTTTATTTTGGATAAATTTAGCTCTAATATTATATTGGGATAATTAAATGGTAGGATTTCTTTTTATAAATCATATAATAAATTCTATTAATTTCGAGTCAATTAGATAGAATATTTGTGCATTTTCTAGCGAATTAATGAAAATTTAGTAAAAATGTAGTTGATATACAAATCTTTTTCAATTATAATAAATTCAGAAAATTGAATTTTCTGAACAAAGGGGAGATGTTCATGTCGGAGAAAGTTTGGCTTTCGCAGTATCCAGATGAGATACCAACCACACTAACGTATGAAGATATGCCTATACAAGACTTACTGACTAGAGCTTACAAGAAAAACCCAGGCAAAATTGCGATTCATTTTATGGGGAAGGAAATGAATTACAAAGAACTCTATGAATCTTCACTCAAATTTGCAAATTACTTACGGGATCTAGGGGTGGAAAAAGGTGACAGAGTAGCAATTATGCTACCAAACTGTCCGCAAGCAGTAATTGCTTATTTTGGGACTTTGTATGCTGGAGGAATTGTCGTTCAAACAAATCCGCTATATACAGAGCGGGAACTTCAGTATCAAATGGCGGATTCAGGTGCAAAAGTAATTTTAGCAATGGATATTTTATATCCAAGAGTGATGAAGGTAATTAAAGAAACAAAAATTGAAAACGTTATCATAACGGGTATTAAAGATTATTTACCATTCCCAAAAAACTTAATTTATCCATTTATTCAAAAAAAGCAATACGGATTTAGTGTAAAAGTTGAACACAAAGGTATAAATCACCTATTCACAGAAATCATGCGTGTAGCACAAGCAAATTCAATTGAGAATGTTGTATTTGAAGAAGATGATATTGCTTTACTACAGTATACAGGTGGTACAACAGGCTATCCAAAAGGGGTTATGTTAACACATAAGAATTTAATCGCAAATACGAAAATGTGTGATGCATGGTTGTATCAATGTGTTGAAGGTGAAGAAGTTGTTCTTGGCATGCTTCCATTTTTCCACGTATATGGTATGACAACGGTATTGTTATTAACGGTATTGAAAAATAATAAGATGGTCTTATTACCAAAGTTTGATGTGGAAACAGCATTGAAAACAATCGATAAACAAAAACCAACTCTGTTCCCAGGTGCACCAACGATGTATATTGGGCTATTAAATCATCCTGATCTGTCGAAATATAATTTATCTTCCATTAAGGCATGTATAAGCGGGTCTGCTCCATTACCTGTAGAGGTTCAAGATAAATTTGAAGAACTTACTGGTGGAAAACTTGTTGAGGGTTATGGTTTAACTGAGACGTCCCCTGTTACACATGCGAACTTTATTTGGGGTAAACGTGTAAAAGGGTCAATTGGTGTTCCATGGCCAAATACTGATGTAGTCATTTTACAATCTTCCGATGGAACGATTTTACCGCCAAGAGAAATTGGTGAAATTGCAGTGAAAGGCCCACAAGTGATGAAAGGTTACTGGAATAGACCAGAGGACACGGCAATGTCGTTTTCTGATGGATGGTTCTTAACTGGTGATATTGGTTATATGGACGAGGAAGGGTACTTCTATGTAGTCGATCGTAAAAAAGATATCATTATCGCTGGAGGATTTAATATTTACCCGAGAGAAGTTGAAGAAGTGTTATATGAACACGATGCGGTTCAAGAATGTGTAGTAGCTGGTATTCCAGATCCTTACCGTGGAGAAACGGTAAAAGCATATATTGTTCTTAAGGAAGGGAAAACAGTTACAGAGGAAGAATTAAATCAGTACTGTCGACAAAATTTAGCGGCATATAAGGTACCTCGTTTCTATGAATTCCGAAAGGAATTACCGAAAACCGCTGTAGGTAAAATTTTACGTCGCTCATTAATTGATGAAGAAAAGGCAAAGGCGGTGCAATTACAAGTAAAATAATCGTTTTGAAGTGTTGACAGAAAATTAAATAAACTATAATATGAAAACATGAATGAATCATCATTCATTTTATGTTTTCGTATTTTTTTTGCATAAAAATTCTACAATAGCATCATTATTTGCTAATTATGAATTTTGCAAATGACAATGATTTTTAATGGCGGTGTAAGTATGAATCGTGATAAACCGAAATATAAACAAATAGTGGATGCAGCTGTAATTGCGATTGCTGAAAGTGGCTATCATCAAGCGCAAGTTTCAAAAATTGCAAAACAAGCAGGTGTGGCGGATGGAACTATTTATTTATATTTCAAAAATAAAGAAGATATATTAATCTCAGTGTTTCAAGAGAAAATGGGGGTTTTCGTAGAAAGTTTAACTGAGATTACTCAAAAGGATAAAACTCCGATTGAAAAATTGTCTAAGATGATCGATAACCATTTTCAAGTTTTAGCTAACGATCACCACCTTGCAACTGTGACACAGTTAGAGTTGAGACAGTCAAATAAAGAAATCCGTATGAAAATAAATATGATTCTTAAAGAATATTTAAAATTACTAGATGAAATATTAATTGAAGGTATGACTAAGGGTGATTTTGATCCAACGATGGATGTTCGTGTTGCTAGACAAATGGTATTTGGAACAATCGATGAAAACATTACAACATGGGTGATGAATGAGTTTCGATATGATTTACTGGAAAGTGCACCAAAAGTGAAGAAATTATTGTTAAATGGTCTAAAAGGATAAACATAAAGGGGACTAGAGAATGGAATTTCTAACTTGGAAAATTGAAGAAAAAGTTGCTGTCGTAACAATTAATCGACCACCGGCAAATGCATTATCAAGACAACTAATACTTGAAGTAAATGAGATGTTAAACGCCTTCGAACATGATGAATCTGTTAGAGTCATTTTGATTCACGGTGAAGGCCGATTCTTCTCAGCAGGTGCTGATATTAAGGAATTTACAGAAGTTACTTCAGGTGAAGAATTTTCTAAATTAGCAGCACAGGGGCAAGAAGTTTTTGAAAGACTTGAATCTTTTCCAAAGCCGATTATTGCATCAATACACGGTGCAGCATTAGGTGGGGGACTAGAACTGGCGATGAGTTGTCATATACGCTATGTAGCTGAAGATGCAAAACTTGGTTTACCAGAGTTAAGTCTAGGACTAATTCCTGGATTTGCTGGATCTCAGCGATTACCGAGGTATGTAGGAACAGCAAAGGCTGCTGAAATGCTCTTTACTAGCGAACCAATTACGGGTAGCGAAGCTGTTCAATATGGACTAGCTAACAAAGCCTTTCAAAATGAAGAGCTGTTACAAAAATCGACGGAACTAGCTAAAAAGATAGCTGAAAAGAGTCCAATTGCTCTAAAAGCTGCCATTCAAATGCTTCAATATAGTAAAGATGCTTCTTATTACGAAGGGGTTAAAGCGGAAGCAGAAAGTTTCGGAACGGTATTTGTTTCAGAAGATGCAAAAGAGGGAATTCAAGCTTTCATTGAAAAACGCAAGCCAAATTTCACGGGCAAATAATTTGAATAGGGGGTATATAAATGAACATTTACGTATTAGTTAAACGTACATTTGATACGGAAGAAAAAATCGTTATTTCAGGTGGGAAAATTCAAGAAGATGGTGCTGAATTCATCATCAACCCATACGATGAGTATGCGATAGAAGAAGCAATTCAAGTAAGAGATGCTAAAGGTGGAAAAGTAACCGTTGTAACTATTGGCGGTGAAGATGCCGAGAAACAACTTCGTACTGCTCTTGCAATGGGTGCTGATGAAGCTGTTCTAATTAATACTGAAGATGATTTAGATGAACTAGATCAAACAACTGCGGCTTACATTCTAGCAGAATATTTAAAAGATAAAGAGGCTGACTTAATACTTGCTGGGAATGTCGCAATTGATGGTGGCACTGGTCAAATTGGTCCACGTGTAGCTGATTTACTAAATATTAATTACGTTACAACGATTACGGATTTAGAAATTAACGGAACAGACGTAAAAATCGTTCGTGATATTGAAGGTGATTCAGAAGTAATTGAAACTAAATTGCCTTTATTAGTAACAGCTCAGCAAGGATTAAATGAGCCTCGCTATCCGTCATTACCAGGTATTATGAAAGCTAAGAAAAAGCCACTTGCAGAATTAGAATTAGATGATTTAGATATCGATGAAGATGATATTGAACTAAAAATTGAAACGGTTGAAGTCTACTTACCGAAGCAAAAAAATGCTGGCCGCATTTTAGCAGGGGATGTTAAGGATCAAGTAAAAGAGTTAATTCAACTACTTCATTCAGAAGCAAAAGTAATCTAATAGGCTAGAAGGGAAACGGAGGGATACACATGTCTAAAAAAGTATTAGTATTAGGCGAAGTTCGTGAAGGGGTTATTCGTAACGTATCGTATGAATCGATTGCAGCAGCAAAACAAATTGCTGATGGTGGAGAAATTGTTGGTTTACTTTTAGGTGATAGTGTTTCAAGTTTAGCACCAAATTTAATCGCTTATGGAGCAGATCGTGTAGTAACAGTGGAGCATCCACATTTGAAATCTTATACTTCAGACGGTTATAGCCAAGCAATTCTAGCAGTTTATGAAAAGGAAAAGCCAGAGGCGATTGTCATTGGTCATACATCATTAGGAAAAGATTTATCACCAAAAATATCATCTAGATTAAAATCAGGTTTAGTTTCAGATGTTACAGAAATTGAAGGTTCTGGCGACAGCGCATTATTTATTCGCCCAATCTATTCTGGAAAAGCATTTGAAAAGGTAAAAGTAAAAGAAGGAATTGTATTTATTACGATTCGTCCAAATAACATTGCACCACTGGAAAAAGATGCTTCCCGTTCTGGATCAGTTGAGTCACCTGCAGTGGAAATTACGAATTTACGTACAATTATTAAAGAAGTAATTCGTAAAACAACTGAAGGTGTCGATCTTTCGGAGGCGAAAGTTGTTGTAGCTGGTGGACGTGGAGTGAAATCTGAAGAAGGTTTCGAACCATTAAAAGAGTTAGCAAACTTATTAGGTGGAGCGGTTGGTGCATCCCGCGGAGCATGTGATGCAGACTACTGTGACTATTCACTACAAATTGGTCAAACAGGTAAAGTAGTTACTCCAGATCTTTATATTGCTGCTGGTATTTCTGGTGCTATTCAACATTTAGCAGGTATGTCAAACTCAAAAGTAATCGTAGCTATCAACAAAGATCCGGAAGCAAATATTTTCAAAGTTGCGGATTACGGAATTGTAGGGGACTTATTTGAAGTTATTCCGTTAATGATTGAAGAAATTAAAGCATTAAAAGTGGGATCTTAATATTATCATGTGGCTCTACTATAGATTTATAGTAGGGCTTTTTATTTTCATGAATGTTAAATTGTTGTAAACATTTTGTGCTTTTTTCAGTTCACTTTACTACCTCTCTTTTTTTTAGCATGCTATACTACATTAAGATGTTAGATTTAAGGAGGTTATGAAAATGGCAATTGTAAATGTAACAGATCAAAACTTTAACGAAGAAATCGCTAATGGCGTTGTATTAGTAGACTTTTGGGCTACTTGGTGTGGACCTTGTAAAATGATCGCACCTGTTCTAGAAGAAATTGACGCTGAAATTGGTGACCAAGTGAAAATCGCAAAATTAGACGTTGATAATAACCAAGCAACTGCTGCTGAATATCAAGTAATGTCGATTCCAACTTTACTTTTATTTAAAGATGGTCAACAAGTTGGTAAAACTGTAGGCTTCCAACCAAAAGAAGCATTATTAGAATTTATCAATAGCCATAAATAATTTGAAAAGAACCGAGTGCAATTGTGCTCGGTTTTTTATTTTTGACCATTTAACGAGTACAAAAAGGCGTTAATCATGAGTACTAATTGTCTAGTTTACAATCACTGAATCCTCCACGAAAAATAAAACAATTACAACTTATAAGAATTTTCCTCGCATTTGTACTCTCAAACACCTTATAATATTGAAAAACCCAATTTAGGTGATTGTCATGAATGAAAACATTCAAAATAAATTAGCCATTTTACCTGATGAGCCTGGATGTTATTTAATGAAAGATCGACAAGGCACCATCATTTATGTAGGTAAGGCGAAAATTTTAAAAAACCGTGTTCGTTCTTATTTCACTGGATCCCATGACGGTAAGACTCAAAGACTTGTGAGTGAAATTGAAGATTTTGAATACATCATTACTTCAAGTAATTTAGAAGCACTAATTTTAGAATTAAATTTAATTAAACTTCATGATCCAAAATATAACGTTATGTTAAAGGACGATAAAACGTATCCTTACATAAAAATTACGAACGAAAAGTATCCACGCGTCCTCATTACAAGAAAAGTTAAAAAAGATAAAGCAAAGTATTTTGGACCATACCCAAATGCTGGTGCAGCGAATGAGACTAAAAAATTACTAGATCGTATTTATCCATATCGAAAATGCACTAAACTACCAGATCGGGTTTGTCTATATTACCACCTTGGTCAATGTTTAGCTCCATGCGTAAAAGATATTGAATCCAAAGTGTTTGATGAAATGACTGAAGAGATTTCAAAGTTCCTTCATGGAGGATATGAGGAAGTTAAAGAAAATCTTGAAAAGAAAATGTTCGATGCTGCAGAAAACCTAGAATTTGAACGTGCAAAGGATTTACGTGATCAAATCCAGCACATTGAAACGGTTATGCAAAAGCAAAAAATGGTTACTGGAGACATGTCAAATCGTGATGTGTTTGGCTATGCAGTAGAAAAAGGATGGATGTGTGTACAAGTATTTTTTGTACGCCAAGGTAAATTAATAGAGCGAGACGTATCAATTTTTCCTATCTATCAAGACCCAGAAGAAGAGTTCTTAACATTTGTAGGACGATTCTATGATATTCCAGAACATATTAAACCGAAAGAAATCTTTATTCCAAATGATATGGATAAAACAATTCTTGAGAAACTACTCGAGGTAAAAGTTTATACTCCAAAACGAGGTTCAAAAAAGGAACTAGTCGATTTAGCGATGAAAAACGCGCAAATTGCAGTTCATGAGAAATTCCAATTGATAGAACGACAAGAAGAAAGAACAATCGGCTCTTGTGAACAATTAGGAGATGCTATGAATATAGCAACGCCACTACGAATTGAAGCATTTGATAATAGTCATATGCACGGGACTGATGCAGTTTCAGCAATGGTCGTTTTTATTGACGGAAAACCTTCGAAAAAAGAGTATCGTAAATATAAACTTAGGGAAACAGGAGCACATGATGATTATGGTGCTATGCAAGAAGTAATACGACGTAGGTACACGCGGGTTCTAAAAGAAAATCTTCCATTACCTGATTTAATTATTATTGATGGTGGAAAAGGGCAGATGGAAGTTGCCCGTGAAGTGATTGAAGATGAGTTAGGGTTATACATACCCATAGCTGGACTTGCGAAAGATGAAAAGCATAATACTTCTCAACTATTATTTGGAGAACCACCTGTTCCAGTAGAAATGAAACGTACAAGTGATGGATTTTATTTATTGCAACGAATTCAAGATGAAGTTCACCGTTTCGCAATTACGTTTTTAAGACAGCAGCACCAAGCCCATGCAATTCAATCAGTACTCGATGAAATTGAAGGAGTTGGGCCAAAACGTAAACAGCAATTACTAAAACATTTTGGGTCTGTTAAAAAAATTCGTGAAGCATCCGTTGAACAATTACAACAAGCAAAAATACCGAAGAAACTTGCAGAAGCAATTTATGAACATTTTCATAAAGAATCAGAACCAAAAGAATAGTTGTGTAGTAGATGGAGGGGGAAATTATATGTCAAAGATTGTTATTAAGTTAGATGAACATACTTTTGCATCACCTGATCGAATTGAACGAATTACAAAAAAAATTATTAATGAGAAAAATAATGGTTTTGAAGTTGTCGTAGTTGTTCCATTTATCCATTTAATTGATGAGAAATTAAGACAATACGCATTTACACTTTCGGAAAACCCTATACAAAGGGAATTAGATTCAATCCGCTCTACGAATACCCAAATTACAAGTAGTTTACTAACTATCGCACTTAATAAACGTGGTTATAATGCTGTATCTTTAACAGGTTGGCAAGCGGGAATTTCTACAATCACTCCAAACCGTAATGTTCTAATCGAACATATTGAAAGTGAGAATATTTTATCTCATTTACGTAATGGGGAAATCACAATTATTGCAGGTGGTCAAGGAATAGATGAAAACAATAATATTACCCTGCTAGGAGAAGGCGGAGTTGAAACAACTGCTGTCGGTGTGGCAGTTGCAATCGATGCTGAAAGAGTGGAAATTTATACCAATGAAACTGGTGTTTTCACAGCCGATCCGAAAATCGTAAAAGATGCACATCAAATAAAACAAATGTCTTATGATGAAATGTTAGAATTGTCTCTATTAGGTTCAAAAATTATTCATCCCCGTGCAGTAGAATTAGCGAAAAAGTATAATATGACAATTGTGATTGGCTCAAGTACTGAGAATGTACCAGGTACAGTTATTAAGGGAGAGGTTGAGATGGAGAGAAATTTAATTGTTCGCGGAATTGCTTATGAAACAGATATCATTCGACTAACTGTAGGTTATGATTCATATGAGCAAGCATCATTGGCAAGCTTATTTACAACTTTAGCTGATAATAATATAAACGTTGATATAATTGTTCAAGCTGTTATTGATGGCGTGAAGCCTACTGTTTCGTTCTCTATTGATAAAGAAGTTTTTGCTGAAGCAATAAAAGTTCTTGAAATGAATAAACAATTATTAGGATTTAGTTTTGCAGATTTCGAAGTTGGATTAGCGAAGGTATCAATTGTTGGTTCTGGCATGGTCTCTAATCCTGGTGTAGCTGCCCGTATGTTTGATCGATTAAAAAATGAACAAATTCAGGTGAAAATGGTTAGCACTTCTGAAATTAAAGTGTCAGTAGTTGTACCTCAAGATGATATGGTTCGCGCAGCAAATGCGCTGCATGATGAATTTAACTTAGTTGAAGAACTTGTTTAGAATATTGTTAAATGAATGACTAAAAAGAAAAACGAACTACTATACTTAGCAATTAGCTAAAAGTAGTTCGTTTTTTATATTGCAAGGATTTAAACCTTAACCTATCTTTTCTTTCGTATCCCATTTAACAGTAAATTGGACAACTGATTGTTTTTCTTTTTTCTCATCATAGCATTCTGTTAAACAACCTTTAAAACATTGGATTTGTTCAGCGATAAAGCCAGCTTCCATTCGAAACTTCCGATTTTTAATATTTAGTAAATCTGGATCGCTTGTAAGTTGAAAAATATAGCCGTCTTTCATTTCTTTTTCAATAGATAGTGTTCCCCAACCTGCATCTTCAAAAAATGAAATAATTAGCTGAATATCACTACATGGGAATTTTCTTGCTATATCCTTTCCTACCCAATATAAAACATCATCTGCATGTTTTCCTAGAATTGTAGATAGAGCATAATCTCTTATTATTTCATAACCAAATGCTGGGACAGATTTATTTTGAGATGTCATAAAAATATATTACCTCTTTCTTTTACAAAACGTATTCATATTAATAATACGCAACTGATAGTATGGATTTGCAAAAAGTATTTGTCTAAAATATGTATAAAAAATTAGAAGTTGCCTTGACGGTCCTTCAGGTTGGGAGTACAATGGACATGTCATAATATTGTAACATGATAAGATATGCAGTCAATATTTAAGCGGTTTCAAAAACGCTAAAAATCAACTATTGACTACTATTTTAAATGTACTTGAGGGGGGTAATAGTCTTGTCGAAGAATCATGAGTTTTATTGGCGCCGCTTTCATTCTCTACTAGGAATTATTCCTGTAGGATTGTTCTTGTTGGTGCACTTTTCAATCAACTTCACTGCTACTCAAGGAGTAGAAGCCTACAATAATGCTGCTGGAATGATGGAGTTAATCCCACATTGGCTATTGTTAATTGTTGAGTGGGTAGTTATCTACATACCATTATTATTCCACGGATTATACGGTGTGTATATTGCCTTTACAGCAACGAACAATGTACAGCGCTTTGGCACATTCCGTAACTGGATGTTTGTATTACAACGTTTCACAGGTATCTTCCTAGTTGTATTCATTGCGTGGCATATTTTCCAAACTCGTATCCAAAAAGCGCTTGGGGCTGAAGTTAACTTTGACATGATGGCTGAAATTGTAGCAAATCCATTAATGTTAGCATTCTACATTGTTGGTATTTTAGCTGCAACATTCCATTTATCAAATGGTATTTGGTCATTCTTAGTGAGCTGGGGTATTACACAATCTCCAAAATCACAAAAAGTTGCTACATATGTAACAATGGTATTCTTTGTAGTATTCAGTGTTGCTTTCGTGGCCGCAATTCTTGCGTTCGTATAAATAGTTTGGTAGAACATCAACAGTAAATTTTGAGGAGTGAGGAATAATCATGGCGAAAAGCAAAATTATCGTCGTAGGTGGCGGATTAGCAGGTTTAATGGCAACAGTAAAAGCTGCTGAAGAAGGCACTGAGGTAGAATTATTCTCATTAGTTCCCGTAAAACGTTCACACTCTGTTTGTGCTCAAGGCGGAATTAATGGAGCGGTTAATACAAAAGGTGAAGGGGATTCTCCATGGATCCACTTTGATGATACAGTATACGGTGGGGATTTCTTAGCAAACCAACCACCTGTAAAAGCAATGTGTGATGCCGCACCTGGAATCATTCATCTATTCGACCGTATGGGTGTTATGTTTAACCGTACACCAGAAGGTTTACTTGACTTCCGTCGTTTCGGTGGTACATTACATCACCGTACAGCATTCGCTGGTGCGACTACTGGTCAACAATTACTTTATGCATTAGATGAGCAAGTTCGTCGTCATGAAGTTGCTGGATTAGTAACTAAATACGAACACTGGGAATTCCTTGGAGCTGTTCTTGACGATGAGGGAGTTTGTCGCGGTATCGTAGCTCAAAATATGCAAACAGAAGAAATTCAAGCATTCCGTGCAGATGCTGTAATTATGGCAACTGGTGGTCCTGGTATTATCTTCGGTAAATCTACAAACTCAGTGATTAACACGGGTTCTGCAGCATCAATTGTTTACCAACAAGGTGCTACATATGCAAACGGTGAATTCATTCAAATTCACCCAACAGCGATTCCTGGAGATGACAAAAACCGTTTAATGTCAGAATCTGCTCGTGGTGAAGGTGGACGTATTTGGACTTACAAAGATGGTAAGCCATGGTATTTCTTAGAAGAAAAATATCCAGCATACGGAAACTTAGTACCACGTGATATTGCAACTCGTGAAATCTTTGATGTATGTGTTAACCAAAAATTAGGTATTAACGGTGAAAACGTAGTTTACCTAGATCTTTCACATAAAGATCCACATGAATTAGATATTAAACTTGGTGGTATTATCGAAATCTACGAAAAATTCGTAGGTGATGACCCACGTAAATTACCAATGAAAATCTTCCCAGCAGTTCACTACTCAATGGGTGGTTTATGGGTAGATTACGATCAAATGACTGAAATTCCTGGTCTATTTGCAGCAGGTGAATGTGATTACTCACAACATGGTGCAAACCGTTTAGGTGCAAACTCATTATTATCAGCGATTTATGGTGGTTCAGTAGCTGGACCAAATGCTGTTAAATATGTTAAAGGCTTGAAAAAACATGCGGAAGATCTTCCACAATCTCTATATGATGCTCGTGTTAAAGAAGAGCAAGAGAAATGGGACAATATCCTTAAAATGGATGGAACTGAAAACGCATACTTATTACACAAAGAACTTGGCGAGTTAATGACAGATAACGTTACAGTAGTTCGTTATAACGACAGACTTGAAAAAACTTATGACAAACTTACTGAAATGTTAGAGCGTTGGGAAAACATCAACATTAACGATACTCAAAAATGGAGTAACCAAGGTGCTCACTTCACTCGTCAATTGAAAAATATGTTATATCTTGCTCGTGTTATTACTAAAGGAGCACTTTTACGTAACGAATCACGTGGAGCACACTATAAACCAGACTTCCCAGAACGTGATGATGAGAACTTCTTAAAAACAACAATGGCGAAGTTCAATCCACAAACTGGTGAACCTGAAATTAGCTACCAAGAGGTAGACGTTTCATTAATTCCACCACGTAAACGTGACTATTCTTCATAAATCATAAAGGGGGTCATTAATCATGACAACAGCCGTGGGAACGACTGGAAGAACGGTTAAACTTGAAATCCTACGTCAAGACCGTCAAGGTGAATCTACACGTTGGGAAAAATTCGAAGTTCCTTACCGTCCTGGTATGAATGTTATCTCAGCATTAATGGTAATACAACAAAATCCAGTTACAGCTGATGGTCAAAAGACTTCTCCTGTAACTTGGGACATGAACTGTCTAGAGGAAGTATGTGGCGCTTGTTCGATGGTTATTAATGGACGTCCACGTCAATCATGTTCTACGTTAGTTGATCAATTAGAACAACCAATTCGTCTTGAGCCAATGAAAACTTTCCCAGTAGTTCGTGACTTACAAGTAGACCGTAGTCGTATGTTTAACGCACTTAAGAAAGTAAAAGCATGGGTTCCAATTGATGGTACGTATGATTTAGGTGAAGGACCTCGTATGCCAGAACGTAAACGTCAATGGGCTTACGAATTATCTAAATGTATGACTTGTGGTGTATGTATGGAAGCATGTCCAAACGTATCGGAAAGTTCTTCGTTCATCGGACCAGCTCCACTTTCACAAGTACGTCTATTCAATGCGCATCCAACTGGTGCAATGACTAAAGACGAACGTTTAAACGCAATTATGGGTGATGGAGGGCTTGCAAACTGCGGTAACTCACAAAACTGTGTAGCTGCATGTCCAAAAGGTATTCCATTAACAACTTCAATTGCTGCTTTAAACCGTGCTACTACTGTTCAAATGTTCCGTAACTTCTTCGGATCTGACCATATGGTAGACTAATAAAATTCGGTGTTAACACTTTTAACAAAGTTTTAATCTTATAGAAGGACATCTTCGTCAAACTTTTTTGACTTTAGATGTCCTTCTTTTCATTTCTTGCATAAACTGAAGTGTATAGTGAAACACCAATCATTGGCGTTTCGTAAATTATTTGGTGCCCGCAAGCAAAGGATCTTGAAGAACAAGCACTAGAGGTGAATAAGAAGTAGTCCAGTGAAAGGTGATTTTATTCTATAACCAATCTTTGTGGTAGTATTTGTCACTCCCGCATAACAACTTTTTATATTTGTTATGTGGAAGTAAAAGGACAGTTGCACACGAATTCTCATGAAGTTGGATATCCTTACTTTTACATTCTCAGTATAATAATTAGCTGTAAGTAGATATAAAGTTCAAATTATATTACAAAAGCATCAAGGAGAATTCATTCCACTTGTAGAAGATAAATTAAATCACACTAATATCTATCTATAAATTACAAAGGGGATGTAGAAATATGCGAGCAAATTATATTAATAATCCAATTGAGTGGGAAAAAGAATTTAATTTTCATATTGAAGTAAAGGTTCGTTTTTCAGAAACAGACATGTATGGTCATTTAAACAATACAATTCCATTTGTTTATTTTGAGGAAGCACGTATCGAATATTTCAAACATATTGGTTATTATGACTGGTCTACAACTGATTCTGAAAAAATTATTGTTGTTGCTGATCTTCAATGTGACTTTTTAAAACAAGTTTATTTTGATGAAACTCTCAAAATCTATGTTAAAGCTGCACATGTTGGGACATCTTCAGTAGACGTACACTATTTAGCCAAAAATTCGGAAGACCAAACAGTTTTCACTGGCCGTGGTGCTGTTGTTCAAATTAATAAATCAACAGGAAAGGGAACCCCTTGGACAGAAAAAGAAAAAATAATATTGCATGGGAAATAGTGAAAATGCCCTCACGCACCCTATACTTCCAACATACTTTACATAGAAGAGGAGATAGGAGGGTGTTGCCTTATGAATAGCCCGCAGCATCGTTCGCTTTTGACGAAAAGAGAACGTGAAATTTTCCAACTATTAATATTAGATTATACAACCAAGGAAATTTCGCAAAAGCTGAATATTAGCGAGAAAACGGTGCGTAATCATATTTCAAACACGATTCAAAAACTAGGTGTATCAAGTAGATCGCAGGCATTGATTGAATTGCTGAGGCTAGACGAATTATCATTACATTGATTGGATACTTGCTATTTACAATAAAACACTTCAAAATAGGATTAACTTCATTTTTAAAATGTTCACCATGATAAGGAGAGGCCCTCTAATTGAATGGTGTTTAGTCTATAATGCTTTTCAACTAGTATTTAGACAATGAAGTATTGTGTCTTGTCTAAATTTGAACACTTTTGGTATTTTACAAAAGCGTTTGATATCAGAATTAGACTTCAAGAAGTGTAATATAAAGCAAGGTGAAATTCATTAATTTTAAAGAAACAATGTTTCTTAAAAATCCAACGAAAATTAATTCATGATAAATCAATCCAAAAAGCACAAGATCAAAATATTGCAAAATAACATTTAATCTGGCTTTGAATCGGGCAATATGAAAATCGGGATGCTTTCACTAAAAAAAACTTATTGAAATGACAAACCGAGATTGATTATGAAATGATAAGATTTAGTAGTGCATATATGAATCATATAGCTGCTAATATTTCGAAATTTTAAAAGCAACATATAATTTAAACAAGAATACATCTAATGAAAAAGATTTGAGAATTCTTTTTTAGAATTCTCTTATCTATTTCATTATGTAAAGGTTAGGATCGAGGCGGTTTTATGAATGCCCCTATTGGCGTAATTGATTCTGGGGTTGGTGGTTTAACTGTAGCAAAAGAAATATTGAAAGTTTTACCACAAGAAACAATTTATTATATTGGAGATACTGCAAGATGTCCATATGGACCAAGAACGAAACAAGAAGTGCGGACATTTACATGGCAAATGGCGAAAGCTTTACAACGTATGAATATAAAAATGTTAGTCATTGCTTGTAATACAGCTACTGCTGTTGCATTAGAAAGCTTGCAGAAACATCTACCAATTCCTGTAATAGGAGTCATTAATCCAGGTGCAAGAGCCGCTGAGAAAAAGACGAAACGAAATGAAATCGTTGTATTGGCTACAGAAGGAACGATCAAGAGTGGAGCGTATGAAAATGCACTACTTTCTTTAAGTTCGAAGGCGAAAATAATTCCTCTTGCTTGCCCAACATTCGTGCCCCTCGTTGAAAGCGGGGAGTACGACGGGCAATTTGCATTCGACTTAGTAGCTAAAGGACTAAAGCCACTAGCGAAGGAAAAATTTGATACAGTTATTTTAGGTTGTACTCATTACCCAATTTTACAGCATCATATAGAAAAGGTTGTTGGACCGGAAGTTACTGTACTATCTTCTGCAGAAGAAACAGCAAAAGAAGTAGGTGAATGGTTATCGTATAATAACCAACTAAATATCAGTGGTGAATTACCACAGCATATTTTTCATACAACAGGTTCTGTACCGATTTTCCGTATGATTGCAGAAAAATGGTTAGAAAAAGACTTTCTAGATATTCGACGTATTAAATTATATTAGTTTTTGGTGTTTTAAATGAAATAGGACCAATATTATTGGTTGAAATTGTGCCTGGTACGAGTGTGTACTAGGCACGATTTTATCTTTAATAACGATGAATAAGAAAAGCGATAAAATGTGATTTCTTTTTGATATTCGAAGTGTTTAGGAGGACAAGCTATGAGTAGACATGATGGACGTGAAACAAACGATTTAAGAACCGTATTAATGGAACCAAATTATTTAATGCATCCGGAAGGTTCTGTACTGATTCAAGTTGGAAATACAAAAGTAATTTGTACAGCAACAATAGAGGATAAGGTTCCAGGTTTCTTACGGGGTCAAGGGAAAGGTTGGATTACTGCCGAGTACTCCATGTTACCAAGAGCTACAGCTGAAAGAACGCAACGCGATGCAACTCGTGGAAAAATAAATGGCCGCACAATGGAAATACAACGCTTAATTGGACGAGCTTTACGATCAATAGTTGATTTAGGGGCACTTGGCGAAAGAACGTTATGGGTTGATTGTGACGTTATTCAAGCGGATGGAGGCACACGCACAGCATCTATTACTGGAGCATTTGTTGCCTTAACCCAAGCACTTGCAAAGATACATGAATCGAAACCATTTTCAAAATTCCCTGTTACAGACTTCCTAGCAGCAACGAGTGTCGGTATTATTGATGAAATTGGCCCAGTATTGGACTTAGACTACGTTGAAGACTCTTCTGCTATGGTAGATATGAACCTAATTATGACTGGCAGTGGGCGCTTTGTTGAAATTCAAGGAACTGGAGAAGAAGCTACATTTTCTCGTGAGGAATTAAATAATATGCTTACATTAGGCGAAGAGGGAATTTCAAAGTTAATTACAATACAAAAAGAAGTACTTGGTGAAACAGCGAATTTAGTAGGATATGTAAAATAGCTTTTATTTATAGTTTAAATCGTATTATTAGGAGGATATAAAATGCAACAAGTTGTCATCGCAACAAAGAATAAAGGAAAAGCAAAAGATTTTGAAGCACTATTTACTCCACTTGGCTTTGAAGTGGTAACTATGTTTGAAGTAGCGCCTGATATGGAGATTAAAGAGACAGGAACAACCTTTGAAGAAAACGCTATTTTGAAGGCAGAAACCCTTTCTAGCGCTTTAGGTAAGCTTGTCATTGCTGATGATAGTGGGCTTGCTGTAGACGCATTAGGAGGGGAACCAGGGGTATACTCTGCCCGTTATGCAGGTGATCATGATGATGAAGCAAACATTGTAAAAGTGTTGGAAAAGTTAGAAGGCGTTCCTGAAGCTAAACGTACTGCTCGTTTTTGCTGTGCATTAGCAATTGCAGGTCCAAACATGGAGACTTTTACGGTTTTTGGAACATGTGAAGGCGTTATTTTAACTGAAAAACGTGGTACAAATGGTTTTGGCTATGACCCAATTTTTTATGTTCCTGAACTAGGCCGAGCAATGGCAGAATTAACACCTGAAGAAAAAGGCGCGATTTCACACCGAGGAAATGCAATCCGAAAATTAGCAGAAGAACTACCAAATTTACTGAAATAGTTTCTTGGAGAACATAGGGGATGGGTGTTTACAAGGGGCAAATTTGATTACCATTTATGATTTGAAGAAATAGGCGGTGAATGAATGAAACTTTTAGTAATGAGTGATACACACGGAGATGCAGAAGTGATTCTAAGAGTGCGTGAAAGACATCCTGATATCGATACAATCATACATTGTGGGGATAGTGAACTACCTTTTGATCATGAGTATCTAGCCGATGTAAAGCGCGTACGCGGTAATTGTGATCGTGATAACCGATATCCTGAAGAAGAGTTGTTTATTCTATCAGATAAGAAAATCTTTGTAACACATGGTCATTTATTTAACGTAAAATCCACAACAATGAATTTGTATTATCGTGCAAATGAGCTTGAGGCAGATGCAGTCTTTTTTGGCCATTCGCATGTATTAGGTTGCGAACTTTTGGATAACGTATTATTTGTGAACCCTGGGAGTTTATTAAAACCTAGAGGACTGGAAGAAAAAAGTTATGTAATAGTGGAGTTTGCTGCTGATGAGTCGATTGTGACAGGCTACACTGACAATGGAGATAAAATTTTCTCAAAAAGGTTAAAATTATTTTAAATATTTTTTTCAAAAAGTGTTGACACTTTCATTTTTTCTAGATATAATAAAACTTGTCTTTAAGAGAAATAATCTCTTGAAAGTCATGTCTCAGTAGCTCAGCTGGATAGAGCATACGCCTTCTAAGCGTACGGTCGGGGGTTCGAATCCCTCCTGGGACGTAATAGGAATAGGGTTCAAGCCTTTAGGAATAAGGGTTTGAGTAAGTTAGGGATAGAGTCGGGGCTTCGGTCTGGTGGACTTTATCCCTTTTTTTCACCCTGTAATTTTATTAGACCGAGATCATCTTCTGCAATAAATTGTATTCAATACAACTACAATTGCAAATCCAATCGAAACTCCTTCAATTAGTTTCATCAGTAAGTAATACAATCCAAAATGATATTAGTCTACTGCACTTAGATAAGACCATAAATTGTAAGCAACACTAATAGCTAAAGATGGCAACGATATAACAAAGAACATTGTCACGTAAAGATAGCATACTAATCAATTCTTTCAAACGATTTTAAGCGATTGTAATACTCTTTTCATTCCGTAATAAATTACGTTTAAAACTACCGTTAATGCAACCCCTACTTTAAATGATTCACTCAAAGAGAATATAGTACCGCCAATTATATGAAAAATCCCAAAGTGAGCCTCATTAGGGTCGAATGAGTACATAAAAAGTGACCAATTATAAACAACACCAGCAACGAAAGAAAATAACGATAGAATCAAGAACATTGGTGCGTTCTTATAAAGATATTGCAAACCGCTTCATTCCTTTTTGTATTCTATTTGCGATATATTCTACGAAAATATTACAAATATGTAAAGCATAATAATATACGTTATATGCAGTTATATAACTAAATTCCTTTTCAGTAACTATTAAAGTGGAATTCATTATTATCAAAATCTTGACATTTAAGTTAAGTTGAATAAAATACTAAGTGAATACAAGTAATGCAAGAGTGTATTCGAAAGGGGTTACTATGAAGAAGATTCTTACAATTGTATTATCGGCTGTTTTAGTTGCTGGCGTTGGTTTCTTGTCGGTGTATTTTTACGAAAGTGATTTCGCACAAGCTAAAAAAGTTGAAACGTCTATTGTAGATAATTTCGATATTAGTAATGTAGATGTCAATATTGACTTTATTGAACCACTTTCAGAAGATAGCTTCCAATCGAGATTACACCAAATGACGCACCAAAAAGTAAGTGCTGACGAAAAGTGGGGTAGTATCGAAATCACGCCAAAATCAGTTGCGATTATGGTTGCCTTATTGGAAAGGGACGGCGGAACATATAAAGAAGAAGATTTCTATTGGGAAGTTCTAAACGATTGGAAAGTAGGTAACTTTTCAAATGCCGTTCATGTTCATAATACAATATGGAATTGGCACAACGGAACAGTAAGCGAAGCAAAACGATTATTCACGCCCGATGAAGAAGAAAAGTTCGTATTAAATAACTTTAGATAAGGGCTAAATGCCCTATTTTTTTTATTTGATAATTAAGATTAAGAAGGTGTATCTATTTGAAAAATTTAATTTTTAGTTTAGTAGGTACTTCCTTAATTTCGTTTACAGGATTTGGCTTCGTTTCAATTTAGATAAAAATGAAGATAGCGTTGCAACAGCTTCCGAAAATATAGAAGCTAATGATAATAGGTTACTATCAATTAGGAATGCTTGACGATTTAGTTCAAAAAGGCGGTTATATGTTAGAAGAAGTACTTCGTAACAATCCAAATTAAATAGATTAAAAAAGGAATACCGACTAGCGAGTATTCCTTTTTTATGTTCAAGTCACTGATCTCTGTATAACCCTAACTATAATATTTCGGTATAGAGAATCCACGTCCAAGTATTTCAGAAGCATTAAGGAATACGACAAATGAATTCGGCTCTTGTTCATTCAAAACTTTTTTCAAATAGATTGCCTCTTGTTGCTCCACTACACATAAAATCATAGTTTTCTCTTTGTTTGAGTAACCACCAATAGAACGGACTTTCGTTAACCCCCGATCAATTTCTTCCTCAATTATGGATTGTATTTGTTCCTCGTGTTCCGTAATAATTAGGACAAGTTTTGATGGCGAAGTTTGTAGTTGAACGAAGTCAATAACCTTACTTGTTACGAAAATTGCAATCATAGCATATAAAGCTAATTCCAAATTAAATACAAGAGCAGAAGCAAATACTACAAAACCATCTACGATTAACTGGGAGTACCCACTTGAGATTCCAGTATATTTTTTAAGTATTTGGGCAACTGTTGCTAATCCGCCTGTAGAGCCGTTTCCACGGTATACAATACCGAGACCTACCCCTAATAGGATACCTCCGTAGATTGCGGCAAGTAGAGGATTATCAATTTTAAATGGAATATCTGCACTAAGCCAAATTGTAAAAGGTACGAAAAACGTCCCGACTAACGTCTTTAAACTAAAGTCCTTCCCAAGGAGGATCAATCCAATAAAAAATAACGGGATATTAATCAACCATTGTACATAAGCAGGATTAAATTGATACAGTTCATACAGAATCGTACTTATCCCTGATACTCCACCAGCTGCTAGCTTAGCCGGTAAGAAAAATATATTGTAAGCTAGCCCAACTAACACCGACCCAAAAATAACGGAAATATATTCAGTAACTAGTTTCTTATTATGTTTTAATCTATTCATTTTTAATTTAACCTTTCTGAAAATGCTTGTTGTATATAACATAAAAATAATAATATATCTTCTTGTAATAATAAAGGAAGCTCTTAAAAAATGTTGGGATAAATAGTGTGTTATTTATTTTCAATGCAATTTTCATAATGCTGAATAGAGCGCTTGCTAGATTCGACATACGACATAATCAAAAATATGCGCAATTGCACATAACATTAGATATGTCGTATCCGGATTTCGGTTGTGGGAGAATTTTGAAAAATTAAAGAGGAGTCCAGAAATTTGCAGCTATAACAAAACAACGATGAAGATAATGTAGTGCAACTATAATTAATTGGGATAATACGGACAAATATGGAATTATTTGTTTTGTAATTAGTTCATTGTTAATGATAAAATTCATACTTGGGGCAAATTATTCCTAGTACAATTTATATAGAATGACACTTTAGAAGAACGCAATATTATAGTTTAGTAATAACTACTTATTGTTTAATATATTGTGAGGTTAAAAAATGAAGAAGACATCATTGTTAGAAGAAGAAAAGAATTCAACGGTACTATTTTTATGGTTATTTTATTTAGTATTTTTTGTATATGATATATTTTATTATAATCTATTTCCAGCATTTCCGTGGTTGGATGTAGGTACTGCGGGTACGATATGGTACGATTTTATGTATGTTAAATATGGAGTTATTATCGGACTTATCCCATTATTCATTTATCTCATTAAAAAGGATAAAACAACTTACGTGAAATATATTTTGTTCTTTGGTTATTTTGCTACAAATCTATTTTCGGATGTATTGTATTTTAAAGATAGTTCACTTGTATATACAAGTGGAAACTTAGTAGAAATTATAATAATCCTATTCTCTCCTATATTTGTAACTAAGAAATTTACATACTATGTATCATTTGGTTTAATTCTTAAATATGTTTTAGTTGGATTATTTTTACAAGATCCTGTAGTTGTGTTTCCAATTATTATTACGACGGTTTGTTCCTTTATAGCCTTTTTACTACTTCATCGCATTTTAAATTATATAAAAGCATTGAAGTACTCATATGATGAACAATTAGAAGGTATTGTAAAAGGCGTCATTGCTACACTAGAGTTGAAGGACCCTTATACGCGTGGACACAGTGAAAGGGTTGCTGCATACGCGATGAGCATGGCTGAGGCGACAAGAAGATTTAAACCGTCTGAGTTAAATTATTTTTACTATGCTTGTTTGTTGCATGACATTGGAAAAGTAAGTATTCCGGACTCTATTTTGACAAAGCCTGGTAAGTTAACAGATGAAGAATATGATATAATTAAGACGCACCCTGTTGTTGGAGCCGAAGCTATTCGAGAGGTCGATGGCATCGCCGATAATATTGATGTGATCTACTATCACCATGAGAGATGGGATGGGAAAGGATATCCAGAAAGACTTGCGGGAGAAGATATTCCGTTTTTAGCGAGAATTACGGCGATTGCTGATGCTTTTGATGCAATGACTTCATCAAGATCTTATCGTCCAGCACTTCAATTTGAAGAGGCACACCAACGAATCATCGATGGACAAGGGAGTCAGTTCGATCCACAACTTATAGATATATTTAAAGAAATCTACCCTGAATGGGTGCGAATTTCAAAAAATCACCAAAAGGGTATGGACTTGAGAGGAGGGACAGAAGCATGAAAATCCGTAAACTTAAAAAAATTAAAGTTACTTGCTATTGGTGTTTCATGATTCCAAGAGGATAAGTAAGGTACATACTTAGGATGCTAGCATTACAGCATCCTATTTTCATTTCTAGAGGAGGCTTAACGTTGAAGGTATCCTTACAATCCAAAATAACGTTATATCCGTTATCCATTCAAAAAGATAAAAAGAACTATATTGTAGAGGAGCCGATTTCCGGTGACTTTTTTGAGATGCCTCAAATAAGTGTAGATGCAATCCAACGATTGGAAAAAGGTGAAGATCTAGCTGATGTTGAAAAGGCGATAAAGGAGTCCTATCCTGATGAAGAAGTAGATATCATTGAATTTGTCGAGCAGTTAGTAGAGTTAGGCCTAGTTCAGGCTGTAGACGGGGAGCCGATTAATAGAGAAATAGAGCGGGCTAATTCTAGATCAAGAGCAGGCGGATTCGAATGGATCCCATCATGGGTTGGCCGACTGTTCTTTAATCGAATGATGGGTAAAGTTTATTTACTTTTACTTGTTTTGAACATATTCATTTTTGTGCTAAATCCAGAGCTTTTCCCTCATTACATGGATATATTTCTATTTGATTCCATGGTGATGAATATGCTCATTTATCTATTAATCTCTTTGGCATTGATCATCATTCATGAATTTGGACATATCTTAGCTATTCGATCTTATGATTTACCTGCTAAGTTAAGTATAGGAAATCGTCTGATTTTTATTGTATTCGAAACTGATTTGACCTCAGCATGGAAACTTGACCCTAAAAAGCGGAATATACTGTATTTGGCAGGAATGTCTATCGAGCAGATCATTGTTTTTGTATCCCTTGGTTTAATGCTTGTTTTTCCAGATGCGAATTTTGTGGGAATTCTGAGTATCATCGTTTTAGATATTTTTATTAAAACAATGTACCAATGTTGTTTTTATATGAAAACAGATGTGTATTATGTTGTGGAAAATGTTACAGGTTGTTATAACTTGATGGAGAGCGGAACAGAATATTTGCGTTCTATATTTAAGAAACAACGCGTTTCCTGGAATGAGAAACAAAAAATATTTCAGGATAATTTGAATGTAATTCGTATGTATAGTGTGTTCTACATAGTTGGTGTGTTCTTAACGTTATTATTAGCGACGATTTATTTTTTGCCACAGTTGTACTATGCATATACTACAATCTTTTCAAAAATACAAAATCCACATAATAGTGCTGCATTTTGGGATGCCGTTGCATTTCTTGTACAGACAATATTCATAATAGGTTTGTTAATTTATTTGATGAGAAAACGTAGGCTCGATGACAAATAAGCTCTCGAATTAGAAAAGGGAACCTTATATCCTTATGCGGGGATTTGTTATTGTGATCCAAATGCGTTCTTTAAGATAGTCTGGAAAGCATCTTTTTAATTTGTTTTAATTCTTTTTGTAAAGTATTTACCTGTTTTTTTAAGGAATGTAATTCACTGATAATTAAATCATTGTTATCACTATCCTGTTTGATTTCCAGTTGTTCTTCTTGTATTGCCAGTAAAGTTGCAATTGTTCCAAGCCCACCACCAAAAGTGGAGATTAAACCTGAAATTATTGCAAGTTTATCAGCCTGACTTAACGTAATTTGTCCTTGATTATTATTATTTTTATTACTATTGTTGTTCATCAAATTTTCCTCCTAACAAGGTCGCTTGTTTGTATCATATGCAACTACCATTAACTTGTTTAGGAGAACAAATTATACATAAAGTAACTAATACTTCCGAAGGCATTACTTACATTAGGAAATTTTTGGACCCTTTCCTTTTAAAAATCGTTACAATGGATAAGGGGTGAGTCTATGAAAAATTGGATTGGTGCGGCCATATTAATTGTTCTCTTAATAGTTTTTGGGTATAACTGGCTAGGGATCCAAATTGAGGAAGGTCAAACACCTAAAGCAGACGGTTCAAATGATTATTTAATAATTCTTGGTGCGAAAGTAAAACCAAGTGGGATACCATCACTATCATTACAAAATCGGTTAGAAACAGCAATTGACTATCTTGAACAGTACGAACATGTTCAAATTATTGTTTCCGGTGGACAAGGGAGCGATGAACCCGCTACCGAAGCTTCTGTGATGGCTAAATACTTAATGGAAGCCGGAATTGACCCCTTACGAATTCAACTTGAGGAAAAGTCTACTTCTACATATGAGAATTTGCTATTTTCTAAGGAACTTCTGCCTGAAGGAGTAAATAAGGTTACTATCGTTTCTAATGATTTTCATCTCACTAGAGCTAAGTACTTAGCAAATATTGTTGGTTTAGAGGCAGATGTAATTGGTGCACCAACACCAAAAAGTGTGAAGACACAATCTCTTATTAGAGAGCGTCTAGCATTATTGAAAACATATATTTTTGGTAAATAACACATAAGGGGAAGTTACAAATGGAAAATGGGGTTAAAACACAACATTTAGTCGATTTATTTTGGAAGAAATTTTTGGTGGAAACAGGTCGAGAAGAATCGACTAAATACATTGAAGTATTTCATTTTGAATTAACTGAAAAGCTAGCAAATGAATTGTTGCAATTAGTATTAATCGGTCAAAAGAAGGCGACAGCGAGTAGTTTACTAGCGTATGAAATCGAAGGTACACGTGTACCTGAAGTCGGGGATTTAAGTATTGTTACAGATTGGGAAGGTAATCCAAAGTGTGTTATTCAGACAACTGCGGTCACTATTATTCCATTTAAGGACATTACTTATGAAATTTGTAAACGTGAAGGTGAGGATGATACTTTAGAATCTTGGCAAAAAGGGCATGAGCGTTTTTATAAAGCGGAGGGTAATGCACTCGGATATGAGTTTACTGATGATATGCCTGTTGTTTTTGAAGATTTTGAAGTTGTATACCAAGTATAGTTACTTTAATAATGTACAATTAGTTGCATCACAAGCGCTTGCCTGTGGTGTTTTTTGTTGCAAAAAATAGGCGACTCCAAATTTAGGTGTCGCCCATTTGAACAGCTAATATTATTTTGACGTTGGAGAAGGTGTGGCTTCAGGTGTCGTCACTTTATCATAGAAATTGACGAATTGATCTCGTTCATCACTATTACGATATGCCATTGCTACGCGCGGATGTTCGTTTAGAATTCCTGAAATCATGAAAGGGATAATGTAGCCCCATTCCCATTTTTCACGCATTTCTAACATATGTTTTTCAATCACATGTAAAAGTGGTTTTAATTCATAACTTGTCTTTTTAATATAACCAACTAGTAGCTCGGTATGACAGTTCCCGGCAGCACGCCCCATGCCGTATATTGAAGAGTCAAGGTATACGACACCGTTTCGCATTGCTGTTAAAGTATTTGCAAATGCTAATTGTAAATTGTTATGTGTATGGATACCAAGTTGTTTATTTGGAATTAGTGCGCTAAATTTGTTCACTTGATGTTCGATATCTTTTGGATCTAAACTACCGAACGAATCTACAATGTAAACGACATCTACTGGGCTTTCACGAACCATATCAAAAGCCTCGATTAGTTGATGTTCAGGTACACTTGAAAGAGCCATTATATTTAGGGAAGTTTCATATCCTAAATTATGGAACATTTCAACAAGTTCCAATCCTTTGTCAACCTCACGAACGTAACATGCTACACGAATCATATCTAAAATACTTTCTTCACGAGGTAAAATATCATTAGGATCAACGCGCCCAATATCAACTAAAGCAGATAATTTAGTCTTCTTCTTTTCAGTGATCACTTGTTTTAAAAAGTCATCATCTAGAAATCTCCATGGGTTTGGCTCAGTTGCATTTAATAGTGCAGGGGAGTTTTTGTAACCAATTTCCATATATTCAACACCTGCGTCATTTAATCCATTATATAAATCTTGAACGAATTCGATACTGAAATCCCAATTGTTCACAAGTCCACCATCTCTAATGGTACAATCAATAATTTTCACATTTTTTGGTTTCATAATACTTCTCCTTTTCGTATGGAATTTAATTATGTGTTATCTGAAAACAAATAATAATCTATTTAAGCTATATTAACATATTATCCAAATTAAATATCACTTTTTATGCAAATATTCTAAAAACTATTAGATAGACTACAAATTTAGTTTTTGCATAATACTTAATACATTTCTAGATACACTCCAAATGTATTATTTACATAGTAAATAAAAACGGTGTTCAAACTAGAAATCTAGTTTTAAATACTTAGTGGAATTCTATAAATATACTTCATAAAGCTCATTTTTAAAAGGATAAGAGGTATTTTGTTATTAAGTTAGAATCTCTTCTTTTATTAAAGGAAAATTCTGAAAAAAGAGGATGATTCTATGAAGAGAAAATTTTCAATTATGGCAGTAGCATGGATGTTAGTATTAAGTCTTTTTGGTTTTAGTAGTTTGGCAAGCGCTGAGGAAATTCTAGCGTCTACATTTGAAAAGAAAATTCAATCAATTGTTGATGAGAAATTAATTGGCGCTGATGTAAGTATTACCATCAGAGATAGTGACACTAGTGAGGTACTATATGAATTAAATGGAGATACTACTATTAAACCTGCATCGAATATGAAGTTATTAACAACAGCTGCTGCATTAGATGTTCTGGGAGAAGATTATCGTTTTGCAACAAATCTTTATATTAACGGTAAAATTTCTAATGGTGTTTTAATAGGTGATGTCTATTTACAAGGTCAAGGCGATCCAACGTTAATGGATACGGATTTAAAACAATTTGCAGAAGATTTAAAATCCCTAGGCATTCATACTATTGAAGGTCGCATTGTTGGTGACGACAAATGGTTTGATGGTGATTTACTTACTCCTGGAATTTGGGCCGATGATGAGTCATGGTATTATGCTGCACCAATTACTGCATTAACAACATCACCGAATCCAGACTACGATTCTGGAACTATAATCGTAGATGTAGCACCTGCACAAGTTGGTGAACCAGCTACATTTACTATCACACCACACATTGGTGATTTAGAAATTATTAATGAAGCTATAACTGTACCTTCTGGTGAAAATAGGACAGTATCTGTTGAGAGAATTTACCAAACAAATCAAATTCTAATTAGTGGAAATATTCCTATTGGGAGAACTTTTAGAGATTGGATTACCGTTCAAAATCCTACTACACATACGCTAACAATGTTCCAAGCAATACTAGCAGAAGCTGGAATTGAGTATACAAAAGATAAAGTATTCCAAGCGGCGACACCGAATAGTGCACAACTTATTTCAACCAAAGAATCTATGACTCTTAAAGAATTATTAATCCCTTATATGAAATTAAGTAATAACGGGATTGCTGATATTTTAATTAAGACTATGGGTAAAGTAAAGAATCACCATGGTAGTACAAATGCTGGTCTTAAAGTGCTAAATGATTATGGACAATCTATTGGCCTGAATATGAATGATTGGTTCTTTGAAGACGGGTCTGGAATGTCCCATGAAAACTATGTTTCTAGTTTAACTGTGAGTGAACTACTATACAAAGTTCAAAGTGAAGAGTGGTATGATACCTTTTTAACTAGTTTACCAGTCTCGGCGAATAGCACGCGTATGGTTGGAGGAACTTTAAGAAATCGATTAAAGGATCCATTAACAGCAGGGAAAGTGTTCGCGAAAACAGGTTCTTTAAACGGCGTGGCTGCTTTAAGTGGCTATATTGAAGCAAACAGTGGAAATAGATACATTTTCAGTGTATTAGTACAAAATAAATCAGGTGCAGCACCAGTAATTGATGAAATCGTACTTGAAATTGCAAAAGAATTTTAATAAATAAATGATAAGTAGAAAAGCTTGGATATAAGACTGAGCTTTTCTTTTTTTGATAGCTAAATGAAATAATATATACAATTTGTAGTATAAACACAAATGAAAAGGCTTACAAATTGATAATATTTTTAATTAAAATTACCATATTTGTAAAAATTATTTATTTGAATATTCTGATATAATGTGGCTAATTGTTAAAATTCTTAAATATGTAGCTTGATTTGAAGCGAGGTGAAGATATTGGAAATTGTATCTTATCTAATAAAATCAATTCGTATCGAAGAAGTGATAAAAGAATTACAAGATTATTTTTGTAGCCTTGATATTTTTATTAAAGATGAAGGTCACGATTTTTACTTAATTCAATTTTTTACATTTAACAAAAAGAAAGCAAAAGTAACAGAGAATGATGTTTTAGTTTTTGATCTATTCTTTAAAGATATGACAGACGCAATAATGTCATATGAAAAGATTAATAAAGTTGAACATTGAAATCTTAGAAGGTAAAAGAATTTCTTTTTAATTAGCCCGTCTCAAAGAATGTTCTATATATAACAGGTTTAGAATACATTGTTCATGAAAACACTTGTTCTATATAACGTTTCAAAGGGGCTAAACATTTGAAAGAGCAGTTGATAAAACAAATGGATCGTAAGCAATTGGTTGATATGATCTATATTGCAAAAAGTGGGGAAATTTCAAAAAGACGAATAAAGGTACTTCATGTTCATGATCATACATTTACAGCGTACTGTTTTATGAAAAAAGCTCAAAGAACTTTTCTCATTAATAATGTATTATCACTGTTTCCGGTAGTTCGAAACGAACGGGATATTATTAGTTAAATAAATATATATGATTAATTTCCTAATCCATTTTTATATTAGTCATCTAACTGCTCATAATGTTAGTTGGCTTTTTATTTTTTATTTTTTGGTAATGCCTCATTATACATAAATAATGAAAGAATCGGCAGAATAATGGAAGAATGCGAAGTAAAGGAAGGGAATCAATGGTTAAACTAAGGAAAATATTTGCGGTTTCTATTGTAATCGTTTTATCATTATCAACTTTCATTCCAATGCACCAAATTTCTGCCGAAAGAGATACACAACCAACTATTGGATCAAAAGTGAAACAGACATTATCCATTGATGGCAAAAAATTTAAAGACTTAAATGGAAATGGACAGTTAGACCCCTATGAAAACTGGCAACTTTCATTTGATGATCGAGCAAAAGATCTAATATCCAAAATGACACTTAAAGAAAAAGCAGGATTATTAATGATTCCTGAATTTCCTACATTCGAGGAAGGTAAACTTGTTTTACCAAATGCACATTTAGATCAAAATACCCGCTATTTTATTTACCGTGAAACACCAAGTGCAAACATCATTGCGGACTATAATAATCAGTTGCAAGAAGCTGCAGAAGGCTCCCGATTAGGTATCCCTGTGATGATCATTTCTAATCCAAGAAATCATGCTACTTCAATTGATGCTTTAGTAGGGGCTGGTCCAGGTACTTCAGGCCAATTTTCATATTGGCCAAATACATTAGGCTTAGCGGCAACTCGTGATTTAAGACTTATTGAAGATTTTTCAAAAATAACAGCGAATGAGTTTCGTGCAACAGGTATACGTAAACTGTATGGATATTCTGCAGACGTAGCGACAGATCCACTATGGTCTAGAATTGATGAAACCTTTGGTGAACATCCAGCATTAGTATCTGATATCATTTACCGAATTGTAAAAGGTTATCAGGGGGATGTGCTAAACGATAATAGTGTAACAACAACTGTTAGACATTATCCAGGAGGTGGAGCTAGGGAACAAGGTAAAGACCCACACTTTGAAGAAGGTAGGTATAATATTTACCCAACAGAAGGAAGCCTTTTAAGATACCATATGCCACCTTTTAGAGCTGCCATTGAAGCCGATACAACCTCAATTATGCCTTACTATGCTTTTCCAAGTAATATGAGTGCTAACCAAGGATTACCACCTTTTACTCAAACACAACAATTTGAAGAAGTTGGTTTTGCTTTAAATAAACCATTTATTAACGATTATTTAAGAGCTGAACTAGGATTTCTAGGGTATGTAAATTCAGATACAAGTGCAGTCATTGATAAGGCATGGGGTGCACTTGATTTACCTATAGAAGAGCGATTTGCAAAAGCATTAAATGCGGGAACAAATATATTTTCTGGAGCCCAAGATCCTACACCTATTATTACTGCAGTGAATAAAGGATTAGTGAGTGAAGAAGTAGTTGACCGTTCTGTTCGCTACTTAGTTACTGAGATGATGATGCTTGGTTTGTTTGAAAATCCGTATGTTGAACCTCAGCAAGCTCTTAAAGTTGTCAATGATCCAGAGTCTCAGCAAAGAGCAGATGATGCCCATCGAAAGTCAATTGTCCTCTTGAGAAATGATGAAAAGTTATTACCTTTAACTGACAAAAAGCTGCAAAACATAAAATTGTTTGTTCAAGTATTTCCAGGTGGTGAAGAAGGGCAAAATACACAAAATTTAAAAGACCTTATTAGAAAACATGATTCAAACATTACAGTGATTGATACTTTGGAAGAAGCAACCCATGCATTGGTCTGGGTTCTTCCGAATATGGATTTATTTGGACAAAGTAAAATTACACTGACAATTGGTCCTGATACCGGTATTTTTAATATCGAACGTGTAAAGGAGATTCAAAAGAAAGTTCCAACAATTACTGCAATCGATTTTAAAAATCCTTGGCTAATTAATGATATTGAACCAAATGCGGCAAGTGTCATTGCTACTTTTGGTGTTAAACCGGAAATATTATTGGATATTTTACGTGGAAAATTTAGTCCTGTTGGAAAACTTCCACTAACGATTCCAGCTAGTCAAGAAGTTCTGAACAATACACCAGGTGATATCCCAGGGTTCAGAAAGGGAGCAGATTACCCGTACAAAGATAAGAACGGCAATACTTACCAATATAACTTTGGTTTGTCATATTAGAAAGTGAAAAAATGTTTATACTAATGAAAATCGCTCAACCGGTAACAATTTAGGTTGGGCGATTCCACAAATTTATTAAAAAAATAAAAAAAATTAAAATATTTTGTGGTTTCAGATGAAATATTCACCAAAACATCATAAAATAGAAGTAACTACAAAAAAAGGAGGACTGCCGATGATAACCGGTCAGTTAGAGCGAGCGTTTCAACTAGCGGAGAAACATAGACTCGACGTAGGTTCAGTTTTAGATTTGTATACAATTATTAGAAAAGAAATTAATGCTACCCCAGTGGTAGAAGAAAAAATTCTTCAACAAATGATTAAGATTTTAGAAAATAACAAAACATACTTACGGGAGGCCACGTAACAATTGGAAAAGCAAATTGAATGTTATGATGATATAGACTCATTTGAGTAAGGCGCTGCTCTAGCACAAAATTTCTGAGCAGCGCCTATTAATTTGCCTAAAATAAGTTTCTTTCTTTAGCAACCATCACAGCTTCTGAACGAGAGGTTACGTTTAACAAATTAAACAGTTGGGACAGATTGCGCTCAATTGTACGTTGTGAAACCTGAAGTTCCTTTGCGATTACGCTATTTGAATACCCCATCGATACATATTGTAGTAATTGTTGTTCTCTGTCATTTAATTTTAATGTATCCTCATTATCGCCATCATTATAATGATTTTTTACAAAATCTATAAAATTAGCTGGAATTACTAAACTATCTTTCAACGTTTCACGAATTGTATGAATTACCTGTTCTTTAGTGGCAGTTTTTGATAGTACTCCATGAACTAACTTATCTAAAAGTAAGGAATAATAATCTTCAATATTATCACCTGTATATAGGATGACTTTTGCAGTTGGTTGGTATGTACGTATTTTACTACATAAAACGATTCCATTTTGTTCAGGCATGTTAATATCTACTAAGTAGACATCATAAAATGATCGGTTTTCATTTATCATTTTATGGATTTCGTATACATTATCACTAGCGTCTACTATAATGTCATCCACATCATTGAAAAGATTTTTTGTACCTTCTAAGACTGCATGGTGATCATCAACAATCATAATTTTAATCATAACTAATCTTCTCCAACACGTATTTGAATTTGCAAACCTTCATTAGGATATGTATCAATTTCGAAATATCCGTTATATGTTCTTACTCTTTCTTTCATACCAGCTAGACCCATTGAATTTGAAGTCTTCAACTTTTCTATATCAAAACCAACCCCATTATCCATATACTTTATTTCAAATCCATTTTCATATGGCAACAACTGAATTTTTACATATGTGGCTTGAGAGTGTTTAATTGCATTTGTTAGTAATTCTTGTATTAAACGATAAATAAACAATGGCGTGTATTTATTTTTTAAATCAATTTGCTCTATTTTTTTAAGTAAAGTAAAATTAGCCCGTTTTTTTGTTTGCATAAACAGTTTGTTTAGCGCAGCATTTAAACCTAAAGTATCCAGTAAAGGTGGTTTTAAAATTTCGCAATATGCTCTTAGTTGGTGATTAATGGAAACGAGCTGATGATGGAAATCAGTTATTTTTGCTTGAAGTGTTTCTACATTCGTTTCATTTAGAATGCTATCCATCTCACGAATGAGGAATATTTGCTCCTGCAAAACAGTATCGTGTAAATCTTGAGCTAAATGAGTTTTTTCCTCTTCAAGTTTAAGTAATACAAGTTTTTCGAACCAGTAGGGGTGATCATCCTTTTGTTCCATTGTTTTTAATTTCGCTAATAATTCCTCAACTAATTTAGTATTATCAATAAAGTTATTAACATATAAAATTAACAATTCCAAAGCGAGTAACTCTTCATGTTTTAATGATGAATGATTTTCATTTCCAAGTATTAAGATCTGTTTCATTTCTATATCTTGATGTATACATGCAATGTAACAACTTCCAATATTACTTATTTCCATCAGCTGTAAATTTTCGAAAAGAGAAATATCGATTGAATCGTGTAGCCGATTTGCTGTTTGTAATTTATTCTCAACAATTTTTCTCTCGCTAATATTAAAACCAATTACATAGACTACATTAAACTCGAGTTGTTTTGCTAGGATAGATGATAATTTTTGAAATAGTTCTTCCCTTGTGGTCGTTTTTCCTATGCTATCAATGGAAGTATATAATTGGTGAATATAGTTACCCTGAGGAGTAAATAGAACCTTTCGATTAATATAGTCCAATTTTTCTCTAATATAAAAGCTAACTAAAATAAATAAGAATATAAATATAGACAAACTTACTATTTCGTATATTGGCAATGAAGTAATTATGTATATACCCAGCACTAATCCTAAAGTAATGACGAGTGAAAATAGTGAATAATATTTTAATCTAGAGATGTAATATTCAACATCAAATAAGCGCTCGGATATTTGTGCGAAAGTGAATCCAAATGACATAAACAAGAAAAAGATTGAGAGTATAGATGTTGAGATAATATATTTTTGTAATATTAATAATGGCACAACATATAAAACTAAAAAAGGAATAATAGGAAATATAATAAACCAAAAAATCACTTTAATTTGTGATTTTGGATATTTTATATAGCCAGCAATGATGATGGCAATATTGATCATAATTAATATAAAAAAAAGTGATAAAATAATTAAACTATCAATGAAAAACATTGAAGGGTAGAAGTCTTCAACAATTGTTAATACGAGTACGAAAATTGGGATAATATACAAGTAGCGAACATAGTTAAAGATCCGCCAATGAATCGATAAAAATGTGTAATAGTGTTTTAAAAAAGAGAGTAATAAAATTGGGCTTAGTACTGCAGTGGTACTATTAATAATAATACCAAACCAATTTAACCGCATATACAAAGGTATACTACCGCAGGCAATGGCAACAGTTAAAATGAATAAAATTAAGTAGTTTAATGCTTGTTGATTTCCCTTTTGTTGTCTATATAAATAGATGGCTAAAAATAATGCTGCAAGAAAATAACAAAGCGGCAATATATAATTATTAAAAAACTGATATGGTAAATCATCGTGACTAAAAATTATTTGTCGGACTTCACCCTTTGAGTTCATAACTGTAGCACTATCTGCAAAGCTTATTATACTGTCATATTTTAATTTAGAAGTATCATTGATATCTTTACCATTAACCTTTAAGATGGTATCCCCTCTATTTATTTTGTGAATTTCTTCCAATTCAGGATAAAGTAATCCAACAACTATACATTGGTCATTTTTTTGTTCGACCTCGATTCCGGCTGTAGGTGATTGGTAACTTGTATAGAAAATATAAAAACCTAAAATAAGATAAAGTGAAATAATAATCCAAAACCATTTTCTTGAAATCATAATATTATTAATGCTCCAAATATGTATTGTTTGTGCTATTACAATTATCTACTAGATTTATCTATTTGCAAATATGTTTTATAGCTTTTAGATAACTTTAATCAGTAAAAATCTATCAAAACTTTACATATAATTCGGTATGAAATAACTAATATTTTTAGGAATTTCAACAGTAAATTAAAAATATAATATATAAATATTTAAAAGTTTGAAAGTTATGTGAAATGACTAGAGAACTCATTGATTCAAGAAGCGATTTATCATATTGTGTAAATATCAAATAAATATTTGTATCTCAACGCTTAGGCTCTTTACTAAAAGGAGTTTGGGCGTTTTTTATTTTTATTCTACTATTTTCCAATTCACCCCTATTAAAATAATCGAAATACCTTTAAAATATTGCTAAAAATATAGATTGGAGTCGATTGTATGGGGAAGAAAATTAGAGAGCTTGGGGTTACAATCGGTAAGTTACCTGTAGGTAGGAAAAACTGTATTACAGATGTTGACGGAGTACAAGTTGGACATGTAACGCTAGACTTTCCAATTGACGAAGAAGGTACATATGCATGCACTGGAGTAACCGCAGTATTACCACACAGTGGCAATTTGTTTAAGAAGAAAGTTACTGCTGCAAGTTACGTTATTAACGGATTTGGAAAAACTACAGGACTCGTTCAAGTAAATGAATTAGGAGTCATTGAATCTCCAATTATGTTAACAAATACTTTTGGCGTTCCAGCTGTTACACAGGGTACATTAGAATATATGCTAGAACGTAATCCGGAAATAGGAATTTCAACAGGAACAATTAATCTTGTTGTTGGTGAATGCAATGATAGTTATTTAAATTCTATTCGTCATTGTCCTGTTACTCCCGGTCATGCAATTGAAGCTATCCAAAATGCAACAGAAGAAGTTGCAAAAGAGGGAGCGGTAGGAGCAGGTAAAGGTATGGTCTGTTTTGGATATAAAGGTGGAATAGGATCTTCATCCCGTATTGTATCTGTTGAAGATGAGAATCTCTCTTATACAATTGGATGCTTAGTTTTAAGTAATTTTGGAGAAAAATATGAGTTTCAAGCGGACCGGTACAATTCTTCTAAACAGCAAGAACCAACAACGGTAAAACCAACGGATGGATCTATCATAATTGTTCTTGCAACGGATGCACCATTAAGTAGTCGACAGTTACAACGTGTTATTAAACGTTGTGGTATCGGACTTGGAAGAACGGGAAGTCATTTTTCACACGGAAGTGGAGATATAGTTATCGGATTTACAACTGCTCATAAAATTTCTCATGTTTCACAAAGTGTTGTTGAGATTAGAACACAACTTCGTGAAGATCACCCAATCATGAACAAATTGTTTACCGCTGCTGCAGAAGCTACAGAAGAAGCTATTATAAATTCAATGTCACAAGCCGTTACTACAGCGGGTAGAAATAATCATACAGTCCATTCATATAATTTTGAAAATTAGTATAGAGTTATTCAAGTAAGTATTTTACTTGAATAACTTTTTTTATTGTAAATATTAGGTGCAATCATTATTTTATTCAGTGAAATAAAATAAATCCTATAAGAAATATATACTTTATGTTAAAAAAGTAAAAATATTATAAAATACTATGTTTCATTACAAAAAATACAAATTATATCTAGTAAAAAATTTTAAAGTATGATAGATTTTATTTTAAATACGGAATTGTCTAAAAATTCTATTATATGACAATGTTTGTGAAATATTATATAGCTTGGGGTGGTTTATTATACAAAATATTTTACAAAAACCTATTGAGCGGTTAGAGGTTCATGACAAACAACTGTCCCCTAGAATTATAGAAAATAAGGATCCTCTAATTCGAGTCCAAGCCGAACCAAATAGATTATATATAAGGCCTATTTATTATAAGCAAGAAATTCTTTCAAGTATAAATGCTATTTATTTACGAAAAGGGGCATATCTTCGTTTAAAAATGGCACTAGAATTATTACCAAAAGAATATAGCTTTATTTTGTATGATGGATTTCGACCTTTACAGGTACAGCAATCACTATTCAAAATATTTTCTGAAAATATTAAAAAAAGGAATCCGAGACTTACAGACGAAGATGTTTTGCAAGAAACATTGAAATATGTTGCATTTCCAAGTGTTGAGCCTACACGCACCTCCCCTCATATTACAGGTGGAGCAATCGATTTAACCTTAGGTGACAGTAATGGATATCCACTTGAACTTGGAACGGAATTCGATGAAATGAGTGAGAAGTCTGCTACAAGATATTTTGAAGATCATCCGTTAGAAAATCAGGACGCTCTTCAAAACAGACGTATTTTATATAACTGCATGAATGAGGTTGGATTTAAGAACTATTCAGAGGAATGGTGGCATTACGATTATGGCAATGTCTCATGGGCAAGGCGCATGAAATTAGAAACTGTTCTATACGGTCCAGTTTTAGTAGAACTCGAAAACAATGATGTAAAGGAGTATCGTTTTTATGAAAGTATTTATTAGCGCAGATTTAGAAGGAGTTGCTGGATCAACTACATGGATTGAAACTGAAAAGAACACACCTGATTATGTTCCTTTCCAAAAGCAAATGACAAAAGAAGTAGAAGCAGCGATTGAAGGAGCTATAGCGGGTGGTGCAACTGAAATTCTATTAAAAGATGCTCATGACTCAGCAAGAAATATAGATATTTCAAGTTTACCGGAAAATGTAAAGATTATTCGTGGATGGACAGGTGATCCAATGTGTATGGTCGCTGGTCTCGACGAGAGTTTTGACCGTGCTATTTTTATAGGCTATCACAGTAAAGGTGGTAGTCATCGCAATCCTTTAGCACATACGTTAGTTATTAATGCTGATGTGAAGATCAATGGTGAATATGTTAGTGAATTTTTAATTAATACGTATGCCGCTGCACTAAAAGGAGTACCAGTTGCTTTTGTAAGCGGAGATGTAGGTCTAACTGAAGAAATTCAAACAGTAAATGAAAACATTGTGACTTATGCAACGAAAGAGGGAATTGGTGGGGCAACGTTAAGCGTTAGTCCAAAACTTGCAATTAGTGAAACGAAACGTTTAGTCGAAGAAGCGATGAAAGTGGATAGAGAATCCATTCAAGTTAGTCTTCCTGAACATTTTGTGGTGGAAATTGTATATCGTGACCATACACGTGCTTTTCGTAATTCTTTTTACCCTGGTGCGAAATTCAAACCACATAATACTGTTGAATATGAAACGAGTAACTATTTTGATGTGTTACGCATCTTACAGTTTTTAACTTGATAGAAAAATAGGGTGAAACAAAATGAAAATAACAGACATACAGGTTTTTGAAGTTGAGGCACCACTAATAACACCATTTAAAACTGCTCTTCGAACTGTAGATAAAATAAATAACGTTGGCGTATATATCTATACAGACAATGGCTTAGTAGGTATTGGAGAAGCCGCTCCAACTGCTGTAATTACAGGTGAAACAAAAGACTCCATTATTCATGCCATAACACATTATATTAAACCAGCAATTTTGGGGATGGAAATCGAAGATATCGCACAAATCATGGAGCGTATAGACAAATGTCTTTATAAAAATACAAGTGCTAAAGCAGCAGTTGATATAGCAATCTATGATCTATTTGCGAAAAGATATAATGCACCATTATACAAAATACTTGGTGGTTATCGAAAAGAACTTATTACAGACATTACTATCAGTGTTAACGATACTAATGAGATGGTAAATGATAGCTTAGCTGCAGTTAATCGTGGTTTCCATATTTTGAAAGTAAAAGTAGGGAAAGATCCTGAGGGTGATATACAACGAGTAGTAGAAATACGTAAAGCAGTCGGACCAAATGTTACTTTACGTGTTGATGCTAATCAAGGGTGGTCTGCTAAACAGGCGGTTCGTATCATTCGAGCATTAGAAGATGCAGGTACTAATATTGAATTAGTAGAACAACCAGTTTACTACGCTGACTTAGAAGGATTGCAATATGTAACGATGCATACACAAACAAATATTTTGGCTGATGAGAGTGTCTTTTCACCAAAGGATGCCCTGAAGTTGATTCAAATGCGTGCATGTGATCTGATCAATATTAAACTTATGAAAACTGGCGGTATTTACCAAGCGCAAAAAATTTCCCATATCGCTGAAGCAAACGGGATTGAATGCATGATTGGATGTATGTTAGAAACGAAAATTAGCGTAAGTGCTGCTGCTCATTTTGCAGCTTCACAAAAGAACATTACGATGGTTGATCTAGATGGACCAAGTCTATGTTTGAATGATCCAGTTACGGGAGGTCCGACATTTGATAATCAATGGATAAAAATGTCTGATGAACCGGGAATAGGATTTTCAATATAAAAAGAAAAATAAACGGGGGGTTTCTATGAAGAAATATTTATTGTTGCTGTTAGCATGTGTAACTGTAATTCTAGCAGCATGTAGTGGGAACGAAGAGGGTGCAGGTGAAGAATCTGTCTACCGTACAGTCTACTCAGGGGAAATTACTACATTAAACTATTTAAAGACATCTAATACAAATGAGTTTGCGGTTGCTGCAAACTTAGTGGATGGTTTAATTGAGTATGATAAGTACGGGATTGTTCAACCTGGTTTAGCAGAATCATGGGAAGCAAATGATGACGCTTCTGTTTGGACATTCAAACTTCGTGAAGGAGTTAAATGGGTAGACCATGAAGGAAAAGAAGTAGCAGATGTAACGGCTCAAGACTTTGTTGATGGTTTAAATTACGTGCTTGATGCAAAAAATGAGTCTTCAACAGCATGGATTGCAACTGTTGTTAAAAACGGTAATGCATTCTATGAAGGTGAAATTTCTGACTTCTCACAAGTAGGTGTAAAAGCTGTTGATGCACATACTTTAGAGTACACATTAGAAGGACCAACACCTTATTTCCTATCTATGCTTAACTATGTATGTTTCTTCCCAGTATATGGAGAGTTTTTAGCCGAAAAAGGTGAAAGCTTTGGAACAACAAAAGAGAACTTCTTATATAACGGATCATATATTTTAAGCGAATTTGAACCACAAAACCGTCGTGTGTTAACGAAAAACGAAACATATTGGGATAAAGACAATGTCCTAATTGACAAAATTGAATACAAGTATAACAAAGAAGCAGCAACTGTTGCTCCTGAGTTATTCGTTCGTGGAGAAATTGACGCAGCAGCAATTCCTACTGCGATTCTAGATGACTGGTTCAATGATTCAGAGAAAAAAGATTTAGTACGCCAAAGTTCAAATAGTTTCTACACATATTTCTATGCATTAAACTTCGATCCACAATTTGATGCAGAATATGAACCTGAAAACTGGAAAGTTGTAGTTAACAACAAAAACTTCCGTAAATCACTATTCCATGGACTTGACCGTGTATCTGCGATGATGACTGTAGAACCATATAACCCAGAAACACTTTTAAGTAATACAATTACTCCGAAAAACTTCGTTGATGTTGATGGAGTAGATTATACACAATTAGATGCACTAGCTAAATTTAGTAATAAAGATTCATTTGATGCTAAATTAGCTGTTGAGTACAAGGAAAAAGCAATGGCAGAATTAGCAGGTGAAGCGACTTTCCCTGTTAAAGTTTTAATGCCTTATAACTCTGGAAGTCCAGACTGGGCAAACCGTTCACAAGTTATCGAACAACAAATGGAAAACTTATTAGGTAAAGATTATATCGATATTATCGTTTATGCAGGTCCTTCAACTGGATTCTTAGGTGAAGTTCGTCGTCCAGGTAAGTATGCGTTTATGGAAGTAAACTGGGGTCCAGACTTTGCTGACCCATCAACTTACACAGATCCATTCACAACTGGTGGAACTTACAATAAACCAGAATTAGCTGAAGGATATAATGGTAAGTACGATAGCCTGGTTGAAACTGCTAAAGCAGCAATTGACCCAGCAGAACGCTATCCATTATTTGCTGAAGCGGAAAGCTTCCTTATCGAAGAAGCGTTCGTTGTTCCTTATGCTGTAGGTGGTAGTGGATACCTAGCTTCTAAATTAAATCCATTCGAAGCACAATACTCACCATTCGGTGTAACGATGGAGAAATTTAAAGGTCAAAAACTTTTAGAGAAGCCAATGAGTAACGATGAATTCAAAGAAGCGCAAGCGCAATGGGAGAAAGAACGTGCAGAAGCTTTAGCTGAAGCAGGTAATTAAAAAATAGTAACGCTGCGAATCTATTAAATAGAATTAAGGTTCGTAGTGTATAAACTAGAAGAAGGAGATGGCCTTTTACCATCTCCTTCCTTCTTACTTAAGGTAAGCAAGGGGGTTACAATATGTTAGGGTATGTCGGAAAAAGGTTATTGCAGTCAGTAGTTACGCTTTTAGTCATTATAACAATCGTCTTCTTACTATTACGATTATTGCCTGAAGAAGGCTATTTAGGGGCAGCTGCTGATAAAATGTCTCCGGAACAACAGGAAATTTATTTAACGAATTTAGGATTACGAGATCCGATACTGGTTCAGTTAGGGAACTTTTACACGGATTTAATACGCGGAGATTTAGGAAAATCTATTACATATCGAACGGATGTCCCTGTTGTAGATATAATTGCTGATAAGATCATGTACTCTTTATCTTTTGGATTAGCAGCTGTAGCCTTATCCATTTTAATTGGAGTACCACTTGGAATATTAATGGCACAAATGAAAGGAAGATGGCTTGATCGATTAGGGACAGGTTATATTGTTTTCATTGTTGCGGTACCTTCCATGGTATATTTCTTGTTAATTCAAGTCTATATAACGGATATCTTTAAATTGCCACTTTTATTTGATTCCGATAAACCAATAAGTTGGCTATTACCACTCATCTCACTAGCTTTAGGGCCTATTGCTTCATATGCAATGTGGATGCGTCGTTATATGGTCGATGAATTAAATAAAGACTATATAAAACTAGCTCGCGCTAAAGGTGTTAAAGAACGCACATTAATGTTTAGCCATGTAATGAGAAATGCGTTTATTCCACTTGCGCAATATTTACCAGCAACGATTCTTTTTACTATTACCGGTTCAATCTATATCGAATCATTATATTCCATTCCGGGAATGGGTGGATTACTCGTTGATGCCATACAACGACAAGATAATGCTGTCGTACAAGGTCTAGTATTGATCTTCTCATCTTTAGGAATCATCGGACTATTTTTAGGTGATATAGCGATGGCGCTTGTCGATCCTCGTATTAAGTTAGGAAGAGGGGGGAGTGTTCGCTAATGGGCTTATATTCAGAAGAAATAAGAAATATTACAGATAAATCTAGTGAACAATTATTCGAGTTTGCATCATCAGACGAAAGCAAAGCTGAACAAACAGGATACTCAAATTATTCTTATTGGCGCTCAACTTGGAAGTCCTTTTTAAAAAATAAAGTTGCGGTGTTTTTACTTATTTTGGTTATAGGAATTGTATTCTTTGTATTGATTCAACCATATTTACCTTACCAAAAATCGCCAACAGAAATTTATTTAGACGAAGAGACTGGATATCAAGTACGGAATTTGGCACCAAGCGAAGAATTTTGGTTTGGAACCAACTCTATTGGGCAGGATTTATGGTCACGTATTTGGGCAGGGACTCGAACATCATTATTAATAGGTGTGGTTGTTGCCTTCGTGGAGGTAGTTGTAGGTATTACCATAGGGGCGCTCTGGGGCTATTCGAGAAGACTTGAAACACCTATATCACATGCGTATAACGTAATCGAGAATATTCCTACAACTATTGTTTTAATCTTAATGTCTTTAATATTACGACCAAGTATTTCCACAATTATCATTGCAATGTGTATAACCGGTTGGGTAGAAATGGCGCGTTTCCTTCGAAATCAAATAGTAATATTACGGGACCGTGAATATAATTTAGCATCTAGAACGTTAGGTACACCTAGTCACCGCATCATATTGAAAAACTTATTACCTTACTTAGTTTCTATCATTATGTTGCGTATGAGTTTAGCGATTCCATTTGCAATCGGTGCAGAAGTATTTTTAACATATATTGGTTTAGGTTTACCTATTAGTGAACCTTCATTAGGTAACTTAATTAACGAAGGTCGTGTACTAATGATGTCTCCAGATTTACGATATCAGCTTATATTCCCTAGTGTTGTGTTAAGTGTAATTACAATTTCCTTCTATATAATAGGAAACGCATTTGCCGATGCAGCTGATCCGAAAAATCACGTATAGGAGGGATTTCAATGGGAGAAACACAAAAGAAGACAAAAATCTTATCAATTGAAAATTTAGTCATCAAGTTTAAATTGCGAGGTCAAGTGTTAACAGCAATTCGCGATATTTCTCTCGATTTGTATAAAGGCGAAAGTCTTGCAATCGTAGGAGAATCCGGTTCGGGAAAATCTGTTCTAGTAAAATCTATTATGGGATTACTAGATAAAAATGGTTACATTGATCAAGGGAAAATTCTATATAATGACAACGATCTAGCTCATTTTAGTACAGAAAAAGATTGGTTAAAAATACGTGGAAAAGAAATTGCGATGGTCACTCAGGACCCTATGACTTCATTAAATCCACTGAAAACGATAGGAAAGCAAATCGAAGAGGCTGTCGTTCTACACCAAGGATTAACGGGCAAGGATGCCTATGAAAAAGTTCTTCAATTACTTAGAGACGTAGGGATACATGATGTGGAAAAACGTTACAAACAATATCCACATGAATTCTCAGGTGGTATGCGTCAAAGGATTGTAATAGCAATTGCCATTGCATGTAATCCAAAAGTTTTAATTTGTGACGAACCTACAACGGCACTAGATGTAACAATCCAAGCGCAAATTTTACAGTTATTAAAAAATCTTCAAGAGAAATATTTATTAACTACGATTTATATTACACACGATTTAGGTGTTGTAGCAAAAGTTGCAGACAGAATTGCAGTAATGTATGCAGGTGACATTATTGAATATGGAAAGACGGATGAAATTTTCTTTAATGCAAAACATCCTTACACTTGGGCATTAATTTCTTCACTTCCTCAACTTGGAGTGAAGGGGCAAGAGTTATATTCAATTAAAGGAACTCCTCCAAATCTATTTAAAGAAATTCAAGGAGATGCTTTTGCTCCACGTAATCCATATGCATTAAAAATCGATTTCGTCGAGCGTCCTCCATACTTTAAGTTAAGTGAAACACACTTTGCGAAAACATGGTTACTTCATCCGAATGCACCTACAGTTGAGCCTCCTGAAACGTTGAAAAAATTCTTCGAAGAAGGGAGAGAGTATGCAAATGGCTGATAGAGAAGTGTTAGTAGAAGTCAAAAATTTAAATGTTACTTTTGGTAAAGGAAAAAATGCATTTGAAGCAATAAAAGATGTAAGTTTTGAAATTTATAAAGGTGAAACATTTGGTTTAGTTGGAGAATCTGGCTCAGGTAAAACGACAATTGGCCGTGCCATTATGCGCATTAACGAAGTAACTGGAGGTCAAATTCTATTCAAAGGAAAACCGATCAATGGGAAAATTTCGAAAGATTGGGATCGTGAAATTACGCAAAAAATTCAAATGATTTTCCAAGATCCAATGGCTTCACTAAATGAACGTGCAAAAGTTGACTATATCATTAGCGAAGGTTTAGTAAATACAAAGAAATTCTCAAATGAGATCGAACGTCAAGAGAAAGTACGAAATGCACTTTTACAAGTAGGTTTATTACCTGAATTTGCTTCCCGCTTCCCTCACGAGTTTTCTGGTGGTCAACGCCAACGTATTGGAATTGCCAGAGCACTTGTAATGGAACCTGAGTTCATCATAGCGGATGAGCCTATTTCCGCATTGGACGTTTCGATTCGAGCTCAAGTATTAAATTTACTTTCGAAATTGCAACATGAAAATAATTTAACTTATTTATTTATCGCTCATGATTTATCGATTGTACGATTTATAACAGATCGAACTGCAGTAATTTATAAAGGAAATATTGTTGAATTAGCAGAAACAGAAAAATTGTTTTCAAATCCTATTCATCCATATACACGTGCGCTTATGTCAGCGGTTCCTGAACCAAATCCGCATAATGAACGTAGTAAAAAAGTTGAAATTTATGACCCAACTCAACATAACTATGAAGCAAATCCACCTTCATTTGTAGAATTAGAAGAAGGACACTTTGTTCTTGCTAATGAGGAAGAGATAGCGCGTTACCGTGAAACACAAAAGATGGGGGTAACTTCATGAGGATACCAAAAGCATTGAAAAAGGGGGATACGATTGGGCTAATAGGTGCATCTAGCCCAACACCACCTGAAAATTTACAAAAGGCAATCGATGCTGTTGAAAATCTTGGGTTTAATGTTGTTGTCGGAGAAACATGTCACAAGAGGCATGGTTACCTAGCTGGAAGAGATGAATTAAGAGCTCGAGAAGTAAATGATATGTTTGCTAACCCGTCTATCGATGGAATCTTTTGCATTCGTGGTGGATACGGGGCCCATAGAATTATTCCATTGCTAGATTTAGAGTTAATTAAAGCAAACCCAAAAGTATTTGCTGGGTACAGTGATGTAACTGCTCTTCACATTGTTTTTAATCAGATATGTGATTTTGTAACGTATCATTCACCAATGCCTTCTACTGAATTTATAAAACCTGATATGGATGAATATACTTGGAATTCGTTTATAAATCATGTAACGGATACAGAGGGTAAAGACTATCTTCTTAATAATGCTGAAGGAAGTGAAGTCAATACACTTGTAGAAGGTGAAGCTACGGGACAACTCGTCGGAGGAAATTTAACTTTAGTAACGGCTTCCTTAGGTACACCATATGAAATTGATACAAAAGGGAAAATATTATTCTTAGAAGATATTGATGAATATGAACGAAGTGTTGATAGAATGTTAACGCAACTTAAATTAGCAGGTAAACTGGATGATGCAGCAGGGATTTTATTAGGAGCTTGGACAAATTGCGGTGCTCCAAACCCTGACAAACCTGAACAAAGCTTACGTTTACAAACAATCTTTGAAGAAATTATTGTACCGACTGGAAAGCCTACTTTAATGGATATTACTTGTGGTCATGTGTTACCAACGATGACATTGCCATTAGGAAAGACAGTTACGTTTAATTCAGAGACTAAGACCATTAAAGTACTTGGGTAGGTGGATGAATTTGATAGAAAAAATACGTTCCCTTATAGAATGTGTTGACTTCAAGGTCCATCTATTTGTAAAAGAAGCGAAAAGCGAAAATTATATTTTAAACGAAAAATCGGATGACATTTTTTCGAGTGCTAGTCTCATAAAAGTACCCATTCTACTTGGCGTACTAGATTATTTAGAGAAAAACAATCAAACATTAGACGAAGAACTTCCTATTGCTATTGAAAATAAAGTTGAATTTAGTGTCGTTACAGAACAAAATCTAGATAGTTGTACTTTGTATGAGTTATTAGTATGGATGATTATTACTAGTGATAATTCTGCTACTAATGTGTTAATTGATTTTATTGGAATGGAAGAGCTGAATATATACTTCAATAAGATTGGTTTAACTCAAACAAGGTTACAACGAAAAATGATGGATTTTAAAAGCCTTAACAAAGGGTACGATAACGTAACGACTGCGCGGGATATGGCATACCTATTCTCACGTGTGTACCAACAGGATTTACTTTCAGATCAATATAGCCAATTAGTCATTGATATTTTGTGCAGGCAAAGAGTCCATGAAGGATTAAAACGATATATAACGGATGATATTTTTATTGCGCATAAAACAGGAAGTCTCGATACGGTTTGTCATGATGTTGGAATTGTATATCATCCATCAAATAATTATATAATTGGTATTTTTCTTACTGAGTTGGCTGACGTTGAAATTGGAAAAAGATTAATAGGACGAATATCTAAAATTGTTTACGAATATTTTGGGATGAATGAAGGGAGGTCATTACTATGAAAGCTATTGTAAATAATAAGATCGTTAATTTACATGCCAAGCCAGATACAACTTCGGAATTAATTGATGAAGTTTTGTATGGCATGGTTGTGGATGTTTTGGAGTTTTGTGATGAGTCTTGGGTACGCATACAAACTACATATCGTTACGAGGGGTATTGTTTAAAGGAAAAACTCCTAATTGATGAAGAAAAATCACTGAAGTGGCAAGAAGAAGCGAAGAATGTAATTATTCAAAATTTCTCTGACATTCTTGCTGGACCAAAAATTCAGAGCACAAAAATTGCGACTCTAGTAAAAGGATCCTTTGTAACAATAGTAGAAGATTCTGAACTGGATCAGGAATGGGCTAAAGTTAAATTAGCTTCTGGTGAAGTGGGTTATACTCGCTCATATTGGGTTCGTCAAACGATTTCTGAAAGAGTATCTGAAGAAGAGTTTAGAGAAAATGTCGTGCAAACAGCATTAAGTTATTTAACTACTCCGTACCGTTGGGGAGGAAAATCTCCACTAGGAATTGACTGTTCTGGCCTTTGTTCAATGGCCTATATGTTAAATGGGGTATTGATCTATCGAGATGCTAAAATTGTTGAAGGTTTCCCTATTAAACAAATTGAATTCGACCAAATTCAAAAGGGTGATTTACTGTATTTCCCTGGCCATATTGCGATGTACATGGGGGATGGTCTTTATGTTCATTCATCATTAGGCGGTAACGAAGTAAGTATTAATAGTTTAAATGAAAATCATCCCCATTATAGAAAAGATTTAGCCACTTCCATTACAGCTGTAGGGAGTCTATTTGCGAAAGAATTGGTTCATTAAATATGAATGACAAAAAGTGCAGTATAGCTGCACTTTTTTTATGTAAAATTAGTGTCCTGTAATTTTCATTTTTAATGTGGATAATATGTGAAATTATATTTAGATAACCCAAAATTTGTTATTATTAAAATAACTAAAGGAGGATTATTATGTCATCTTACAGCAAAATTGTCGTGGCAATTGACTTTTCTGAGCAATCGATGAAGGCTTTCCAACGTGCAATCAAGGTTGCAATGGAAAACAAAGCTATTTTACAATTAGTTCATATCATTGATACAAAATCATTTGGTATCGGAGCTTACAATGTTAAGTTTGCAGAAAAGGTAAAAGCAAAAAGTTACTCTGATCTAGAAAGTATTAGTAATGAAGCAAAAGCCGCAGGAGTAGAAAGCGTTGAGGTGCTTGTAGAAGAAGGAGCTCCAGTAGGAATATTAACTAAATTAACGGATGTGGACCTAATTATTTGTGGTGCAACTGGTTATAACTCAATCGAAAATATGATGATAGGTTCTGTTGCAGAACGTATTGTTCGCTTAGCAAAATGCGACGTTTTAGTTGTTCGCTCTTAATATTTCATTATATCTATAGAATAACCCCCTAATTGTCTCGTATACAATTGGGGTTTTTTATTTGTATCGTTGGTCAAATTGATATATCTAAACTATAGTGATATTAAATATGACATTTATCATTCTAATTTCATTACATCTCTCTCTATAAAAAAATGTGTTATATTGACATAATAAAGAAAGAGGTGAAGAACATGGAACAATCTATAGTTGTAAAAAGTACTTATAGTAAGAAAGAAGAGTTTTGGAATGCGATGACCCATGGTATAGGAGCTTTTTTAACAGTTCCGGCAACCTATTTACTAGTAAAAAAAGCTCTATTCAATGAATCAAATGTAGCGCTTGTAAGTTATATTATATTCGGAATTTCCATGTTTCTTCTATACTTGGCATCAACGCTTTATCATTCCGTACCAACACATAAAAACTTACTGAAAAAACTAGATCATAGTTCTATTTTTCTTTTAATCGCAGGTACATATACACCAGTAGCCTTAATAGCTATAGGTGGTTCAACGGGTTGGACACTAGTTGGTATCGAGTGGGGCTTAGCTGTAATTGGTGTAGTACTAAAACAATTTTTTGTACACCGATATAAAAAAATCTCACTACTTGTATATATCGGTATGGGTTGGTTAGTAATTTTCGTATTTCAACCGGTTATAGATTATCTTACCATCAATGGGGTATTGCTATTGCTAGCAGGTGGACTTAGTTATACAGTTGGAACTTATTTTTATAAAAATAGTAAGATCCCTTATAACCATGCAATTTGGCATGTTTTCGTAATGGGTGGAAGTGTGTTTATGTTTTTGTCAATTTACTTTTATTGTTAAAAAATCTCCAATGTTGAAGAAATGGAAATTGCCACTTTTTTCAACATTGGAGTTTTTTTATAAATTAAAAACCGTATTCTGTAATAATATTTTGAATCATTTTTGTGAATTCACCTTCGAAACCTTGCACATCGGACATTAATTGATTCGCTGAATTAAGGACCGAGTAATCTCCATTTTGAATTCCATTTACAACTTCTTGCAAAGCGTCGTGTTGCGTTGATACGGCATTAACTAGTAAATCATTAATTTTAGAAGTAGCATCAGTGGGAGCGACATAGTTTTCAATTTGTGTCATTAACTCTTCATTTAATGGTAAAATTTCGTTTGTAACTCGTGATGCTAACTCTTCATTTGTAATTGTACCGTTTGAAGCTGCATTATAAACTTCAGACCATTGACCACCTATGTTCATTAACTCTTGAAATGATTCTTGTGTATTTTGAACGTATGTGAATACTTCATTTGCACCTTCTAGTATCCCGCTATTAGATACACTTTCAGTAACTGTATCTGTAATCTCTTTAATAGGCAAATCGTCTGTACTAATACTACAAGCTGTTAAACTGAATACTAGACTTAATAGTATTCCAAATTTTACGAATTTCATTGTTTTCCTCCTAAGGCTCATTTACGGTGTTACTAATCACAACCTCCGCCGCCATCTCCACCGCTATCGCCGCTTGAATAGGATGAAGGTGCATAACCCCCATCACCATAACCGGAATTGTATTTAGATTTGCGTCTCATTCGCTTAACGGTTTTGTTCATTTTTCGATTGTTTTTTCTTTTTTCTGGTGACAGTTTAAACCATCTGTAAATATTGTTGCTTTTTCTAAAGATTAATTTTATAAGTGATACACTCCACATAGAAAAAAGCAGAATGATTCCACCAATAACTAAAAATTCAACTAATGTAGCAATCAAATCTACCATAGTATACACTTCCAATCTTTTATGATGGTTAGTAGTGCTAAATCGATCAGTTATTAATTTAAGTATACTAGTAAAAGTACTGCTACATTTAGTTCGAATTAATTATTTCCAAATCTAAGTCTAAATTACTCTTCATAGATCATTTTTTTCGTCATTCCACCATCAACTGTGAGGTTAATACCAGTTACAAAATCATTGCACGCATCAGTTAAGTAGAAACATGCTTTTGCTATATCTTCTGGTTTACCAACTCGGCGGGAAAAATGTTGTAGGTGGTCAGCATCTCTAAGTTGTTCATAATCCCCAGTTTCAATCCATCCGGGTGAAATACAATTCACTTTAATCTTGTCTGAAGCCAATGAACTTGCAAGTGCATGCGTTAAAGAAATAATAGCACCTTTCGTCGCAGCATAGACTTCAGTATTTGGTTCAGACATAAATGCACGAGTTGACGCCATTGATACTATTGAGCCGCCATTTGAGTTTAACTTCATATACTTTGCAGCTTCACGGGAACATAAAAATACACTTCTTAAATTTGTGTTAATTATATTGTCCCATTCTTCTACCGTAAGATCATAAGGAGAGGTTGGTTGGAATGTACCAGCGTTATTAATTAAAATATCAATTGTACCAAAAGACTCAGCAGCTCTTCTCATAAGATGAATGATATCTTGTTCTTTTCGAACGTCTGTAGGTACAAAAATTGCCTTTTCATTTTTTTCACAAATTTCTTTACATGTAATGTGACCTTGTTCTTCATTTATATCTGCTAATACGACACGTGCACCTTGATTTACATATTGTTTTGCCACTTCTTTTCCTATCCCTTGTGAAGCTCCAGTTATTACAACTACTTTGTTTTGGAACATAAAATCCCTCCTGAAAAATAAATACCTCTTTATGCTAAATGAAAAAAGGTTGACTCGTCAAAAACGAATCAACCCATAAATAGATCAGCAATGAATTTTTTACTATTATTGAAGTGGAACTTCTAATTTAAAGTCTTCTGCAATGGTTTCAAAATTTTCATCATGAGGACCACTTACATGTAATGTTAGATTTTTAATATTTTCATCGTGTTTTAAAATCCATACAACATCATCTTCCATAGTAACTGCACCTAAAAAGTCACCACCAACACTACCTGAATACCAAAGGTCTGCCTCCACTTGTTGTCCAGTATCTGTTACAAGTGTTGCTTGATCGGGATAAAAGCTAATTGTATCTTCAGTAGAGTTTTTAGCTGTCATGTTAATTGTTACTACAGTAACCGTATCTTGATTTTCGAATGACTCTTTATAATCGTCTGAAACTTCTAAAGTTGCTACTTGAACTGCATTTAATGTTAAAGACATTGGTCCAGCTTCATGGGATATTGCTAAATCCTCATTTTTATAGTTTACAGTTAATGTACCCATTTCTGATTCACTAACATTTTCATCAGTACTTACTTCTTCGTGTTGCTCTTCTTCATTGTTTGTTGTTGTATCATTTGTATTTGTATTATCAGTCGTTTCATCGCCACCACAGGCTGCAAGTATTAAAGAAAACATAAGTGCTAAAATTAGTAAAAATTTATTCATACGTATATCCCTCCTTAATTTACATTTTATTATGTGCAATTATGTGAATTAAAAACGCGAATTTTTAAATCATTCGTTCTGTCGAAACTTCTCGCTCTGTTTTCGAATGAGTAATGAAAGTATTCTAGTACCTTGCAATGTATAATACCTATATGATGCACTATTATACAATGAACAGTAGTGAGGAAGGTGTGGTACTTGAACGTTCAATTCAAAAAGGGTGTTTTAAATTTATGTGTTCTAGCTCTATTAGATCAACAAGACATGTATGGTTACGAATTAGTTCAAGCAATATCAAATCAAATTGAAATTTCAGAAGGATCTGTATATCCACTTTTAAGACGACTTACAAAGGAAGGGTATTTTACTACCTATTTAAAGGAATCAACAGAAGGTCCACCACGTAAATACTACAAGATTACAGAGTTAGGAAAACAAAATTTAAAGGAACTTCGTGAAGATTGGAAGAATTTTATTAAAGGCGTTAATGAGCTAATTGATGGGGAGGATTCGAAATGACAGAGGAAACATTCTATAAACAACTTGAGCTTGGTTTAAAACGCTTAAGCGAAGAGGAAAGAAAAGATATTATTCGCGATTTTCGCGAACATTTTACAAGTGCAAGAGCGGAAGGTAAGACAGATGAAGAGATTATCGAAGCTCTTGGACCGGTTGATTTACTTGCTGAAGAACTGTTGGAAGCTTATGCAGAACCGATCAATGAAACAACTGTTGAAATGGAACCGATTAATGTACCAAAATTTATTAAAGTAGACATCGTTTCTGATTCAGCTGATTTAACAATTATTCCATCGAAAGACGAAAAACCTTATATTCATGTTAGAGATAAGGATGGTAAAACCGTTACAAAAATGGACGTAATAAATGATACTTTAAAAATTCGTATTAGCCGAGAAAACTCATTTAAAAAATTCTTCTTCTTCCAAATTAATGTGAATTTCTCATCGGATGTTCACGTAATTATCCAATTGCCTCAACAATTATACGAACAAATATTGATCAAAAATGATAACGGGAAAATCCAAATAGCAGAACAACAAGCGAAAACAATCGGGTTAGAGACAGATAATGGAAAAATTATATTAAAATCATTATTAGCTAGTAAGATGAAAGCAGACACAGACAATGGTCGTATAGAAATTGAAAAATCACATTTCACACAAGCTGTTTTTTCAACAGACAATGGTCGAATCGTAGCAAAAAATTCGAAATCCGAAAAGTTTGAGTTCTCAACGGATAATGGAAGAATAGAATTAAATGATGTAGTTGGTGAAATACATGCTACAACAGATAACGGACGAATCGAGGGGTACATTCCAGTAATTACAAAACCTATTGTTTTTAAGTCGGATAATGGAAGTATTACATTAACAACGGATGAAAAGATTGAAAATGCAGCTCTATCAGTTAAATCGGATTTTGGAAGAATTTCTGTTTATGGAGAAAAAGGAAAAAGCTTTGTCTTTGGCGAAGGAAATATTCCAATACGGTTAAAAACAGATGCTGGTCGTATTACTGTTACAACAGCAAGTTTGCAAGAAGTCTAACTTCAAATTAGAGATTGTTTAATGCGTGAAAACTTGTGACAGTTGCAAATATGTAAAGGCATGTTTGGTCAAGGGGGATTACTAATGAAAATTTTAGTGCTAGGTGGTACGAGGTTTTTTGGGAAGAAATTAGTTCAACTTCTAATAGAAGAAGGACACGATGTAACGATTGCAACGCGCGGAAATGTACAACATCCTTTCGGTTCACAGGTAAAGCAAGTAAAAGTTGATCGAAAGAATGCAAGTTCATTAAAAGATGCTGTTGGCGAAGAACATTGGGATATTGTTTATGATAATATTTGTTTTTCACCAAATGAAGCACTAGCTGCATGCGAGATTTTTGATGGTAAGACAAAAAAATATATTTTAACTTCTACACTTTCAACATTGGATCAAGAATTGGGTTCTGATCTTACAGAAGAAGATTTTAACCCGTATACTTATGAAATTAGATACGGAGATGTAGAGGATTTTTCTTATGGAGAAGGTAAACGACAAGCTGAAGCAGTATTTTTCCAGAAAGCATCGTTCCCTATAGTTGCTGTCAGATTCCCAATTGTTCTAGGGGAAGATGATTATACGAAAAGATTACATTTCCATATAGAGCGAGTTGCAAAAGAACAACCGATTGGTTTTGTTAATATGGATGCTCGAATGTCCTATATACTTTCTGATGATGCAGCAGGATTTCTAAAGTTTGCTGGAACGTCTAACATTGAAGGTCCTTTCAATGCTACATCAACGGGCTCGTATTCAATGCAAGAGTTAATTGATTTGATAGAAGAAGCAACAGGGAAAAAGGCAAAAATCACTCTTGTAGGAAACGATGAAAGTCGTTCTCCATTTGGAGTACCTAAAGATTGGTATATGACTCCACAAAAAGCTAAAGAAGCAAGCTATGAATTTCTTCATCTAGATGATTGGTTACCTAGCTTAATTAAGAAACTAGCAAGTGAAATGGAATAATATAAGTTACTTCTAATGTTTTAAGTGGTTGGAAGGTAGTATTTATTTGCAACTAGTGTTCGAGTGTTCGAACATTTTTCGAAAATTTAAAATTGTTATATTAAAGATAGTTGTAAAAAAGTAATAATTTGCTAGAATAGAAGTGTTCAAACAAAAAACTTGATGTATAACCCACAGGGGGAGCTGATGAAGTCAGCTGAGATTGCGCACTTGTTTGCGCTAACCCTTTGAACCTGTAAGTTAGCACTTGCGTAGGGATGTGGATAGAAACCGACTCCAAAATGGCGTCAGGCTCTGTCCTGATGTCATTTTTTTCTTTTAATCAATAAACCGGTTTTTATTCCTTCTCAAATGTTCTACATCGGAATAAAAGAGAGGAGAATTGTTATGAACAAATTTAGATTACTAATGCTTGTGGAGATTGCTATTTTTGTAGCAGTCGGTCTAGTTTTAGACAAAATTTCATTTTCATTATGGCCACAAGGCGGATCCATTAGCTTTGTTATGTTGCCGATTTTAATTATGGCTGTTCGTTGGGGCTTAGTTGCTGGCTTAACTACAGGATTGTTAATAGGTGTATTACAAATGGCTTTAGGTGCTTACATTTTACACTGGGCACAGGCATTACTTGACTATGTAATTGCCTTCACAGTTGTCGGTTTAGCTGGAATTTTCCGTCACCAAATTATTGACGCTGCTAAATCTCTAAACAAGAAAAAACTAAGTTTATATATCGTTTTAGGGATTGTAATTGGTGGGCTTCTCCGTTTTGCTGCACACTCCCTTGCAGGTGCAATTTTCTTCTGGGAATACGCAGGGGACCAAAATGTATGGCTTTATACATTAAGTTACAATAGTTCTTATATGATCCCTGCGATTATTTTAACTGCCATCGTCGGTACATTCATATTTACAAGTGCACCTAGATTATTAAAAACAGCTTCATAAATAAGATAGAGCCATCTCGATGCTTAAATACGAGGTGGCTCTATTTTTTATTCTGGAGATTGTTTACCTTAAGGGATGAAGGACATTTGTAGAAGGAAATGCATTGGAAATGTCTTTCACAGAGGTGATGAAGGACATTTGAAGAAGTAAATGCATCGGAAATGTCTTTCATAAAGGTGATGAAGGACATTTGAACCAGGAAATGCATCCGAAATATCTTTGATCATTTACTTTCAGTCCTGACACCATCTAATTATTAGATAAAAAGATTAAATTCTTATTTCGCTGGTAACATTGATTAATAACCAATTAGGTAAAAGTGTAATTTAAAAAAATCTGTTGTTACGATTTGTAAATAACGGTAAAATGACAATGATTATGGATATTTTTATGAAAGTTACAGCTTGGGGTGATGGCATTGAAAAAGAAAAAACAAAAAATACAGAAGTTTGAAAATGTCGTCGTTTTCCCAGGAACTGTTGAAAGACTTATTTCAACAGCACATAAATATGTGGAAAATTATCAGTTTGACCTTGCAAATCAATATTTCCAAGAAGCATTGCAATACACCGAAGGCGATGAAATCACATTAAGTGTATATGCTTATTCATTATATGAAACTAAAGCTTATGATAAAGCGAAAGAAGTATGTGAGAAACTTTTAAGTATAGGACCATCAATGTATTTAGAGGTAATGGAATTATATTTAACAATTTGTATGCAACTGAAACAATATAAAGAAGTTGAAACAATCATTACATCATTGTTGGAAGAAGGGGCTATACCTGAAAACCAAATTGAAAAATTCGAACGATTAAAAAATTTAAATGCAAATATAGTAGGAACGAATGATGAATTTTTCCATGATGTAAATTTCTCAGATCAGGTGCAAGATGAAAGTAAATACGAATTAAATCGTTTTCTATCACTTTCATCTAACCAACAATTGATACTTATCCAGGAATTAACTGAGGCAAATATAAGACCTATTGTTGGACAATTGAAGGATATTATTGAACATGAATCGACACATCCATTTGTAAAAAGTTTGATTTTAATTTTATTAGTTGAACAAGAAGTCGATATAAATTTAAGGATTAGTAAATTTGAGCAACAGATGGAAGTAAATCCATCGAGTCTTTTATTGCCAACGAAATTACCTAAATATAAGAAGATATTATCAATTGTTAGAGATCGATTAGACCAAGAGCCATCTAAACTTGAAATGGTAGAATACTTAATATCTAAACATGCAATTGCCACATATCCTTTTGATTGGCTAGATTATGATTCAGAAGATTTAAGTTATGCTTATATTGATTTCGTAAGTTTAATGTTTGGAAGTATGCAAGAAATGGACTACGAGCTCATCGGATTTTTGCAAAAGCTTGAAGAAATTACAGAACTACGAGAAGTATGAAAAAAGTTGAAACTATGAGAGACTATGATATACTAAAATGGTTGTCAAATCGTATGTAACGAGATGTTTGTCAAACTGTAAATTATTTTTGGAGGTATTAATATATGTCAGCAAAATGGGAAAAACAAGAAGGAAATTCTGGCTTATTAACAATTGAAGTGCCAGTTGAAGAAGTAAATAAAGCAATCGATAAAGCTTTTGCTAAAGTAGTAAAAGAAATTAACGTACCTGGTTTCCGTAAAGGAAAAATGCCACGTCAATTATTTGAAAAGCGTTTTGGTGTAGAAGCATTATACCAAGATGCACTTGAAATCTTAGTTCCAGATGCATACTCAAATGCAATCGACGAAACTGGTATCGTTCCTGTTGACTACCCACAAATTGATGGAACTGAAAACTTTGAAAAAAATCAAGCGTTCACATTTACAGCAACTGTAACTGTAAAACCTGAACCAAAACTTGGTGAATATAAAGGTTTAGAAGTTGCAAAATTAAGTACAGAAGTAACTGATGAAGAAATTGAAGAACAAATCCAATCTCAATTAGCTCGTAAAGCTGAATTAGAAATTAAAGAAGACGAAGCAATTATTGAAGGTGACACTGCTGTAATCGACTTCGAAGGTTTCGTTGGTGATGAAGCATTTGAAGGTGGTAAAGGTGAAGATTATCCACTTGAAATCGGTTCAGGTTCATTCATTCCTGGATTTGAAGAGCAATTAGTAGGTTTAAAAGCTGGTGAAGCGAAAGATGTAGTTGTTACATTCCCAGAAGAATACCATGCTGCAGAACTTGCTGGTAAAGAAGCTACTTTCAAAGTAACTGTTAAAGAAGTAAAAACTAAAGTTTTACCAGAACTTAACGATGAATTTGCAAAAGAAATTGATCCAGAAGTAGAATCATTAGATGCATTACGTGCAAAACTAAAAGAACAAGCTGCTGAACAAAAGAAAGCAGACGCGGAAGGCTCATTACGTGATGAATTAGTTGAAAAAGCTGCTGAAAACGCTGAAATCGACATTCCAGAAGCAATGACTCATAACGAAATTCACCGTATGATTGAGGAATTTGGTCAACGTTTACAAATGCAAGGTATGACTCTTGACCTTTACTATCAATTCTCTGGTCAAGACGAAAATGCTTTACATGAGCAAATGCGTCCAGATGCTGAAAAACGCGTGCGTATTTCATTAACACTTGAAGCTATCGCTAAAGCTGAAGGAATAGAAGTAACTCAAGAAGATATCGATGCAGAACTTGATAAAATGGGTGCACAATTCGGTATGGATAAAGAACAAATTTTAACAGCATTAGGTGGAACATCTGAAATTTTAGAGAACGATATTCGTACTCAAAAAACAGTAGAATTTTTAGTAGAAAATGCAAAAATTACTGAATAATTTGCCACAATTTAGTAAAATGAAATAAGAAATAAACAAGGTACGGTTTTCCCGTGCCTTGTTTTATAACATAATCAAATGCGCTTTGGCGTATTTGTGACTGCCGCAAGCTTTCGTCACAGTAAAAACATGTGCGCCCAGATTTTATCGAGCTTAGGCCAACAGGATGTTGGTCACTTAGACGTTTGCACAGGACGTGGCGCTCATAGTCTAAGTTCATTTATTAATCCTTTAAAAAATCTGTGGCATCCGCCGGAGGCTTTAACTTCATTCACTGAATGAAGTTAAATAGTAATTTATACATAAATTATGCTAGTGGGAAAGTTCTACTTGCATCAAAAAGACAACTTATTTGATAAAGATAACAGAATCTTGTAAGATAGTTGCTTGAATAGGGGTGAAGCAAATTGTTCAAATTTAATGATGAAAAAGGCAATTTAAAGTGCTCGTTCTGTGGGAAACCTCAAGAACAAGTAAGAAAATTAGTTGCAGGACCTGGTGTTTATATTTGTGATGAATGTATCGAGCTTTGCTCTGAAATCGTCGTCGAAGAGCTAGGTGTCGAGGAAGAAATTGAATTTCAAGACATTCCTAAGCCAAAAGAAATATTATCCATTTTAGATGAATATGTTATTGGACAAGAGCGCGCTAAGAAAGCATTAGCTGTTGCTGTGTACAATCATTATAAACGTATAAATTCGAACAGTAAGATTGATGATGTTGAATTATCTAAATCTAACATCGTATTAATAGGACCAACAGGTAGTGGTAAAACATTACTTGCACAAACGTTAGCACGTATTTTAAACGTTCCATTTGCAATTGCAGATGCTACATCACTTACGGAAGCTGGTTATGTAGGGGAAGATGTTGAAAACATCCTATTAAAACTAATTCAAGCTGCAGATTACGATATAGAACGTGCAGAAAAAGGTATCATTTATATTGATGAAATCGATAAAGTAGCACGTAAATCTGAGAATCCATCTATTACTCGAGATGTTTCAGGTGAAGGTGTACAACAAGCATTACTAAAAATTCTTGAAGGAACTGTAGCAAGTGTGCCTCCACAAGGTGGTCGTAAGCATCCTCATCAAGAGTTCTTACAAATTGATACTACAAACATCTTATTTATCGTTGGTGGAGCATTTGATGGTATTGAGCAAATTATTAAACGCCGTCAAGGTGAAAAAGTAATCGGATTTGGCTCAAATACAACGAAAAAAGATGATACTGAGTCAGTATTAGCACAGCTAATTCCTGAAGATTTACTGAAGTTTGGTTTAATACCTGAGTTTATTGGCCGACTTCCAGTATTAGCATCTCTTGAGCAATTAGACGAAGAAGCATTAGTTCGTATTTTAACTGAGCCTAAAAATGCATTAGTAAAGCAATATCAAAAAATGCTTGAACTCGACAAAGTAGAACTTGAGTTCGATGAAGAGGCTTTAAATGCAATTGCTAAAGAAGCAATCGAACGAAAAACAGGTGCTCGTGGGTTAAGATCAATTATTGAATCTACGATGCTTGATATGATGTTTGAGTTACCATCACGCGATGATATTGTGAAATGTATTATTACAAAAGAAACAATTCTAGATAAAAAAGCACCTAAATTGTTCTTGAGTGATGGTTCTGAGCTGAAAAATTTTAATGAAAAAACATCAGCATAGAAAACAACCGAGATTCACTTTTTAGGAATATAAAAGCTGACTTCGCAATTTACGTTTTTTACGTGTAATGGTCGTAAGTCAGCTTTTTTAACAATTTACATAAAATGTTTAGGCTTTTTGTACATGTACTCTCTAAAAATTGCTAACAATATGCCTAGAGAAATGTTATGTCTTTATCACATACTAAGTGAGCGGAATGTTTCTTTTGAATTGAAACAGCGAGGATTAAAAAACCTTTACAGTTGGTTGTTGAGGGCTCACAAATATGGGCAAACTAAAGTTACTATACGAAGATTTATTTTTAAATCTGAGTTCTATTGAACAGACCTTCAAGGTCGCTTAAAAATTTTGACTTTACATGCTTAATTTAAGCTTAATGTAGGAGTCATTACTTTCCGTTCAATCGGGATAAATAAATGGAGGTGAAAACGCGCATGAGCAAGAAAATAGAGAAAAAACCTTTATTGCCTTTGCGTGGATTATTAGTTTACCCTTCAATGGTGTTACATATTGATGTAGGTAGAGCGAAATCTGTTGCAGCATTAGAACATGCGATGTTGAATGATAATCAAATCTTCTTAGCAACACAAAAAGATTTGCGAATTGAATCACCAGAAAAAGAAGACTTATATACAATTGGTACTCTTGTAAATGTAAAACAAATGCTAAAATTACCAAATGGTACATTGAGAATTTTAGTTGAAGGTATTAGCCGTGGTGAAATTCAAAAGTATCATGAAGATAATAAATTTACTTCGGTTACTGTAGAAATCCAAGAAGATCCTACAACGAAAGACGCTGAAATAGAAGCGTTAATGCGTACATTATTAAGTTATTTTGAAAAGTATGCAAAATCTTCTAACAAAATTACAACTGAAACGATTGATTCTGTTGTAGATATAGATGAACCTGGTAGACTAGCGGATGTAATTGCATCCCATCTTCCGCTAAAAATTGCTGAAAAACAAGAGATATTAAGTATTTATAATATTAAAAAGCGATTAGATCACCTTATTATTCGTTTACATGACGAACAAGAAGTTCTAAATTTAGAAAAGAAAATTAATTCAAAAGTTAAGCAAGCCATGGAACGTACTCAAAAAGAGTACTACTTACGTGAACAAATGAAAGCAATCCAATCTGAACTAGGCGACAGGGAAGGTAAAACAGGTGAAATTGCAGATTTACGCAAAAGAATTGAAAGTTCTGGCATGCCTGAATCCACTCAAAAAGTTGCATTTAAAGAATTGGATCGCTATGAAAAATTACCAGCTGCAAGTGCGGAAAGCGGAGTCATTCGAAATTATATTGAATGGCTTGTGACGATTCCATGGACAGAATCAACTACAGACCGACTTGATATTAAACATGCTGAAGAAATATTAAATCGTGATCATGATGGACTTGAAAAAGTGAAAGAGCGTATCTTAGAGTATTTATCTGTACGTCAACTTACTCAATCGGTTCGCGGACCGATACTATGTTTAGTTGGACCACCTGGTGTAGGTAAAACATCTTTAGCGCGTTCTGTAGCGGAAAGTCTTGATCGTAAGTTTGTACGTGTTTCACTAGGTGGAGTGCGTGACGAATCTGAAATTCGTGGTCATCGTCGTACTTACGTTGGAGCAATGCCGGGTCGTATTATTCAAGGAATGAAAAAAGCAGGGACAGTGAATCCAGTATTTTTACTAGATGAAATTGATAAAATGTCTAATGACTTTAGAGGGGATCCTTCTGCGGCAATGTTAGAAGTTTTGGACCCTGAACAAAATCATAATTTTAGCGATCATTATATTGAAGAGCCTTATAACTTATCGCAAGTGATGTTCCTTGCAACTGCAAACGATTTAAGCACGATTCCTGGTCCACTTCTTGACCGTATGGAAGTAATATCGATTGCTGGTTATACAGAAATGGAAAAAACACAAATAGCAAAAAATCATCTCATTCCAAAACAAATTGAAGAAAATGGTCTGAAAAAATCTCAATTTGTAATTAAGGATGAAACGATTGTTGATTTAATCCGATATTATACACGTGAAGCGGGAGTTCGTAACTTACAACGTCAAATTGCTACCCTGTGCCGAAAAGCTGCTAAAATTATCGTCTCAGGCGATAAAAAGCGAGTTACTGTAAATCAAAAAGTATTGGTGGAAATGTTAGGAAAGCACAAATTCCACTATGGTCAAGCTGAAACAGAAGATCAAATTGGTGTAGCGACAGGTCTAGCATATACATCAGTAGGTGGAGATACATTACAAATTGAGGTATCGTTAACACCTGGTAAAGGTAAAATTCAGTTAACAGGTAAACTTGGGGAAGTAATGAAGGAATCTGCTCAAACTGCATTATCATTTGTTCGTTCATTATCTAATCAGTTAGATATTGATGATAATTTCTTTGACCAACATGATATTCACATCCACGTTCCTGAAGGAGCAGTGCCAAAAGATGGGCCATCAGCGGGTATTACAATGTGTACTGCTTTAGTTTCAGCTATTACTAACAAACCAATTAGAAGAGAAGTTGGTATGACAGGCGAAATTACGCTACGTGGTAGGGTTTTACCGATTGGTGGACTAAAAGAAAAATCACTTGGTGCACATAGAGCTGGATTAACTACGATTATTATTCCAAAAGATAATATTCGTGATATTGATGATATACCTGAAAGTATTCGTGAACAGTTGACATTTAAACCTGTATCTTCTGCTGACGAGGTGCTTAATATAGCACTAGTTGGAGGTTTCAAAAATGAAAGTAAATAATGTTGAAATGGTGATAAGTGCTGTTAAACCAGAACAGTACCCAATAGATGATCTACCTGAATTTGCGTTAGCAGGTCGTTCGAATGTTGGAAAATCATCATTCATAAATAAAATGATTGGACGTAAAGCTTTAGCTCGTACGTCTTCAAAACCAGGAAAAACTCAAACCTTAAATTTTTATAAAATTGAGGAGCAATTATTTTTTGTAGACGTTCCAGGTTATGGCTATGCAAAAGTTTCGAAAAAAGACCGAGAAGCATGGGGTCAAATGATTGAACGATATATTACAGCACGTAATGTTTTACGTGCTGTAGTATTGATTGTTGATTTAAGACACCCACCAACAAACGACGATTGTATGATGTATGATTTTTTAAAGCATTATAACATTCCGACAATTGTCATCGCGACAAAGGCTGATAAGATTCCAAAAGGTAAGTGGGACAAGCATAAAAAAGTCGTCAAAGATACGTTGGATATGGATTCTAGTGATCCATTAATCGTCTTTTCTTCTGAAACTGGTTTAGGGTTTGACCAAACCTGGAATGAAATTAAAAAAAGAATGTAAAGATGTACATAGCCATCTAGTGAACAAAGATGTTTTGATAGAAATCGATTTTTCGGTTTTACAAAACATCTTTTTCATAATTATCGAACAAATACATGATATGACTCATTTTGTTGAATAATATTCGTTTTTTTGATACACTCAGATTATAATTATTCTAAATAAGAATCAACCAGTTCATAGCATGTTCACAATTTATCGCTTAATAGTTCATTCTTTATGATAAGATAAGGTTGGAAAATATAATGTGAGGTGTAAAGTTCAATGCATACACTTGTCGTAGGCTTGAATTACAAAACTGCGCCTGTCGAAATTCGTGAAAAATTGTCATTTATTGAAAGCGATTTACCGAATGCAATGGCAGCGCTAAAAAAAGAAAAAAGCATTTTAGAAGATGTAATTGTATCAACGTGCAATCGTACAGAAATATATGCGGTTGTTGATCAATTGCATACAGGTCGTTATTATATAAAACAATTTTTAGCAAAATGGTTTGATATTCCGGTTAATGAGTTTGAACAACATTTATATATTCGTGAAAATGATGAATCGTTAAATCATTTATTCCGTGTTACAAGTGGAATCGATTCAATGGTATTAGGTGAAACACAAATTCTTGGACAAGTGCGAAAAAGCTTTTTAGATGCTCAAGAAGTTGGTGCTACTGGTACCGTTTACAATCATCTATTTAAACAGGCAGTAACCTTCGCTAAACGTGCTCATAACGAAACAACAATAAACGAAAATGCCGTATCTGTTTCATATGCTGCAGTTGAATTAGCTAAGAAAATCTTTGGTTCCCTAAAACATAAACATGTAGCTATTCTTGGAGCAGGTAAAATGGGGGAACTTGCTGCACAGAATTTAGCTGGTAGTGGTGTAGGGAAAGTTACAGTCATAAACCGCACTTTTGAAAAGGCTCAAGTATTAGCTGAAAAATTTAATGGACAAGCTAAATCGATGCAAGAATTGCAATGTACGTTACTAGAAGCTGATATTTTAATCAGCTCAACTGGGTCCACTGACTATGTAATTGATTTTGAATTAATGCAATTTGTAGAACGATTAAGAAAAGGTAAGCCATTATTTATGGTCGATATTGCTGTTCCTAGGGACTTGGATCCTAAAATTGGTGATTTACCAAATGTATTCTTGTACGATATAGACGATTTACAAGGTATTGTAGAAGCAAATCTTGCAGAACGTGAAAAAGCAGCTAAGGAAATTTCAGAAATGATTACCGAAGAAGTTATCCAATTTAAAGATTGGATTACAACATTAGGTGTAGTACCTGTCATTTCTGCTTTACGTAAAAAAGCAAGTAATATCCAAGAAGAAACAATGAATAGCATTGAAAATAAAATGCCTAATTTAACGGATCGCGAAAGAAAAATATTAAATAAGCATACGAAATCCATTATTAATCAATTGTTAAAGGAACCAATTCTTCAAGCAAAAGAATTAGCGAATTCAAAAAAAGCAAATGAGCAACTTCAACTATTCCAACAAATATTTGGAATCGAAGATGAAGTCAAAGAAGAAGTAATCCTACAACAAAAGAAAGCAGAACAAAAAATTAATCGAACTGAGCAAGTTGCAAATCCAAATTTGTCATATTAAAATCAGTTTCGGTATTTCGTTATAAGGACTTCCTAAGGCGTTTTCGTATCTATATGTTAAACTAGATACGAAAAACGCTTTTATTGTGTAGTTTTCATTAATAAGGACATTTTTGATGGAGAAGGGATGCGAATGATTGATTCAGTAATATCTAGGATTTATGAGGTAATGGTGATCCTATATGCTATTAGTATCGTTCTTTATTTCTTTGATTATTTTTACAAACAAGTTAAAATACGGCGTGTTGCATTTTGGCTTGTATCGATTGTATGGGTAATGCAAACGCTTTTCTTAGTATTATATATTTTTGAAATGAAGCGATTCCCTGTGCTGTCCTTGATTGAAGGGGTATACTTTTACGCGTGGTTATTAATTACGATCTCAATCATACTACATTGCATTGTTAGAGTAGATTTACCTGTTTTTTTTATAAACTTTTTAGGATTTATTTTTGTCACAATTCATTTATTTGCACCAGATTATGTTCAATATCCACTACGAGAATCGCTAGTGTCTGAAATGTTGATTATTCATATAAGTTTTGCAATGGTATCTTATGCAACCTTTACGATTGCCTTTGTATTTTCTGTGTTATATCTAATTTTATATAAACTACTAAAGGGCAAAAAATATTCAAAATTATGGTCACGATTACCTTCATTGCAGCAGTTGAGTAAATGGGTAAATGGTTCAATTTTAATTGGTAATCCACTCTTTCTAATAAGTATAATTTTAGGGTTAGAATGGGCATTTTTGACATTAGAAGGTTTATCAATTATTGATGCGAAGATAATAGGTTCGTTTATCATCTTTGTCATTTATTTAATGATATTGATTTTACATCATAGAGGTAAAATAACAGCGATTCAGTATTCTTGGGCACAAATATATACGTTTTTACTAGTCGTTATTAATTTCTTTTTAGGAAGTAAACTTTCAAGCTTCCATTTATGGTTTTAAAGTAGGTTTCAATGTACAGCCTTGCGACTTAATGGTGATATAAATTGAATCAGCGCGGGCATAATCTTCGGATATTTAAAGTTAGAGAGGTCTGATCATTTTGAGAAAAATTATTGTTGGTTCTAGAAAAAGTAAATTAGCTTTAACACAAACGAATTGGTTTATCGAGCAAATGAAAAAAGCTGGCGCTCCTTTTGAGTTTGAAGTGAAAGAAATTGTAACTAAAGGGGACCGCATTTTAGATGTTCAACTATCTAAAGTCGGTGGGAAAGGTTTGTTTGTTAAAGAAATCGAGCAAGCATTATACGATAAAGAAATTGATTTTGCTGTACACTCCATGAAAGATATGCCTTCTGTACTGCCTGAAGGATTAGTGATTGGATGTATTCCGAAGAGAGAAGATCCTCGTGACGCATTTATTTCGAAAGGTCATGTAAAGTTTAAGGATTTACCACAGTATGCGATTGTTGGAACTAGTTCTTTACGCCGAAGTGCACAATTAAAAAAGGTACGTCCTGACATAGAAATTAAATGGATTCGCGGAAATGTGGATACACGCTTAGCAAAATTAGAAAATGAAAATTACGATGCAATTATTCTTGCTGCAGCAGGGCTTAAACGTCTTGGTTGGAATGATGATGTAGTAACAGAATATTTGGATACAGATCTATGTTTACCAGCAGTAGCTCAAGGATCTCTTGGAATTGAATGTCGAGCTGATGATGCAGAGTTACTTCGCGAGTTAGCAAAACTAACAGATCAAACAACTTGGAATGAGGCATTTGCAGAAAGAGCATTTTTAGCTGCTATGGATGGTGGTTGCCAAGTACCTATTGCAGGCTATGCTAAGACAACAGGAGATTCTATTACACTTACTGGATTAGTAGCAGCTCCAGACGCATCTGTTTTTTATGAAGAAACAATTACAGGTACAAATCCGGTTGAAATTGGTGAAGAAGTTGCACGTAAATTAACTGAACAAGGTGCATTTGATTTAATCCAACAGGTAAAGGCTGAGCTTGATGCAAATTAACAATCCTCTAAAAGGGAAGACCGTTGTTGTAACTGGGTCTAAGGTTACAACAACGATTCTACAAAAAATTGAGCAACTAGGTGGCGAAGCAGTTTCTTGTCCGCTCATTAAAACAGTAGAAATATTACATCCACATGATCTTAGCCAACTTCAAAAGGCGAGATCATTTGATTGGCTAATTTTCACCAGTCAAAATGCAGTAATGTCATTTTGTGCTAAAATGTTAAGGTATAATTTAACACCTTCTCATTTTCAAGGGAAAATTGCCGCTGTTGGTTCGAAAACAAAAGAAAGATTATTAGCTAATGGGTTTGCTGTTGACTTTGTTCCCACAGTTTTTAGTGCAGATGTCTTTGTGAAGGAATTTCCAAATGTTGCTCATGAAAATTCTCGTTGTTTATTTGTGCGCGGAATAATGGCCAAAGATACAATAAAAACTGGACTACCGTTCGAAGTAATTGAGTGGGATGTATACGAAACAAAAGAAAATATCGATTATATACATCAGCTAATTAATTTAATTCAAACCCGTGAGAATATTATTTTAGTTTTTGCAAGTCCATCTGCAGTCGATGCATTTGGATTACATATTGCACCATTTGTAGGATGGGAGAAAATTAAAATCGCAAGTATTGGGCATATAACGAGTAATGCTCTACTTAAGTATAGTGCTCATGTTTCCTATCAACCAAAAACCTATACTATGGAAGCAGTGTTAGAAGAAATCGTTAAATAGGAGGATCTATATGACACAATTGCATTTTAAAAGACATCGTCGCTTAAGATCATCAGCAACAATGCGCTCAATGGTGAAAGAAACATATTTACACAAAGAGGATTTAATTTACCCTATATTTGTAATGGAAGGAGAAAATATTAAAAACCCTGTTAGCTCAATGCCGGGTGTATTTCAATTTTCTCTTGATAGATTAGATGAAGAAATTGATGAAGTTGTTGAATTAGGGATTCCAGCGGTTATTTTATTCGGTATTCCAGCTGAAAAAGACGATGTTGGGACAGGAGCTTTCCATGACCATGGAATTGTTCAAGAAGCAACACGTCAAATTAAAGCTCGTCACCCAGAGCTTTTAGTTATAGCTGACACATGTTTATGTGAATTTACTGACCATGGACATTGTGGTGTAGTTGAAGGTGAAACAATTTTAAATGATCCTTCATTAGATGTATTAGCTCGTACCGCTGTATCACAAGCAAAAGCAGGAGCAGACATTATTGCACCGTCAAATATGATGGATGGTTTCGTTATTGCAATTCGTACCGCACTTGATGAAGCAGGATTCCACGATGTGCCGATCATGTCTTATGCTGTAAAATATGCTTCAAGCTATTATGGACCTTTCCGTGAAGCGGCAGATGGTGCACCACAATTCGGGGATCGAAAAACGTATCAAATGGATCCATCAAACCGATTAGAAGCAATTCGCGAAGCTCAATCAGATATCGATGAAGGTGCAGATTTCTTAATCGTTAAACCGGCATTATCTTACTTAGACGTTGTACGAGATGTACGCAACAACTTCCCGGTACCAATTGTTGCATATAATGTCTCTGGTGAATATGCGATGATTAAGGCTGCTGCAGGTAATGGTTGGATAGATGAAAAATCAGTCGTTTTAGAAACATTATTAGGAATGAAACGTGCTGGTGCTGATTTAATTTTAACTTATCATGCAAAAGATGTTGCTCGTTGGTTGGAGGAGAAATAATATGAAAACTTTTGAAAAATCGATCGAAGCATTTAAAGAAGCCGTTGATCTAATGCCAGGTGGAGTTAACAGCCCTGTTCGTGCATTTAAATCTGTAAATATTGATCCAATTTTCATCGATTCAGGAAATGGCGCAATCATTAAAGATATTGATGGTAACGAATATATTGACTATGTGTTAAGTTGGGGACCACTTATTTTAGGTCATTCTCATCCTGAAGTTGTTAAAGCGATTCAAGAGCAGGCTGTAAAGGGCACTTCTTTTGGTGCACCTACTTTACTAGAAAATAAATTAGCTGAACTTGTTATTGATCGTGTTCCAGCTGTTGAAATGGTTCGTTTTGTATCTTCAGGTACAGAAGCGACAATGGCAGCACTACGTTTAGCACGTGGATATACAAAAAGAGATATTATTTTAAAATTTGAAGGTTCTTATCATGGACACGGTGATTCTTTATTAATTAAAGCTGGTTCTGGTGTGGCTACACTTGGATTACCAGATAGTCCTGGTGTACCAGCTGATATAGCAAAAAATACTATGACTGTTCCTTATAATGATATTGAAGCAGTTAAAGTTGTATTTGAGAAATTTGGCGAACAAATTGCAGCAGTTATCGTAGAACCTGTTGCAGGAAATATGGGTGTTGTTCCTCCAAAGCAAGGCTTTTTAGAGGGACTTCGTCAAATTACGAAGGAGAATGGTTCTCTACTTATTTTTGATGAAGTAATGACTGGTTTTCGTGTTGGCTATAATTGTGCACAAGGATATTACGGAGTAACACCTGATTTAACTTGCTTAGGTAAAGTTGTAGGTGGTGGACTTCCAGTTGGGGCTTATGGTGGCCGTCGGGACATTATGGAACACGTTGCTCCTGCAGGCCCTGTTTACCAAGCTGGTACTCTATCTGGTAACCCATTAGCAATGACCGCAGGTATTGAAACTTTATCCCGTTTGACACCTGAATCATATGATTATTTCACAAAGCTTGGTGACTTACTAGAAGCAGGAATACGTGAAGCAGCTACAAAATACAACATCCCACATACAGTAAACCGTGCTGGTTCGATGATTGGATTATTCTTAACAAATGAAGAAGTAGTTGATTTCGAGACAGCGAAAACTTCTGACTTAAGTTTATTTGCTGAGTATTATAAATTAATGGCAGAAGAAGGTATTTATTTACCACCTTCACAATTTGAAGGATTATTTATTTCTACTGCACATACTGAAGAACATATCAATAAAACAATTCAAGCATTCCATACTGTTTTTGAAAAACTTGCTCGATAATTAATATTAAATAGTAAAAAAAGTGTCTTTTTCAATGATGAGAAAGGCACTTTTTTGTTTTTTAAAATAACTAGAAAAAGCCCTGAAAACCTCATATTTAGTAGGAGATTTTGGAGACTCGATTTTGCATACTTGAAATTCTTTCGCATATTGTATTAGCGGGAGGGATTTAATGCAAAATTATAATTGGGATATAAAGACACAATTTGTTTTTCCTGAAGAATATGGGCTAGTAGAAGATGTTGTTGCTGTTGATATAAAACCACGTTTTCAGCTAATTGAAACAGAAGAATCGCTTAGACTAGTTGGAATTTATCATATTACTTCAACTGTACGTTTTGATCCACATGAACTACCAGAATACAGTGAAGGTACTCTAATTGAACATATTGAACTAAATGAAGATGATGGATACTTTGAATACGCATTACCATTGGAGGTAAATTTACCAAAAGAAAAAATTCCTGATGGTTGTCATCCAGAGCTTTATGTTGAAAATGTTAATTACGATGTATCTACAGGATCTTGCGCAGCATTCAATTGGGATGTTTCTTGCATTATTCCTGAGCCTGTTGTGGAGCCTGCGATTGAGGAAGAGGATAGTATTCGATTTGATGCTTATCTGGAGTCGAATAATATTCCACTTGAGATTCCCAGTGCAAATGCCTTTGCAGATCTAATTCAAAATACTGAAACAGACAAGCTTGAAGTAAGCCCAGTTAATGAAGAGCCTGTATCCGACGAAGAACCTGTTTCTAACGAAGAAGAACTTGTGTTGAAAGATGATACAATTGATGAAGTAAGTTTTGATAATTCTAGTTATGTTGAAAGCTTCGAGAACAATTCTGAAGAAAGTATTAATGATTTTAAACCAGAGACATTTTTACAATCTTCAAATGTTATAGTTCCTGAACCAGAAATTGTAGTATCTGAAGTTGAACAAGCGAGCAATGAATTAGAAAATAATGAATTAGATTTAGTAGATGGTAACTTAGTACAGACAGAAGATTTATCACCAGAGGAAGAAGTTGTTGATCGAGCGTTTGATTCTGATGATTTCTTCTCTAGTTTAAGTGAGTCTTATACTCTTTTAGATTTAAAGTCAAATAAGGTCAGCCAAGAGGAGCCAAGCGATTACGAGTAAAATCAATAAAAGTAATATGTCACCGGTAGTTGGTATAAAGAAGACCCGGACTCCTTGAAAAACAACAATTGGTATAATGACGGTTCTACAGTAGAATCTTATTTTTCTTAAACCCGGTGGCAATGTATATGGATTATATTTTCTTCGTCTTTTCCGTTTCAAATCATTTCACTCCTTTCTAATATAAATGTAATTTGGGCATAAACCCTAATGCATTAACTTCATTCATGAGAATATTAGAATCAAATTCTGATTCTAAAGACATACTTTTACTAGCCGTTTAAATTTTTTTGAATGAAGATAAATTGTTGTCACTTGAAAACTGTTAATGGTATATTATACAATATGAACAGTTTAAAAATTTAGTTCAATAAGTGATGCGATGAATAGGAAGAGTAAAATGAGCATGATTGCATTAGAGAGGAAACGGTAGCTGAAAAGTTTCTGCAAAACATTCATTTGAAGGTAGCCTATGAGCAACTTTTGTGAAATAGTAGTAGCAAAATGTCGGTTTAACGCCGTTATCGATTCGAGAGCTAAGACGATGCCAATGATTTTGTTGATATCGGCTTAGAATAAAGGTGGTACCGCGGAAAAAAATGTAAAACTCCTTCGTCCTTTTTAAGACGATAGGGGTTTTTTTATTTTTCTATAAAATTATGGAGGAGTCGATCAATATGACAGAACAAAACATCTCAATGCCAACAAAATATGATCCACAAAGTATTGAAGCGGGTCGTTATGAATGGTGGCTTAAAGGCAAATACTTCGAAGCACAACCTGAAAGTGGAAAAGATCCATACTCAATTGTAATTCCACCTCCAAACGTAACAGGTAAACTGCATCTTGGTCACGCATGGGATACAACATTACAAGATATTCTAATTCGTATGAAACGTATGCAAGGATATGATGCATTATGGTTACCAGGTATGGACCACGCAGGGATTGCTACACAAGCAAAAGTAGAAGAAAAATTACGTGCAGATGGCATTTCTCGCTATGACTTAGGCCGTGAAAAATTCCTTGAAAAAACTTGGGAATGGAAAGAAGAATATGCTAGTCATATACGTGCACAATGGTCAAAACTAGGCTTAGCTTTAGATTACACTCGTGAGCGTTTTACTTTAGACAAAGGCCTTTCAGATGCAGTAAAAGAAGTATTCGTTAAATTATACGAAAAGGGTTTAATTTATCGTGGTGAACGTATTATTAACTGGGATCCAGCAGCAAAAACTGCTCTTTCTGATATTGAGGTAATCCATAAAGAGGTAGAAGGTGCATTTTACCATATGGAATATCCATTAGCAGATGGTTCTGGTAAATTACGAGTAGCTACTACACGTCCGGAAACAATGCTTGGAGACTCTGGTGTAGCAGTACATCCAGAGGATGAGCGTTATAGACATTTAGTTGGAAAAACAGTTATTCTTCCAATTGTAGGTCGTGAAATCCCAATCGTTGCAGATGATTATGTTGATATGGAATTTGGAACTGGTGTAGTTAAAATGACACCTGCTCATGATCCGAATGACTTTGAAGTAGGTAACCGTCATAATTTAGAACGTATTTTAGTTATGAATGAAGATGGTACAATGAATGATTTAGCTGGTAAATATGCTGGAATGGATCGTTTCGAATGCCGTAAACAAATTGTGAAAGATTTACAAGAAGCAGGCGTACTTGTTGAAATCGAACCACATACACATCAAGTTGGACATTCTGAACGTTCTGGTGCAGTTGTTGAACCTTACTTATCTGCACAATGGTTCGTAAAAATGGGACCACTTGCAGAGCAAGCGTTAGAAATCCAAAAACACGAAGACGAGAAAGTTAACTTTGTTCCTAACCGTTTTGAAAACACATATAACCGTTGGATGGAAAACGTTCATGACTGGTGTATTTCTCGTCAACTATGGTGGGGACACCAAATTCCTGCTTGGTACCATAACGAAACAGGTGAAATTTACGTTGGTAAAGAGGCACCTTCAGATAGCGAAAACTGGACACAAGATGAAGACGTTCTTGATACTTGGTTCTCATCTGCTTTATGGCCGTTTTCAACTATGGGTTGGCCAGATACGGAAAATGAAGAATATAAACGTTACTACCCTACAAATACATTAGTAACTGGTTACGACATTATTTTCTTCTGGGTTAGCCGTATGATCTTCCAAGGAAAAGAATTCACTGGGGAACGTCCATTTAAAGATGTATTAATCCATGGGTTAGTTCGTGATGGCGAAGGTCGTAAAATGAGTAAATCTCTTGGTAACGGTGTTGACCCGATGGATGTGATTGACCAATACGGTGCCGATTCACTTCGTTATTTCTTAGCTACTGGTTCATCTCCAGGTCAAGACTTACGTTATACAACGGAAAAAGTTGAATCTACTTGGAACTTTGCAAACAAAATTTGGAACGCTTCTCGTTTCGCATTAATGAACATGGAAGGTTTAACGTTTGAAGAAATTGATTTGACAGGTAATTTAAATGTTGCAGATAAATGGATCTTAACACGTTTAAACGAAACAATTGAACGAGTAACTACTTTATCAGACAAATATGAGTTTGGAGAAGTTGGTCGTGAACTTTATAACTTCATTTGGGATGACTTCTGTTCATGGTATATTGAAATGGCTAAACTTCCACTTTACGGTGAAGATGAAGCTGCGAAGAAAACGACTCGCTCTGTATTAGCATATGTTTTAGATAATACAATGCGTTTATTACACCCTATGATGCCTTTCATTACAGAAGAAATTTGGCAACACCTTCCACATGAAGGAGAGTCAATTACTGTAGCAGCATGGCCAACTGTTAAAGAAGAGTATAACTTTGCACAGGATGCAGAAAACATGAAGTTACTTACAGAGATTATTCGCTCAGTACGTAATATTCGTGCAGAAGTAAATACTCCAATGAGTAAGCAAGTACCATTATTTATTGCTGCAAAAGATGAAGAAACAAAATCGATTTTAGAAGAAAACCGTGCTTACTTAGAAAAATTCTGTAATCCGGAAACACTAACAATTGGAGTGAATTTAGAAGCTCCGAGTCAATCGATGACTGCTGTAGTTACTGGTGCTGAGTTGTTCTTACCATTAGCAGGATTAATTAATCTTGAGGAAGAAATTGAACGTCTATCTAAAGAGCTTGAAAAATGGGCAAAAGAAGTAAAACTAGTTTCAGGAAAATTATCAAACGAAAAATTTGTTTCAAAAGCACCTGAAGCATTAGTAGCAAAAGAACGTGAAAAATTGGCTGATTATCAAGAAAAATATGAAACAGTTGAAAAACGTTTAGCAGAACTGAAAAATATGTAATATGATTAGAGATGTCCTAGTGTAAACTAGGGCATTTTCTTATTTTCCAATTAAACATGATAAAGAATTGTTAATCATCAACTAAAATACATAGTAGAAATAAATAAACAGAGGCGATACTAAATGTTCCATACTATAGAAGAATGTACAAACTTTATCTTTCAATTAAAGGCAAGCCAATATAAAGGCAAGCCATTAGAGGCAGTTCGAATTATTTTAAACGAGCTTGGTAATCCACACAATTCGGTTAAATTCATACATTTTGCAGGTTCAAACGGCAAAGGCTCTTCTCTAAATGCTACTCGTGAAATATTAATGGGCCATGGATTACAAGTTGGAGCATTTATATCTCCGCATTTAGAAAGAGCAAATGAGCGTGTTACAATCAATAAACAACAAATTACTGATGAACAGTTTCTTTATTATGCCAATAAATTATCATCCATTATTGAAGAAAAACTTAATGGGAAATATCCCACTTTCTTCGAAGTAATGATGCTTATCTCATTTTTACATTTTGCTAATGAAAAAGTTGATATCGCATTAATCGAGACAGGGATTGGTGGCCGTATTGATTCAACAAATGTTATTACGCCAGAAGTTTCAGTGATTACGACAATCTCCCTAGAACATACAGAAATACTTGGTGACACATATGCTAAAGTTGCTCTTGAAAAAGCTGGAATAATAAAAGAAAAAGTCCCAGTGGTAGTTGGAGTGAAAAATGTAGAAGCTCTACAAGTAATTAATCAACAGGCAAAAAAAATGGGTTCAGAATTGTATCGCTTAGGAAGAGAAATTCATGTTTCAAATATAATTAGAAAAAATCCACAAATTTTTAATTACTCTTTAAATTCTAGAGATATTACGGACATTCCACTTTCTATGCTTGGAAATCATCAAATTGATAATGCGGCTTTAGCAATAACAGCAGCACTTATCTATGATTCGACAATAACTGATGAAACGATACGTCATGCACTAAGTAACGCAAAATGGGAAGGGCGTTTTGAAAGAATAGGTAAACAAATCATTATTGATGGAGCTCATAATTCGGAAGGGACAAGCGTGTTGATTGAAACGTTAAAAGAAGTCGAACCGAACAAAAAATATAAATTTGTTTACGCAGCACTGCAAGATAAGGACCATCAAAATAGTATACAAATGATGGATGAAGTCGCCCATAAAATGAGCTTTACAGAAATCGCCTTACCGCGTAGAGCGAAGGCAAACAATTTAGCTTCCCAATCAAAACATAACAAAATTACAGTGAATGAGAATTGGAAACAATTAATTGAAATAGAACTAAATGAACTAAAGGAAGATGAACTTCTAGTTATAACTGGTTCACTTTATTTTATTGCTGAGGTTCGATCTTATCTCTTTTCAACTTTTGAACGAAAGAAGGATACTCACTAATGATACCGAAACTTAATTTATATAAAGATAGCTGGGGTGTCCACAGTGATTCGTCAATCAAGCCTGGCTTAGATTCAATTATCCATGCGCTAATGTTGTTAGGAAATCCTCACAAAGACTTAAATGTTGTCCATATTGCTGGAACAAATGGGAAAGGATCGACTTTGTCCTTTATTGAAAATATTGCCTTAGCACACGGGTTAACAGTAGGTAAGTTTATGTCCCCTTGTATAATCGATGTGCATGATCAAATTCAGATTAATGGTGTCCCTATTACAGAACAAGAAATGAATGAAATATTTTCTTTTTTTAAAGAGTCAAATATTGAAGGTTTGTTAACAGACTTTGAATTGTTAACATGCGCGGCATTTGTCCACTTTAACAATAAACAAGTTGATTTAGTGTTATTAGAAGCAGGAATGGGCGGACGTGAAGATAGTACAAATGTAATTATGCCTATAGTTTCTGTCATTCCTAGCATTTCATTAGAACATACTCGTTTTCTAGGTAATTCTATTGAAAGTATTGCAGGACATAAAGCGGGAATTATTAAGAAAAATCGTCCTGTTGTTATTGGAAACTTACCTAACAGTGCTATTGAAGTAATTGAGAAAGAAGCAGTATCTAAAGATGCTCCGTTGTATCGTTTAGGTATTCAATTTCAAGTTGAATTAACTAGTACTGGTGACAGATATATCAATGAAAGAAAAAGTATTCATATTGAGGAGATCCATCGCTCACTTCTTGGAAACCATCAAAGTTCCAATATGGCACTAGCAATTACTTCATTTTTGGAAGTTGCAGATTATTTTCAATTATCAATTGATATCGACAAAGTTAGGAAAGCAATAGCAAACACAAAAGTACCAGGGAGATTTGAAGAAGTTATTAATAACGTATATTTTGACGGCGCACATAATCCTGAAAGTGCAACACAGTTAGTAAGAACAATTGAGAAACATTTCCCTAGTGAAAAGATTATTTTTGTAGTGGGGATGTTAGCAGATAAAGACGTAAAAAGTGTACTTTCAATTTTAGAAACTACTAGCAATCATTTTTATTTTGTTGATTTTTCAAACCCACGTGCAATGAATGCTGAAGAAATGTTTAATTTGTCGAATGCAACAGAGAAACATGTGTTAAAGGATTATTTACCTTTTATACAAAAGGCTAGTTTAAGCAATGGGAAAACGATTGTGACAGGTTCGCTTTATCTCCTTGCTGAAATTCGTCAACAACTATTATGTAGAAAATAATAGAATATTGGGTATTCTATACTTAAATCCATTTTCATATTTTAAAACTACTAATTTTATTGTCATTCAATGATGATTTTCAGAAAATAATGCGATATTTTTTTAGGACAAGGCGACACCGGTCTTGTCCTTTTTTGGTTTATGTTTGGTACGGTAGACTAGAGGTGATATGCATGAAATTTAACAGAGTAATCGGACAAAAAGAACTGATGCAAGCGGCGATATTTGGATCCATAGCTGGAATTATAGGTGTAGTATTTTTTGTGTTTATTTTAAATTCTATGAATTCAGTTGATGTCCAAGAATCAGCACATCCAAATCAAGAAGGCCAAGAAGAAACAATCCCTGTACAGTCAAACGAAACCGAAAGCGAAACAAATACACCTACTAGCGATTTATTTGTTGAAAAATTTTATGCAAATCAATACGGTGTCTTTTCAACATTTAATGGAGCGACAGAATTTATGGCCGGGTATCCTTTTTTAAACACAAGTGCCATCGTTAAAGTGGATAATAGTTATTATATTTGGTCTGAAATATCCACAGTAAAAGAAGGGTTAACTAAATCAGAAAATCCTGAATCCTTTATTAAAGAATTTACTTTATCTGGTGGTGCTTGTACAAATCCATCCATTCAAAATATCCCAATTTTATTATCAAATGAAGATCGGTCAAAATATTATTTTGAAGGTGGGGAAATTCCTGAAAATTTACCGGATGATTGGCAAACGATAACTGTAGCAATGGCGAACCTTTCAAGCGATTTAGATGTAACTCGAGCACACTTATTAAAGCATTATACTGAACTAAATAGCTGCTTGAAAATCCAATTTTAAATAGCGGTTTTTACTTTGAATTTAATTTTTTAACAAACAGTCAAATTTTCCAAAACAATTTTCCCGAGGTATGATAGCAGTAGGAGGAATGGTCATGAAATTTACTACAAATCACAATATTGTTCTTGCCTCAGCATCTCCAAGAAGAAAAGAGTTACTATCAAAACTTGGAGTACCTTTTGAAATTGTGGCAAGTAATGTTGAAGAAACTTCCATTAAGGAAAGTAATATGGAAAACTATGTTCGGGAAGTAGCTTTGTTAAAAACACGTGATGTTGCAAAAAAGGAAAAAGGGAAAATTATTATCGGTGCAGACACAATTGTTGTTTTTCAAAATCAACTTCTCCATAAACCAAAAACTACAGAAGAAGCAATTGCACATTTAGAAAAGCTTTCTAATAATTGCCATTCTGTAATGACTGCTATAGCCATCATTGATGGGAATGGAAAAGAAGAAACGTTTGTTGAAGAAACGAAAGTCTATTTTAAGAAACTACCCCTAGCGTTAATAAAGGCGTATGTAGATACTGGGGACCCTTTTGATAAAGCCGGTGGGTATGGTATCCAAACTGATGGTGCTTTATTTATCGATCGAATTGAAGGAGATTATAATAACGTTGTCGGTTTTCCATTAGCAACGGTTTTTGAAAAGTTGATCACTTTAAATATTTTACATATTCGGGAGTGATTAAAGTATGGTAGTGAATACATTACCAGAGCTAATGATTCGTGATGTTCACGTAAATGATCGACCTAGGGAAAGACTTATAAGTCAAGGCCCACAAAGTTTGTCCAACCAAGAACTAATCGCTATTTTACTACGGACAGGTACGAAAAATGAGTCCGTTTTGTCATTAGCGAATCGGATTTTAAATTATTTTGAAAAGATTCATGAGTTAAAACATGCAACACTAGAGGAAATTGTATCTATTAAGGGGATTGGTGAAGCGAAAGCAGTCCAACTTTTAGCGGCCATTGAGCTTGGTAGGAGAATAGCCCAAATGCAAGTAAATAATCGCTTTACGATTAGATCCCCACAAGATGCCGCAAGTTACCTCATGCCAGAAATGTCATCTTTAAACCAGGAGCATTTTGTAACCTTATTTTTAAATACGAAAAATCAAGTTCTTCATAAACAAACCATTTTTATCGGCAGTTTAAATTCCTCAATTGTACATCCAAGGGAAATATTCCGTGAGGCGGTAAAAAGATCTGCAGCTTCTATCATATGCGCACATAACCATCCAAGCGGAGTGGCAACTCCAAGTCCAGAAGACATTGATGTTACAAAAAGGATTCAAGAGGCCGGATATATTATTGGTATTGATTTGATTGACCATATTATAATTGGTGACCATCAATTCATAAGTTTAAAAGAAAAAGGATATATGTAATTTTTTATTATAAAAAACTCGTCCCATTTCCTTAGGGACGAGTTTTTTAACGTAGAAATATTTAATAGTCAACAAACTTAGATATATGCTTTAGGGAAGTATATTTAATAAGTTTTTTAGGCTTAATTTGTAAATTAGGCCATGTTGCGATTTTTAACCAATATTACATAAACATTTCGTGAGAACCTATTTTTGATTTATTCGTCATGTAAATAGTCGAATTTAGTCATATGAATGTAATAAGTTAATAAATTTTTTATTTGTTCTATGGGCAAAATAGAAATACAATGAAAGATGTTGAATTAAAACACTACTTGCATTATTTTAAAGTAGTTGTCTTTTTGTTAGGTAAAAGGAATGGTTTTCATATTCCTATTTACTTTAGTTAAACTTTTACATTTTTTATGTGTAGGATTGTTTCCGCACTATAATTTTTTAAATTAATCAGCTATAATAAATCGTATGATTTAAGGACCAATTATGTCCTTGGCTTAGAGAAAGGGAGTACAAAACTTGTTTGGACTAGGAAATAAAGATGTCGGGATCGACCTTGGCACAGCTAATACATTAGTATTCATTAAAGGGAAGGGAATTGTTCTACGCGAACCTTCAGTTGTCGCAAAAAATACAAAAACTGGTGAAATTGTAGCAGTCGGAAACGATGCAAAAAATATGATTGGGCGAACACCAGGTTCTATCGTTGCAATACGTCCAATGAAAGATGGCGTAATTGCTGACTTTGATATTACTACAGCAATGATTCAATATTATTTAAGACAAGCTTTGAAAAATTCAGGTTCTAATTGGAAAAAACCAAATGTAATGATATGTGTGCCTTATGGTATTACTTCAGTAGAACAGCGCGCAGTAATTGACGCTAGTCGACAAGCAGGTGCAAAAGAGGCGTTTACTATTGAAGAACCATTTGCTGCTGCAATCGGAGCAAATTTACCAGTATGGGATCCAACTGGGTCTATGGTAGTAGATATCGGTGGTGGTACGACAGAAGTTGCCGTTATTTCATTAGGTGGTATTGTAACTAGTGACTCTGTACGAATTGGTGGAGATGCGCTAGATCAATCAATTACTAGTTACATTCGTAAAGCTTATAATCTAACTATTGGTGAACGTACTGCTGAAAACATTAAGATTGAAATCGGTACTGCACGAGTAGATGGTGAAGTTGAAAAAATGGAAATTCGTGGACGAGACCTTGTTACAGGACTACCGAAAACTATTGAGATTTCATCTAAAGAAATTTCTGAATCATTAAAAGAAGCGATTGCTACAATCATTGATGGTGTTAAAAAGACACTAGAGCAAACACCTCCAGAACTGTCTGCAGACGTAATGGAAAGAGGAATTGTTTTAACAGGTGGTGGAGCTCTACTACGAAATCTTGACAAAGTCATTAGTGATGAAACAAAAATGCCGGTATTTATTGCGGAAAATCCTTTAGATTGTGTGGCAATCGGTACTGGAAAAGCGTTAGATCACATTGATTTAGTTCGCTCTCAACAATTAAAAAAATAAGGAGGAATAACAATGCCACATTTTTCAAACAAGAAATTAATATTGCTACTTGTTAGCATGATTTTCATTGTGGCATTGATTAGCTTCTCGTTACGTGACCGTCAAAATGCAACGTTACCCGAACAATTCATTAAAGATACTGTTGGTTTAGTTCAAGGTTTAGTAGCTAAACCAGCAAATTACATAACAGGAATTTTTAACGATATTAATTCACTTTTAAATACTTACGAAGAAAATAAACGCTTGAAAGTACGTTTAGAAGACTTTGCAGCATTACAATCTGAAGTAAATACGTTGAAAAATGAAAATAAATCTTTGCGTGACATTGTTGAAAAAGAAAATAGTTTGAGAGAATACGTTCCAGTTCAAGCAACTGTCATCGCTCGAAATCCAGATCAATGGGAAGAAAAAATTATTTTAGATAAAGGTTCTTCTCATGGAGTAAAAGTTAATATGGCAGTCATGACAGCTCAAGGATTAATTGGTAAAATAAGTTTGGTGACTCCGCTTACATCAGAAGTGGAATTAATTCAAACGAACAATCCAAATTTTAGAGTCTCCGCTGTCATCCAAGGGGAAAATGAAGAGATTTTCGGTTTAATAGAAGGATTTGATGTAGAACGTAATGAATTAATAATGAAGCGAATCGATTCAAGCTTTGAGGTAAAAGAAGGAGAACTTGTTATTTCATCTGGATTAGGTGGAATTTTCCCTAAAGGAATTCTAATCGGGGAAATTACAGAAATTACAACAGACGATTTTGGTCTAACAAAGATGGCCTATATTAAACCGGCTGCTGATTTTTCTATGTTACAAGACGTTATGATTGCAAAACGAACAGTCGTTTCAATCGATGAGCACGAACAATTGAAAAACGAACAATCTGAAGAAACTGAAAATGTAGGTGAATAATAATGGTTGTTCGATTTCTAATACCATTTATAGCCATTTTATTGTTTTTATTAGAACCAGAATTTGCGTTATTTTCTCCGATTGAATTAAATGGACAAACTGTCTATTTAGTTCCTCGTTTTTTAATTCTGTACTTAATATTCGTATCTATTTACTACAGTCGTAAACGTGCTGTAGTTTATGGTGTTATTTTTGGACTCTTGTATGATGTATTTTACATTGATATTATTGGATTATATTGTGTCCTATATCCACTAATTTGTTTAATTGCTGGTTCAACAGTAAAGTTCATTCATCAACATTTAATCATTACAACGTTGATATCTTTAATATTAGTAGGATTGATGGAAATCGTACTTTACTATTTCTTTTATATTATTAATTTTACATCTATTACGTTTTCCATTTTTATGGCAAGCCGTTTAATTCCTACAATAATAGCAAATTTACTATTTTTAATTATGTTAGGTTGGGTATTCAAATATTTAATCAATGCACGGGTTTTACAACGTGCAAATGAAAATACTTAGACAATAGCGTGAGGTGTCGCTTTATTATGAAAAAACAGCTTGTCCACATTAAAGGGACAAAAGAAGGATTGGTACTTCGACTTGATGACTGTTGCGCCTACGCGGATTTAATAGACGAGCTTGAAAACAAAGTTTCTGAAGGCGGTATCGATAATAGAGTTGATGTCCAACTGGATTTAGGATATCGTTTCTTAACGGAAGAACAGAAAAATGATTTAATTCAAGTTGTAGAGAAATCTGGTAAAATGCATGTGCAAAATGTATTTAGCGAAGTTATTAGTGTAAATGAGAGTAATGAACTTCTTCTCGCAAGTAAGCGCGACACCTATATCGGAATTGTTCGCTCCGGTCAAATAGTTAAGGCTGCCGGAGATATTGTGATTATTGGGGATGTCAATCCGAACGGACGAGTTGAAGCTGGTGGAAACATTTATGTTCTTGGAAAATTGAAAGGACAAGTACATGCAGGGGTTGATGGGAATAAGGAGGCAATTATCGTTGCATCCCATTTTGAACCAACACATGTCTATATAGCCGATCAAATTGATATCATGTCAAATGAAAAACCATTTGTAAGTCAACATGTAGATCAAATCGTTGCTTTTATTGATCAAAAGGGCGTCATAGCATATGAACGACTACAGGAAGCAAGAAATTTACGTCCATTATTAAATACTATTCAGGGAGGAAGCTAATGTGGGTGAAGCTATTGTAATTACTTCAGGAAAAGGCGGTGTTGGGAAAACCACTACTACCGCGAATCTTGGAACTGCATTGGCTCTTCAAGGTAAGAAGGTATGTTTAGTTGATACTGATATTGGTTTACGAAATCTTGATGTTGTACTAGGGCTAGAGAATCGAATTATTTACGATTTAGTAGATGTAATCGAAGGCCGCTGTAAAGTTCATCAAGCAATCGTTCGAGACAAACGTGTTGATGAAAAACTATATTTATTACCTGCTGCTCAAACGACGGATAAGAATGCTATCAATCCTGAGCAAATGAAGAGTCTCATAGATGAACTAAAGCGTGAGTTTGACTATGTTCTAATTGATTGTCCTGCAGGAATTGAACAAGGTTATAAAAATGCAGTTGCTGGTGCTGACCGAGCAATTGTAGTAACAACTCCTGAAATATCTGCTGTACGCGATGCAGATCGAATTATCGGATTGTTAGAACAAGAGGATATTGAACCGCCACGCCTCATTATTAATCGGATAAGAAAAAATTTAATGAATAAAGACGATAACCTAGATATTAATGATATTACAACCCATTTATCTATTGATCTATTAGGTATTATTATAGAAAGTGAAGATGTCATCAGTTCTTCAAATAAAGGAGAACCGATCGTAATGAATCCAAATAATAAAGCCTCATTAGGTTATCGCAATATCGCTCGACGAATTCTTGGTGAGTCAGTTCCATTAATGGCTATAGAGGAAGATAATAAGGGCGTATTTGCAAAAATTAAATCTCTTTTCTCTAGATAGTTCACTAGACGAAAATCCCTTAAGTTTTTCTCTTAGGGGATTTTTTATTTTTATAAAACCTCTATATATCTACGGATTTAGACACAATACTGTTTATGACATAATCTTTTTAATTTCTCGTAGAATCTTAATTTTCTATTGTTCATATACTATTGAAAAATGGGGAATGGATGATAAAGTGTTTAAAAAATGGAAATGGATAGGCGCTAGCATTATCTGTTTATCAATTCTTGTAGCAAATTATTTACAAGAAAACGGTCAAATTAATATGAATGTAAAAAAAATTGTATATAGTTCAGAAGACTTGAATTCAATGCGCAATGTTTTACGGGAAGTATTTAATACGGAAGAAGAGCCGAAAATTGCAGTTTCTAGTGAAACAGTTAGTAATGAGCTACTATCTTTCATTGCTGTAAAACCATATGATGAAGGATACTTACTAACCTTTGAAAAGCCACTTCCAATTATTTCGATTGAAAATGGACTAGTTGTTTATACTGGTCATAATACGCATACAGGTAAAACTATATCTGTATTTTATGAAAATAATACAACAGTTACTTACGGCTTTGTTGATGCATTTACAACATTACCGTATACATCAGTTGAAAAAGGACAGACCATTGCAAATAAAGAAGAACCTGGTAATTTATATATTCAAATTGAAACAAATGGTAAGCGATTAAATTTAGAAGAAACCATTAAATGGATGCGAGAGTTCGTACAATCGTGACTCGAATGGTCATTCATCCATTATTTTTACCTTTACTATTTGGAATGGTCTTATATGGAGATGTAGCGTATTATGCAATGATTTTAATATCTTTAATTGTCCATGAAATTGGTCATTTATTAGCAGCTTGGATTGTTAGAGTTAAAGTTGTAAAATGTGTCATTATGCCCTATGGTGGCGAGATTGAGCTGGCAGGTGGAACTTCGCTGGACGCTAAAAAACAGTTAATCATTGCATTAGGTGGACCAATTGCAACCGTAGTTTGTATATTAATGACACCATTGTTAGATCCATTATTTGCTGACCCATTTTTAAAAATACAATTAATCTTATTATGTATTAATTTAGTTCCTATTTGGCCACTTGATGGCGGGAGAATTGTTCTTTCTTTAATTTTAATGTTTGGTAGAAAGTCTAGAAATTTTGAATTGTTTCTTTTATTTTCATTAATGACTATTTGTTTTACTGTACTTATTTCATTTATTTTCTTACCTCGTTCTCTTATTATTTTTGTTTTAAGTTTGTTTTTATTTATAAAAATTGTACAAGAATGGCGATATCGAAAATACCGTTTGGCGTTTGAAAAACATGTGATGAAAAGATTGACTTAAGAAAATTACTATGTTAGTATTTTACTGTTATTGTTTGTAGCACCCGTGCTACAACCGCTCTGGGAAGGTTTAAGTATCGTTAGATCACCTTTCATAACAGGCGAGTCTGAGTCTAAGAGGAGGTGCAGTTAAATGTACGCAATTATCGAAACTGGTGGTAAACAAATCAAAGTAGAAGCTGGACAAGAAATCTATGTTGAAAAACTAGGTGTAGCAGCTGACGAGGTTGTAACTTTTGATAAAGTTTTATTCGTAGGTGGCGAAACAGTAAAAGTTGGAGCTCCAACTGTTGAAGGTGCTACTGTTACAGCGAAAGTTGTAAAAGAAGGTCGCGCTAAAAAAATCACTGTATTCAAATACAAAGCGAAGAAAAACTACCGTCGTAAACAAGGTCATCGTCAACCATACACTAAATTAGTTGTTGAATCAATCAACGCTTAATTAGGAGTGATGACATGATAACTGTTACGATACATCACGATGAAAATAGACATGTATCTGCATTTGAATTTTCAGGTCATGCTGAGTATGACCAAACAGGTAAAGATTTAGTTTGTGCTGGTGCATCGACGATCGCCTTTGGCACAGTCAATGCAATCTACGCATTATTAAATATTGAACCTAAAATTGAACAGGCTAATGAAGGTGGAGGCTATTTACGAGTAGAACTTCCATCTGATATAGATTCTGAAATCGATGCAAAACTACAGTTAATTGTCCAAGTAATGACTGCCCAAGTTTATTCTATGGTGCAAAGTTACGGGCAATATATTCGTATCAACTACAATCAAGTAGGAGGTGGAACAGAATGAAATTATTGTTATCTTTAGATCTTCAATTTTTCGCTTCGAAAAAAGGGGTAGGTTCTACTAAGAACGGTCGTGACTCTGAAGCTAAACGCCTTGGTGCTAAACGTGCTGATGGTCAATTCGTATCTGGTGGTTCAATTCTTTACCGTCAACGCGGTACAAAAATTTACCCTGGTACTAACGTAGGCCGCGGTGGAGATGACACACTTTTCGCTAAAGTTGACGGCGTTGTTAAATTTGAACGTATGGGCCGTGACAAGAAAAAAGTTAGTGTATACCCAGTAGCTCAAGAAGCATAATTATTTAAGGACTGCTTTATGCAGTCCTTTTCTATTATAAAAAAGTATATGAAAATTGTAAGGGACTGCAAATTGCAGTCCTTTTTAGTGCAAAGAACATCAATATTTAAAAGGAAGTTGCATATTATCATTCTTTCCAAAAAGTAAAATGACAAGAAATTAATAGACAAAATTGGTATACTAGAAAATAGTTCGATTCAATGTCTTTTTGTTTTCATGTCGCATTTTTGGGAGAGAATTATGGAGAACAAAACATTTACAGTTGTAGATACAATACGTTTTGCAAATCATGACTTTTTAAATCATCTTCAGCTTATAAATCTAAATTTAGAATTAGGTCGAATTGAAGAAGCTAAAGGACTAATTAAAAATATTTCCGAGAATTATAAAACTTATTCGATATTAAAAATGATACCCTTACCTAAAACTGTGGAATGGCTATATACATTTAATTTTCGATATCCGGCCATTCACTTAACAATAAATAGTTCGGTCAAAGATGTAAATCGTCTGCAAAATGATGATGAAATTGTAGAATACTTAGATAATACAATAAAACATATTTACAATGGATTAGATCCATCTGTTGAACACAAATTATTAATTGATATACAAATAAAACAAAACAACTTTAAACTTCAATTTCAACTCACTGGAAAATGGGAGACTGAATTAGCACATCCGACAAAATTGACTAATATAAAAGTCAAAACATATGAAAAGACAAATCTATCTTGGGAATATGAATTGACATCAGAATAGGAGTGAAATTAATTGTTCGTTGATCACGTTAAGATTTATGTAAAAGGCGGCGACGGTGGAGACGGTATGGTAGCCTTTCGTCGTGAAAAGTATGTACCTATGGGAGGACCAGCAGGTGGCGATGGAGGTAATGGAGCAAACGTCGTATTCCTTGTAGAAGAAGGATTAAGAACGTTAATGGATTTTAGATATAAACGTCACTTTAAAGCTGACCGTGGAGAACACGGGATGAGTAAAGGAATGCATGGAAAAAATGCAGAAGACTTAATTATTAAAGTACCGCCTGGAACAGTTGTTGTTAATGAAGAAACCGGTGCTGTCATTGCGGATTTAGTAGAGCATGGACAAAAAGCAATTATTGCCCGAGGCGGTAGAGGTGGAAGAGGAAATTCACGATTTGCAACACCAGCAAATCCAGCTCCTGAGCTTGCTGAAAAAGGAGAGCCAGGTCAGGAATTAAATGTTATATTAGAATTAAAAGTACTTGCAGACGTTGGTCTCGTAGGTTTTCCAAGCGTTGGTAAATCAACGATCCTTTCTGTTGTATCTGCAGCAAAACCTAAAATCGGAGCCTATCATTTTACGACAATTGTCCCTAATCTAGGTATGGTTGAAACAGATGATGGCCGAAGTTTTGCAATGGCCGATTTGCCAGGTTTAATAGAAGGTGCACATCAAGGTGTTGGTTTAGGTATGCAATTCCTTCGTCATATTGAACGTACGCGTGTAATTGTACATGTAGTCGATATGAGTGGAATGGAAGGACGAGATCCGTATGAGGACTATGTAACAATTAATGAAGAGTTAAAACAATATAATCTTCGATTAACAGAACGTCCTCAGATTGTAGTTGCAAATAAAATGGATATGCCAGAGGCAGAAGAGAATCTTCAAGAATTTTTAAAAAAGGTAGGAGATTCTGTAAAGGTCTTTCCAGTTTCAGCAGTATCACGACAAGGTTTAAAACCTGTTTTATATGAAATTGCTGATTTATTAGAAGTAACACCTGAGTTTACGTTACATGAAATTGAAGAAGAAGAAAGTAACGCTACTGTTCTTTATAAACATGAGAAAAAAGGTGAAGATTTCCAAATTACTCGTGATGATGACGGTGCATTTGTAATTTCAGGTTATTCAATTGAAAGATTATTTAAAATGACTGATTTCAGCCGTGAAGACGGTGTTCGTCGCTTTGCTAGACAGCTTCGTGCAATGGGGGTTGACGATGCTTTACGTGAAAAAGGTGCAACCGATGGAGATACAGTTCGATTACTTGAATTTGAATTTGAGTTTGTAGATTAAAGTTTTTGTAAAAATGGGGTCAAATGAGAAATTGATTTGACCTCACATTTTCATTTAGCAAAGGGTTTTAGGGGGATCTTTTATGAAGAACATTGCAAATCAGCGTTATTATTTAGTTAGAGAAGATGTGCTCACAGATGCAATGCAAAAAACATTGGAAGCAAAACAACTTCTAGAAAGTGGTTCGGTTTCATCAATTTGGGATGCAGTGAAAAAAGTTGATCTATCACGAAGTGCATTTTATAAGTATCGAGATGCTGTATTTCCGTTTCACTCTATTGTTAAGGAACGTATACTTACAATTAGTATTCAATTGCAAGACCAAAAGGGGACACTTGCCAATTTACTTGGTATTATTACGAATGCGCATTGCAATGTTTTAACAATTCATCAAACAATCCCGATTCAAGGGCGTGCGAATGTAACGCTATCTTTAGATGTTACGAGCATGGATATTGATTTAAACGAATTAATTGGAAAAATAAAAAAACTAGAATTTGTAGAATCAGCGGAAGTAATTAGTTCGGGTGCGTTATAAATAATTCCCAATAGAATTACTTAACTGCTCTTATAATAGAATACGGGGGAGTTTTCGTGAAGTCTGAACAAGTACAACAAAAAATAGCATATTTAGGTCCAGAAGCAACATTTACATATATTGCAGCAGATGCACTTTTCCCTGAGGATCAACTAATCCCAATGACTACAATTCCAGAATGTATTGATGCTGTAGTTGAAGGGAAAGTAAAATATGCTGTTGTTCCTTTAGAAAATGCATTAGAAGGAATAGTACCATTAACGATTGACTATTTATATCATGAAGTGAACTTATATGTTGTAGGTGAAGTGTTAGAGAAAATTCAACAACATCTAATGGTAAACAATTCACAAATTGAAAATTGGCATAACATAGAAGAAATTTACTCACATTCACATGCGTTAGCTCAATGTCATAAGTATTTATTTTATCGATTTAGTGGAGTGCCATTACGACAAAGTACATCTACAGCAGCTGCAGCAAAATTTGTAGCAGATAATCCAGATCGATGTATCGCAGCAATTGGTAATTTTTCTTCAGCTGAAAAATACGGATTGGAAATTGTTGAAAAAAATATTCATGATTTCCATTTTAACCATACACGCTTTTTTGTTTTGGCAAAACAAAATTCACGTTTACCAATTGAACAATCTAACGGTGAACCTAAAACAACGTTAATGCTTACATTACCATCCGACGAGTCAGGTACATTACACCAGGTATTATCTGTATTTGCTTGGAGAAAGCTTAATCTAAGTAAAATTGAATCAAGACCTCTAAAAACAGGATTAGGTGATTACTTCTTCATTGCAGACGTATTAGCAGATGAAAATGATGTAATGATGCGTGGAGCTTTTGAAGAATTAAAATCAATTGGTGTTACGGTAAAATCACTCGGTACATACTATACATATAATACCCCAGAAGTGTGATTGAATTGGATATTGGACTTTAAACTAAAAAAGATACGAATTGCCATTTGGGCAATTCGTATCTTTTTTAACTTTCTATTAAATACCCCTTTGATCGAAGTAATTGTTCTGCACGATCCAACTGTTGAATTGATGGTGCACTTAATACGTGAAGATGTGTTCCGTTTGTTAATACAGAAAGATAATTCGCCCCTGTATCTTCTACTTGCTCAAGAAATTTTTGAACATCTAATCGATTGGAAATCATCATTGATGCTGTAATTTCGCCGTAAACAGGATGGTCTACAATCACACTTTTAATCGTAACACCACAGTCAACAATTGTTAGCATTTCATCTTCTGCTTGTTCGGCAGTATGTACACATACAATTTTACGTTCATATGTTTGAGTTGTTTCATCAGTGTGTAAATACAAATACCCTTGACTAGTTGCAATTATTGGTTCATTACGAGCTTTTAATAAATTCATATCATTGACAATAACTTGTCTCGAAACATTTGCATGTTTTGCTAACTCAGTACCTGTAATTGGAGCTTGAGCGTTTTTAAGAAGTGTGAGAAGTTCGTTTCTTCTTTCATCTCCTAACATTTTTTTCATGCAAATCCTCCCCTTACCAATTTTTTTCTGTATTAAAAATACTGTCTTTTACATAGTTTATCACGAGGAATGAAATCATTCTTATATTTTTGTGTCCTTTTCATTTGATTAACATATTATAAAACGAGAAAAGGAGGATGTTTTGTGCGAACTCATGTTGTACAAAAGGGCGATACACTATGGAAAATCGCTAAACAGTATGGTATAAGTTTTGATGAATTAAAGCGTCTTAATGGGCATTTAGCTAACCCTGATTATGTTGTTCCGGGAATGGAGATAATATTGCCTGATCATGCTTCCAATACAAGTAATACTGCCACAACTAGAACAACTAGTAATAAAGAAACTCTAACTGCGCCAATTGGGCCAACTACGGAAAGGCCGACACAACCTGTCCAAAATGTAAAGCCATCCAAAGAAGAAATGACTATGCCAATGCCGGAATTACCACCGCAACCAGTAAGGGAAACAAGACCATCGAAAGAGAAAATGACGGAGCCATTACCAGAATATGTAATGCCAACTCCAGCACCACAGCCTGTGCCAATGCCACAAATTAAACCAGAATTTATGCCTGAATTTCATTTTGCACCACAAATGCACTTTACACAACCACAACCACAACCGATGCCAATGCCACAGTCTCAAAAAGTTATTATGACACAGCCACAACCTCAGCCACAACCAATACCTATGCCGATGCCAATGCCACAACCTATTATGATTGAAGTTCCAAAACCTGAAATTCGAGTTGAGGAAAAAGAAGTGACGAAAACTGAATATGTTCCTGTTCCCCAACCATATTTAGTCTATGTACCACATGTAATAGAACATATGAAGTATGTTCCACAACCACAACCATGCCCATGTCAACATAAAAAACATCGATGCCATAAAAAACATCGACCATGTGGCTGTGGTGGTAATCAAACTATGCCAATGTATATGGAACAAATGCCAATGCATATGGAACAAATGCCAATGCATATGGAACAAATGCCAATGCATATGGAACAAATGCCAATGCATATGGAGCAAATGCCGATGCATATGGAGCAAATGCCAATGCATATGACCCAAATGCCTATGCCTTGTGGCTGCAATAAAGCTACACCGTACAATCAAATGCCATATCCTTATTTTGAACCAAACTATGATATTGCACCGATAATGGATGATGATTATGGGATGGATGATTATGGAATGGACGATGATGGAAAAGACTCTACTTTACCTGATTGGGTAGTTGACTCTTCCTCATATCCAGGTGTTCTAGGTGCACGTCATGAACAATCTAAGGATGATATGACCGATGATCGCATGTATGATGATAAAGATTCAAAGGTAGCTGATTACTATCATCAAATGAGAAAAATTGAAGATGATTATAGACCATCTGAACATGTTTATGGTCATCATGATATGAATTATCCTTCAAGTCATTTCATGCAACAACAGCCATACATGCCAGATTATTCAATGCTAGAACATGCAATGCCAGAACATTATCAAATGCCATACCAACCAATGCCAGAACACTATGAAATGCCGCAACATATGTCAGAACAGTACAATATGCCAGATTACTATATGCATCAACCAATGTCATACCCGATGATGCAGCAACCACATATGATGCCACAACATATGAACTACCCATCGCAACCATATTATCCACAACCGGGACATCATTCTTCAAATTACAAACCTTGGACTTATTAAAATGCAAATAAAAAATAATATATGGAAGCGTGAAACACCAAATGAAACATTATTTATAAAAAAATACGAAAATGAACTAGTCGCTGAAAAAGTAAGATTCATCCATGAACAATTAGAAGCGATTAGGTTTCCATATGTGATTCCCTTAAAAAAAACGAACGAACCGAATCTACTCGTTCAAAGTTGGCAACATAGAAGCTATAGTTCAGACTTCTCAGATGCACGTAATCGAAAACAAGCTGTAAATATTTTAAAAGCGTTACATGAAACAAATAATTTCATTGACTGGCAAAGTAATGTCATTATTCCGAGACAAAATTTATTTAATAAGTGGTCAGCAAGACTTGAAAGATTTTTATCTCATGAAAAAGAACTCGTTCCGTATTTACAACAGTCATATTATGATATTACGCATTATGCAGAAAGAACATTGAGGAAAATGCGGAAGAAAACCGAAAAAAATCCTTCAAATCTTACGTTATTGCACGGTGATGTTGTTCATCATAATTTCTTAATTACTAGAGATGGTATGAAAATTATTGATTTTGATTTATCAGTCGTTGGAGATCCAGCTGATGAATTAATATTATGGTTACACCGAGCGCTTCCAACAGTTAACTATGATCTGCAAAAATTATTAAATGAAAATCAATATTTGAAGGATACATGTCTTCGTAAACTGCACTATCTCCAATATCCGAATGAGCTATTACGGGAATGGTTGTATATTTTACAACTTGGTGATATTGAAAAGGAAGCCTTCTTAGACTATATAATGCCATTTACAGAAAATGCATTAAGGCATTGGCCTTTGTTAATTGCAAAAAGTGAAAGAATTAGGTAAAGAATTATTGTTCTATTGTTAAATATAAATCGAAAAAATGAGGCCGTCTTGTTTAAGACGGTCTTTTATATATGTGTCATGTTACGATTAGTATTCTAGTTCCAATATGCTATAATTGATAGATGTGAATGTGAGGGATAGCAATGTATGATTATATTATTGGTCAAGTAAAACGTGTTAGTCATGAATATATTGTTCTGGAACAAAATCAAATCGGGTGGTGTATCTACACGCCGAATCCTTTCGCTTTTCAAATCGTGGAAGCTAATCAGCAAGTTTATATACATATGCATGTGCGTGAAGATGTTCAACAGTTATTTGGGTTTAAAACAATTGAACAACGTGAACTATTTAGAAAACTATTGCAGGTATCGGGGATAGGACCTAAAGGAGCACTCGCTATTTTAGCAAGTGGTAACCCATCACAGGTAATCTCAGCGATTGAAAGTGAAGATGAAGCTTTCTTAGTTAAATTTCCTGGGGTGGGAAAGAAAACAGCCCGTCAAATGATTCTTGACTTAAAAGGAAAACTAGGAAGTCTTATGAATGATCCTAACTTAGTTATACCAAGTAAAGAAGATGAATTACCATTATTCGGAGTGAATCCGAATCAACAACATTTAGAAGAAGCAATTTTAGCTTTAGGTGCCCTTGGTTATTCAGATAAAGAGCTAAATAAAATTAAGCCTCAACTTGAAGAGAATGATTCATTAACAACGACTGAAAGCTATATGAAACAAGCTTTACAACTATTATTAACAGTGAAGTAAGGGGGAGATTGCATGTCTGATCGAATTATTTCAAGTAATGCAAATGAGTTTGATGAACAATTTGAATTTTCCCTAAGGCCACAAAAACTAATTCAATATATAGGACAACCGAAAGTAAAAGAAAGTTTAAAGATTTTTATAGAGGCAGCAAAACTCCGTGAAGAAAGCTTAGATCATGTGCTTTTGTATGGACCCCCTGGATTAGGGAAAACAACTCTAGCTAGTATTATTGCGAATGAGATGAATGTTAACATACGAATGACTAGTGGCCCTGCCATTGAAAGGCCTGGAGACTTAGCTGCAATCGTTAGTTCTCTCGAACCTGGTGATGTATTGTTTATTGATGAAATTCATCGTCTATCAAGAGCGATTGAAGAAGTCCTATATCCAGCGATGGAGGATTATTCTTTAGACATTGTTATTGGAAAGGGACATGAAGCAAGAACAGTTCGATTAGATTTACCTCCTTTTACTTTAGTAGGGGCTACTACGAGAGCGGGAGCATTATCAGCCCCCTTTAGAGACCGTTTTGGTGTAATGTTACGCCTAGAATATTATGATGAATCCTCTCTAATTGAAATTGTGCTTCGAAGTGCTAAACTATTTGAAGTTGATATTGAAAGATCAGCTGCCAGAGAAATTGCTAGACGCTCCCGTGGTACCCCAAGAATAGCCAATCGATTATTAAAAAGAGTAAGGGATTATGCACAAGTCATTGGAGATGGTGTAATTTCACTACCAATTGCCAATCAAGCACTCCAACTACTCCAAGTAGATCCTTTAGGCCTTGATCATATTGACCATAAGTTAATAAAAAGTATGATTGAAAGTTTTAAAGGCGGACCTGTTGGGTTGGATACTCTTGCTGCATCAATTGGTGAAGAAAGGGTAACAATTGAGGATGTATACGAACCATATTTAATGCAAATTGGATTTATACAAAGAACACCACGTGGTCGTGTTGCAAGCGTCTTAGCGTACGATCATTTTGGTTACCCACATCAAACTTAAAAAAAGGAAGTTTCAACATGAAAGTAGAAGATTTTGATTTTGAATTACCTGAAGAACTAATAGCTCAAACACCATTAGAAGATAGAACTGCAAGTCGGTTAATGGTTGTCGACCGTCAAACTGGAGAGGTAGAACACCATCAATTTCCACATATTCTAGATGAAATACATGAAGGAGATTGTCTTGTTTTAAATGATACACGAGTTATGCCAGCAAGACTTTTTGGTACAAAGGAAGGTACAGGTGCCCATATCGAATTGTTGTTGTTAAAACAAGGTCAAGATGATGAGTGGGAAACGTTAGTAAAACCAGCGAAACGAGTAAAAATCGGTACAGAAATAACATTTGGAAATGGTTTGCTAAAAGCTACTTGTACCGGTGAATTAGATCACGGTGGGCGAATGTTTAAGTTTAGTTATGACGGTATTTTTTATGAAATATTAGACCAACTTGGTGAAATGCCACTTCCGCCATATATTCATGAGAAGCTAGACGATCGTGAACGTTATCAAACCGTTTACTCGAAAGCGATTGGATCTGCAGCAGCACCTACAGCTGGATTACACTTTACCAATGAAATATTGGACAAAATAAAAGCTAAAGGCGTAGAAATTGTTTTTATCACACTACATGTTGGGCTTGGAACTTTCCGTCCTGTAAGTGTAGACTCTATTGAAAGTCACGATATGCACTCTGAATTTTATAGTGTTACAGAGGAAGCAGCAAATACGATTAATCATACGAAAGTTAATGGTGGAAAAGTAATTGCTGTAGGAACAACTTCCACTCGTACACTTGAAACAATTGCTCAAAAATACGATGGTGAAATACGTGCCGAACAAGGATGGACAAACATCTTTATCTATCCAGGTTTCGAATATAAAGCAATAGATGGGTTAATTACAAACTTCCATTTACCTAAATCTACTTTAGTTATGTTAGTAAGTGCATTAACATCTAGAGATATAATTTTAAGTGCATATAGGAAAGCTGTCGAAGAAAGGTATCGATTCTTCAGCTTCGGTGATGCAATGTTTATTCGCCCAATTCGTGATTAAACATTTGTTAAAATTGATAAAATTACATTAAAATGGGGAAACCTAAAAAGAAACCGAAGTACTGTGCTTACTTCATTATGAAAGGAATTTTTTATGACACAACCAGCAATAAGATATGAACATATTAAAACATGTAAACAAACTGGAGCTAGACTAGGAATCGTTCACACGCCGCATGGTTCTTTTGAAACACCTGCATTTATGCCTGTTGGAACACAAGCAACCGTAAAAACAATGTCACCTGAAGAAGTGAAAGAGATGGGTGCAGGGATCATTCTATCAAACACTTATCATTTATGGTTACGTCCAGGGAACGAAATCGTGAAAGAAGCGGGTGGGCTTCATAAATTCATGAACTGGGACAGAGCTATTTTAACGGATTCTGGTGGTTTCCAAGTATTTTCTTTAAGTGATTTTCGTAAAATTGAAGAAGAGGGAGTATACTTTCGCAACCATTTAAATGGGGACAAGCTGTTCTTAAGTCCAGAAAAATCGATTCAAGTTCAGAACGATTTAGGCGCGGATATTATTATGGCATTTGATGAGTGTCCACCATACCCAGCAACTTATGAATATATGTTAGCTTCTGTAGATCGTACAACTCGTTGGGCAAAACGTTGTAAAGAAGCACATAGCCGTCCAGAAGAGCAAGGTTTGTTTGGTATTATTCAAGGTGGCGAATTTGAAGATTTAAGAAAACGTTCAGCAGAAGCCCTTGTTGAACTAGATTTCCCAGGATATGCAATTGGTGGGCTGTCTGTAGGGGAACCAAAAGATGTGATGAATAAAGTACTTGAATTTACAACACCGCTCATGCCGTTTGATAAACCTCGTTACCTTATGGGCGTTGGTTCACCTGATTCCTTAATTGATGGTGCGATTCGCGGAGTAGATATGTTTGATTGTGTATTACCAACACGAATTGCTCGTAACGGTACATTGATGACATCAGAAGGTAGACTAGTTGTGAAAAATGCACAATATGCAAAAGATTTTGGACCTCTTGATCCAAATTGTGATTGTTACACATGTAAAAACTATTCAAGAGCTTATATTAGACACTTAATAAAAGCTGGTGAAACATTCGGTATTAGACTTACAACTTATCATAATTTACAATTCTTATTAAAACTAATGGAACAAGTACGCCAAGCGATTCGAGAAGATCGTTTAGGTGACTTCCGAGAAGAATTTTTCGAAAAATATGGTTTTAATAAACCTGATGCAAAAAACTTCTAGTTCTTATATAATAGTAAAAATATAATGAAAATCTTCAAATTTTTATCATATTTTGATTATTTTCATAAAAATAATAGTTTGAAATCGCTTTTTTAATTAAAATTATACTATACTATTTAAGTGAGATTTAGAAAGGGGGAAAAAGTTTGGATACATTATATAGTTTGCTACCAATTATTATCATGTTTGCGGCGATGTGGTTTATCTTAATTCGTCCAGCACAAAAAAGACAAAAAGCAACTGTTCAAATGCAAAATAGCCTTAAACGTGGAGATCAGGTTGTAACAATCGGTGGACTTCATGGTGAAATCGATGCGATTGAAGATACTGCTGTGTACATCTTAGTTGATGGGAAAACTCGTATGAAATTTGAGCGTCAAGCAATTGGTCGTGTAATTACAGAATAACAAATAAAAAGCTTACGAATTTAGGACAACCTTTATTCGTAAGCTTTTTTCATTTATTACGATGAATAGTTCCCTTTTATAGTGCAAACAATGAGATTAGAAAGGGAGTTTTGAGGTGGAAATTTATTTAGAAATAATTTTTCGGACTATTATTTTATATATTTTAATACTTGTCATTTTCCGATTAATGGGAAAAAGGGAAGTTGGCGAGTTAAGTATAATGGATTTAGTTGTCTTTGTATTAATTGCTGAATGTGTTGCTTTTGCCTTGGAAGATATGGAGAAAGAGCTACTACCAACTATTTTTCCAATAATCCTATTGTTCCTCATTCAGTATTTTAATTCGTTACTTGCTTTAAAAAGTAAAAAAGTAAGAGATTTAATCGATGGCGATCCTTCTTTAGTCGTTAAAAATGGAGTCATTAACGAAGAAGAAATGAGAAAACAACGATATAACTTAGATGACTTATTCCAGCAATTACGAGAAGAAAGAGTGCCATCTATAAAAAATATTGCCTATGCATATCTAGAGCCATCAGGAAAATTATCTGTGTTTTTAAAAGATGACGACCCACTCATTATCCCCTTAATTGTCGATGGTGATGTAATAGAAAGACATTTAAGGATGATAGATAAAGATGAACAATGGCTCAAAGATACGCTAATAACAAAAGGCTACAATAATATAGATGAAATTTTTTATTGTTGTTATGAAGATTATGATTTACATGTCCAACTAAAAGGCACTCCTATTGACGGGAAACAATAGATCGTAAATATCTAAAATCACTTAAACGGAACTGATTTAAGATAATTAAAAGTAATGTAACAATTCCTAAAGTAATCGCACTATTTGTCCAAAAATTAAAATTGAGCATTGGTAACAGATAACTTTGAATAATACAAGTTGCTATAAATACAACATATGGAATGACAAAGAATCGGAAGCCTCCAGCAATCATTTTATGTTGGCGAATAGTTGCAATATGTAAAAACGACGTCATCAACACACCAAACCCGATTGCAATAATCGCACCATATTCAGCAATTGAAGCTTGAGAGGCTAGTACAAACATAATAAACAACTTTCCTAAACCACCATAAATTGAGTTCATCATTGCAGCCCGAGCTTCATCAACGGCTTGTAAAATCGAATGTAATGGGCTTTGAATATAGTAAAAATAAAAGATTGGAGCTAGTATGCGCATATAACCTTTTGTATCTTCTAGACCAAATAACATTAATGCTAATTCATCGCCATGTAAGAAAAAATAGGCAGCTGCATAACAACCGATTAATGAAGACATTCTTAATGAAATCTCGATACGATCATTTAGCAATGAATAATTGTTTCTAGCGATTGCGCTACTTACCGCTGGAATCAAAACAATTGCTAAAGCGTTTGGAATAAATGAAGGAAATAGTAATAACGGAATATGAACACCGGATATTACTCCATATAAAGTTGTGGCACCCGCTGCAGTTAAACCAGCTATCGTCAATGCTTTTAAAAAGATGATTGGTTCTAAAAACCAAGTAAATGTTCCGAATAAGCGACTACCTGCTGATGGAACGGCAATTCTAAGGAGCGGCATAGCAGGATATGGTTTTGGTTTTTCTGTTGATTTTAATTTTGATTTTGTATAAAGATAATGTAGATATAAATAGATGAAAGATACAACTTCACCGATAGCAGTTATTGCCATAGCATACGCGGCCGTCATTTCTGGATTACCTTGTACAATAAAAGCAGGTAAAATCATTGAAATAAGGGCAATTCGTACTAATTGTTCAATCATTTGTGACCAAGCTGTAGGCGAGATTTTAGTTACACCTTGTAAATAACCGCGAATAAGTCCAGAAATTACAACTATTGGAACTGCGCCTAATGCGATATATAGTGTTACTTTTGTAGCTTCATTCTGTAAAAGTGTACCAGCTAAAAATGGAATGAAGAAGTAAAGAATTGGTATAAAAACAATCATAGAAGCAATGGACCACTTAATGGCTGTTGACATAACAGCTTTAAGTTGTCCAATTCGCTTTTTCGCATAAAATTCTGCAATGATTTTTGCTACAGCGATAGGTAGTCCTATTTGTACGAGTGAGATAAAGAAGATATAAGCAGGGTAGGCGGTCATATATACCCCGACTACTTCTTCCCCGGCCACCCTCATAAACTGCATTCTATATACAAAGCCGAACAACTTAGATAAGAAAATAACAATCATTAAAAAAACGGTCCCTCTAACAAACGATCCCATTTATTCAATCCCTTCTCATTTCAAGAAATATCCGCTACAATATTTGTATGCTCGTACTACACAAGTTAAAACAAATCTAATCTTTGGGGTGAAAACAAATGGAGAATCTACATCCTGATTTATTTAAAAAAATTTTACCTGCTTTACAAAGTAAAATTGAAGAGTTTCAGCATTATGGTTATGAACATATTACAAAAGAAGATTTGTGGAATTATTGTGTAAATAAAAAATGGAGAAAAAAGATTATTGAAGAGTTAAAATTATATGAAGTAGTAGAAACAATCTTTTCCATTTCAGCATCAGAAATTGTTAGTTATACCCAAATTAAATCATTTAGCACTTCTGATTGGTTTGGGGAATTAAATCAAGATGAATTGAATGAGCTATTTAGAAAAGAACCGAAAAAAAATCATCAAACATAACGTTACAGTTTGTTTATATTGATTTGACACCATGCAATTCGTGTTACATAATAAGTTTGTTGCTTTAAAGAAGATTCGAGTTCTAAGTTGTTAAGAACTATGCTAATCCGTTAGTAGAACGATAGCATTTAAGCAAAAGACGCTCTATGCGTTTTTTTGTTTTATAAGTTGTATACATACACCCAAGGAGGATTATGCATGAAATTAAAAAGCCGTATATTAGCTTTTCTAGTCGTTGTTGTCGTTTTGTTTGCAGCAATGGGTGGAACAGTTAAAGGGATATTAGAAGATGTAAAACTCGGCTTAGATTTACAAGGTGGTTTTGAAGTATTATATGAAGTTACACCATTAAAAGAAGGTCAACCAATAACATCTGATATATTAGCAGATACAACAACTGCTTTAAACAACCGTATCAATCAATTTGGTGTAAGTGAACCTAGTATTCAAGTAGAAGGTGAAAACCGTATACGTGTTCAACTTGCAGGACTTGATGATCAATCGTCAGCACGTGAGCTTCTATCGAGTACTGCTAACTTATCATTCCGTGATGTAAATGATAACTTATTATTAGATGGAACGGATTTAGTAGAAGGTGGAGCAGCTGGCTCATTTAGTGATACTAACCAACCAATTGTTACTTTAACTTTAAAAGATGCTGGAAAATTTGCTGAAGTTACAAGACAGGTTTCGCAAATGCCTCCAGGACAAAATTTTCTTGTTGTTTGGCTAGATTTTGAAGAGGGTGTAGATAGTTACGCACAAGAAGTTTTAAAACCTGAAGAACAACAAAAATTTATTTCTGCTGCGACTGTTAGTCAAGTATTAAATACAACAAATGTAATGATTACCGGTAATTTCACAGTTCAAGAAACGAAAGATTTCGCAAGTGTGTTAAACGCAGGTGCATTACCAGTAAAATTAACTGAGATTTATTCTACTTCTGTAGGTGCTCAATTCGGTGAACAAGCATTAAAAAGTACAGTTTATGCAAGTGTTATAGGTGTACTATTAATTTTCATCTTTATGTTATTCTATTACCGTTTACCTGGTTTAATCTCTATTATTACATTATCAGTTTTTACATACTTAGTACTATGGGTATTCAATTCAATTCAAGCAGTATTAACTTTACCAGGAATTGCAGCCCTAGTTTTAGGTATAGGTATGGCTGTAGACGCAAACATCTTGACTGCTGAACGTATTCGTGAGGAATTGCGTGTTGGTAAGAGTGCAAAAGAAGCTTATCATTTAGGATCAAGACAATCGCTATCTGCCATCATTGATGCTCAGTTAACTACATTATTAGCTGCCGGGGTATTATTCTGGTTTGGTACAAGTTCTGTAAAAGGATTTGCTACAACATTAATGATTTCAATTGTCTTAAGTTTCGTTACTGCAGTGTGGTTATCTCGTGTATTACTAGGTTTACTAGTGCAAAGTGGTTATTTTGATAACCCATTTTTATATGGTGTTCGTAAATCAAAAATACACAACGAATCTGAAGAATTAACTTCTTTAGATTTAACTACAAATTTTGATCGATTAGATTTTGTACATCATCGAAAAAAATTCTATACATTCTCAATGCTAATACTAATTGTTGGTGTAGTAATTATTAGCATTTTCAGATTAAATTTAGGAATTGATTTCTCTAGTGGTACACGTGTAGAAGTATTATCAAATGAAGCAATTACTCAAGAGGAAATTACTGATTATATTTCAACTATAGGTTTCCCATCTGAGGATGTTGTAATATCTGGAGAAGAGCAAAATATAGCAGTAATCCGTTATAAAGATGATTTAACTCAAGCTGAGATATTAGAATTTAAAGAAGTAGTGTTAAAAGATTATGGTCATGAGCCAAGTGTTAGTACAGTTTCACCAACAGTTGGACAAGAGCTAGTGAAAAATGCTATCTACGCATTGGCCATTGCAGCATTAGGTATTATTATTTATGTTGCTATCCGATTTGAATGGCGAATGGGTGTAGGTGCTATCGTTTCGTTACTACATGACGTATTCTTTATCGTAGCACTGTTTAGTTTCTTTAGAATAGAAGTAGACATAACATTTATTGCAGCTGTCTTAACGATTGTAGGTTACTCTATAAACGATACAATCGTTACATTTGACCGAATTCGTGAAAATGTTGACCGAAGAGGTGAAATTTCAACACCTGAAGAGTTAGCTGAAATTGTAAACAAATCTTTAAGACAAACAATGGGTCGTTCAATTAACACAGTGTTAACTGTAATTATCGTAGTTGTTGCATTGTTAATATTAGGTGCTCCAGCTATTCAAAACTTCTCTATTGCTTTAATTATAGGTTTAGTAACTGGTATGTACTCTTCGATCTGTATCGCTGCTCAACTTTGGTACACGTTAAAAGTACGTCAAATGAAGAACAAAGGTACAAAAGTTGTAATGAAAGAGAAAAAACAGTGGGGTTCAGACGAGCCAGTTGTTTAATGTATAAAAAATAGAGGAATGTGGCGAAAGTTAAACTTCGCTACATTCCTTTTTTATTAATAATAGCAATTCTTATTATTAGGTGTCATCATTAGTACTTGTTTTACGGGATTTAAAATCTATTGAATGCAAAAAAAATTAAAGAATTAGAAAAAATTAATCCCTAACTATGATAAAATAAAAGCAAAAGTTAATAAACAAAATATAAAATTGGCAGCAGAAAACCAAAAGAATTCTACTGATAAGTAAAAAATGAACTCATAAATTATACACGGTCAAATTCATTCATTGAATTAACCGTTTTTTTATTTCTATAAATCTTTAAAAATATTAAAAATAACTTATTTTAATATTTATTATGTATAATGAACAATGGTAAGGAAGTGAGTAGTTTGATTAAATCGAAGAAGAAGTGGGTTGTTCAAAAACCAAATGAAGAACTCGTTAAACAATTACAAACTGAATTAGGCATTTCATCAATAGCATCCAAAATACTCATTTCTCGAGGTGTTGAACGAGCAAGTGATGCACATTCTATCTTAAACATGGATGATAGCAATTTACATGATCCGTTTTTACTACAAGGAATGAGTGATGCGGTAGAACGTATTAATAAAGCAATTGAAAATAATGAAAATATATGTATATATGGCGATTATGATGCCGATGGAATATCAAGTACAACAGTTATGTTGCGTACATTGCAAGAATTAGGAGCAAATGTAGACTATATGATTCCTAATCGATTTACACATGGATACGGACCTCATACAGAGTTGTTTCAACAACTTCATGAGTCTGGAGTAGATTTAATCATTACAGTTGATAATGGTATAAGTGGTATAGAACCTATTCGTATTGCTAAAGAGTTAGATATGGATGTCATTGTCACAGATCACCATGAAGCAGGAGATGTATTACCACCAGCTGATGTAATTATTCATCCTCGCGTTCCGGAAGGACAATATCCATTTCCTGAATTAGCAGGCGTTGGAGTTGCATTTAAGTTAGCACAAGCGCTCTATGGTCATATACCAACACATTTGTATGAATTCGTTGCAATTGGAACTGTTGCAGACTTAGTCCCCTTAGTAGGAGAAAATCGTTATTTTGTTCAACAAGGTATTAATTATTTGAAAAGGTCATCGAATCCTTGGGTAAAAGCATTATGTGAAGTTTCAGGTGTAAATCAACATGAAATCGATGAAGATAGTATTGGATTTTATTTTGGTCCTAGACTAAATGCAATTGGCCGTTTAGGTAGTGCATCTCCAGGTGTGGAATTTTTAATGAGTGACGATTCATTTAGTGCAGCTGATGGGGCAAAACTCCTAAACAAGAAAAATGTAGAACGTAAAGAAATAGTGAAGTCAATTACTGAAGAAGCAATTAGTATGATTGAAAACGATGACACTATAGCCAACTCTCAAGTTTTAGTTATTGCAAAAGAAGGTTGGAATCCAGGGGTTATTGGAATTGTTGCATCACGATTAGTAGAACTTTATTATAAGCCAACGATTGTATTATCATTAGACATTGAAAAAGGATTTGCAAAAGGATCTGCACGAAGTATTGAAGGCTTCCACATGTATAATGAATTGGCAAAAAATCGTGAAATATTACCTCATTTTGGTGGCCATCCTATGGCTGCTGGTATGACATTCCCATTGGAGTATGTGGACGAGTTACGAAATCGACTTCACATACAAGCGACAGAGTGTTTAACTGAAGAATTACTGACTCCCAAATTAACAATTGATGTTCCTGTAGAATTATCTGAAATTACTGTTGAGGCAATTGAGGAAATTAAAAAACTAGGACCATTTGGAACTGGATTTTCAAAACCGATTTATACAATTCAAGATGTTAAAGTTCGTTCCATGAAAAAGATTGGTGCACAAGAAAACCATTTAAAAATGGAATTAGAAGATGATTACGGTTTACTTGATGCCATAGGTTTTGATAAAGGTTATTTACACGAAGAAATTTCTTATGGAGTAAAGGTATCCTTTGTTGGAGATTTGCAAATTAATGAATGGCAAGGTAGGAAAAAACCTCAATTGATGATAACTGATATACAAACTGATGAGTGGCAATTATTTGATTATCGAGGCAAGGTTCAATCTCATCGCTGGATTCAGCTTATTCCAAAAGAAAATGTGGTTTATATTGCATTCAAACAAGAAACAATCAATCAATACCAAACTTTGATCTCAGATTCGATTCATTTGTACAACAAAAGTTTACATTATTCAAAAGAGCCATATATAGTTCTTTTGGATTTACCAAATACTATGCAGGAAATAGAACAAGTTATAGCTGAGGCGAAACCGTCTAGAATTTATGCTGTATTTTATACACAAGATTCACAATTCTTTAATGGAATGCCTACAAGAGAACATTTTGCTTGGTATTATACTTTTATTAAACAAAGACCATCCTTTAATATAAATGAAAAAATTCAACAATTAGCAAATGTTAGTGGATTAAAAATAGAAATCATCAAATTTATGACAACCGTGTTTTTTGAGCTAGGATTTGTTACAATAAACAATGGTCTGATTTCTTTAGTAGAAGGAGCACCAAAACGAACTCTTGAAGAAGCACCTACATATAAATTACGCGTACAACAATTAGAAATTGAGCAGAAGTTTTTATATGCGAACTATCAAGATTTGAAACAATATTTTTACGAATTAATGACATCAAAGGAATATCAATATTCCTAATATCAGGAGGATTTTCTTAATGGATTTAAAGCAGTATGTAACAACAGTTGAAAACTGGCCAAAAGAAGGGATCAGTTTTAAAGATATTACAACAATTATGGATAATGGACCAGCATTTAAATATGCTGCTGATGAGATCGTAAAATTTGCAAAAGAAGTTGGAGCGGAAATTATCGTTGGTCCTGAAGCGCGCGGATTTATTATCGGTTGTCCTGTAGCTTACGCACTTGAAATCGGCTTTGCGCCTGTTCGTAAGGAAGGTAAATTACCACGTGATGTTGTACGTGTTGAGTATGGTTTAGAGTATGGCACAGATGTGTTAACAATGCACAAAGATGCTGTAAAACCAGGTCAAAAAGTTTTAATCGTTGACGATTTATTGGCTACTGGTGGTACAGTAGATGCTACAATTCAGTTAGTTGAAAAATTAGGTGGAGTAGTTTCAGGCTGTGCTTTCATTATAGAGCTTGAAGAACTACATGGCCGTGATAAAATCGGCAAATATCCAATTAAAACTTTAATCACTTATTAAATTCATATTTACCTCTCTTATTGTATTTACAATAGGAGAGGTTTTTTAAATACAATTAATGGAATAATTATGAATGGAGTGTGACAAAAAAGGTGGGAATATGACAAATTAATCTGATTTTTTAAAGATATTAGCCACTTAACTTTACATTTTATACTTACATTTTATACAATAAAATTTATATATCTATTAATTATGAAAATTTATTAGCAAGGTGGACAACTAATGGCGAAAGAGCAAATTTTGACGCCCGAGGATGTATTTTCGAAAGTCAAAGCGTATATGAATGATGAACATGTGGATTTCGTAAAGAAGGCGTACGAAGTTGCAAAAGAAGCGCATAAAGAGCAACTTAGGAGTTCTGGAGAACCATATATTATTCATCCCATTCAAGTTGCTGGTATTTTAGCAGAGCTACAGATGGATCCTGAAACCGTTGCAGCGGGTTTTCTACATGATGTCGTTGAAGATACAACGGTAACACGAGATGATTTAGTACGCGAATTTAATGAAGAAGTGGCGATGTTAGTTGATGGCGTAACAAAGCTTGAGAAAATTAAATATCGTTCTAAAAAGGAACAGCAGGCTGAGACTCATCGTAAAATGTTCGTTGCTATGGCACAAGACATACGAGTAATATTAATTAAACTTGCAGACCGCCTACATAACATGCGAACACTTAAGCATCTTTCCACTGAAAAACAACGTAGAATATCCAACGAAACTTTAGAAATATTCGCACCACTTGCTCATCGCCTAGGGATTTCCAAAGTTAAATGGGAGCTCGAAGATACGGCTTTACGTTATCTAAATCCACAACAATATTATCGCATTGTTAGTCTTATGAAGAGAAAACGTGTCGAACGTGAGGCTTACTTAGAAGATGTTATGAACGAAATAAGAAGCCAACTTCATTTAGTAGAGATCAATGCAGACATTTACGGTCGACCAAAACATATTTACAGCATCTACCGTAAAATGATTTTACAAAATAAACAATTTAATGAAATATATGATTTACTAGCTGTTCGTATTTTAGTAGATAGCATTAAAGATTGCTATGCAGTACTAGGAATTGTCCACACTTTATGGAAACCAATGCCAGGTCGTTTTAAAGATTATATTGCAATGCCCAAACAAAATTTATATCAATCTTTACACACAACTGTTATTGGACCGTTTGGGGACCCATTAGAAGTGCAAATTCGAACAAGAGAGATGCATGAAATTGCAGAATACGGGATTGCAGCTCACTGGGCATATAAAGAAGGAAAAACTGTTAAACAAGATAAGGAAAGTATCGACCAAAAACTGACATGGTTTAGAGAAATATTAGAATTCCAAAATGAATCTTCCAATGCTGAAGAATTTATGGAGTCATTAAAATTTGATTTATTCTCTGATATGGTTTACGTATTTACCCCTAAAGGAGAAGTAATTGAATTACCATCAGGATCTGTACCAATTGATTTTGCATATCGAGTACACTCGGAAGTAGGAAATCGTACAATTGGTGCGAAAGTGAACGGAAAGATGGTTCCTTTAGATACACCGTTAAAAACAGGGGATATAATTGAAATATTAACTTCAAAGCAATCTTTTGGACCTAGCCGAGATTGGCTGAAACTTGCTCAAAGCTCCCAAGCAAAACATAAAATTAAGCAATTCTTTAAAAAGCATTTGCGTGAAGAAAATGTACTAAAAGGAAAAGATTTAGTAGAAAAAGAAATAAAAGCTCAAGGCTTTGATAGTAAAGAAGTTTTATCGACTGAAAATGTGAAACGAGTACTTGAAAAGCTTAATTTTACAAATGAGGAAGATTTATATGCAGCTGTTGGTGTAGGTGGTATTACTGCCCAGCAACTTGTGAATCGTCTTGCGGAAAAGAAACGTCGAGAACGTGAGAAAGAGGAAGCACTCGAAAAGATTGTAAAAGAGATGCAAAATCCAACTCCTAAAAAACGTACAGAATCTGGTGTAATAGTAAGAGGTATTGATAATTTATTAATCCGTTTATCTCGCTGTTGTACACCAGTACCAGGGGATGAGATTGTTGGATTTATTACAAAAGGTCGAGGTGTATCTGTTCACCGTGCAGATTGTCCAAATGTAAATGAAAACGACAACGAACGACTAATTGAAGTTGAATGGGAACATAGTGAAACTCAGTCAAGAAAAGAATATCCAGTTGACATTGAAGTTTATGCTTATGATCGTCCGGGGATTTTAAATGATGTCATGCATGCAGTTACTGATACAAGAGTGAACATTTTAGCTGTAACAGGTAAAGCAGATTACAACAAAATTGCTACACTTCATTTAACTATTTCAATTTCCAATATTACTGCATTGCATAAAGTGGTAGAAAAGATTAAACAACTTCCAGACATTTATTCGGTTCAACGAGTGATTAATTAAATTTAAGGTAGTGGTAAGGTAATGAAAGTAGTTATACAGCGTAGTAAACAAGCATCGGTGACAGTTGATGGTGAAGTCACTGGTGCTATTGAAAAGGGATACGTTTTATTAGTCGGTTTAACCCACAGTGACACTTTAGAAGATGTTAAGTACGTAGCAAAAAAAGTTGCTGAAATTAGATTGTGGGAAGATGAAGATGGGAAAATGAATCGCTCTATAATAGAGCATGGTGGCGACATTTTATCTGTTTCTCAATTTACTCTTTATGCTGAAACAAAAAAAGGGAGAAGACCTAGCTTTATTGAAGCGGCTAGACCGGAAGTAGCTCTTCCTTTATGGGAAGCCTTTAACGATCAATTAAGGGTGTATGGTTTGAAAGTTGAAACAGGTATTTTTGGAGCTATGATGGATGTTTCACTAATTAATGATGGGCCAGTAACTGTTATTGTAGAATCTAAGTAAATAGTATCATGAAGTTATTCCATTCCATATTATATAAGGGAATTGATTTATAAAGGAGTGGAAAAATGGGTAGTGGATTAACTAGCCCTTATTATTCTGAAACAGTGAAAGGGTTTATTGGAAATTATGTAGCAGTTCAAACGACAGCCAAAACACTTCACCATGGAGTTTTAACACATGTTTATCCAGATCATATAGTATTAGACATCTGTCATGTACCATTCTTCATACGTACGGATGAAATCGTCTGGGTTACTTTAGGGCGACAAATTTAATAATTTAGGTAGAATATACACCTCCTCCCAGTCATATGTTACAAGTGACAATTAGGAGGTGTTTTTTTGTTTCAACGAGTAAATCGATTAGCTATAGAATTGCCAGAAGTCGAATATGGTGATGTTAATGCAGCATCTGCTGTACAAGAATTGCTTGGTGGAAAATTTGGTGAAATGAGTACATTAAATAATTATATGTACCAATCTTTTAATTTCCGTGGAAAAGTGAAATTGAAACCCTTCTATGATTTAGTAGCAAGTATCACTGCAGAGGAATTTGGTCATGTTGAATTAGTTGCAACAACGATAAATTTATTAAATAAAGGAGCATCATTTCCAGCAGCTCCAGACTTAACACCGCTTCAGAACGGTAAAAACATGAGAAATGCTAAAGCATTTATTGCAACTGCGCAAACGTCTTCTCCACATGATTCAATGGGGTTACCATGGACTGGTGAAAATGTTTTTACGAGTGGGAACTTAGTATTAGATCTACTTCATAACTTCTTCTTAGAATGTGGTGCACGTACACACAAGATGAGAGTCTATGAAATGACGGATCACCCTGTTGCAAGAGAAATGATTGGGTATTTATTAGTGCGCGGAGGAACACATATTGTTGCATATGCTAAGGCACTAGAAATGGCTACTGGCGTTGATGTAACAAAAATGTTACCAATACCTAATCTTGATAATCGAGTATTTGACGCAGCTAGAAAATATGAGGATCGTGGTTATGGTAATGTTTTATTTACATGGAACTACGTTGGGGATTATACAGATATTAATAAAATTTGGAAAGGTCCACATCCACAAACTGGAGAGAAGTTAATTGTAAAAGAGGGGATACCTGAAACATCAGGGAAAGTCCCTAATTTAGATGAACTCCCAGAAGAATTTGCTCCAGGAATAGGGCCTGATGAGTTCCATGCAATTGCAAAAAGATTATTAGCAAAAATGTAAAAGACGGGATCATTTCCCGTCTTTCTTACTGTAATTGAGCATCGAAGTAATTAATAATTCCCTCATAAATCCCTAGGGTTGCTTGTTCCCTGTAAAAATCAGTAGTAATAACTCTTTCTTCAGTTGGATTACTTAAATACCCTAGTTCTATTAAAATAGCATTCTGATAATTTTCACGTAATACTAAATAATCGCCTATTTGAGCACCTCGATCTCTAAGAGTTACTTTTTTAGCTAGACTATCATTTACAAATTGTGCGAGCTTTTGTTGATAATCGTGGTAATAGTACGTTGTAAATCCGGAAATAGTTGAATCATCAGTAGCATCGTAATGAATACTAATAAACGCATCGGCAGCGTATGTATGAGCGACTGAAACCCTTTTCCTTAAATCCACATACATATCGGATTCTCTCGTTAAATACACAGTCGCGCCAGCATTTTTCAATTTTTCTTGTAATAATTGTGCAGTCATAAGTGTTATATCTTTTTCGATAGAACCTCTATATCCCGCGGTTCCTTGGTCGTTACCTCCATGACCTGGATCCAATACGATTGTAACCCCATTTAAAGTTCCTTTTTTACGATTCACTACGGGTTTGTCTTTTGAAATGCTTTGTTGTTTTATATCAGATGAAACAACCCATTGGGCTACATAAGCAGACTCATTAGAGCTAATTGCTATTTCGTACCAATCTCCCTCTGTAGAAAGAATTTCATAGGATTCTCCTAAACTTGCACGTTTAACAACAGGTGAATTTGTGGAAGGTGATTCTCTTAAATTAGTGCCCCCATAGATAATTGTTATTGACTTTGATTCATTACTTGAAGGAGCAATCGAATCAACTATCCCATAAAAACGATAAACCCATGCTTCTTGTTCTTCTGAATATTCGATTTTATACCAATTATTTTTCTGATCTAATATTTTAAAAGTTTCCTCTTTGTTTACAGTACCAACGATAGCAGATGATGCATCTGGCTCATCACGAACGTTAACTGATTCCACTTTGATGGTGATAAATGATTCTACTTCACTAGGACTTTTCATCTCTGTTAACACATCTGCAGATTTTTCTTTAATATTAATATAATCTTTAGAAACCCACCCTGATGTGCCTAAGTTATCTTCTATTTTTACCCAATTTTTTTCCTCTTTTACAACTACTGTTTCGTTACCAAGTGATAACTGAGTGAGCACTGCAGAAGATGTCTTAGGTTCAGCCCTAACGTTTAGTCCATTAACAGTTGAAATAGCTACTTTTATATTTGATGATAATTGATTTTGTTCATTGCTAGACGTATGCCATGCAGGTACCCAACCTACTGTTTCTTCATCTTTAGCAACATAAATCCAATCACCTTTTTGTTCTATCATTGAAAAGGCTTGTCCTTCGTTTACAGAAACAGCAATAGGGTAACTTAGACCTGGTCCTTTTCGTAAATTGATATCGTTATTTAAAATGACAACTTGTTTACTTTGTTCTGAACTAGTTGCTAAATTTGTATTTTGTGTGAATAAATATATGGCTAATAGTAGAATAACAATGACAAGGATACTATATAGTTTTTTCAAACTAAATCCACCTCTTCCTTCTTTAAAACAATATATAAGTGGGATGGTGTCTATTAAATGTATAATTTATATTGTATAAGGAAATAAATGAATAAATCCATATATTTTTCCTAAATTGATGACTTTAGTTATATTAACAAACTTACAAGGAAAACTACAATGTAAATGAAATAAAGGTTTAATAAAAAATAGTTGACAATGTTGGATGACAACACGTATGATAATTTGTAATGTAAATATAACCATAATAGCCATTGACCAAGAAAGTAGCTGTTACCAATGCTGAAAAGAGAGGGAAAGACTTAGGCTGAAATCTTTCCTACAGTAAGTATGAGTGAACAACACTTGAGAGGCGTTCCTTCGAAAGTTATTAAAATTAGTAGGGGGAAACGGAATCGGCCGTTATCCGAACACGAGAGGGTGTACTATACGTACATCAACTAGGGTGGAACCGCGGAACTTAATAGCTTTCGTCCCTTGCAAAAATTGCAATGGGCGAAAGCTTTTTATTTTGCACAAAACAATGCAAATACGATTTACACAAAATGAAAGAAAGATGAAAGGAGAATACTTATGTCGTTTAAAGTACCTCGTGGAACACAAGATATTTTGCCAGAACAAACTCCAAAATGGCAAAAAGTTGAATCAATTCTTCGTGATTTATCACGTGTATACCGCTATAAAGAAATACGAACACCAATGTTTGAACAAACTGAATTGTTCCAACGTGGTGTTGGTGATACAACAGATATCGTACAAAAGGAAATGTATACTTTCGAAGATCGTGGAGGTCGTTCTTTAACATTAAGACCTGAAGGAACTGCATCTGCAGTACGTTCTTATGTGGAACATAAAATGTTTGGTATACCAGATCAACCAGTTAAATTATCCTATATTGGTCCGATGTTCCGATATGAAAGACAACAAGCAGGAAGATATCGTCAATTTGTTCAATTTGGCGTGGAAGCTATAGGTTCAGCAGACCCTGCTATTGATGCTGAAGTAATCTCACTTGCAATGGACGTATATCATTCAGTAGGCTTAAAGGATTTACAATTACACATAAACTCTTTAGGTGATAAAGAGACTCGTGATGCACACCGTTCAGCACTTATTAATCACTTTAAGCCTTCAATTGGTGAGTTTTGTTCCGATTGTCAAAACCGTTTAGAAAAAAATCCATTACGTATATTGGATTGTAAAGTAGATCATGAACATCCTTTAATGGAGTCAGCTCCTAAACTAACTGACTACTTAACAGAATTTTCTTCTGCTTATTTTGATAAAGTAAAAGAATATTTAGATGTACTAGGTATTGAATACGTTGTGGATCCGAACTTGGTACGTGGCCTTGATTATTACAATCATACGGCATTTGAAATTATGAGTACCGCAAGTGGTTTTGGTGCAATCACAACTCTTTGTGGTGGTGGTAGATACAATGGATTAGTCCAAGATATTGGTGGACCAGATGTTCCGGGTATCGGATTTGCATTATCAATTGAGAGATTGTTGTTAGCCTTAGAGGCTGAAGGAATTGAACTTGAGGTTGAAGATTCATTAGATATTTATGTCGTTGCTATTGGCGATGAAGCAAAATTGAAATCTGTAGAATTGTTAAGTTCGTTCAGAGCAAAAGGTATTTCTGCAGATATGGATTATGTAGATCGTAAAATGAAAGCACAAATGAAATCGGCAGACCGTCTTGGTGCAAAATATGTAATTGTTATAGGTGAATCTGAACTAGAAGAAGCAGCTGTAAACATTAAACATATGCAAACTGGAAACCAGGAAAAAGTCCAGTTTGTTGATTTAGTAAATTTCTTATTAGAACATAAATAAATTAGTTGGAAGTTCAATGGAGGTAAAAATAATGGCACAAAGAACAAATGCTTGTGGTGAAGTTAGTGAACACCATGTAGGGCAGAAAGCAATTATAAAAGGATGGGTACAACGTCGCCGCGATTTAGGTGGTTTGATTTTTGTTGATGTACGCGACCGTACTGGAATTGTTCAAGTTGTATTTGGCGATTCTGCACCTGAAGCTTTAGCAATTGCTGAAAAAATTCGTAGTGAATATGTCGTAGAAATTGAAGGTGAAGTAGTTCTTCGTGATGAAAGTCAAATTAATCCTAATGTTAAAACAGGAAAAATTGAAATTGTTGCGTCTAATATAACAATTATTAATGAAGCGAAAACTCCTCCATTCGCAATTGAAGATAAAGTAGAAATTGGGGAAGAAACACGTTTAAAATATCGATATTTAGATTTACGTCGTCCTGTAATGTACAACACATTTAAACTACGTTCGGATATTACTCGTTCTATCCGTAACTTCTTACAAAATGAAGGATTCTTAGAAGTTGAGACACCAATCTTAACAAAATCTACCCCAGAAGGTGCACGTGATTATTTAGTACCATCCCGTGTTCATGAAGGTGAATTTTATGCTTTACCTCAGTCTCCACAATTATTTAAACAATTGTTAATGGTATCAGGATTTGAAAGATACTTCCAAATCGCTCGATGCTTCCGTGATGAAGACTTACGTGCAGATCGTCAACCTGAATTTACACAAGTAGATATTGAAACCTCTTTCATGTCGATGGATGAAATAATCGCTATGAACGAACAATTACTTCAAACAGTAATGAAAGAAGTAATGGATGTGGAAATACAATTACCTTTACAAAGAATGACATATACTGAAGCGATGGACCGTTTTGGATCTGACAAACCAGATGTTCGTTTTGGCTTAGAGTTAACACAATTATCAGAGATTGTTAAAGACTCATCATTTAAAGTATTCGCTCAAACAGTAGAAAATGGTGGGGAAGTAAAAGCAATTAATGTAAAAGGTGCTAGCGATAAATTTACTCGTAAAGATATTGATGCATTAACTGAATTCGTAGCAATTTATGGTGCGAAGGGTCTAGCATGGATTAAAGTAACAGAGGAAGGTTTCACAGGACCAATCGCAAAATTTTTCGAAGGTGAAATTGTAGACAGTTTGAAAAATGTATTGAATGCTGAACCAGGTGACCTATTATTATTTGTTGCTGATAAATCCTCAGTCGTTGCTGCATCACTAGGTGCATTACGTATGAAATTAGGAAAAGAATTAGGTTTAATTGATGAATCTAAATTTGCATTCCTATGGATTACAGACTGGCCATTACTAGAATATGATGAAGAAGCTGGTCGCTATTCTGCAGCTCACCATCCATTTACACGTCCGTTTGATGAAGATATCGAAAAGATGAGTACAGATCCAGCTTCGGTACGTGCACAAGCATATGACATCGTTTTAAATGGTTATGAACTTGGTGGGGGGTCACTTCGTATTTATGAACGTGAACTTCAAGAAAAAATGTTTGAAGTACTTGGCTTCTCACAAGAAGAAGCTCAAGAACAATTTGGCTTCTTACTTGAAGCATTTGAGTATGGAGTTCCTCCACATGGCGGATTAGCATTTGGTCTTGACCGATTAGTAATGCTACTTGCTGGACGTACAAACTTACGTGATACAATTGCATTCCCTAAAACAGCTACAGCTAGCGACTTATTAACGAATGCACCAAGTGAAGTATCACCAGCACAATTACAAGAACTTAAATTAAAAATAGATCTTAAATAATATAAACAGGGAAATGACAAATCATTTCCCTGTTTTTTATTTATATGAAGTGAATCAGGAAAATCCATTAAGTATTAATAAAATCATGAATACCTAAAAAATTTATTATTTTTTTTGCAATATCGTTTGAAAATTCAGACTATTCGTGTTAATATAAAACCAACACGAATCCTGAATTGTTAGCGGATACAGTTCATCATTTTTGACCGAACAACACGATGTCGGGAGCTTAAATTTCTACTCGGCAAACAAGCCCGCATTTTGTACGGGACGTTTAATTAGTAGTTGAAAGCACCCACCTAGGTAAGTACGGGTTCAAAATTTTTTGCCAAATGCGGCAATTCGGGATTTGTTAATTCCTAAACTCCTTGCTTTTTTCTCCCTATATGTAATTGGGAGATTTTTTTATTTTATTTACAATTTACAATCTGTTAAACTAGTCTCGCCACTAATAATAAATTATGATATAATTCCGACTAGACTAATATAGATTGAGAGGCATAGTACATGTTACACCAATTTTCCCGTAATGAATTAGCAATTGGAAAAGAAGGATTAGAAAAAATTAAAAATAAAACGGTTGCTATATTAGGAGTAGGTGGCGTTGGTTCTTTCGCTGCTGAGGCTTGTGCTCGTAGTGGAGTTGGCCGTATTATTTTAGTGGATAAAGATAATGTAGACATTACAAACGTAAATCGTCAACTTGTTGCATATTTATCAACGATTGGTAAGTCAAAATCAGCGATTATGAAAGAACGTATCGCTGATATAAACCCTGAATGTGAAGTGATCGATATGCATATGTTCTATACAGAAGAAACTTATGAAAAGTTTTTCGAGCTAGGTATCGATTATGTTATTGATGCTTCAGACACAGTTATGTATAAAGTTCACTTAGCAATCGAATGTATTAAAAGAAATATCCCAATCATTTCTAGCATGGGTGCTGCAAACAAGATGGATCCAACAAGATTCCAAATTGCAGATATCTCTAAAACACATACTGATCCTCTAGCGAAAGTGATTCGTCATAAGCTAAAGAAAGAAGGTATACGAAAAGGACTAATGGTCGTATTTTCTGACGAATCTCCAGTTGTCGCTCGTCCTGATGTTGTAGAAGAAGTTGGGAATCCAAATGCACAAATTCGTAAGGCTAAAATGCCCCCATCTTCAAACGCTTTCGTACCTTCTGTTGTAGGTCTGTTTGCTGCAAGCTGGGTAATCAATGATATGCTAAAAGATGTTAAAATTACTCGTGTAAAGGATAAATAAAATGAGGTTGACTAAGGGAAACGATTTTTTCCTTTGGTCAACCTCTTATTTATTTTCTTATACTTAAAGCATCCTGATAAGTCTCGTCAATATGATGTTTAATTTTAATTTGTTCTTCATTTACTTTTGATAATATACTGCTTAGTTGATCAATTGTGGAAGAACTTTCTTCTATAATTGCTGCAAATTCAGCTGTACTTTGTTGAATCGAGATACTATTTTTCTCTATGGAATTTGCTCCATCTGTAAATTGTTTTAATTTGTTTTTAAGAACATCCATTAGCTCAAACATTTGTTGAAACGTTTTATTCGAAATTTGAGCTGTGTTTGCTTGAATAGTAATATGTTCAAGTCCAATTTTTAATTTCGATTGAGCATCAACATTATAAGTGTTCACTTGCTTTAAATTTTCATTTATTTTCAGTAGCATTTCATCAGTATTTCCGGCAAGTTTGCGGATTTCATCTGCGACTACTGCGAATCCTTTACCGTATTCTCCTGCTCGTGCTGCTTCAATGGACGCATTTAAGGCAAGTAAGTTTGTTTGGTCTGTAACTTTTTTAATATCTTGTGCGAACTGGTTAGTCTCTTGAATTTTACTAGAAAGAACCGTAAATGTTTTGTTTAATTCCTCGAAAAATTGTGTGAATGAATCTATTTCACTTTTTAATGTGCTCATTGTTTTAGCACCAACAACAGCATTTTCACTTGCATTACCTGCATCATTTAAGATGTCTTGCAATTGTTTAATCATATTTGAAATCTCTGAAGAGGTTAGTTCTGTATTTTTAACGATTTCAATAACATGTTCAGATTGTCTGTGTGAACCAGCACTCACTTCTTGGACAGAGTTGAGCATTTCACTTTGAGCCGTTGTAGCACTATTCATACTTTCGGTAATCATTTCTAATTTAGACGTAATACTTCTCACAGCATTATTTAAACTTAAATGTAATTGTTCCTCTTGTTTTGCTTTTAAATTTTCATCAAGCATCAAATTTTCGATATTAGCTTGCATTTTTTTGTTTTGACGAACTTGTAAAATAACAGCTAATGCCATTAGTGCATGTACAACAAATACATTCGCTGGATCTACAGCATAACCTCCAGTATCCAATGTGAAATTGAATATCAGTTCTATCAATGAACAGACATATGCAAATATAAAAACAGAATATTGATTATGAATACTTCCAATAATCAATGCGAAAAAGCTCATTACAATAGTTGCTAACGTTACTTTGAAAGATGCAATTGTAAAGTAAATCATTGCAATCATCGATAGCAGAACTAGATATGGAAAAACCCGTTGCATAAACTCTACTTTTCTTTGAATTAGATATAAAATAAGGGTAATTATTAATGGAATGAAAAGAGATAGTGCGATTCCAATAGGTCTTCCTAAAATAAATTGTGCTGTACCACCTAATCCTGCAGCGAGTCCATAAATTAACATAATAATTGTATTCTTCTCTACTAAATCTTTTCGCTTAATAATGCTAATATTCATCTATTTACCCCCAAAGAAGTATCTACGATTCTACTTTTTCTTAAGTTATACAATAATTTCACAAATTTGTCACGTTTATTTAAAAGATATGAATATATTTCAAAAATAATGTTATACGAGTAAAACTTCTTTTGATGGATTAGAAAGCGCGTTAAAAAGTTTAGAATATTGTTAAAAATGAATAAATCCGCCAATTATATGGCGATTTTTTCGTCAGTTTTTATTTTCTGAAAAATGAATGACCATTTATTGTTATATTATTATTATTGTTGGGAAAAGGGGGGGAACTATGTTCACACAACTTGAAATAAAAAATAATCTATTAAATGTAACACAGCTCCAAGAGAAAGCTGATCAGATTGTCTTCGATTATATCGATACAACACAAAATTGGGGCAAAGCTTATAAAGGATTAAATAATTTATTTCAGCAAACTATCCAATTTTATGATAAGTATGTCAATAATAATGGCATACCTAAAGCAAATGTTTACTGGTCACTATTCTTGGATGTTGTGGGGAGATTAATCTATTTCAAAACATTAGCTGAAAGGCATGTAACAGATCTACAAACTGATGATGATGTTGAAAACATTATTGAAGGTTATATAGTTGCAGCAAACTGCTTATCTAATGTAAATGTTAATAATGAGCATGAATTGTTAGATGAGATTTGTGAAAGTTTTGAGGAAATACGATTCCTTGATGGTGAAAAGGGGAAATTTAAACATTCGATTGTAGAGAAAGACTGTAAGTTAGAAGATAGTTTATCAGTTCTATTTGATTACACTACGAAATTAGCTTATCTACACCAACACCAAGAATAAATTAAAAGCTCACATTCATTTATAATGTTAAATGAATGTGAGCTTTCTTATATTATTTATCTTTTTTAAATGTTTTAAGACGGTCGTAAATGGCAGCAAGTTTTTTTTCCTCCCCAGCGATGACAGGTTTGTAGAACTCCATGCCAACAAGATTATCTGGTAAATATTGTTGGTCAACCCAACCACCAAATGTTCCAATAGGTGTATCATGGGGATATTTGTATCCAACATGTCCTAATACTTTGGCTCCTGCATAATGACTATCACGCAAATGAAGGGGAATATCACCAGTTTTGCCTTCGTTGATTGCTTTTATCGCCATATCCAGAGCTGAATAAGCTGAATTTGACTTCTCGGATAAACACATTTCAATGACTGCATTAGCTAAAGGGATTCTAGCTTCTGGTAATCCAAGTCTTTTAGCAGATTCTGTTGCTGCATATACATGTGCACCGACTGCAGGATTTGCTAAGCCAACATCTTCGTACGCCATGACGAGCAATCTTCTACAAACAGCAACTAAATCTCCAGTTTCTAGTAGATGTGCTAAATAGTAAAGTGCAGCATTTGTATCACTGCCACGAACAGACTTTTGTAAAGCGGACAACAAATTATAAAAATGGGTACCTACTTTATCGCCGTAAACACCAATTCGCTTTGCTAAGTGGTCAATAATGTGATCTTCTACAATTGTTTTACCGTCCACCTCATCAGAAGCAAAATATACTGATTCTAATAGAGTAAGTGCTTTTCGTGCATCACCATTTGAACTTAGTGCGATTTTTTCGAGTTGCTCCTCTGAAATCTCAAATTTTATTTTACCTAGACCTCGATCCTCATCGTTTAAAGTAATCTTTAATAGGTGTACAATATCTTCAATAGAAAGTCGTTTTAATTGTAATATCTCTCCACAACGGGAACGAATCGCTGGGTTTACATCATGAAAAGGATTTTCAGTTGTAGCACCGATTAATACGATGGATCCATTCTCAACATGGGGAAGTAGTGTATCTTGCTGTAATTTGTTGAACCGGTGTATTTCATCTAGAAATAATATTACTTTTCCTGCAAGTCTTGCTTCATCAACAATTTGTTCTACATCTTTTTTCCCTGCATGAGTCGCGTTTAAAGAGAAGAAAGGAAGTTTTGAGCTGCCGGCAATAGCAAAGGCAATCGATGTTTTCCCGATTCCAGGATCTCCATATAATAGCATAGAAGGGACATGGCCATTTTCAATCATTTTATATAATGCTGTTGATTTTCCTATAATATGTTGTTGACCAACGACCTCATTTAAATTGCGAGGTCGCATACGGAATGCTAACGGTTCGTTTTGCAATTTGACAATCCCCCGAACTTTATTCTTTATCATTATTAATTTATCATAATATCATATTAACCCAAATTAGACCTTTTCCAAGTGGAATAAAAGGTGTTATGGTATAATTGAGCAGATATTTGGACAAGTAAAATAGAGGTGCTTATAATGAAAATTTCTACAAAAGGTAGATATGGCCTAACAATTATGATTGAACTTGCTAAACATTTTGGAGAAGGGCCAGTACCCCTTCGACAAATTGCAGAGGAAAAAGGATTATCCGAAGCATATTTAGAGCAACTAGTTTCTCCTCTTCGTATTGCTGGATTAGTTAAAAGTGTTCGTGGTGCATATGGGGGATACTTACTAGCACTACCACCAGAGAAAATTTCGGCAGCAGATGTTATTAAAGTTCTAGAAGGACCTATACAACCTGTCGAAGGTATAGATGAGGAAGAATCTCCACAACGAGAGCTTTGGATTCGTATTCGTGACGCTGTAAAAAATGTACTAGATACAACTTCTCTACTAGATTTAGCAAACTACAAAGATGATACTGAATATGACGGCTATATGTTTTATATCTAATTGAGTCTCAATTAAAGGAGTTTTTGATCAACAATGAATGCAATTTATCTAGACCATGCAGCGACTTCACCAGTGCATCCAGAAGTAATCAATGTGATGACTAAGGCAATGTCTGAAGTATTTGGTAATCCATCAAGTATCCATACAGTCGGTCGAACGTCACGAAAGGTTTTAGATGATGCAAGACAAGTCCTAGCAAAATCCATTGGTGCAAAAGATAATGAAATCATCATCACAAGTGGTGGTACAGAAGCAGATAATATGGCAATTTTCGGATCTGCTTATGCTTTAAGAGATAAAGGAAAACATATTATCACAACACAAGTCGAACACCATGCAGTTATGCATGCTTGTGAAAAATTAGAAAAAGAGGGCTTCGAAGTTACTTACTTACCTGTTGATCGAAGTGGTCGAATTTCTATTGATACTTTTAAAAATGCTTTACGTGAAGATACTATACTAGTAACAATCATGTATGGTAATAACGAAGTTGGAACTGTTCAACCAATAGCGGAAATCGGTGAAATTTTAAAAGACCATCAAGCTATATTGCATACAGATGCTGTGCAAGCCTATGGTATTGAAAGACTGAATGTAGATCAGTTAAATGTAGATCTATTAAGCGTATCAAGTCATAAGTTAAACGGTCCTAAAGGAATTGGGTTTTTATATCAACGGACTGGAACCTCTCTTATCCCTACTTTTTTTGGTGGTTCCCAAGAGAAAAAACGACGTGCAGGAACTGAAAATGTACCGGGAACGCTAGGCTTTGCTAAAGCTGTTGAAATTGCCCAACAGGAAATTGAACTGAAAAAGGATAAGTTTAAAAACTTCCGTGAGTTGTTTATAAAAGAATTAAAGGATGAAAATATCCAATTTGAAGTAAATGGAAATACAGAACATACTTTGCAGCATGTTTTAAATATAAGCTTTAAAGAAATAGATGTTGAGTCGTTCTTAGTCAATCTTGATATGTCGAAAGTCTTTGCTTCAAGTGGCTCAGCATGTACTGCGGGTTCTATCGATCCTTCCCACGTCCTAGTAGCGATGTTCGGAAAAAATGCAGATGAATTAAGGAATTCCATCCGATTTAGTTTTGGGTTGGGACTGACAGATGAAGATATTATTGAGGCTGCAAAACGTACAGCGAAAATTGTCAAAAGACTAGCCAACTAATTTTGTTAATTTAAATAGAAAAGGTGAACGTAATGTTAGAAACGAAAGACCCATCAAAAATTCGTGTAGTCGTTGGAATGTCTGGTGGGGTCGACTCATCCGTAGCTGCTTATTTACTAAAGCAGCAAGGGTATGATGTCATCGGAATCTTCATGAAAAACTGGGATGATACCGACGAGTTTGGTGTATGTACAGCGACTGAAGATTATGATGACGTCATAAAAGTGTGCAATCAAATCGGCATTCCTTATTACGCGGTCAATTTTGAAAAACAATATTGGGATAAGGTGTTTACGTACTTCCTAGAGGAATATAAGGCTGGAAGAACACCAAATCCAGATGTAATGTGTAATAAAGAAATTAAATTTAAAGCCTTTTTAGAACATGCCTTAAAATTGGGTGCAGATTATTTAGCTACAGGTCATTATGCTCGTGTAGAAGAGCGTGATGGGGAAGTTGCTATGCTGCGAGGAATTGACCGTAACAAAGATCAAACGTATTTCTTAAATCAATTATCTCAAGAACAGTTAAAACATGTTATGTTCCCAATTGGTGGTATTGAAAAACCAGAAGTACGTAAAATTGCGGAAGAAGCAGGGTTAGCGACTGCTAAGAAAAAAGATTCAACAGGAATCTGTTTTATTGGAGAACGTAATTTTAAAGAATTTTTAAGTCAATACCTACCTGCTCAACCTGGTAAAATGGAAACATTTGACGGCAAAGTAATGGGAACGCATGATGGTCTTATGTATTACACAATTGGTCAACGTCACGGTTTAGGTATTGGTGGAGATGGAGATCCATGGTTTGTACTAGGAAAAGACTTAAAGCGTAATGTTTTATATGTTGGTCAAGGCTTCCACCACGAAGCATTATATTCCACTTCATTAAAAGCAGTAAAAATGAATTTTACTTCAACGAAAGAAAGAGCGAAGAAGTTTAGTTGTACCGCAAAATTCCGCTACAGACAGGAAGATTCGCCTGTTGAAGTTGAATTATTAGAAGACGGGACTGCCCATATTATTTTTGAAGAACCTGTTCGTGCTATTACACCAGGTCAAGCTGTTGTTTTATATGATGGAGAAGTGTGTTTAGGTGGCGGTACGATTGATGAAGTGTTTAATAATAATGAAAAACTAACATATGTTGGTTAAATAATTATAGGCGGTTGTGTGATGCGGCCGCCTATTCATTTTGTTTAGAGGTGTTATGTATGGATTATAACGAAATTGGAATTAAGGCCTTTCAGGAAAAGCGATATGAAGATGCAGCAAAAGCATTTACAGAAGCTATAGAAAGTAATCCTGACAATGCAATTGGTTATGTAAACTTCGGGAATTTATTAGCCGCTATGAATGATTTGGAACGTGCAGAACGATTTTTCCAAAAAGCAATTACAGTAGATGAAAAGACAGCAACTGCTTATTATGGTTTGGCTAATCTTTATTATGATTCAGAACGTTATATTGAAGCAGCTAAGTTATATCAAAAATCTATTGACCTTGGAATCGAAGGAGCAGATGCTTACTACATGTTAGCAAAATCCTTTGAACGAGATGAAAAATATAAATTAGCTTTACCTTACATGCAAAGGGCAGCTGAGTTAGCCCCAGAAGATTTACAAATTAGACTTTCATATGGCATCTTACTATGTACGTTAGAAATGTTTGATTTAGCTAAAAGTGAGCTGGAATTTGTAATAGAAAAGGATAGTAACAACGCGGATGCACACTATAATCTTGGTGTTCTTTACGCGGTATCATCAGAAGACTCAAATGCAGCTTTATATCATTTAAAGCAGGCTTATACTATTGCTCCCGAATTCGATCAAGCAAAATATATTTACGATATGGTTAGTCAACGGTTTAATTAACTATCTCGAAATGAACGACCTAACAAATAGGTCGTTTTTTTATATGGAACTAATCAAAAAAAGGCATACGATTTTAAATCGTATGCCATATATTCGAATCTTATCTAGACATTTTTTAAAGTGAATCATTACTTTTGCCTAATAAATCGCTTTATCTAGACATTTTTCAAGAGAATCAAGATTTTTTGTCTAAAAAATGACTTCATTTAGACATTTTCCAAGAGAAACAAGATTTCTTGTCTAAAAAATGGCTTCATTTAGACATTTTCAGAGAGAATCAAGATTTTTTGTCTAATAAATCGCTTTATCTAGACATTTTTTAAGAGAATCCTGATTTTTTGTCTAATAAGTAGCATAATTAATACATTTTAGGAGAATCTTAATGTCTAAGTTAATACTTTAATTATTCTAGATTGTATCACACAAAAAAGACGTCCAATAATTCCTCTGAATTTTATTTTTTTCTACAATACTCCACAACATCTCTGTAGCTTAAATCGCCACCAAAAATATCTAACGCACTCCCTATAGTAACGTGTAATTTGCCTTCAGAAAGTTGCTCAAACTTTTTCAAATCTTCCAAAGATCTTACTCCGCCTGCATAGGTAGTTGGGATTGAAGTCCATTTTGCTAAATCGCGAACTAATTCTTCTTGCATACCGCTACGCTTGCCCTCAACATCTACAGCATGGATTAACAACTCGTCGCAAAATTGCTCAATATAAGAAATTGATTCCTCATTCACTTCAAAATTACTAAACTTTGTCCATTTATCTGTAACTACAAACCATTTACCATCACGTTTACGACAACTTAGGTCAATTACTACATGTTCTTTTCCTACAGCATCGACTAACTTTTCTAGTCTCTCTAAATCTAAGAGGCCATCATGGAATATGTATGAAGTGACAATAATATGTGAGGCTCCTGCGTCAATATATTTCTTTGCACTGTCTGCACGAATGCCCCCACCCACTTGTAACCCACTAGGGTATGACTGTAATGCTAAAATGGCTGCTTCTTCGTTGCCGGAGCCAAGCATAATGACATGACCACCAGTTAATCCATCTTCTTTAAACATCTTCGCATAATAGGCAGAATCTTGTTCAGATATAAAATTTTCTACGACGGATTGATTTGAATATCCTAATGTACTACCAACAATTTGTTTTACTTTCCCATCATGTAGATCAATACATGGTCTAAATTCCAAATTCCTCACTACTTTCTTTCTATCTTTCCATTAATTTATCATAACATTGTCTCAATATTATGAAAATCAATATATATAATAGATGGATATTTGTATAAGTAAGAAAGACAGTTATTATTGGTTATGATAAAATCAAATGTACTAGAAAAGTGTAGGGGAGGTTGAAAATATGGTAAATAATAATTTATTTGAGACGAGTAAATTATTCGTTCTCGGTCGGCCAATCGTATCCATTTTCCATAACCCCTCCAATATGTATTCAATTACACGAGTGAAAATACAAGAAACAAATCTACAATTTGACGAGAAAGAGATTATTGTAGTTGGGTATTTCCCAAATTTATCGGAAGAAGATTTATATCGATTTACTGGTGTGCTAAAAAATCATCCGAAATATGGACAACAGTTCCAAGCAGAGACATTTGAAAAAGAAGTTCCTGCAACAGAACAAGGTGTTGTTCATTATTTATCTAGTGATTTGTTTCCTGGGGTTGGACGAAAAACCGCAGAAATTATTGTTGAAAAGCTTGGAGCTGATGCTATAAAAAAAATTATGGAAGATCCAAGTGCTTTAGATATTATTCCACGTTTAAAAGAGGACAAAAAGGTCGCAATTCGCGAAACACTGGAACAAAATTTAGGGTTGGAACGGATTATTATACAACTTAACCAGTGGGGCTTTGGTCCACAGTTGGGAATGAAAATTTATCAAACGTACCGAGAAGATACAATTTCACTTTTAACTGAAAATCCATACAGACTGATAGAAGATGTTGAAGGTGTAGGGTTTAATCGAGCGGACGAATTAGGTGCAAAGCTAGGTATTACAGGAAATCATCCTGATCGAATTAAAGCTGCCGTAATACACGTGTTAACGAATGCATCATTATCGGACGGACATGTATATTTGGATGCAGAACAAGTTTTACCGCAAGTTAAAGCAATTTTAGAACAAAGTCAACGTGAAGAAATCCCATATGACGCAATATCAAAAGCTGTTATTGAAATGCGCGAAGAAAGCAAAATTTGTGGAGAAGAAACGAGATTATATTTACCGTCATTGTATTTTAGTGAAATTGGGATTGCTTCAAAAATTATTGAGCTTTTATCTCAAAATAAAAAGCAACAACGGTTTACAAAAGACGATATTCGAAAAGCGATTGGTGAAGTGGAAGAACGCTTTAATGTTACCTATGCTGAAACTCAAGCAAGTGCCATTGAATGTGCATTAAACTCTTCAGTTATGATCTTAACAGGCGGTCCAGGTACGGGTAAAACTACCGTCATTCGTGGTTTGGTAGAAGTTTATGCTGAGCTGAATGGTCTTTCCTTGAACCCAAAAGAATATGCGAAAAAAGAAGAACCATTTCCTATAGTCTTAGCTGCACCAACTGGTCGTGCTGCAAAAAGATTGGCTGAATCGACTGAGTTGCCAGCTATGACAATCCATCGTTTGTTAGGGTTTAATGGTCTTGAAAAAGAAGAGGAAACAGAAAGAGAAATTGACGGAAGACTTATAATCATCGATGAAATGTCCATGGTGGATACTTGGCTTGCACACCAACTATTAAAAAGCATAAATGAAGATGCGCAAGTCGTCTTTGTAGGTGACCAGGACCAGTTGCCACCTGTAGGACCTGGACAAGTATTAAAAGATTTGTTGGCATCTAAGCAAATCCCAACAGTTGAGTTGAAAGATGTCTATCGTCAAGCAGAAGGTTCAACAATTATTGAACTAGCCCATCAAATTAAAAAAGGGGCCATCCCTCACGTAGGAAAAATTGTTGAGAAGACTGTTGATCGTTCATTCATTAAATCTTCTGCAGATCAAATTCCAAGTGTAGTTACACAAATTGTAAAAAGTGCAATTTCTAAAGGTCAATCGATTCGTGATATACAGGTACTCGCCCCAATGTATAAAGGGCCAGCGGGGATCGATCAGCTGAATAAAAAAATTCAAGAGTTAGTCAATCCAAATGTTGATGGAACGAGAAAAGAATTAGCCTATGGTGATGTAGTCTACCGAATTGGCGATAAAGTACTGCAACTAGTAAATCAACCTGAAAGTAACGTGTTTAATGGTGACATGGGTGAAGTTATTGCCATTATTAAAGCAAAAGAAAACATAGAAAAACAGGATTTACTAGTCGTATCTTTTGATGGAAATGAAATCACTTATCAGCGAGCTGATTTGAATCAAATAACATTAGCCTATTGTTGTTCTATTCATAAATCCCAAGGAAGTGAATTCCAAACAGTTATTATGCCAATTGTTCGTGGCTACTCAAAAATGTTAAGAAGAAATTTACTGTACACAGGTATAACTAGGGCAAAAAATTTCTTAATTCTGTGTGGAGAACCGGAAGTATTTACAACAGGATTAAATAAAACCGATGACTTACAACGACTTACAAGTTTAAGAGCAAGATTGAATCCGATGGAACCAGAAGAAGTGCTTATAGATGAAGTTGTATCAACGGAAATACAAACAAACAATCAACAAAAAGTTACGCCAATAAGTGACGTAAAGGAACAACAAGAAATTTTTACCGTTTTAGGTGAAGCGGTAATACCAGCTTTAACAACAGAAACGGTCCATACAGTACATCCGCTCATCGGTATGAATGGTGTTTCGCCTTTCGACTTTATGGAAGAAGATTCTTAAAACCTTTGACCCCTGCATTTCGGTGTAGGGGTTTTTATCAATCATTAGTTCAACAATTGCAATGAAAAGCATATGTTGAGTTAAAACTATTTAAGGATGTGCATTGTTGGAAACCATTCAAAAAATGTATGAACATTTAATTTGGGCAAATAAACGAATTCTTGCTACTTTGCATACTATAAATGAGGAACAGCAAGAGGTGATTCGTTTATTTTCCCATATTTTATTTTCTGAAATAGTATGGATGGCACGTTTACAAGGAATTGACAGTTCTAAACTACCCATTTGGGCGGAAGTAGATTTAAAATTTTGTGAGCAATTAGTGAAGAAAAATGAAGAGAATATTATTTCATATTTGTTAATTGTAAATAAAGAAGATTTAGATAAAAACATTACTTATAAAAATAGTAAAGGTAATGAATTCCAAAATACAATTCGGGAAATATTAACCCACGTTTGTTTACATGGTCATTATCATCGGGGACAAATTAACTCGAAACTTCGCTCGTTAGGTGCTGAGCCTGTCGTACTTGATTTTATTCATTATATTAGGTCTTAAGAAAGGGGAACAAATTGGACCATAAATATAGTCGACATCTAACACAAAAGTCTCGTGTAATCACAGTAAATGGGAATGGAGAAATTAGTGTTCCACCGAATTTTGCGGAAATACGAATTGAGGTTGTCACACAGTCAGAGGATCTGAGTGAAGCACAAAGAGAGAATGCAAATAAGATGAACCAAGTGATTCAAGCATTGCTTTCACTTGGTATTTTTAGAGAAGATATTCAAACGTCGTCATTTTCAGTTTTTCCACAGTACGATTACGTTGATGGACGGCAAGTGTTTAGAGGATACGAAGTGACAAATGCTTTGACTGTAAAAATTCGAAATATAAACCAGGTTGGTATTGTAATTGATACTGCAATAAGAAATGGAGCAAATCGAATTTCTTCTCTTGAGTTTAAATTAGATAATGAAAATTTATATTACAATCAAGCGTTGCAAATTGCTTTGTATAATGCTGTTGAAAAGGCTAGAACTATTGCTGAATCAATGAATCTTCCGATGCATCCACTGCCAATTGAGATTGTAGAAGAAAGTGTAGAAGCACCACCCATTCTGTATAGAGCTGTCGCAATGACACAGGAGTCTCTCCAAACGCCAATTGAACAAGGTCTAATCACCATTAATGCGAGAGTTCTAGTAAAATTTCAGTTTTGAAATTTGAAACCTGTTTTAAAGGTTAAGCCTTTAAAACAGGTTTTTATTGTATTTGGTGGTTTTACTTTTCATAGAATAATTTTTATTGGTATACTTTTTCCAATTAGAATATTTGGAGGTTATTTCGGTGGCAAAGTATGAAATAAAAACAAAATTTACAGATAACAGTGTCGTAGAATTTATTGAAAGTGTTGAAAGTGAAAAGAAACGTGAAGATGCATATAAATTATTAAAAATTTATGAAGAAACAACTGGTTATGTAGCAAAGATGTGGGGACCAAGTATTATTGGGTTTGGCACATATCATTACAAATATGGTTCAGGCCATGAAGGTGATGCGCCACTTGCTGGATTTTCACCTCGTAAATCAAAAATTAGTCTATATTTTTCACCAGATTTACCTAACCGAGAAGAATTGCTAAGTCGATTTGGGAAATTTACAACAGGTAAGTCCTGTGTATATATTAACAAGTTAGCAGATATTGACGAAAATGTATTAAAAGAGTTTATTCAATCGGACATCCAATACGTACAAAAAAAATATCCAAATGAGTAACTTTTGGGAATCTTTTTCACTCTTCGTTCGTAATAAATATAGACGTTTTTATTTGAAAAGGAGGAGTGATCGGTATGTCATTTTTCAATAAAGTTTTAGCGAGTATTGGTATTGGTTCATCAAAAGTAGATACAAAATTAGCGAAGTCTTCTTACGAAGCTGGAGAAATTATTCGTGGGGAAGTTGAGATTTATGGTGGCAATGTTGAACAACAAATTGATGCAATTTTTTTAACATTATACACAACGTATATTAAAGAAGTAGATGATCATAAATATACGTCAAAAGCGCCTATAGAAAAATATCGGGTGAGTGAGCCGTTTGTCATTAAGCCGAATGAAAGGAAAACACTTCCATTTTCATTCCAGTTACCATATGATATGCCAATCACAGTCGGAAGTACAAAAGTTTGGATTAAAACTGAATTAGACATCCGAAGTGGTGCTGACTCTGAAGATAAAGATTATATCGATATCCGCCCGTCAGGAATTGCGGCTAGATTATTAAATGAGGTGCAAAACCTTGGATTCGTATTACGAAAGGCAGAATGTGAAAAAGCTTCTTATAAATATCGTAGTAAATATCCATTTATTCAAGAATTCGAGTATGTGCCAGTAAGTGGTCCTTTCCGTGGGAGACTAGATGAACTAGAAATTGTTTTCTTATCACAAACGGAAACTCAAGTGGATATTTTAATGCAAGTAGACCGTCGAGCACGAGGTTTTGGTGGATTTTTAGCAGAAGCGTTAGATGCAGATGAAAGTCACGTTCGCCTTTCGGTATCAGTGGATGATCTTCCCAATCTTAGTAATAAACTAGAACAAACAATTTCCAGATACTCCTAATATCTAAATGCCCAGGAACTAGTTTCCCTGGGTTTTTTAATTGATTAAATTTTGAAAATTACATCATTTTAAAAAAGTATAAAAATATTTTGCCTCACATGATATGATGTTTTATGGTTCTTATAGAAGTTTACTAACAAGAACTCAATAAACTTCATGAAGTGAGTGGGGTCTTCTTATGAAATATAGTTTTCGAAATGATTATAGTGAACTAGGTCATCCAGCATTACTAGAAGCATTACTGCAAGCTAGTAATGAGCAAAATAAAGGCTATGGAATGGATAGACATTCTGAAAATGCGAAAAAATTAATTAAACAAAAACTTGAAACTGAAGATTGTGATATTCATTTTGTAACAGGTGGAACACAAGCGAACGCTACAATAATTTCGTATATACTACGTCCTTTTGAAGCGGTACTTGCGTGTAGTACTGCCCACATCAATGTATATGAAACTGGTGCGATTGAAGCTACTGGACACAAAGTTGTGACAGAAGAGGGTGTAGATGGAAAGTTAAGACCCATCGATATTGAGCATGCTCTGAAAGCGCATTATGACGAACATATGGTGAAAATAGGAATGGTTTACATTTCCCAATCCACTGAACTTGGTACTATATATAGTTACGATGAGATGAAAGCAATTTACAATTATTGTAGAGAGCATCAATTATATTTATTTATTGATGGAGCTCGTCTTTCAAGTGCTTTAGCAGCAAGTGATATTTCGTTAAATATGTTTAAAGATTTATGTGACTGTTTTTATATTGGTGGAACGAAGACAGGTTTCTTAAGTGGGGAAGCCATAGTATTATTTAACGATCGCTTAAAACCATATTTTAGACATCATATTAAAAATAAAGGTGCACTTCTAGCAAAAGGTTACGTAGTTGCAATTCAATTTGAAAGAGCATTTCAAGATGATCTCTATTCAACAATTGGATATCATATGAATGACCTTGCAAGATTTTTAACAAACGAACTTAAAGACTTAAATGTGCCATTTTTTAGTGAGTCTTCAACAAACCAAATATTCCCGATTTTTAGTAAAGAAGTAGTCGAGTCGTTAAGTGAATTATACGATTTTGAAGTTTGGGAAGAAGTGCCAGGTGGACTCGCAATTCGATTTGTTACATCGTGGGCAACAACAAAAGAGAGTTGCCAAGAACTAATTGAAGATATTAAAAAAATTATGAATTAATACTAAATCGGGTAGATTTATTATTGTATATAGTACAATGATAGATAAATGAAACGTTTAGTACGGTTCGTCCATTATGCTAAAGTTTGCGTAATGGACGTTTTTACTATGGAGGATAACTTATTTTATGAATAATCAACGTTGGCTATCTCAAAATTTCTTTATCTTTTTCTTTACTTGGGGGGTATTTTTACAATATTGGTCTGGCTGGTTAGCAGAAGGCAAAGGTCTTAATGTAACAGAGGTTGGTTTCATTATGGGAATGGGGCTAATTGCACGAGCCATCGCAACTTTATTTGCCTTTCCCCTTGCTTCAAAATTTTTAAGTAATAAAAAACTGATTGTATTGTTAGTAATTGGCTCTCTTCTCATAACTCTAACTTATATCCCAGCTAATTCATTTACCTCATTGTTTATTATTACATTTGTTTTTAGTTTGTTTTACCCTTCGCTGCTTCCTGCGATTGAAAGTGGAGCGACGGTTCTTGTACAAGAAGGGAATGTAAAGTACGGTAAAAGCAGGTCGTATGGTTCGATAGGGTTTGTTGTTGCTGTATTCATTATTAGTGGAATTATAAGTGTTTTTAATGAAAATGCCATTCTATGGTGTATGATTGTGTCGCTACTCATATTATTATTAATTCAAGCGATGCCAACACCAGCAAGTTTAAAAGTACAACCGACTGTGGAAGATCGTAAAGGTTCGTATTCTATGCGCGGACTTTTCAAAATTAAAGGATTTTCACTAATTTTATTTATTGTTATTCTATTACAAGGTGCCCTTGCATCTTACTACAATTATAGTTATTTGTACTTACAATTTTTAGGGGTAAATCCAATCTATATCGGAATCATATTAAATGTAGCTGTAATCTTTGAAGTTATTTATTTAACTAAGGCGGAAGTATTTTCAAATTATCGAACTTCTACATTATTATTGATAGCTGCAATTGCCTCAACTGTTCGATGGATTATTATTTGGTTATTTCCGAATGTATGGTCGTTTATCTTTTCACAAACCTTACATTCTTTATCCTTTGCTATGGCACATTTTGCATTTATTCAATATATTACGAGAACACTACCTAAACAACAATTCTCCAATGCACAGGGAATATATTCTGCTTTAGCAATGAGTTTAAGTGCTGCATTACTGACTTTATGGGGTGGCTATCTTTATAAGATTCAACCAGGCTTAGCCTTTTTGGGAATGGTTGTATTTACTATCCCAGCGATTATCCTTATTTTAGGAACTCGAAACAGATATCGTTACTAAACAAAAAAGTCGTCCACTATTTGTGGACGGCTTTTTCACTCTTAATCATAAGAATAGATTTCATTGTAATGCTTACAAAAAGAACAACTAATACAACGATTGCTTGAAACTTATGGATTGAACTTTCTGTAGGAAAGAAATGAGCCATATAAGCATCATGTGCAATCATCTTAGCTGCTGTATATGCTAAAATTCCAGTACCAACGAAAAGGATAATAGGGAATTTTTCTAATAATTTAATAACTAATGTACTTCCCCAAATAACAATAGGAATAGAGATAGCTAAACCAATCATGATTAGTAATGAATTTCCATCTGCTACTCCTGCTACTGCAATAATATTATCGATTCCCATAAGTAAATCTGCTAATAGTATTGTACCAATAGCACCTAAGAAAGTATTTTTACTTGGTTTTATATTGACTTGTTGATCTGCTAATAAAATTTTATAGGCGATATAAAGCAACAACACCCCACCAACTAACAAAAGTCCGTCAATTTCTAGTAATCTCACTGCAACTAATGTAAATAGAATCCGTACGACTACTGCAGTAATTGCTCCAATAACAATAGTCATCTTTTGTTGATGTCGTGGTAAGTTTTTTGCTACTATACCTATTAAAAGAGCATTATCGCCTGCTAACACAAGGTCAATTAAAATGATTGCTAACAATCCGGTGAAAAATTCATTTGTTAATAAATCCATATGGACAACCCCTATTTTTTTATATTTCTAAACTATGTGTGGTAATGATATATATATGAATTTTAAATTTGTCTATTCTGAATACTTTGTACGCTAGGGGAAATTAATAATAAATAATAGTAAGGGTTGTAATTGACACAAATATTTCATTCGCATATAATTTAGAACAGAATATGAAGAACACAATGATGGAAAGAGTAAGTTGAAGCTATTTGATTTAGAAAGAGATTCCTTAGGCTGAAAGAATCTTTCAAATGCGTAACCGAAAGCTAATCCAGAGTGCAGCTAATCCCTGCCGTTCACTTACGTTACAGTGCTCGAGATATAAGCAGTTGTATGATGCAAACTTACAGCTATTTATAACGAGGGTGGTACCGCGAGATTATAGTCTTCGTCCCTTATTTGGGATGGGGGCTTTTTTGTTTTTTATTCGTTCTATTTGGTTAGTACTTGTTAAACAACTCAACTCTCTTCATGACAACAATTTAGGAGGATATGAAAGATGAAAGCTTCAGAAATTCGACGCAAATATTTAGAATTCTTTATTGAGAAAGGGCATGCTCAAGAACCTTCTGCATCCTTAGTGCCAATAAATGACCCTTCATTATTATGGATTAACTCAGGTGTTGCGACTTTAAAAAAATATTTTGACGGTCGTGTTATTCCAGACAACCCACGTATTACAAATGCACAAAAATCTATTCGTACAAACGATATCGAAAATGTAGGGAAAACTGCACGACACCATACGTTTTTCGAAATGTTAGGAAACTTCTCAATCGGTGATTATTTTAAAAAAGAAGCAATTCATTTAGCGTGGGAATTCTTAACAGATTCAAAATGGTTAGGTTTTGATCCTGAAAAATTATCAATTACAATTCATCCAGAAGATGAGGAAGCTTATAACGTTTGGCGCGATGAAATTGGCATTCCTGAAGAGAGATTAATTAGAATCGAAGGGAACTTCTGGGATATTGGAGAAGGTCCATCTGGTCCAAACTCAGAAATCTTCTATGATCGTGGACCGGAATATGGCAATGATGAAAATGACCCAGAACTATACCCAGGTGGAGAAAACGAACGTTACTTAGAAGTATGGAACTTAGTATTTTCACAATTCAATCATAATCCTGACGGCACTTACACACCGCTTCCGAAACAAAATATTGATACGGGTATGGGGCTTGAACGTGTAACTTCAATCGTACAAAATGTACCGACAAACTATGATACGGATTTATTCATGCCTATCATTGAAAAGATTGAACAGTATTCAAACCGTAAATATAAACGTCCAAACGAAATCGACTTAAAAGAAATTTTCGGTAGTACAGAAGATATTAACACACCGTTTAAAGTTATTGCAGACCACATTCGTACAGTAGCATTTGCTATTGGAGATGGTGCACTTCCATCAAACGAAGGTCGTGGTTATGTATTACGTCGTCTATTACGTAGAGCTGTACGCTATGCAAAACAAATCGGTATTGAAAAGCCATTTATGTTTGAGTTAGTACCAACTGTTGGTGAAATCATGTCCGACTTCTATCCAGAAGTGAAAGAAAAACATGAATTTGTTGCACGTGTTATTAAAAATGAAGAAGATCGTTTCCATGAAACATTAGATGGTGGACTTGCAATTCTTTCAGAAGTAATTGAAAAACAAAAAGCACAAGGGTTAACAGTGATCCCTGGAGCTGATGCATTCAAATTATACGATACGTATGGATTCCCAATTGAGCTAACGGAAGAATATGCTGAAGAAGCAGGTATGACTGTAGACCAAGAAGGTTTTGAAGTTGCAATGAATGTGCAACGTGAGCGTGCAAGAGCTGCACGTGCAGATGTAGATTCAATGCAAGTGCAATCTGAGGTACTAGCAAACTTAACAATGGAATCTAACTTTGTAGGTTATGAAACATTACAAACTGCTACAAATGTTGTAGCAATTGTAGCAAATGGTCAAACAGTAGAAGTTGCATCTGAAGGTGATGAAGTACTTGTAATTTTAGCTGAAACTCCTTTCTATGCTGAAATGGGTGGTCAAGTAGCTGATCACGGAACTATTTCAAACGATTCATTCAAAGCGTTTGTGAAAGACGTTCAAAAAGCTCCGAATGGCCAATCATTACACACTGTAATTGTTGAATCTGGGGAAATGCACCTAAATGATGGAGTAAAAGCAACAGTTGATCGTGATGAGCGTAATCTAGTTGTGAAAAACCATACAGCAACTCACATTATGCAAAGTGCCTTGAAAGATGTTTTAGGTGAACATGTCAATCAGGCTGGTTCGTATGTTGGTCCAGATCGTTTACGTTTCGACTTCTCTCATTTTGGTGCAGTAACAAAAGATGAATTAGAACAAATAGAACGTATTGTAAATGAAAAAATCTGGGAAGATATTAAAGTAGTCATTGAAGAAATGCCAATTGCAGAAGCTAAAGCAATGGGTGCGATGGCTCTATTTGGTGAAAAATATGGAGATGTGGTACGCGTTGTTCAAGTAAGCGATTATTCTGTTGAACTTTGTGGTGGTATTCACGTAAATCGTACGTCTGAAATCGGGTTATTTAAAATTGTTTCAGAAGGCGGTATTGGAGCTGGTACCCGTCGAATTGAAGCGGTAACTGGTAAAGCTGCGTTTATAGCTGTTAAAGAAGAACAACATTTACTAGAACAAGCGGCTACAATATTAAAATCAAATCCTAAAGATTTAGTTCATCGTGTGGAAAACTTACAACATGAGTTAAAAGAACTTCAACGCGAAAACGAATCACTGTCACAGAAAATTGCCAATGCACAAGCTGGTGAAGTATTAAATGCAGCAGAAACTATCGGAGATGTAACAGTTCTATCTACACGAGTTGATGCAAAAGATAACAATCAACTTAGACAAATGATGGATGATTTAAAAGAAAAATTAGATCGTGGTGTCATTGTTCTTGGTGCAGTCGATGGAGATAAGGTAATGCTATGTGCTGGTGTGACAAAAGACTTAGTTGGTGGAAATTATCATGCAGGTAATATTGTAAAACAAGTTGCTGAACTTTGTGGCGGTCGTGGTGGCGGTCGTCCTGATATGGCAATGGCTGGTGCAAAAGAAGTGTCTAAACTTGATGAAGCACTTCAATCTGTGTATGATTACGTTAAATCGATTTAAGTTAAACTTTGTATTCATAAGATTTGTATTTAAATCGATATTAAGTTCATAAGTTTAAGAATTTCATTTAACTCTATACAAAGAATAGGTTATAATAGAAAAAAATGGGGAGGACTTAACCTCCCTAACTTCGAGAGCGAGGTGCTGGTCTTGAGTTCGTTTGATCAAACAATGAAATTCAGTTTCCCAGAAGAATCGATGGAGCAAGAAGTTAAACAAGTATTATTAAAGGTATACTCTTCGTTGGAAGAAAAAGGGTATAATCCTACTAATCAAATTGTTGGGTATTTGCTATCAGGTGACCCTGCATACATCCCTCGCCATCAGGACGCACGTAATTTAATTCGCAAGCTCGAGCGCGATGAAATTTTAGAGGAGCTCGTAAAATTTTATATTAGAAAGAATAATGAGGCATAATATTTAATGAGAGTCATGGGTTTAGATGTTGGGTCTAAAACAGTAGGCATTGCAATAAGTGATGCACTTGGTTGGACTGCACAAGGGATTGAAACCATTCAAATTAATGAAGATGAAGGCGAGTTTGGCATTGAAAGAATAAAACAGCTTGTCAAAGAATATGCTGTAACGGAATTTGTTGTTGGTCTCCCTAAAAATATGAATAACACGATTGGTCCCCGTGGTGAAGCATCAGAACAATATAAGAAGTTATTAGAGGAAACGTTCCAATTACCCGTTAAACTGTGGGATGAACGTTTAACAACGATGGCTGCTGAAAGAATGCTAATCGAAGCGGACGTTAGTAGAAAAAAACGTAAAAAAGTCATTGATAAAATGGCGGCTGTAATGATCCTACAAGGATACTTAGATAGTAGAGGTTCAATAATTTAAGATTCTCTACGACCGCATCCTATGTATTAAAAGTGACTGGTGCACAAAGAAATTGAACCAATCGCAACAACTAGTAATAGTATTTATTAAATTAAAGAGGTGACCATAATGGTACATGAACACGATCACGAACACCGTCACATTACAATTGTTGACGAAGACGGTAATGAGCAATTATGCGAAGTAATTTACACATTTGACTCAGAAGAATTTGGTAAGTCATATGTTTTATATTCATTAGTAGGAGCAGAAGAAGATGAAGATGGCCAAATCGAAATCTTTGCATCTGCGTTTTCTCCTTCTGAAAATGGTGAAGACGGCGAGTTAGAACCAATTGAAACAGAAGCAGAATGGGATTTAATCGAAGACGTATTAAATACTTTAGAAGATGAACTAGACGACGAAGATGACGAATAATTTTATTTAAAAAAAGGTAGGCAAGTTCGCCTACCTTTTTTTAAAGATATTTAACATCATTTGTAACTACTTTCTTAGATAGGTACAAAAATGAATTTTGATAGTACTGGAGGAGTGCTTATGGAAAACCAATTAATTTCTGTAGTTACCGAGGATGGAAAGGAACAACAAGGTAAGGTCATCTTTACATTTGATTCGGAAGAGCATTCTTACGTACTTTACTCATTAATTGAAGACAATGGAGAGGAAAGTACAGAAGTTTCGGCACTCCGCTATGAATTAGATGAGAATGGTGAAATGACTGATTTTTCATCATTAGAAACTGATGAAGAATGGGAAATGGTTGAAGAAGTATTAAATACATTAGTACATGAGTTTTCAAATGATTTAACGAATTACTTCACTATTACTAATGATGACAACGAAGATGTGATTTGTGAAATTCTACATCGTTTTGAATTAAAGGAATACGGTAAATCTTATATACTTTATACCTTTGCAGATGAAGAAGAAGCAACTGAAATATTTGCGGCTTCTTATATCGCAGGTGAAAATGGTGAAGTGGTGGACCTAATTCCTATTGATTCTGAAGAAGAATGGTCTGCAATTGAACGGGAATTAGATTTTATTACGGAAAAATAAAACAAAAAGCTGTAATCTTATATAAGATTACGGCTTTTTTTATTTGCATGGGGAAAAATGGAATATGTTAATAGCGATTTGGGAATATTAATAATTGATTTATTTTAATGAAATTAAATACTATGAAAGATGATTTGAATATTTCATAGTTTCTATGTATCATATTAAAAGATGTAAGGGGGGACACCCATGGAAAAAGAGAAAGAAGACAAAAAACAAGAGATGTTTAAAAAAGTAAAACAACGTAAACAAGAAGGAAGAACAGTTCGGAAAATTGTAGGTATCACTTCATTAGCAATTGTTTTAATCATAGGTATCGTAGTATTTGCAGGTTATTCATATGTGAAATCAGCACTAGAACCTGTTGATCCAAATTCCACAACTGCTATTGAAGTTGAAATACCAATCGGCTCAAGTTTAACAACGATAGCCAATACGTTACATGAAAACGGAATTATTAAGGATGCACGTATTTTTAAATATTACACAAAATTTAAAAATGAATCGGATTTCCAAGCTGGAAATTATACAATGACTAAAAGTATGACTTTAGATGAAATTATAGAAAGTTTGAAAACAGGGAAAGTGTATCGTGAACCTGTATTTACTCTCACAGTTCCTGAAGGTTTAACTCTTGAACAAATTGCAAAAGTCATTGAGAAGAATACAAAGTTTTCTGCTGACGAGTTTATGACAAAAGTCACAGATGAAAAATTTATACAAGATATGATAGGTACATATCCTGAAACGATAACTGAAGAAGTACTAGAAGGAAATATTCGTTATTCTCTTGAAGGGTATTTATATCCTGCAACTTATTCTTTCTATGATGAGAATCCATCGTTAGATGAAATTGTTACGACAATGATTTCACAAACTGCTGATGTTGTGAAAGGATATAACGAATTGTTAGAAGAAAAGCAAATGACTGTTCATCAGTTATTAACATTTGCATCCCTGTTAGAAGAAGAAGCAACTGCTCAGACTGATCGGGAAACAATTGCAAGTGTATTTTATAATCGAATTAAGATAGATATGCCATTACAAACAGATCCAACTGTTTTATATGCGCTAGGGTCACATAAAGATCGCGTGCTTTACGAAGATTTAAAGGTAGAAAGTCCATATAATACCTATGTTATTAATGGTTTACCACCTGGGCCTATTGCAAATGCGGGTAAAACTTCGATTGAAGCTGCGTTAAATCCAACAAATACAGAGTATTTATACTTTTTAGCTGATAAAGAAGGAATAAATCATTTTGCTAAAACTTATGAAGAACATCTGCAAAATATAGAAACCTATCTTCGTTAGTTGTGAAAGGAAACGAATTTCCCTCGAGGACTATGATTTTATTCATAGTATTTTAGTCGAGAAAAATTCGCTTTCCTTTTCTTTTCGTGATATCATATATTGTGATTTTTTGTTTATAAAAAATAGACTATTTAAAACCAACTTATCCTTAGCAGTAATACCTGCATATGGAAAGATTTCAACTCGACCTTACTAGGTCGAGTTGTGCTATGTACGAAAAACTTACTGAAGGGAATATGAAGCCAAATGGAATATTCAAATGCTTATATAGAATCCTTCATACAACCTAGAAGCGATTTGCTTGTTGAAATGGAATCTTTCGCTGATGCAAACCACATACCAATCATGCAGTTGCCTGCAATTGAAGTGTTAAATCAAATGCTTAGAATACAAAAACCTTCGAATATTCTAGAAATCGGTACGGCTATTGGTTATTCAGCGATTCGAATGGCACTTACATTACCAGATTGTAATATTGTAACAATTGAAAGAGATGTTGAACGTGTTGCACTAGCAAAGGATTTTATATCAAGATCTGAAGTAGCAAATCGAATTACGGTCATTGAAGGAGATGCGTTGGAAGTGGATGTTGATAAGAACACTACTTTTGATGCTGTTTTTATTGATGCGGCAAAAGGTCAGTACATGCGTTTCTTCGAAAAATTTTCAGCTCTAGTACCTTCGGGTGGTGTATTATACATCGATAACATGTACATGCATGGCTTATCCGATTTAAAATTAGAAGAAGTGCCAAGAAGAAAAAGAACAATGATCCGTAATTTAAAAAACTTCTCTGAATGGATAATGAATCATGATGAGTATGATAGCACGTTTTTCCCAGTTGGTGATGGTTTATTAATTTGTTTTAAGAGGTGAAAGAAATGGGAAAACCAGAGTTATTGGTAACTCCAAAAACAGTAGATCATATTAATGAATTGCTTAATGCTGGAGCTGATGCATTTGTTATCGGTGAACAACAATTTGGATTACGTCTAGCTGGAGAGTTTACAGTATCAGAAGTGCAAGAAGCAACAGAACTAATTCATGCAGCTAATAAAAAAGTATATGTAGCAGTGAATGCACTTTTCCATAATGACCGTCTAGATGCTCTAGATAATTATTTGAAAGAAATGCAAAAAATTGGTGTAGATGCTCTTATTTTTGGAGACCCTGCTGTTTTAGTTGCAGTTCGTGAACTTGGTATTACGATTCCTTTACACTGGAACCCTGAAACGACAGCTACTAACTGGTTCCAAGCAAATTACTGGGCAGAACGTGGAGCTAAAAGAGCTGTTCTTGCACGAGAATTATCTTTAGATGAGATTATCGAAATTAAAGAAAATTCAAAACTAGAAATCGAAGTGCAAGTGCACGGTATGACTTGTATGTTCCAATCTAAACGAAAATTGTTAGGTAATTATTTCTTATATCGTGGAGAAGCGATGGAAATAGAAAATCGCAAAGAAAATAAAAAGATGTTTTTACACGACAAAGAAAGAAAAAACAAATATCCAATCTATGAAGATTTAAATGGGACGCACATATTTTCACCGAATGATATGTGTTTAATTGATGAATTAACAGAGTTTTTTGAAGCTGGTATTGATTCTTTGAAATTTGACGGTGTTCTACAAACAGAGGACTATATTACAACAGTAACAAACATTTACCGCCAGGCAATTGATGCTTATTTTGACCAAGGCGAAGATGCTTATGAAAATGTAAAAGAGGAATTACTAGAAAAAATCGAAGAAATTCAACCACCATTGCGTCCTCTTGATACTGGTTTTATCTTCAAAGAAACAGTTTACTAAGAAAGGGGCGTAACAAATGCTACAGTTAATACAAAATGATAAAATTCGTGAAACAGTCAATGGAAAAACTGTCATAACTAAAAAGCCTGAATTACTTGCACCAGCTGGAAGCTTAGAAAAACTAAAAGTTGCTGTTCATTATGGTGCAGATGCTGTATTTATTGGTGGGCAAGAGTTTGGTTTACGCTCCAATGCAGGTAACTTCTCTATAGAGGAAATGCGTGAAGGTGTTGAATTTGCTAAAAGATATGGTGCAGTTGTTTATGTAACAACGAATATTTTCGCACACAATGAAAATATGGCAGGTTTAGAAGAATACTTAAAAGCTATTGAAGAAGTAGGCGTAAAAGGAATTATAGTTGCAGACCCACTTATTATTGAGACGTGTCGAAAAGTAGCACCTAAATTAGAAATTCACCTTTCAACGCAACAATCGTTATCTAACTGGAAAGCTGTGAAGTATTGGAAACAAGAAGGTCTTCACCGTGTTGTTTTAGCACGTGAAGTTGGTGCTGAAGAAATGCGTAAAATGAAAGAAGAAGTAGATATAGAAATTGAAGCATTCGTTCATGGTGCTATGTGTATTGCTTATTCAGGTCGTTGCGTATTATCAAACCATATGACAGCTCGTGACTCAAACCGAGGCGGGTGCTGTCAATCTTGCCGATGGGATTATGACCTATATGAAAATGTAGACGGTGAAGAAAAAGCGTTATTTGAAGATGGTGACGCACCGTTTGCAATGAGTCCTAAAGATTTAAAACTGATTGAATCAATCCCACACATGATTGAACTTGGTATTGACTCATTAAAAGTTGAAGGACGTATGAAATCAATCCACTATATTGCAACAGTTATTTCGGTTTATCGGAAAGTGATTGATGCATATTGTGCAGATCCTGAGAATTTTACAATTAAAAAAGAGTGGTTAGAAGAACTTGATCGTTGTGCGAATAGGGCAACAGCATCTAGTTTCTTTGAAGGCGAACCAAGCTATAAACAGCAAATGTTTGGTTTTGCACCAGCTCAAATGAAATGGGATTTCGCGGGGTTAGTACTCGATTACAATGAAGAAACACAAATGGTCACATTACAACAACGAAACTACTTTAAAAAAGGTGACACAATTGAATTTTTCGGACCAGAAATTGAAAGCTTTAAAATGGAAGTAGGACAAATCTGGAATGATAAAGGTAAAGAAATTGAAGTAGCGAACCACCCACTTCAAATCGTAACATTTAAAGTAGATCGCCCGTTGTTCAAAAACAACATGATGCGAAAGGAGAACAAGTAAATGGGAAAAAAGCGCCCGTTAGTAATAGGGATCGCAGGAGGTTCGTGCTCTGGGAAAACTAGTGTGACGAATTCAATCTATGATGTATTCCGCGAGCATTCAGTTGTTGTCATTGAACAAGACTACTATTACAAAGATCAAAGTCATATGTCATTTTCAGAACGTTTAAAAACAAATTACGATCATCCATTAGCATTTGATAATGATTTATTAATTGATCACTTACATCAATTATTAGATCGTAAACCTATCGACAAACCAGTGTATGATTATGTTCAACACACACGCTCAAGTGATATCATTCATGTTGACCCTAAGGATGTTATTATCTTAGAAGGAATATTAGTTTTAGAAGATCAACGTTTGCGTGACTTAATGGACATCAAACTATTTGTAGATACAGATGCGGATATACGTATTATTAGACGCATTGAGAGGGATATTAAGGAACGTGGTAGAACAATTGATTCTGTAATAGAGCAGTATATGACAGCAGTTCGTCCAATGCACAACTTATTTATCGAACCTACTAAGAGATATGCAGATATAATTATCCCTGAGGGTGGGGAGAACGAAGTAGCTATCGATTTATTAGTTACAAAAATTAAAACTATTCTTGAATCTACATCCATTCTATAATATGATGAGTAAAGTATTGGAATTATTTACATGTAATTTACAAAGTACAATAAATGCAACATAACAATATTCCAAATGGAAAATTCGGTTATTAAATAAGCATATTGAAAACCATTCTATATGGTCAATAATTTTCATATGCTTATTTTTATAACCGGGTTTTATACTATGCACATCTATTTTATAAAAAGTAAACGATTGCATAGAGCTGGTGTATTTAATGTGAGGGATTAAGGAGGAAGTATTGTGGTAAATGAGAGACAATACCCGATGACTTTGGCGGGGAAAAAGAAACTTGAAGACGAATTAGAGCACCTAATTACGGTTAAACGTAAAGAAGTGGTTGAACGTATAAAAATCGCTCGTAGCTTTGGTGATTTATCGGAGAACTCTGAGTATGATTCAGCGAAAGAAGAACAAGGATTCGTTGAAGGTCGTATTTCAACAATTGAATCGATGCTTCGTAATGCAGTGATTATTGAAGAAACTGAAGGCGAAAGCGATATTGTTACATTAGGTAAAACTGTAAAATTCATTGAACTTCCTGATGGTGAGGAAGAAGAATATACAATTGTTGGTTCTGCAGAAGCAGACCCATTTGATGGTAAAATCTCAAATGATTCTCCGATTGCAAAAGCTTTATTAGGCCGCAAAGTAGATGACGTTGTTAAATTAACAACGCCTGGTGGAGATATGGAAGTGCGCATTATCTCAATTAGTACAGCTAAATAATGTAATCATTAGTTACTTGTAAATAACTAACAGTTGTAATGAAAAAATAGTAGAAGTCGACAACATATTAAATAGGTTTGTCGACTTTTTCAATTTTGACGTTTTTATAAAATTGAAATTAAAATTAGATGACAATAAAGCTTTTTAAATTTGCTGCTGATAAAATGTTAATGACGTAACCTTAAGGAGGATTTTATCGATGTCTAATCGAGATCATGACTTTTTAACCCGCACTGCAAGTAAAAAAAGATCAAATAGAAATCAAGGTCGGAAAAAATTAGATCGCCTACTAAACGTACTCATAGCAATTGTTGCAGTATTAATTTTAATTAACTTTTACTTTATTTTTACATCTAATGACGAAAAAGCTCAAAATAAAAACGAAACAGAAACAAATCAGTCTTCTGATCAAGTCGCTAAAAATAATGATCAGAATGAACCTATAGAGTCTAGTACTAGTGGACAAGATTCAAGTAAAGATTTAGGTGAAGACTCGAATAATGAAAGTACAAATAGTAACGAAAATAGTAGTGAATCAAATAATGGCACTAGCGCCCACCCGAATGATTCACAAGAAACAAATTCGACAAATACAGAATCGGTAATCACCCAAAATTCAGATGACCCTATAGTAGAGCAGGTAATTATTAACCCGAATTGGGAAGTGACGCCAACGAAACAAAGTGGCGAACATAGATCTACTTATGAAAAAGGTCATATTGATTATGAAGAGAAATTACTAACAATTCGAAACGCAGTTGGATTAAGTGAAGATAATATTATTTATTGGAGTGTTAAAAATAACGGAAGTAGCGAAAATTCAATTGCAGTCGTTTCATCAATGGATAAGCAACAAAAATATCGTGTAAGTATTGAATGGGTAGCAAATCAAGGTTGGAAACCTGTTAAAATGGAAATATTAAAAGAAATTGAAGGCGCATATTAGTATTTTGGTAATTTCCTTTAAAGATAATTTCTACATTCAATAAGGGTAGCTATGGAGGTAAATGAATGAAAATAGCAGTAATCGGAGCAATGGAAGAAGAAGTAGAATTACTAAGAAATGAACTAAAAAATTCAGAAGTAAAGACTATTGCAAATAGCGAGTTTACTACTGGTACATATAATGATAAAGAAGTTGTATTACTTAAAAGTGGCATTGGGAAAGTAAATGCTGCAATGGGTACAACAATTTTGTTATATGAATTTAAACCAGATGTGGTCATTAATACAGGATCAGCAGGTGGATATGACCCAAACCTTGAAGTTGGAGCAGTTGTTATTTCTGATGAAGTACGACATCACGATGTAGATGTAACAATTTTTAATTATGAGATGGGGCAAGTCCCACAATTACCTGCTGCATTCAAATCAGACGAACGATTAATGAATGTCGCAAAAGAAGCGGTTGCTGAAGTTGGTGAACATCAATATGCTGTTGGCTTAATTTGTTCAGGGGATTCATTTATGAACGATCCGAAGCGTGTGGAAATGGTACGAGAATACTTCCCAAGCATGAAAGCATGTGAAATGGAAGCTGCCGCTGTAGCTCAAGTATGCTATCAATTTGGTACACCATTTGTTGTAATTCGTGCGTTGTCTGATATCGCTGGAAAAGAATCAAATATAAGTTTTGATGAATTTTTGCCAACTGCTGCAAAACATTCAACAGAAATTGTCCTTAAAACGATTTCGAAACTATAAAAACTAAAAGTCTAGAAGTAGTCAGGTTAGCTTCAAACCGCACTATAAATATTTGATTATTTACTGATATTTAATAAATTGGTTAGACAACGTGAAAAATTTAACAGTAATTTATTGTTACAAATGGTACAATGATATTATTATGTGATTTGTGAGGAGGTCATGGTCAATGTTATTTATTATGGCTGCATCAGTATGTATTACTGCGGTGATTGGTATAGTTGCTTATTTCGGTACTACTGAGGATACAACATACTAAAATATCCAATAATATGGCTCATTTAAGACGTAACGTCTTAAATGAGCCATTTTTATTGGATATCTGTTTTCTCTTTTTCTCTTTCTTTCTCCTGTTGAATTTGATTGTGTTTAAATTGCTGATATAATTTCACAAGTGCCCGTTTTTCAATTCTAGAAACGTAACTTCTAGAAATTTTTAGTTTTTTTGCAATTTCTTTTTGAGTTAGTGGATCATTATTATTTAAACCATATCTATAAACGATAATTTCTAGTTCTCTAGGTTCAAGGGTATTTAAATACTCATAGAGTTGTTCAAAACTTTCTTTCTGTTCAATAACTTCAATAGCAGGTTGTTCGTCCATTTGAAGTAGGTCTCTGATTTGCAAAGATTGACCTTCTTTATCTACACCAATGGGTTCAAACAAAGAAACATCTTTTTGTACTTTTTTCTGTGCTCTGAGATGCATTAAAATTTCGTTTTCAATACATCTTGCTGCATAGGTTGCTAGACGAGTTTTTTTGTCAGGTGTGTAACTACTTACAGCTTTCATTAAACCGATCGTTCCAATTGAAATATAATCGTCTAATTGTTCATGTGCCGGGTGGAACTTTTTTACAACGTGAGCGACCAATCTCATGTTTCGTTCAATTAAATCAAGACGTGCTTGTTCATCACCAGCCATGAAACGTTCAATGGCCTTTGCCTCTTCTTCTTTAGTAAAAGGCTTGTGAAAAGCCTGACCCTTAAGATATCCAAGGAATGAAGGAATATCTAACCAAAGCTGCATAAGTGAAGCAAAGAGTCCGCCCAGTTACGTCATCCTTTCTACCTTTTTCGACATTATATGATTTTTAACGAGTGAAAATGAAAATACTTTAAGAAAATAAGAAAAATGTTATTCATAAAAAACAAAGGTTTCCATTTCTAAAAAATGATAATTATTTATTGATTATCTATAATATGCAAGAAATGACATAGTGACAATGGGACAAGCTAATTCGTTATGATATAATCAAATAATAAAATTTATTGAGTGGGGTATCATCGTTGTATAATTTTTTATTGCCAAAAGAGTTTGTTACTTCAGTATATGAAATAACTCCAGAAAAGTTAGAGAAACTAGGGATTAAGGGAATCATTACTGATTTAGATAATACGTTAATCGAATGGAATCGACATGAAGCAACAGAAGAGATTGCAAATTGGATTAAAGGTATGGAAGAAGCGGGAATCAAAGTCATTATTGCTTCAAATAACAATGAAGCAAGGGTAAAACGATTTGCAGATCCACTAGGTATTCCATATATTTATAAAGCAAGAAAGCCGTTAGGAGCAGCTTATTTAGCAGCATTAAAGCAACTAGGATTAAAGAAAAACGAAGTAATAATGGTTGGAGATCAATTACTTACTGACGTTATGGGAGCTAATCGATTGAAATTGTATACAATTTTAGTTCGACCTGTAGCAGAATCAGATGGTATGGTTACGAAATTCAATCGTTTTGTTGAACGACGTGTATTTAATTCTTTAAAACGTAGAGGCATTAAAACTTGGGAGGAAAAAGAATGACAGAAGAGCTACATTGCATTGGCTGTGGTGCAGTAATTCAAACAGAAGATAAAGAGGCAGTGGGATATACACCTCTTTCATCATTAACTAAGGAAACCGTTATTTGTCAACGTTGTTTTCGTTTAAAAAATTACAATGAGATTCAACCAGTGAGTCTAACTGACGACGATTTTCTACGTATTTTAAATGGTCTTGGTGAACAAGAAGGACTAATTGTAAAAATTGTCGATATATTTGATTTTAATGGCAGTTGGTTACCTGGACTTCATCGATTTGTTGGCAAAAATCCGGTTTTATTGGTTGCAAATAAGGCAGACTTACTTCCGAAATCAGTTAAGCCAAACAAAGTGATTAACTGGATTAAACGAGAAGCGAAAAGTTTAGGATTACAACCAATTGATGTGCTACTAGTTAGTGCCCATAGAGGGTTTGGAATATCAGACGTTGTTGAAGCTATTGAACAACACCGTAAAGGGAAAAATGTCTACGTAGTAGGTTGTACTAATGTTGGAAAATCGACGTTTATTAATCGTATTATTAAGCAGGCAACAGGAGAAGGAAATGTAATAACAACATCGCATTTCCCAGGTACAACTTTAGATATGATTGAAATACCATTAGACGACGGTGCAGCACTTTACGATACACCTGGGATAATTAACCATCACCAAATGGCACACCATATCGATTCAAGTGAATTAAAATACATTACGCCGAAAAAGGAAATTAAGCCGAAAGTATATCAGCAAAATGCTGGACAAACATTATTTATTGGTGCTTTAGCAAGGTTCGACTTTATACGTGGAGAAAGATCTGCTTTTACGATTCATATAGCAAATGATTTACCAATTCATCGTACAAAGTTAGAAAAAGCAGATACACTATACGAAGAACATAAGGGCGAATTATTATCACCACCTACTTCAAAGTTCATAGAAAGATTACCGGAACTTGTAAGACACGAATTTTCAATTAAAGAAAATAAAACTGACGTCGTTATATCTGGTTTAGGATGGATTACTGTACAACATGCAAATGTAGTTGTTGCAGTCCATGCTCCAAAAGGTGTAGAGGTGTTTATACGACCTTCACTAATATAAATAAAAAGAGAAGGGATATTTGGAAAATGAAGAAATGGTTTGCTGTAATTGGAGATCCAATAGCTCAGTCAAAATCTCCAGAAATGCATAATACATGGTTTGACTTGGATGGATTCGATGCGAGTTATATTCCAATTCGAGTAAAACCAGAGGATTTGGAAAAAGCGATTAATTCTTTGAATTTGCTGGGAGTTAGTGGATTTAACGTCACTATTCCACACAAAACTACAATCATCCCATTTTTAGATGAAATCGATGAAACAGCAAAACTTATGGGAGCTGTTAATACAGTAGTTCGTTTAAAAAATGGCCATTTAAAAGGGTATAACACTGATGGAGTCGGATTTGTTCGCTCTTTGGAAGAAAAGGTAGGCAATGAATTACGTAATCAACCTGTACTAATGATTGGTGCAGGTGGTGCAGCAAGAGGAATTGCTTTTGCTTTAAAAAATCAAGGTTATGAAAACATTACTGTCACTAACCGTACACTATCTAAAGCACGTGATCTTATCGACGCTTTAGGTAGTGGAAAAGTCATAACAAATGAAGAAGCAAGTCAAATGTTAAATAAATATAAAATAATAATTCAAACGACATCTGCTGGTATGAATTACGGTGAATTTTCTTTACCATTTTCAATAGACCGAATGTCAAAAGACGCAATTGCGTCAGATATTGTGTATAATCCATTAGTGACTCCTTTTTTACAACATGCAAAAGAAATTGGAGCAACCGTTGTAACTGGTGTTGGAATGTTTGTACATCAAGGAGCAATTGCTTATGAACATTGGTTAGGTCAATATCCAGATACAAAACTGATGGTTGAAAAACTAACAGAACAGTTAAATTAAAGGTATATAGTAATTTACCTACAGGAGGATTTTCATTTTTTATGTTAACAGGAAAACAAAAGAGATATTTAAGAGCAGAGGCACATCATTTAACACCTATCTTTCAAGTTGGAAAAGGTGGCGTCAATGAGCAAATGCTACGTCAAATAGAAGATGCGCTAGAAGCCCGTGAGTTATTAAAAGTACGCATCTTAGACAATTGTGAAGAAGAAAAACATGAAGTGGCTGAAGCACTAGCAAAAGGAACGAACTCTGAACTTGTGCAATTAATCGGCTTAACTGTCGTACTATATAAAGAATCAAAAAATAATAAAAAAATTCATTTACCTCGAGTAGATAAAAAGTAAGGTGTTGTTTGGAATGAAAAAAGTTGGCATTTTAGGTGGAACATTTAACCCTCCACATATCGGTCATCTCATTTGTGCAAATGAAGCTTTTCATGCACTTAACCTTGATGAAGTCCGTTTTATGCCAAATGCAATTGCACCTCACAAACAACTTAGAGGAGATGCCACAACGACCGATCGACTTCGAATGGTTGAGATTATGGCGGAATCGAACCCAAATTTCAAGGTAGAAACCATTGAAGTTGAACGTGGTGGCATTTCATATACTTATGATACGATGGTAGCTTTACTCAATCGTGAACCTAATGTAGAGTTCTATTTTATTATTGGTGGAGATATGATTGATTCACTCCATAATTGGTTTAAAATTGATGAATTAATGAAGCTCGTAAAGTTTGTTGGTTTTAGACGTCCCGGCTCTAACTCTTACACAAACTTAAAAGTGCAAATGATTGAAGCACCTGAAATAGACTTATCTTCCACGTTAATTCGACATCGCTTTACTAATGGGGGAACATTAAAATTTTTACTTCCTGAAGGTGTAGAAGCTTATATTCGAAAGGAAGGTCTATATGGAACGCGCTGAATATTTAGAAGCAATTAAACAAAGAATGCCTGAAAAAAGATATATTCATACATTAGGAGTTATGGAAACGGCAATTAAATTAGCTCGAAAATATGGGGAAGACGTTAAAGCTGCTGAAACTGCTGCAATTTTACATGATATTGCTAAGTATGCGGATGAACAATGGATGATCCAAATTGTGCAAGAACATGGGCTAGACAAACAGCTTGTCAATTGGGGTCCTGAAATTTTACATGGACCAGTTGGCGCGTGGATTGCGGAACATGAATTTAATATTAATAACGAAGATATACTAAATTCAATTCGCTTTCATACAACAGGTAGACCTGGGATGTCTAAACTAGAAAAAATTATTTTTATTGCTGATATGATTGAACCGAACCGTAAGTTTGACGGAGTAGAAAAACTTAGAAATAATGCTGAAATAGATTTAGAAAAAGCAATGCGTTCATGCATTTGGCATTCTATTCAGTTTTTAGTTAACACTAAACAAAAGATTTACCCATTATCGATTGAATGTTATAACGATTTAATTGATTTGGACTAAATTCAAGGCTAATAATTAAAATGAAAATTATTAAAAACTTTAAGAAGAGAGGAAAAGTGAAAGAATGACAGAAAGTTTATTACAAGTTGCTTACAAAGCTATTGACGACAAACGTGCGGAAGATATCGTTGTGTTAAATATGCAAAACATTTCTTTACTAGCGGATTATTTCATTATTTGTCATGGGAACTCTGATCGACAAATTCAAGCGATAGCAAGAGAAGTTCAAGAAAAAGCATACGAGCAAGGCTTTGATGTGAAAAGAGTAGAAGGTTTTGATTCCGCACGTTGGGTTTTAGTGGACTTAGGTGATGTTGTTGTGCATATTTTCCATAAGGATGAAAGAGTGTTTTACAACTTAGAACGTTTATGGGGCGATGCACCACAATTAGATGCCCCGACTATAGAACTATGAGCAACTATGTAAAATTTGCAGAAGTATATGATGTACTGATGCAAGACGTTCCATACAATGAATACATTAATTGGGTAAAGAAGTATGCACCTAGTGAAGAGTACCCATTATTATTAGATGTTGGTTGTGGAACAGGAACACTTACATCAAAATTCCACCAAGAAGGATATGATGTGAGTGGAATTGATCTTTCCGAAGAAATGTTAGCTATCGCAAATGACCGAGCAATGAAAGAAGGAATTTCGATTCCTTTTTTTCAAATGTCGATGGATGAAATTGATGGGTTTCAAAATTATGATGTAATTACTATTCCCATTGATTCTATAAATTATCTTCAAGATGAGCACTCCGTTCAGGAGACATTTAAACGTATTTATGAATCTTTGCGTAAAGGTGGACAGTTATTTTTTGACGTTCACTCATTATATAAAATGAATGAGATTTTCATGGAAAGTCCATTCACATATGATGATGGTAATATTCTATATGTTTGGCATACAGAAGAAGGAGAAGATGAACATTCCGTTTACCATCAAATGACATTCTTTGTAAAGGAAAGTAATACGGAAAAATTTGTACGCTTTGATGAAGAACATTATCAGCGTACGTTTCCAATAGACTTTTATAAAGAATGGCTATATCAATCTGGATTTTCTAAAGTTGAAATTTACGCTGATTTTACTGATGAAGATCCGGATTTTGAGAGTGAGAGAATCTTTTTTAGAGCTATAAAATGAATAAAAATTCTCTCAAATACCTCTTGTTAACAGAAGGTAAATTTTGTAATATAGAGATATCTCCATATGATTTACCTTCTGGAAAGTAGGTGTTTTAATGTTCCAGAACTTCGTGAAAAAGTATGGATTAAGTGTGCTATTCCCCAGGCATACTTTGTATTGTAATTCTTTTCATATTCCTTCAACAAAACCACTCAAGTGAAGAACAACTTGAACCACTTACATTAATTCCAATTGAAACTGAACAATCGAATTTGGACGAACCATCTCTTGTTATAGAAGAGCAAGAGTTTCAACAAAATGTAATTGTTGATATTAAGGGGGCTGTAAAATACCCTGGTGTCTACGAGCTCTCATCGGAAAAACGTATTATCGACGTCATCGAACTTGCTGGTGGCTATACAGAAGACGCTAATTCAAAGAACATAAATCATGCACAAAAATTACAGGATGAGATGGTAATATATGTTCCTAGAATAGATGAAGAAATGGAAGAAGAACAATTTAAATCTATCGTCACTTCTCCAGAAACTAAATCTTCATCAAATCTAGTAAATATCAATATGGCAAATGAATCAGAACTATCAACTTTACCTGGAATTGGTCCGTCTAAAGCCCAGGCAATTATTGCTTATCGCCAGGAACAAGGGAATTTTCAAACAGTGGAAGATTTGAAAAATGTAACTGGTATTGGTGATAAAACCTTTGAAAAATTGAAAGAATTTATTACTGTAAAATAGTAAATATTGATCCTCACATTGCAACTGTTCTGTTTTAGGTCTAAACTAACAATAGATAGATAAAGTGTGGAGGTAATCATATGGAACGTATTACTTGGGATCAATTTTTCATGGCACAAAGTCATTTATTAGCTTTAAGAAGTACATGTACTAGATTAGCTGTAGGAGCTACTATAGTTAGGGAAAAAAGAATTATAGCTGGTGGCTATAATGGATCAATATCAGGGGACGAGCATTGTATAGAACAAGGGTGTTATGTAATTGATAACCATTGTGTTCGTACTGTCCATGCAGAAGTAAATGCATTGTTACAATGTGCAAAATATGGTACATCCACAGACGATGCAGATTTATATGTTACACATTTCCCGTGTTTACCTTGTACGAAGTCAATTATTCAATCTGGCATTAAAAATGTGTATTACGCTACTAGTTATAAAAATAACCCTTATGCTTTAGAATTGTTTGAAAAAGCAAATGTGAATGTTGTACACGTCCCATTTGATGAAGCGAAAATAGACTTCTTACAAGATGAAAAACTACAGTTTTCTCTTGAAATGATGAACAAACTTCGTAGTTTAGGTGCTACAGAGGAAGAATTAGTCCCTTTTGAACAGAAGGTGAATGAATTATTTGGTAAACTCATTAAAGCATAAATGGTTAATTTACGCCTTGTCGGTTTTAGTAGCAGCAATCGCTGCACATGAATCGATAGGGTTTTTATTTTTGTTATTAGTAGTTTTTCTATTTTGCGTCTACAAGCGGTTCGCGATGCTTCATTGTTTTTATGTAATTATAGTTGGTATCGTTTGTTATTTACATTTTTCGAACCAAATGAATCAAATTTACGAACCATTGGAACTTCCCGTCACGCTAACCTGGACAGATGAGTATAAAATTAATGGGGCTAAAATAAGAGGTTTTATGAAGGATGATCAGGGGCATAAAGTTTATGTAACTTACGAACTCAAAACAAAGGAAGAGAAGTATCGGTTTCAAACGATGCCATTAGTTGGTATGAGATTTGAAATTATTGGTACGTTAAATAAGCCAGATCCACCGGCTCATAAGTATGGATTTAATATGGACAATTATTTAAAAAGTAAAGGTGCAATTGGTATTTTAGAAATTTTGGATTGGACATACATTAATTCAACTTCTTCTATTTTTCAAAAAATTAGTTCACAAAGGCATTTTCTAATTCAACATATTGAAAACACTTTTCCAACATCTCTCGTAGCAGAAGCTCAAAGTTTACTCATTGGTTTCCAGGAAAATGTAGATTCAGAAATGACAAGAGCTTATCAAAAGCTTGGAATTACCCATTTATTTGCGATTTCAGGATTGCACATTGCAATTCTTTCGTTAATTGTATTTCAAGGCTTATTAAGAATCGGGGTAAGAAGAGAGCTTGCTACTTTATTATTAATTTTAATATTGCCCATCTATGGTATGTTAGCGGGGGGAGCCCCCTCTGTATGGCGCGCGGTTATAGTCGCCGAAATTATCCTGCTGACACAACTATATAAAAAAATACCGGTGGATGATGCCTTAGCCATTAGTTTTATTTTCTTTGTATTGATAGAGCCTTGGTCAATCTATCAAATCGGTTTTCAACTTTCTTATTTAGCAACTTTAAGTTTAATTTATTCTGGAAATATACTAAATCGTTATAAGTCTTGGATTATTCAATCCTTCTTAATTACATTTGTTTGCCAATTGTTAGTATATCCCTTATTACTATTCCATTTTTATGAAATAAGTATTTCTTCGCTAGTTGCCAACATAGTTTTTGTACCACTTTTTTCGTTTGTTATTTTACCTATTAATATTGTGTTATTAATTGTATCCTTTTTACCAGGACAGGTTGATAGTATTCTTTTTAATATTTATGAACCATTGAGGGAGCTTTTAGCTCAGTTTATTTTATGGATTCAGACATTACCTAATCAGATGTGGATTCCAGGTAAACCAGCTTTAATACTAATTGTAGTCGCTTATTTAAGCATCTTTTATTCTTTTTACTTGTTTGATAAAGGTGCAAAGATTTGGAAGTATTGTTTAGTCTTGTTCATACCTATTTTGCTTTTACATTTCCATAACAAATCGTTTGCAGATTTGAGAATATCATTTATTTCTGTGGGACAAGGAGATAGTATTTTAATTGAGTTACCTTATAGCTCAGAAGTCTACCTAATAGATTCAGGTGGTGTTTTAAGATTTGAAGGTGAGGAATGGAAAAAAACGAATGAGCCCTATGAAGTGGGAAGACAAGTCGTTGTACCATATCTAAAGGGAAAAGGGATACATCGTATTAATAAGTTAATCATAACTCATGCTGATAGTGATCACGTAGAAGGTGCTGAAGAAATTGTAAAGGAGCTAGAAGTGAAAGAAATCCATATTTCACCTAATTCTTATGAAAAAGATGTTATGAAGGATTTAGTTCAAGCGACTAACGATATGAAGATTCCTATACTAGAACAAATGTCGGATAATTATTGGATAGCAAACGATTATATTTTTCAATATCTTTGGCCAAATGATGTTGAATATGAGGGGAATGATGATTCTCTCGTTTTATATGTTGCGAATGATCAGTTTAGCGTATTGTTTACTGGCGATTTAGAAGAAGCAGGTGAAAAAGAGATGCTAAAACAATACCCGAAGTTAAAAAATATAAATATTTTAAAAGCAGGTCACCATGGGAGTAAAACATCAAGTAGTGAAATTTTTATACAAAATTTAATGCCACAATTAACAATTTTTAGCTCGGGGAAAAATAATCGATATGGACATCCTCATAAAGAGGTCATTGAACGATATCAAAACAATGGAATCGGAATGTTAAACACTGCAGATTCTGGAACGATAGAAATTACGGTCAACAAAAAAGAAATAAAGGTAATAACAAGTTACTAAAAAGGAAAAAAGCTTTGTCAAATTTGACAAAGCTTTCGACTTAGTTATACAGCAGCAATAATTGTTGCGATCGTAAACATAAGTGCAAAGAAGACGAATGATACTACAAATCCAATGCCAGCAGGGATTACTTGGTTTCCTTGCATAGCTCCATTATCGCCTTCAAAAGGGTTATGTGTAACAACGTTTTCTGTATTATGTGCCATACTATCCCTCCTACTCAAACTACATTATAAGTTAATAAATAGTAAAAATCTATATGAAATCAAATAAAATCTACCAATTGAGCATTAGAAGTACGTCACACTTTATACAAACATACAACAAGTATGTGTTAAAATGTGTATACTTATAAGTGGAAAGATTTATAGGGGGCTATTTGTATGTTTACAAAAGTTTGGAATGATATAAAGAATGGGAATATTGCTCCTGTCTATTGTTTAGTTGGAGAAGAGTCCTATTTTATAGACGAAACGCTAAATAGATTAAAAAAAGCATTAGCATCAACTGAAGATGCTGAAATTATGAGCTTTGATTTGGAAGAGTCTCCTGTAGATTTTGTAATAGATGAAGCTGACACATTTCCTTTCTTTTCAGAAAAGAAATTAATTATAGCAAAAAATGCATCCTTTTTAAAAGCAACAGAAAAAGGTAAAGAAAAAATTGATCATGATTTAGGACGTTTAGAAAATTGGTTGAAAAACCCATCAGATTTTGCTGTTACAGTTTTTATTGCTCCTTATGAAAAGCTAGACGAGCGTAAAAAAATTACAAAACAAATAAAACAAAATAGTGTTATGTTAATTGCAGAACCACTAAAAGAAAATGACTTAAATGTTTGGGTTCTAAGTGCAGTAAAAAGCTATGGTAAAACAATAAACAACGATGCCATTGATAAATTAGTCGAGATGGTAGGCGTAAATATGTTGCAATTACAAAAAGAAATTGAAAAACTTGCACTTTACCTTGGTGATGATCAAGTTATTAACGTAAATTTGGTAGAGGATTTAGTAGCTAAAACGTTAGAGCATGATGCTTTTAAAATGTTGAATGCATATTTAGCTCATAACAATGCAGAAGCTATTCAAATTTACCATGATTTATTAAGACAAAAAGAGGAACCGATTATGTTAGTTGGTTTACTTTCATCCAACATTCGCACGATGAACAATGTGTTTTATTTACAAAGAAAAGGCTACCACCCAACGCAAATAGCTAAGCAGCTTAAGGTGCATCCATATCGCGTGAAATTAATGCTAGAACAAAAATCTCGTCCTAGTGAAGAAAGACTATTAAAAGCGTTAAATAAACTATCTGAGATCGATTTAATGTTGAAGAGTGTTAGTGGAAATAGAGAAAGATATTTAGAAATGTTTCTACTAAAAGCATTATAAACATATAAAAAAACCATCCTACTTAAAGTAAGGATGGTTTTTATTTTTAAAGGCTTCAATTAGTTCGCTTTTTTAGTTAAACGAGACTTTTTACGGCTAGCCGCATTTTTATGAATAAGGCCTTTAGAAGCCGCTGTATCAAGAGCTTTGTGTGCTGCTACTACTAATTCTTGTGCGTTTTCAGCACCTGTTGCTAAAGCTTGTTCAGCTTTTCTAACAGTAGTACGCATAGCAGATTTTGCTTGTGAGTTTGCAGCGTTTGCTTTTTCAGCAACTTTAACACGTTTAATTGCAGATTTAATATTTGGCATAACTTTCACCTCCTAAGATAGGACCTGAGATGAGTATCTTCTCACTAGTTTCGATTGTCAATACAACAAAAATCATTCTACCAAAGGAAATCTATAATTGCAATAGATAAATGCAAAGAATATTTACTTGACAGTTTGACCAACATATAAATTGAGGTGATTTTAATGGCAGAAATTGAGGTAAATTGGAGTAGAACCGACCTAATAGATGAGGCCGAAGAAGTAGTACAACATCGCACCAAAAAGCAAAAAGAAAAATTAGAAGAGACCAGTGGCGTCGTCATTGAAGAATTTAAGGAAAATCGAGTAAATGTTACGAAAGTTACGGTAGATAAACAAGGTTCAGAAGAGATAGGAAAAAAAGAGGGTACTTATATTACACTTTCCGTTCCTACATTATACGTAGATGACGAAAATGGATTTGAACAACTAGAAAAATCTTTCGTAAAATACTTAGATGAGATTCATAAAGATATTACAATTGATAAGGAAAGTAAAGTTCTCGTCGTTGGACTTGGAAATAAAACAATAACACCCGATGCTGTCGGACCATTTGCAATTGATGCAATGCAAGCTGAGAATTCAGAAAATCCAAGTGATCATTTTATTATGTATGCTCCTGGTGTTACGGGACAAACAGGTTTTGAAACAAGTGACTTTATCCATGCATTAGTTCAAAAAATAAATCCTGCGTTAGTTCTCGTTATTGACGCTTTAGCAACTCGTGGATCTGAGCGTTTATGTAAGACGATTCAAATTACTGATACTGGTATTCATCCAGGATCGGGAGTTGGAAACCAACGTACAGAAGTATCAAAAGAAGTATTTGGTGTTCCAGTTACAGCAATAGGTATTCCTACTGTAGTAGATGCTACGGTTATTATCGCAGATGCAGTAGAAAAAGTATTTCGATCAATTGCTGCTAGAGTTCAGGAGAAAGGTAAACCTTCTAGTAAATTATCTGTTTCATCTTGGACACCAGATCCAAATGCGAGACTTGATATGAATGTTATTAAACCGATTTTTGGAGAATGGTCTACATGGTCTTCTAACGATCGTCTTCAATTATTCCAAGAAGTATTAAACTCAAATCCGGAAAGACTAATAGTAACTCCTAAAGAAGTTGATGTGTGGATTACTAAATATTCTCTATTAGTAAGTGATGCTTTATTTAAATGGATGAAGAAAAAAGTGTAGCCTGGTTTAGTAGAAGTTTCCTATTTTTATGCTTATTAACAATGGCAAAACTATCAAAAGTCACAATTTTATTAAGGTGTATATAGATAGTTCTAAAATTCCTCTCCTCTCCATATTGTAGTGGAAGGAGAGGATGTCATGATAAAACAAATACAAATATTAGCTGCTTTTTTAGTTTTCTTTTTTGTTTTACCGATTATTGCAGGACTTTTACCGTTTCCGAATAACGCAAAAATTGAATATCCAAAAGTGAAAGAACCACAAATTGTGTATGCGGCAGGTACAGTTACAACACCGAAAACAGAGACACCACCTACAACAACGACAGTTTCATCAACGCCAACAACAACTGACGTTTCCCAACCTCTTAGTCCCTTTGATGTTTTGATTTATTTTACTCACTCTCATGAAACGTACAAACCGTTTGTTGAAAGCGCAACTGGAACAATTGCTGTTTATGATAGCATTACGAATTTATTTTCAATGCAAGATATGATAAAAAATTACTTTCAATTAAACGGCTTAACTACAAAAATATTAGATGTTGATGTTCAAGGTGTCATGAAGCAAAATGGATTACCATTCCATTTAGCGTATGATACATCTAGAAAATATGTAGCTGAAGAATTGCAGCAGAATACGTATGATTTAATATTGGATATTCATCGAGACGCTGTAGGTGCCGAAGCGACTACTGTGTCACATAATAATGTGAAATATGCAAAAATAGCCTTTGTAGTAGGGGCTGAAAACCCAAACTATAAATCGAATTTATCTTATGCCAATGCATTAAGTGACTCGTTAAATAAAATAATCCCAGGTATCTCCCGTGGTGCATTGATCAAAGAGGGTAAGGGAGTAGATGGAGTCTATAACCAGGATTTAGCGAAAGAATTATTAGTAGTTGAAATTGGTGGAATTGATAATACGGAAGATGAAGTGTATCGTACAATTTCAATTCTTGCTCAGGCAATTTCAAAAACATTTGTAACGAAAGAGTTATAAATATATATTGTTTTCTTGATAAGAAACATTGCTAAAGTTAATGTTACACTGCTATAATTCAAATTAGTTTAACCTAGGATAAGATAGAAGTTCTTATTTAATTTAGAAATTTATTGCAATTTATTGCGTGAAAGGTTAAAGCCTCCGTAGAATGACCACACTTTTTATGTGGATCATCATTTCACGGAGGCGTATTTGATTAGGAGTGGACATACATGAACCGAGAAGAACGTTTAAAACGTCAAGAAAACATTAGAAATTTCTCAATAATTGCCCATATTGACCACGGGAAGTCAACGCTTGCTGACCGAATCTTAGAAAAAACACAAACAGTTACTCAACGCGAGATGAAAATGCAACTATTAGATTCAATGGATTTAGAGCGTGAACGTGGGATAACGATTAAATTAAATGCTGTACAACTAAAATATAATGCGAAAAATGGCGAACAATACACATTCCATTTAATTGATACCCCAGGACATGTCGACTTTACATATGAGGTATCACGTTCGCTTGCAGCTTGTGAAGGAGCAATTTTAGTTGTAGATGCTGCACAAGGTATTGAGGCGCAAACATTAGCAAACGTCTATTTAGCCCTTGATAATGACTTAGAAATTTTACCTGTTATTAATAAAATCGACTTACCAGCTGCTGATCCTGATAGAGTAAAACAAGAAATTGAAGATGTCATAGGACTTGATGCATCTGAAGCAGTTCTAGCATCAGCAAAAGCAGGGATCGGAATTGAAGATATTTTGGAGCAAATCGTTGAAAAAGTACCTGCTCCAACTGGAGATCCAGATGCTCCATTACAAGCACTTGTTTTTGATTCTGTATACGACGCTTATAAAGGGGTTATCATTTCAATTCGTATTATCAATGGAACAGTAAAGCCTGGTGATAAGATACGAATGATGGCAACTGGTGCAGAGTTCGATGTAATTGAAGTAGGAATTCATACTCCTAAATCGGTTCCACAAAGCGAACTTACAGTTGGAGATGTAGGATATTTAACAGCATCTATTAAAAATGTTGCAGATACTCGTGTAGGTGATACAGTAACATTTGCAGGAAGTAAGGCTGCAAAAGAACCGTTACCAGGGTATCGAAAGTTAAATCCGATGGTGTATTGTGGACTATATCCAATAGATACGGCGAAGTATAACGATTTACGTGAAGCATTAGAAAAGTTAGAGTTAAATGACTCTGCTCTTCAATTTGAAGCTGAATCTTCACAAGCCTTAGGATTTGGATTCCGTTGTGGTTTCTTAGGATTACTTCATATGGAAATTATTCAAGAACGTATCGAACGTGAGTTTAATATTGATCTAATTGCGACAGCTCCTTCTGTTATTTACGAAGTATTTTTAACAGATGGAACATCAATTAAAGTTGATAATCCTTCAATGATGCCAGATCCTCAAAAAATTGATCGTGTTGAGGAGCCATACGTTAAAGCAACAATGATGGTACCAAATGATTACGTTGGAGCAGTAATGGAGCTTTGTCAACAAAAACGAGGGTCTTTCATAGGAATGGATTATATCGATACTACACGTGTATCCATTAAATACGATGTCCCATTAGCTGAAATTGTTTACGATTTCTTCGATCAATTAAAATCAAGTACAAAGGGGTATGCATCGTTTGATTATGAGCTAATTGGTTATAGACCATCAAAATTAGTGAAGATGGATATTCTATTAAATGCTGAAACTGTAGACGCATTGAGCTTTATTGTACATCGTGACTTTGCCTATGAGCGTGGAAAGGTTATAGTTGAAAAATTAAAGGAACTCATTCCACGTCAGCAATTTGAAGTACCAGTCCAAGCAGCTATCGGTCAAAAAATCGTTGCTCGTTCAACTATTAAATCAATGGGTAAAAACGTACTTGCTAAATGTTATGGTGGGGATATTTCTCGTAAACGTAAACTTCTTGAAAAACAAAAAGAAGGTAAAAAACGTATGAAACAAGTAGGTTCAGTTGAAGTACCACAAGAGGCATTTATGGCAGTATTGAAAATGGATGATAAAAAATAGGTTGGAAAAAAAGGACAGGCCTTCAACAAGCCTGTCCTTTACCTATAGTTCGTGTTATAAATTTGAATTATTTCTTTGAAAAGTTACAATAAAGAAATAAATTTTGTTAAATCTAGAAAGAAGTGATCCCAAAATGGCTCGAGGCGTTTATATACATATCCCGTTCTGTCACCAAATTTGTAATTATTGTGATTTCAATAAAGTATTTTTTAAAAATCAGCCAGTTGATGAGTATATAGAAGCAATTGGAACTGAATTAAAATTAATTCAACAACAGGAACCTAAAGCTTTCCAACAAATAGAGACTATCTATTTAGGTGGTGGAACACCAACCTCTCTATCTGCAAGTCAAATTAGCCGGTTGTTAGAACTAATTAACGATATAATCCCAACAAATAACCTCATTGAATTTGCATCAGAAGCAAATCCAGATGAATTATCAGTTGATAAATTACAAGCATTAAAAGCTGGCGGTATAAACAGGCTTAGTATGGGTGTACAGTCTTTTGATACTGACTTATTAAAAAGACTCGGTAGAACCCATTCAAATGAACAAGTTTATGAAACAATTGAAAATGCAAAAGCGGTTGGTCTAAATAATATAAATATTGATTTAATGTATGGTTTACCTGGACAAACTATGGAACAGTGGGAAGATTCTTTAGAAAAAGCATTATCATTAAACCTTCCCCATTATTCCGCATATTCTTTAATTGTTGAACCAAAAACTGTATTTTATATCCAATATGCAAAAGGGAAATTGCACTTACCATCAGAGGATTTAGAGGCGGAAATGTACGATTTATTAATGAACGAGATGGAACGTAATGGACATCACCAATACGAAATTAGTAACTTTGCAAGAGATGGTTTAATTTCAACCCATAACAAAGTCTATTGGGATAATGATGAATACATTGGAATAGGCGCAGGAGCTCATGGATATTTAAAAGGTATACGTTATTCTAATATTGGTCCAATAAGAAAATATTTAGATTCAATTCAAAATGGTAATAGACCTATTTTTTCAGAACATGAAGTAACGTTTGATGAAAAATGTGAAGAACAAATGTTTTTAGGATTACGTAAAACAGAAGGAGTAACCTTTGAAAGCTTTAAAAGAAAATTAGGTATATCCATGATGGAGAAATATCAAACAATTCTAACTAAGCTTGCTAGTGATGAATTAATAATTGTTGATCATATAGGTGTTCGATTATCTAGAAAAGGCCGATTTGTTGGGAATGAAGTATTCCAACAATTTTTATTAGGCGAATAGTTCGATTTCGTTGACATGAATTTGGAGTTTTGATAACTTAATAATAGTATTAGCACTCTACGTTCGCGAGTGCTAACAGAGGTGATGAAATTGTTAACAAACAGACAATTACAAATATTGCAAGTAATCGTTGACGATTTTGTTAGTTCAGCACAGCCAGTGGGCTCTCGACAAATTTCTAAAAAAAATGGGATAAACTTTAGTCCAGCAACGATTAGAAATGAGATGGCTGATTTAGAGGAATTAGGATATTTAGAAAAAACTCATTCTTCCTCTGGGAGAGTTCCTTCAGAAAAAGGGTATCGATTTTATGTGGATCATTTATTAAAGCCAAAAACGATGTCAATGAAGGATGTCGGAATCGTTCAATCGATTTTTCAAAACCAAATTATAGAGATTGAACAAGTAATCCGTCAGTCAGCAAATATTCTATCAGATTTAACAACCTATACAACAATCCTACTTGGTCCAAATGTAGGAAACCATCGAGTAAAGAAATTTCAACTTATACCTTTATCAGAACAGGCAGCAGTAGCCATCGTTGTTACTGATAATGGCCATGTTGAAAACCGAATGATCAAATTACCTAAGGGCTTTGATGCCCTAGATATTGAAAAAACTGTTAATATATTAAATGACCGACTTGTAGGTGTTCCGATTTTAGAGCTTCAATCCAAATTGGAACTGGAAACACTTGAAGTTCTTAGACAACATATTCGTACAGCAGACTCCTTACTTCAATCACTGAAGAATATGGCTAAAGTGGAAAAGGAAAGTGAAGTTTATTTTGCTGGAAAGATGAACATGTTGAACCAGCCTGAGTTCCATGATTTGAATAAAATTCGTATGTTTATGGATTTAATGGATAAAAAAAGCCAGATCATCTCTTTATTCCATCCAGAAGATGATAATATCCATATACGAATTGGATCGGAGAATAACCATTTAGCAATGGAAGATTGTAGTGTAATTACTACGACTTACTCGATTGGAGAAGACCAAACAGGTTCAATTGCTATCATTGGACCAACTCGCATGGATTATCAACGGGTTATATCGTTGCTTGAGCTTATGCGTAGTGGGCTTTCAAATACTCTAACTATGAAATTGAAGGATGGAAAATAAGGAGGATTTATCGTGTCTGAAACAACTGAGAACAAGGAATCATTGAAAGAAGATGTTGCAGAACAAGTAACAGAAAATACGGAAGAAGTTACTGAAACTACAAACGAACAGTCTCAAGAAATAGAACTTACAACTGAGGAATATAAACAAAAAGTTTCAGAATTAGAATCAAAATTAGCTGAAGAAGAAGATCGTTATTTACGATTAAGAGCAGATTATGACAATTTGCGTCGTCGTACTCAACTTGATCGTGAGTCACAAGAAAAATATCGTGCACAAAGTTTACTTACAGACCTTTTACCAGTGCTAGATAATTTTGAACGCGCTCTTCAAGTCGAAGTAACATCTGATGATGCGGTTGCTTTATATAAAGGAATCGATATGGTCTATAGATCATTTGTAGATGCGATGAATAAAGAAGGACTAGAATTGATTCCTGCTGAAGGGGTTCAATTTGATCCAACTGTACACCAAGCAGTCATGCAAGAATCTGATTCAGAAAAAGAATCAGGCATCATTTTACGAGAATTACAAAAAGGTTATAAATTAAAAGATCGTGTGATCCGACCTTCAATGGTCTCTGTCAATGAATAACCTTTTTATTCTTCTTTGTTAGATTCAACTTTAGTTTTTCAATTTATAGGAGGCAAAATTTAATATGAGCAAAATTATTGGTATTGACTTAGGAACAACAAACTCTTGTGTAGCAGTATTAGAAGGTGGAGAACCAAAAGTAATTCCAAATCCAGAAGGTAATCGTACTTCTCCATCAGCTGTATCATTCAAAAATGGTGAACGCCAAGTTGGTGAGGTTGCAAAACGTCAATCTATTACTAACCCAAACACAATTCTATCAATTAAATCTAAAATGGGTTCAAGTGAAAAAGTTAAGATTGAAGATAAAGAGTATACACCTCAAGAAGTTTCTGCAATGATCTTACAATATTTAAAAGGTTATGCTGAAGAATATTTAGGTGAAACTGTTACTAAAGCAGTTATCACTGTTCCGGCTTATTTTAATGATGCTCAACGTCAAGCTACAAAAGACGCTGGTAGAATTGCAGGACTTGAAGTAGAACGTATTATTAACGAACCAACTGCAGCTGCTTTAGCTTACGGTTTAGATAAACAAGATGTAGATCAAAAAATCTTAGTATTTGACCTTGGTGGTGGTACGTTTGACGTATCTATCCTAGAGTTAGGTGACGGTGTATTTGAAGTTCTTGCAACAGCAGGTGATAACAAACTTGGTGGAGATGACTTTGACCAAAAAGTTATCGATTATTTAGTAGACGAATTCAAAAAAGAAAATAGCATTGACTTATCAAAAGATAAAATGGCAATGCAACGTTTGAAAGATGCAGCTGAAAAAGCGAAAAAAGACTTATCAGGTGTAACTTCAACACAAATTTCTTTACCATTTATCACAGCTGGTGCTGATGGTCCATTACACTTGGAAGTAAACTTAACTCGTGCTAAATTCGATGAAATTACACGTGATTTAGTGGAAAGAACAATGGTTCCAGTACGTCAAGCTCTACAAGATGCTGGTATTGCAGCTTCACAATTAGACAAAGTAATTTTAGTTGGTGGGTCAACACGTATTCCAGCTGTTCAAGATGCAGTGAAAAAAGAAACTGGTCATGAACCACATAAAGGTGTTAACCCAGACGAAGTAGTAGCAATGGGTGCTGCTGTACAAGGTGGAGTACTTACAGGTGATGTGAAAGACATCGTTTTACTTGACGTAACACCACTTTCACTTGGTATTGAAACAATGGGCGGAGTTATGACGAAACTAATCGATCGTAACACTACAATTCCAACTTCAAAATCACAAGTATTCTCAACTGCTGCAGATAACCAACCAGCTGTAGATATTCATGTTCTTCAAGGGGAACGTCCAATGGCAGCAGACAACAAAACTTTAGGTCGCTTCCAACTTGCGGATATTCCACCAGCACCACGTGGTGTTCCTCAAATTGAAGTAACTTTCGATATCGACAAAAATGGTATTGTATCAGTTAAAGCTAAAGACCTTGGAACACAAAAAGAACAAACAATAGTAATTCAATCTGATTCTGGATTATCAGATGAAGAGATCGAACGTATGGTGAAAGATGCAGAAGCGAATGCAGAAGCCGATGCTAAACGTAAAGAAGAAGCTGAGTTACGTAACGAGGCAGATCAATTAGTATTCCAAGTAGATAAAACAATCTCTGATCTTGGTGAACAAATTACTGAAGATGAGAAAAATTCAGTGAATGAAGCTAAGGAAGAGTTGAAAAAAGCTTTAGAAGAGGGCAACATCGATACAATTAAAGCCTCTAAAGAAAAATTGGAAGGTGTATTACAACCTTTAGTGATGAAAGTTTATGAGCAAGCAGCTGCAACAGCACAAGCAGCACAAGGCGATGCTGGAGCAGACGCTAGCAATGCTGACAAGAAAGACGACGGTGTTGTCGACGCTGACTTTGAAGAAGTAAAAGACGATAACAAATAAGAAAAGCGAAGAACGCTCGCCCAGCTCCGATAACAACTGGAGGAACCGGCAAAATGGCGCGTTCTTTGCCCTTGCAGGCGGTTTCGAAGTTGTAGAGGAGCTAGCGTTCGTAGCTAGACATCATTAAAATTACTGAAGATAAAGATTCATTTAAGTTGAAAAGTCAAAGCCGATATCGGTCTTTGACTTTTTCATTGTAAGGTGAATTTTGTAACATACTTTTCAAAACTTTATTTAATAAATATAGATAGAAAATATGTTACAATGAACGTTATGTATAGAGAGCGGAGTGTGAACGATGAGTAAACGCGATTATTATGAAGTACTTGGAGTTAGTAAGAGTGCTAGTCAAGATGAAATAAAAAAAGCATATCGCAAATTATCAAAACAATACCACCCAGATATTAATAAAGAACCAGGCGCGGATGAAAAATTTAAGGAAATTGCTGAAGCGTATGAAGTATTAAGTGATGAAAATAAACGTGCTCAATACGATCAATTCGGTCATGAAGGTCCTGGAGGCGGCTTTGGCGGTGGCTTTAGTGATGGCTTCTCTGGATTCGGTGGCTTTGATGATATTTTTAGTTCCTTCTTTGGCGGAAGTAGTCGTCGTTCAGATCCAAATGCCCCTCGTAAAGGTGACGATCTCCAATATCGCATGAATATTTCTTTTGAGGATGCTGTATTTGGTAAACAAACCGAAGTAGAGATACCTCGTGAAGAAACATGTGAGACATGTAGCGGATCCGGTGCAAAACCAGGTACTTCACCAAAAACATGTGGTAGCTGTAATGGTGCAGGTCAAATTAATCAAACTGTCGAAACACCATTTGGCCGTATGGTAAATCGTAAAACATGTAATACTTGCCGTGGTACGGGTAAAATCATTGTAGATAAATGTTCAACATGTCACGGAGCTGGGGCAGTTCAAAAACGTAAAAAAATAAAAGTAACTATTCCTGCAGGGGTGGACGATGGTCAACAACTACGTGTATCTGGTCAAGGTGAACCAGGTAAAAACGGAGGACCAGCAGGTGATTTATACATTTTATTCAATGTTAGAGACCATGAATACTTTGAACGAGATGGCGATGACATCTACTATGAACTTAAACTGACTTTCCCACAAGCATCACTTGGTGATGATATTGAAGTGCCTACAATTTATGGAAAAGTGAAATTAAAAATACCTGCAGGTACGCAATCCGGCGAAAAGTTCCGTATGAAAGATAAAGGTGTTAAAAATGTTCATGGTTATGGGCAAGGTCATCAATATGTCATTGTTAAAGTAGTAACTCCAACTAAATTAACAGAAAAACAAAAACAGCTTTTAAGAGATTTTGCTGAAATAAGTGGAGATATACCTGAAGAGCAAGGTAGTTCTTTATTTGACCGAATTAAGAAAACATTAAAAGGTGACTAATTAGAACGCAAAGTTTGGAAATAATGTGTTTAACATAATGGCTGATTGCAATAATTTTTTAAGAGGAGCTGGATGCAAGTGAAGTGGACTGAAATTTCATTGTTAACAACAAACGAAGCGGTAGAAGCTGTTTCAAACGTATTTCATGAATCAGGCGCAAGTGGAGTTGTTATTGAAGATTCAACGGAAGTAAAAAAAGAACGGGTTGACCAATTTGGAGAAATTTATGATTTGAATCCAAATGATTACCCAACGGCAGGAGTCGTGGTAAAAGCATATTTACCTGCATCGAGTTTTATTGCTGAAACTGTTGAGGAAATCAAACTTGCATTAGCAAATCTTAAAAACTTCGACATTAATATTGGGGATGAGATGCTTCAAACTGCTCTAGTAGATGAGGAAGATTGGGCAACAGCATGGAAACAATACTACCATCCAGTTAAAATTTCTGAACGTTTTACTATTGTACCTACTTGGGAGGACTATAAACCAGTAAGTACAGATGAATTAATTATTGAACTCGATCCAGGTATGGCATTTGGAACAGGAACACACCCAACGACGGTTATGTGTCTTCAAGCCCTTGAAAAAGTAGTGAAAAGTGGCGATTCTGTTGTGGATGTTGGAACTGGATCAGGAGTTCTTGCAATTGGTGCAGCTCTTATAGGTGCTGGTAAAGTTCATGCATTAGATTTGGATGAAGTTGCAGTCAAATCAGCCCAGGAAAATGTTGAGTTAAACAAAGTAAATGATGTAGTTGAAGTATTTCATGGAAATCTTCTAGATTCTATAAATGAACCTGCAGATGTCGTAGTAGGAAATTTATTAGCAGAAATTATTATGTCATTTACTGATGATGCTTTTTCAATTGTGAAACCAGGTGGTAAATACATTACTTCCGGAATTATCGGGTTTAAAAAGGATGAAGTAAAACAATCTTTAGAGAACTCCGGATTTGAAATCGAAGAAGTGTTAATGATGGAAGATTGGGTAGCAATTATCGCTAAGCGTCCTTAATATTAGTTTATATTAGACTGTATGATAATCAATGATTATCAACAGTCTATTTTTTGGTGGAGAAGTTGTTCTTGAATTGGGTTCTGTTCTCGAGGACACAAAAGCTAAAAATCTAAAAAATGTCAATGATACTGTTTCTCGGAAACTTAAAATCTAAAATAGATTCTTCAAATCGTCAATTTTTTAAAATAGATGACTATACTAACCAATAAACGAAAAACAGTCATGCAAAAGATGAACATCTGAACGCAGGTATTTACATTGTCTTAAAAACTATTTGGAGGTACGAAATGCAACGATATTTTGTACAAGAAACGTTTAATGAACAAAATGAATTATCCATTACTGGAGAGAGTGCTAGACATATTTCGAAAGTAATGAGAATGGAAGTTGGAGAAAAAATAGTAACAGTTGTAGATGAAGTTGCATACATATGTGAGATTGTTTCCATAAGTGATCAAATCGTAGTAAGGCAAACCGGGGATATCGTTCCTTCTCCAGAAATGCCTATTCGTATTGACATAGCCTGTGGACTTCCAAAGGGAGATAAATTAGAATTCATTGCACAAAAAGCAACAGAGCTTGGAATGCATCGGTTAATCCCGTTTAAGGCAGAACGTTCAATTGTAAAATGGGACGAGAAAAAAGGTGAAAAGAAAACCGAAAGACTTCAAAAAATTGCACAAGAAGCAGCGGAACAATCTCACCGTACACAAGTACCGGAAATCCTTCCTCCCATATCGTTTAAACAGCTTATTTCATTGATGTCAGATTACGATGTCGTTTTTATTGCTGATGAGGAAGATGCGAAGAAAGATAATCGTACAAGATTTGCGGATAAGCTAAAAAAGGTGTATGATAATAAATCGAAGTCAATTTTATTAATCTTTGGCCCTGAAGGTGGAATCTCTAGAACAGAAGCTGAAGGCTTTAGTACTGCTGGAGCAGAAACGATGTCACTTGGACCAAGAATTTTACGAGCAGAAACAGCACCACTATATGCGCTTTCTGCCATTTCATATGAATTTGAATGAAAGAGGTGTACTAGCCTTGGCAACAGTGGCTTTTCATACATTAGGTTGTAAAGTAAACCATTATGAGACAGAGGCTATTTGGCAACTGTTTAAAGAACAAGGATATGAACGTACTGAATTTGAACATCAAGCAGACGTTTATGTAATTAATACATGTACTGTAACAAATACTGGAGATAAGAAATCACGTCAAGTAATTCGTCGTGCAGTACGTCAAAATCCAGATGCGGTAATTTGTGTAACGGGTTGTTATGCACAAACTTCACCTGCTGAAATAATGGCAATTCCTGGTGTCGATATTGTGGTTGGAACACAAGATCGTCAAAAAATGCTAGGATATATCGACCAATATCGTCAAGAACGTCAACCAATAAATGCTGTACGTAACATTATGAAAAATCGTGTCTATGAAGAATTAGACGTACCATATTTTACAGATCGTACACGTGCATCATTAAAGATTCAAGAAGGTTGTAACAACTTCTGTACATTTTGTATTATTCCTTGGGCACGTGGATTAATGCGTTCTCGTGATCCTCAAGAAGTAATTAAACAAGCACAACAATTAGTTGATGCTGGTTACTTAGAAATCGTATTAACTGGTATTCATACTGGTGGGTACGGTCAAGACTTTAAAGACTACAATTTAGCACAATTACTTCGCGATTTAGAAGGGAATGTTAAGGGCTTAAAACGTTTACGAATTTCTTCGATTGAAGCTTCTCAACTAACTGATGAAGTAATCGAAGTATTAAAAAATTCAAATATCGTTGTACGTCATTTGCATATTCCAATTCAATCTGGTTCAAATACTGTTTTAAAACGTATGCGTCGTAAGTATACAATGGAATTCTTTGCTGAAAGACTAGAAAAACTTAATGATGCTCTTCCAGACTTGGCAATTACTTCAGACGTGATCGTTGGTTTCCCTGGTGAAACAGAAGAAGAATTTATGGAAACATATAATTTTATTGCAGATCATAAATTTGCTGAATTACACGTGTTCCCATTCTCAAAACGTACAGGTACACCTGCTGCACGTATGGAAGATCAAGTGGATGAAGAAGTGAAAAATGAACGTGTTCATCGTTTACTTACATTAAATGATCAATTAGCTAAAGAATACGCTTCTCGTTTTGAAGGCGAAGTATTAGAAGTAATTCCAGAAGAAAAATTCACTGAGACTGGAAAAAATAATTTGTTATCTGGTTATACTGATAATTATTTACGTGTTGTATTTGAAGGCTCAGAAGAGATGATTGGTAAATTAATTAAAGTAAAAATAACAAAAGCTGGATACCCTTATAATGAAGGGCAATTTGTAAGAGTTTTAGAAGAACAAGTACAATAATCAAGTAACGGTAAATCTTAATAGGGTTTACCGTTATTTTTTTCTCCATACTAATTATTAATAATTGAAATAGTTATAATATTTGATTTTTTCCACTTATAAAAATTTAATGATATGATAATATGGGCGTATATTTATTTGGAGGTAGGATAATGACAACAAATTTTGCGGCATTAATTGACCATACTTTATTAAAAGCGGATGCAACGCAATCACAAATTGAAAAGTTATGCGAAGAAGCATTACAATACAAATTTGCTTCCGTTTGTGTTAATCCAACTTGGGTAAAATTAAGTGCAGAAAAATTAGCTAATTCGGAAGTAAAAGTTTGTACAGTTATTGGATTTCCGTTAGGTGCTACGACATCAGAAGTAAAAGCATTTGAAACAAAGGATGCTATTCTAAACGGTGCAACAGAAATTGATATGGTCATTAACATCGGTGCTTTAAAAGATAAAGCATATGATTTAGTAAGAGATGACATTAAAGCTGTTGTAACAGCTGCAAATGGTACTTTAGTTAAAGTTATTATTGAAACATGTTTGTTGACTGATGAAGAAAAATTAAAAGCTTGTGAATTATCGGTTGAAGCAGGTGCTCATTTTGTCAAAACATCAACTGGGTTTTCTACAGGTGGTGCAACAGCAGAAGATGTTGCATTAATGAGAAAAACAGTTGGCCCTGATGTAGGAGTAAAAGCTTCTGGTGGAGTAAGAAACCTTGAAGACATGAAGAAAATGATCGAAGCAGGCGCAACTAGAATTGGTGCAAGTTCTGGCGTAGCTATTATGAATGGTTTAACTTCCAGTTCTAATTATTAATGCGAAAATTTTATTAAATAGATTTTCGTCTTTCTATTGACTGGGATTATACTATACGATATAATCTTTTAGTACACAAATGAGAATTTTCATGGTTGTGTATTGACGTGTGTTCGGAGGGAGGGAAAGAGAGATGTCAAAAACTGTCGTTAGAAAAAACGAATCGCTTGAAGATGCTCTTCGCCGCTTCAAACGTACTGTTTCTAAAAGTGGTACTATTCAAGAGGTAAGAAAACGCGAATTTTATGAAAAACCAAGCGTAAAACGTAAAAAGAAATCAGAAGCTGCACGTAAACGTAAGTACTAATTTTTCCTGTAAGTCCCTACGTTCAAAACACGCAATTTTAGATTTTCTAACATGAGAAATGACATACCCTAGTGTTTGCTAAAAGTAAATACTAGGGTATTTTTCATTTTTATTATTATTTTAGTTAAAATGAATCTTATACATAGTGTAAAATAAAGATGAAATATTTTATAAACATTTGAAACTTTTTAAGTATGTAACCGTAAACATAGTAAGAGCATTTGGGAAGGGAGGATTTGATGGAACTATGAGAAGTATTAATAGGGTTGGTTTGTTAATGGTCGCTTTCTTGCTTGCTTTTCCAAGTCTACACGCATTCGCTAACACTGATACGAAAAACACATTTGTTGACTCCATTGCAAACTTTTTAACCAATCCAATTGTGGTAACAATCCTACTTAGTATCGCTTGTTTAAGTTTAGTCATTGAATTATTTTCACCTGGATTTGGCCTACCTGGTGTAATAGGAATAATTGCCTTCGCCCTATTTTTCTATGGACATATGGTGGAAGGGCATGCAAGTTATGCTTCCGTTATTATGTTTATTATTGGTTTTGCGCTTATCATAGGCGAGCTATTTATACCAGGTGGAATAGTTGGTGTAATAGGCGCTGCACTTGTAATTATTAGTTTGTTATTTGCAGGTGAAAATATTGTTTATATGGCCTATTCGATTTTAATTGCAATTATTATTGCGGTATTAGGAATGGTGATAATGATGAAATTCCTGGGTAAACACTTACATTTCTTTAACAAGCTTATTTTAAGAGATGCAACTACGACAGATGAAGGTTACGTCTCAAATGAGAACCGTGTGGATCTTTTAGGAAAAATGGGAGTAACTATTACACCTTTACGTCCAGCAGGTACGATCCAAGTGGAAAATGAAAGACTTGACGTTGTATCACAAGGTAGTTACATCAATGCCAATAAGAATGTAGAAATTATTCGTGTTGAAGGTTCACGCATTGTCGTGAGAGAAATTATTAAAGGAGATGAATAAGAATGGGTATTTTTGAAGATGGAATGTTAGTAAGTATGATAATTATTGTAGTACTTGCCATCATTGTTTTATCTGTATTCTTTACGTTAGTTCCAGTTGCACTGTGGATTAGCGCACTAGCAGCAGGTGTTAGAGTTAGTATTTTCACTTTAATTGGTATGAGATTACGTCGAGTAATTCCATCTCGTATCGTAAATCCTCTTATTAAAGCTCATAAAGCAGGATTAGCAGTGACAATTAACCAATTAGAGTCCCACTACCTTGCAGGTGGTAATGTTGACAGAGTAGTTAACGCACTTATTGCGGCTCACCGTGCAAATATTGAATTACCATTTGAACGTTGTGCAGCTATTGACTTAGCTGGTCGTGACGTATTAGAAGCGGTACAAATGTCCGTTAACCCGAAAGTAATTGAAACACCATTCATTGCTGGTATGGCGATTAACGGGATTGAAGTTAAGGCGAAAGCACGTATTACTGTAAGAGCGAACATCGAACGTTTAGTCGGTGGTGCTGGTGAAGAGACAATCATTGCCCGTGTTGGTGAGGGGATCGTTTCAACAATCGGTAGCTCTGCAAGACATACAGATGTATTAGAAAACCCAGATATGATTTCTAGAACAGTTCTAGCAAAAGGTTTAGATTCAGGAACTGCATTTGAAATCTTATCCATTGATATCGCTGATGTGGACGTTGGTAAAAACATCGGTGCAGAATTACAAATTGAACAAGCACAAGCAGATAAAAATATCGCTCAAGCAAAAGCAGAAGAACGTCGTGCAATGGCAGTAGCCCAAGAACAAGAAATGATCGCACGTGTTCAAGAGATGAAAGCAAAAGTAGTTGAAGCGGAAGCTGAAGTACCAATGGCGATGTCTGAAGCGTTACGTTCAGGTAACTTCGGAATAATGGATTATATGAACTATAAAAATATCCAAGCTGACACTTCAATGCGTGACTCAATTGCAAAAGTATCAAATGATAAACCAGATGCACCTAATAATAAATAAGGTGATTTACAGCCCTAAAGAAGGGAGTGTCCGTTTGCTGTGGAAGCATTTATACTTTTTATTATAATGGGGATCATAGGCTCCTTAATGTCTAAAAATAAAGAAAAACAACAAAAACCGATGCCCCCATTTAACAATAAGCCAGATACTACCAGGTATAAACCTACTCCACAACAGAGAGTGGAACCTACGAGATCACAAAGAACGGCGAAGTCTTTAGAGGATTTTGCTAAAGAGGTATTTGAACAACTTAACGAAAAAAATAATCAACCGCAGGATATTTTCACTGTTCCAGAAACAAAAGAAGTGGTTGTTGAACCTAAAGTAAGTCATTCAAATGTAAATAATCCAGAATCCACGGTTACAAAGAGTGTTCCTAGAAATAGACCTACATTCGATGAAAACCGCTCATCCAAAAAATATGACAAGCCATTAGATAACGATGTGATTAAACAGAACGAAATTGGTTCTTACGTACCATCTACAAAACAGGCTCTTATCCAGGCTATTGTGGCTTCAGAAATTATTGGGCCACCAAAAGCGAAACAAAGATAACTTTAAGAACAACGTCTAAAATAACTCATGTCCCTCTTTCCAAAAGCATATACTTTTGCGAAAGGGGGCGTTTTTATTTGAAAAAATTGTTCCAAACCGAACCTTTAATTGAACTATTCAAATGTAAAGAGTTTCGAATAATTGGTCAGTATAAGTTTTTAGAAGCATCTGACCAACATTGCGCTTTTTTGTATGAACAATTTTACATACAGATAAAAGCGAAAAAAGTACATATTGATGTGTTAAAGGTGGAAGAATTACTATTACATGTTGAAGATTTAGAGTCCATTGAAATGAAAAAGAAGGGTGATTCGTCATGACAATTGATTATCGCCCAGTTGAAATAAAAATTAAAAAGAATGAGAAGGTCAATCGATTTATACAAGCATTACATCATAGAAAAGTGAAAGTTAAAAACATCGATGTAAATGACAACGAAGTGACTTTTGAAATTTCTAGACATGATGTAAAAATCGTTCGAGAAATACGTAAAAAATACAACCTTAAATTAAAAATACGTTATTTGCATACATCAAAAATTTTTCAAAAAGAACTAAAAACTTTAATAGGGTTATTATTTTTATTTATAATTCCAATTGCTTTTTCACAGTTTGTTTGGGAAGTGGAAGTAGTGGCAGAAACACCTGAAGTTAGAGTTGCTGTAGAGAAGGTTATGGCTGAAAAGCTAACCCTCGATAGCCCGGTGTTTAAAAGAAATATTGAGTCTGATTTTGAAATAAGGCAAACCATTATGGAAGAAATGCGAGATTTATCTTGGGTTCATATTTTCAAGAATGGGAGTAAAATGACTATTGCACCTCAACTTGCACCAATTACAGATACGAGGGAGCAAAAAACTGAACAACTAAACCATTTAGTTGCTTCTAAAAGCGGTGTTGTTACCCATTTTAATTTATCTAGTGGTGAACGGCGCATTATGCCAAATACGACTGTTCACGAAGGAGATATGCTTGTTTCAGGGGAGATTACTGTAGGTGATAAATCCGTAACAATTGGTGCTGTTGGAGAAGTATATGCAGATTACTGGTTGGAAACGGAATTTACCATACCTAAAAAAGTTCAATTCGTTTCTTCGACAGAAAGGAAATGGACAATTAATTTTAAATCATCAAATGACGAGAAGGAGCAGGTACAATCGTTTCGAGAAGTGGATTTACCGGAGTGGCTTTCAAGATTTATCGAAATCAGAGAGACGCAAGAGTACGTTACTTCAAGTCAAGAAATTACAGAAGAACAAATCGACTCATTTATTTTGCCACTATTGCACGAAAAAATATTAAAGTCTTTACCACCAAAAACAATTATCAAAAAGGAAAACATTTTGCACGTTTCCTTCGATGGTGATAAAGTGAAGGGGAAAGTCCTATTTTTGGTAAATGAAAACATTGCAAAACCATACCCTATTTCCCAAGGAGAATGATTGAATGTCAGAACAATTATCAATACTACAAGTTGAAAACCCAAATGAAGCAGTAATGCTATTAGGCATGAAAGATGCAAATATTAAATTAATCGAAGAAACATTTAAAGTACAAATTATTACTCGTGGAGAAGTAATTCAAATAACAGGTGAACAAGAGGCTAAAAAACAAGCTACAACACTTGTTTCAGAGCTATTAAAAGTTATTCGTAAAGGAATAAATATTGATTTACGAGATGTTGCTACAGCAATAGAAATGGTCAATAAAGGTACAATAGAATATTTTAGCGAATTGTATAATGAAGAAATTGCCAGAAATAGTAAAGGGACACCGATACGTGCAAAAACTATTGGTCAAAGGGAATATATTCGAGCAATTCGTCACAAGGATCTTGTGTTTGGAATAGGTCCTGCCGGTACTGGGAAAACTTACTTAGCTGTTGTAATGGCGACACAAGCGTTAAAAAATGGACATGTAAAACGGATTATTTTAACGCGGCCTGCAGTTGAAGCTGGAGAATCTCTAGGTTTTTTACCTGGTGATTTAAAAGAAAAAGTAGATCCGTATTTACGACCGCTATATGACGCTTTACATGATATTTATGGAGCAGAACAAACAGGCCGATTAATAGAGCGTGGTACCATTGAAATTGCGCCTCTAGCTTATATGAGAGGTAGAACATTGGATGATGCTTTTGTTATTCTAGATGAAGCTCAAAATACAACCCATGCCCAAATGAAAATGTTTTTAACTCGTTTAGGTTTTGGATCGAAGATGGTCATTACAGGCGATAAATCTCAAATTGATTTACCTAAAAATACTGAATCCGGTCTTATAGTAGCTGAAAGAACTTTAAAATATGTAAAAGATATTAGTTTTCAAGTTCTAGAAGCTGGTGATGTTGTTCGTCATCCATTAGTAGCTAGAATTATCCAAGCTTACACTGATCAAGAATTATAAAACCCATATTGCCAATTGAATCAACTCGACCAAATTATGGTCGAGTTGAATTTTTTGTAAAGGATTTAAAATAAATTTTATATGAATCAATGAAATTCATATTATAAATTGGTAAACTAGTATATATATGCTATTGGGGGTGCTTATAATTGCACTATAATAAGTTTCTAAACATTATTAACTTTCGTACATTTTTAGTTATTGTCCTCATAATTACTGGTTTACTACAATTTGTACTAATGTTTGAAAACGTGAGAGGCGTAACTTACGATATTGAAACATTTGAATTAGCACCTGATACGATTCGCTCAGCTAAAACGGTAGAAGATACATTTAAGACAGAAAAAGAGCGAGATGAAGCTGAAAGAGCTGTTGAACAGGTTTATGTTTTTAATGATGAAACTGTAGAACATCGAATGGAGCTAATTTACTCTATTTTTGAAATCGTTCTGGATGTACGTACTGATTTTGAAAATAGTAATGCACTTCCTGTAGAAACCGAAGGTATTGGTGTTGAAGTAAAGCCTCCATCTAAAGAAACTCAAATTAAATTATTACGAGAAAAGTTGGCGGAAATAACTGAAAGTCAATCACAACTAACATTTACAGACGATCACTTATGGTCACTTCTTACTAGTGCGAAATCTGATTTGCAAATTGCAAGTAATACGATACAAACTTTAGTAAAAGAGAGATTAAACAAATATATTACTAAAGAGCAAGTAAATTCTGTACGTAACGAAATAGAAAATGATGTTCGTCAAAACTCAAATATTGACCCTACGCTTATTAATGCTGCGATTGTTATTGCTAGAGGAGCAATTGTTGAAAACTATCTTTTAGACCAAGCAAAAACTGATGAACTTAAGAAACAAGCTCGAGATTCAGTTGAACCGACTCGCATACTACAAGGTCAAATTATTGTAACCGAAGGAGAGCTTGTCGACCGAGAAGTTTATCGTCAGTTAGAATTATTAGGGATGTTAGATAATAAAGCATCCTATAATCCGATATTTGGATTAATTATTTTAATATCGATTCAAATGTCATTCTTATATATTTTATTTGACAGGTCAAAAATGGAGTTAACTAAAAAGCGCAATGCTGTTCTAGTAACATCTATTGTATATGCGTTATCAATCATATTAATGGAGCTTATGAGTTTAATTGTCGATGAATTCGATGTGACAGTTGCATTTATTTACCCAACAGCATTAGCTACTATGATTGTGCGATTATTATGTAATGATAAAATAGCAAGTGTCGTGACAGTATTAATTGCAACGTCTGCTGGCGTCATCTTCCAAGAAGGTTATGCTGCAGTACTTCAAATGGACATTGCTCTTTATATTATGTTTGGTGGATTTGCTAGTATTTTCTTTATGCGAAGTATCGAAAAACGATCAGATCTACTTAAAGCTTGCGGTATCGTTGCAATTATTAACGTATCATTTATAGCTTTTTATTTATTAATGATTCAAACAGATTATGGCTTAATGGAATTATTATTCTATGGTATTTCCGGGGTTGTATCGGGGTTACTTTCGGGAGCATTAACGATGGGATTATTGCCATTTTTTGAATCAGCATTTGGATTATTGTCGACAATGAGATTAATTGAATTATCTAATCCAAATCATCCACTGTTGAAAAAACTATTAACAGAAACACCTGGAACATATCATCATAGTGTAATGGTAGCTAATTTAGCAGAAGCAGCGTGTGAAGCGATTGGTGCAGATGGATTTTTAGCGCGTGTAGGATGTTATTATCATGATATTGGGAAAACAAAAAGACCAGCATTCTTCATAGAAAACCAAATGTCAGGTATTAATCCACACGATTCACTACCTCCCGAAAGAAGTGCAGAAATTATTATTGCACATACTACGGATGGGGCGGACTTGTTAAACAAATATAAAATGCCTAAAGAAATTATTGATATTGCACTACAGCATCATGGGACAAGTACATTAAAGTTCTTCGTACACAAAGCGAAGGAACAGGGGAAAGAAGTCGATGAGGCAATGTTTTCTTATCCAGGACCTAAGCCGCAAACGAAAGAAGCAGCTGTCATTAGCATTGCGGATAGTGTAGAGGCAGCAGTACGTTCCATGAAAAATCCAAATAGTGATAAAATCCGTAATTTAGTCCATTCCATCATTCAAAGTCGCGTACAAGAAAATCAATTTGATGAATGTGATGTTTCCATAAAAGAATTAAAAATAATTGAAGAAGAACTTTGTAAAACATTAAATGGCATTTTCCACTCGCGAATTGAATATCCAAAAGAGGGTTAAGTTCATGAACAATTGGAGGAAATCAAAGCGATGAATATCGATTTTTTAGATGAAACAAATGAAGTGCAGAAAGAACATATCGATTTGGTTGAAAAATTGCTTCACCATGCTGCAAAAGTGGAAAATATTGAAGAAGATAGCGAAGTTTCAATTACCTTTGTAACAAATGAAGCGATACATGAAATTAATCGCACTTATAGAGATAAAGATCAACCTACTGATGTAATTTCCTTTGCTTTAGAAGAATTAAGCGATGGAGAAGTTGAAATTTTAGGTGAAGATATGCCTAGAGTTTTAGGCGACATCATTATTTCCATTGATCGAACGAAAGAGCAAGCTGAAGAGTATGGACACACTTTTGAAAGAGAGTTAGGTTTTTTAGCCGTTCACGGTTTTTTACACCTTTTAGGATACGACCATATGTCAGCTGAAGATGAAAAGGAAATGTTTAGTAAACAAGATGAAATATTGTCGTCTTACGGTTTAGGTCGTGAGTAAACATGGATTTGAGGAAGCTCGTTCTCTCTTTTGGCTATGCGCTTGAAGGAATTATTACGGCTTTAAAGCAACAAAATTTGCGTATTCATTTTGCAAGTGCTGTAATCGTAATTATTGTAGGTTTATTAACTGGGCTTTCATCACTTGAATGGCTAGTCATTATTTTAATCATAACATTAGTGATCGGTGCGGAAATGATTAATAGCGCTATTGAAAGTGTTGTTGACTTAGCCTCGCCTGAGATACATCCTCTTGCAAAACAAGCAAAAGACATTGCTGCAGGCGCGGTATTAATATTTGCCGTAGCGAGTATAGTGATTGGATTGATTATTTTTTTACCAAAATGGACTTAATAAATTATTATTGTGGGGTGTCATTACAATGACAGTGGATAAGAATACATTATTAGAACAATCAAAAGTTGCACGTGAAAAGGCATATGTCCCTTATTCAAAATTCCCAGTAGGTGCTGCGCTTTTAGGCGAAGACGGGAAAATCTATCACGGATGCAATATTGAAAATGCAGGTTATAGTATGGCTAACTGTGCAGAGCGTACAGCTTTCTTTAAAGCAATTTCAGATGGCGTTACTAAATTTAAAGCAATAGCAGTTGTTGCAGATACTGATGGACCATGTGCTCCATGTGGGGCGTGTAGGCAAGTAATGAGTGAATTTTGCTCACCAAATATGCCAGTATATTTAACAAACCTAAAAGGGGACGTATTAGAAACTACAGTAGGCGAACTTATACCATTTGCCTTCTCACCGGAGGATTTAGATTATGCAGCAGGAAAATCAGAATTATAAATCAGGGTTTATTTCAATAATTGGTAGACCGAATGTAGGTAAGTCTACATTTTTAAATAGAGTAATTGGTCAAAAAATTGCAATTATGTCCGATAAACCGCAAACTACACGTAACAAAATTCAAGGTGTTTTAACTCGAACGAATAGCCAAATGGTTTTTATCGATACACCAGGAATTCATAAACCTAAACATAAACTAGGTGAGTTTATGTTTAAGGTAACTAAAAATACATTACGCGAAGTTGATATTGTCATGTTTATGGTCAATGCCGAGCAAGAATTAGGGAAGGGTGATGAATTCATCCTTGAAATGTTGGAAGGAAATTCTACTCCAGTATTTTTAGTTGTAAATAAAATTGACCAAGTTCATCCAGATGCATTAGCTAAATTTATTAATTCATTTAAGGATAAATATCCGTTCAAAGAGATTATTCCAATTTCAGCGCTGGAAGGAAATAATGTAGATAATTTGTTGGCAACAATTGAAAGTTATTTACCTGAAGGTCCGCAATATTATCCAGCAGACCAAGTAACCGACCATCCTGAACGATTTATCATTTCGGAGTTAATTCGTGAAAAAATACTACACTTAACTCGTGAGGAAATCCCTCATTCAATTGCAGTTGTCATCGATAAAATTAAACGTGATGAAGAAAATGAAAATAAAATTCGCGTAGCAGCGACAATTATGGTTGAACGTGACTCTCAAAAAGGGATTGTTATTGGAAAACAAGGTTCCTTATTAAAACAAGTTGGTACACAGGCACGAAAAGATATTGAAATGCTTTTGGGATCTAAAGTATATTTAGAACTCTGGGTAAAAGTGCAAAAAGATTGGCGCAATAAACAAACGCAATTAAGAGATTTTGGATATCGTGAAGATGAATATTAGATAGAAGGACATCTACAGTGAAAGCTGTAGGTGTCTTTTTTATGGAACCAGAAAACCGTTTTTTATAGAAGATATATTATTAAAAGGATATTTTAGCTTACTGTTGAATAAATACATGGAGTAATGTAAAAGGGGGAAAAGGTATGTTTGATAAACTGAAGTTACCAGTTATCGTAGCACCTATGTTTTTAGTCTCAAGTGTAGAATTGGTTATTGAATCATGTAAGAACGGGCTTGTTGGTTCCATTCCAATGTTAAACGCAAGAACAGCCGAAGAAGCAGAGAATATGTTAAAGTCATTAAAAGAAGCTTTACCAACTGAACCGTGGGCTGTAAATTTTATCGCTCATAAAACAAATAAGCGACACGATACAGATTTAAAGTTAATTAAAACTTATCAACCACCAATAGTTATTGCATCCCTTGGTCATCCTGGAACTGTAACTGAAGTCGTTCATAGTTATGGTGGGCTTGTGTTTGCAGATGTTGCAACGGTGAAACATGCAAGAAAAGCTGCAGAAGCCAATGTGGATGGGTTAATCTTAGTTGCTGCCGGTGCAGGGGGACATGCAGGCACACTTAATCCCTTTGCCTTTTTAGATGCAGTTCGAGAGTTTTGGAATGGTTACACAATTTTAGCTGGTGGAATTTCTCACGGAAAAGATGTGTTAGCTGCACAAATTATGGGTGCTGATTTTGCCTATATGGGTACAAAATTTATCGCAACTAAAGAAAGTGTTGCATTTGAAGAGTATAAAGAAATGTTAGTAGATTCATCTATTGAAGATGTTCTTTATACTGATGCGATCAGCGGAGTTCATGCAAATTTCCTCATACCAAGTTTGCTAAAAAATAATTTAAATCCTAAAAATTTAAAAAGTAAAGAATCCGTTGATTTTTCACATATGGACGAAGTGAAAATGTGGCGTGATGTTTGGTCAGCAGGACAAGGTGTGACAACCATTAAGGCAATTAAAAAAGTTTCAGAAGTAGTTGACGATTTGAAGAAAGAATATGAAGAAGCAAAGTCAAAATTAATTCCAGTTGTTTAATGGAGAATGCCTACGTTTCGTAGGTGTTCTTTTTTGTATGAAAGAAGTGACGATTCACGAAATCGACATACAACTTATTTAAAATTAAGTGCATTTTGCACATATTTCTTAATATGTCGTATGCAAAAGATGGTTATGGAGAAAATACAAGATTTAGAAAGTAGTGAGTAAAAATAAATTGCTCTTTGAATTAACGCAACCTTTATCTTTCTCATGTATAATAGAAGTAATGAATTATTGAAGGAAGTGCCAATGTGTTACATAAATGGGAAGGCATCGTGATCAAATCTCGCGCTTATGGCGAATCAAATAAAATTGTTACGCTTTTAACAAGGGAAGCGGGAAAAGTTACAGTGATGGCTAGAGGTGCCAAAAAACCAACAAGCCGTTTAGCGGGTGTTACACAAACATTTATGCACGGGATGTTTGTTTGTCAACGAACAAGTGGAATGGGAACTCTCCAACAAGGAGAACATTTAAATTCTATGCGACATATTCAAACGGATATTATTTTGACAGCTTACGCTAGTTATATTGTTGAAATTATTGACCGTCTTGTGGAAGAGGGAAAACCTGAACCTCATGCCTTTGACGTGTTACAACAAGCTTTAAATGCGATTGAAGAAGGATATGATCCTGAGGCTATCACTTTGTTTGTTGATTGGAAAATGCTACCTTATACTGGAGTTCAACCAATTTTACATGCATGTGCTTCTTGTGGTGCAGTAGATGGGGAGTTTGCATTTTCATTTACCCAAGGTGGATTTTTATGTCATCGTTGTTTTCATCTAGATCCATATATCATTCGCTTAACACCTACGCAATTGAAGTTAATACGAATGTTTTATATGGTACCGATTGATCAACTCGGTAAAATTGAATTAAAACGTGAAACAAAAAGGTTTATTAAAAAAATTGTGACAACGATTTACGAAGAACAAACAGGAATTCGATTAAAGTCTAGAACCTTTATTGAACAGTTGGAAAGAACACCGGAAATATTACCTAGGAATACAGATAATGATGAAAAAAAGGAGGGTAGCAGTTAGCTATCCTCCTTATCTTAATTCGGCTAAAATAGGCATTAAATCGGTTTTATATGCTCCCCAATATGATTCTTCTAACTGTGGGAGAATCGTTTGATTCTTAAATTCTATTAATTCATTATAAAGTGATACTACTTTATCATCCAAAAATCGAAGTCTATGATTGATACGTTCTCGCTCCAAATCAATATGCAAAGTTACATAAGAATCAATTATTAGCTGAAGTTGGTTAGCTTTTTTAATAGTCATATCGTAAGCATCTTTATGAAATTGACCAACTTCAGAATGCATATTAATATTTTTACGATGATATGAAGCAATCTCTTTTAATTCTGCTAACTGTATATTAGCGGAATAAAGTATATGGTTCGCTTGAAAATGATTTGTTACTTCTCCCGATAAAATTGTTACAACTATATGCTGTAGCTGATCATATAAATCTTTTTTAATAACGGTTTCCATTTGTCTTTTTGTAAATGATTGAAAGAACATAGCAAACCTCCCCAATGTAAAAATATCCCCTACCACTAATATACCTAATTGGAAAAAACTATTCACCTATAAATTTCGAAATTTCAGATATTTGATTTTTAAGTTGAGAAGTGGTTAGTTGTCTTAGCCATTTTGGGATAAAATTCGTTCCCTGCAAAAGAGGGGGAGCGTGAAGTGGGAATGAATTAATTAATAGAGGAGTACAATTGTATTGGAAGAAAATGATATATAGATAGGGTAAACTGTTCTAATTGAAGCGTTTGTTGTAATAGAAGTAGCTTTTGGACATATGAATCTTATACACCATTGCTTACTATTTGACACTTTTAACGATACTTTAGAATTTCTGTCAAGATAACCACCTATTCTTGACAATATACCGTAGAATTTAGAATTATTGTCAAGATAACCACCTCTCATCAAAGAGTTAATAGGGGGAATTACCCTTGGAAGAAAAAAAGAGTATATCTCGCCTTAGCGAAATATACTCCGATACATTCTAGAATTGTAAATGCTTCTCGATATATGCCTTCACTTCTGAAATAGGCATACGACGACAAAAATCTGCACCTGAAGTTGTCTTGCAAGCAACACAATCCTCGGTGCAAACGCGCATGTAAGTATGAAAAAGGGAGTATATCTCGCCTTAGCGAAATATACTCCGATACATTCTAGAATTATAAATGCTTCTCGATATAAGCTTTAACTTCTGAAATAGGCAACTTTGCGTCTGCGGTTGTCACGCTAAAGCGTCACAATCCTCGACGCAGATTCGTATGCAGCTAATAACAAGGGAGTATATCTCGCTTTTAGCGAAATATACTCCGATACATTCTAGAATTGTAAATGCTTCTCGATATATGCCTTCACTTCTGAAATAGGCATACGACGACAAAAATCTGCACCTGTGGTTGTCTTGCAAGCAACACAATCCTCGGTGCAAACGCGCATGTAAGTATGAAAAAGGGAGTATATCTCGCCTTAGCGAAATATACTCCGATACATTCTAGAATTGT
>NZ_OBQC01000002.1:0-213079 GCF_900220965.1 Ureibacillus acetophenoni | reverse complement strand
TGCAAGCAACACAATCCTCGGTGCAAACGCGCATGTAAGTATGAAAAAGGGAGTATATCTCGCCTTAGCGAAATATACTCCGATACATTCTAGAATTGTAAATGCTTCTCGATATAAGCTTTAACTTCTGAAATAGGCATGCGCGTTTGCTCCATAGAGTCACGGTGACGTACCGTTACTTGGCCGTCTTCTTTAGAATCGAAATCGTATGTGATACAGAATGGAGTACCGATTTCGTCTTGACGACGGTAACGTTTACCGATTGATTGGGACTCATCGTAATCTACAGGGAATGATTTGCGAAGCTCATCCCAAACTTCTGTTGCATCGTCTGCTAACTTTTTAGATAAAGGTAAAACTGCTGCTTTAAATGGTGCTAATGCGGGATGGAAACGTAAAACTGTACGAACATCGCCACCTTCTAGCTCTTCTTCATCAAATGCGTCCACTAAAAATGCTAATGTAACACGGTCCGCACCAACAGATGGTTCGATACAATAAGGAACATAACGTTCATTTGTTACTGTATCAATATAAGTGAAATCCTCACCTGAATGTTCCATATGTTGTTTTAAATCGTAGTCTGTACGGTCTGCAATACCCCATAATTCACCCCAACCGAATGGGAAACGATATTCAATATCAGTTGTTGCATTTGAATAGTGAGATAATTCTTCTTCACCGTGATCACGAAGACGAATGCTATCTTCTTTTATACCTAGGTTAAGTAACCAGTTTTTACAGAATTCTTTCCAGTATTGTTGCCATTCAAGGTCTTCACCTGGTTTACAGAAGAATTCAAGTTCCATTTGTTCGAACTCACGTGTACGGAAAGTGAAGTTACCAGGTGTGATTTCGTTACGGAATGATTTACCTACTTGTGCAATACCGAATGGAATTCTTTTACGCATAGAGCGTTGAACATTTTTGAAGTTCACAAAAATACCTTGAGCAGTTTCAGGGCGTAAATAAATTTCATTTGTTGAAGATTCAGTAACACCTTGGAACGTTTTAAACATTAAGTTGAACTGGCGAATTTCTGTGAAGTCATTCTTACCACAATCAGGACAAGTTACTTCAAGCTCAGCCATCTTTGCTTTCATTTGGTCAAAGCTCATACCATCAACAACAATTTCATTACCTGTTTTTTCAATCGATGCTTCTTCGATTAATTTGTCTGCGCGGTGTCTTGCTTTACATGATTTACAATCAATCATCGGGTCATTGAAGTTTCCAACGTGACCAGAAGCCACCCATGCACGAGGGTTCATTAAAATCGCAGCGTCAAGACCAACGTTATACGGCGATTCTTGAACGAATTTTTGCCACCAAGCACGTTTTACATTATTTTTAAGTTCTACACCAAGTGGACCGTAATCCCACGTGTTTGCTAAACCACCGTAAATTTCAGAGCCAGGGAATACGAAACCACGATGTTTCGCCAAAGCTACGATTGTTTCCATTGATTTTTTTGTCATAAGTTTTACCTCCTAATAGTAAAAAATAAATAAAAGCACCCGTCTCCGGGCACAATTGTTTTATGCCCAGGGACGAGTGCATTTACCCGCGGTTCCACCCTGCTTGATTAAAAAACTATTGGCAAGCGTTCCGCACGGAGCTGACGAGGCTCTTCACAATCCTCACGAACCTTGTAGTTCGCTCCGGTTGTTCATCACCTCGTGCCTTGATTGACAAACGCTTTCAATCAGTTTTTTATACTAATAGCGTCTGTTAGAAGGCGAATCTTCCAGTTTTTTAATCCTCTTTTATAATAGTTGGCTCAAGGGGGCCGTTTCTCTTTTCGTGTAGGCTTTCACCGATCCCTACTCGCTAGTTTGGAAAAAATACTTATTACCCTATCATTGCCTTAATATTAAGTTTACCCATAGTTTATGCTAAGATTCATAACTGTGTCAATATTGTAGCATGTACTACTTTTCTTAGCAATTCAATCAAAATTAGTATATAATAATTGAGTAATAAGTATAACACTATTTGAGGCGGGTGAGTCCAATAGAACTCAATAAACGTCAGGACAAGATTTTACAGATTGTAAAAGAAAATGGTCCTATTACCGGTGAGCAAATTGCAGAACGTCTCAACTTGACTCGTGCAACGTTAAGACCGGATTTAGCAATATTAACAATGGCAGGATTTCTAGATGCTAGACCTCGTGTCGGCTATTTTTATTCTGGAAAAAAGACAATGGCCAGTGTAACTGAATCAATGTTAAATTTAAAAGTAAAGGATTTTCAATCAGTTCCTGTTGTAGTATCAGAAAATATGACAGTTTATGATGCAATTGTTCACATGTTTCTTGAAGATGTGGGAACTTTATTTGTAGTGGATCAAAAATCTTTCTTACAAGGTGTTTTGTCGAGAAAGGATTTACTACGAACAAGTATAGGCACTCAAAATTTAAGTCAGATTCCTGTTCATATCATTATGACTCGAATGCCTAATATTGTATTTTGTAAGAAAACAGACTCACTTATTGTAGCTGCAAAAAAACTAATTGATAGACAGGTAGATTCGCTTCCCGTTGTAAATGAAAAAGAAGATGGATTTGAAATTGTTGGGCGCATAACAAAAACGAACATTACCAAAGCATTTATATCATTAGCTGAAACGCATGATTTGTAAGGAGTGCTAATTTGAAAAAATTACAAGTGTACGTCGTATCAGATTCTGTTGGTGAGACAGGTGAACAAGTAGTAAAAGCAGTAGCTACTCAATTTCGACCAAATTTCGATCATACAGTCATTCGTAAATTTCCTCACATTACCAACAAAGAACATATTGATAATATCGCGGAAATAGCAAAATCAAATGGTGCTATAATTGTTTTTACGTTAGTTGAAGAGAGTATGAGAAAATATATGCTAGAAACCTGCAACCAAAAAGGCGTAAAAACGTTTGATTTGTTAGGACCGATGATTTCATTGTTTGAACAAGAAACTGCTCAAAAACCACTAGAAGAACCAGGTTTAGTTCATAAACTAGATGAAGATTACTTTAAAAAGATTGAAGCAGTTGAGTTTGCAGTAAAATATGATGATGGTCGTGACCCAAGAGGACTATTATTGGCAGATGTTGTGTTGATTGGGGTTTCTAGAACTTCTAAAACACCATTATCACAATATTTGGCACATAAGCGCTTAAAAGTAGCGAATGTTCCACTCGTACCTGAAATCGACCCACCTGAAGAATTGTTTCATGTGAATCCAAAAAAATGTTTTGGATTAGTCATTTCTCCAGAAAAGTTAAACATAATTCGTAGGGAACGACTAAAAGCGTTAGGTTTAAGTGATGACGCAAACTATGCAAAACATGCAAGGATTGAAGATGAGCTTAAACACTTCTATAAAGTAGTCAAAAATATTGGTTGTGAAATTATTGATGTAACCAATAAAGCTGTCGAAGAAACTGCAAATGTTATAATTCATAAAATTGAACATGAAAAATAGTGATTAAACCGCCTCTGAGCCCATTTGGAGGAGGTTTTTATTCGTTTTTTATAAAAAATAGTAGATTTTTGAAAGAAACTGTTTTATAATAATAAAATTGTGGTAAAAATATAATTGGATATATTTTTTATTTAAATTTTAATTTTTTTGTCGTATAATAAAGGATTTTTTTACATTATCACGAATTGTGTAATAAGTTAACAAGATGGTGATGCAATGACTGGAAAGATTCCTGAAGAATTGATAGAACAAATTCGATCTCAAATAGATATCGTCGATGTAATCAGTGAATATGTTCAGTTAACAAAAAGAGGGCGAAACTGGTTCGGTTTATGCCCATTCCATGGTGAAAATACACCGTCATTTTCAGTAACACAAGAAAAACAAATATTTCATTGTTTTGGATGTGGAGCTGGTGGAAATGCAATAACATTTATCATGGATATTGAAAATATTCCTTTTGTTAATGCTGTTGCTAAACTGGGTAATCGCTTAGGAATTCATATTGATTTACAAAATGATAGTATGCAAAAAAGTGCAGGAAACTATTCAAAATCTGAAGAAAATATGTTGAATGCCCATGAATTTGCAGCTGAATTCTATCATCATTTATTAATGAATACAGAAGATGGCGAAGAAGCATTAAATTATCTTCTAAAAAGAGGATTTACAAAGGAAGATATCGAAACGAATGGTATAGGTTGGTCTTTAACTTCTTGGGATACGCTTTCGATTTTATTAAAAAGAGAAGGCTATGACTTGGAAGAAATTGCTGAAAGTGGCCTAATCATTAAAAGAGAAAACGATTCTTCATTTTTCGATCGATTCCGTGGTCGAATTATGTTTCCAATTCGAGACGAATTAGGAAAGATAATTGCATTTTCAGGAAGAATACTTCATCAGACGGAAAATGAAGCAAAATACTTAAATAGTCCGGAGTCACCAATTTTTCATAAAAGCGAGGTACTTTTCAATTTAGATAAAGCGAGAAGTTCTATCCGCAAAACTGGACAAGCCATTCTTATGGAAGGCTTTATGGATGTATTAGCTACAAATCAAACGGGCGTTTTCAATGCTGTCGCCACAATGGGGACATCCTTAACTCCCCAGCACATCACAAAGCTCAAGCGCTTAGTTGAAAAAATTATTATATGTTATGACGGTGATAATGCTGGTTTAGAAGGGGCAAAGAGAGCTGCCGAAAAGCTTCAAGCTGAAAATTTAAAAGTGGAAGTTGCTGTATTACCCGATAAGCTTGATCCAGATGAGTATATAAGGAAATATGGCCCTGAATCTTATAAAACGATTCTTGATAAGCCACAAAGTTTTATGGCTTTTAGTATGATGCATGCTAGACGCAATAAAAACTTCCAATTTGAAAATGACATATTACAGTATGTTCAAGAAGTACTTGAGCAACTTGTTGGCGTATCTCCGATTGAAAGAGAGTTATATATTAAACAGCTAGCAAGTGAAACAAATATTTCTGTTGATGCTATTTATACTCAATTCCGTAAATTAGAAGCAGAACGTGCAAAAACGGTAAAACGTAATATTCAAAAAGGTGGACAAACTGTTCATATAGATGTTAAACAAAAAAAAATATTGACAGCTACGGACAGAGCAGAAAGATTACTTCTTTCGCATATGCTATACAATGCAGATGTTGTTGATCAAATTTTGAATAGTACAAATCCACAACCATTTGTGCATGATGAGTATGTTGCAGTGTTCGTTCGATTAATTGGATTTTATGAAGAACATGATACAGCAGATTATCAAAGATTTTTAGAAATACTTGATGATAATGAACTAAGAAAAATTGTAATGGAAGCTGCTATTTCAGAACGCGATCCAGAACATGCGGAAGCTGAAATTTCAGATTGTATAAAACATTTACAAAAGCATGGCATTAAAACAGAAATAAATAAGTTAACTCATGAATTTCAAGAAGCAGAAAAAATGCATGAGCATCAGCGAGCGCGTGAAATCGTGCAACAAATTATCGATTTGCGAAAATCATTATCGGCTATTTAACTTGATACGGTTGGTTAGAAGGAGGAAGGTTTATGGCTGACAAGTCAGAACATTCAAAAGAAGTAGTTAGTGATCAAAATTTGGAAGAAGTAAAAAAGCTTCTACAAGAACAAGCAAAAGATAAAGAAATTTCTATGAGTGAAATTTCAAGCAAACTTGCTCCGTTTGAATTAGAAAATGAAGAAATATTCCATTTTGCAGAAGAACTAGAAAACAATTTTAATTCAACTGTAAATGGTAAAGAGGAGTTTGAAGAAGAGGCTTTATCGAAACAAGAAGCAAGTGAAGAAGAATTCGATTTAAACGACTTAAGCGTTCCTCCTGGTGTTAAAATTAATGACCCTGTAAGAATGTACTTAAAAGAAATTGGAAGAGTCGACCTATTAACGGCTGAGGAAGAAATACAACTAGCAGAACGTATAGAAAATGGTGACGAAGAAGCGCGTAAACGCCTAGCTGAAGCCAACTTACGCTTAGTAGTATCTATTGCAAAACGTTATGTCGGACGTGGAATGCTTTTCCTTGACTTAATTCAAGAAGGTAATATGGGATTAATTAAAGCAGTTGAAAAGTTTGACTACCGTAAAGGATTTAAGTTTTCAACATATGCTACATGGTGGATTCGTCAAGCCATTACACGTGCCATTGCTGACCAAGCAAGAACAATCCGTATCCCAGTTCATATGGTCGAAACAATTAATAAATTGATTCGTGTGCAACGTCAATTACTACAAGATCTTGGACGTGAACCTTCACCTGAAGAAATCGGGGAAGAAATGGATTTATCTCCTGAAAAAGTTCGAGAAATATTAAAAATTGCTCAAGAACCAGTTTCATTAGAAACGCCTATTGGTGAGGAAGATGATTCGCATTTAGGTGATTTTATTGAAGACCATGAAGCGCAATCACCATCGGATCATGCAGCTTATGAATTATTAAAAGAACAGCTTGAAGATGTATTAGATACATTAACTGATCGCGAAGAAAATGTTTTACGTTTACGTTTCGGGTTAGATGATGGTCGTACACGTACGCTTGAAGAGGTTGGTAAAGTTTTTGGTGTTACACGTGAACGTATTCGTCAAATTGAGGCAAAAGCTCTTCGTAAGCTTCGCCATCCTTCAAGAAGTAAACGTTTAAAAGACTTTTTAGAATAAAAAACTGTGAAAAAGACATCCATTTGGATGTCTTTTTAGTTTTATATATAAATTGTTGCTACTTTCTAAGTATAGGAAAATCCAAAAATGTAAGTTAAAATAGATTTATCATATAAATTTACATAATTCATCATATTTGGAGATAATTCAATGGCAAATCCGCGAAAACAAATAATAATTAATGAGATTCAATTTTGGAAACAAAATAAGTTATTGCCGGAACATTATTGTGATTTTTTAATGACCTTATATTCAGAAGGAAATGAGGTTGATATTGAACAAAAAAATAATTACAAAAAGGCAATAAAAGCAAAAGAAAGACGAAGAGCGAATTTGATGAACAGTTTACTAATGATTGTAGCAATCATACTAATTGTTCTACTCTTTGCATTGAATCAAATTGCACACTATTTACTAATTGTAGTTGGAATCGTTGCAATAATTAGCGTAATCGGTGCTATTTATCTTTCAAAAAAATATGGGCTACTTGCTCCCATTCTCCAAATTGTTGCAGCACTACTCCTATTCAGTATATCCGTTAAAGTAAGCATTACTTATTTTCCAGATAATTTAAATGTATTGTATTCTCTACTTATAGCCAATTGTTTAATATGGCTAGGGACTGGAATATTAAGTAGATTAATATATTTCATCATTGCAGGCTCTCTCGGATTAGTAATTTTAGTAGGATATCAATTTTTTATATAAGTTATATTAAGCTACAATGACAAAAAATAGTATTCTTTTGAAATAGCAATGAAAGTTGCTGATAAGGCTATACAAATTCAAGATGGATACGTGTATATGAAAGAGTATGAAGTGGAAAGATATTTAAGAGGCGCGAAACTTTTAGAGATAGGGGAAGGTACATCTGAAATCCAAAAAATAGTTATTTCATGGGAAATTATGGACAACTAACACACATTTGTCAAAATTGTTACAGTATAGAGAAAAAGTTATCGCTTAGGGCTTTTCGTTTTACAGAGATTGAAGTACAATTATAGATGTTGACTAGATTCTATAATATATAGAACCATATATGAAGTAAAAGGGAGGGTAACTTATATGAAAAACAATCCAATCATTCCTTATATCCTTATTATGGCATTCGGTATCGGACTTATCTTCTTTATGTCTATGGAAGGCGTTGGAAATAAAGAGGAAATCGCTCACGGTGGCGAAGCTACAGAGGGCGGTGCAACTGCTGATGCTGAAGCAGGTGGTGCTGAATTAGTGGCATCTTGTATCGGTTGTCACGGTGGTGACTTAACTGGAGGTATGGGACCTTCTTTAGTAGGTTTAACAGATGTTGAACATATTAAAGATGTTATCATCAATGGTCAAGGTTCAATGCCAGCACAAGGTAAAAGTGAAGCAGAAGCACAAGCGATTGCTGACTACATTACAACTTTAAAATAACATTAAATTAAAAATCCTTAGTTGTTTAGGCAACTAAGGATTTATCTATTTAATGACAAAATAATATTAGCTTTATATATTAAACATACTACCTAACAATTGGTGATAAGCATAAATTTCTACTATAATTATTGTATCGAAGTAGTAAAGGCGGTAATTTTACATGAATGCACAAAAACTTTCAAAAAGATTAGAAACAGTAGCATCCTTTGTGCCTACGGGCGCAATAATAGCGGATATTGGTAGTGATCATGCCTATTTACCATGTTATTTAATTAATAAAAAAATTGCTAAAAAAGCAATTGCTGGTGAAGTAGTAAAGGGACCCTTTGAATCAGCAGTAAGACAAGTTCGTGAAGAGGGCTTAATCCATAAAATTTCTGTAAGGCTTGCTGATGGTCTAGAGGCAATCGATGAATCAGATAAAGTAGATGCAATTACTATTGCAGGAATGGGTGGGCCACTAATTGTATCTATTTTAGAAAATAAACCTTCTGCATTAGATTCTGTAACACGCTTAATTTTACAACCTAATATTCATGCAAAAGTAATTCGCGAGTGGGCAATTAAGAATAATTGGGCACTTTTAGACGAAGTCATCTTAGAAGAAGATGATAAAATTTACGAAGTATTAGTTTTACAACGAGGGGAAATGGAACTTTCTGAAGTGGAAATTTTACTAGGAAAACATTTACTTGCTGAAAAATCAGAGGTTTTCATTAAAAAATGGCAGAAGGAAATTGAAAATTGGGAACGTGTATTAACATCATTAGATGGAGCAGAGCCTACTTCAGAAATTCTAGCAAAAAGAGGAGAACTGTTACATTTAATCGATTTGGTTAAGGGGGAACTTCACAATGAAAATTCCTAATGGAAATGAAATTATTCAAGTATTTGAGAGCTGGTCACCAAAAAAATTTGCCTGTATGGAAAACGATCCCATTGGACTTGCTATTGGTACTTTAAATAAGGCTGTATCAAAAGTGCTCGTTACCCTTGATGTAAACGAGAAGGTTGCAGAAGAAGCAATTAGAAAAGGGTGTCAATTAATTATTGCTCACCATCCGCCAATTTTTCGCAAACTCGCAAATTTAAGAACAGATACACCAGCTGGAAGACTATATGAGAAACTAATTAAAAATGACATCGCTGTTTATGCTGCACATACGAATTTAGATGTAGCAGTAGGTGGTGTGAATGATTTACTTGCTGATGCATTAGAGTTAGAAAATAATCAAATTCTAGAAGAAACTTATAGCGAAAATCTAATGAAGATGGCCGTCTTTGTACCGGATGGTCATGCGGAATCAGTACGTGTAGCACTAGCAAAAGCAGGTGCAGGCCATATAGGTGATTATGATTCATGTAGCTACTCAAGTAATGGAGAAGGGCGTTTCCGTGCTCTTGATGGTGCAAACCCTTATATAGGTGAAATAGGTGAAATGGAAGTAACGGAAGAAGTGAAAATTGAAGTTGTATTTCCTACTTCAATGAAAAATAAAATCTTAAAAGCGATGTTGAATGCGCATCCATATGAAGAACCTGCTTACGATTTTTATACAATGGCTGTAGAAACGAACGTACAAGGCTTAGGACGCATCGGTACATTAAAACAACCAATGAATTTAGAACAGTTCGCAAAGCATGTTAAAACGCAATTAGATGTTCCTATGGTTCGAGTTGTTGGTAATATGCAAACGGATATTCATAAAGTAGCTGTTATAGGGGGGGATGGAAATACGTATATTCATTCTGCAAAACGTGCAGGAGCGGATGTATTTGTCACAGGTGATATTAAATTCCATATGGCACAGGATGCACAAAATTTAAATCTAAACATCGTCGATCCTGGACATCATGTTGAAAAAGTAATGATCAAAGGCGTAGCTGAGAAAATGACAAACCTATGTAAAGATAAAAAGTTAGATGTAGAATTCATTCAATCAGAAATCGATACTGAGCCATTTCAGTTTATCTAAAAAAAACAACTTGCCAAAAATCTGGCAAGTTGTTTTTTTCTATTTAAATAAAGAGATTGACAAAATAATTATGCAATGTGATTTAGAATGTGTACATTACGGTGGGAATGGTGACCAATAAATCAATATTTCAATTAACAACAATGATGATGACTCAATATTTAGGCCACCATCTTTGTTCAATTGGGCATATAACCTATTACAAATGTTTAGTCCTTTGCATATGATAGCTGATAGAACAACCTACGCCATATGATTCTTACCTATAAGAAAGGAGATTAACATGCGTAATTTTTATCGTCAAGGACCGCCACCACCACCACCTGTTAGACCATATCATTACAATGGTCCAGGACGTATGCCAGGTTACGGCTATCCACCACCACATAGATTTAACCCAGGTATGATGCCTCCTCCAGGACCTAAAGGAACAAACAAAATTGAATCGTTTATGGAAACATGTAATCGATTGCTAGCGACAGCACAAGGTTTTCAACCATATATTGCTCAGGCCACACCACTAATTCGAAATATTCCTGCTCTATGGAGATTATATAGAGGATTTAGTTCTGGGCAAAAAGGAAACGAACATGATGATGACTATAATGAGGAATCATCAGAATTTAATCTAGATTCTTCATCTTTTGAATACGTATATAAAGATGATGACAAAAAAGAAAGTAGCTCAAAACATATCCCAAAAGGTGAACATATTAGAGATGATAGACGGCGTCATGAAAAAGTGATACGTCATAAATTTGATTTTGACCAAAAAGTAGACCAACATCATCATCGTCGTGGAACTAACCGTCATTACCAAAAACCAAATGAAAGTAGAACAGAGTCAGTTTATGTTGAGAAACTAGCAAAACCATATAAAACTAAGCCATCTGTTCCTAGAATATTTCAACCATCATTTCATTTCGATGAATAACAAACATTTACAACAATGAAGCTTTGTATTAAATGTCACTCTCCTATATAATAATACTATGTAACACAAAAGGAGTTGACATGATGCAAGTCATTAAGATAAATCCCCGAGGTTATTGTTACGGGGTTGTCGATGCAATGGTAATTGCACGCAATGCTTCATTAGATAAAACATTACCGAGACCTATATATATTTTAGGAATGATCGTTCACAATAAACATGTAACAGATGCTTTTGAGAGAGATGGAATTATAACTCTCGATGGACCGAACAGAAAAGAAATAATCGAGCAGGTCGACGAAGGGACTGTTATTTATACTGCCCATGGGGTCTCACCTGAAATTCGCGAGATTGCAAGAAAGAAAGGGTTAGTAGCAATAGATGCAACATGTCCTGACGTAACAGTTACTCATGATTTGATTCGTGAGAAATCTGCTGAAGGCTATGATATTATTTATATTGGTAAAAAAGGCCATCCAGAGCCAGAAGGGGCAATCGGTGTTGCACCAGATCATGTCCATTTAGTACAAAATGTTGAAGATGTCGACAAATTAAATATCGATAACGAAAAGTTACTTGTTACAAACCAAACGACGATGAGTCAATGGGATGTAAAAGCGGCAATGGATTATTTAAAAGAAAAATATCCACATATAGAAGTACATGAAGAAATTTGCCAAGCGACACAAGTTCGTCAAGAAGCTGTAGCGGGGCAAGCAGGTGAGGCGGATTTAACGATTGTTGTTGGAGATCCGATGTCAAATAACTCTAACCGTCTTGCTCAAGTTTCTAAAGAAATTGCTAGTACCGAAGCTTATCGAATCGCTGATATAACAGAGCTAAAATTAGAATGGCTTGAAGGCGTTGAGAAAGTTGCAGTGACAGCAGGTGCATCAACACCAACTCCAATTGTAAAAGAAGTCATTTCTTTTTTAGAAAAGTATGATCCAAATGATCCATCTACTCATGAAATTAAAAGAACAATTACAATGGATAAAATTTTACCGAAAATTAAAGAGCCAAAACCTGTTGATAAAATAATGCCATTATAATTCTATTAATGGATATCAATTTCTGACTAGTTATGTAGAATAGCTAGTCTTTTTTCTTTGAAATTTTCTGACAAATCCCTATAAATAGTGGATAAGTTGTGCTTTATAATAGCAAAATGTTACAATATGAACCATGTTAGGAGGACGAAATATGTCTAAGTATTCGGATTACGATTTTAAACCATTTCTTCGTCAAAAGCTTGCTGAAATTGGTTTTGAAGAACCAACACCCATTCAAAAGGAAATGATTCCATTAATCCTAAAAGGGAAAAGCGCGATTGGACAAGCACATACAGGAACGGGAAAAACACATAGTTTTTTATTACCAATCGTTCAACGTATTGATGAAGAAAAACAAGAAGTACAAGCGGTGATTACATCACCTACAAGAGAATTAGCACAACAAATTTTTGATGCATTGAATCAATTAATTGAAGGTACAACTATTCAAACAAAATTATATATTGGTGGTACCGATAAATTACGCTCAATGGATAAGTTAAAATCGAGCCAGCCTCAAATTGTTGTAGGTACACCAGGTAGAATTAAAGACTTAGTCAATGAGAATGCCCTTCTAGTTCACACGGCTCCAATTTTAGTTGTAGACGAAGCGGATTTAGCATTTGACATGGGCTTTATTGAAGAAATTGATGGATTTGCATCGAAAATGCCAGAGAATTTGGAGATGTACGTCTTCTCAGCAACGATTCCAGAAAAACTTCAACCGTTTTTGAAAAAGTATATGGATTCACCAGTTCATATTAAAATGAACGATAAACGACCTGTTGCTGAAGGTATTGACTTTGTGTTAGTACCTATTCGCTCAAAGTCACGTAACAGAAGACTGCTGGAAGTGATTGAGGGCATTAACCCATTTTTAGCGGTAATTTTCTGTAATACACGTAAAACAGCAGAAGCGGTAGCCTCATACTTAGCAGAAGAAGGTATTAAAGCTGGTCAAATTCATGGAGACTTAAGTCCACGGGATAGAAAAAAAATGATGAAGCAAGTTCGAGAACTTGAGTATCAGTATATTGTTGCAACAGATCTAGCTGCACGAGGTATTGACATCCAAGGAATTTCACATGTCATTAATTACGAAATTCCAGAAGACCTTGAATTCTTTATTCACCGAGTTGGTCGTACAGCTCGCGCAGGCAATAAAGGGACTGCAATCACTCTATTCGAGCCAGAAGATGAAGATAAAATTGTTCGCTTAGAAAAAATGGATATTCCATTTGAACAAATGGACATTAAAAAAGGTGAATGGATCGAATTAAAAGAACGTCATGCGCGACAAAATCGTGTAAAACAAGAAAATGAAATCGAAAAAATTGCAAAAGCGAAAGTCCGAAAACCTAAAAAAGTAAAACCAGGTTATAAACGAGCGATGAAATGGGAAATGGATAAAATTAAAAAGAAAGAACGTAAGAAAAGAACAAAACAAGATAATAAAAAACCGCGAAGCTAAAGAGTTTATTATTGTCTGTGGAACTTTATGGGAGGTAAATGAGAATGTTAATTGGTTCACACGTATCGATGAGTGGCAAAGAAATGTTTCTTGGCTCAAGTAAAGAAGCCGCATCATATGGTGCATCTACATTTATGATCTATACAGGTGCACCCCAAAACACTCGTCGTAAGCCGATAGAAGATTTAAATATTGAAAAGGGATTAGCTCATATGAAGGAAAATGGACTTTCAAATATTGTTGTCCACGCCCCTTATATTATTAATATTGCTAATACAACAAAGCCTGAAACTTTCGAGCTTGGCGTAGAGTTTTTACAAAAAGAAATCGAAAGAACAGCGGCAATTGGTGCAACACAAATTGTCCTTCACCCAGGTGCCCATGTCGGAGCAGGGGTTGAAGCTGGTATAGCAAAAATTATTGAAGGACTAAATGAAGTGTTAGCAACAGATCACCCTGTTCAAATTGCATTAGAAACAATGGCTGGGAAGGGCACTGAAATTGGTCGTTCATTTGAAGAAATTGCACAAATTATTAATGGTGTAACGAATAACGAACGTCTTTCAGTATGTTTAGATACTTGCCATATTCATGATGCGGGATATGATATTGTGAATGATTTTGATGGTGTATTAGAGCAATTCGATAAAATTATTGGTCTTGATCGCATTAAAGTAGTTCACGTGAATGATAGTAAAAACGTTTGCGGAGCAGGAAAAGACCGTCACGAAAATATTGGCTTTGGTCATATTGGTTTTGATGCTTTAAAAACAATTGTCCATCATGAAGTATTTGAAGACATTCCTAAAATACTAGAAACACCTTGGGTTGGTGTGGATGCTAAGAACAAAGTGGCCCCTTATAAAGAAGAAATCGAAATGCTTCGTTCAGGTGAGTTTGTACCAACTGTAATCGATGCATTACGTGTTTAATATTTTTATATCTATGCTATTTGAGAGAATATTTCTCACAAATAGCATTTTTTTTAACTTCATTTACATAATATGAGAGTAACTTTTGAATCTATTGGGTAAACAGTATGTAGAATATGATGGAGGACATTTCATGAGAAAGAAAATTATAGGATTTGTTCTATTACTAATAGTAGCTAGTACTATTTTTTCACCAAGTAATGTTTATGCTTCAGCCATTGATGAGACTATTACAACACACTTAGGTACAACAAATATGAGCATATCTGTTAGATCACTTGAAGATGGAAAGATTATTTATCAAAACAACGGTGATGTAGGTATTAAACCAGCTTCTACTTTAAAATTACTAACTGCTGCAAGTGCCTTAGATATATTGGGAGAGAACTATCGATTTAAAACTCAATTGTATTATGATGGAGAGATAAAAGACCATGTCCTATATGGCAATATTTATGTGAAAGGCGGGGGAGATCCAACACTTCAAGAGGAAAACTTCAAAACATTTGCAAATGCCCTAAAACGAGCAGGAATCACAACTATTTCTGGGAATCTTTACGGTGATGATACATTGTTTATTGGTCCACAATTAACGCCAGGCATCGCAAAAGATGATGAAAGTTATTACTATGCTGCTAGAACTTCTGCGTTAACGATGTCACCTGATGATGATTATGATTCAGGAACAATTTTTGTTCAGGTAAATGCAAGTGTGAATGGTAATATTCCTTCAGTTGAAATTAAACCAAACTTGAGTGGGATGATCATTGTTAATAATGCGACAACCGTTTCAGCAAATGAAAAAGATACATTAGAGATATACCGTGAATATAATACAAACCAAGTAGTCATTACTGGTCAAATTCCTGTTGGAAATTCAACAAAAGAATGGATAGCCCTACAAGATCCAACTATTAATACACTGCATTCGGTTAGAATTGTACTAAAGGATTCAGGCATATCATTTACGTCAAATTCTTCAATTGAAAGAAAAGCTGTACCAAGTAATGCAACACTGCTGTACACAAAACAGTCAATTCCTTTGAAGAAAATAATGATCCCGTTTCTAAAGCTAAGTAATAATAGTATCGCGGATATATTAGTAAAATCGATGGGGAATGAAGAATTTGGCGTTGGTAGTCTCGAACACGGCTTACAAGCGGTAAACGACTATGGTAGGGGAATCGGACTTCAAATGGAACAGTGGGTCTTTGAAGATGGCTCAGGGATGTCTCATAAAAATAAAATCACTGCAAATGAGTTAACTTCTCTTCTATATTTAGTAAGAAATGAACCGTTTTATCCTATTTTTTATGATAGCTTACCAATAGGAGGGATACCGGATCGAATAGTAGGCGGTTCTTTAAGGGAACGATTTAATACTCCTGATCTTAAAAACCGAGTAGTTGCTAAAACAGGATATATTTCAGGTGTATATGCTTTATCTGGTTATTTTAAGGCGAATACTGGTAAACAATATGCATTTACTATACTTACACAAAATCAACAAAGTATTAAGCTTAGTTCAATAGATGAGGTAGTAAAAACATTTATAAGTAGTTATTAATAGGAAAAGTGGTTGAATGTGTAAAATTCAACCACTTTTAACTTTTTTATTAAGTATAATAACTATCAAGTATTTTCTTATATTTTTTAAATTTTTTAGGTCCTAATATTTTTTCTGTTTCTTTTAATACATTTTTCGGTATACCTGTTACTAGCCATGTAATATTTGCCCGTTCAGCCAGAGGTCTTAACTTACGAACTTCATCAATTGTTAGTTCAACTCCGTAATATCTTGCAATTTTAATGACCTCTTTATCTGGCTTGGATAATAATGATTCCCAAATTTCAATTGCACGCATTTAGTTCAGGTCCTTTCATAATAATCTATTGAAGTTGGATGTCTTTACAAAAGAAGTGGAAAGACTTATACTTACAAATTGTAAATCGTAATGATTATCAATTAGAAAGAAGAGAAATTATGACGAAACCTTTAATAGAATTACAAAATGTCTCGTTTCAATATGAACATACAAAAGTGTTACATAATATATCCTTCCGTGTATCTGAAGGTGATTTTTTAGCGATTCTCGGCCCAAATGGGTCAGGAAAGTCTACATTATTAAAGTTAATATTAGGGATTGCAAAACCACTTTCAGGTGAAGTTAAGTTGTTCGGAGAATCAGTAAGTTCGTTTCAACATCGTGAATGGATTGGCTATGTTTCTCAAAAATCGAATGCATTTAACTCAGCTTTTCCAGCAACTGTTGAAGAAGTTGTTAAAAGTGGATTAACTAAAAAAATTGGCTTATTTAAACGAATGCCAAAAAACGCTAATGAATTAGTAGTAGATGCACTAAAAGCAGTAGGTATGGAAGAATACCTCGATAGAAATATAGGTAAACTTTCTGGTGGTCAACAACAACGAGTATTTATAGCAAGAGCTTTAATTTCTGAACCAAAGTTACTTATTTTAGATGAACCTACCGTTGGAATTGACCATGAAAATGTTCAATCATTTTATGATATGTTAGCTAGACTAAACAAGGAACAACAAATAACAATTATTTTAGTTACCCATGATGTAGATACTGTGTCTAATCGAATTAGTCATGTTGCTTGTTTAAACCAAACAATTCACTTTCATGGGTATAAAAAAGATTTTGATTCCATTTCAGATGAACAATTAAATGGCTGGTACGGTCATTCAGTTCGTAAAATACATTAGAGGGGGAAAGGGATTTGATCGAAGCAATTATTAACTACGAATTTTTACAAAATGCCTTTCTCTCAGGTTTAATTATTGGTGTAGTAGCTCCATTGTTAGGTGTTTTCATTGTTGTACGAAGAATGTCACTCATTGCAGATGCATTATCACATGTAACGCTTGCGGGTATTGCAGGAAGTCTGTTTTTAAGTCAATCCTTTGCGTCCTTAGCATTGTTAAATCCAATCTACTTAGGTATTGTAGCTTCTGTAGGTGGCTCTATGTTAATCGAGCGTTTAAGAAGTTTATATAAACATTATGAAGAATTAGCGATTCCAATTATTATGTCTGCTGGAATAGGATTATCAGCTATTTTTATATCCTTAGCAAAAGGCTTTAATACAGATTTAATGAGTTATTTATTTGGTTCTGTTTCTGCTGTATCAAGGCAGGATTTAATTGTCGTGCTACTTATTGCATTAGTAGTGTTCATATTTTTACTACTATTTTTTAAAGAGATGTTTGTTCTATCTTTTGATGAAGAGTATGCGAAAGCAACAGGATTACCTTCAAAGTGGATTCACTTACTATTTATGATAGTTGTGGCATTGGTTATTGCGGCAAGCATGCGAATAGTAGGAATATTACTAGTGTCATCCCTAATTACATTACCAGTTGCAGCGGCTATGCGTATCTCCAAAGGATTTAAAGATACAATTTTATATGCAATTATTTTTGGGGAATCTGCAGTTATTATTGGATTAGTGAGTGCTTTTTACTTAAATCTAGCCCCAGGTGGTACGATTGTCGTAACATCGATTATCATTTTATTCATCGTTATTTCTATTAAAAAATTACTATTTAATTTAAAAGTAGAAAGGGGATAATATTTAGTGAACATAACTAAAGCATGGGAAATTCTAAAAGAAAACGGCTATAAAAAGACAGATAAGCGCGAACTTATTTTAAATATGTTTAATGAAACTGAAAAATATTTAACTGCGCGGGATCTATTAACCGTATTAAAAAAAGATTTTCCAGGGATGAGTTTTGATACAATCTATCGCAATCTTTCTACTTTTGTAGATCTAGGAATATTAGAAGAAACTGAGTTTAATGGGGAAAGAAACTTTCGAATGCATTGTGAGTCCGATCACCATCACCACCATTTTATTTGCATGGAATGTGGAAGGGTGAAAAAAATTGAAATTTGTCCAATGGAAATGCTCACCGAAAAACTACCTGGATGTGAAATTGAAGCACATAAATTCGAAATCTATGGAAAATGTTCGAATTGTGCCTAAATATTCATATAATTACTAAAACTTTAAATTTCACTACAAAATTTACTTAAAATATGATAAATTGCTAATAAGTGAATAATCTTGCAGGAAGAAGACGCTATATGCTTAATTGGGAATTCGGTGAAAATCCGAAGCTGTTTCCGCAACTGTAAGTGCTAGTTTTGGAAAGTGCCACTGTCTAACAATGATGGGAAGGCTTCAAAACGTTGATGCACGAGCCAGGAGACCTGTCTTATTCTGATCGTAACAACCCTCTTCGGAATTAAAGAGAATGTACGGCAAAACATTGAACGCATTATATATGCTTACCATTGTTTTAATTGCCATCCATTCTTGGGTGGCTTTTTATTTTGTCGTAATTTGTTCTGTATCGTTGTTAAACCATTATTCCTAAAAAGAGGTTTAAATTCACTTTTCATTAAAATAGGGGGTAGTAGGTTCTACAAGAGAATTACATAACTAAATGATAGGGCAATTAAAGGAGATTATAAAAATGAAACACTTATTTAAAAGAATATCTATATTAATGATTGTAGTACTTGCTTTAGTAGGCTGTGGTACAAATCAAACAGAGGAAGAAGCTAAAACAACTGAACAAACAACAAACCAATCGTCTCAAACAACAGAAACGACTGAGAGCACTGAAACTAACGTCGAAGAACTAAAAGTTGAATTAGAAGTAATTAATGATGGTGAATCGGAAGTAAAAGAAGTACCATTTACTGAAGGTGAAAATGCACTTGAAGTTACTGTTAGAGAATTAAATGCTGTTGAAGAAGGTGGCTTTGTAACATCAATCAACGGTGTTGAAGCAGGGGAAGAAACGAAAACTTACTGGGCATTATCAGTAAATGGTGAAATGTCTATGGTAGGTGCAGCTGAAGTTATTTTAAAAGATGGTGACAAAATCACTTGGGAATTATCCTCTTATTAATGAGGTGGAATATTGAAAGATAAAAATCTTCAACTTGGTTCAAATTTGAATATCCGGCAATCAACAAGAGTAATGACGATCGTTGCATGTCTAGCAGCTTTAAGTATCGTTGGTAGAATTTATACAGTTGGTATTCCCAATGTACAACCTTCAACGACAATTATTATATGCGTTTCCCTTGTATTCGGTGTGAGAATTGGATTAACTCTAGCGATTCTAACAGTATTAGGATCTAATTTAGTATTAGGTTTTGGCCCATTTGTTATCATGCAGTTGCTTGCATGGGGAGCTGTGGCAATTGCTTCGGGTTTGATTGGTAAGATATACAAAAAAATACCATTCTTAATACTTGCTTTATATACTGCATTTATGGGGATGTTTTATGGATTGATCGTATCATTAAATATGCTATTTATCGGAGATGGACTTATGTTCGTTGCTTATTATTTAGCCGGTATGCCATTTGATATTTATCATGCCATAGGTAATTTCTTTTTCTTTATTGTTTTAGGACCGATTATTATAAAGATTATGGAAAAGGAGAAAGCCAAGTTATATGGATTAAAAGAAGGAACTTATCATTCTTGATAAGTTCCTTTAATATTGCCTATGTTAATTCATCAAAATGAGGATTAGTATAAACTTCTTTATCTAAATCCCCTGTCACACGGGCTGTAGCAACACCTGAAATCATTGAACCACTTACGTTTACTGCAGTGCGCCCCATATCAATTAAAGGCTCAACCGAAATAAGCACACCTGCAAGGGCAACAGGTAAGTTTAATGCAGATAAAACAATTATTGCGGCGAATGTGGCACCACCACCAACACCAGCTACACCAAATGAGCTAATCGCAACAATAGCAATGACCATTAATATAAAATTAATTTCAAGTGGATTTTGACCAACTGTTGGAGCAATCATAATCGCTAACATAGCGGGATATACCCCAGCACAACCATTTTGACCAATCGATAGTCCAAAAGAGCCTGCAAAGTTAGCAATTCCTTCTGGGACACCTAAACGGTCTGTTTGAGTTTTTAAATTTAACGGTAAAGTTCCTGCACTCGACCGGGATGTAAACGCAAATAGTAACGTTTCTGATGTCTTTTTAACATAAGTGATAGGACTTAAACCTGAGAAAGAAATAATAAGTAAATGCATGATAAAAACAACGATTAGTGCAACGTAGGATGCTATTACAAATTTTCCTAAGTTATAAATTGCACCGAAATCACTAGTTGCAAGAGTACGTGCCATAATAGCTAAAATACCATAAGGTGTTAGTCGAAGAACTATAGTAACAATACCCATAACGAGTGAATAAATAGCATCAATTGCTTTTTTGATCGTGATGGATGTTCCTTCATCCTTTCTAAGAATACGCAAATATGAAAAACCTAAAAAGGCTGCAAAAATTACAACGGCGATTGTAGATGTTGGCCTAGCTCCTGTTAAATCTAAAAATGGATTGGCAGGGAATAGAGACAATATTTGTTCTGGCAAAGATGTTACTTCTGATGTTTTCTCTTCCAGTGTGGCTCCACGCTCAATTTCTGCGTTTCCTTGAACAAGTTCCGTAGCATCTAAATTAAAAATCGTTGCTGAAAAAATACCTACACCGGCTGAAATCGCAGTAGTACCAATTAATATAAATAAAATAAGTCCTGCAATTTTTCCTAAGTTCGCTCCGAGCTTCAATTTTGTGAAAGCGGATAATATTGAAATGAAAACAAGTGGCATCGCAATCATTTGGAGTAACTTTACATACCCAGTTCCAATAATGTTGTACCATAGAACAGTATTTTCTATTTCCTCTGAAGTTGCACCGTAAATTAGTTGGAGTGTAACACCTAGTATAATTCCTAGCGCTAATCCAACGAAAACACGGTTTGAAAATTTCATATGTTTTTTGCTTAATCTTCTTAAAAAGTATATTAACAACAATAGTAAAAGTACATTTATAAATGTCGCCAAAATTATCCTCCTACTTTCAAAACCTAATCATTAAACAACAATGGATATATCTTTATCTATTTTGAGATAGTATCGTGATAAATATGTAGTATTAGTAAGTTTTTCTTTCTTGGACAGATGATATATTTCGAAAGTGTGCATTTTTTGATACACTAAAGTATGTAAAGAATTAGGAAGGAATCAATGCAAAATGAAATCACCATATATTTTTAAACACATAGCACCGACTAGTAATACAAGTGAAAAAGAAGCAGGGATTTTTTTACTACATGGTTTAGGAAGTAATGAAGAGGATTTACTTCAATTAGTTGAATCATTAAAAGGGAATTGTCATATTTTTAGCCTAAGAGGACCAATTACACATCGTCCAGGCTATGCATTTTATACGTTTGAAGAAGAGGGAAAACCGTCAAGAGAAATATTTGATCGAATGATTTCTGGAACATTGAATTTTGTAAAAGAAGTAGTTGAAGAATATGGGCTAGATCCTAAAAAAGTTTATATCATCGGTTTTAACCAAGGAGCAGTAGTAGCTCAAACTTTAGCACTTTTCCTAGGAAATGAAATTGCTGGAACGGTAGCACTAAGTGGATTTGTTCCGGAATTTGTTAAAAATGAATATAAAAAAGGACGTATAGAGGGTGCTAAACTATTTATCTCCCATGGTGAGTATGATTATGACTATCCTATTAATTGGGCGATGGACAGTAAGCAGTTTTTTGAAGAATACGGGGCAAATGTTACTTTTAAAACATATCCTGTTGGACATGGTGTATCTCCGGAGAATTTAAAAGATTTAACATCATTTATTCAATTTAAAAATTTAAATTAATAAAACTCCACGTACGTGGAGTTTTTAATATTTTATTCAACATTTAATAATTGCTCAGCTTCATCAATCGGCAATGGTTTATGAAAATAGAAACCTTGTCCAATGAGGCAGCCAATTTCTTTTAAAAAATTATACTGATCTAGCGTTTCAATTCCTTCTGCAACAGCATTCATCTTTAAATTCGATGCTAATTGAACGATTGTTTGGACAATAGATATCATTTCATTTGTATTCATATTACTTACAAATGAGCGGTCGATCTTTATTTCAGAAAAGGGGAGTTTTTGTAAGTAACTTAAAGAAGAAAATCCAACACCAAAATCATCGATAGAGCTCTTATATCCATAGGAATTTAATTTTAATAAAATATCTTTTGCTCTCTCTAAATCTACAAGTTCAAAGTTTTCAGTCACTTCAAATTTTATATATTCAGGGGCAATTTCATACTGACTTACTAATTGTATAAAATCATCCACAAACGATTCGTGATAAAAATGTACGGGAGAAATATTCACGGACACTGGGAAAAGTTTCAAACCTTTTTCTTTCCGTTTTTGCTGCCATTCTAAAACTTGTTTTAAAATAGCATTATCGATTTCACGAATTTTCCCACTGGATTCCGCAATGGGAATGAATGTAGCAGGTGAAACAAACCCTAGTACAGGTGAATTCCATCGAGCTAATGCTTCGAACCCTACTATTTCTTTTGTCATTAAATTTACTTTCGGCTGAAGAAATGCGGTAAATTCGTTATTTTTTAAACCGTATATTAATTGATTTAAAATATCCATTTCCTTTTGCATTAATTTATTTATTTCTTCTTCAAAGAAAGTGACAACGGTTCCATTTTTTCTTCTTGAACTTGTTAGTGCAAGATCTGCTTGACGTATACTTTCTTCTAATTCAACTTTATGACAAAAATATGCAACACCAATATTAAAGTTGATAAACATCTCTCTTTCTGTAAATCCATATGGTGATAAAGTAAGTAAATGTCTTAATTTAGTGACAAATGACTCAATTTCAGTTCTTTCAACTTTTACTGCCATAATAATAGAAGAATTTGAGAATCGTCCATAAATGATGTCCTGTTCAAATTCTTGTGATGAGGAATTAAGTCGAATAGCAATTTGTTTTAATAGTTCATCTCCACTTTTACGACCATAGAGATCAACGATGCCAGCATATTCAACAGGTTGGAGTATTAGTAATAAACCAGAATATTTTTCTCCAATCCACTTTGATAGTTGTGTATAAAAATAATTTTGATTTGGCAATCCGGAGTTCATATCAAAAAAGGCTAGTTTTTTTAATTCCTTTTTATGTTCTGCATATTTTAATGAAAGCGAAATAATAGGTGTTAATTTTTTTAGAAATTCAATATCTGTTTGTTTTAAAGATGATTTACTTTTTAAGTATATGATAATATTCCCAAGTATTTGTTTATCTTGGTTTACAATAGGTTTTGACCAACTAGAAACTATTGACTGGTAAAATCCTTGTTGGGACACCACCTGATGATCATAGATAGGTGAATAATCATCAATATAGATTGCATTTTCATTAAACCCTGCATTAGGTTCGTGTATTTTATCATCAAAGTTTTCAATTATATGTACTGGCAAAGTCCCAGTTGCAACAACATCTAACTTGTCATATTGATTTAATACTCTAATTGCACAATATATATCTCTAATGTAATACTTCTCTATTTTTTCAGATATTAACTGTAAGATTTTTTCTGTGTCTGCACCTTGCTCAAGACCAGCATATACTTCTCTTTCTAACTTTGAGAGCATTTTGTCTAGTAAAGAATGTGTAATATTTTTAAAGTACAAAAGTGTATACTGAACTTTATTTGTATAGTCACGAATAGGGAATGAATTAATACAATTCCAAAATGGTGAACCATCTTTTTGATAGTGAATTACATTTATTTCAAAAGGTGTTTCTGTTTTAATATTAATCTCTATTTCTAATTGTTTTTCACTATTTGTTTTTGTTCCACATAATAAGGTCAAATTATTCCCAATTAGTTCTTCACTAGAATAACCTGTTAAATGCAAAAAGGGTTCATTACAATATAAAAAAGACTGACTACTATCAGATTGATCAATAATTGCAACACCTTTTGGTGCTTGATCGCATAAAGTGCAAAGAAAAGTGATTAACTGTTCTTTCGTATGGGGCATCTTACTTGGTATGAACATTTTTGTTCCCCCTAGATTGGAAAATAATCGTGGTTTTAGTGTATTATATCAAATCCATACTACATTGCCGAGAACATTTCTTTGAATATATTGAAAATTTGTAATTTTTAGTAGTTTCTTGTGTTAAATTAGCGAATTAAATAAGCTTTATACAATGCTTTTTGTGCTTTTTCACCAATTTCCTCTATTATTACTTGATCACCTAATGACATTGTCACTTTTGTTCTCTCTGTTAATATTTCATCATTATCAATCTCTAATGTAACAGTAACTTTTCCGTCAGAGTTAAAGTCATTTATCGGATAATTTTGTAATTCATAATCCTCAAACAATCCTTCTTTCCAAGTTCCTTTTACTGTTAAAATATGAGAATCATTATTTTTATCATATTCCCAAAAGATATCACGTAAGATAGATGTAAATAGCTCATCTACTGTAAAATTTTCATTTTTATATTCTATATTAATTGACCTAATAGTAAGAGCTTCTGGTGTAATACCGCTTGCGGCTTTTTGTGCCTGATTATCTATTCCTGAAAGTGCATCAGTAATATCGGAACAACCTGCTAATATAATTGTGAATAAGCTGGCAATAACTATATTTTTTATATTTCGCAAAATAATTCCTCCAATTCAAAAACCTATCTAACTAACATCTTATCGAAAAAGAATGGAGAAAGGTCATTCAAATTCAAACTATTTTAGACAAATATATGAATTAATATAAAATATTAGAAAAATAGCAAACTTCCGAAAAATAGTGGATAAAGACTTTAGAGGTAAAACATTTAATTCTACTTGCGAAAGGAAGAAAGCATGAAAATTGATGATGAGATTCTTGATAAGTTAGGAGTCTACTTTGTCTATCATGATATTTATAATCGTTATGGAATTACGTTTGAAACATTCGTTGATCGTTGGATGAGAGGGATTTTAGATGTATAAAAAGGCAAAGAAAAAAGGGTAATATAGAAATGATCTTTTCTATATTACCCTTGCTTTCTATTTAAAATGACGTTTAATCCAATCATTCGCTTCTTGCCAATTGTGAACACGAATGACATTATTAGGAACTGCTTTTCTATTATATGGAGTATCAAAGAGTATAACAGGAATCTTTAATTCCTCTGCAATTGATACTGCATTATCATGCTTATCTTCAAAGAAGACATGTACGCCATGTTTTTTTGCAACTTCTATTTTGTCATGACTGCCAATTAACTCGATATGATGATAGGGAACTTCATTTTCTTCAAACCATTTATATGTAATCGGGAGTACATCCTGATTACGAGCTGAAATATAATACAACTCATAGATTGAATGCCACTCATTTAGAATCGATTGCGCATTATTTGCAATTTCACTAACTGAATACATATATGCTTCGTTTTCCTTAAACCATTTCGCAAATTCGTCTCTGTCAATTGGTTCAGTAAATGCACTAAGGAAATCGTATTCAATCACATCATCTAAAACAATATTTGTGTTATATCTCTTATTTATATGTGGAATGAGTGTATCTGCGGTAGTTACTGTACCGTCAATATCAATTCCCAAACGGGGCTTAAATTTCATCAATTCAAACCTCCTAATTATTAATTACCAGCTTCAGCTTTCGCTCTTTCCTCAGCCATTTCAGCTGCAAGTTTATCAATTTCTTTTTTCAGTTCTTCAACCATTGTTTCCTCGGGTACTTTACGAACAGTTTTACCTTTCATAAATAAAAGACCTTCGCCACGTGCTCCAGCAATTCCAATATCTGCTTCACGAGCTTCACCAGGACCATTTACTGCACATCCTAGTACGGCTACTTTTAATGGAACATTTAATTTAGAAATATATTCTTCTACTTCGTTCGCAATAGAAATTAAATCAATTTCAATACGTCCGCAAGTAGGGCACGAAATTAAAGTTGCCATATTTGATGCTAAACCGAATGATTTTAACAATTCACGGGCTACTTTTACTTCTTCAACTGGATCTGCTGATAATGAAATACGTAACGTATTTCCAAGACCTCGTGAAAGAATTGCACCAAGTCCAGCTGCAGATTTTACAGTACCTGCAAATAATGTACCAGATTCTGTAATTCCAAGGTGAAGAGGGTAATCAAATGCACGTGATGCTTTTTCGTAAGCTTCAATGGCTAAGTTTACATCTGAAGCTTTCATTGACACGATAATATCATGGAAATCTAGTTCTTCTAATATTTTAATATGATGTAATGCAGATTCTACCATTCCATCAGCAGTTGGATAACCATATTTTTCTAAAATATGTCGTTCTAAAGATCCAGCGTTAACACCAATTCGAATTGGAATACCTTTTGCTTTCGCAGCATTAACTACTGCTTCAACTTTTTCACGACGACCAATATTCCCAGGGTTAATACGAACCTTGTCAATGCCGTTTTCTATAGCGATTAGAGCTAATTTATAATTAAAATGAATATCCGCAACAAGAGGGATATTAATACGTTTCTTTATATCTGCGATTGCATTTGCTGCACGCTCATCTGGAACAGCGACGCGGACAATTTGACAACCCGCTTCTTCTAATCGTAAGATTTCTGCTACAGTTGCTTCAACGTCATGTGTTTTAGACATACACATACTTTGAATAAATAACTCATTACTCCCACCGATTGTTAAATTACCAACACGTACTGGTCTTGTTTTTGTACGGTGTGTCATTTCATTCATGAAAAATTCTCTCCTTTATTAAGGTACATTGATTAAAACTTTACTCGGCAAAGGTTTCTAACTTAGTTATTATAAATAACATTTTAAAACATGATCAAACTTAGGCAGAATAAAGTTTTAGACCTTGGCGAATGCCATTATAGAAAGCTCGAAAAAATATTGGACGTAGGTCGCCAAAGCAAATTTGATAATTTATTGTACCATCGCCACTCTATTTTATCAGTGTTGTAAAGGAATTGACAAGGATATACACGTTATAGTTTTGTGCAATTATTATATACATTAACATAAACAGGTATTTTTATTAGTTCACCAGGTACTAAGGATTGCTTTTGTAAATGTGGATTTAATTGATAAAACTTAGACAATCTTTCAGGTATAGGTACCTCTATTTCTGAAGGATACGCTGCAAAAAGTGATTGTGGAGAATCTCCTAATTCAGTAATGACAGGTATTGTTTTAATGTTATATTCCTTCTCACATTTTTGTATAACTTTTGGATTTTCAAAAGATGCCATTGGTAGAGTTCCTTCTGTTAAATCTATTTTAATAGCAAAAGCAATGATAAAAATAATAGCAGTAATCACTAGATAGCGCATAAAAATATCCCTCCTTTCTCCACTATATGAAGACAAGAGGGATTCATGCATATTATTTTTTTGGCATTTTTGGATATTTAGTTGTGGCGATGAGTAATAGAATTAATGTAATGATAATACCTAAGATCGTACCTATTAAATTATGTACTGGTATAAATCGAAATAGAATAGATAATAGAGTAGTCCATGTTATTGCTAAAGAGGATGATCTCCACATATGGCGATATTCTCCCCGTTTATTCATCACTTTTAATAAGCCTACTCCAATAAGGGCAAATATACTAATTTGAATAAATATTAAAGTTGTAGATATCAAAAATTGAACGACAAAAGCAAATGGGTATAATAACCATTGTATATCTTGTATATATTGAGTTAATCCTTCTATTTCGAAAACAATTTCATTTGATAGAACAGTGACAAACTGCATAAATGAAAAAATAGTTACAAGTGTAGTAAGTATAAATACATATTGAATGACTTTTCCAATTGAGAGCATTCGATAGCCAGCCAATTTTTTTGGGTGAATTAAACTATCAATAAAAAGTTGTGTATGTTTTACCATTTCTTCACCTCCATCCATAGGATTTTATCATGAATCTATTGAAAAATGAATTGAAAGGATAGAAGGAGAAATAGATTTTGCTAGGCCAATATAGAATTAATTGAGTATGAATAAAATGATTTTATAAAGGGTATAGTAGGTTGTTGAACATATTTATTAGGTTTTAAAAAAATAGATAGCATATAAAATTCAGCCAAAAGACTGAATTGTGGGCAAGATTAGTGTCAATTATTTGAACGAAATGGATTAATTTGATAACCTACTAATGTATTCAACATTATTTCTATTTTAGGGAGGAAATACAAAATGGCTTACGAATTACCAAAATTACCTTATGCATATGATGCATTAGAACCACACATTGATGCAAAAACAATGGAAATCCACCATTCAAAACACCACAACACTTATGTAACAAACTTAAATGCTGCTGTTGAAGGTACTGAATTTGCTGGGAAAGACTTATTAGAATTAATTTCTAATATTGATGCACTTCCAGCTGACAAACAAACAGCTGTACGTAACAATGGTGGTGGACATGCTAACCATACATTATTCTGGGAGATCTTAGCTCCAGGTGGCGCTACTGCTCCAACTGGCGAATTAGCTTCTGCAATTGATGCTAAATTCGGTAGCTTAGACGCGTTCAAAGAAGAGTTTGGTAAAGCTGCAACTGGCCGCTTCGGTTCAGGTTGGGCATGGTTAGTAGTTGATGGCGGTGAGTTAGCAATCACTTCAACTCCAAACCAGGACTCTCCAGTAATGGAAGGTAAAACTCCAGTATTAGGTTTAGACGTTTGGGAGCATGCTTACTATCTAAACTACCAAAACCGTCGTCCTGACTACATTTCAGCATTCTGGAATGTTGTAAACTGGGATGTTGTAGCTGAAAAATTTGCAGCTGCAAAATAATATTTAATCCTTTAACTAAAAGGGCAAACTTCTTTATAAGGGAGTTTGCTCTTTTTTTGATTCCCTAGTCTAGCATAAAACCTTCAATTATTGAGCATATTGTTTATGTGGAGGTGACCATTTTGGCAAAAGACAAGAAAAAGAAAAATGGATTAGATCGAGAAGAATATGGTTATGGTTTTGATTTAAGTCCTGATGATTTTGATGTAATCGGTCAAAATGATGCAGCAAAAAGAAATAACAAAAACGAAAATAAAGACAAACCTGATAATAGACATAACCCCTCAAGATTAAACGAATAGTGTGTGTACCAGGTACACAAACAATTCTGACAATTTAATACAATTCACATGAATGAAGTATTTGGCTATTACAAAAACATAATGTTTTGCCAAATACTTTTTCATTTACATTAAACTTTATCGACATAAGTTCTAATATTTCCTCAAGTTTCTTACAGTTATATAAAAGAAATGATTGGGGAGTGTGCCATGATTATCGATGGAGTATTTTCAGGTGGTGGTATAAAAGGATTTGCTTATGTTGGTGCCTTGCAAGTGTTAGAAGAAAGAGGGATAGAATTTAAGCGTGTTGCAGGGACTAGTGCAGGGGCTATTTTAGCCTGTTTTATTGCAGCTGGGTACAATGCCACTGAAATTGAAGAATTGTTAGATGAATTGGATCTTAAATCACTTTTAGATCCACCAAAACTTACTCGAAAGCTACCGTTTTTAAAATGGTTAAATTTATACTTCCGGATGGGACTGTATCAGGGAAAGGCACTAGAAAAATGGTTTTATAAAAAACTTGCTGCAAAAGATGTACGGACATTTGATGATTTACCGAGAGGATCCTTAAAATTAGTAGCTTCAGATTTAACAAACGGAAGAATGGTTGTTATACCAGACGATTTACCCTCCTATGGATTTAATTGGAAATCATTTTCAGTAGCAAAAGCGTTACGAATGAGTTGCGGTATACCTTTCTTTTTTGAACCAATCAAATTACGAGATCAAAAGAAAGAAGAATGTATATTTGTAGATGGAGGAGTATTAAGTAATTTCCCACTATGGATTTTTGATAACGATAATCAACGCCCTCTACTAGGACTTAAGTTAAGTCATCCAACCGAAGAATCTAATCCTCATAATATTAAAAATGGCTTGAATTTATTTGAGGCTCTCTTTGCCACTATGAAAGATGCCCATGATGAACGATACATTTCAAGGAAACATGAAAAGAATATTATATTTATCCCCGTTGAAGAATATAGCGCTACGAATTTTGATTTAGATAAAGATTCAAAAGAGGCACTTATGAAAATTGGAAGAGAACGTACTGAAAAGTTTTTACCAACATGGATGCCAAGGGAGAAAGTTTTATATAGGATAAAGTAACTTCCCAATAGTAATAATATATGTAGTAATGACTAAAGGAGCGATTGTAATGGCAAAAACACCGAGACAAATTGCAGAAAAGATATTAGATGAAAACATGGTTGGAACAATGGCTACAATAGAAGGAAATAAACCACATTCTAGGTATATGACTTTTTTCAATAACAACTTCATTTTATATACTGTAACAAGTAAAGATACACATAAAGTAGAAGAGTTATCAAAAAATCCTTATACCCATATTCTTCTTGGCTATGATGGAAAAGGATTTGGAGATTCGTTTTTAGAAATTGAAGGGAAAGTAGAAATCTCGTCAGAGGATTCGATGCGGGAAAAAGTTTGGAATAATGAATTGAGCCCTTGGTTCGATGGTCCACATGATCCAAAAATGGTTGTACTAAAAGTAACACCGTCTCAAATTCGACTCATGAACACAAAAGGGGAAGATCCGAAAATAGTCGATTTTAAATCCGAATAAGAACCAATTAAAAGTAGAACATTATTCGTCAATTGCTAGTTCAAACTTTTTGAACTAGCTTTTTTCATTTTTTAGTTAAGGAACGTACAGTAAGATTATACAACCAATAGAATAATCGGATTTTAATTAATTAGTTGATTGAATTTTGTAATAATTTATTAGGACAATCATTAAAACACGAACGAAATAAATTTCCGAGAATATAATATAGTAAAAAATACATATCCAAAACCGATAAAACCGCCTAACTCATTTTACCCTGTACATAACAATAGTTAGGTGGTGAAGCAAATGGAGTTCTTTTTACTAGGACTAACGCTTTGGCTCATTGTAATCGTATCTCTGATATTTATGGTTAAGGGTTTTCAGAAGAAATCACGTACAATCATCTTCATTAGTACTTTAGGTTACTTGCTTCCAATGTTGTTCTTTTCAATCTATGATCTGTATTTTATCGCCTTCGCAACCCTATCGGTAATTCCGTTTCTTGCTGCATTTAAAGTAAAAGGTTAATGCTTAAGATGAATTAAATTTGAACGTTATGAGTTAGTGTAAATCACTAGCTCTTTTTTTACTTTTTAGACATTTTATATAAAAAGAGGGTTTTTAATCATTAATATTTAATCATTAAGTACATATTATTTAAATTTTCTAAATTGTATAATAATTATATTAGATATATTTGTGGGGTGGGTTTATGGATAAACAAATAGTCCAGCTTTTTATAAATATTGTTGGAGAGAAGAATGTTAAGCAATCAACTGCACAATTACTTGCATATTCTTACGACGCAACGGCTAATTTTCAAGCTTTGCCAGATATAGTTCTATCTCCAAGAAACACGAAGGAAGTTTCGGAAATTATAAAAATATGTAATGAATACAAAATACCAGTTGTTCCAAGGGGCTCTGGTTCCAATTTAGCTGCAGGAACTGTTCCAAATCAAGGTGGAGTCGTATTGTTATTTAACCATATGAACAAAATTATAGATTTTGATAAAGAAAATTTAACGATTACAGTCCAACCAGGGATGATTACCGCAGATATTTGTAGTTTTGTAGAAAAGGAAAATCTATTTTATCCGCCAGATCCTAGTTCAATGAAAATTTCAACAATTGGTGGAAATGTAAGTGAAAATTCAGGGGGACTGCGCGGGTTAAAATATGGTGTCACAAAGGATTATGTGAAAGGACTTACAGCTGTTTTACCAAATGGTGAAATCGTTCAAACAGGGGGAAAACTTGCAAAAGACGTAGCTGGTTATGACCTCACATCTTTACTAGTAGGATCTGAAGGTACACTTGCGGTAATAACTGAAATTACATTAAAACTGATACCATTACCGAAATATAAAATGACTAGTATTGCCTATTTCGAATCACTGGAAGCAGCGGCTAAAACAGTTTCTTCAATCATTGCACATAAGATTATCCCAGTCACACTCGAGTTTCTTGATCGAAAAACGATAGATGCAGTGGAACAGTTTATGAAAATTGGGTTATCAACGGACGTGGAGGCGATGCTTATTTTTGAACAAGATGGTGATTTAAGTCAGGTAGAGCAAGACATACATGTGATGACTGAAATTGCAGTTGAAAATGGAGCAACCTTTACAAAAATTGCAAATGATGAAGAAGAAGCCGAACAACTAAAAACTGCAAGACGTGTAGCATTATCTGCTTTATCGAGGCTGCGACCTACGACAATTTTAGAGGATGCGACAGTACCTCGCTCTGAATTAGCGGAAATGGTAAAAAGAATTGATCGTATTGCTGAAAAATACAATCTTACAATCGCTACGTTTGGTCACGCGGGGGATGGAAACTTACATCCAACGTGCTTAACAGATGTACGTGATACGGAAGAGTTAAAACGTGTTGAAGAAGCCTTCGAAGAGATATTTGAAGAAGCATTATCTTTGGGAGGTACAATAACCGGAGAACATGGAATTGGTGAAATGAAAGCTCCATATTTGGAATGGAAAGTAGGAGAACCAGGTATTCAATTAATGAAAGGGATAAAAGCTGCATTTGATCCTAACAACATTATGAATCCTGGAAAAATGTTTGCAAAGAACACGAAAAAGAGAGTGGTGTTGCAAAATGTCTATTAATCTAGCAATGCAAAAATCATTTGAAAAGCATGTGGAAGAAGAATTACTTCTAGATTGTATGCGGTGTGGTTTTTGTCTATCGTCCTGTCCAACATATATTCATACCGAACAAGATGAGTCCCAATCACCGCGTGGGCGTATAGCATTAATGAAAGCTATTAGAGATGGAAAGATTCAATGGGATTCTTCTGTAGAAGATTCTTTTAACTTATGTCTCGGATGTAGAGCTTGTGAACCTGCATGTCCAGCTGGTGTCCAGTATGGCGCATTAATTGAACAAACGAGGGATGCTGTTCAGGAAGTGAAGCCACAAAAGAAATTTGAAAAAACAGTTCGAAATGTTACGTTCAATCATTTGTTTGCTGACAAAAAAGATTTAAACAAAGCAGTTAAATTAGTCCGATTTTATCAAAAATCTGGGTTGCAAAAAGTAACGAGAAAAATAGGGTTTTTAAATTTATTTCCAACGTTTATGAGTGATATGGAAAAAGCATTGCCTGCAGTTCCGAGAAAGGTTGAAAAGCTTGAACCAATCAAATCATCTAAAGTTAAAGTAGCTTTTTTCACAGGATGTTTAATGGAATCACTTTTTAAAGAAATAAACGATAAAACCATCGAACTAATAAAACTATTAGGTGCAGATGTAATTATTCCAACTGGACAACAATGTTGCGGGGCATTGCATGCTCATAGTGGAGAGCTACAAAAAGGGTTGCGTAATGCAAAAACAAATGTTGAAGCATTTGATAGTGATGAGTACGATTATATTGTTAACAACGCTGGAGGATGTGGTGCGTTTTTAAGTGAATATGAAAAGCATTTAAAAAGCGATTCAAAATATAAAGAAAAAGCACAACGATTCTCAAATAAGATGGTTGATATTTCATCGTTATTAGTGAAATTAGGTTTAATTGATTATTTAAATACATTACCTACATCCGACTCGAAAGTAGTTGCAACGTACCAAGACTCTTGTCATTTACGTAACGTTAACAAAGTGTACGAACAACCTAGAAGGCTTATACAGTCTCTTCCAGGGATACAATACAAAGAAATGATGAAAGCCGATAGTTGCTGTGGATCAGCTGGTATTTATAATTTATTACAACCTGAAATGGCTGGGAAAATATTAGAAACTAAAATGGACTATGTAAGGGAAGTCAACCCAACCTACATTGTAACTTCAAATCCGGGTTGTTTAATGCAAATGAAAGCTGGTATTCATAAAGATAAACTAACAAGTACTATACAAGCTGTTCATATCGTAGAAATAATCTATGAACAAATAAAACAAGTGTCTAAGAACTTAACAACTTATGAGGCTATAACACATTAAACAGACATGTTTTGAAGGGGGAACAAAATATGTTTGATTTACAGTTTATTGGTACAAAAATAGTAGATGAACTGAAGAAATTAATTGAACAAGAAGTTGTAGTAATTGATCATAATGGTTTTATCATTGCTAGTACTGATATTTCACGTATAAATCAATTTCATGAAGGATCAATACTAGCGATGAAAAATAAACAAGTCATGCATATGACGAAGGAATTGGCTGAAACACTGAAAGGTGTCCGAGAAGGTTTAGTTATGCCTTTGATCATCGAAGATACACCCATTGGCGTAATTGGCGTAACAGGTAAACCTTCTGAGATTGAAAAGTACGGAAAGCTTGTTCAAAGAATTACAGAATTATTTGTAGAAGACTTTTTAACGCGACAAGAAAAAGAAAGAGACGCTAGAATGTTTGAATTTTTTTTAGTAGATTTACTGAGTGGAAGAATTGAAAAAGAGATACTAGCGCAACGCGTCGAACTGATGGGAATTGAAACAGAAATTTATAATCGTGTTATTATAGTAAAAGTAGATCGACGGTTTGAATATAATGAGATTAATTTTTTAAATAGTATTCAAACGATTCATCCGAAATTGCGTATTACTCAATGGAGTTTTGATAAGTTAATCATGTTAGTTCCAAATATATCACGGGAACAACTACAAACCGGTTTAAGTACTTTGAGAAGAAAAATTGAAAAAAGGTTCAAATCACAAGTCTGCATTGGCGTTGGAAATTGTGAAGATTTTTATAGTTTAAGTGAATCCTATAATAAAGCTAATATTGCATTAACAATAGCTATTGCAGATGAGACGGAAATAGTATTTGAAGAAGATTTAACAATTGATTTATTGTTGTCGGAAATAGAAGAATATAAAATTCAAAACTTCCTTGATAGAACGATTAAACCAATCATATCTGATGAGGAACTATTACTTAATCTTGAAAAATGGTTAAACAGTAATACGTCCTTACAAGAGATTGCAAACGAACTCCATATTCACAAAAACACATTAAAGTATAGATTGAAAAAAATTGAAAAGTTATTAGATCTTGATTTAAACCATAGCAAAATAAAATTAGACCTGAACTTGGCAATTTACTTATACAGAAAATATTATCAAAAGGCTTGAACAAAAAAATGTTCAAGTCTTTTATGTATTAGTTGGACAAAAAACATTGAAAAAGGTTGGGTATTTTTATGTCCTTTGTATATATATATTTAATTTTCAGAATTATAAAATAATTATAATTCAAAGTTACATTATACTTTGAAAATTATTGTATTTTGCAAAGGGGATATGTTAAGTGAAGAAGTTTAAAAAGGGGAATTTTCTACTAATCTCGTTAGTAGCACTTTTAACGCTAGTGTTGGCAGCTTGTGGAGGTTCAACATCTAGTAATGGAAGTTCAGGCGAAGAAAAATCTTATAATTTAAAAATGTCTGTAACTGTAGGTGAAGGATCTACGTGGTATGAAGGTGCAAAAAAATTAGCAGATGATGTAGAAAAAGAAACAGATGGACGTATTAAAATCGAAGTATTTTCAAATGAGCAATTATCCGGTGGTGACTCGGGGAAAGCGGTTGAAGGTTTAGCTAAAGGATCAATTGATTTAACGTTTAACTCTACTATTATTTACTCAATTTTAGATCCAAAATTCGGTGTTGCAAGTGCTCCATTCTTATTTGATAACCTTGACCAAGTGGATAAAGTATTTGCTGGTAAGGGTGGAGAAATGATTAAAGACCTTCTTGCTGAAAAAGGTGTACATGCTCTTGGATATGGTGAAAACGGATTTAGACAACTTACAAATAGTAAAGTAAACGTAAAAACTCCAGATGATTTACAAGGGTTAAAAATTCGTATTCCTGGTATTACAATGTACACTGATTTGTTCCGTGAATTAGGGACTGACCCTGCAACTATGACATTCTCTGAAGTATTCACTGCCTTACAACAAGGGACAATTGACGGTCAAGAAAATCCGATCGATGTAATCTATTCCGCTAAACTTAATGAAGTTCAAGATTATTTGACATTATGGAATTATTCTTATGACCCTCTAGTTTTAGGGATTAATAAAGAATTATATGACTCTATGAGTGATGACGATAAAGCGCTATTCGATCGATTAGGTAAAGAAGCTGCTGAATATCAAGTGAAAATTACACGTGAAAGAGAAGCTGAACAAATTAAAGAATTAGAAGGAAAAGGTATGACAGTTTATACACCATCTGCAGATGAAATTGAAGTATTTAAAGAAACTGTACAACCAATTTATGAAAAATATGAGTCAATCTGGGGAGCGGACTTATTAGAAGCATTCCAGGAAAGATAATGGAGGAATGGTATGAAAATACTTGATTATTTTGAAGAAATTATTTTATTTATAACATTCCTGACAATTACATTGATTACATTTGCCAATATATTATCCAGAAATATTTTCAAGTTTTCATTTTCCTTTACTGAAGAAATAACGATAAATTTACTAGTTTTATTAACCTTCGTTGGAACAGCTCTAGGTGTGCGTAGATACGCACACCTAGGCTTTACATTAGTATACGATTTGGCAGGTAAATTAGGGAAAAAGGTTATCATAGTAATTTCTTCTATTATATCGCTTGCATTGTTTAGTATTTTACTTATCTACGGTTATGAAATGGTTCAATTTCAAATGAAAATATCTCAAACAACACCTGCATTAGGAATGCCACAGTGGATCTTATCATTAGCGATGCCATTAGGTGCTCTTTTATGTTTAATTCGTACTGTCCAAGTAGCAGTGACTGAATTAAAACAAGTCAATAAAGACTCGAGTAAGTCTCAAATTAATAATGAAAATAAGGAAATAAAAATAGCAGAATCTGAAGAACAGAAAGGGGAAGTGAAAATATGACCGCTATAACTCTTTTTGGTTCATTCATAACATTAATTGCTTTGCGTGTACCAATAGCTGTTTCTCTTGCTGTATCTTCAATCATCGTTCTATTTATTAGTAATGGTTTTGGTAGTTTTGAAGTCGTGACAGATATTATGTATACAAGTGTGGCGAAATTTACGTTACTGGCGATTCCTTTTTTTATATTAGCTGGTGTAATTATGGATCATATTGGGATTTCAAAAAGGCTAATTGATTTTGCCCAGGCTTTAGTAGGACACCGTAAAGGTGGAATTGTACTTGTAACGGTATTAGTAGCCGTTTTCTTTGCTGCAATATCAGGATCAGGTCCAGCAACAGTAGCAGCAATTGGGGGAATTTTAATTCCTGCGATGATAAAAAATGGCTATCGAAAAGAAACAGCAGGCGGATTAGTAGCAAGTGCCGGAGCAATCGGCATTATTATTCCTCCATCTATTGCGTTAATCATTTTTGCGGTTGTTGCTGGTGATCAAATACCCATAACAATTAATCGATTATTTATGGCAGGTATAGTGCCTGGTATTTTAGTAGGGATTGGATTATTTGTTGCGGGAATGTATGTAAGAAATCGTGATATTAAGCGTGGGATTTTTAATCAATCTCAAGAAATGCAAATTAGAAAAAGTACTAGTAAAGAGAAATGGGATGCATTTATTCGTGCAATACCTGGTTTATTGATGCCGGTCATTATTTTAGGTGGAATTTATGGTGGATTTTTCACACCTACTGAAGCGGCAGTAGTTGCTGTTATGTACGGTTTAATTATCGGAATGTTCATCCTAAGAAAGAGATATTTTAAGGTGTTGTACAAGATATTCATTGAATCTGCAGTTCAAACAGCTGTCGTAATGATTATCGTTAGTGCAGCGTCTGTTTTTGCTTATATTGTAACAACTGAACAAATTGCATCAACAGTTTCTAATGTAGTTCTAGGAATTTCTGATAATAAATATATCATTCTACTACTAATTAATATTATTTTACTTATTGCTGGTGCATTCATTGATGCTATTTCTGCCTTTTACATTTTCGTACCAATATTACTCCCAATAATGTTGCAGTTAGATGTAGATCCAACTGTTTTTGGGATTTTTATGACAATTAACCTTGCAATCGGATTATTTACACCACCTGTAGGATTAAATCTATATGTTGCAGCTAGCATGTCAAAAACGAACATAATTCAAATATCTCGAGGAGTTTTACCATTTATCATTGCATCTATTATTGTTCTATTGATCGTTACTTATATTCCGATTATTACAACGTTTTTACCGGATTTACTAGGTGTGAAATAACAGCAAAGGGGATATGCTAATGAATTTTAAAGATGATGTTGCGATTATTACTGGTGCTGCTAGTGGGATTGGTCAAGCAATAGCAGTTCAATTATCTAAACAAGGGGTCCACACTGTTTTAGTTGATTTAAACAGTTGTGAGGAGACAATTTCAATGTTAGCGCATGAGAGTTACTTAGAATGTTTAGGTGATATTAGGGATGAAAAATTCGTCCGTGCAACAGTAAATCGAACAATTGACAAGTATGGGGAAGTTCATATTTTAGTAAATAATGCGGGTACTGCTAGTCGAAAAGATATAGAAACGATGACTTTGGAGGACTGGGACCGCGATTTAGAAACAAACTTAAAAGCTGCATTTTTATTTATCCAAGCATGTGTGTACCCACATATGAAAGATGCGGGTTATGGAAGAATTATTAATATAAGTTCGGTTTCTGGATTAAATGGTGGAGTAACATCAGGTGAAGGTGGTAAAGGTAGATCGGGTCCAGCATATGCTGCATCTAAGGGAGGAGTCATTGCATTAACGAAATGGGTGGCCAAAGAATTGGGTCCATTTGGTATTACGTGTAATTCTGTTGCACCAGGTGCTACTGCAACTGGAATAACAGCCGGTGTACCTTATGATACAAGCCAACAAGTAATTAAGCGTATGGGTCAGCCAGATGATATTGCTGAAGCTGTATTATATTTTGCTTCACGAGAATCAAGTTATACAACAGCTCAAGTTTTAAAAGTGGATGGGGGTATCAGTATTGGATAACCAACGATTGCAAGCTTTTTATGATAAAACGACAGAGCGAATTGTTGGGAGATTAAAAAAAGATACAGACCTCTTCACTGGGATAAAGGAAGTATGTGAGTATTTTGGCGTAAGAGCTGGACAATTTCAATGTTTGGGATCCTTAAAATATGCAACATTTCTTCAAGTAGCAAAGGGAGATAAAGAAGGTCTTATAAAATATTCACCTAAGGTACAAACCACTTCAGAAGTAGAAATTATTTCTGGTGTTGGATTTATCGGGGTAAACGAGCAAGATCAATTAGATGTTCATTTCCACGGAACAGTAGTAGACTGCGATAAAAAACTTAATGGTGGTCATTTTATAGAGGGTGAAAACATAACAGCAATCACTGTTGAATTTATTATTCTTCCTTTAAAAGACGTTATATTGACACGAAAGAATGATGAAATTTTTAATGTGCCTGTTTTCACGTTTAACCAAAAGGAGGCTTAAGTTCATTGACGACAATAGGAAAATTAGCATTAAAATCCGCAAAAGCTTATCCAAATAAAATTGCTGTAAAAGATAAAAATGTTTCATATACTTACGGAGAATTAGAAAAAAGAGCCTATGCTCTTTCAACTTACCTAAATCAAATAGGACTAAAAAAAGGAGATCGTATAGGTATTTTAATGTCAAATCGCGCAGAGCATATTGAGTTAGATATAGCAGTATCCCTTGCAGGTTTGGTAAAAGTACCTTTAAACTATCGACTTCATCCATTAGAACATGATTATCAAATAGAGGATTCTGGAATGTCTCTATTAATCGGTGAAAAAGAGTTAATAAACAATATAGAAGTTGAAATTCCATCGATCTATGTTGGTAAAGATTATGAAGACATTGTTAAACAATATTATGGTAAATCCTTTGAAAATGAAGTAGATGAAGATGATTTAATGGCGATTATGTACACTTCTGGTACAACAGGTAATCCAAAAGGTGTAATGCTTTCACATAGAAATATGGTAGCTGGTGCCCAATCGCTAGCAATTGCTTGTGAAGTGGATTTTACTGACATTATAGGTCATGTAGCTCCCCTCACACATGGAGCGAACTTTTTAAGTCATGTTGCTTGGCTCTACGGTTTAACACAAGTTGTATATGATAAATTTGAACCACATCAATTTGTGAATCACCTAGAGCAAGATAAGGTTTCTGTTATTTTTCTAGTCCCAACAATGGTGAACTTAATGGTACAACATGAGAGCTTTGATTCAAGTAAGTTAAAAACAATTAAATCTATTAATATGGCAGGAGCGCCAATTGCTGTTGCTAAATTACAAGAAGCATTAGATAAAATTGGTACAAAATTTGTAGAAACGTATGGCCAAGTGGAAGCGCCAATGTGTATTTCTATTATGCCACGATATGATTTACAAACTCATCTAGATTCATGTGGTCGAATTGGGCCATTTGTTGATGTGAAAATTGTTGACGATGAAGGTAGAGAAGTACAAAGGGGAGAAATCGGCGAAATTACCGCTAAAGGACCACTTGTTATGAAAGGCTATTGGAATAACGAAAAAGCTACAAATGAGACGTTACAAGATGGGTGGCTTCATACGGGAGATTTAGGGCGAATAGATGAAAATGGATATCTTTATATTGTCGATCGTAAAAAAGAAGTTATTATCTCCGGTGGTGTCAATATTTATCCACGGGAAGTTGAGGAAGTATTAAACAAACATCCATATGTTAAGGAAACATGTGTTATTGGTGTTCCTGATGAAAAATGGGGAGAAAATGTTGTTGCATATATCGTTCCTAATGGTCGTGGTGAAGTAAAGGATGAAGATCTAATTGATTTGTGTAAAAATCATCTAGCAAGCTTTAAAAAACCAAAAGAGATTTATATTGTTGACAGTTTACCAAAGAGCTCTTATGGAAAAATTCTTAAACGGGAGCTTGTTAAAAAACATATTGGGGTGACGAAATGACCACTGTTTACGTACATGGCATAGGCATGACGAAGTTTGGTAGCTTTGAAGATAAGTCACTAAAAGATCTTTTAATTGAAGCAAGTATTGGGGCGTTAAAGGACGCTAATCTTCCAAAAATTGATGCTGTCTTTGTTGGTAATTTTATGGGGGGGACTTTATCAAACCAAGAAATATTAGGAGCAATTGTTGCGAATGATTTAGGGTTAGGTTATATCCCTACTGCAAAATTAGAAGGGGCATGTGCTTCAGGTGGGATTGCTTTAAGACAAGGAGTACTAAGTATTTTAAGTGGTGAATACGAAAATGTCCTTGTTGTTGGTGCTGAAAAAATGAAACACGCATCAACAGCAACTGTAACCCAATTTATAAACACTGCAATGGACCAAAGTACAACAGAAAAAGAAGCAGGGTTAACATTTCCAGGTTTCTTTGGTACTGTAGCAAATCGATATATGTACGAGACAGGAGCACAGAAAGAGCATCTTGCAAAAGTGGCATTAAAAAATAGAGAAAATGCTATGAATAACCCATTAGCCCAATTCCAAAAACCAACTTCAATTGAAGAAATAGTCAATGCTCGAATGGTTACAGACCCATTAGGATTATTTGATTGCTCTCCAATTACAGATGGAGCAGCAGCTGTTGTCTTGTCTAGTAAGCCATCAAATATTAAGGTACGTGCTTCTTCACAGAGCTCGGGTCCAACTTTAATGCAAGATGCGATTGATTTATTATCTCTTCCGGCCGTAAAAATATCTGGTGAAAGAGCATATGAAAAAGCAGGATTAGGTCCCGAAGATATTGATGTGGCTGAAATTCATGATTGCTTCTCAATGACAGAAATTCTATCCATTGAGGAACTTGGCTTTTTCCCTAAACTTGAAGGATGGAAAGCGGTTGAAGCAGGAGAAACAAAAGTAGGAGGGAGAATACCAGTTAACACAAGTGGTGGTTTACTATCTAAAGGTCACCCAATAGGAGCAACTGGGATTTCTCAAATCTATCAACTTGTTCGTCAACTAAGAGGGAATGCTCCAAATCAACTTGCAAAACAACCGAAAATAGCATTAGCTCAAAACTTAGGTGGTACTGGTGCCTATTCTGTAGTTCATATATTGGAGAGGGTGTAAATGATGAAAGTATATGAATGTTGTGGAATTGAATCTGTTACAAAAAAAGTTTATTGTAGCTCTTGTGGAAAAGAAATTACAAATGAAATTGACGTACCAGAGGAAGGAACAGTTTATAGTTATACTGTGATTCAAGTACCGCCAGCACAATTTGCACATCTTGCCCCTTATACCGTTGCATTAATACAACTAAAAAATTCTAAAGCGAAGGTAACTGCTCGAATTTTAGAATCAGTAGCAATCGGTGATCAGGTAAAATTAGATTCTATTGTAGATGGGGCATACGTATTTAAAAAAGTAGGTAGTAGTAAAGTACTCCATAATTCGTAATTGAATTATGGGGTTTTTCCTATTGCTTCGGGAGTATAAAGAGGGGCGATTTAATGAGTAATGCTAAAATCTATACAATATTAGTATTAGTTATGTTAGCTTGGGGCTTAAATGTTACTTGGCTAAAAATTATTGTTTCTAATGGAGATCCATTAACATTACAATCTGTTCGAATTTTTTTGGCTGGTATTACTGTTTTTACTATTTTATTAATTCTAAGACAAAAATTATATGTACGAAATATGCCATGGAAATATATATTGTTAGGCAGTTTTTTCGGTGTTATATGTCACCACGCATTTTTAGCATTTGGAATACAGCAAACAACTGGAACAAAAACTGCAATTATCAGTGGACTTAGTCCGCTAATTGTTGCATTAATTGCTGTTATTTTTAAAGACACTATTATGACTAAATCAAAATTAATAGGTTTTATTTTAGGTGGAATAGGCGTTTTAACAGCTGTCCTTCGTGATTTTCGTGAATTGTTGAGCTGGGAATTGGGAGATATTTTAGTCTTTCTTTCGTTCTTTTTACAGGCTTTTAGCTTTATTGCAATTAGAAGAGGAACAAAAACGATTTCTCCCTTATTAATGACTGCATATATGCTAACAATTGGTTCAATTCTATTAGTGTTAAGCTCGAGCTTAATCAATCCATCTAGTTTTGTATCCTTTGCTACGACTGATTTAACTTTTTGGTCTGTCTTTTTATTATCCGCTATTGTTGCAACTGGATTAGGACATAGTCTTTATAACTTATGTATAAAGCATATTGGAACAGCTGAATCTGCCATTTTTGTTAATCTAAATACAGTATTCGCATTGTTTGGAACGACAATTTTATTACATGAGCTAATTACTTACCAACAAATTACGGGTACTATTATAATCATTACTGGCGTATTAATCGGAACGAGCAATATAGAATCTATTATTACAAAATATAAAAATCGACAGAAGAAAAGTCAAGAGGAAGAGAATCTTTTAGATACAGATTTCATAAAGGATGAACAAAAGGTTCAATAATATAAACAAAGTAAAAAGGTAGTCTAAGTCTAAAAATAGTTTAAGTAGTGAAATTTAGTTCTATCTTTTATTCTATTTGATTATATTAGTGTAGAAAAGAAATGAATGATATAGGTGGGTGTTTATGGCGAAAAAATGGGGAATACGTGGGTTAGTGGCCTTTGGTATTTATGTACTCATTATGTATGTTTATCTTTTCCACTTAAATAATGGAGGCATTCCAGATTCTTTAAAAGGGTCACCAAGCGATCCAGAAACATTTATGACAGATCAAGAACTTCTATTAAGTGGAGAGTATTCTAAAATAAGAAATTTTTTATTTTTTATTTTGACTCCATTTGAATGGTTATTGTATTTATTTATATTGATTTCAGGGTTGTCGTACTTATTTGAAAAATGGTCAAATGTTACAAAATGGAAAATCATGCATAATGCCACGTATTTATTTTTATTATCACTGTTAACATTTATCGTGTTCTTTCCAATTGACTATTTTCGATACACATTAAGTAAAGGATATGGGATTAGTACTCAAGAATTTCCGTCCTGGATGAGAGATAATATTATCGATTTTTGGGTTAATTTTGTCATAACGGTAATTGTTATTTCCGTCCTCTATTGGCTCATAAAGAAAAGTACAAAAAAATGGTGGTTCTATGCATGGTTACTAACAATACCATTCTCTATCTTTTTAATGTACATACAACCGGTGATTATCGATCCGCTGTATAACGAATTTTATCCTTTAAAGGATAAGGAATTGGAAGAGAAAATTTTATTATTGGCAGAAGAAGCGAACATTCCTGCTGAACATGTATTTGAAGTCAATATGGCTGACAAAACAAATGCAATGAATGCATATGTGACTGGAGTTGGAGATAACTCACGAATTGTACTATGGGATACGACTTTAAATCGATTATCTGATGAAGAAATTCTTTTCATCATGGGACATGAAATGGGTCACTATGTTGAAAAGCATATTTATATTGGTATATTCGGATATATTCTTATGATGTTTGTCGGGTTATGGCTATTATCTAAGCTCATGCCTTGGTTTATTAGAAAATACGGAAAAATATTGAAAATTGAAAGTCTACAGCAGATCCATTCATTGCCGTTACTTTTATTGATTTCTTCGTTTTTATTATTTTTCTCGAATCCCCTTTATAACACTGTTTCGAGGTATCAAGAAGCAAGAGCTGATCAATTTGCCATTGAAATCGTTGAAAATCCTGAAGCTGCAATAAGTGGCTTCCAAAAACTAGCGAAAGCAGGTTTAAGTGAAGTTAACCCACCTACACTCGTCAAATGGTTTAGATATACTCATCCACCAATGCTTGAAAGAATAAATACAATAGAAGAGACAATTAATAATAAGTGAAGTTAAGGAAGCGTTAGAAATTGAATCTAATGCTTCCTTTCAATAATGGTATAATTAGGATATATATAAATTTAGATGGGTGGATATTTTATGCAAGAAGCGATTCTCCGATACGGTAGCTTAGTCCTTATAACATTTATCGTATTACTCCAATCATACCTCGCCAATGATCCAATGGTTAATATGATAATCATTTTAACTTTTCTATTACTCTTTTATTTTTTAATTCCAGTGTTTAACCGAGCTATTATAAATTATGTGATAATTGTTACCGTATTTGCTTTATCGGTACTTTTTAATATTCGTATTGAATACTTATTAGTTATTATTTCATTCTTCATATTAGATGGAACGTTCATTTTAATGGCTCGCCATTTTTATATTTTTATTACATATTTATTAGTTGTTTGCATAGGTTTAGTATTTTCCTCATATTTAACGTTAAATAATCTACTTTTAGTTGTTCTCCTTGTTATTTGTGCAAGTTTTCTTCTTCAAACAGTCATTGAAAGAAAAGAAAAAAATGAATTATATGACCAACTATTATCTCAGTATAGAAAATTAAAAAGATTATCAGTAGAACAAGAACAACTTGTTAGAGCAGAAGAAAGAACTAAAATTGCTCGTGATATGCATGATTCTGTTGGACATAAATTAACGGCATTACTTATGCAGTTAGAAGTGATGGATATAAAAAATGAGGATAATAATTTACAACATATTAAATTATTAGCGCGGGAAAGTTTAGAAGAAACTCGTTTTGCTGTTCGTCAACTAAAAGTAAACGAAGCAAGTGGAATTCAATCGGTTGTGCAATTAATACGAAAGCTAGAGATGGAAAGTCATTTAGTAATAAAATTCACATTAGAAAAAGGGATATTATCAATTCCATTAACAAACAACCAATCGATCATATTATATAGGATTTTACAAGAGTCCTTAACAAATGCAATGAAACATAGTGAATCAAAGGAAGTAGAAGTTACAATCGGAACAAATTCTTTACAACATGTACAATTTTCAGTTAAAAATAAAATCTATTCTCAAATGCCCCTTGTTCAAGGTTTTGGTCTAACTAATATGAAAGAACGACTACAAGAAATCGGAGGTGAGTTGAGGGTAACTAAAAATGATCAGCAATTTATTGTAGAAGGGACATTCCCTTTAAGGAGAGAAGGATAGTGACAGTACGTATTTTACTTGTTGAAGACCAGGCTATTGTTCGTAATGGTTTGAAAATGATTATTGAGCAAGATGAGGAATTTCAAATAGTTTCAGAAGCTAGTAATGGAATAGAAGCATTAGAGATTTTAGAAAAGGTACATATCGACTTAATATTAATGGATATTAGAATGCCAAAAATGAATGGAATAGAAGCAACTAAAAAGATTAAGTTACGATTTCCACGGATCAAAATACTTATTTTAACAACCTTTGATGATGATGAATATGCATATCAAACATTAAAAGATGGAGCTATGGGCTTTATATTAAAATCATCTGAACCTGAAAAACTACTTGCATCCATACGTAGTGTATTAGAAGGGGGATTAGTCATCCAAGAGGACGTAGCAGCAAAGTTAATGCCAAAATTATTACAGCAACAACCCTTTATCTCTCAATCTGATTATCAACACCAAGCCTTATCAGAACGTGAATTGGAAATTGTTAAACTGGTCGGGGAAGGCAAAACGAATAAAGAAATTGCAAGTTTGCTATTTTTATCTGTTGGAACTGTAAAAAATCATATAACTCATATATTGCAAGAATTAGAGTTGCGGGATCGTACACAGATTGCTATTTATGCTATCAAAAATGGTATCGTATAAAATTTTATAGGAGGAAATCATATAAAAGAGAATTTTTATTGTAGGAGAAAAACTTCTGTAATAATTCTCATTATTGTATTCTTTTTCGGGCTGTTCCCGAAAACTGGGTATACACAAAGTAGTGGGAAATCCATTTTTCAAGAGGAACTTTCAAAAGAAATAGAAGCGTATATTAAATCTACAGGCGGGGATATTGCAATCGAATATTATGATTTAACATCTTCAGAAACATATACACGAAATAATCTAAGAGGATATATGGCTGCGAGCACCATAAAACTTCCGTTAGTTATGTATGTAATCGAACTAGTTGATCAGAAAAAATTAGATATAAATGAAACGCTAACTTATAACAAAAGACATTATGTCGGTGGAAGTGGTGTCATAAAAAATGAGAAAGTGGGTACTAGCTATACAATAGAAGACCTTATTCAAAAATCTATTGTTTATAGCGATAATATTGCCTTTGAAATGTTAAAAGAAAAAGTAGGGCAAAACAATTATGTAAATTATATGAAAAGATTAGGAGCCAGTTTCTCAACACCTAATGCATTAAAAAATACATCAGCCAATGATTTAGTATTATATGCAAGACAATTATACCAATATAGTGAATACAGCGATAATGCTAGAAAACTAGTGGAAACCTTACAACAAACAGTTTACAACGAAACAATCCCAAGTGGCATTCCAAATAAAAAAGTTTCCCATAAAGTCGGCATGATACCGATGTATAATATTTCTCATGATTTTGGAATTGTTTACGATGAGGAACCATATGTGCTTTCTATCATGACTAAAGGATTTGCTTATGAGAAATCAAAAAGTGTTATTGCAACAATCGCATCGATTGTTGATAAACACCATCAACAAAAAGTGAAATATATAGAACTAACTTCTGATTCACCTATTTATAAACTACAAAGTGATCATCAAAGTATTGGTATTTTAAAGGTAAACGAGATTTTCAGAGTCACATCAAATGAAGACACTATGTACGGAATTCAGTTTGGAAGTTCGATTATATATGTTCCAAAATCACATGTAAAAGAAACAACAATCAAACCAACGAATTATTTTATACATAAACGACCGACATTTGCTACCTTATATGCTATTGACGAAGTGGATGTTTTAAAGAAACCTTCGCCTGATGAGGATATTATAGCGACACTTTCAGAAAATATAAAGATTACTTCTATTCGAAAAATATAAAGATTATTATAAGGTGTTTTTTGGACATCGAATTGGGTATATAGAAGCTAGTAAAGTAAAAGTGAATGAATGAGGGCTTAACCTATATGAATACACTTTAAAAGGTGAAATGACTTCGAACAAGGTAGTGGTTGTCTTGAAAGGTTTTCCTTCAAGACAACCTTTTTTCATTAATTACACAAAAATTTGTGTCAGTGTGAAAAGGCTACTCCTTGGATTTTTATTGTTGGCATTCACTCAATGTGACTGAGGTCATTTTTTTTATGACGTCGGTGACTTATGGAAGTTAAATGGAATTGATATAGTTAAATTAGTTAGGAAAGGGTGGCGAAAAATATGCTTGAAGTCGTTAATTTATCGAAAGTTTATAAAAAGAACAAAGCTGTTGATCAAGTGAATTTTTATATAGAGCCAGGTGAAATTGTTGGTTTGTTAGGTCCAAATGGTGCGGGGAAATCAACAACCATTGCAATGATTTCTACACTTATTACACCTAGCGCCGGTGATGTGCTATTCCAAAATCAAAATGTAATTAAAGATCCAAAAGTTTTAAGGAAGATTTTAGGTGTAGTACCACAAGAAATTGCTCTTTATGGAGATTTAACTGCGCGGGAAAACTTAGAGTTTTTTGGAAGTATGCATAAAATTCCAAAGAGTAGATTAAAAGAAAGAATAGACGTTGTTTTAAAACAAATTGGTTTAGAAAATGAACATAAAAAACTTGTAAAACATTATTCAGGTGGAATGAAAAGAAGGTTAAACATTGGAGTGGCATTATTACATGAGCCTCAATATTTAATTATGGATGAGCCAACAGTAGGTATAGATCCACAATCACGCAACCACATTTTAGAAACTGTAAAACTTTTAAATAAAGAATTAAAAACGGCGATCATTTATACGAGCCATTACATGGAAGAGGTTGAGTATCTATGTAATCGTATTTATATTATGGATCAAGGACGCGTTATAGCTTCTGGAACAAAAGAGGAAATTAAGTCTATTCTTTCCTCAGAAAAAATGATTTTAGTGAAATTTAATCAGTATTCCAATGGTTTAGTTCATGAATTAATGAACCATCCGTTACTTTCAAATATAAGTGTTAAAGAATCTGAAGTTAGTTTTACGATTGCTAAGGGTACGAATTTTTTACCAATGTTAATGTCAATTTGTGAACAACATCAAATTGTCTTGAACAGTTTTCAAGTAAAAGAACCAACATTAGAAGATGTCTTCTTACATTTAACTGGACGCGCATTACGGAACTAGGAGGGGAAAAGAGATGTTTTTATCTTTAATTAAAAAACAATTTAAGGTTTTTTTGCGTAACCCTTCCGAGCTACTATTACTTTTAGCTTTGCCAGTTGGTCTTATTACTATTTTGAGTTTTGCTCTAGGTTCTCTTTGGGAAGGCAATTCTGATTTCTCAAAGATAGAAATGGCTATTATTCAACATGGTAATGAAGAAGAACAAATACAAGAATTTATTAAGGATATAAGTAGCTCGTTCCCATTAGACGAGACGACGATTCAAAATATAGAAACAATGTCACCTGTATCCACGTTACTGAACGAAGTGCTTGGAAATAACGAGGTAAAAGAGTTTATTACTATTACAAAACTTGAATCAATCGAATTGGAAGACGCTAGAAATAGTGGCCAATATAATGCAATCATTGAAATTCCAGAAGGATTTACTACTGATTATTTAATATCTGTCTTCGACGAAGGAAATGCCCCTTCATTTCAAGTCTATTTAAATGAAAATGAACAAACTACATCAGCAATACTACAAAACATTTTAGATTATTATCAATATCAACACTCATTATTTACAACAATAGGAAAACATCAACTACTCACTGAAGAATTTACAATGCCTAGTCTTGACTTGACTTCAGAGATTCGAATAGCCAGCACAAAGGAAAAAATTACATCTAGCATCTATTACACTTTTAGCATGAGTGTGATGTTTATATTATTTATGGCAGGTAGTGTAGCAAGTCATGCATATTTAGAAAAGAATTCACACATTTTTGATCGTATTCTACTTGCTCAAGTACATCCTTTAGTATATTTGGCTAGTATAGTTGTTTCTACAGTTATTTTAACAATGGTTCAAGTGGGGATTTTGTTCCTAATTAGCTACTTTTTGTTTAATATTCCTTTTACAAATTGGATGTTGTATCTGTTAGTTACGTTTATGGTATCCCTCGCTGTTGGCGGAATAAGTGCGTTACTATCGTCACTGAATTTTAGAAGCAATTCAGCAACAGCATCGAATTTATTTATGAATGCATTTGTTGCAATTTTAGCGTTACTCGGTGGAAGTTTCTTTAATATTAGCGGACTATCACCTGTTTTAGCAGAGATTGGTTTATGGACACCGAATGGAGCAGCGTTAGAAGGGTATTTAAGACTCGTTCAGAACGCTTCATTCTCAAGTATTCAACCGATTTTATTAAACTTAGGAATTTTAGCATTTATTTTTATTCTACTAGCATTTCTTTCGTTTCCTAAAAGGGGTGGTACCGTATGATGGATATTTTAAAAACGAAGTTCTTACTATTAGCACGACAACCTGCTAGTTTCATTGTTATTACAATAGTAATTTGTATATTTGCCTTCGTTTTAGGTTTAGGACAACAAGCTAAGATACCAATAGCAGTATATTCGGATATTGAGGAAAATCTAACTAATAATATAGTAGAAAGGCTAAATGAATTGCCACGTACCCAATTTACAATTTACGAAGAAGAAGAGGCACTGAGCAAGGTTGAAAACGGGGATGTTAACGTAACGATTCATTTAAAAGAAAGTGGTTTTGATTTAATAATTGCACCAGATTATATGGAAGCACCTATTTTACAAAATCAGTTGACAACGATTTATGGAGAAATCATGCAAAAGGATGCCATATTAAATACTTTCCCTGTTAATATGCATTCTGAAGTAATGCTTGCTCTAGATGAAGCCAAACAATCACCAAGTTTTCAAATACAATATTCAAATTTCTCAAATGACGAGTCATTTATTTGGGATTCTCAATTACAAAGTTTATTTGGTTTTACTTTATATATGGTTATTTATACAGTGTCAAATGGCGTATTCAATATTGTTCTAGAGAGAAGATTTAATATTTGGGATCGACTAACGATTTCATCTATTAGTAAAACAAAAATATATTTAGCAAATTTAATGTATTGTTTTTTACTCGGTTATATTCAAGTAGCCCTCGTTCTATCAATATTTCATTTTGGCGTTGGGGTTAATTTTTATGGAGGGTATTTAAATACGCTATTAGTGATTATACCTTATTTGATTTGTATAGTTGCCTTGTCAATTTTTATAGCATCCATCTCAGATACACCTGGTAAATTTAACGCTTATATGTCAGTTATTGCAGTACCGGTTGCTATGTTAGGTGGAGGATTCTGGCCTCTTGAAATTGTTACTTCTGAAATTATGCAAACTATTTCATATATTTCACCAATCCGTTATGGAATGGAATTATTGTTTGGTGTCACATTACATGGTGCGCCAATGGCTTCCATAATTGAGCCAATCAGCATTCTGTTATTTATGACCGTACTTTTAATGGGTATAGGTATCAATCTGTTAGAGAAAAAGGGGCTTAGATAAGAGTGTAAAGAGGGGAATTTCCCTCTTCTTTTTTATATATAAATTAAATAATAATTAGCCTAAAACAAAGAAACCAAGTAATTTGAAAACCGTCACATTTAATGATGAGTACTTCTTTTTAATTAAAAGAACAAATGATATACTAAAATGCATGATTAAAGAACATTTTTATCAATCTAGTAAGTGAAAGGGGGATTCAAATGAGAAAATTGCCAAAAAATAATCGTGCTTCTAGTGTAAAGGCAAAATATCGAGCGAATTTATCTTTTCGTATGAATGTTCTGTTTTTTTCAATCTTTGTGTTATTTTCACTATTAATTTTTCGGTTAGGTTACTTACAAATTGTTAAAGGTGAAGACTATGTGCGTGCTATTGAAAGAACAGAAGAAATTTCAGTCAATACAAGTGTTGCAAGAGGTAGAATTTACGATCGTTATGGGAGAATTTTAGTAGATAATGAACCGGAAAATGCTATTACTTATACTAAAATGCCTAGCACTACTACAAGCGAAATGCTTACAATCGCTGAACAGTTAGCAATGTTAATCGAACAACCAGTTGATCGAATTACATATCGCGATAAATTAGATTTTTGGATTTTACTAAATAAAGAAGAAGCGTATGCAAAAGTTTCAGAAGAGGAAGAAGCTGCACTTAAAGCAAATGAAGAGCTTGACTCAAAACAAGTACAAATAGAAATTGACCGATTAGTTCGAGAGCGCATTACCGATGAAGAACTAGCACAATTAACTGAACATGAATTAGAAGTGTTAGCGATTTATAGGGAAATGACTTCAGGGTATAATTTATCTCCTCAAATTATTAAAAACGAAAATGTTACTCCCGAAGAATTTGCCCGTGTTTCAGAGCGCTTACCGGATTTACCAGGGATTAATACAACAACAGACTGGAAGCGTGTTAGATTAAATTCTCTTTCAATTTTAGGGAGAACGACAGTGCCTAGAAAAGGTATTCCTTTAACAAAATTGGATTATTTCTTAGCTAGAGATTACTCACGAAATGATCGAGTAGGGGAAAGTTATTTTGAAGCACAATATGAAGAGCTATTACAAGGCAAAAAGTCAGTTGTAAAAAATGTTACGAATAAAAAAGGACAAGTGATTGATACAGTTACAACTTATGAGGGAGAACCAGGAAATGATTTAGTTTCAACAATAGATATTGAGCTTCAACAAGAAGCAGAAAGAATTGTTGAAGAGAAATTATTAGAATTAAAATCAATAGGTGGCTCAAAGTTATTAGATAGGGCTTTCTTTGTCATGATGAACCCAAATACAGGGGAATTGTTAGCTGTAGTAGGTAAAAAAATAGAAACAGATCCCAAAACTGGGGAAAGCTATATTATTGACTACTCATATGGTACATTTACAACAGCCTATGAAGCAGGGTCAACAATAAAAGCAGCTACTGTTTTGATGGGTTATAAAGAAGGCGTAATTTCACCAGGTAAAAGATTAATCGACCAACCGATTAAACTATTAAATACAGAACCAAAAAGTTCGATATTTAACCGTTCTGGTGCTATACCGATGGATGATCTAAAAGCGTTAGAAAGATCGTCTAACTCATATATGTTCCAAATTGCAATGCTAATGGGTGGTACAAATTACAGCTACAATATGCCACTAATTATTAGGGATGATACGTTAAGTAGAATGCGTAATGGTTTCGCAGAATTTGGACTTGGCGTAAATACTGGTATAGATTTACCTGGTGAATTTCCTGGTTTCCAAGGTGTTCCAGATAATCCAGGGGTTGTACTAAACCAAGCTATTGGGCAATACGACACTTATACAACGATGCAATTAGCGCAATATATTTCAACAGTTGCCAATGGTGGTTATCGTATTCAACCTAGAATTTTAAAAGAAATACGTGAACCTTCTCAAGATGGTCAAAATTTAGGATTATTAGTGGAGGAGATTACACCAACCGTATTAAACCGTATATCGAATTCTGAATCGGAAATCGAACATGTTAAAAAAGGGCTCCGACAAGTATATATAGGATCTCAAGGTTCTGCACGGGGTAATTTCAAAGATGCTCCATACACAGCTGCTGGTAAAACAGGTACAGCAGAGGTAGTTTATTATGGTCCGATAAGAGAAGAATGGAGAACAAATACCGTTACTTTATCGCACGTTGGTTTTGCACCGTATGAAAACCCAGAGGTGGCATACGCGGTTGTAATTCCATGGGCTTCGACTAATTTTAATTTATATTTAGACCATAATAACCAAATTGCAAGAGAAGTATTAGATTATTACTTTGAACTGAAAAAGAAGTATGCTGAAAATGGATTATCATCGCATTCGGTGGAACAGAAAATTCTACCTCCAACAACCGATGAAAAAATTGACGAAGAAACAGAAGAACAAATTGTGGAAGAATAATACTCAGGAAGACTCAGGAGGGTTAATGCCTTTTGAGTCTTTTTTTCGTTACATAAAGGTTTAATATATGATTCGTTACTACGAATGATTCCTATAACTATTAACTTTATAGATTTACAATCTCTTAACATTTCGCACAATCTCTTAACACTACGTTTATATGAAATCAACAAAATAATTTTATAGTATTCATTGTAAGACAACTTACTATGAATTTGATGGAGGAAACAAAACATGAAAAAATGGAAGTACTTAACGATGACAGCTGTAGTTGGTTCAGCTTTATTCTTAGCAGCTTGTGGTTCAAATGAAGAAACTGGTGATAAAGAAACTGAAACTAACACAGCAACTAACACAGGTTCTGAAACTACTAATGAAGAAGCTGCACTACTTACTGGTTCAGTATCTGGAGACGGATCTTCAACTGTTGCTCCAATTACAGAAGCTTTAGTAGAAATATATTTTGACGAACAACCAGAAGTTAAAGTATCTGCAGGTGTTTCTGGTACTGGTGGCGGTTTTGAAAAATTCATCGCAGGTGAAACTGATTTCTCTAACGCATCTCGTCCAATTAAAGATGAAGAAAAAGCAGCATTAGAAGAAGCTGGTATTGACTATACAGAATTTAAAATAGCTAATGACGGTCTAACAGTAGTTGTTAACCCAGAAAACACTTGGGCTACAGACTTAACTGTAGAGCAATTAAAAGAAATCTGGATTGAAGATGGAACTGATAAAAAATGGTCTGATATTGACCCATCTTGGCCAGCAGAAGAAATTGTATACTACTCACCAGGTACTGACTCAGGTACTTATGACTACTTCGATGAAGTCATCTTAGATGGTGAAGATTTAGAATCGTCTGCACAATTATCAGAAGATGATAATGTTTTAGTACAAGGTGTTGCTGGTGATAAAAACGCAATCGGATTCTTTGGTTATGCATACTACTTAGAAAATACAGATAAATTAACAGCTGTAAAAGTTAATGGTGTTGAGCCAAATAACGAAACAATCGAAACTAATGAATATTCACCACTTTCTCGTCCATTATTTGTTTATGTTAACAATGCAAAAGTTAAGGAAAACGAAGCTTTCTATAACTTCATGGAATTCACATTAAATAACGCTGGTGATATGGCTGAAGAAGTAGGTTATGTACGCTTACCAGATGAAATGTACCAAGAAGGTTTAAAAACTTTAGAAGGTTTAAAATAATATTCTTAATTTGATAAACTAGATTTTTAAAATGTGTGGGTAAATCTAGCGCCCACACATTTTCTCACGTGTAGTAGGAAGGGAGTTTACATTATGGCTTCGCAAGGCTTCAGGAACGGTCAATCGGTTCAAGATTTGATCGCAAAGTCTCGAAATAGAAAAGGGAAAAAGATTACAGAAAAAACAATGCCGATTTTATTATTCATAGCTGCATTAATTTCTGTATTAACAACAATTGGTATAGTCTTCACATTAATATTCGAGACCTTTGAATTTTTTCAGAGAGTATCAATTACAGACTACCTATTTGGTACTTCATGGTTACCTTTCTCAGGAAATAATCCGACATTCGGTGTTTTACCATTAATATTGGGAACATTAAAAGTAACTGTAATCGCAATTATAGTTGCTGTACCAATAGGATTAGCGGCTGCTATTTATTTAAGTGAATATGCTTCAGATAAAGCACGTCGTACAATAAAACCTATTTTAGAAGTTTTAGCTGGCGTACCTACAATTGTTTATGGTTTCTTCGCATTAACATTTGTGACACCAATTTTACAACAATTGATACCGTCGCTGAAAATATTCAACGCGCTTAGCCCAGGTATTGTGGTAGGGATCATGATTATCCCTATGATTGCATCATTATCTGAAGATGCGATGAGTTCCGTTCCAAATTCAATTCGAGAAGGTGCACTCGCTCTAGGTGCAACTAAATTCGAAGTTGCTTTAAAAGTCGTATTACCGGCTGCACTATCAGGAATTATTTCGTCTGCCGTATTAGCGATTTCTCGTGCTCTAGGTGAAACGATGATTGTATCACTTGCAGGTGGTGCTTCACCAACATTCGACTTTAGTGTTACTGGGTCAATTCAAACAATGACAGCTTATATTGTTCAAGTTTCATCAGGTGATGCTGGTTATGGAACAACAATTTACTATTCAATTTATGCAGTAGGTTTCACATTATTTGTCTTTACATTGATTATGAATTTACTCGCACATTATATTTCTAAACGCTTCAGAGAGGAGTATTAATATGAGATACATCGATGATTCAGTCGTAATGAAGCGTATGAAGACACGTTTAAACAGAAACAAAGGTTGGAAAGCACTTTTCTTAACAGGAACTTTATTTGCTTTATTATGCTTAGTTATATTATTAGTTCGAATTGTTACCCAAGGTGTTGGTTATTTAGATTGGGACTTCATCACAAACTTTGCATCACGTAGACCAGAAAATGCTGGTATTAAAGCAGCTCTAGTTGGATCTATCTATATGATGTGTATAATCGCACCAGTTTCTATGATATTAGGTGTAGCTACGGCAATTTACTTAGAAGAGTACGCAAAGAAAAATAAAATTAATGACTTCATTCGCATGAATATTTCAAACTTAGCAGGTGTACCATCAATCGTGTTCGGTTTACTTGGATTAACAATTTTTGTCCGTGCTTTAGCTTTAGGAAAAAGCTTATTAGCTGCTGGATTTACAATGAGTTTATTAATTCTTCCAGTAATTATCGTTGCAGCACAAGAGGCAATCCGTGCTGTACCGCAAGAACAAAGAGAAGCTTCTTACGGTATGGGAGCTACAAAATGGCAAACAATCACTCGTGTCGTATTACCAGCTGCCATTCCAGGAATATTAACAGGTAGTATCCTTGCATTATCTCGTGCTATTGGTGAAACAGCACCATTAGTAGTTATAGGTATTCCGGTTATTTTACGTTTCTTACCAGATGGTCTATTGAGCGAATTTACTGCATTACCAATGCAAATTTATGATTGGGCAAAACGTCCACAAGAAGAGTTCTTATATGTCGCTTCAGCAGGAATTATTGTTTTGATGCTGTTCTTAGTGATTATGAACTCGATTGCAATTTTCATCCGCAATAAGTTCTCAAAAAGATATTAAGGAAGTGGAATAGTGGTACAGACTATGATGAAAAATGAAAATAATATAAAATTAAATGTACAATCATCTCAAGTTGTTAGTGAAGAATTACCGGTTGTGAAAAATAATAAAAGTACCGTTTTCGGGACAAAGGATTTCAATTTATGGTATGGTGATCACCATGCATTAAAAGAAATTAACCTTGATATTAAAGAAAATGATGTGACTGCAATTATCGGACCATCAGGTTGTGGAAAATCAACCTATATTAAAGCGTTGAATCGTATGGTAGAATTAGTACCAATAGTTAGAACCAATGGTGAAATTAACTATCGTGGACGTAATATTTTTGGCGCAAATTACCAAGTAGAAGAATTAAGAACAAAGGTAGGAATGGTGTTCCAAAAACCAAATCCATTCCCAAAATCAATATACGATAATATTGCATACGGTCCACGAATCCATGGTATTAAAAACAAAAAAATTCTTGATGAAATTGTTGAAAAATCATTAAGAGGAGCGGCAATTTGGGATGAAGTGAAAGACCGTTTAAACCAAAATGCTTACGGATTATCTGGTGGACAGCAACAACGTATTTGTATCGCGCGTTGTCTAGCAATTGAACCTGATGTAATTCTAATGGACGAACCAACATCAGCCCTTGATCCGATATCTACATTAAAAGTAGAAGAGTTAGTTCAAGAATTAAAAGGAAATTATTCAATTGTTATCGTGACGCACAACATGCAACAAGCTGCCCGTATTTCAGATAAAACAGCGTTTTTCTTGAATGGTGAAGTAGTGGAGTTTGATAATACAGATAAAATTTTCTCTACGCCTAAAGATCAGCGTACGGAAGATTATATTTCAGGTCGCTTCGGTTAATATGTAGGAGGGTGTCGTCATGAGTCGAGAACGTTTTCAAGCAGAAATGGTATCAGTACAACAAGATTTTTTAAAGCTTTGCGATTTAAGTATTGAAAGGCTTGAAGAAGCTTTTACTGCTTTAATTAATAAAGATGTTGAAGCGGCAGAAGATATTGTTAAACGAGATAGTGAAATTAATCATGCTGAAGAAGCTATTAATGATCGAGTGATTTTATTGTTAACACGTCAGCAGCCTGTAGCTACAGATTTACGACGATTAGTCGTTTTATTAAAAGCTGCTGCAGATATGGAACGAGTTGGCGATTACGCTGTTAATATCGCAAAAGAAACAATTCATATTGGAAATGATCCTTTCGTTACATCAATTGAATTATTAGAAGACATGTGTACAAAATCAACACAAATGTTACGACAAATTGTTCAAGCATTCGTTGATGAGAACACAACAAAAGCTAAGGAATTAGCTGAACTAGATGACCAAATCGATGAAATGTATGGCAACATGATTAAGCATTTACTAAGACTAACAAGTATTAAACCAGAGAGTATTGCACAAATCACATACTTATCATTTATTTGCCGTTATATCGAACGTTGTGCTGACCTTGCAACAAATCTTGCAGAATATCTGCTTTATTTGAAAAAAGGTCAACGTTTTGATTTAAATAATTAATAATAGGGGACTCCTAAAAGGAGTCCTTTTCAATTGTCATATAATATTTATTTGAATAGTTGGTCTATTTCGTTTAAAATATGATTAACTTCAAATTTATAGCAATGATGAAAAAGAGTAGTATTATGAAATGGTTCAGAGAGCTAGCGTGTGGTGAAAGCTAGTCCATGACATAGTATGAATGGGCTTTCTAGCTACTAGTACTGAAATTTAGTAGGTGCTAGCGTATGTTACGTTATAACATGTAAAGTGGACTTAAACAATCTTATATGTTTTACCAGTTGTTTTTGTCAATGAAGGTGGCACCACGGCTTTTTCGTCCTTTGTGATGGAAGGCCTTTTTTTATTTGTCGGATAGTATCCGAGAAAATGAAAGAAATCATATCGCCATTTGGTGAAAGGTATCTTTCAAGTGCAAAATGAGCTTAGTTTGAGAGGAGAAAGTTGAGAATGAATAGTAGAGTTAAAGAGAAAGAATATGTAATAAGAGTAATAGAAGGCGATATGATGACACCAATTTCAGTGTTTAGAAGTTTGAAAGGAAAACGGAAAGTTTTATTTGAATCTTCTGCAAAACATGAAGAAAGTGGACGTTATTCATTTATTGCCGTTAACCCAATAGCAGAGTTAAAGGGTGATAACGAACAATTCTCGTATGGTTATGAAGACCAAACATTAGTTTCAGAGGAAGGCTCTGTCCTACAAAAATTAAGAGAAATGATGCCGATACAACAAAATAAGACGTTTCCATTCACTTTTTTTGGTGGTGCGATTGGTTTTTTTAGCTATGATACGGCTTTCTATATTGAAAGAATCGGTGAAGTATTGCCGGATAAGTTAAATATGCCAGATGTTCATCTTTATTTTTACGATACGTTTATTGTTTTTGATCATTTATTACAAACAGTTACGATTGCATCTGTTGATATATTTCGACAAGAGCGTACTGTTGAAGAAATGAACAAATCCATTGATATTATAGAAAAACAAATAAAATGTGGACTAACGTTTCAAAAAGATGAGTCTATTTCTGTTGAATTTAAACCGACTATAACGAAAGAACGATTTATACAATTAGTTGAAAGGGCAAAAGAGCATATATCCCGTGGTGATATTTTTCAAGTTGTATTATCCCAAAGGTTCCAAACTTCTTTTAGCGGGGATCCATTTGCTTTATATAGAAAGTTAAGAACGTTAAATCCATCACCGTATATGTTCTATCAAGAATTTGACGAATATACGATTTTAGGTACTTCCCCAGAAAGTTTAGTGAAGGTTAATAACGGAATCGTAACAACGAACCCTATAGCCGGTACAAAACCACGTGGAAAAACAACTGAGGAAGATATTGAAATCGAAAAACATTTGTTACAAGATGAAAAAGAAGTCGCGGAACATCGAATGCTTGTGGATTTAGGTAGAAATGACATTGGACGTGTAAGTAAAATAGGATCTGTTAAAGTTAGTAAATATATGACGATTGAACGTTATAAGTATGTAATGCATATTGTTTCAGAAGTCATTGGTGTACTAAAAGATGGTGTTCATGTATTGGACGTTCTAACGTCAACGCTACCTGCTGGTACGGTGTCAGGTGCACCTAAGATTCGTGCAATGCAAATTATTAATGACTTAGAAGATAGGAAACGCGGCGTTTATGCTGGTGCCATTGGTTATATTTCTGTTAATGGTAATATGGATCTTGCATTAGCTATCCGTACAATGATTGTTAAAGACGATAAAGCATATGTTCAAGCTGGTGCTGGAATTGTGCATGATTCAATTGCTGAATTAGAGTACGATGAAACATTAAACAAGGCAAAAGCATTATTGGAGGTACACAGATGATTCTATTAATCGATAATTACGATTCTTTTACGTATAATTTATATCAACAAATTGCTAACTTAGGAAAAGATGTAAAGGTAGTTCGTAATGATGAAATAACAATTAACGAAATACGTTCATATAATCCAGAAGCAATTGTACTTTCCCCAGGGCCTGGAACCCCTACTGAGGCGGGGATAACGGTAGATGTAGTAACAGAATTATATAAAGAATTCCCGATTCTAGGGATTTGTTTAGGGCATCAATCAATTGGTGAAGCATTTGGTGGAAATATTGTACGAGCAAAAAACATTATGCACGGAAAACTATCCAAGCTTTCATTTGAGAGGAAAGGCTTGTTTGCAAACCTCGATGGAGAGGTTAGCGTAATGAGATATCACTCATTAATAATTGACGTAGCTACTTTACATGAAGATTTGGAGGTTGTTGCAACTTCTTCAGATGATCATGAAATTATGGCGATCCAACATAAATATTATCCTGTTTATGGATTGCAATTCCATCCAGAATCAATCGGAACAGAAACTGGTACAAAGATGGTTGAATCATTTTTATATAATAGAGTTGGCAATCTTTAAAAAGGAAAAAGCGCTTGGAGTATATCCGAGCGCTTTATAAATATTGTTCAATTTCTTTTTCAAACTTCGATGGCTTATCTGTTGGAGCAAATCTTTTAACAACATCCCCATTCCGGTCAATTAAAAACTTAGTAAAATTCCACTTCACGTTTTTTCCTAGGAGACCTTTTGTATGCTCAGTTAAATATTTAAATAGTGGGTGAGCTTCATCACCATTAACCTTTACTAAATCATGCATAGGGAACGTTACACCATACGATAATCTGCATGCTTCAGCGGCTTCACTACCCGAGGATAGTTCTTGTTTGAATTGATCAGATGGGAAACCTAAAATTTCCAAACCTTTGTCACGATACTTTTTATATAAATTTTCTAATTCATCAAATTGTCCAGCTAACCCACATTTCGTTGCTGTGTTTACAACAAGTAATACTTTCCCTTTGTATTGTTCTAGTGAATATTTCTCACCGTTTTCAGTAGTGACTTTAAAGTCATAAATATTCATAATATCCCCCGTTTACCTTAGTATTGTAGGTGGTTCTCGAGTTTTGTTTCTACTCTTTTACTTAATACTAAGAGCATAACAGTAAATAAAAAAGAAGTAATTAAAAACGCACTTATAAATGCGATGACTCCATTCCATCCCCAATTGGACCAAAAAATACCTCCAGTTGTTCCACCGACACTTGAGCCTAGGTAATATGCAAATAAATAAAGGGAAGATGCCTGAGCTTTATCTTTCTTTGCACGATAACTTACCCATCCACTTGCTATTGAATGGGAGCCGAAAAATCCAAATGTAAAGATGATGATCCCAAATACTTTAATAATTAACTGTCCGTTAAGAGTAATAAGAGCTCCTAAAAACATAATAATAATTCCAGAAAATAATACCTTTTGTCTTCCGAAAGTATCTGATAGACTACCAAACCAAGTCGAACTAAAAGTTCCAACTAAGTAAACAACAAAAATCCAACCGACTATGCCAGCGCTTAAATTGTAAGGAGGTCCAACTAGTTGATAACTAATGTAATTGTAAAGAGTAACGAAGCCACCCATTAATGTAAAAGCAATACCAAATAAACAAATTAACCCAGGATCTTTCAAGTGAGATAATAATGATTTTGATAAACCTTTCAATTCTAGTTTTCTAGGAATAAAATTTTTTGATTCAGGTAATGCAATGACAAAGTATATTGATACTATTAAACTTAAAACTCCTAAAATAACCATCCCTATTTGCCAGCTAAAAAGATCAGTCATCGATCCCATAATGACTCGACCAGATAATCCTCCAATGGAGTTTCCGCTAATATATAGACCCATGGCAATTCCTAAACTGGATGGATCCATCTCTTCTCCTAAATAGGCCATTGCAATTGCTGGGATACCTGCGAAAACAAATCCTTGAATTATACGTAATAGCAATAACATTTCAAAAGTGGGTGCAAATGCAAGGCAGATTGTAATTATTGATGCAGCAAAAATGGAAAAAGTCATCAATCGTTTGCGTCCCCATGCTTCTGATAATGATCCAAATAATAACAAACTAATAGAAAGTACACCGGTAGCGAAGGAAAGTGATAAGCTAGCTATAGCAGGGGATACACCATATTCTTTTGAAAACTGGGGAAATAATGGTTGGGTTATATATAAGTTTGCAAAAACAATAAATGCCGCAGCAAATAAGGCAAGATTTGCCAACTTAAATTCTTTTGTTCCCTTTTTAATATAAGTCATAATAATCATCCTCTATATCTATAAACAAATTTTTGACAATTTTTTGAACTATGTTGTTGTGTTCATTATAATAAGAGTAATCATATAATGAAAATCAATTGTTTTTATACATCATATAAAAATAAGTTATAAGGAGCCGAAAAATGGATTTTACTTCGCTTATCTATTTTCAAACAGTTGCTAAATATGAAAACATGTCACGTGCAGCTGAACTTTTACATATCTCTCAACCTGCTTTAAGTAAATCCATTTCTTTGTTGGAAGAAAGTTTAGGGGTTATTTTATTTGATCGTAATGGACGTTCCATCAAGTTAAATAGATATGGTACGTTTTTTTTAGAACGTGTAGATGCAATTTTAAGAGAATATGAACGAACAAAGGAAGAACTTCGAAATATGGTTGCCCCTGGGACAGGGGAAGTGTCATTAGGTTTTATGCATACACTTGGTTTGAAAGTAATTCCTTCATTAATGACGGATGTGAAGAAACAGTTTCCACATATGAAATTTTTGTTAACACAAAGTAATTCCAGTGTGCTTATGAAGAAACTTGAAATGGGGGAGCTCGATCTATGCTTAATTTCTTCTTTGGACACAACTAGTCATGTTATATGGGAAAAACTATGGGAAGAGGAACTTTTTTTAATCGTTCCTAAAAACCATCGACTTAGTAGAAAGAAAATAGTAAGACTTGAAGAGTTTGCTCATGATCCATTTATATCTATTAAAAGGGGAAATTCGTTAAGACAATCTGTAGATGAGTTATTTAATAAGGAAGGATTTACTTTAAATATTGCTTTTGAAGGGGAAGAAGTACATACAATTGCTGGTTTAGTTGAAAGTGGCTTAGGAGTTTCTTTAATTCCGAAAATTAAAGGACTCGAGCTATATAATTTACGAATAATTCGTGTAGATTCGGAGGAATGTAAAAGGGAAATTGGTATTGCCTATATAGATAATCGTTATTTAAGTGAAGTGATACTACAGTTTACTAAATATATTCGTAACTATTTCAATGGATATAAAAAGGGGGATGTCTAAAAATATTTTCTTTCTAGATATCCCTTGTTACTTTCGGTAGTTAAATTAAGATGTCGTTGTTCTCGCACATATCTTTAAAAAAACTATTCAGACGAAGCTTTTTTTCCTGTAATAATATTTGCAATTTCTTCAATCGACATTGAGGAGTTCAAATCAAATTGTCCAATTTGAATCGTTTTAGCATATTCCGGTTTTGCTAAATATAACTCCATTTCAAGTCCGTTTTTTACAATCCCTAAATCTTCAAGCTTTTTTCCAATATCATAAGCTGTTAAGCCAGAGTAAATATGTAATGTCGCTTCAATAATATTGGAGGAAGGTTTAGTTTCTTCAAGCTTTTTTTCTGTTTTTGACGGTTCTACTTGCGAATTTGTTGAAGTTTCTTTGTTCGTATTATTTAATTCTTTTGTTTGTTCAAGTAGTGAAATTTGTTCGTTAGCATTTTCTAATTGCTGCTCCAATTTAGTTATTTTTTGTTCATATTCAGTTTGATTAAATGATTCGGATTCTGCTTCTCCAAATTTATTAATAAGTAACATACTTGCACCTATTAGAAAACAAGCAATACCAAATGCCCGTATAGAAGATCTACTCATTTGTTACCTCCATGACTGTTTAAAATCTCCAGTATTTGCACTTCAGACAAAGTAGATAATTTACTTATTTCACTAATGGCATATCCTTGTTTATTCAATTCAATCACTTGGCGCACTAATATTTCATTAACTGGTTTCGTCTTTTTTACAGAATTGTTTTTAACACTTGATATTAAGAGGTCATTTGTTTTTCGATCTAGCATTTGTTTTGAATTGCTAGGTGACTTTACTTGGAAACTTGGATCTAAAAGTAGTTCTTCTTCAACAACTTTTAATCGACGTTTTAGTGCGTTCGTTTCTTGGTATATACTAATAGAAAGTTCTTCTACATCTTTTTCAATTTTTTTTGAAGTATCTTTGATGAAAAATGATATAATCATACAAAGAATACCTATAATGATTAATATAATTGAAAAATCCACTATGTTTCCTCCGTATTTCTTATGTTTTATACTATTTTAACATAAGAAAAGTTAATTATAAATCATAGTAGATTTTTTATCGATTTATGTTATAATGGGTTAGTCGTATAAATCATGCTCAAAATTAAATGCTCAAATCAATACATTTTTCATATAGAGTGGGAGGGTTAATGATGCGCGTAAACATTACATTAGCTTGCACTGATTGCGGTGAACGTAATTACATTTCTAAAAAGAACAAACGTAACAATCCAGAACGTCTTGAACTTAAAAAATATTGCTCACGCGAGAAGAAAGTTACTCTTCACCGTGAAACAAAATAAGTTTTTGCGTCATTGCCAAAACCACTCAAAGGTTTTGGCTTTTTGCTTTTATATACATAGTAAAATAGTAAAATATAAATGTTGATTGGAGGTTTTCCAATGGATAAGAAAGAAATGCGAAGCAAAGTAAAAGCAGCGTTAGCAGACTTAACAGATGAGCAGTATGTTCAATACTCAAATAGTATTATTGAGAAGCTTCTAATGGAAGATACAGTTCAAAATGCTAATACGGTTGCTATTACCTTGTCCAATAGACCTGAAGTAGACACATATCAACTTATAGAGAAACTTTGGGAAAGTAAGAAGAGAGTAGTAGTACCAAAATGCAATCCTAAGGACCGCTCAATGCAATTTTATGAGTTACAGCATTTCAATCAACTTGAAACGGTTTATATGAATTTAAAAGAACCGGATCCTGAGAAAACTATTCCTATAAAATCTGAAAATATTGATATCATTGTAGTTCCAGGTGTAGTTTATGATATGACTGGTTATCGTATAGGTTTTGGTGGTGGTTATTATGACCGTTACCTTGTGAACTATAATGGAACACTTATTACATTGGCATTTGATTTGCAAGTCATAAAAAATGTACCTAGTGAATCACATGATATTCCTGTGGATTTAATCATCACAGAGAAACGAAGAATTGATACATTGAGAAATCGAAAGGGGTCTTCTAATTGAAATCCATGATCGATATTTATGATTTACTAAAGCAATATGGAACATTTATATATACAGGAGATCGAATCGGTGATTTATTTTTAATCGAGGATGAAGTCAGAGAGCTTTATAAAGCACAAGTATTAGATGTGAAAGAATTTCAAAGTGCTATGCTAATTATTCGCCAAGAAGTAACAAAACTTGAAACACAAAAAAACATTTAAATAAATTTAGAACCAACTAATTTAGAAATAATTATTTTGGTTAGTATATTAGAAAACAGTGGTTAATGAATCACTGTTTTTCTTTTATATTCGATAAATTTAGTGCTTCTTCTAGGATATTTGCGCTAGGAAGAACCTCCTCTTAATCGCCTTTTGCGATGATTGGTGTATTTTAGGGAACCTTTTTGTTAATAAAACGTAAATATTTATATGTGGTCTGTATGCGAAAATACGTGAGGAATTATTTAATTTTCAGCATATTCCGTTTAATACCAAACCTATTGCAATATAAAAAAAAACGTATTAAGATAAACGTTGTCTCTTACGACAATGTAAATGTAATGTAAAGTTGAAAATCTGACCATAAAAAAATATCTTTAATATTAGAAAGGATGATTCGGAATGAAGTCCATAAAATGGCCTAAACATTCCATACTGCTAATAGCGATTATCGCTACTTGGATTAAAACAGCAGTCACCTACCATACAAGTTTCGAAATCGACATCGAAAATGCGATGCAACGGTTTATTTTAATTATTAATCCTCTAAGTTTCTTATTATTCGCTTATGGGATTTCATTATACTTTAAATCACCAAAAGTCAAAAACGGTTATTTAATTACTGTTAGTATTTTATTATCTATAGTACTTTATGCAAACGTAGCATTTTATCGTTTTTATAATGACTTTATTACGCTACCAGTATTATTCCAAACAGATAACGTCGGTCAATTAGGATCTTCTATTACTGAAATTGTAAATTGGTACGATATTTTATTCTTCATTGATGTAATAGTATTAATAATTGCAATTAAATTTATACCTAAAATGGAAGACAAACTAGCAATTCGTAAAAATGTTCGTCGTGCCTATTTTGTTGTTGCACTAGCAATTGCATTTTTAAACTTAGGTTTAGCAGAAACTGAAAGACCACAACTTTTAACACGTAGCTTTGACCGTGAAATACTTGTGAAAAACATTGGAACTTACAATTATCATTTATACGATTTTTATATTCAGTCAAAATCTTCAGCTCAACGTGCATTAGCGAATGGTAGTGAGCTTGTTGAAATTGATAACTATGTTCAAGCTAATCAAGCCTCATCAAATGAAGAAATGTTCGGTAAATATGAAGGCCGCAATCTTATTTTGGTTCAGCTAGAGTCTCTACAAAGCTTTGTCATTAATAATGACATGAATGGTGAAGTAGTTACTCCATTCTTAAATTCTTTAACAAATGATAAGGATACGTATTACTTTAGTGATTTTTATCACCAAACAAGCTTAGGTAAAACGAGTGACTCAGAATTTATCGTTGAGAACTCATTGTTCGGATTAGGTCGTGGAGCCGTATTCTTCACACATGGTGGAAACACTTATAATTCAATGGCTGAAAACCTTGGTAGAAATGGTTATTTTACAAATGTCATGCACTCTAACAATGATTCATTCTGGAATCGTGATATGATGTATGATTCACTTAAAATTGAAAAATTCTATGATATTAATTCATATGATGTAACAGAAGAAAACTCTGTTAACTGGGGTCTTAAAGATATCCCATTCGTTGAGCAATCTGTTGAGCATATGACAGAGATGCCACAACCATTCTATTCTCGTTTGATTACATTAACGAATCACTATCCGTTCTACTTAAATGAAGAGGATCAAATGATTCCTGAATATACGTCAAATTCAGGTACATTAAATCGCTACTTCCAAACAGTACGATATTTAGATGAATCAATTAAAGTACTTTTCGATGAGTTAAAAGAAAAAGGTCTGTATGAAAACTCAATTATCGTTATGTATGGTGATCACTATGGAATTTCTGAAAACCATAATAAAGCGATGGCTATGTATTTAGAAAAAGAAGAAATAACAGCATATGATACTGCGTTACTACAGTCAGTACCATTATTTATCCATATTCCAGGTTCAGGAGATGGTAAAGAAATTGACCAAACATCTGGTCAAATTGATTTAAGACCAACTCTTTTACATCTTCTTGGAATTGATACTTCAAATGACATGCAATTAGGGGCAGATTTATTCTCTGAAGAACATGAAGAATTTGTTATCTTCCGTGATGGTGGATTTGTAACGGATGAGCTTGTTTATGCTAGTGAAACTTGTTATGAACGTCCATCTGGGGAAGTAACCGATATTGCAGCTTGTCAACCATATATCGACCGTGCACAAGTAGAATTAAGTTATTCTGACAAAATTATTAACGGAGATTTACTTCGTTTCTATGATGAAATTACAGGGAACTTAATAAAAGATGCGGTCCAATAAGAAAAAGCGACTAGTCTTGAATGACTAGTCGCCTTTTTTGATTGTAAGTGCGAAAGAAAAAGGACATCTCAACTAGTGAGATGTCCTTTATTCAGATAATTAGTGTAATGTTGGTGGATAACCTTGATTTAAAACCGTCATTACTGTAAACCATCCGAAAATCGCAAATGAAGCGATACCGAAAATTAGCGCAAGAACATTCTTGTTACGAATTGACTTAAATGCGCTTACTAAAGATAAAATTGCGATTAAAGCGAAAATAACCATTAATAAGTTCATTAAACTAGACACTCCTTTCGACATCAGAAAATGAATGTCGGTAGACAATATTCATTCTTATTGTAATGCAACTAGATAGTTTTGTCGAGAACTAATCGTGACGTTTGTATGAACAGTTGCTGTTAATTTTTATAGAGAACAGTATACTAAGATAGAGGTGATTGAATTGTTAAATGTAAAAGTATACTCGTTAGGACCTGTTCAAACAAATTGTTATATCGTAAGTAATAAGCAAAAAGATTGTATCATTTTCGACCCTGGTGAAGAATCGGCGAGGATAATAAAAGAAATACGTAAAAATCAATATAAACCACTAGCGATCTTTTTAACCCATACTCATTTTGATCATATTGGAGCAGTGGACGCTCTAAGAGAACTCTATAATTTGCCATTATATGTACATGAGAAAGAAGTTAATTGGCTTAATGATCCGATGAAAAATGGTTCAGGAAAGTATGCTGAACTTCCAAATTATATTGTTAATTTACCCGACAAAGAACATATTATACGTCAGGAGCAAGTAATAGAAATCGGTAGTTTTAAGTTTAATGCAGTATTTACGCCAGGACATTCACCTGGAAGTATTTCTTATATTTTTGAAGATGATGGGTTTGCTATTGTTGGTGATACGTTATTTGAAAGAAGTATTGGTCGAACAGATTTAATCGGTGGATCACTCGAAGTATTATTAAAATCTATACATGAAAAATTATTAACACTACCTGAAAATACAATTATTTATCCAGGACATGGTTCATATACGACACCAGAAGAAGAGATGGAGATGAATCCATTTTTAAATGGTTTTTAAATTCTGTATAAAAAACACCGTTTGCAATTTGCAAACGGTGTTTTAATATGAGGTGAGGTTAATGACCTCCACCAGGCATGTAAATGAATGTTGTATAATACGTAAATCCTGCCCAGAAGACAGTTAAGTACGCGCCAAATATATACATGTACATTCTTTCGGAAAGGTTTAAGAAGCCTAATAATAAGAATAATCCAGTATTACCTAAAAATAATAGCGAAACCTCGTTCATATCTCCGAGATAGAAGAAAACGGCAAATATACCTGTAAACCAAGCCATAACTTTATACATGTTAGCCATGAAGAATCCCCTCCTTTTGCCTAAGACACAATTATCTCACGTTTTATTATAAATGATTTTTAACAATAAAGTAAACTCATACTTTACATAGAATGTGACAAACAAGTGGAAATTATTAAATTTTACTGCGAATCTGCAATTTTTATTTTATATTGGCAGTTATTACAACTATTTAGCATACTATTAATTTGAATAAAATCATTGTTTGGAAATAAAACGTCAATTTGCCCTTTTAAATAAGATTCATGACAACTACAAATTAAATGAGCGTTTCCTTCTAATTGATTTTTAAATGGACAGTTATAAATTGAAAGTATAACTTGTTTTGTTCCGTCCTTTTCAATTATTGATGGTACATAACCGATTTGGTAAGCTGCTTTTGCTAATAGCTCTATTTTTTCTTCAAAGGTGATGGAATCTTTCAATTGTTTTTTCGTCAAAGTAGACATTTCGTTATATCCATCTTTATAACTGATAGACTTTAAACTATCAACAGCAGAATCACCTAATAATGAAATTAATTCAAGAGTCCAACTCAGTAACTTTTCATAATCTCGTTTTGGAAAGCTAATGACTATACCGTCCTTGGATGCATTATACACTCTCCCAGGGCGTCCACCTTTTCCTGACTTTACATATTCCGCATGAACGATTCCTATCTCACATAATTTTGTTAAATGTAAACGTGCAACATTTGGATGTATATCGAATTGTTCAGCAATATTTTGAACAGTAAATGACTTTTGATGCTGAAGTACATAATGGTAAATGCGATAGCGTGTTTCATCAGCTAAAGTGCTCATTACTTTCAAATTATTCATAAAATCACCTCTTTTTTGTTAACCACGCTTTAATCCATTTTATCGTGTCCAAAATTGAAATGATAGACTATTATATAAATTATTTCAGTTATAGAAATATTTTCAAATTTGTATTTTGATATATAAATCTATGATTTTCCAACTAATTTTCATTAAAATTCTGATTTGCTATAGCTTTTCCTATACAAACATTTATGTTGAGAAATAGCATTTTCCTTTTTAAAAAATCGTTTTATACTGTTCGTAAAGATTGGCGGTCAATCGAAATACACAAAAAGAGGTGTTGAAAAGTGAATGTCGAAATTGTTGTCGAAAATAGAAGTGAACAGCTTTTAATGAAAGCATTAACATTTGGTGCATCGGATATTCACATTGTACCAACGAGTAATAACTATTCGATTCATTTTAGAAAATATGGAAAATTGTTTAACGCAGGGGATATCTCTATAGATTTAGGAATTCGAATGATTTCATATTTTAAGTTTTTATCATCACTTGATATAAGCGAAAAGAGAAAGCCTCAAAGTGGTTCGTTCCAAAAGGAATTTCAACAAAAGCATTATTCTTTTCGTGTTTCTACATTGCCTTCAGTCTTTCAAAAAGAAAGCCTCGTGATTCGTCTCATGTTGCAAAATGCAACACATCCTATATCCGCTTTATGTTATTACCAAAAATCAGCAGATAAATTAATTAACTTAATATCAAATCGTCAAGGATTACTTTTGTTTTGTGGGGCAACTGGATCAGGAAAAACAACATCCATGTACTCTCTGATTAATTATAGTAGTCATACTTTGTCGCGTCATGTCATCTCTTTAGAAGATCCGGTAGAAAACAGTCAAGAAAACTTACTACAAATCCAAGTTAATGAACGAGCGGGGGTAACTTATGCAGCAGGTTTAAGGGCAATATTACGACACTCTCCAGATGTGATCATGATAGGTGAGATTCGAGATCGGGAAACGGCAAAAATCGCCATTGAAGCATCGCTTACAGGTCATCTTGTATTATCTACAATACACGCGAAAGATTCTGTGAATTGTATTTATCGGTTAATGGATTTAGGTATTACCATTGAAGAGATAAGACAGGCTCTAGTAGGAATCGTGGCTCAATGTTTGGTACAAGTCGAACAAGATAAAAGAAAAGCATTGTATGAAATATTAAGCGATAGCTTGTTATTTGAAGCGATATTAGCAACAATGCGTGGTGAACCGTACTATCTTCCAAACATTGAGACGCTTGTTTACCAAATGCAAACCATTGGGGTGGAAAAACAATTTGTTTCAAACAGTATCTAAGTTTAAAAGTCGAATTAATTTCAAAAAAAATCAAGTAAAACAAATGCCTCAATTTTTAAACCGAATGAGTACATTATTGGAAGAAGGTTATACTTTTTCCGATTCAATCCATATGTTGCTTCCATACCACGTTCATAATGATATTTATTGGCATAAAACGATAGAAGAAAAATTAAGAAATGGAGAAAGTGTCATTGATATTTTTAAATTTCTATCGATTCCCGATCATTTTTTAATATCAATACAAATAGCTGAAGAAAATGGAGACTTAGCGAAAACTTTAAATTTAATAAGCCAACAAATGGATTTTCAACAAAATATGAAGAAAAAACTAACGAAATTACTTATGTATCCAATTTTTTTAATCCTATTTCTAGTTGCAATATTTGTAGGGTTTAGAACGTATTTTATGCCGAATATTGAGCAAATTGTTCATTCTCGAGCAACTAGTGAGGACTTCAATACAAATTTTACTGTTTCAAATATTTTATTATACTTCCCCGAAATAATGATTATCAGCATGATCTCCATCACAATAGTTTACATCCTCATGTGGTTTTTTATTAAAACGAGACCTATTTTTTATCAAATGAAAATATTTACGACAATCCCCATAGTTAGATATTTTTTCAAACTACATTTAACAAAACAGTTTTCTAGAATTATAGGAAATTTGTTAATTGGTGGTTTCTCTTTACAGCAAGCATTAGAAATATTAAAAGAACAACAGTTAAATAAATATTTAAATTTTTTGTCGGTTACTATCGAAAAGAAAATTATTTATGGGGATTCTTTATCAAATGCAGTCCAACTTACGGGATATTTCTTTCCGAAATTTCAAGAGTTTATAAAACATGGGGAAAAAAGCGGTTATTTGGGAAGGGAAATGCTTATTTATAGTGATTTGTTAGACGAGAAGATGCAGTCATTGTTGAAAACTGGATTATCATTTGTCCAACCGCTTTTCTTTATATTTATTGCTTTATCAATTATTGCAGCTTATATAAGTATCTTACTTCCAATGTATAACATTATTGAAATTATATAAAAGGAGAATCAATATGTTGAAAAATGAAAAAGGCTTTACGTTAGTTGAAATGTTAATTGTTCTATTGATTATTTCTGTATTAATAATTATTACAATCCCCAATGTTTCCAAACACTTTGCTTCAATTGATGATAAAGGATGTAAAGCTTTCGTTGCAATGGTTCAAGGTCAGGTTGAAGCGTACAAAATAGATCATATGACTTTTCCAACTATAGAACAATTAGTAGAAAAAGAGTATTTAATGAAGGATGAAACTAAATGCCCTAATGGACAAGCGATAGAAATTAAAGACGGTCGGGTAAATGCTATTAGTGCTAGTAGTGAAGGAATCGGTGATGATTAGAAGAGGTTCCATATCTATTTCTAGATACTAAACTAATTGAACTGTAGGTGAATGGTAATCATTGTATAAAACATACAAAAATGAAAAAGGCTTTACTTTGCTAGAAATGTTATTAGTCTTATTTATTCTAATAGTTATTTGTTCTATTGTTGGCAAATTAACAACGAATGCATTTGAAAGAAACGCAATTGACCAATTTTTCATTCAATTGACTTTAGATGTTCAGAGAATGCAAACGTTAGCCCTGAAAGAGGGAGTTCACACGACAATTGTATTCTATGATAACAATACGTACAAAGGTTTTGTGCAAAATGATACTACTAATCATATAGTAGAAATGAAGTTTCCAAAAGGAGTCATTCTAAATACATCAAGTAATTTAAAAAGAGTTAGTTTTGACAATAAAGGTGAAGTTTCTAACTTTGGGAAAATTATCTTTTTTACACCAGAAGGATACCGTGAAGTAATTGTGAACATAGAGAAGGGGAGGATAAAAATTAATGAACGATAAAGGTATTTCATTTGTTGAAACCTTATTAACGGTAGTAATCATCATGTTATTAACTGGATCGTTAATACCGTTAAGTTCTAAACTACATGAAACATTACAAGTTAAAAAAATAGAGTTACATGTATCTCAAGTTGCCTATAATGCTGCAAAACAGATAATTGATTTAGGTACGAATGCTGGATCAGAAATAATTGATAAAACAAATTACCATTGGATGTTCGATGGGCAAACACTTTGCGTTAATTTTCAATTTTTGAATGAGGTCGAAAAAAGATGTTTCACTCAAAAGGGAGTCATATAAAAAATGGATTCACATTACTTGATGCACTCTATCATTTGGTCGTTTTTATTCTCTTATCTCAATTGATTATTCTCATTTTTATATGGATTCAAAAACAGAATAATATTTATCTAACGAATGAAGATACAACATGGGAATTATTTGTTAATGACTTTCAAAGTTATTTAGTCAATGTTAAAGATATAAAAGTGACTGGATATGAAGATGTTATTGAAATTACATATAACGATGGTAACCCTAGTGTTCAAATAGGTCAGCTAAAGGATGTCATTAGAAAACAAGTAGATTACGTAGGAAATGTTCCCATGCTAATAGGTATTCAAAACTTGAAGTATGATTTATATGAAAATTACTTAAAGATCATCGTTAAATATCCAAATGACGTAGTAAAGGAGAGAACTTTTTTTGTTCAATTATATCCGGAATGAGAATGGTAGTAGTTTCTTGCTAGTAATTATCCTATTATTTGTTTCCCTTACTTTTTTAGGATATTATATTCACTCTTTTCAATCACAATTATTTATATATAATTCATTGGAATTCGCCAATGTTCGTGCTACGATAAACTTACTAGCAGAAATATTTAGTAGTTAAGTCTTTTGTAGCAAAGTAGGTGGAAACATGCGAAAAATATACTTAGTAGGATTTATGGGATGCGGAAAAAGTGTAATTGGACGAAGATTAAGCTATTTTCTGAAACTTCCTTATTACGATATGGATCGTGAAATCGTTAGACAGCAAGGAATGACAATTCCAGAAATATTTGAAAAATATGGCGAGGAGTACTTTAGAAAGGTTGAAACCGATTTTTTGCGTAATTTTCGGGATGAAGCATGCATCATTTCAACAGGTGGTGGTGTAGCAGTAAATGAAGAAAATCGAAAAATTATGCGAAAAACAGGTTTAGTTTTCTATCTAGACGCTACATTTGAAGATATTTATAAAAGGATTAAAAACGACAAAAATCGTCCTATTGTTCAAAAATCATCAAAAAGTGAATTAGAACAATTATATTTTCAAAGAAGAAAATTTTATCGGGCTGTTGGTCATATAAGAGTATTAACAGAAAACCGAAGTAAAAGACAAATAGTCGAATATATTGGATTTCAAGTAAATCGATTAAAAGGCGAATGATGTGTATTGAAACAAATGAAATGTTCGGTTTTTAAGTTATTTTATAAAAAGGATTGCCTTTTTGCTCAATGTAATGTTAGGATATAGACTGTAAACGTGGTTTGTACATTAATATTTAAATACTGGGCGGATGAGTGTACGTGGAGAGAACGTGAACCATTATACAGTTTTAATGTATAATTATCTTGTGAATTTTTTGAATGTTCGCAAGGATTGCTTAATTACGTCGCCGAAGGAGCAAATAGCTAGGCTATGAATCTCTCAGGCAAAAAGACACGTACAGGACGCATCTCTGGAGAGCGCTGTTAATTCTTCTAAATGAATCTTGCTAGCCGTTGAAGTAAATACACAGCCACCAAAGGGGAAAGCCTTGTTAATCTATATGATTAACTTGGTGTAACTTTCAGGTGCAAGGACAGAGAATTCTTCAATTAATGAGGGATTCTTCTGTCTTTTTTTATGGTCCCTCAAAACAAAATAAAAAGTGATTACTATTTAAAGGGGAGATTAAAATGGAAGCTAATTTAAAGCGAACACCTCTATTTAATGAATATGCAAAATATGGTGGAAAGACAATCGATTTCGGTGGTTGGGAGTTACCAGTTCAATTCTCGTCAATTAAAGAAGAACATGACGCAGTTCGAAATCGTGCTGGTCTATTTGATGTATCACACATGGGTGAAATTTTTGTAGAAGGTAGCGATGCTTTAAACTATTTACAAAAATTACTATCAAATGATATTTCAAAAATTCAAATTGGTGCTGCTCAATATAATGCAATGTGCTATGAAAACGGTGGGGTTGTTGACGACTTAATCGTTTATAAGCTTGAAGATAATCGTTATTTATTATGTGTTAATGCTGCAAATATTGAAAAAGATTACGAGTGGATGTTAAGCCATGCTGAAGGTAATGTAACAATTACAAATCAATCAAATGAATTTGCCCAAATTGCTTTACAAGGACCATTAGCTGAAGAAGTTCTTCAAACTTTGACAGAAGAAAACCTTTCAGAAATTAAACCTTTCAAATTCCGTGATCAAGTAGATGTAGCAGGTAATAAAGTACTCGTATCACGTAGTGGTTATACAGGTGAAGATGGGTTTGAACTCTATGGCGCACCTACTGCAATAGTTGTTTTATGGAACAAAATACTAGATGCAGGTAAAGATAAAGGCGTCGTAGCAGCTGGTCTTGGTGCTCGTGATACACTTCGCTTTGAAGCTGGACTTCCACTTTATGGTCAAGAGTTATCGCAAGATATTACACCACTAGAAGCTGGAATTGGTTTTGCAGTGAAGTTACAAAAAGAAAGTGACTTCATTGGTAAAACAGCTCTTCAATCACAAAAAGAAGCTGGCTTACCACGAAAAATTGTTGGTGTTGAAATGATCGATAAAGGTATTCCTCGCCATGGTTACAAAGTCTTTATAGATGATGTTGAAATTGGTGAAATTACTACAGGTACACAATTACCATCAACTAAGAGAAACGTCGGATATGCATTAATTGACTCTAAATTTACGGAACTTGATACTGAATTAGACATCGAAGTTCGTAATAAAAAACTAAAAGCAAAAATTGTGGCAACACCATTTTATAAACGCTCAAAATAATGGAAAGAGGGTCTAAAAACATGACACATCGATATCTTCCGATGACGGAGACAGATAAAAAAGAAATGCTTGAAACGATTGGAATAAATAGTATTGATGAATTATTTTCAGATATTCCAGAAAAAGTTCGTTATCAAGGATTATATAATATTCCAAAAGCTAAATCAGAGTCTGCTTTACTTAAAGAGTTAAAACAATTAGCAGATAAAAATAGCAATACAGAAACAAATGTATCATTTTTAGGTGCTGGAATTTATAACCACTATAAACCAATTATTGTTGACCACGTGATTTCACGATCTGAATTTTATACGGCTTACACTCCATATCAACCAGAGATTTCACAAGGTGAGTTACAAGCAATCTTTGAATTCCAAACAATGATTGCAGAACTAACTGGCATGGATTTAGCTAACTCATCTATGTATGATGGCGGAACGTCATTGGCAGAAGCAGGAATGTTAGCTGCAGCACATACAAGACGTAAAAAATTATTAGTTTCTGAAGCGATACACCCAGAATATCGTGACGTTGTATCAACTTACGCAAAAGGTCAATCTATTGATGTCGTAACAATTCCAACAAAAGACGGGATTACAGATATTGATGCGTTAAAAGAATTACTTGATAGTGATACAGCTGCTGTTATGGTTCAGTATCCAAACTTCTTTGGTCAAATTGAAGATATTAAAACAATTGGTGAATTAGCCCACGATGCAAAAAGTTTGTTTGTCGTATCATCAAACCCTCTTGCATTAGGTATTTTAACACCACCTGGAAAACTTGGTGCAGATATTACTGTGGGAGATGCACAACCTTTCGGAATTCCTGAAAGCTTTGGTGGACCATACTGTGGTTATTTTGCTACAACGAAGCAATTAATGCGTAAAGTTCCAGGTCGTTTAGTTGGAGAAACTGTTGACCAAGAAGGTCGTCGTGGCTTTGTATTAACATTACAAGCTCGTGAACAACATATTCGTCGTGAAAAAGCGACATCTAACATCTGTTCGAACCAAGCTTTATTAGCTCTTGCTTCATCAGTTGCTATGACTGCACTAGGTAAAAAAGGTGTTCAAGAAATCGCGAAGCAAAATATCGTGAAAACTAGATTTGCGAAAAATGCTTTTGAAGCTGCTGGATTTGAAGTTCCTTTCCAAGGCGCTCATTTTAACGAAATCGTAGTGAAAACAAATAAACCTGTTCAAGAAATTAATAAAAAATTGTTAGAAAAGGGAATTATCGGTGGTTTTGATTTAGGTCGAGTATATCCAGAGCTAGAAAACCACGTACTAATTGCGGTAACTGAATTACGTACAAAAGAGGAAATTGAGAGCTTAGTTGCAGAAATGGGGGCTTACAATGCATAACGAAAACCAATCACTTATTTTTGAATTAACGAAAGAAGGCCGTGTTGGTTATAGTTTACCTGAACTAGATGTTGAAGATATCGACTTATCTGAACTATTACCTGAAGGATCTATTCGCGAGGAAGCTGCAGAACTTCCAGAAGTATCAGAACTTGATATTATGCGTCACTATACAGCATTATCTCGTCGTAACCATGGGGTTGATTCTGGTTTCTATCCACTTGGTTCTTGTACGATGAAATATAATCCAAAAATTAATGAAAATGTTGCTCGTATGTCAGGATTTGCGAATCTTCACCCATTACAAGATGAATCAACTGTTCAAGGTGCAATGGAATTACTTTATAACCTGCAAACGCAACTTGTTGAAATTACTGGTATGGATGAAGTTACTTTACAACCTGCTGCTGGTGCACACGGTGAATGGACAGCACTTATGATGATCCGTGCATTCCACGAAGCAAACGGTGAAGGTCATCGAAATAAAGTTATCGTACCTGATTCTGCCCACGGAACAAACCCTGCATCAGCCGCTGTTGCTGGATTTGAAACGATTACAGTTAAATCTAATGAAGATGGATTAGTAGATCTAGAAGATTTACGTCGTGTTGTAGGTGAAGATACAGCTGCACTTATGCTTACAAATCCTAATACTTTAGGTTTATTTGAAGAAAACATTATTGAAATGGCTGATATTATTCATAGTGTTGGTGGGAAAGTATACTATGATGGTGCAAACTTAAACGCAGTTATGTCTAAAGCGCGTCCTGGTGACATGGGCTTTGACTGTGTACACTTAAACTTACACAAAACATTTACTGGTCCACACGGTGGTGGGGGTCCTGGTTCAGGTCCTGTAGGGGTTAAAGCAGATTTAATTCCTTTCTTACCAAAACCAGTTTTAGTGAAAAAAGAAGATGGCACGTTCCATTTTGATTACAATCGCCCACAAGCAATTGGACGTGTTAAACCATATTACGGAAACTTCGGTATTAATGTTCGTGCATATACTTATATCCGTTCAATGGGTCCAGAAGGCTTGAAAGAAGTAACAGAATACGCTGTATTAAATGCAAACTATATGATGCGCCGCTTAGAACCATACTTTGATCTACCATACAACCGTCATTGTAAACATGAGTTTGTATTATCAGGTCGTCGTCAAAAGAAATTAGGTGTACGTACATTAGATATTGCAAAACGTCTACTAGACTTTGGTTATCATCCACCAACAATCTACTTCCCATTGAATGTAGAAGAAGGATTAATGATTGAACCAACTGAGACTGAGTCTAAAGAAACGTTAGACGCATTCTGCGACGCAATGATACAAATTGCTAAAGAAGCAGAAGAAAATCCTTCTATCGTACAAGAAGCACCTCACACTACGGTTATAAGCCGTTTAGATGAAACACGTGCAGCTAGAACTCCGATTCTACGTTATCAAAAAGCATAGAAAAATTATTAAGGGCTCGTCTTGGAAGTTTACCTTCCAAAACGGGCCTTTCATTTGTATCAAATATTTAATAAGTAATATCCAAGGAAATAAGAATGAAGTACCAATTATATTTTACTTTTCTTAATAGTTTTGAAAAACTACTATATAATAGTAGGAATTTGAATACTACATAATGATTACGTGAATAATTTAAAACGAAATTCAACAATTATCCACAAATATTTCATTATTTCGTAAACTGATTATGTTTCACAACAAAAAAAGACTTGCATTATTAAAATTAATGCAAGTCCACTATTCATCTTTGTGTAAGTAAATTCTTACGCTTTAGATTTAATTTTCCCTGTCCAAGTTTTAAAACCACCTTGAAGCTGGTAAATTTGGTTATAACCTTTTTTCTTAAGAAGAAGCGCAGCTCTCGCACTACGACCAGTATTTTGACAGTATAAGTATACTGGTAAATCTGGGCGAATTTCTTTATAACGTTGGCGAAGCTGAGTGGAAGGGATGTTTCTTGCACCTAGAATATGACCAGCGTCAAATTCCTTTGTTTCACGAACGTCAATTAATTGGGCTTTTCGATAACCTTGTATAAATTGTTCTTGTGTTAAGTTCGTCACGGCTTTTTTCAAGCGTAATGAATTTACTACTACATACACAATTATTACAACAAGTATAATCGCAATAGTATAAAGTACTTGCACTAAATATTTCTCCTTTCTATCTCTTATACCATTATAAAAGAGAAAGTAGCGATAGTTCAATCAGTTTGATAAAATAGATTACATTGTGAGGAGATGTAGAGATGAAAACAAAGTGGTATTTTATAAATTCAGGTCCTAGTCGCCCATCATATAACATGGCATTAGATGAAGCATTATTAGAGTTTCATAGTAAAGGAGAAATCCCTCCTGTTATTAGATTCTATGAATGGAATCCCGCAACTCTATCAATTGGATATTTTCAAAGTGCTGAAAAAGCAATCGATTTAAATGCTGTAAGATCACAAAATCTTGGATTTGTCCGTCGTCCTACTGGAGGTCGTGCGGTTTTACATGATAGTGAATTGACTTATAGTATTATCGTAACCGAAAGTTATCCAAATATGCCTGTAACAGTTACAGAAGCGTATCGAGTGTTAAGCGAAGGATTATTATTAGGATTTCAAAATTTAGGTTTAAATGCTTATTTTAGTGTTCCCGATTCAGAGGAAAAATTAACAGATCTGAAAAAACCAAAAAGTGCAGTTTGTTTTGATGCACCTAGTTGGTATGAACTAGTTGTTGAAGGAAAAAAAGTTGCAGGAAGTGCTCAAACTCGACAAAAGGGTGTCATATTACAACATGGTGCCATTTTACTCGATTTGGATGAAGATAAATTACTATCTGTATTCAAATTCTCTTCAGAAGAAGCGAAAGAAAAAATGCGATTGGAGTTACCCGAAAAAGCAGTTGCTATTAACCGTCTAACCGATCGAAGAATTACTATCCCTCAATGTATAGAAGCGTTTAAAAAAGGCTTTGAGGATTCTTTAAATATTGATTTAGTACACTATGAATTAACTGATGAACAAAAACAATATGTAAAGCATTTAGAAGAAAGTAAATATATGACAGATGAATGGAATTATAGAAAATAACTATATTACTTTTTGGTATAAAATATTTAGAAAATTTTTTTAATAGTTCCAATCCTTGTATTTTATTGGTTTCTATCATTTTTGAAAAAATCAACCCCTTGCATTGAAAAAATTTATGAGGTAATCTTTTCTAAGACAAAATAAATCTACATCTAGTATCATTCTCATCTAAAGCAACACAATATATTGTGTTTGATAGGCGTTAGATAGTATACTAGATGTAGAATATAGAAAAGGGAGGCTGCCTGATGGTATTGGTAGATGCAAAGGAAGCAACCATCCTCGTAGAACAACTCAACAAAGACATCGAGAAATTTCCTCAAGTTCATCCAATTACACCAGATATGCACATTACACATAAAGGTGTATCAAGATTAGTAATGATTGACCGTTATTCTTTTAAAGATACGGAAAAGAAAACGTTAAAAACTGGAGATTTTGTAGTTTTAACAATTAAAGAAGATCCTAAGTTTCCTGCTAGAGGTTTAGGATATATCCGATCAATTGATATTGAAACAAAAAAAGCAGAAATCTTAATTGAAGAAGAGTATCGTCATGTTCTAGAGAATCCACAAGAACAAGAGACAGGAGTCATTGTTCGCTCTTTAGACGTAATTGAAAAGCCTCTAGAAGTGTTTTATGAACAAATTGCAAAACGAAATGCCACAGGTCTTGCAGCTGTTGAAAAAACTGAAGAAGACCGTAAGAAATGGTTTAATATGTTTTATGAACAGCTAGTATCGCTTAAATTTGTACCGGCTGGACGTGTCCTATACGGAGCGGGTTCACAAACTGACGTAACGTTCTTTAACTGCTACGTTATGCCATTTGTTCCTGATAGTCGTGAAGGAATTAGTGATCATCGTAAGCAAGTAATGGAAATTATGAGCCGTGGTGGTGGCGTTGGTACGAATGGTTCAACTCTTCGTCCACGTAATACATTAGCGCGCGGTGTAAATGGTAAATCAAGTGGTTCTGTATCATGGCTTGATGATATTGCTAAATTGACACACCTCGTAGAACAAGGAGGTTCTAGACGCGGCGCTCAAATGATAATGCTCGCAGATTGGCATCCTGATATCGTGGAATTTATTATTTCAAAAATGCAAAATCCACGTATTTTACGTTATTTAATTGAAAATACGAACGATGAGCTAATCTCTCGTCAAGCACAAGAAAAACTAAAATTCCAACCTTTTACTGCCCAAGAAGAAGCTATGTATCAAGGTATTGTAAACTATAAAAACTTCCCTGGTCTTGGTGGTTTTAGTGAGTCTATTATTAAAGAAGCTGAACAAAAGCTTCGTGATGGTGGAACTTACAGTGTTCATAACCCTGAGTTCTTAACTGGAGCAAATATTTCGGTTACTTTAACGAAAGAGTTTATGGCAGCAGTTGAAAACGACGAAGAATACGAACTTCGTTTCCCTGACGTAGCAAACTACACACCTGAAGAAATGGCTATTTATAATGAGAAATGGCATGAAGTAGGGGACGTTAGAGAATGGGAACAACTTGGTTACCGTGTACGCACTTATCGTACAATCCGCGCACGTGAACTTTGGAACCTTATCAACGTATGTGCGACGTATGCTGCAGAGCCAGGCATTTTCTTCATTGATAATGCGAATGATATGACAAATGCTCGAGCATACGGGCAAAAAGTTGTAGCTACGAACCCGTGTGGTGGAGTTCGCCTCACGTTAAAAATTGCGGGATAAAGCGGGAAGGCTGAGACGCTAATCCGAACCGAAGGCTAGAGGTAAAGCTTTAGTCAGGGGCAACGCATACTCGGTGATCCTACTTATGTAGACTATAATCCGAGCACGAGACCGCAACATTACACACAATTATAACTAATCAAACACCTTGAGGTGATAAAATTGAATAGGGGATATGCTAGTTTTTATAAAGGACATTATTTAAGGAGTTCTTATGAATATGCATATGCTAAATATTTGGATTATCATTCTATCCCATGGGGATATGAGGTTAAAGTATTTGATTTAGGTTATAAATTTTATGGGAGAAAAGAGTTATTAAAATTCATGAAAAAAGTGTGTAATGAAAATGTATGCTGAACTTACAGGAAAAGGAACTGTAAGAACTAGAGGATAAAAAGCCTTTAGGATAACAATTATTATTACTGGAACAACCCCTAGCTCCGTTTTCAGTCTGTAACTTAGCAGCTGTTAACTTAGCGCAATTTGCTATTAAAGATCAACAATCAGTTGATTATGAAGCATTAAAAGAAACTGTACGCACTGGTGTACGTATGCAAGATAATGTTATTGAAGCAACTCCATATTTCCTAGAAGAAAACCGTAAACAAGCTTTAGGTGAACGTCGTGTTGGCCTTGGAGTTATGGGTCTTGCAGACTTGTTAATTTACTGTGAAAAAGAGTATGGATCAGAAGAAGGTAACAAACTTGTAGATAAAATCTTTGAAACGATTGCAGTAACTGCATATGAAACATCTATTGAACTTGGTAAAGAGCGTGGAAGCTTCCCATTCTTACAAGGTCAAACAGAAGAAGAAACAAATCGCTTAAGACAAGCCTTCATTAATACAGGTTACATGAGTAGTATGCCTGAACACGTACGTCAAGGTGTACTTGAAAATGGTATACGCAACTCACATCTATTAACCGTTGCACCTACGGGTAAACATGTTGCCCCCTACATTTGTAAAAATGTAGCGTAAACTTGGCTATATGCGGGAAACTCTGGCGTATCTTTTACTACCAAGCCTTGCCAGCTAAAATAGGTAAAAATGTAAAAGTGTTGACTAATTATCTACCAGACAATCCGCAGGGAAGTCGTGGCTGACCCCTCAACGACTACATGCCGAGCAACCAAAATATATTGAGGAACACTTGTTCTTGTTTTATAATTATTTAAAACAAGGTAGGGTGATTCCATTGAAAAAGAATTGTCTTAATTGTGGAAAGGAAATTAAAGTAAAACCCAGTCAATTTGACAGAAAAAAGTATTGTTCTCGAAAATGTAAAGGTGAATACCAAACTAAGAATCCTGCTGCATTTGAACATTTGAAAACGCAAAAGATTGTTCGTTGTGACTATTGTAGTAAGGAGCTTTTAAGAAAACCTTCTGTTTTAAAGAAAACTAAGTATTCTTTTTGTTCCCAAGGTTGTAAAGCTAAATTCCAAAGGAAGTATAAAGAACAATTATTCGCTCCTATACGAAAAGAAAAGGTGTTAATTGAGTGTCTAGAGTGTAGAAAGCAATTTAAAGTTATTCCTTCTAGATTATCAAGTGTAAAATATTGTTCAAAAGAGTGTTTAGGCAAAGCTAATGGACGAAGAGCAAAAGAACTCCTGCAGAAGAGAGTTATGGTAATTTGCAATAATTGCCCAACAGTAATTTTTAAAAAACCCTCAGAATTAACGGAACATAATTTTTGTTCTATTGAATGTATGAGTGATTATTATGCTAAATCTAACATGTTCGCTGGTGAAAATAGTGGAACATGGAGAGGTGGCGACATAGATTACTATGGACCAAATTGGAGAGCACAACGACGCAAAGTAAGAAAAAGAGACAATTTTACATGTCAAGACTGCGGTATAACAGAAAAGGAATATGGTAAGGAACTTTCTGTACACCATATTATTCCTTTCAGAAACTTTAATGGTGAGTGGAAAAAAGCAAATGAGATTTCAAATTTAATTACACTTTGCGAATATCCATGTCATAGAAAAAGACATTCAAAAATGGTTGATGATATAGTCTGACCCATATGGCGACATATGGAGCGGGTACTAATAATCCCGCCCTCTATTATTAGAGAGTAACAATTGTGAGCACAGGTACAATGGTTGGCGTTGCAACAGGCCTAGAACCTTACTTCTCATTCGTTTATTACCGCTCAGGACGTCTAGGTAAATTTATCGAAGTAAAGGCTGAAATCGTACAAGAATATTTAGATCGTCATCCAGAAGCAGATGAAAACAATTTACCACATTGGTTCATCTCATCAATGGATTTAACGGCTGAAGCGCACGCAGATGTGCAATGTGTCATCCAACGTTGGGTGGATTCATCGATTTCAAAAACTGTTAATGCACCAAAAGGCTACACAGTCGAACAAGTACAAAAAGTATACGAACGACTGTACAAAGGTGGAGCAAAAGGTGGTACGGTTTATGTTGATGGCAGCCGTGACACGCAAGTATTAACATTAAAAGCTGAATCTTCGTCTTCTCATGATGAGCAATTATCATTTGATGAGTTGAAAGAAGAAGAAAAGAAAGAAAAACAACCGGTTGTATTAGTTGATACAATTGCACCTCTTCAAACAACAAATGTAACAATAGGATCTGAAGTAGGAAATACATGTCCTGTTTGTCGTCAAGGTACAGTTGAAGAATTAGGTGGCTGTAACACATGTACAAGCTGTGGTGCACAACTAAAATGTGGTTTATAAGTTAAATGAACAGGAGATATCTTGAAAGTGAAATTTCAAGATGTCTCCTTTTTATTACGTAAAAGAGAGCAGATACAATACCGAAAAAAAGAGAGTTTGGTTAGTTACCAAACTCTCTCTAAAATTATTCATGGTGTAATTCTTTTGCAATTTCTGGATTTCTCTCAACTTCGTGAAGTTTCTTAAATGAAGCGATTGATACTTCGACCATTTCATCCTTTGGCTCTTTAGTCGTTAATAATTGTAACCATAGACCGGGATATCCTAAGTATTTTAGTACAGGGATATCTCTTATTGCATTTGTTCCTTGTAGAACTTCAAAAGAAATTCCTATAACAACAGGGATTAATAAAATTCGAATAATCACGCGTAACCAAAGTGGATCTGTTGGGAATAGGAAATAAACAAACATCCCTACAATAACTGTAAATAAAATAAAACTTGAACCACAACGGTAATGTAAACGAGATTGTTTTTGTACGTTTTCAACGGTTAGGTCCAGCCCGTTTTCATAACAGTTAATTACTTTATGCTCTGCACCATGATATTGGAAAACCCGTTTGATAATAGGCATCATTGATATAAAGTAAAGATATGCAAAAAGTAAAATGAGTTTAATAACTGTTTCTAAAAGGATTTGACCTGTTTTACCTGGAATCCATGCTTTAAATAATTCTGCAATAAATACAGGTACTAAAGTAAACACAAATTTACCAAATAAGAAAGAAAGTACGCCCACAACTGCAACGCCTAAAATCATTTGTAATTTAGACATTTCTTCCTTATTTTCTTCTTCTTCTCCAGGGTCTACCTCATATCGGTCACCTGAAAATTGCATATGTTTTGCACCAATCCCAGCGGATTCAATAATTGCTATATTTCCTCTAACGAAAGGGATTTTTTTTAGTTTTTGAAATAAAGGTTTCTTCTCCTTTTTCGCATAAAAATATTCGATAGAATCATCTGTTCGTCGTATTGCTGTAACCGTATGATCCTTACCACCGAACATAACACCTTCTAAAAGTGCTTGTCCTCCATATGCAGGTGTTTGCTTGCTCAATATGTACACCACTCTCTATTAGAATCTAAAAATAGTAACTATTATATTGTACTAAATTTTCTTAAAAAGCACTACGTCTAAGCATATCAATTTAACCTTTTGGTGAAACTAAAAGAAAAAAATGAGGTGTTTCTATGTTTAGAATTGCATTAATCACAAGTCTTGCTGCATCTATCTTTTTAACTCTTTCATTGAGTGGGTTAGCTTTATTTAAATTCATCCAATGGAATCCATTAGATTATACTGAACGATTTAATATACTCCAAAATAGTCATGGATCCATTCAATGGGTGTTTTTAGGGTTAGTGCTTTTTATTATTATTTTTATTTTCTATTGGATTATGCAGTACGTTGCTCTAGTTCCTGCTTTTGTTTCATCGTTACTCATTGGGGGATTAGTAGCATTAATCATCGAATGGTTTATTTTTGAATTACCTGCAGAATTGAATTCATTCACGAAATTGTCAATACCGTTTATGATTACGGTTATTATTACAGCAAGATTCGTTTTTGAAACTGCAAGCTTCCACTTCCAAGCGAACGCAAATGAAAAACAAAATGAGTTGCCGTATGAAGACACTGTGATAAAATAAAGTAAAACTTCCATCAGTGGATTTTTTCTCCAAAGCCATTGATGGAAGGTAATTTAGTTACTAGGTTCCGTATCTTTACTATACAGCGGAAAAAATAGGGATCTAGTTTTATTGGGGGAAATGGAATGAAAATTTTAGTGTTAAATGGACCTAATTTAAACCGATTAGGGAAAAGAGAGCCTGAAATTTATGGCCGTGAAACATTAGAGGATATTAAAGAAAGATTGGAAAACCTTTCAAAAGAGTTTAATTCGATGGTTGATTTTAGACAATCTAACCACGAAGGTGAACTAATAGATTGGATTCACGAAGCAGAAGATACTGGTGTAGAAGGTATTGTATTTAATCCTGGTGCGTACACACATACAAGTATCGCTCTTCGTGATGCAATTGCTGGAGTTAAAGTTCCAGTTATTGAAGTACACATATCAAATATACATAAGCGGGAATCTTTCCGTCATACATCGCTACTAGCACCTGAATGTGTTGGCCAGATATGTGGTTTAGGAACAGTTGGATACGATCTAGCTTTAAGAAGTTTTTTAGAGAAAAAGTAGGGGGAACTGAAGATGGCAAAATTGGAAAAGTTAAGAAAAGCTTTAGTTGAACAAAATATAGATGCATTACTAGTTACAAGTGAATTTAATCGCCGTTATATTACAGGATTCACTGGAACAGCGGGTGTGGCGATTGTATCACAAAATGACGCTGTTTTTATTACTGATTTTAGATATACAGAACAAGCTAAGAAACAAGTTGAAGGCTTCCGTATTGTTCAACACGAGAAACTAATCGTCGATGAAGTTGCTACACAAGTGGAACAAATGGGGATTAAATCTTTAGGTTTTGAAAAAGATACAGTAACTTACTCTGCATTTGAAAATTATAAAACGAAAATTAAGGCAGATTTAATACCTGTTTCTGGTTTAATTGAAAAAATTCGCTTGATTAAGACAAACGAAGAGATTAATATTATTAAGGTTGCATGTGAAATTGCAGATAATGCATTTACACATATACTTAATGTCATCAAGCCAGGAATTACTGAGCTTGAGGTATCGAATGAATTAGAGTTTTTCATGAGAAAACAAGGGGCTACATCATCCTCTTTTGATACGATCGTTGCAAGTGGATTGCGTAGTGCATTACCGCATGGTGTTGCAACTAACAAGGTAATTGAAAAGGGCGATTTTGTAACACTTGATTTTGGTGCATACTATAATGGCTACGTGTCAGATATAACTCGTACTATTGCTGTAGGTAATCCTTCCCAACAATTAGTCGATATGTATAATGCGGTGTTAGAATCACAGTTACTTGCTTTAGAAAAAGTAGGACCTAATATGACTGGGATTGAAGCAGATGCTGTAGCAAGAGATTATTTAAAATCAAAAGGTCTAGGCGAAGCATTTGGACATTCAACGGGTCATGGAATTGGATTAGAAGTTCATGAAGGACCTGGACTATCATTCCGTTCTGACACAGTATTAGAACCAAATATGGTTGTAACAATTGAACCTGGTGTTTACTTACCTGGTATTGGTGGCGTACGAATTGAAGACGATATACTAATAACAGAAACAGGTAATGAAGTACTAACTCATTCGAAAAAAGAACTAATTATTTTATAATGGAGGAATATTCATGATTTCAGTAAACGATTTCCGTACTGGTCTTACAATTATTGTAGACGGTAACCTATATCGTGTATTAGATTTCCAACACGTTAAGCCAGGGAAAGGTGCAGCATTCGTACGTTCAAAATTACGTAACCTACGTAATGGAAACGTGCAAGAAAAAACGTTCCGTGCTGGTGAAAAAGTAGAAAAAGCAATGGTTGAGAACCGTAAAATGCAATATTTATATGCTCAAGGTGATTCTCACGTGTTTATGGATATGGAATCTTATGAGCAAACTGAACTTGCTGCTAGCCAAATTGAAGATGAATTAATGTATCTTTTAGAAAACATGGAAGTTCATATTCAAAGTTACCAAGGTGAAATGTTAGGTATTGAATTACCAAATACAGTTACATTAGAAGTAACTGCAACTGAACCAGGTATTAAAGGTGATACTGCAACAGGCGGATCTAAACCAGCTACATTACAAACAGGTTTAGTAGTTAACGTACCGTTCTTTGTAAATGAAGGCGATAAATTAGTTATTAATACAACAGATGGTTCGTATGTATCTCGTGCATAATGAATAAGTTGAAAAACCAGAAGAAAATCATTTCTTCTGGTTTTTTGTATTTTATACAGGATTTTTGTTGTAATTTAACATTATTAGTACTTTAGAATGTTTCGTAAGAAGAAAATTGGAAGGTAAAAAGTATTGAATTCATGATACTGTCACAAAGATTTTGATAAATTATGAACTGTACTAGTAATATATTTTCCGCTGTTGTATAACATGGTATTCTATGACCATATTACAAATCATATTTGACAAGGAGAGATTCAAATGATTAACAAATGGTGGAGAAATAATAATATTGCTGCAGCTGTTATGATGCTGCTACGTATATATTTAGGGTATAACTTTATGGTCGCTGGTTGGGGTAAAATCACTGGTGGACAATTTGATGCGAGTGGATTCTTGAATAATGCAGTTCAAAATCCAGTAAAGGGTCCGGATGGCTCTAGTGTATTTGGTTTATATAATATATTCTTAGAAAATGTTGCATTACCAAATGTCGACCTATTTAACATTTTGGTACCTTGGGGAGAATTTTTAGTTGGACTAGGGTTAATTTTAGGATGTCTTACAACTGCCGCTGCTTTCTTTGGTGTAATTATGAACTTCTCATTCTTAATGGCTGGAGCGATCTCACATAATCCAACGGATATTCTAATCGGCTTACTTATCTTATTTGCTGGTGCAAATGCTGGTAAAATTGGTTTAGATTACTTTGTCCTTCCATACGTTAGAAAAATGCTACACAAAAACGAATATAAAGAAAATAAAGTTAAACCGAGTGTCGCACAATAAAATATTATTTAAAAATTACTCAAATTTCTATGAAGTTTGAGTAATTTTTTATTCGAAAGTCATAATTTCATAAATTATTCACAAAAATATTACTAAAATTTGAACTGTCATATAACAGGTATTATTCTGTTGTATAACATGTTACTATATCCTTACAAACAAACAACAAGGAGAGATTAACATGATTAACAACTGGTTAAGAAATAACAATATTGCAGCAGGAATTATGATGCTGTTACGTATATATTTAGGGTATAACTTTATGATTGCTGGTTGGGGTAAAATAACTGGCGGACAATTTGATGCAAGTGGGTTCTTAAATAATGCCGTTCAAAATCCGGTAAAAGGCCCAGATGGTTCGAATGTGTTTGGATTATATCATTCATTTTTAGAAAATGTGGCGTTACCAAATGTTGAAATCTTTAATATTTTAGTACCGTGGGGAGAGTTTTTAGTTGGTATCGGGTTAATACTTGGATGTCTAACAACTACGGCAGCATTCTTTGGTATCATAATGAATTTCTCTTTCTTAATGGCTGGAGCAATCTCTCATAATCCTATTGATATATTAATTGGCTTAATGATTCTATTTGCTGGTTCAAATGCAGGGAAATTTGGTTTAGATCCATTTGTAATTCCTTTCTTAAAAAAGTCACTGTTTGAAGAACCTAAAAATAACAATGGTAATGGAAAAGGAAATGTTAAAACAAGCGTTGCACAATAAAGTCAAACTATAAACTTATTGAGAAATAATATAGATAAAATATCGACTAAAAATGACTCAAATTTCTATGGGATTTGAGTCATTTTTTATTTAGGCATGTAAATATAATGTGTTTTGATGAAGGTAATATTTTATAAGCGTAAGATTGCAATTATGGTTGTCCCATTTTTCTTTCTAGAGCTGGTCTATTTAATGATACAAGCTCATATACTGCGTTACACGAGGAGGCGTCGAGATATGGAGTTACAGGACGTTTTGCGAGTAGCTGGGGTAGGGTTGATTCTAGCTCTACTTCATGTCTTATTAGAGCAATTCGGCAAAAAGGAATTTTCATTTTTCTTATATTTTATTGCATATTTGTATTTAACTGCAGAACTTTTAAGATTCTTACGGCTATTTTTTGGAGACATCTTAGTATTCTTCCAATGGCTGAATTTAAATTAGGTAGCTTATGATATTTATTTTTTATGCCGTAATCTTACTTTTAATCTTATTATTGATAAGAGATTCATTCCAAAAACTACACACTCTAATAGCAATCATATTTTTCTTCATACTACTACATTTCCTTTTGTCGATGCTTGTGATTCCATTTTTAGAAAAGCTCCTTTCTTATGTACACTCGGTACCATATGTTGCTCAACTAATCTATTCGGCATTATTCTACCAACTTGGGTCTCTTATTCATTCAGTTTTTGAAGAACAGGAATACGAATCCATTGGAGAATTAGTCATGATTGCTGTAAGAATCGTTTTGTTAACTTATTGGCTAACCGAATTTGCAACAGTTTTATCAAAGTTTTCCTCAATATTAGAAAAGCTTCAATAAGGGGCTTGATCAATGAATGAAATACTAAATATTTTCTTGGATCCGCTGAAGATCGCAGGACAATCTATCTTGTTAATCATCACGTATACCGTCCTATTTTTAGCAATTGAAGCCTATGTTCCAAAGTTTAAAAAGTGGAGTGATACGTTATTTATCGTCGTTCTAGTCTTAGCTTTGGGACAAACTGTAATGGATGCATTTTCATTAATGGCACAATTAGCAGGAATATTTTCTAATTTCTTCTTAGCATTGTACCCAATCATTATGTCACTACTCGTAATTTTAAATTCTGTTTTTTCTTTTATCGCTTGGAGTCCAATCATATTCTTTATATTTGAACTACTCATTTTGCTATGTGAGAGAATTTTGATTCCTGCTGTAACAATTGCATTAATTTTTGATTTTTGTACACGGTTTATCGGAGAAATGTCTTTTGGAAAAGCCTCAGATTTAATAAGAGGTTCAGTAATGACGATTATTACAGCAACAGTAATTGCAATCATGACGATTTTATCATTCACGGGTGTTGCCTTTTTTACAATCGATAAAGCGATTGCAGATCCAGTGAAGAAAGTTATTGAACAGACTATTCCCATCGTTGGATCTTTAATTGTACAAGGCTTTTCAATCTTCAATAAATATCAATCAACGGCTACGACGGTGGCGGGACTAGGTGCGATGTCTGCATTTTGGGTAGCTGCCTTTTATCCAGCCGGGAAATTATTAATACATGCGATGACATTTAAGCTGCTAGCCGCTATCATCGAACCGTTTTCAAGTAGTACTGTCAGTGGGTTAGTTGATGATGTTGGAAAGTCACTTTTGGTGTTATGTGCAGTAGCGTTTTTATTAGGAATCGCATTTGTTTTCATTTGGCTAATTCTAATGGTTATGACTCAACTAGGGGTGGGTAAAACGTTTTGATAAAACTAGTTGTAATAATTTTAGTGGGCAAATGTTTACTACTATTAGCCGAGGAAACAGATCTCATTATTTATATTAAACTAGCAACCTTAATTATTTTTTTAACAACTTTGTTAGATTTCCTAAATCTATAAAGCATAGACGAGCATCAACCATCATACAATGTGTTGAAACGTTACAGAAAGGAGGCCGCAAAGGGACGTGAAGTGGAAAAGAAAAAATGGACAAAGACTAACCTAATACTGATTCCAATAGCACTAGTTGCGTTCATTGCGTACATTTCTTTAACGTTTAATGATCCAAACAGTGAGCAAAGTGATACAAGTACACTTGAGGGGAAAATAGAGCAAACGTTAAAGCAAATTCAAGGCGTTGGACAAGTTAAAGTGTATTTACATTACGATGATCATGTACCAGATGGAGCTAGTTTGCTAGATGAATATTTTTCATCAGGTAAAACCCAAAAAACAGTATCAGGTATGCTCATTGTATCGGAAGGGGCTTCGAACCCCTCCATCAAAAGTCAACTATTGGAAACCATTAGTCGAGTAATGCAATTGCCTACTCACAGAATCATGATTGTACCTATGGAGAGAAAAGGAGATGTAGAATGAAAGTAAAAAGACGAACAGTATGGCTATTAACTTTATTTAGCTTAGCGGCTGTCATTTCAGTTTACTACCTATTTGAAGGTAATCGCGATGTGAATTTATCGGCTGTCTTCACGGACGACCCACTTGAACAAACAACTTTAACGGGTGTAGATCAATTAACAAATACTTCTACTTCTACGGAAAGTTATTTATTCGATGATTTAAGAATTCAAGTTGATAATGAGCGTAGTCAAATACGTACTCAATTAACAAATAAAATTGCATCGAACGAATTTACAAATGAAGAGAAAAATGAAGCATTCAATCAAATGAATCAACTTATTAAACAAGAGTCTTCTGAAGCAATGCTTGAGATGCTAATCAAATCACTTGGCTATTCTGATGCGTTTGTAAGAGTGGAAGAGGACAAAGTACAAGTACAAGTACTATCAGACGAACTATCAACAAAACAGGCTAATGATATTATTTATACAGTTAGAAAAGAAGTTGAAGATATGAATATCACAAACGTAACAGTTGGTTTTCAATCAAGTTACTATTGATTAAGCACTTTATAAAATAAAATATAATTTAAGGAAGAAACAGTGCGACATTGTCTATGGCAAAAGCACTGTTTTTTTACGTTTTGTAGAAAATAATAAATAATAGTTTCAAATTGTACCAAAAAATTATAAAATGAAAGATGTATCTATTATTTATGAAGGGGTGTTATTGTGTTCAAAGTACAAGAATTACGTGAAATTATTAAATTAGTTGACGCATCATCGATCGAAGAATTTGTGTATGAAAATGATGGGGCAAAAATAAAATTAAAAAAATCAAATGGTGTTGTAACGGAAGTCGTTCAACCTAAGTCAGAAGTTGTAGCACAAGTCGTAGAGCAACCTGTTGCAAAGCCGGTAGAACAACCTGCTCCACAACCAGTAGAGGTTGCAAAAGCAGTAACTGAAGCCGCACCAAAAGCAACAGCTGCTAGTGATGAGTCACTACATAAAATCACTTCTCCAATGGTAGGAACATTCTATCAAGCTCCATCACCAGATGCTCCTCCATATGTAAAAGTTGGAGATAAAGTTTCAGATGAAACGATCGTTTGTATCGTAGAAGCTATGAAGTTATTCAATGAAATTGAAGCTGAAATTAAAGGTGAAATTGTAGAAATTCTCGTAAAAGATGGCCAATTAGTAGAATATGGTCAACCACTATTTTTAGTAAAACCTGAGTAAGGGGTGACCAAAATGAAAAAAGTATTAATTGCTAACCGTGGTGAAATTGCAGTTCGAATTATTCGTGCATGTAAAGAACTAGGTATTCAAAGTGTTGCTGTTTATTCGGAAGCAGACAAAGATGCACTTCATGTAAAATTAGCAGATGAAGCGTACTGTATAGGACCTAAATTATCAAAAGATTCTTATTTAAGTTTCCCAGCTGTTTTAAGTGTTGCAGAAAAAACGGGTGTTGATGGAATTCATCCTGGATACGGTTTCTTAGCAGAAAATGCTGATTTCGCGGAAGCTTGTGAACAAGCGGGAATTAAGTTCATCGGACCATCATCAGATTCGATTAAAATTATGGGTATGAAAGACGTAGCTAGAAGTACTATGGAAGAAGCGGGTGTTCCTCTTGTTCCTGGTACAGGCATTGTTCCTGATATTGAAACAGGTAAACAATGGGCTGCTAAAATCGGGTACCCAGTAATTATTAAAGCAACAGCTGGAGGCGGCGGAAAAGGTATCCGTGTAGCCCGTACTGAAGAAGACCTTGTAAAAGGGATCGAAATTACACAAAAAGAAGCTGCTGCAGCATTTGGTAATCCAGGTGTATATTTAGAAAAATTCATCGAATATTTCCGTCATTGTGAAATCCAAGTGTTGGCAGATTCACAAGGTAATGTTGTTCACTTAGGTGAACGTGATTGTACTGTACAACGACGTATGCAAAAGCTTGTTGAGGAGGCTCCATCTCCAGCGCTTTCACCTGAGCGCCGTGCAGAAATGGGGGCTGCTGCAGTAAAAGCAGCACAAGCTTGTAATTATGAAGGTGCAGGTACGATTGAATTTATTTACGATTATAAAGAGGACAAGTTCTATTTCATGGAGATGAATACTCGTATCCAAGTAGAACATCCAGTTACAGAAATGATTACTGGTGTTGATTTAGTTCAACAACAATTAAAAATCGCTTCGGGTGAAAAGTTACCATTTGCTCAAGAAGATATTAAAATTAATGGTTGGTCAATTGAATGCCGTATTAACGCGGAAAATGCATACAAAAACTTTATGCCATCTGCTGGTACTGTAGATACTTATATTACGCCAGGTGGATATGGAGTTCGTGTTGACTCTGCTGTTTACGCAGGTTATACAATTCCACCATACTATGATTCAATGGTTGCAAAACTAATTGTTCATGCAGATACACGTGACGAAGCAATCGCTCGTATGAATCGTGCGCTAAGCGAATTTGTCGTTGAAGGACCTGGTATTAACACAACAATTCCTTTCCACGAAGCGTTAATGAACAACGAAGTATTCCAATCAGGTAAATTTAATACGAAATTCTTAGAAGAAAATGATGTATTAAATATCCAAAAGGAAAAAGAATCTGTAACTAAATAATTATTATAAAATGTGTAGACATTGGATATTTTCTAATCGTCTACACATTTTTAACTTTATTTTAGTTTTGGTTTAAAACTATCAATAAAATAAAATATAGTCATTAATGTTATGTGTATTTCGAGCAACCCTGTATAAAATATTGTATAATTAAGTTAATTAAGGCTCTTTGGCAATGACAGTTATGTTTATGCCTGAGAAAGAGAGGGTGAAGAAGATGGCTGACAAAGCAACACAAACTTTTGTACAACCAACTCCTTTTGGTAAAGAAGAACTTGGTCTTATTGAAGTAGCACCTGAAGTAATCGAAGTAATTGCTGGGATCGCAACTACTGAGGTTGAGGGTGTTGCAGCGACTAGAGGAAATTTTGCTTCTGGTGTAGCTGAACGATTTGGTAAAAAAGTACACTCGAAAGGTGTTAAAGCGACTATATCTGATAATGGAGATATTATTATAGATGTTTATTGTTCGGTGAAATACGGATATTCCATACCTAAAGTTGCTAAAGATATCCAAACAGCTATAAGACAAGCAATTTTCAATATGACTTCCATTGATACAAACGAAGTAAATATCCACATTACAGCAATTCAATTTGAATCCACAAAAGAACAAGAATAATTTTTCTAATTCTTCCTTCATTATTTGAAGGAAGAATTTTTTTTCATAAAAGTATATATGTTGTCTTCCGAAACAAACTATAGTCGTAATTTAACATTTGGAGGGACATCACTTTGAAATTTTCCATCAGAAAAGCTGTTGTAGGTGCATTTGCAACTACTATTCTATTTAGTGGCGTTGAAATAGCAAATGCCCAATATACAGCTAAACAAGGGGATACATTATTTAAAATTGCTAAAAAATATAATATGACGTTAACTGATATTATTGAATTGAATCCGCATTTTGAAAATCCAAACTCAATTGATATTGGAGATAAAGTCGTAGTAAGAAGTGGTGATATTGCTACGGATTTAGTTGACTATGCGAGAAGTCTACAAGATCGAACTACATATGTCTATGGAGGCCAAGAAAATTACAACCCACCATTATATACAGACTGTAGTGGTTGGACACAACATATATATTACATGTTTGGTATAAATCTTCCGCGTACTTCTGCAGAACAAGCTACAGTTGGAACACCAGTTAAATTTGAGGATATGAAAAAAGGTGATTTAATGTTTTTCAGTACTCGTGAAGATAAGGAAATTACACATGTAGGAATTTATATGGGGAATGATTATTGGATTAGTAATTTAAATACGGAAGATGATGTTGAAATTTTAAGTACATGGGGAAGTTGGACACAAAAACATTTCTTATGGGCGCAACGTGTACTTTAAATGAAAAAAGCCGACTAAATGTATTTAATACATTTGTCGGCTTTAAAACATTCTATGTTGGTATTACAAAGAATTAAAGTTTAACTACGTTAGTAGCTTGTGGTCCACGGTTTCCTTCTTCAACTGAGAATTCAACTTTTTGACCTTCTTCTAAAGTTTTGAATCCGTCGCCTTGGATAGCAGAGAAGTGTACGAATACGTCGTTTCCACCTTCAACTTCGATAAATCCAAAACCTTTTTCTGAGTTAAACCATTTTACTGTACCTTGAGTCATTTGAGAAGACCTCCAAAAAATTTATTATAGTTAAGATCTGTTATCGTAAAAAAATTCACACATTACAAAAAGTACCGAACGTTCACCGATACTTTTTGTAACATGTGAATTCCTTGGATAAGTAATGATATTAACTAGTCTCTATACTATACATTGTAAAATTTACTATGTCAATACTTTACCATCAAAAGATTTAAATTAAAATAAAATAACATTTAAATGTATAGTAGGAATATGAATATAATTAATCGAAGTAGTAAACAAGTTCCATAAATAGAAGAGGGGGAAAAGAAGGGAAATGGAAAAGTATATTCTTTCCTTAGACCAAGGTACAACTAGTTCTAGAGCAATTCTATTTAATCAGGCTGGTAATGTAGTTCACATTGCTCAACGTGAGTTTAAGCAATACTTTCCGAAGAGTGGTTGGGTTGAACATAGTGCAAAAGAGATATGGAGTTCCATATTATCAGTTATAGCTTCAGTTCTATCAGAAAAAAATATTCGCCCTGAACAAATTGCAGCAATTGGTATAACAAATCAGCGTGAAACAACCGTTGTTTGGGATAAGACAACAGGCGAACCGATTTATAATGCAATCGTATGGCAATCAAGACAAACAACATCTATATGTAATGATTTAATTGAACAAGGCCATGAAGAATTATTTAGAGAGAAAACGGGACTCTTAATCGATGCATATTTCTCGGGGACAAAAGTGAAGTGGATTTTAGAACATGTAGAAGGTGCTCGCAAGAAAGCAGAAAAGGGTGAATTACTTTTCGGTACGATTGATACGTGGATTATTTGGAAACTCTCTGAAGGTAAAGTTCATGTGACGGATTACTCTAATGCTTCTAGAACATTAATGTATAACATACATGAATTAAAATGGGATGAGGAACTTTTATCTATACTCGATGTTCCTATCTCAATGCTTCCAGAAGTCAAACAATCTTCTGAAATTTATGGTGAAGTATCTAAAAATCACTTTTTCGGTACGAGTGTACCAATAGCCGGAATTGCAGGAGACCAACAAGCTGCTTTGTTTGGTCAAGCTTGTTTTGAATCAGGCATGGTGAAAAATACGTATGGAACAGGTTGCTTTATGCTAATGAATACAGGAGAAAAGGCAGTACGTTCAAATCATGGACTGTTAACTACGATTGCATGGGGTGTTGATGGCAAGGTTGAATATGCCTTAGAAGGTAGTATTTTTGTCGCAGGTTCTGCCATCCAATGGTTAAGAGATGGTCTACGAATGGTACGTCATTCATCTGAAAGTGAAAGTTATGCTGAAAGGGTAGAAAGTACGGAAGGTGTATATGTAGTTCCAGCATTTGTAGGATTAGGTACACCATATTGGGATAGCGAAGTGCGCGGATCTGTATTTGGTCTAACAAGGGGGACAACGAAAGAACATTTTATTCGTGCAACTTTAGAGTCTTTAGCTTATCAAACAAAAGATGTCTTAGCTGCTATGGAAGCAGATTCAACTATTGCTTTAAAATCCTTAAGAGTTGATGGTGGAGCGGTTCACAATAATTTTCTTATGCAATTTCAATCGGATATACTGAATGTTCCTGTTGAAAGAATGGCAATTAACGAAACTACAGCATTAGGTGCAGCTTATTTAGCTGGGCTTGCAGTAGGATTTTGGGAAAGTAAAGAGAAAATAGTAGATCATTGGAATCTAGAAAGAAAATTCGAGCCGTCAATGGAAGAAGAAAAACGTACAAAACTTTATGAAGGATGGCAAAAAGCGATAAAAGCAACTCAAGCTTTTAAGTGAAATGAAAAGCACTGGAAATCTACTTTAGTTCCAGTGCTTAAAAATTATAATGAATGAATTAAACCATATCGTTGAATTCCTCCAGCTGACTGTATAGCATTTTGCTTATGTTCTTCATAAGAAATATTGTCATTTTCCCTTTTAGCTAAAGTTGCTAAAATAGCTTCTTTCATCCATTCTTTAGATAACTCAAAAGAAAGCGCATCGTGACGATTACCATAAGTTGCATAGACTAATGCTTTACTATAGCTCATAAACGGTTCTTTCTCGATTAAATTAGCTTCTTCAAAAGCAACATCAAAATTTTCTTTTAACATTTCACGGACAAATCGATAATTCTGATATATGTAACCTTTAGGATATTTCTTAAGTATTTGTTCGATCGCCGTTAATTGCTCTTCTTTTGTGCCGTTTGCCTGCTCGTATACAAAGGCATATATAGGCTCTTTTCTATTATTCGCTAAAAATTTTTCCACACTTTTTATATTTTTTGTTCCGTACAAAACATAAAGCATTCTACCTAGCATTACTATACATGCGATTACCATGAAAATAAAAACTGTCCATTTCGGCCAGCTAAAATAATATGCGATCCAAAATCCAACAAATGCTATTAATAAGTAGTATAGAAACATTTTCATAATACACACCTCCAATTTCTACGGCTTATGCTAAAGAACATTTAATATAACGTCAATGGGTTTCTTTTAATTTTCGTAAAATTTCAAATGCTATTTTTAGAATAATGAAACTTGTTTGAAGCTGTATATGATTAGCTAAAATATGTTATTATAGGTCTTAATGTTACTAAAGAAGGAGATTTATACATGAAACGACATGAAGCGCGTAGTAAAGCTATGCAAGTATTGTTTCAGTTAGATAATACCGAGTTAGAACTAACAGTAGATGAGGCAATTAGCCATGTACTTGAAGAATCAGAAACTGATTCATTCTTTGAGTCATTAGTTCGCGGGACAATAAATAAGAAACAAGAAATTGATGCAGCGCTTGAAGAAAAATTAGAAAATTGGTCATTATACCGATTACCCAAAATTGAGAGAACGGTATTACGTTTAGCGGTTTATGAATTATTGTTTATGGATGATACACCAAATAACGTTGTATTAAACGAAGCGATTGAACTGTGTAAAACATATGGCGATGAAAAATCAAGCAAATTTGTAAATGGAGTACTTTCTAAATTCGTGGAATAATTAAATAATATTTTTTACGGAAATTCTTTTTTGAAGGAGTATAAGAAATATGGCTAGCATTATTAACGGTAAAGAAATTGGACAACAAATTAGACAATCTATTGCTGATCGTGTAGTAAAGTTAAAAGAACAAGGTGTTACTGCAGGATTAGCAGTAATTTTAGTAGGAGATAATCCAGCATCACAAACCTATGTAAGAAATAAACAAAAATCTTGTGAAGCGATAGGTATCTATTCAGAACTAATTAAACTACCTGAAGAAACGAAAGAAGAAGAATTGTTAGAACACATCAAAACATTAAATAACCGTCAAGATATTCATGGAATCCTAGTTCAGCTACCTCTACCAAAACATATTAATGAAGATAATGTAATTGCAACGATTTCTCCTGACAAAGACGTTGATGGATTTTCACCGATCAGTGTAGGGAAAATGATGCTTGGGCAAGATACATTCCTACCATGTACTCCATTTGGTGTTATGAAGTTGTTAGAATTTTCTGGTGTAGAACTAGCAGGTAAACATGCAGTAATTGTGGGTAGAAGTCATATTGTTGGTAAACCGATGGGTCAATTGTTACTTCAAAAGGATGCAACCGTTACATATACACATTCAAAAACGAAAGATTTACCATCATTTACAAAGCAAGCTGATATTTTAATTGCAGCGGTTGGTCGAGCTAACTTCATTACAAGCGAACATGTTAAACCGGATGCCGTTGTAATCGATGTTGGCATCAACCGCGACGAGAATAATAAATTAGTTGGAGATGTCGATTTTACTGATGTCGAGCCTATTGCATCTCACATTACTCCTGTACCAGGCGGAGTAGGTCCAATGACGATTACAATGTTGCTATACAATACTGTTCAATCTGCAGAAAATACATTACAACAGGACAAATAGTCTTAAAACATGTAAAATAGATGTGCAGAAAGCTGTTTTTCTGATGAGAAACAGCTTTTAATTTATACACTAATTAAAGAATTTATAGAAAAGGATTCGTATGTAAATGACAGCGTCTTCTTATTTAACCGTTAAAGCATTAACAAAATATATTAAGAGAAAGTTCGATGCAGACCCCCACTTACGTGATGTCTATGTCAAAGGTGAACTTTCAAATGTAAAAATACATACATCGGGACATATTTATTTCACGTTAAAGGATGATGAAACACGTATATCTGCTACGATGTTTCGGACTCAAGCAAGTAAGTTAAAATTTAAGCCAGAAGAAGGTATGCAAGTTTTTATTCGTGGTGATGTTTCTGTATACGAATCTTCGGGTAGTTATCAATTATATGCACAAAGTATGGAACCAGATGGTATCGGCGGTTTGTTTATTGCGTTCAATCAATTAAAAGAAAAGTTACATAAAGAAGGACTTTTCAACCCAAATTTTAAACAGCCAATTCCAAAATTTCCAAATACAGTTGGAGTATTAACAGCAACTACGGGTGCAGCTATTCGAGATATTTGCACAACGATTTCAAGAAGATATCCTCTTTGTGAAATTGTCATCTATCCAACAATTGTACAAGGCGCTCAAGCAGCACCAAATATTGTGAAAAATATAAAGTTAGCTAATGAACAAAATCTATGTGATGTTCTTATAATGGGACGTGGTGGCGGTTCAATTGAAGATCTATGGGCGTTTAATGAAGAAATAGTTGCTCGTGCAATCTTTGAGAGTAAAATACCTATCATTAGCGCTGTTGGACATGAAACAGATACTACAATCGCAGATTATGTAGCTGATTTAAGAGCACCGACGCCAACTGCAGCTGCAGAGCTTTCTGTACCGCACCAAAAAGAATTGTATCAACGAATCCTTGGAAGTAAATCCTATTTGCATCAGGTCATGTCCTCGAAATTGGCGATAGAACGAAATCGATTAAAAAAGTTGCAAAATTCTTATCCTTTAGCAACTCCAGAAAGATTATATCGCCCATTTACTGAAAAAATGATTCATCTTGATATGCGTTTATCTCGTTCAGGACAAGTATTTTTAATGAAAAAGAATAGTGAATTACAAAGATTAGATGGTGCAATTAAAATGTATTCACCTAAAAATGCAATTCAGTATTATGGTAAACAATTAGATCAAACGACAAATTTACTGACACGATCAATATTAAAGTTATTATCGAATAAAAAAGAATCTTTTTCATCTACAATAAGAACTTTAGAAGCTTTAAATCCGTTAACGATTATGAATCGAGGATTTAGTGTTACTTTTAAAGAGGATAAAGTCATAAAATCTGTCTCTCAACTGTCTGTAAATGACGAAATTACAGTACAACTCCAAGATGGTAAGGCGAGGGCTAAGATTATAGATACCCAAGTGAACGAAGGAGGTAGCAAATAATATGACGAAACAGCAAACGTTTGCAGAAGCAATGGCAGAATTAGAAGAAATCGTACAAAAATTGGAACAAGGCGAAGTTCCTTTAGAAGAGGCAATTGATTTATATAAAAAAGGTATGGAATTATCCCAATTTTGTCATGTGAAATTACAAAATGCGGAAGAACAGTTAATATCAGTAGTAAATGAAAATGGTGAAAAACAACCATTTGATCAAATAGGTGATAGAGGGCTAACAGAATGACAAATACATTAAATAGATTTATGGAAGAACATCTACTATTAGTTGATGATGAATTATACTCATTAGTTGAAAAGATTGTTGCACCAAAAACGTTAAAAGAATCCATGCTATACTCATTAAAAGCAGGCGGTAAAAGAATAAGACCATTATTTGTCCTTGCGGTTTGTCAGTTGTTTAATTATAAACAAAAAGAAGCTTATACAGTTGCTTCTGCTGTAGAGATGATTCATACTTATTCTTTAATTCATGATGATTTACCAAGTATGGATAATGATGAATTAAGAAGAGGAAAACCTACAAACCATGTTGTTTATGGAGAAGCACTTGCTACATTAGCTGGAGATGCTTTAAATACACTAAGTTTTGGAATTCTAGCAAGGATGGAAAATGTACCTGCTAATATTAAAGTACAACTTATCAATTTATTAAGTATCGCTGCCGGAGCTGAAGGTATGGTAGGTGGACAAGTACTTGATATTGATGGAGAAACACGCTTATTAAACCTTGAGGAACTTGAACAAGTTCATATCAATAAAACTGGCGCATTATTAAGATTTAGTATAGAAGCAGGAGCAGTCTTATCAGAAGCTTCTGAAGAGGAAAGAAGTATTTTAGTTGATTTTGCTCACCATATTGGATTAGCTTTTCAAATTCAAGATGATATTTTAGATATTGAAGGTACATCTGAAGAATTGGGTAAAACTGCTGGAAAAGATGTTGCTAGCAATAAAAGTACATACCCATCTTTATTAACAATAGATGGTGCAAAAAATAAATTAAACGAACACTATGAAGTAGCGATTTCTCTTTTAGAACAATTAAAAGGTGATACTACTGTATTAAAAGAACTTACAGAGTATATTGTGCGTCGTAACAAATAATCGAAATGTATTGCTTTTTCTTAATCTCGAACACTGTTATAATAAGAAAAACAATTTGATGATAAATATTTGATGAAAAGGTGTGTGAGAGATGGATTTAAACAATATTACTAGTCCATCCTTTTTAAAAAAGTTGAATAAAAAAGAATTGGATACTTTAGCAAACGATATCCGATCTTTTCTTATAAATAAATGTTCAATAACTGGTGGGCATATTGGTCCGAATCTTGGTGTAGTAGAACTAACAATTGCATTACACAGAGCGTTTAGCACCCCGAAAGATAAATTTATTTGGGATGTCGGTCACCAATCATACGTTCATAAAATTTTAACTGGACGTGCTAGTCAATTTGACAGTTTACGTCAATATAAAGGGCTAAGTGGCTTTCCAAAAAGAAATGAAAGTGAACATGACGAATGGGAAACTGGACACAGTTCAACTTCTCTTTCCGCTGCTATGGGTATGGCGGTAGCTAGAGATTTAAAAAAGGATGATTCTTATGTTGTGCCGATTATTGGTGATGGTGCTTTAACTGGTGGTATGGCGCTAGAAGCATTAAATCATATCGGTCATGAAAAAACGAGAATGATTGTCATTTTAAATGATAATGAAATGTCAATTGCGCCAAATGTCGGTGCATTACACAATATTTTAGGAAGACTTCGTACGGCTAAGGAATATTCAAAAGCTAAAGAAGAACTAGAATCTTTAATGAAGAAAATTCCTGTACTAGGCGGCAAAATGGCAAGTACTGCCGAGCGAGTGAAAGATAGTTTGAAATATTTAGTTGTTTCTGGTGTCTTTTTTGAGGAAATGGGCTTTAAATATTTAGGACCCATCGATGGGCATGATATTGACTCGCTTGAAAAAACATTAGACTATGCAAAAAAAGCAAAAGGTCCTGTCCTTGTACACGTTATTACGAAAAAAGGAAAAGGATATAAGCCTGCTGAAGAAGATACAATTGGTACTTGGCATGGAACGGGTCCATATAAAATGGAAACTGGGGATTTTGTTAAAAGCAAAACGAAAGGTCCGGGATGGAGTAGTTTAGTTTCAGAGTCTGTACGTAAACTAATGGAAACAGATGAGAGAATTGTTGCTATTACACCAGCGATGCCAGTTGGATCGAAAATGGAAGGGATCCAAAGAGATTTCCCTCATCGATTCTTTGATGTAGGAATTGCTGAACAACATGCGGTTACGATGGCTGCTGGTTTAGCAACACAAGGAATGAAGCCGTATTTAGCTATTTACTCTACATTTTTACAAAGAGCATATGACCAAGTTCTACATGATGTAGCTCGCCAAAATTTAAATGTGTTTATTGGTATCGATCGCGCAGGACTAGTTGGAGCAGATGGAGAAACACATCAAGGTGTCTATGATATTGCATTTTTAAGACATATTCCAAACATTGTTTTAATGATGCCTAAAGATGAAAACGAAGGTCAACATATGGTGAAAACTGCTGTCGAATATAATGATGGACCGATTGCTATGCGTTATCCACGTGGTAATGGATATGGTGTACCGTTAGATGAAGAAATGACGACGATTCCAATTGGTAGCTGGGAAGTATTAAGAGAAGGTCAAAGTGCATCGATATTAACATTTGGCACAACAATACCAATGGTGATGGAAGCAGCAGAGGAATTATCGGAAAAAGGTATTCATGTGCAAGTCGTTAATGCTAGATTTATTAAACCTATGGATGAAGGCATGCTTCATGAAATTATGTCATCAAAAATGCCTATTTTAACAGTAGAAGAAGCTGTCTTACAAGGTGGCTTTGGTAGCGCTGTATTAGAATTTGCGAGTGACAATAATTATTATAATTCAATCGAAAGAATTGGTATTCCAGATCTATTTGTTGAACAAGGTAGCGTTGACTTATTACTTAATGAGATTGATATTACAAAAGAAGAAATTATAAAACGTATTGAAATTTTAGTAAGCACAAATGATCGTTTGGGAACGAAGACAGTATGACGAAACAAATGAAAGAGCGTGTGGACGTTCTTTTAGTTGAACGAGGATTGTGTGAAACACGGGAAAAAGCAAAACGATCTATTATGGCAGGTCTAGTCTATTCTAATGAAACTCGAATAGATAAAGCTGGTGAAAAAATACCCGTAGATGCACCTCTTCAAGTAAAAGGAAACCAATTGAAATATGTAAGTCGTGGAGGCTTAAAGCTAGAAAAAGCCTTAGAAATATTTGATATGTCGGTTGAAGGTAAAATTATGTTAGATATCGGATCTTCAACAGGTGGATTTACAGATTGTGCATTACAAAATGGAGCAAAACACTGTTATGCACTTGATGTAGGCACTAATCAGCTTGCCTGGAAAATACGGTCTGATGAACGTGTAACGGTTATGGAAAAGACTAATTTTAGGTATTCAAAACCTGAAGATTTTACTGAAGGATTACCTAATTTTGCGACAATCGACGTATCTTTTATTTCTCTATCCTTAATATTACCTGTCTTGAAGGCTATATTAATTCCTGGTGGAGATGTTATGGCATTAGTAAAACCACAATTTGAAGCCGGAAAAGAAAATGTAGGCAAAAAAGGAATTGTTAGGGATCCAAAAGTACATCTTGAAGTATTAGAAAATACTGCAAAAATGGCTTCAGAACAAGGTTTTATTTTAAAAAATGCTTCCTTTTCCCCAATTACAGGTGGCGAAGGGAATATTGAGTTTTTATTCCATTTAGTGAATCCAGATGATAATGATCACTTTGAAGCTTTTACAGATTTTAAATCGGTCGTCGAATTAGCACATAATGAACTAAAATGATTAACATATTAAAGTGTTTATGCAACTTTAAATGATTCGGTTACTTTATATTCTTCATTAAAAAGTCCCAAAGTTATGCAACAGCAAACTATTGGGACATTCTTTTTTGTGTGTTAAAAATATTTGTTGCTTTATGTCGCTTGAAAATTTAACACAAAATGTTAGTATAATTATACATATATATTCATAAGAGGTGTGTAAATGAACAAAGGACAACGTCATCTTAGAATTCGCGAAATAATAACAAATGAAAATATTGAAACACAGGACGAAATCGTTGAAAGGTTAAGAGAAGCAGGCTACAACATTACTCAAGCAACAGTTTCAAGAGATATTAAAGAGTTAAGTTTAGTAAAAGTGCCAATGCAAGATGGCCGGTATAAATATAGCTTACCTGCAGATCAAAGATTTAATCCATTGCAGAAATTACAACGCTCACTTGCGGATGCTTTCATAAGTATTGAGGGAGCTTCGCATTTATTAGTATTAAAAGCCTTACCAGGGAATGGAAACGCAATTGCAGTACTCATTGACCAATTAGATTGGAACGAAATATTAGGTACGATTTCTGGTGATGATACAATTCTAATTATTTGCCGAACAGAAGATGATCGAGAAACTATAAAAGCACGTTTATTAGAAATGCTATAAATTCATACTAGAGGTGAAATGTTTGTTAAGAGAGCTAAATATACGTAATTTTGCAATCATTGATGACCTTACCGTAAGCTTCGTAGAAGGTTTAACCGTTTTAACTGGTGAAACAGGAGCTGGAAAATCAATTATTATTGATGCGGTTCATCAATTAGCAGGTGGACGAGCTTCGCATGAATTTGTAAGACATGGGGCTCCGAAAGCTGAGCTTTCTGGCTTATTTCAAATTACAAATAATCATCATGCAATTTATGAAAAATTACAAGAAGTTGGCATAGAAATTGAAGAGGATTCAGTAATCTTACATCGTGAAATCAACGGGAAAGGTAAAAGTGTCTGTCGAATTAATGGAAAACTAGTTCCATTATCTATTTTACGTGAAATTGGTAGTAGATTAGTCGATATTCATGGTCAACATGAAAATCAAGAACTAATGGATGAAAAACAACATATTCATTTGCTTGATTACTTTGCATCCCAAGAAATCTCTTCAATTAAAGAAAAATATGTAGAAGCATTTCAAACCTATCGAGATTTGAATCGAGAAATAACTCAATTGAGTAATGATGAAAAACGCTCAATCCAAAAAATCGATTTATATCAATTTCAAATCAAGGAAATTGAAGATGCTAAATTACAACTTGATGAAGAAGATCAATTATTAGAAGAACGTAGTCGTCTTATCAACTTCAATAAAATATTTGAACGTGCAAGTATTGCTTATGAAGCAATTTCTGGAGATATGAATGGATTAGATCTAATTGGGAAGTCAATGGGTGCCCTTGATGATATCGTTGACCTTGATATTCAGTTTAAGGAAGTTCAGGAAATAGTAGCTTCATCATTTTATTCTCTACAAGATGCGTCATACCAAATTAAAAATATTCTAGACGACCTTGAATTTAATCCTGAAAGATTAAATGAGGTAGAACATCGACTTACACAATACCAAACATTGAAGCGAAAATATGGTTCAACAGTTGAAGAAATTTTAATTTACCTTGAAAAAATAAAAGATGAGTTAGACCAGTTATTAAATCGTGATGAAACATTACGCCATAAAGAGCAGAGACTACTTGAACTTGAACAAAGTCTTGAAATTTACGCTGAGGATTTGTCAAAAATTAGAAGAGAATGCGCTGAAAAATTAAGTAACGCAATAATGGACCAACTTCGTGACTTACATATGGAAAAAGCAAAATTCATTGTTAATTTTGATTCATTAAACCATTTTGATATTAATGGTAAAGATGAAATAACATTTTACATTTCGACAAATGTTGGGGAACCACCAAAGTCATTACCTAAGATTGCATCTGGTGGAGAGTTGTCACGAATTATGTTAGCGCTTAAAACCATTTTCTCTTCAAATGAAGGAGTTACTTCTATTATATTTGATGAAGTCGATACTGGCGTAAGTGGACGAGTTGCACAAGCAATTGCAGAAAAGATATCTGCAATTTCACATCATTCGCAAGTACTTTGTATCACACATTTACCACAAGTGGCTGCTATGGCTGACCAACATTATTTAATTCGTAAAAATGTAGAGGACAATCGAACATTTACGACTGTTTCTAACATAAATATTGAACAACGTGCTGAAGAAATTAGTCGTATGATGAGTGGTGCTGAAATTACTGATTTAACATTACAACATGCAAAAGAATTGTTAAATTTAGCGGAAGATCGAAAAAAAGAAACAAAAGTGAAAATATAAATCCGAAAAATTGTCGACAATATAATTATGTATATGTCGGCAATTTTTTATTTACAGAAAAAGAACAACTAAGTCAAATTGTCAAAAGAAATGACGTTTAGCTAAGTTTTCTAATATTTTTTTCGTATTTCACGACAAATATTTACCTCTCATTAATGAATGGTTTCTGACACATAGTAATGTTACAAACTTTAGAGGAGGTGGACTATGAGACATTTGCGTATACTGTTTACAATAACTTTACTCATCACTTTGTTCTTTACTCAAACGGTATTAGCGGAAGCGAAAAAGCTAATTCCGATGGGTGAATCTATTGGAATACAGTTACAATTACCATTTGTCTATGTTGCTCATGACGTATTATTACCGAATGGGGAATGGCTCAAAAAGGGTGACTTTATAACAGAATTAAATGGACGTGAAGTAAATTCTGTTAGATCACTTAAGGAAGAGTTAGACGAGAGTAACTTAACTATTTCGGTTCAAAAAAAGGATGAAAAACGACAAGTATCCTTAACAAAAGAAGAAGCAAGCAATATTTTACCTTTTTTAAAAGATGAAACAGATGGTATCGGAACCTTAACATACATTGATCCTGATTCTAAACAATACGGTGCACTAGGTCACCAAATTATTGATGGAGTCCTTAATGCACCGCCTAAATTTATTGAAGGATCTATTTTTTTAGCATCAATCGAGCAAATCAAAAAGAGTAGTCCAGGTCATCCAGGATATAAAATTTCTGTTATTGAAAATAATAACATTCGTTTAGGAAATATTAAGTCAAATGATATATACGGTATATTTGGTCAGTGGGAGACCAATAATCAAAGTTTACGACAACCTATAGAAATTATGCACGAGAAGGATATTAAATTAGGAAAAGCAGAACTTTACACTGCTATTGAAGGTTCAACTGTTGAGAAATTTGAAATTGAAATAATTAAGACAGAAGATAGTTTTTTACAATTTATTGTTACAGATAAGAAATTATTAGATAAAACAGGTGGCATTTTACAAGGCATGAGTGGAAGTCCTATAATTCAGAATGGTAAATTTGTAGGTGCTGTAACCCATATGTTTGTCGAACAACCACAAAAAGGGGCAGCAATATCAGTTGTTGAAATGCTAAAGAAAAAGCCATGATGAGTAAAAAAGACTGCACATTAGTTGATGTGTAGTCTTTTTTTTATATTAATGATAATTATACGATAAATTGAAATGGTTGATTTGTGTTTTATTGTTTTAGTCCCGATTAATTTGTCGATGAGTAATGAATTTGTACGACTTGTATATCATTTTCTATTTTTGGAAGGGTATTCTAGGGCAAATGTCGAAATTAAAATCGTCAAGTAAAAAACTGTGACTTCTTAAATAAAGGGGAACTATTAAGTAGAATTAAACACTAGGGGGAATTATTTTGGCGAAAGTAAGAGTTGCGATTGCTGACGATAACAGAGATTTAGTAAGAACATTGGAACAGTTTTTTGAGAATCATCCCGAAATTGAAATTGTTGCAACGGCACCAAATGGAAAATTATGTTTAAAAATGTTAGAAGATTTTCAACCAGAAGTTCTACTTTTAGATATTATCATGCCACATTTAGATGGACTAGCTGTATTAGAAGCAATGTACGGTGATAATCGTTTTACTAATACACAAGTTATAATGTTAACGGCATTTGGACAAGAAGATGTGATGAAACAAGCTGTAACTTACGGTGCATCTTACTTCATGTTAAAACCATTTGAATTTGACCAACTGGTACAAAAAATATTACATTGTGCTGGTCAAAAAACAGAGACAGTAAAACGTCAAAGCATTTTACAACCTGAAACGACAGGTAAAGTAAATCAACGTCAACTAGATACGACAATTACTTCAATTATTAAAGAAATTGGGGTTCCAGCTCACATTAAAGGGTATTCTTACTTAAGAGAAGCAATTCAAATGGTCTATTATGATATTGAGTTACTTGGTTCTGTTACTAAAATCTTATATCCGGAAATCGCTAAAAAATTTGGTACGACACCATCACGTGTAGAACGTGCAATTCGTCATGCCATTGAAGTAGCATGGAATCGCGGTAATTATGAGTCCATTTCACAAATGTTTGGTTACACAGTTCACCATTTAAAATCAAAGCCAACAAATTCAGAATTCATCGCCATGATTGCGGACAAAATTCGTATTGAATTAGTTGCATCATAAATAATATATATAGAGGGTAAATAATTTATAATATTTACCCTTTATTTACTTTTTAAGCAATTTGGTTACTTTGGTATAACTTACTTGTTGATAATATAATGTTTTCAATATAAAATTATTTTACAAAACAATTTTTGTTTTGCTTTGCCATTAAGAACCCCGGGTCGCTAATTCCTGGGGTTTTTTATTTTTATTTTAACACTCAAATAGTATTCTCCTATGAATACTATTTGAGTGTTTTTTTATAGGCATATGTAGTTTCAGTTATTAATTTAAAAAATACAATAGAAGTAAAATAATGGTTTTATTTTCATTGGTCTCTTATTTAAAGGAGGTGATAGACATAATGGGGATTAACTGGAAAGTTCGATTTAAACATAGATCATTTTGGATTTCACTTATTGCGTTAATTTCAATTTTTCTAAATCAAGTCGCTTCAATTTTTAATATAGATGTTACTTTGTTCAATGCCCAATTTACTGAATTAGCTGAAACGATATTAATGATCTTAGTATTTTTAGGAGTTATCGTCGATCCAACTACGCATGGTATAAAGGATAGTGATCAGGCATTGACCTATACCACTCCAAAGAAAAAGGGATAATGTAACTCATTAATAGCAGAAATCATTCCAATAAAAATATACCTTTTTAATATAATTTACCCCATTCTGATTTCAAAAACATCAACAAGTGGGGTTTTTCTGTTGTTGACAATAAAAAATCTAAACAATCTTAAAAATGTTGTATATACTATTAATTAATAATATTTTTGGAGGTAGTTAGCATTGAAAATTTTTGAAAATGAATATTTCAAAATTCTAGAGGAAAACGGAAAGTTATTCATTCAAACTAATAAAGTTGGATTTCCACTCAAAAATTTTCAAGAAATTATTAACATACATCCTCGTATAAAACTAACTAATTTTGCTTTATTAAAGAATGTATTATCAACAGTAACCACACAACCTATTGAAGTTGGTAAATATCTTCCTCTAATAGAAATTGAAATTGCAAATAATAAGATGTCAGCATCTATATACATAAATGAAACTAAACAATCCATTAATACAAAAAAAGACGAAATTTTAAATGAAATACACTCTCAAATAAGAGAAAAAGGGATAGTACATGGATTGCTGCCTATTGATTTTAGCAAAATTGAAACCAGTAAAGCATTTCTAATAGCAAAAGGAACTGATCCAATCAAGGGTAACGATGCAAAAGTTACTTATATTGAAATACCGGAAAGAAAACCTGTTATACGAGAAGATGGACGAGCGGATTATTTTGAGATGAATTTTATATTTGAAATTAAAGAAGGCGATCTGTTGGGAGAGAAAATTGCAGCAGAGCCCGGTATACCTGGTAAGAATATTTATGGGGAGGATATACCAGCCCCACCAGGTAATGATATACCATTTAAATATGATCGTAAAACTGCAAAAGAGGTTCAGGAAGATGGCAAAATCATACTTCGTGCAACAAGTAACGGGGTTTTTGAGCAAAGCCAAGGGTTAGTATCAGTTAGTCGTCACCTACCTATCGATGGTGATGTTGGTTATGATACTGGAAACATACAATTCGATGGATCTATTTCCATACGTGGAACAGTTCAAAACGGCTTCAGTGTTTTAGCCACAGGCGATATTGCAATTGAAGATATAGAGGGTGTAAATGGAGCAAAATTAATTCATTCGACAAATGGTGATATTTTTATACGAGGAGGCATTTTTGGGCTTGGAAAAACAATTGTAGAAGCAGGAAAAAATATTTTCGTAAAACATGTAAACGAAGCGAATTTAATTGCGGGAAATGAAATTGTGATTGGTTCCTACGCTCTTGGCTCAAATATAACTGGAAATAAAATTATTGTCGATGAAAGAAAAGGAAAAATAATAGGTGGAAAAGCAGTAGCTAAGGACACAATTATAACAGCCATTTCAGGGAATAAAATGGAACGTAGAACGGAATTAATTATTGAAAGTATTACTAGGCAGGAACAGTTAGACTTAATGCAAGAAAAAGCCCAAATTTTAAAAGCATTACATGAGGAAATTATTCAAATTACTTCACAATTAAATAATACACAGCAATATACTGAAAAAATGAATGAAAAGCAGTTAAGTGCATTTCATCAATTAAAACAATTAGTGGAAGATAAAAAAATAGAAGCTGAAAAAATCGATGTCAAAATCAAAGAAATGATGAGTCAATTTAGGAAAACAACAAAAGAAGAAGTTGTAGTACGAAAAGAAGCATATCCTGGCACGTTCATACAAATTGGTCGAAAATCATGCCTACTTACAAAAGGAACGAATGGTACATTTCGAATTGAGAATGGAGAGTTAAATGTATAAGAATAATATTCTCATTTATGCACATAGAGGTGCTTCAGGTTACGAAATAGAAAACACTATGTCAGCTTTTGATAAGGCAATGAAATTAGGGGCAAATGGCATTGAGATTGATCTTCAACTAACGAGGGACAATGTACTTGTAGTTTTTCACGATCTAAATTTGTCCAGACTAGCTGGGTTAAATAAACTTATTTCAGATTGTACATTCGATGAGCTATCAAAAGTGAAAATTGGAAAACGATTTATTAGAAAGTTTACTAATCATCATATTCCGAGTTTTAACAATGTCGTCGTTTGGGCAAATGAACATCAAATACCACTTAACGTCGAATTGAAAGAATCTGTATTAACAAATACAGACATTTTGATTGATGAATTACAAAGACTAAGTTTACCTAAAGGAAGTCATTTTTCATCTTTCCATGAAGATTTAATGAGGATTGTAAAAATGCAAAGACCAGATATTGAAACGGCGTTTATTGTAACAAAAAAATTTAATTGGGAACAGTTGAAAACCATGTCCTATATAGATACAATCCATGCTCACAAAAGATTTTACAAACCGAGTTATTTAAATTATGTCAAGGAAGCTAATAAGAAGATGCGGTTTTATTCAATTATCGGAAGTGAAACATTTTTAGTTAATCCTGACCCATCCGTCATCGGATGGATTACAGACTATCCAGATAGAGTGTTAAAAATTCAAAAAGAAAAAAGAGACTCAAAAAAGTAATGTTGACTTTTTGAGTCTCTTTATTATTTTGATTGCTTTTCAAATTTAGGGGCAACCCGACCATTTTTTCGATCTCGATTTAGTAAATATCCCGCAAAGAAACCTAGACCAATTACTAAAAAAACGATACCAATTATAAATTGTAACCATAACCATGGAAATGGTGAGATTAACTTGCCATATAAAGTATCACGTAAAAATTTAATACCGGCTCCAGCCATGAGTGCAGGTATTAATAACACGATAAACGCTGCCATTCGAGCCATATAAAGTCCTCCTTACAACTATCTTCATTTTACAATGGAGAAAATGATTGTCAAGGAACGACATTTGTCTTTCTAGGGAATTCATACTATTGAACGAAAATTATTATTTGGAAATTAATATCTTGATTCATAATTGATTTAAAAGTATTGTAGAAATAAGGGTATTTTACCGAGAATTATTTTGAATATTATAGAGAAAAATGCTTTTTTAAAAGAAAGCGCTTTCGCAAGGGGAGGATTTAATAATGGAAATTTTCAAGTATATGGAAAAGTACGATTATGAGCAATTGGTATTTTGTCAAGATCGAACATCAGGTCTAAAAGCAATCATCGCTATACATGATACTACATTAGGGCCTGCACTAGGCGGGGTTCGCATGTGGCCATATGAAACTGAAGATCAAGCAGTGGAAGATGCATTGCGTTTAGCTCGTGGGATGACCTACAAAAATGCCGCAGCTGGTTTAAATCTTGGTGGAGGAAAAACGGTTATTATTGGTGATCCTTCGAAAGACAAAAATGAAGAAATGTTTAGAGCTTTAGGTCGTTTTATACAAGGTTTAAATGGACGTTACATTACTGCAGAGGATGTTGGTACTACAGAATCTGATATGGACTTAATACATGAAGAAACGAATTATGTAACTGGCATTTCACCAACGTTTGGCTCGTCTGGAAATCCGTCACCTGTAACTGCTTATGGTGTTTATATAGGAATGAAAGCATCTGTTAAAGAAGCATTTGGATCTGATTCGTTAAAAGGAATTAAAGTTGCTGTACAAGGTTTAGGAAATGTAGCATACTCATTATGCGAATATCTAAACCAAGAAGGTGCAGAATTAATCGTCACTGATATAAATAAAAAGGCTGTTGAACGTGTTGTAAAAGATTTTGGAGCGAAAGCAGTCCAACCAAATGATATTTACACACAAGAAGTTGAAGTATTTTCCCCATGTGCTTTAGGGGCAATTATTAATGATGAAACAATTCCACAACTAAAAGCTAAGGTGATTGCAGGTTCCGCAAATAATCAGTTAAAGGAATCTAGACATGGAAATGTACTTCACGAAATGGGAATTATTTATGCACCAGATTATGTTATCAATGCTGGTGGAGTAATTAATGTCGCTGATGAATTATATGGTTATAACCGTGAACGTGCAATGAAACGTGTAGAAACGATTTATGATAGTCTTTCGAAAATTTACGCTATTTCAAAGGAACAAAATATTCCAACTTATTTAGCAGCAAACAAATTAGCGGAAGACCGAATTGCTCGTATAGCAAAATCACGTAAGCAATTTTTACCTAGTGAAAAAAATATACTGAACGGTAGATAGTCGAAATATGAGAATGGAAGCCGAGGTGCCTTCATTCTCAAATTTTTCAAGGGGGATTCTTTATGTCTCGTGAATATGATTTAGTCATTCTTGGTGGTGGAACAGGTGGCTATGTAGCTGCGATAAGAGCAAGCCAGCTTGGTTTGTCCACTGCTATTGTTGAGAAAGAAAAACTTGGAGGTACTTGCTTGCATAAGGGATGTATTCCAAGTAAAGCATTACTCCGAAGCGCGGAAGTATACCAGCAATCAAAAAATGCAAGTGATTTTGGAATCGAAGTAGCTGCAGTTCGAGTGAATTTTAATGCAGTGCAAAAAAGAAAAAATAATATTGTCGAGCAACTCCATAACGGAGTGAAAGGCCTTATAAAAAAAGGGAAAATTGATGTCTATTATGGAACGGGAAGAATTCTAGGGCCTTCTATTTTTTCACCTATGGCAGGAACTATTTCTGTTGAAAAAGAAGGCGAAGAAAATGAAATGCTCATTCCAAAAAATATTATAATAGCAACTGGTTCTACCCCGAGAAATCTCGAAGGACTAATACCAGATGGTAAAAAGGTATTAAACTCAGATCACGCACTGGAAATGTCGGAACTTCCAAAGTCTATGCTCATTATTGGTGGAGGAGTAATTGGTATAGAATGGGCTTCTATGCTTACAGATTTTGGCGTGAAAGTAACGATTATTGAGACTAGTAAACAAATACTGCCTTCTGAAGATAGTGATATCGCAAATGAAATGGCGAAAATGCTAAAAAAACGTGGAATTGAAATCTATACAAATGCATTCCTTCAAACAGATAAACTTAATCTTTCAGATAAGAATATAAAAGCTACTATTTTAATTGATGATGAAGAAAAACGAATTGAAGCAGAAAAAATGTTAGTATCCGTAGGTCGAAAAGGGAATATTTCTGATATTGGTCTGGATAATACTGAAATAGAGTTAGAATCTAGCTTTATTAAAGTAAATGAAGCGTACCAAACGAAAGAAAAACATATTTATGCAATAGGTGACTGTATTGGTGGATTACAATTGGCACATGTTGCTTCACATGAAGGAATCGCTGCTGTAGAACATATAGTAAATGGAACTATTAAAAATATTCGCTATGAAAATATTGCAAGATGTATTTATTCAAACCCAGAAGCAGCGAGTATTGGTATAACTGAAGAAAAAGCAAAAAATCTAGGGATGAACATCAAAGTAGGAAGATTTCCATTTAAAGCGATTGGTAAAGCTTTAGTTTATGGAGATATGGAAGGGTTCGTAAAAATAATTGCCGATCAAGATACGAATGATTTACTAGGAGTTCATATGATTGGTCCACATGTAACGGATTTAATTTCCGAAGCATCTTTAGCAATGTTATTAGATGCAACACCATGGGAAATAGGTGAAACTATACATCCGCATCCTACATTAAGTGAAGTGATTGGGGAAGCAGCTTTAAGTGTTGATGGAAGGGCAATCCATTACTAAACATGGTTAATTTAATAGAAAGGGGATGATTTGTTTGACTAATGGGAATTTACATCATAAAAAGTTAGGGTTAACAGACGAAGATGTATTAAATATGTATGAAACTATGCTAATGGCAAGAAGAATTGATGAGCGTATGTGGCTATTAAATCGTGCAGGTAAAATAGCCTTTGTTATCTCTTGTCAGGGTCAAGAAGCTGCGCAAGTAGGTGCCGCTTACGCGTTGGATAAAACAAAAGATTATATTGCCCCGTATTATCGTGATATGGGAGTTGTATTACATTTTGGTATGACAGCAAAAGATTTAATGCTATCTGCCTTTGCAAAAGCAGAAGACCCAAACTCAGGTGGTCGTCAGATGCCTGGTCACTTTGGACAGAAGAAAAATCGAATATTAACTGGATCATCTCCGGTTGCAACACAGATACCACATGCGGTAGGTGTAGCTCTAGTAGCTAAAATGCAAAACAAAGACTATGTATCTTTCGTTACATTAGGTGAAGGTTCCACTAACCAGGGGGATTTTCATGAAGGGCTTAATTTTGCAGGTGTTCATAAATTACCTGTTATTACGATGGTTGAAAATAATAAGTATGCCATTAGTGTTCCAATTGAAAAACAATTAGGTAATGAAAAAGTATCTGATCGAGCAATTGGCTATGGTATGCCTGGTGTTACTGTTGATGGAATGAACCCCTTAGCGGTTTATCAAGCAGTAAAAGAAGCTGCTGATCGGGCGAGAGCTGGAGAAGGTCCAACTCTTATAGAAGCGATTACTTATCGACTGACAGCCCACTCATCAGATGATGATGACAGACAATATCGTTCAGCCGATGATATTGCTCAGGGTAGAGCAAATGATCCTATAAATCGTTTTGAAAATTACTTGAAAGATACTGGAGTTGCATCTGACGATTTGTTGAATGAAATGAATGTACGAGTCATGAATGTTGTCAATGAAGCAACAGATTATGCAGAAGAAGCTCCTTACTCTCCACCTGAACATGCGCTTAAACATGTCTATGCGGAAGGGGCTGGTGAATAATGGCTGTACTGTCTTTTATAGAAGCTATTAATTTAGCAATGAAAGAAGAAATGGAACGAGACGAAAGTGTTTTTATTTTAGGTGAAGATGTAGGGCTAAAAGGTGGAGTGTTTAAAGCAACTCAAGGACTTTATAACCAATTTGGTGAATATCGAGTTCTAGACACACCGTTAGCTGAAAGTGCAATCGCAGGAGTTGCGATTGGTGCTGCAATGGTAGGAATGAGGCCGATTGCAGAAATGCAATTTGCAGACTTTATCATGCCTGCTGTTAACCAAATAGTTTCAGAAGCTGCAAAAATTAGATATCGATCTAATAATGATTGGAACTGTCCACTAGTTATACGTGCTCCATTTGGTGGTGGAGTACATGGGGCATTATATCATTCTCAATCAGTGGAAGCACTATTTGCAGGTACACCAGGATTAAAAATTGTTATTCCTTCTACTCCTTATGAAGCAAAAGGATTGCTAAAAGCAGCAATCCGCGATGAGGACCCAGTATTATTCTTCGAACATAAGCGTGCCTACCGTTTAATTAAAGGTGAAGTACCAACTGATGATTATGTATTGCCTATTGGGAAAGCTGATGTAAAACGTGAAGGTGATGATATTACAGTCATTACTTACGGTTTAGCTGTCCATTTTGCATTGCAAGCTGCAGAAAGACTCGCTGCTGATGGAATAGAAGCTCACATTCTTGATTTAAGAACGGTTTATCCACTGGATAAAGAGGCAATCGTTGAAGCAGCAAGTAAAACAGGTAAAGTTCTATTAGTTACGGAGGATAACAAAGAAGGCAGTATTATGAGTGAAGTATCTGCCATCATTGCAGAGGAATGTTTATTTGAACTTGATGCGCCAATTAAACGTTTAGCTGGACCAGATGTTCCTGCAATGCCTTATTCACCAACTATGGAAAAATTCTTTATGATAAATCCTGAAAAAATTGAGCAGGCAATGCGTGAATTAGCTGCTTTTTAATGGAGGTGTAGTGATGCCAATTGAAAATATATTAATGCCCCAGTTAGGTGAAAGTGTAACAGAAGGTACCATTGAAAAATGGTTAGTAAAACCGGGTGATGTTGTTAACAAATACGATCCCCTTGCTGAAGTAGTAACAGATAAGGTAAACGCAGAAATTCCTTCATCCTTTTCTGGTGTTGTACATGAACTAATTGCAAAAGAAGGCGAAACTTTAGCTGTAGGTACTGTTGTGTGTACATTACAGGTAGGAGATAGTTCGGGACAGAAGTCTAAAACAACAGTTGAAATTGTTAAACCGGAAACAACTGAAATTCAAAAATCAGCTCCAGAGAATAAGAACGTGTCCAATAAAAAAGCAAGATATTCTCCAGCGGTTTTGAAAATTGCACAGGAACATAATATTAACCTCGATTTAGTGAATGGCTCTGGGTTAGATGGAAGAATTACGCGTAAGGATTTATTAAAATTAATTGAATCAGGTGGAGTCGATCAACTAGTTTCAAATGATTCAAATAATACATCAACTTCAGAAACATCAATTTCTGTTTCTCAAGTAGAGCCTGTCAAACAAAAAACTGAACCTGTTCAAGTAACAGCACATGGTGATATAGAAATTCCAGTAACATCAATTCGAAGAGCTATAGCTAATAACATGGTGCGTAGTAAAACGGAGATTCCCCATGCTTGGATGATGATGGAAGTCGATGTTACTAACTTAGTTAATTATCGTGAAAGTATCAAAACTGAGTTTAAGGAAAAAGAAGGGTTTAATTTAACATATTTTGCATTCTTCATTAAGGCCGTTGCTATTGCTTTGAAAGAATACCCAATCATGAACTCAGTATGGGCCGGGGATAAAATTATTCAGAAAAAAGCAATTAATGTATCTATTGCAGTTGCAACAGAAGACTCTCTTTTTGTGCCGGTTATAAAGAACGCAGATGACAAGTCTATTAAAGGAATTGCAAAGGAAATTAATGAATTATCCAAAATTGTTAGAGCAGGTAAGTTACGTTCAGAACATATCGAAGGTGGAACATTTACGGTAAATAATACAGGTTCCTTCGGTTCTGTACAATCTATGGGAATTATTAATTATCCACAAGCTGCAATTTTACAAGTTGAATCGATTGTGAAAAAACCAGTCATTTTGAATGGTGGAATGTTTGCTGCTAGAGATATGGTAAATTTATGTTTATCTATTGATCATCGAGTACTAGATGGTTTAGTAGCTGGAAGATTTTTAAATCGAGTTAAATCAATTCTAGAAAGTACGGATGCTAGTAATATGTCTATATATTAAAAATATTGTAGTGGAAGCCATTAATTATAGGCTTCCATTATTTTTTTATACTTTAATGGAAAGTCTTTCTATTGTAAAATATTATTAAGACATCATAAAGGGGGCAGCTATTTAGCGAAAGTATGTCAAAAATGAAAGATATCCAATTTGAATCTGTTAGTTATGAACAATGGAAAGAACAAGCAATAAATGCACTGAAGGGTAAACCATTTGAATCTCTTTTCACTAAAACAACAGAAGGAGTTACGCTTCAACCTTTATACACACAAGAAACATTAATAGACAAGCTAGGGGAACATTTAGAAAAACAAATCACGACTGTTCGAAAGGTAAAAGCATCAGAGGGTTTCTCTTGTGCTCAACAAATTTTCGGAAATACTGAAGAAGAATTTTTTGCTAATTTAACAGATAGCTTAGAGCGAGGGAATTCTGTATTAACAATCGATAGTCGTTTTTCTTTTAAATGGTCTGAAAATTCATTAAATAGACTTGCTGATATCATTTCAAACAATGAATTTAAACTTATTGTTCAAGATTCATCTGATAATCTGTTAAGATTATTTGATAGAATTGAAGAAAAAAAACGTGAATATGTAAAAGGATATATCATTTCAGAAGAACCAATCAATCTAAATAGTTATCCAAATGTGCGCACTTTTTGTGCGAATACTATTCCATTTCACTATGAAGGTGCAAATGCAGTTCAAGAGTTAGCGTTAACTTTAGCAATTGCACGCAAATATATTGGTGAAAATAATTTTGAGTCGTTCGCTAACAAATTTTTTGTTAACTTTGCAATTGATACACAATTTTTCTCAGAAATAGCGAAGTTACGAGCTATTAAAGTTTTGTGGAAGGCATTTTCATCTGCATATGGAATTTCTGAAACAATTCCATTACCGATTGTTGTGGAAACATCATTAAGAAGTTACTCGAACTTGGATCTTTATGTAAATTTACTGCGTGGAGGAAACGAAGCATTTTCAGCACTCATAGGTGGTGCTGATTTAATTACTGTCCATCCTCACGATGTACTAACTAATCCAACAGATCAATCTATCCGAATTGCCCGAAATGTCGTTCTAGTATTGAAAGAAGAGTCTCTTGTTCAAAACGTAATCGATCCATCGGGTGGTTCGTATTTCATCGAAACTTTAACGGCAGAATATGTTGAAAAGGCTTGGGAGCTATTTTTAGAAATAGAAGAAGATGGCGGAATTGATTCATTTATTCAAAATGGAAAACTTGCTAAATATTTAGAAGAAGTGAATACAATTAGACAGAATGCTTTAGCAACTAGAAAACAATCGCTAATAGGAACAAATATTTATGCTAATCCAGTGGATGAGCTATCAAATGATACAAACCCCCTATTTGAGAAGGTAAAACGTTTTGCAATACCATTTGAGGAATTACGGGCAACTTACCAGTCAATTCAACCAAAAGTGGCTATTTTAACATATGGCGAACTTAAAAATTTTAAAGCTCGTGCAGACTTTGTTTCAGGATTGTTATCAACTGCAGGGATAATTAGTGAGCAATCAGGTGAATTAAAATCGATAGAAGCTGCTAAAGAATGGCTAACTAATAGTAAATATGATTATGTTGTTATTGCAACAACAGATGAAGATACAAAAGCGATTGTACCAGAACTATTAGCTAATAAGCCACAAAAGTTATTACTTGATGTAGCTGGGCGCTTTAAAGATGAAGAAGAAAAATGGTTAGCAAATGGGTTAAACGGTTTTATTTATGCTGGTCAAAACATTATTGAAAAACTGAATTCAGTAGCTCTTAGTTTGAGGGGGGTACAAGCATGAGTGCAAATTTCAAGGCAGTAAATATTGAGCAAGTTTTAATTGATGAAAATTTAACATCTTCAAACTCATTTTTAACGAATGAAGGTATTGAAGTAAAAGATCTTTATGTAAAAGAAGATGTTCAAGACGCAAAACATTTAAACGATAGTGCTGGTATTGCTCCAAATACGCGGGGTCCATATCCAACGATGTATGTAGCACGCCCTTGGACTGTTCGTCAATATGCAGGGTTTTCTACTGCAGAAGAATCGAATGCATTTTACCGTCGGAATTTAGCAATGGGGCAAAAAGGGTTGTCAGTTGCCTTTGACTTAGCGACTCACCGCGGCTATGATTCTGATCACCCTCGCGTAAAAGGAGATGTAGGTAAAGCAGGGGTTGCCATTGATTCAATTGAAGATATGAAAATATTGTTCGATGGAATCCCACTCGATCAAATGTCAGTATCAATGACGATGAACGGTGCTGTATTACCAATTATGGCATTCTATATTGTAGCTGCTGAAGAGCAAGGTGTAACACCAGAAAAACTTGCAGGTACAATTCAAAATGACATTTTAAAAGAATATATGGTAAGGAACACATATATTTATCCACCGGCTATGTCAATGAAAATCATTGCAGATATATTTGAATTTACAAGTAAATTTATGCCTAAATTCAATTCCATTTCGATTTCTGGCTATCATATTCAAGAAGCAGGAGCGACAGCGGATATTGAATTAGCATATACACTTGCAGACGGATTAGAGTATGTTCGTACTGGTCTTAAAGCAGGAATCGATATTGATTCATTCGCACCTAGGTTATCATTCTTCTGGGGTATTGGAATGAATTACTACATGGAAGTTGCAAAGATGCGTGCAGCACGAAGAATTTGGGCTCAAATGATGAGTACATTTAATCCGAAAAATCCAAAATCACTTGCATTACGTACACACTCACAAACTTCTGGTTGGTCTTTGACAGAACAAGATCCGTTTAATAATGTTACGCGTACGCTTATCGAAGCTAATGCGGCTAGCATGGGGCACACTCAATCACTTCATACAAATGCATTAGATGAAGCGATTGCATTACCTACAGATTTCTCTGCTCGTATTGCTCGTAACACACAATTGTTCCTACAAGAAGAAACAGGAATGACGAAAGTGATTGATCCCTGGGGTGGGTCATATTACGTAGAAAAATTAACAGAAGAACTGACTGAAAAAGCATGGGATTTAATTGATGAAATTGAAGAATTAGGTGGCATGGCAAAAGCCATTGAAACAGGACTTCCAAAAATGAAAGTAGAGGAAGCTGCTGCAAAACGTCAGGCAAAGATCGATTCGAAAACAGAAACAATTATCGGGGTGAATAAATACCGCCTTGATGTAGAAGAACCTATTGATATTCTTAATATCGATAATACAATTGTAAGACAAAAACAAATTGAAAGACTTGAAAAAATGAAAGCTGAGAGAAATGAAGAAGAAGTACAAAAGCATTTAGCCCGTTTAACACGTGCTGCTGAAACTGGTGAAGAGAATTTGCTTGCAGTGGCAGTGGATGCTGCAAGAGCTCGCGCATCCTTAGGAGAAATTTCAGATGCTATTGAAAAAGTTTCTGGCCGACATAAAGCAATCATTCGTTCAATTTCAGGAATTTACTCATCTAACTTCTCTGACGAGGAATTAATTGCAGAAGTAAAACAAATGACAAATGAATTTTTAGAAAATGAAGGAAGACGTCCACGTATTTTAGTTGCAAAAATGGGTCAAGATGGGCATGACCGCGGTGCAAAAGTTGTAGCAACTGGTTATGCAGATTTAGGATTTGATGTTGATATCTCACCATTGTTCATGACTCCAGAAGAAGCTGCAATTATGGCTGTAGAAAATGATGTTCATTGTGTAGGAGTATCTTCTTTAGCTGCAGGACATAAAACATTAGTACCTGAATTAATAGAAGAACTGAAAAAATTAGGACGTGAAGACATTATTGTCATTGTAGGGGGAGTCATCCCAGCACAAGATTATGAATTCCTTTATGAAGCTGGTGCTGTAGCAATTTTTGGACCAGGTAGCGTAATTCCAATTTCTGCGATGAAAATTATTGAAGAAATTTATAAACGTTTAGGCTACGAGGAAGTGTCTGAATAATGAAAGAGCAAAAGGGGACTGAAGAGAGTGCACTTTTTGTCATGGATGGTGTAAAGGGTGGACATGATGGATTATCTAAAATTTCGCCTAAAAAGTTTCGAAAGAAGAAAGACGATAAGTTCGATCTTCAAAAGTTGGCGGCTGACATTCGCTCTGGTAATCGAATCGCTTTGTCTCGAGCGATTACACTAGTTGAAAGTTCAAATAGTGAGCATAAGGAGCAGGCACAAAAACTATTACAAGAGTTGTTACCCTATACAGGAAATAGTATACGAATCGGTATAACTGGTGTTCCTGGCGCAGGGAAAAGTACTTTTATCGAAAGTTTTGGCACGATGCTATGTGACAAGGGAAAAAAAGTGGCAGTTCTTGCAATAGATCCTAGTTCAACACTTTCTGGTGGAAGTATTTTAGGCGATAAAACGCGAATGGAAAAGTTAAGTCGTACCTCAAATGCTTTTGTTAGACCATCTCCGAGTGCCGGAACGCTAGGTGGAGTCCATAAAAAAACACGAGAAACTATGTTACTGTGTGAAGCAGCTGGTTTTGACGTTATCTTAATTGAAACAGTCGGTGTTGGTCAAAGTGAAACTTATGTTAGAGGAATGGTTGATTTTTTCCTACTACTTGTACTTACTGGCGCTGGAGACGAGTTACAAGGAATGAAAAAAGGAATAATGGAATTAGCTGATGGCATCATTGTTCATAAAAGCGATGGTGATAATGTGAATCGTGCAAGAAAAACTGTACGAGAATATAAACAAATTCTTCATTTTTTACAACCGGCTACACCTGGTTGGATGAGTACATCACTTGCTGTTTCATCTATAGCTAAAACAGGGCTGAAAGAAACATGGGAAATGATATGCAAATTTGAGGAAACTGTAAAATCATCATCATTTTGGGATTTGCGAAGATCTCAGCAAACGAAAGATTGGTTCCATAATATGATTACAGATCATTTAATAGAAAGTTTTTATAACAATAAGGACAATAAAAATTTAATAAATGATTTGGAAAAATCAATTTTACATGGTGATATCACAGTAACGCAAGGTGTGAAAAGATTATTTGAGTAGATGAACAAATTCCTATACTATAATAAGTCTTTTATACTTAATATAGTTTATAAATGTGTTAAAATATGAACGTAAAAGGAGTGGAAATTATGAATATGGATTACGATTTATTTATGCAAGAAATTACTAGAACAGCACGTTCTGAAATGGAAGCAGCTGGCTACGAACAGTTACGTACACCTGAGGAAGTAGAATCAGCATTTGCTCGTACAGGTACTACATTAGTTATGGTTAACTCTGTCTGTGGTTGCGCTGGAGGTATTGCACGTCCTGCAGCAACAAATGCTATACACTACGACAAAAGACCAGATCACCTAGTAACAGTATTTGCTGGACAAGACAAAGAAGCGACAGCAGCTGCTCGATACATGTTTGGTGAAGACCATCTTCCATCATCACCATCATTTGTCTTATTAAGAGATGGGAAAGTTGTGGCTGAAATTGGTCGACATGAAATTGAAGGTCACGATCCAATGTCAGTTATAACAAACTTACAAGCTAACTTCGAAGAACATTGTGAAGAAGTTTAATAACTAAAAATATGTCCTTAAGTGAGCTCACTTAAGGACATTTCTTCTTTAAGAGTTCATTTATTTTGATTGTAGATAGGGGGCAATCCGTATAAAACCATTTCGAATCGGCTACCGGACGGTTAAAACTGCAATAGGTGCTGCATTATCAATAGCAATAGCACAATCTCTCGGTTTGCAGTTTTTCACCTCTGCAGCAATACTTACGATTCTCTGTATACAAACTACGAAAAAGAAATCATTACATGCTGTCTATACACGGTTTGTCGCAAGTTTACTAGGAATGCTCTATTCATTTATTGCGTTTGAAACATTTGGATACAATCCGTATGTTCTTGTAATAATGATTTTACTATTTATTCCTTCTATTGTATCGATCGGTGTTACTGCTGGATTTATTTCAAGTGCGGTTATTATGATGCATATATATTCCGAAGCAAATTTTACATTATCCTTATTTTATAATGAATTAGGATTAATGACAGTCGGTTTTGGTGTTGCTCTATTAGTGAACTTATATATGGGAGATATTCAAAAGCGATTAGACAAATATCGAATAGAGATAGAGGAATTATACAAAACTATTTTTTCTGAAATTTATAAATATTTAGAAGTCGGAGACACAGATTGGGATGGCCGAGAGTTAATTGAAGCTGAAAAGCTTTTAAATAAGGCAAAATCTCTTGCCTATATAGACGTTGAGAATCACTTAACACGTAGAGAAAATGAATACTACCTTTACTTTGATATGAGGGAAAGACAGCTTGAAATTATCGAAAGGGTATTACCAAAAATTACAACACTACCTGTAATAGTACAACAGGCACAATTAGTTGCTTCTTTTATGAAAGAATTAAGCGAAAATGTCCATTCAGGTAATACTGCACGTACTTTTAGAGATAAGCTAGATATAGTGAAAAAAGAATTCGCAGAGTTACCATTGCCTGAAACACATGAAAAATTTCTCGCAATGGCATCCTTGTATCAATTTATTGAGGAAATGGATGAATATTTGGAAATAAAGCAAACCTTTAAGGGGTTAAAAGGTAAGAAGTGAATGAGTTAAATGTAGATTAGGATCCAACGAATAGGGTGCATTCAAAATGTTTATTAAGAGGCACCCTGCTCTCTTTAATTAAACATAGCTAGTCCAAATGCAAATGTTGAAATAATCATAATAGCTATCATAATATAAACTACTGTTTTTTGAATCTTTTTATTACTCATATAAATAATCGCTCCTTTTTGTTCTATTAGTAGTTTATCAAATATGAAAAAATTCTCAAGTACGTAGCGCGAATCTTTTAAATTATGTAAAATAGGGGATAAGGGGAGTGTTTATATGGAAAAAATCGATCACATTGGAATTGCAGTAACTAATCTAGAAGAAAAAATTACATATTATACTGAAATACTAGGTTTAAAACTTTTAAGAGTCGAAGAAGTACCATCACAAAATGTGCGAGTAGCCTTTATTGACGCAGGGAATGTTCATATTGAACTATTAGAGCCATTAAGTGATGAGGGAGCTATTTATAATCATATTCAAAAACGTGGAGAAGGTATTCAACACGTTGCCTTTAAGGTTAATGACATATATCAAAAAATGTCAGAATTGCGTGAAAAGGGAGTTCGTATACTTTCGGAAGAACCTGTTCCAGGAGCTGGTGGTTCAAAAGCGGCATTTTTACATCCAAAAGATTCTTTTGGTGTTTTATATGAATTATATGAAAAAACAGACAAAGGGGAATAATGGCTATGGATATGTATGATAAAATTAATGAATTATATGATAAGAAACGTGAAATCGAACTTGGCGGTGGAGATAAAAGAATTGAAAAGCAACACGAAAAAGGAAAGTTAACTGCTAGAGAACGAATTGACTTATTACTTGATGAAGGAACATTTGTTGAGGTTAATCCATTTATTACACATAGAACAAGTGATTTTGGAATGGACAAGCAAAAAGGACCTGGTGATGGTGTTGTAACAGGATTTGGAAAAATTAATGGACGTAACGTTTACTTATTTGCTCAAGATTTCACTGTTTTTGGTGGTGCCCTTGGTGAAATGCATGCGAAGAAAATTGCAGCAGTTATGGATTTAGCGGCTAAAAACGGTACACCATTTATCGGTATTAACGATTCAGGTGGAGCTCGTATTCAAGAAGGGGTACTGTCATTAGATGGTTATGGTCATATTTTCTATCGAAATTCAATCTACTCTGGTGTAATCCCTCAAATTTCTGTCATTATGGGACCATCAGCTGGTGGAGCAGTTTACTCACCTGCAATAACTGACTTCATTCTAATGGTTGATAAAACATCACAAATGTTTATTACAGGACCAAAAGTTATTGAAACAGTGACGGGTGAGAAAATTTCATCTGAGGATTTAGGTGGGTCAAAAGTTCATAATACGATTAGTGGTAATGCACATTTCCGAGCGCCTAACGAAGAAGAATCTATTAAACAGATTCAAAGATTACTAAGTTATTTACCACAAAACAATAAGGAAAAGGCTCCTAAATTACCACGTCCAGAAGGTGACGACTATCGTCCAGATATTATTGATTATGTACCAATTGAACCGACTAAACCATATGATGTTCGTAAAGTAGTTGAACAAGTAGTAGATGAAGGATCATTTATGGAAGTCCATTCAGAATTTGCTAAAAATATCGTTGTAGGTTTTGCTAGAATTGCTGGGGAATCTGTTGGATTAGTATGTAATCAACCAAAAGCTTTAGCAGGTGGATTAGATATCGATTCTTCCGATAAAGCGGCTCGTTTTATCAGAACTTGTGATGCATTTAACATTCCAATTATTACATTTGAGGATGTATCTGGGTTCTTCCCAGGGGTAAAACAAGAACATGGTGGTATTATTCGTCATGGCGCAAAAATCTTATATGCATATTCGGAAGCAACTGTTCCAAAAATTACAGTTATTTTACGTAAAGCATATGGTGGAGCGTATGTTGCATTAAACTCAAAATCCATTGGCGCCGATTTAGTATTCGCTTGGCCAAATGCTGAAATTGCTGTTATGGGTGCAGCTGGCGCGGCTAATATTATTTTTGCCAATGAAATTGCAAATTCTCCAGACCCAGAAGCGACGCGCGCTGCAAAAATTGAAGAATATAAGAAAAAGTTCGCAAATCCTTATGTAGCAGCTTCACGAGGGATGGTTGATGATGTAATTGATCCACGTGATACACGAATTAAGCTAGTACAAGCATTAGATATGTTGTCTAATAAAGAGGAAACAAGACCTGCTAAAAAGCATGGTAATATTCCACTGTAAAAAAATGATAATGAAAAAACCAAGAATGTTCACCATTCTTGGTTTTTCATTCTATAAGATTAAATGCAGCAACTGGATTCTTTGAGAGTAAAAAATTCAATAACTTTGCAGGTTCAGTTGGTTTAGGTATGATCATTGATGATTTCAACGGTGATAACTTCGACCACACTGATTTAGACTTTATCCACGGTGGTATGATTATCTTAGGTCAAACTGGATTACGACCAATTGCGAATAATGCTGTTCCATCAGGTACTAAATCATGGGGTGCTGAGTTTAAAGAAGCATCTATTAAATATTCTAACGCTTATTTATCAGTTAAAGGTGAAGGTGCATCAATGGCTTACCGTCAACATTACATTGACCTTGACCCTACCTACACTGACGATTTCGGTGATCCGCTAGCTCGTATTACATTTGACATCGAAGAACAAGATCGTCAATTGACGAAATTCTTAGCTGAAAAATGTGAACAGATTCTATTAGAAATGGGAGCAGACCACGTTGACACAAGTAGAGAGCTTGGACCATATAATGTTGCAGAATATCAATCTACACATAATACAGGTGGCGTAATTATGGGTGCTGACCCTGAAACATCTGCGGTTAATAACTACCTACAAATGTGGGATTGTGATAACTTATTTGTTGTTGGTGCTTATGCATTCCCTCAAAACGCAGGATATAACCCAACAGGTACAGTAGGCGCATTAGCTTACCGTGCTGCAGAAGGAATTTCGAAATACATGGAAACTGGCGGTCAATTAGTAAGTAAATAATACTTTAGTTTAGTCTATTAATCTTTAATTATATACGCATAAAATAGTGCCAATTTATTTACGAAAATTTTATTAATTAATTGTTTTTGAATAGCAAATGTCCTTAAACTTCATGATTATCCTACTGTATTTTAACCGATTCAAAAATAACTCTTTTCTTATTATTGATACGATTGAATGTTATAGGTAGAACTGTTGTTTTTATGTAATTTCAAGCGTAAAATATAAAGAAAATAGTAAAAAAAGGAGTTTTTCCATTGAACAGTCGATTAGTAGATGAATTTTTAGAATTGGTACAAATAGATTCTGAGACGAAGCACGAAGACAAAATCGCGCCAGTACTTATGAATAAATTAGAAGAAATGGGTTTTGAAGTTTACCAAGACGATTCGCATACAAAAACTGGACATGCAGCAGGGAATATCATTGCTACATTAAAAGGTAGCATTGAAGTAGATCCTATCTATTTTACAGTACATATGGATACGGTTGTTCCAGGTAATGGCATTAAACCTGAAATTAGAGAAGATGGTTACATTTACTCAGATGGTACAACTATTTTAGGTGCTGACGATAAAGCAGGAATCGCTGCCTTATTTGAAATGGCAAGACGATTAAAAGAACAAAATATAGAGCACGGCACAATCCAATTAATAATAACAGCGGGAGAAGAGTCTGGTTTAGTTGGTGCAAAAGAGCTTGAACGAGATAAAATTATTGCAAAATACGGATTTGCTGTTGATAGTGATGGAAAAGTTGGAGGAATTATAACGGGTGCACCTTTCCAAGCAAAAGTGAATGCAAAAATTATCGGTAAAACTGCCCATGCTGGTGTTGCACCGGAAAAAGGTATTTCAGCAATTACTTTAGCTTCGAAAGCAATTGCGAAAATGAAATTAGGAAGAATAGATTACGAAACTACTGCGAATATCGGACGATTTGAAGGTGGAAAAGCAACGAATATTGTTTGTGATGAAGTATTTATTTTAGCGGAAGCTCGTTCGATTAATGAAGAGAAACTACATGCCCAAACAAAACATATGAAAGAAACTTTTGAATCTGTAGCATTGGAAAATGGTGGACAGGCTGAAATTGAAGTGAAAGTCATGTATCCAGGTTTTTCTGTAACAGAAGCAGATAAAGTGGTTCAAATTGCGATGGAAGCAGTAAATAATATAGGAAGAGAACCTAATTTAGGTGTTTCTGGTGGCGGAAGTGATGCAAATATTATTTCTGGATTTGGTATTCCAACAGTTAACCTTTCTGTTGGTTATGAAGAAATCCATACGACAAATGAACGTATGCCAATCGAAGAATTAGAAAAGTTAGCAGATCTATTAGTTGAAATTGTAAAATGCTCTGCTAAATAAAACTAGAGGTGTGTTATAACATGTCATTTAAAAAAGCAATCGTCTTTCGCTCTCGAACTGAAGAATATGCGGTACCTGTTGACCAAGTTGTTTCAATCGAGAAAATAGAAAAAATAACTCCAGTACCTCATTTACCTAATTATTTATTAGGTTTTACTCGAGTGCGGGGGGAATTAGTTCCTGTATTGGATTTTGGAATTATTTTATATAATACACCTAGTTCACCGAACACAGCAAAAATGATTGTGTTAAACACAGACGTTGTAAACTATGGATTAGTCGTAGATGAGGCAAAAGAAATTCTACAATTTAGTAACAATGAATTGACTCAAATGGGATTAGTAAACTATGCAAAGACACAATATTTCACAGCCATTGCCAATTTAGAAAATCGAATGATTACTTGTGTGGAACCAAAAATATTAGTGAATTCATTAGAAGGTATCCGTGAAATTATTGAGAATTTACAAAGTATGCTTGAAAATGAAAAAGAGCACAATGAATAATGGTCTTTTGGCTAGAAGTTACCAACATTAGTTGGTGATTTCTAGCTATTCTTTTATAATTGAGGTGATAGTTATGAGTAACCCATATCGTCCGGAATTAAAGTTGTCTAAAACGAAACTTGAAAGAATTTTTGACTTAGTTGGTATAGGTGTTTTTTTATTATCATTAATTTTCGCATTGATAAATTGGCCGCAACTACCAGACAAAATTCCGGGGCATTTTAATGCACTTGGTGAGGTTGATAGATGGGGTTCGAAATATGAAATTATTATTTTGCCGATCATAGGATTATTTATTTTTACTTTGATGACGTTTTTTGAAAAGGCACCTCATATGCATAATTACCCTAAACGATTAAATGAAAGTAATGTAGAACAATTCTATTTAAATAGTAGAATGATCCTTAATATGACAAAAAATAGTTGTCTTATTATTTTTGGATTACTGATTGTCCAAGTTATTAGAGTTGCAAAAGGTGAGATAGAGTCTCTTGGTGGATGGGTTTCTTCCAATGTTCCTTTTACTAGTATTTATTCCGTTAATTTTAGGTTTATATAGAAGTTCAAAAATAAAATAAACGCATTTATTTGGAGTGATTGTGTTGAAAAATTACACTATTGTATTTATAGGTGGAATGGTAGGAGCTACTTTACGTTTCCTAGTACAATCACTTACAAATACTTATCTAATGCTTTGGATTGCAAATTTAATAGGGAGTTTCCTTTTAGGTACTTTAAATGGTGTTTTTAATAAGAAGGAAAATGAAACGTTGAAATTATTTCTTACAACAGGTATGTTAGGTGCGTTTACTACATTTTCAACATTCTCTGAAGAGTGGTTTTTCCAACTTAGGGAAAATGTAATGGTCGGGATTTTATTCGGTACAATTATGACTGTTAGTTGTTTTGTTGTTTCATTTTTAGGCTATCGAATAGTTCAAGGTGAGCGATGATGGAATGGATTATGATTGCATTAGGTGGTGGAGTTGGTGCATCGCTTAGATATGCTGTGACGGTATTTATAACTAAACTGAATTACCCAGTAAATTATGCAACAGTAATAGTTAACTTAATCGGGTCATTTCTACTTGGTCTCGTAATACAAAAACTAAATAGCGAACTCATACTTACATTTTTAGCAATAGGTGTTTTAGGAGCTTTTACTACCTTTTCAACTTTTGCTTTTGATCTTGTAAAATTATTTAATGAAAAATATGTAACAAAGACAATAATTTATTTATCTATAACCTTGGTCGGTGGGTTAGCTATGTTCGCATTAGGATTCTATATTTAAAGGACAGTGCGTAGTAAGTGTGCACTGTTTTTTGTATTGTAAATTTGACTTTAACAAATTACTAAAATATACTTGGTTACAAAATGTAACTATAGAGGTGTATAGGAGGATAATTTTGTGTCGAAGTTCGAAATTGGCGTTTATACATTAGCAGACATTGGGCCAAATCCATTAACTGGAACTACCATCAGTGCTGAAGAAAGAGTGAAAGAAATCATTGAAATGGCAAAGCTTGCAGATGAAGCAGGTCTTGATATATTTGGAGTAGGGGAACATCATCGACTTGACTATGCAGTTTCCTCTCCAGCAGTCATCTTAGCAGCAATTGCAATGGTTACGAAAAATATTCGCTTAACTAGTACGACTTCCGTTTTAAGTACATTAGATCCTGTCCGGTTATTTGAAGATTTTGCCCAACTAGATTTAATATCAGGAGGTAGGGCAGAAGTATTAGCGGGTAGAGGTGCTTTTATCGAATCATTTCCGCTGTTTGGTTATGACCTTAATGACTATAATGAGTTATTTGAAGAGCATCTTGAGTTGTTTCAATTATTAAATGAAAATGAATTTGTTACATGGGAAGGGAAGTTCCGCTCTGCGCTAAATAATGCACAAATAGCACCACGCCCAGTTCAAAAAGAAATCCCATTATGGATTGGTGTAGGTGGTACTTATGAAAGTGCTTTGCGTGCTGGTCGTTTAGGTGTTGGTATGGCACTCGCTATATTAGGCGGGGATCCAATCCGCTTTAAATATTTAGTAGATGGTTACTTTGAAGCTGCTCATGAGGCTGGTCATCCAAATGATAAATTGAAAATTGGAGTAACAGGCCATACTTATATTGCCGATACAATTGACCAAGCAAGAGAGGAATTTTTCCCATATTACGCAAACTATTGGACGTATGTAAATAAACAGAGGGGAATGGGCTTTAGAATAACTGAAGAAGGATTTAAAGGGATGACAGCTCCAAATAGTGCTCTATTTGTTGGGGGTCCCAATGAAATCGTCGAAAAAATTCTACATCAATATGAACTATTCGGTCATACGAGATTTATGGCACAAGTAGATATTGGTGGAGTGCCGTTTCGAGATATAGAAAGATCCATTGAATTATTAGCTACAAAAGTTGCACCTGTTGTAAAAAAAGCAATAAATAAATAATTAAAGAAGGTAACTTCAAAATGAGGTTACCTTCATTTTTATTTATTCAACTTGCTCGATTTTAAGAACATGCGTAATTTGTGCTGGATATGATTCCAACACCATTCCATCATAAATAACGCGTATTTGGGATCCTACAGACAATTCTACTATGTTTATTTTCTTAGAAGTTACATTATATACATGGTCAATGTTGTTATGTGCTATTGTAAACTCTCCACGGTGATTAATATCATTTTCTGGAATACCAGTAATATGCAGAGTCCCATTTTCATTACGAATTATATTTGCATAAAATGATTCATAGTAGTTTTCATTGTTACTATGTTTCCCAACGTAAAAGCCCATTGTAAAGGATAGGAAAATCGACAATATTAATAAACATAGTAGAATCCATTTGTTCACTTTCATGTAAAATTTCCTTTCCTTTGATGAAATTGGTAAAATACAATACAATAATACTTATAATTAATAAAAAACGATATTACTAGAGGTTGACATGGAAACTATTATTAGAAATCAATTACTTGAACACGTGGATGAAAAATATCAAGAATTTCAATCCAAATTAATACCTGATACTACAAATCTACTAGGTGTACGCCTTCCAGTTCTCAGGAAAATAGCAAAAGAAATTGCTAAAGGTGAGTGGGAACAATTTTTAGTTCATGATCCTGAAGACTATTTTGAAGAAGTAATGTTAAAAGGGCTAGTCATCGGCTATCTAAAAGTTAATTTGGAAGAAAAACTAGAGTGGGTTGAATGGTTTGTTCCAAAAATATCGAATTGGTCGATCTGCGATAGCTTTTGTTCGGGAATAAAAGTGACAGAAAAAGATAGAAAAATAGTATGGGATTTTTTAATGCCATACTTAAATTCATCAGATGAATATGAAGTGCGCTTTGGTATTGTTATGTTATTAAACTATTTTATCGAAAAAGAATATATAGTGATGATTCTTACATTATTTAATTTTATAAAACATGAAGGATATTACGTAAAAATGGCACTTGCTTGGGCAATTTCAGTCTGCTTTATACATTATCCTCAAAGGACGATTGAATTTCTAAACAATAACGACTTGGATGATTTTACTTATAATAAATCGATTCAAAAAATTATAGAATCGAGTCGTATTGATCAGGAAACAAAAGATGAATTACGAAATATGAAGCGTAAAATGAAATAAAACTATTTCTTATAAGGGATTCCTTCAAGTTGAAGTAGTTTTTCTTTTATTGGAAGGCCACCACTGTAACCTGTTAATGAACCGTCTTTACCAAGAACACGATGGCAAGGTATTATTACTGCAATTGGATTTGCTCCAATTGCTGTCCCAACAGCACGTACTGCTTTTGGGTTTCCGATTTTTTTTGCCACATCTGAATAGCACACAGTTTCACCATAAGGAATCGTACATAATTGTTGCCAGACTTTCTTTTGAAAATCGGTACCCTTTAAATCAAATGCATACGTAAAATCTTTAATCTTGCCATCTATATAATCCATCAACTCTTGAATATATGGAGTTAGCTGTTCATTATTGCCAATAAGCTTTCCATGTTTGAATTTTTTTTGTACCCATTTTTCTAACTCATCGATGGGTTCGTTTTGTGAACCAACGTAACATAACCCTTTTTCTGTAGCTGCGATATACATAGACCATCCCTTGTAGTTAAATAATGTATAGTATATTAATTCGTTTTGTTTCATATTTAAATTCCTCCATTTTCTACATTCTATCATGATTTTATTTTCTTTTAACATATTTTCCTCATATAGAATTTCATGTAAAAGTCGTATGTTATAATGTATACAAAATCGTTCAGTTCAATTATGGGCTAGAACGATTTTTGCAATCATAGGATGAATCCCTTTATAAAAGGGGATTATTATAGTAATTGTGTTATTAATTCGTAAGGAGACAGCTATGTGAAAGAAAGTAAAAAAACGCCTTCCATTTTTAGACAAGCACTTCAAGTCAATAATAAACCATTTCCTTGGCTTAAGGCATTTCTAGCAGGTGTAGCAGCGGGACTTCCAATCATAATATTTGGACTGTTATTTGGAAAACTTCAATATGGGCTAATTGCAGGGTTAGGAGGCTTTACATATTTATATGTGTTTCCGATCCCATATGCACAGTTAGCTAAAAAGTTATTCTGGGTCGTACTTTCAATTACTTCATGTGTCTTTTTAGGTACGGTTTTAGCTCCGCATCCCTTTGCAACAGCTATCGTGATGGGACTCATTGGTGCAACTGCGATATTTATTTTTGGTGCATTTCGACTTATTGGACCCTCCGCGATATTCTTTGTTTTAGTATTTGCTATGACAACCGGTATGCCAATTAATCCTGAGGAAGCATTTCTGAGAGCAGGATTAGCATTTTCAGGTGGCGTTATATCCTTTATCATCGCAATGAGTGGATGGTTTTTTAACCCCTATGGGCCAGAGAAAAATATTGTGAAAAGAACGTATAAAGTATTAGCAGATTATTTAGATTCGATTGGGTCTGAAAATGAAAATGAACGACAACATCAAGTAATGTCTACCTTAAAAGAAGCTAGTAATATTTTAGTGTCGGGTTATATTCCGTGGAGAAGAAATGATCTATACAATCGGTTATTTGTATTAAACAATTTTGCTAATAAAATATTCCTATATGTTGTTGAAAGTTTTCAAAACTCGCCTAAACCATTACCGAAAGAATTCGGTCAATCATTAAGAGTTATTGCAAATTTACTCGATTCAAAAAATATTCAAGATGAAGCTACAGTCCAATTACCACATCCTGAAACTGTGGAAGAAAAAAGTGCAATACTTTTCATTGAAATTGAGTCTGCAAAGGAAAGCCTACTTCTATCCAGTAAAAGTGTTAAAGATCAAGTGAAAGTCAATCAACCTTCTGCAAGCAGTGTAATATTAGGTGCACTTGATAAAAACTCAATTATTTTTATCAATGCTTTAAGATTTGGAGCAATTACTACACTCGCTGCAATTATTGCTTATGAATTAGAATTTGAACGTTCTTTCTGGGTGCCATTGTCATGTGTGGCAGTAATAGCAGGTTCTACCGCGGTAGCGACATTTCACCGAGCGATCCAGAGAAGTTTTGGAACAATTTTTGGAATTATAATTGCAAGTGTAATATTGGCACTACATCCATCAGGAATAGTTGTAGCGTTTTTTGTTTTTCTTTTAACCTTTATTACTGAATTATTTATCGTGAAAAACTATGGACTTGCAGCTTTATTTTTTACACCAAATGCACTAATAATGGCCGAAAGTGGAAACCCAGGTGTCTATTCGTTTCAATTTTTTGCAACTGCAAGGTTAATTGATGTAGCAATTGGTATTTTAATTGGCTTAGTTGGGGTTTGGTTAGTTGGAAGAAAGTCTGCATCAAGCAGGTTGCCACATCTAATTTCGAAAACGATTCGAAGCCAATCTCAAAGCTTTTATGTTTTATTTTCGTCCCAAAGTAATAAATCTAGCACAGGTGAAAATATTAACTTCAATAAAATGAAAACAAACATGTCAAACTTAAAGATGGTTTATGATACTGCTTCTGGTGAGATACCAAAAGATAAACAAGCATTGGAATATTATTGGCCGATTGTATTTACTGTGGAACAGTTAACCTATTTATTGGAACAATGTTCTAGAGTTAATACTAGAACCTTGTTAAATGATAAAGAAATAGCTCATTTTCTCCTTCTGTTTGAATCAATGGCAAATGCGATTGAACGAAAGTTGAGTGCACAAGAGAAAAACATTCCTAATATACCAGGGTTCCAAAGTATTCATGATGCGCTAGAAGAATTACAGAAATATATTAAACAATATGAAAAAACGATTTAAAACTCGTGAGATTAATCACGAGTTTTATTATATAAAACATAGTTTTTCGAAGATTGACGATACTAAGTTTAGTTTGTTGACATTGGGAAATAATAATGATATATTTATCTCGAATTAAAGATATTTAACTTCGAAAGAGTTGCTGGTAGAAGGAGGGAATACCTTTGGACCAACAAAATAATAGATTAAAAGCATTTACTGTACTATTAAAAGCTAGTCAAACTGTTCAAGACGCTTCTAAAAAAGATCATGTGAAACAAGGTTTAAATCCGACTGAATTTGCAGTTCTTGAATTGCTATATCATAAAGGCGATCAACCGATACAAGCAATCGGTAAAAGAATCTTAATTGCGAGTAGTAGTATCACTTATGTAGTTGACAAATTAGTGGAGAAAAATTTAGTTCAACGTAGTGCATGCCCGACGGATCGCCGTGTAACTTATGCAGTAATTACGGAAGAAGGGAAAAATCTAATGGACAATATTTTTCCTTTACATGTCAAAAAGATTGAAGAGATTTTTAGTGTATTAACAGATGAAGAAGTTATCAACTTAATCGATTCACTCAAAAAGGTTGGTTTGAACGCTCGAAACCAATAATTTTTTAACAAATATCTTGAATTCGAAATTTTTTATTACGCTAACATTATCCAGTTGTGAATATGAATAAATTGAGAAAGTAATGGTGAAATTAATAATGTTTAATTATTTCCCAATTTCCATTTATTAATGTAGCACGAAGGATTGATGTATAGCAGCAAAGACAAACTAACAAATATGAAAAACATCTTGTCGTTCAGAACATTAAGGTGGAATTATTGGAGGAGTAAACATGGGATTTTTTAGTAAATTATTTGGTAAAAAACAAGAAGTAACTCAACAACAAGACGGAGGAAAAGAAATGCTAAAAATTGGTATCATTTTAGGTAGTACTCGTGAAGGTCGCGTAAGCCCACAAGTTGGTGAATGGGTTAAAGGTATTGCAGACAAGCGTGGCGATGCTTCTTACGAAATTATTGATATTGCAGAATTTAAATTACCTCTATTAGGTGAACCAGGAGGCGATGCTTCAGGTGTAGCAGCTTGGTCTCAAAGAGTAGCTGGTTGTGATGGATTTGTTTTCATCGTTTCTGAATATAACCATAGTATTTCAGGAGCTTTAAAGAATGCATTAGACTTCTTACGTGAAGAATGGAATAACAAAGCTGCTGGTATCGTATCATACGGTTCTGTAGGAGGAGCTCGTGCAGCTGAACATTTACGTGGAATTCTTGGTGAATTATTAGTTGCTGACGTTCGCGTACACCCAGCTTTATCTTTATTCACTGATTTTGAAAACGGAAATGTATTAAAACCAGCAGACGTTCAAACTCAATCAGTTAATGATATGCTTGACCAAGTAATTTCTTGGAGCACAGCATTAAAAACAATTCGTTAATAGACAAAACATATGACTTAGAAGGTGACTACCTTTTAAGTCTTTTTTATTTTATCGTCCTTTATATACATTTAAATTGTTAATACTATATTAAAATGGTAGTCATTGATTTCCTAAATAACGCCAAATAATGTAATATGGAGATAGTATTGAATGATATGAGGAGTCGGGTGCATGACTGAAAAAAAAGCTTCAACAAAAAAAGAGATTATTTCATGGGTGTTTGCAATTGTTTTTGGAATTGTAGTTGCATTTGTTTGTCGTGAATACATTTTTTCACCAGTTGTAGTAAAAGGTGCTTCAATGGTCCCAACATATGAAAATAAAGATGTAATCATTGTTAGTAAAATTAGTAAAATTAATCGATTTGATCATGTTGTTTTTAAAGCACCATACGAAGATGAATATTATATTAAACGTGTAATTGGACTACCTGGTGATACAGTCGAAATGAAAGATGATGTATTAATTGTTAATGGTGAAGAATATGAAGAACCATATGTAAATCGGGAAGCTGCTGACCCTCTACAAAATCGAATAACTGAAAACTTCACTCTCCAAGAAATTATTGGGGAAGATAAAGTGCCTGAAGGATTTATATTTGTTTTAGGAGATAATCGATTGAAGAGTGCTGATAGTCGACATTACGGGTTAATTTCTATGGAAGCTATTTTAGGCGAGTCAAAACTAAGAGTTTTCCCTTTTCAAAGTATAAAACTTTTTTGGTAAAGGGGAAAAAAACGGATGAAAATTAATACTTTTGGGGATGAGAAAAATCCAACCATCTTATTTCTTCATGGAGGAGGAGTAGGGGGTTGGATGTGGGAGGAACAGGTTCGATATTTTCAACGGGACTATTTTTTATTAATACCCGAACTCCCACTTTCGAATTCTCATTTTAAAATTCAACATACAGCAATTGAGCTGAACAAATTCATAGATGAAAATTTAGAAAATAGAAAAATAATCTTAGTCGGTTTTAGTATTGGTGCACAAATATGTATTTCGATGATTGGCAACAGTCTAAGTAAAATACAAGCTGCAATGATTAATAGCCCATTAGTTGTTCCAATAAACAATCGATTGATGGATATATCATTAAAATACTCATATCCTTTGACAAGAAGTCGACTGTTCGCAAAGCTACAAGCTAGTAGTATGGGCATACCTGAACATTTATTTAATACATATTTTGAAGAGTCATTGCTACTATCTAAAGATGCTTTTCTAAACATGATGAAGGAAAACATGTGTTTTGAAGTACCAAATTCCTTTTATGAAACGAAGATACCGTTACTATATACAATCGGTAGTAAGGAACAAAAAATAGTAAAACAGTCCTTTGAACGGTTAAAAAATAATTCATTAAATGCTAATGGATTTATATTTGAGAAGGTAGCACATAATTCACCTTTTAAAGCATCGGCACAATTTAACCAAATATTAGAAAAATGGCTAATTGAGGTACAAGCAAAATGAAAAGACCATTAAACAACTGCATGAAATTCTATGGTATAGGGCTTATTATCATTTTCTCTATTCAAAGCTATTTCTTCTGGAATGAGGAAAGGGTATTATCATATTTTAATATACTCTGTGCTATTGTTATACTTACCATTCTAATTTCTTTAAACAAAAAGGATAGGAAACTAAGTAAAAGTAGAGGCGATTCTAAATGATTGAAATCGATAGAATAGATGTATTAAGAAATAAAAAATATATTTTAAAAGATGTTTCATGGACTGTTAAAAGTGGTGAACATTGGTGCATTATCGGGCTAAATGGATCAGGGAAGACGACATTATTAAACGTAGTGAACGGTTATGTTTATCCTTATAAAGGTGGAGTAAAGATATTAGGTAAAGAGTTTGGAAAAACTAATTTACAAGAATTACGAAAAGAAATTGGATTAGTAAGTTCTTCGATAAAACATGAATTTCAAAGAAATGAAAGTGTACTAGGTGTTGTTTTAAGCGGTAAATTCGCATCAATTGGATTATATGAAGCAGTGGAAAAGAAGGATGTAGAAACAGCTCAAAAATTGTTGGAATTTTTAAATTGTTTACATTTAGAAAATGAAGATTATGGCGTACTTTCGCAAGGAGAGAAACAAAGGGTACTAATTGCTAGAGCTTTAATGGCAGAACCAAAAATTTTAGTATTAGATGAGCCGTGTAATGGACTCGATATTATTGCTAGAGAAGAGCTTCTGAAGTTTATAGAAAAAATTGCAAAACTAGAAGATGGTCCTACTTTAATCTATGTAACCCATTACATTGAAGAAGTTTTACCATGTTTTACACATTCATTATTATTAAAACAAGGTACTGTATTTGCGAAGGGTAAATCAAGTGATTTATTAAATGAGGATACTTTATCTACATTTTTTGATAGAAGAATTTCTGTACAAATTGAGCAAAATCGAAAATGGTTAGCGCTTATTTAAGTTTTACTTTCGTATGTTTTGTATTGAAAGATTGTGTTAGACATATAAGCTCAATTAATTTTAATAGTAAAAAAGACTAATGTTGAAATGATACCAACGAACTTTGGTGATTTTCAAATTAGTCTTTTTTTATCATATTTAATTTGAGAGCACATAAGATTTAGTGACTTACATTTTAATTTGAGCATTAAGCTGTCCTTTTATTAGCTGATTTGTAAAACCTGGATCCTTTGCTAATTGTTTCCGTCCTTTCAGTTCCTTGCGTATTTCGTTTGTCCATACTCCATCTTCTAGTCGATTAGCAATTTCTATTAATGTTTCAATGTCTTGAAAGGAATACTTACGGAGTCCAGTTTTGGACCGTTCGGGAAAAATTAGTTTTCTAGATTCGTAATATCGAATTTGTCTTTCAGATAAACCAGTTAATTCACTTACCGTTCCAATCGAAATTACTTTTTTATTTTTAAATGATCCATCGGTTAAAGGCATTGCAAAACCTCTCTTTCTAAATTTTCAGAAAAAAGATTAATATTAATCATTTTACTTTTTTCACAAAATGATTACAACAAGTAATTTGTCGTAGATGTTAGAAAAATTAACACAAATTCAGCTAATGTTAGACATATTTCAACAAATTTGAAAGGAATGAAAAAAATTAATGAGTTGAATTATATTAATTAATAAAAAGTGTGTTAGAACATCTGACAAGGTTAATGTGAATTTATAGTTTCATCTTTATACTTAGAAAGAACTAGTGTCAAACACTAGTAAACAAAAAATAGAATTAGGGGGTTTGCTATGAAATTGAAAAAGTCACTAACATTACTACTCTCAAGTATTTTGACGATTGGGATATTAGCTGCCTGTTCGTCAGGTGAGACTTCCAACTCAAGTGAAGGTACTGAGACGAGTGGTGGTAAAACAGTTATTAAAATAGCTACACAATCACCACTTTCAGGGGGATCTTCAGTAATTGGAGATGCTATTAAGTCTGGAGCTCAAATGAAATTAGATGAAGAAAAAGCAAAGTTTGAAGAAATGGGCTTTGTTCTTCAATTAGAGCCTTATGATGATCAAGGTGACCCGAAAAAAGGTGTATCCAATGCAAACGTAATTGGTGCTGATGAATCAATTTATGGAGTAATTGGACACTACAACTCTGGGGTAGCGATTCCTTCATCTGAAGTTTATGAAAAATACAATCTTGTAATGGTTTCACCTGCGAATACTGCAGTTGAAGTGACAGAGCGCGGATTAAAAACTGTAAACCGTATTGTAGCTCGTGACGACTTACAAGGTCCTGCAGGTGCAGCTTATGCAGTTAATGAGTTAGGTGCAAAGAAAATCTTTGTGATAACTGACAAAACTGCATATGGTGTAGGTATTGCAGATACATTTACGAAGGAAGCGAAAGATTTAGGTGCTGAAATCGTTGGTGAAGGTTCTATCACTATTGGTGAAAAAGATTTCAATGGTGTTATAAACCAAGTTTTAACTGCATCACCTGATTTAGTTTACTTCGGTGGTTTATATTCTGAAGGTGGAATTTTAATCAAACAAGCTCGTGATAAGGGAATTACAGTACCATTCATGGGTGGAGACGGAATGGACTCTTCTGGTCTAGTTGACATTGCTGGAGATGCAATTATAAACACATTTATAACATCAATCGCTGGGGATAGTAATGCAACAGAAGAAGGTAAAAAGTTCGTAGCTGATTACAAGGCGAAATTTAACAAAGATCCTGAATCATTCTCTGTATATGCTTACGATTCAATGGGTGTATTCTTAAAAGGTTTAGAAGACGCCATTAATTCAAATGGTGGAAAGCTTCCATCTAGAGAAGATGTAGCTACAGCAGTTCGTGCAATTGAAAATTATGAAGGTGCACTGACTACTGTAACATTTGATGATAAAGGTGATAACGTAAATTCGAAAGTGTTCATTTATGAGTTCGAAGAAGCTTCATATCCTCCAGTTCAAGTTGGTGAAGTAGGTCAATAGAAAAGCGGAGAATGCTCGCTCATCTCCGAAAAAACAGGAAGAACTTACATTAAGGGCGCGCCCTTTGCCCTTGATGGCAGTTCTGAAGTTTTCGCGGAGCTAGCATTCGCAGCTAGACAATAATCCACATTCTTCATGTGTAAAAAGGTGTTGGGGCTACTCTCAACACTTTTTCTGCATATAAGATTGGGACAACTTCGTAAAACGTTATCCGAATGCAATTATTGAAATAATCGTGATGGAAATACGCATTTGAATATTGTTCGCATATAGGAAAAAGTTGATTTAGGGAGGGTTTAGGATGCTTCAGGAATTGTTGTTCAGTTTGCCACAAGTTTTAATTGATGGACTTGCATTAGGTGCTATTTATGCAGTTGTAGCGCTTGGTTACACTATGGTATATGGTATTTTACAACTTATTAACTTTGCACATGGAGAAATCTTTATGACAGGTGCTTTTATTGGGACGGGTTTCTTTATAATGCTTATGGGAATGAGTTGGACTACAGCGATCCCGCAATTACTTTTATTCATTATAGTCATTGTAATAACAGCTTCATTTACAGGTTTAATAGGAGTCGGAATGGAAAGGGTTGCCTATCGACCATTAAGAAGTGCACCAAGGTTAATACCTTTAATTACGGCAATTGGTATTTCATTTATCCTACAAGATGTAATTCGTTTTATCGCAGAGCTTGCGACTGGTCGTTACATCTTAACGGGTCCTTCATTATTTTCTAATCAAATAACGATTAATTTCTCCTCTATTTCCAGTTGGTTTAATAATGCTAGTTTTAAAACATCATTTCTAATTGTATTAATTACAGCAATCTTATTAATGGTTGCACTAGATTACTTTGTTAATAGGACAAAGTGGGGAACGGCGATTCGAGCTGTTTCTTTAGACCGTGAGACTGCTTCATTAATGTCTATTAATGTGAATAAAGTAATTTCAACTACATTTTTTGTAGGATCTGCACTTGGTGGAGCTACGGGTGTGTTATTTGCTATGCAATATGGAACAATTGACCCTTATATCGGGTTTATCCTTGGATTAAAGGCGTTTATTGCTGCCGTATTAGGTGGGATTGGCAATATTCGTGGAGCTATGCTCGGAGGTGTAATCCTTGGTTTAATGGAGATGTTTGCTGCTGCAAATCTTTCTATTTTAACAGGTGGAATCTTCGGTGCAGAATATAAAGATGTATTCGCGTTTGCTATCTTAATCATTGTGCTTATTTTCAGGCCAGAAGGATTATTAGGCAAACCGACTGCAGAGAAAGTGTAGGTGACTATCATGAAAGAAAAATTAACGAGTTTTTTACAAAATAAATGGTCACAAGTTATTTTATTTACATTATTTGTTGTCATCACTTCCTTATCATTATATTTATCTCAAAAATCAGTCGTAGCCTTTCTATTGTTATTAGCTTCGTTACTCGTTCTTTACTATATGAAGTTAAAGAATTTAACGAAGTGGATTGTTAGTGCGGGTATCTTATTCATATTACTTCCTATGGCCTCTAGTGGAGGACCAGCATTCCAGTCGTATATGGAAGTAGCGACGATGGTCGGAATATATGTAGCTATGGCACTTGGACTTAATATTGTAGTAGGTTTGGCAGGATTACTTGACTTAGGGTTTGTTGCATTCTTTGCTGTAGGTGCCTATTCTTATGCAATTTTTGCAACACCACAAGCTTCAAACTTTATGCCTTTCGGACAATATCCGCTAGGTGGAGAAAGTTTTTGGATCTTTTTAATTATCGGCGGTATTTGTGCGGCTATTGCGGGAGTGCTAATTGGAATACCTGTACTCCGTGTTAAAGGGGATTACTTAGCAATTGTAACCCTTGGTTTTGGTGAAATTATTCGTATCGTATTTAACAATCTTGACCGTCCAATAAACTTTACAAATGGTGCAATGGGTATTTCTTCTGTTACACCTCCATCGATATTTGGATTTAATCTTGTATTTCCACATCATTTCTATTTTGTAACTTTGCTCATCTTAGCTTTTACGATTTTTGCAGTGTTACGATTTGAGCATTCAAAGCTTGGAAGGTCTTGGAAAGCAGTTCGTGAAAATGAAATTGCAGCTCAAGCTATGGGAATTCCATTAGTTAAAACAAAACTATTAGCTTTTGCTCTTGGGGCAACATTTTCAGGGATGATGGGGGTTGTATTCGCAGCTAAACAGGCATTTATTGACCCAACGAGCTTCACGTTGTTAGAGTCATTTACAATTCTAGTTATGGTTGTTCTTGGTGGAATGGGTAGTGTTCCTGGAGTAATATTAGGTGCTGCTTTAGTAACAATTTTAAATTTACAAGTATTAACTGAGCTTACGAATTGGGTAAACCAGTTAAATTTAAGCGGAATGATAACGATACCTGATGCCTTATCACCGGCAAAAATGCAAAAGTTATTATTTGGGTTACTTCTAGTAATCTTTGCATTGTACAGACCTATTGGATTAATCCCTGCTAAAAACAAAAAGTTTGATGAAAGTAAGTTGAAAAGCTCCAATTCACTTTCTATCGATCGAGAAAATTCTGTAGCGATTGATAAAGATAATGTTTAACTTCATTCATATTTAACTTTATTCAATGTAGGAGGGGTATAAATGCCAATATTAGAAGTAACTAACGTAACGAAGGAATTCGGTGGTTTAATTGCAAATAAAGATATTACGTTGAGTGTGGAAAAAGGTTCTATTACAGCGGTAATTGGTCCAAACGGGGCAGGGAAAACAACGTTTTTTAACTTAGTAACTGGGGTTTATCAGCCGACATCTGGTGAAATTTTAGTAGAAGGTAAATCGGTTGTAGGATTAAAGCCGGATGAAGTCGCTAAAAGAGGGATTTCTAGAACGTTTCAAAATATACGTCTTTTTGGAGAGATGACAGTGCTTGAAAATGTTCTGGTTGGTATGCATAAACATTTAAAAACAGGTTTGTTAGGAATTATTCTTAACTTGCCTAGTACTAGAAATGAAGAACTAGAGGCAGAAAAGGAAGCGTATCGACTATTAGAATATTTTGATCTAGCACCATTATTAAATGAAAAGGCGAAAAATTTAAGTTACGGTGCCCAGCGGAAACTAGAAATTGCCCGTGCCCTTGCTACAAAGCCTAAATTAATTTTATTAGATGAACCTGCAGCAGGTATGAATCCAAAGGAAACGAAAGAGCTAACGGATATCATTAAACAAATGGGTGAGGAATTTGACGTATCAATTTTACTGATTGAACATGATATGAAGCTTGTTATGGAAATTTCAGAACAAATTTATGTACTTGACCATGGTGAAAAAATTGCTGAAGGTACACCAAATGAGATTCGAACAAATCCAAAAGTAATTGAAGCGTATTTAGGTTCAGGTGCGGTGCAATTAGGGCAAAGGAGTGAGGCAAGTGCCAATACTACAACTGAATAACATTGAAACATATTATGGAGCTATTCAAGCGTTAAAAGGAATTAGTATGGATGTAGGTAAAGGGGAAATTGTTACACTAATCGGAAGTAATGGAGCAGGTAAATCAACAACATTAAAATCCATTAGCGGTTTAGCGAAAGTGAAAAATGGATCCATTATTTATAAAGATAAGGATATTACAAATAGACCACCACATGAAACAACGCTTTTAGGACTTGCCCATGTCCCTGAAGGCCGAAGAATTTTTGCCCAACTAACAGTTAAGGAAAACTTACAAATGGGTGCCTATTCAGTAAAAGGAAAAGATATTATTCAAGAACGTATGGAAACGGTTTTCAGCTATTTTCCAAGATTAAAAGAAAGGTTGAATCAAAAAGGCGGTACAATGAGTGGTGGAGAACAGCAAATGCTTGCAATCGGGCGTGCGTTAATGATGCAGCCTGAGGTACTAATGCTAGACGAACCTTCTATGGGATTAGCTCCAATAATCGTTGAACAAATTTTTGAAATCATTCTTCAATTAAATTCGATGGGAATAACGATTCTTTTAATCGAACAAAATGCTTATCAAGCATTAAGTATTGCACATCGTGGATATGTAATTCAAAACGGTGCAATTGTATTATCGGGAACAGGCTCTGAACTTATAGAAAATGAACAAATAAAAGAAGCTTATTTAGCTTAAAAAGGAAAACGACTAATGATTTTTCATAGTCGTTTTTTTCATCGATATTTTTATAAACTCCTTTTAATCAGTATCCGAAATAATCATAGGACATATTAATAATTAAGTGCAAATGCACATAATTCTTAATATGTCGTATCTGGATTACGCTTGATGGTCATTTTTTAATGATCCAAAAAGGACACTAAACTTCTTGATTTACAAACAAAACACTCTTCTTTTCATCGTTTAATGAAAAAATAGGGTAGAATGAAATAAATAATTATTCAATGGAGGAAACACAATTGACAATTGCAACATTAACTAAAAATGGAACGAAATTTACTGCAGAATATGTAAATGAATTTCATCAACCAACTGAAAAAGTATGGGATAGTATTACTAATAATGAACATTTTAAAAAATGGATGGCGCATTTGGAAATAGTCGATATGCGCAAAGATGGTAAAATGCTTTTCCATTATAATGATGGTTCTGATAAGTTCGAAGAAATGAAAATAACTGATTTTGAAGATCAATCGGTAATTGAGTTCGAGTGGGGAGAAGTATAGTCCGTTTTGAAGTTTTCCCTATGAATAACGGATCAAAATTAATAATGAAGGAATTCATAAATCAATTAACGGACCATACACCAAAAGATTTAGCTGGATGGCAAGTTTGCTTGATGCACTTAAGTAATGTTATAAATGATTCAACAATAGAAATTCCTGATAATGAGTGGGAAAAGTGGTATGAAGAATACAAGTCACTCGTTGAACAATATAAATAAAAAATGAGGAACTCTCTTTAAGGGTTCCTCATTTTTATTAATAGACTTTATCGCCGTTGAAAATAGAATTTTTTACAATAACGTAGTCAACTGTACGAATTGCCTCTAATTTATTTCCCCCTGCATAAGAAATAGAAGATTGTAAATCTTGCTCCATTTCAATTAATGTATCTTTTAATGAACCTTTATGTTCAACATACATTTTTTTACCTTCAACGTTTTTCTTTTCACCTTTTTGGAATTCAGATGCAGAACCGAAGTATTCTTTGTACATTTTACCATCTTTTACAACAGTTTGACCTGGAGATTCTTCATGACCTGCGAATAATGAACCAATCATTACCATTGAAGCTCCGAAACGTACAGATTTTGCAATATCTCCGTGTGTACGAATGCCACCATCAGCAATAATCGGTTTTGTAGCAGCTTTTGCACACCAGCGTAAGGCTGCTAGTTGCCATCCACCTGTACCAAATCCAGTTTTAATTTTTGTAATACATACTTTACCTGGTCCGATACCAACCTTTGTTGCATCTGCGCCAGCGTTTTCTAGTTCACGTACTGCTTCTGGTGTTCCAACGTTACCAGCAATAACAAAGCTTTGTGGTAAGTGAGTTTTAATATGTTTAATCATCGCAATTACATTATTTGAATGTCCGTGAGCAATGTCGATAGTGATAAATTCAGGCACTAGATCTTCAATTGCAAGTTGTTCGATAAATTTATATTCCTCTTCCTTAACTCCAACGCTAATTGATGCAATTAATTTTCTTGCATGCATATCTCTAATAAAATCAGCACGAGTTTCAGGATTAAAACGGTGCATAATATAGAAGTAACCATCTTCAGCTAATTGAATTGCAATTTTTTCATCAATAATAGTCTGCATATTTGCAGGTACAACAGGTAATTTAAATTTAAAGCCACCAAACATAACAGAAGTATCACATTCGGAACGACTGTTAACAATACATTTATTAGGAATCAATTGAATATCTTCGTAATCAAAAACGTTATCCATAAATACACACCTCAAAAAACGAATATTTTTAAATATTGGGCTCAAATTGTTCGCCCTTTGGTAATTTACCTTATTTCATATGCGATGTCAAAGTATTTTGCATAAAAAGTTTGTTTTTTAGTTTGTGCTTTGGAAATTAATTTATGTTTGTTATGGAATTATTGGTTTAATGGTATAAAGAATAGAGAGTATCAATCCAACAACAGTGGTTGAGATAAAGTATTCTACACTTTGGGTAAATTTGAGATGTTAGGTAAAGTCGCATGGTATATTTTGAAGAGCATAAATCAATTCTCTAATCGCAAAATAGTAGTAGGAGGAGATATATTTATGCCAAAGGATACACAAAACCAGCATGTCCAAGCTAGTCCTCATCCAGATGGAATACAAGAAAATGTAATTAATGATTCAACGGCATCCGCAGGAGATAAAATAAGTGTTTTCACATATTCGAAACAAAACGAAGAATTTGGGGTAGAAAAAAATCCCTATCACTTAAATCCGAAAAAAGATTTAATGATGGAGCGATTTGAAAAATTAATGAAAGGACATAAGAAAGAATAAACAATAAATAATTTTTCATTATTTAAAAAAAGGCAAACACACAGGCCCTCCAACCTACAAGTCATAAACTGTTAGGAAGGGGGGCTAATCTATGCAGGATAGGATAAAAGCGTTAATAGGTCAGCCAATCGGTGTTGCATTTAAAAATGGATTATCAATTTCCGGTGTACTATGTGAAGCAACAGATGATGAAATTGTTCTTATGGAATACGTATATCAATCAAAATTTAGACAAAAACATTACGACTTGGATTTGATCGATGGCATTTATATGTTCCCGAGCTACTTAACAGATCGATTATTGAATTAATTATATACTTAAAAAATGGCCACAAGTTTTTACTTGTGGCCATTTTTATTGTTGGTAAGGGATACAACCAAAATCAATGTCATTATTTCTTACATTAGATTAATATCATCGAATAATGATATTGACTGTATTTTCTGACAAGTTAAAATAAAACTATAAGAGTTGTGTAACATTTCATTACATAAAAATGGAGTATATGTTACACGGAGATCAAAGAAAGGAGAATGTTGATGGATGTAAATGCTGTTGTCGTATTAATGGATAACCTTTGGGTAGCTATGGGTGCAATTTTAGTTTTCTTTATGATTGGAGGATTTATTTTACTTGAAGCTGGTTCAACTAGAATGAAAAATGCAGGTCATATTGCAGGTAAGACTATTTTTACTGCAGGTATCGGAACAATTGTATTTTGGGCGGTAGGATATGGATTTATATATGGTGAAGGAAATGCCTTTATCGGTTTATCGAATTTCTTTTATGGTGATTATTCTGCTGCTGATGGAGGGTTAACTCCAGCTGTCGATTTTTCATTCCAAGTAATGTTCGCACTAGTTTCACTAACGATTGCTTTCGGAGGATTTGCTGAACGCGCTAAGTTATCGATCTATATTATATTTGCAGTGTTATTTTCAGCAGTTATATATCCGATTGTTGCACATTGGATTTGGGGTGGAGGATGGTTAGCTGAACATGGGAAACAAGACTTTGCTGGTTCCACTGTAGTTCACTTAACTGGCGCGATGGCTGCCCTTGCAGCAACGATGATTTTAAAACCGCGTATTGGTAAATATAACAAGGATGGCTCTTCAAACAATCTTTTAGGTCATAATCAAGTTTTCACTGCATTAGGTGTATTAATTCTTTGGGTAGGTTGGTTCGGATTCAACGGAGCTTCAACATTTGGAGTTTCAGATGGATTTTTAGGTTTCGTATTATTAAATACACAATTAGCAGCTGGTGCAGGTGCAATTGCAGCGATGTTTACTGTCTGGGCTGTAACAGGTAAAGCTGATATTCCTACTACATTAAATGGTGCACTAGCTGGTTTAGTTGCGATCACAGCTTCTTGTGGATTTGTTGAACCATGGGCTGCGGTAGTAATTGGTCTTATTGGAGGTATTATGGTCGTATTCTCTATGAAACTATTTGATAGACTGAAAATAGATGATCCAATTGCTGCTTTATCCGTTCACGGTACTGTAGGTGTTTGGGGTACTTTATCAAACGGTCTTTTCGCAGTCCCTGCATTATCAACTGAAATCGAATGGGGGCAAGCAGGACTTTTCTACGGAGGTGGGTTCGACCAATTAGGTGTTCAAGCATTAGGAGTTGTTGCATCAGGAGCTTTTGCATTCATCGTTTCATTTATTATTTTAAAAGCATTAGATATGATTATAGGACTTCGCGTCTCTGAGGAGGAGGAGATTATGGGTTTAGATATTAGTGAGCACGGAAGTTACGGTTATCCAGAACAAATGCAAGAAAAACATGCTAATTTAACGACAGCTGCCACGACAGAAAAATAATATAAAAGAAACATTGTTCATATATTAATAAATCGATAGGCTGTTTAGGAAGATTACCTTTCTAGCAGCCCTTTTTAAACTAAAGGATGTGAATCATGGAAACGTATGAATCTATAAAACATTGGAAGGATCAAAATATATCCTCATATCTTGATACGAATCAATCTTTAAATGATTTCCATGATCAAGTTATGAGCAAAGTATTAGACGTGGCAATGAAAAAGTTGTCAAAATACAATATTCCATGCGAGTTTACGTGGTTTATAACTGGAAGTGGTGGGAGACTAGAGCAAGGTATAGTAAGTGACCAGGATCATGGAATTATTTATGCTAAGTCAGACATAGAAAGTGATGCATATTTTTTAGCGCTTGGTAAGGAGATTTCTGTTGGATTGAACATTGTAGGCTATCCTTATTGTAAAGGCAATATTATGAGTTCCAATCCTGTTTGGTGTAAATCATTTGTTCAGTGGGAACGACAACTATTTAATTGGATGGCAGACGAAAGTTGGGAGAGTATAAGGTATTTGCAAATTTTCTATGATGCAAGGGAGCTTTATGGTAATACCAATTATATACAAGAGTTGAAATATAGTATTTACCAATATCAAATTGAACATCCAAGTCTATTACATAGGATTGTAGCTAATATAAAACACGTTAGAAATGCAATCGGTCCTTTAGGGCAAATAATGATAGAACAGCATGGGAAATTCCAAGGGGGTATTAATTTAAAGTACGCTGCATTTATTCCATATGTTAACTCTATTAGACTACTTGCAATTAAGGAAGGCATTTTAGAATGCTCTACGCTGCAACGTATAGAAGTTCTGAATGGAATGGAAATATACGGAAATGTTCTGGAAGGTTGCGAGAGTAATTTTTCCAATTTATTAAACTATCGTATGACATTCTTAAATGGTGCAAGTTATGATGATACCCATTATCTGAATGTGAGATTACTAACAAATGAACAAAAAAAGGAAATAAAACGAATTTTAAAAGATGGAAAAAGTCTTCATGATCAAGTGATAGCTCAAGTATTACAATGATATAAAATTTTGTAATTTTAAATAATGAAGGGTGTATTTTATGGCATTTGAACCATTTTTAAAGATTTTTAAAGGAATACAATCGAGACAATCGTTAATTGGAATAAGTGAAACACAAAACCTACAACAAATGGCTTATTTAAGAAATTTACAACAACAAATGTTAAATGAAAATGTAATGTACGTACCATTAGATGAACTAAAAGTTGTTGTATTCGATATTGAAACTACAGGGTTTTATCCTGAAAGAGGAGATAGAATTCTATCAATTGGTGCTACTAAAATGCATGGTAAAAAAATATTGGAACAGGAACTATACTATTCTTTAGTTTTTTCAGACCTGCCTGTTCCTAAAGAGGTTGAAGAATTAACAGGGATAACTGCTGAAGACACTAAAGTAGCCTCTCCATTATCTGATGTATTGATAAAATTCTTTCAATTTATCGGAAACACCCCCCTTGTTGCTCACCACTCGAATCATGAAAGAAGTTTTATGCAACATTTTTGTAATAAACTTTTTAAAACATCATTTAAGCATCGTATTGTTGACACCTCATTCTTATTAAAAATAGTGGAACCAAATTTTCAAAAATACACGCTCGATGAATTATGTAATTACCATCATATACCCATTGAAAATCGACATCATGCACTAGGTGATGCTAAAATGACAGCGGAAATTTGGGGTATTTACATTGATAAAGTCCAGATGTTGGGCTGTAAAACATTACATGATGTATATCACCGATTTGCAAGTTTATAACGATTAAAAAAGGTTCACACATTTAATGTGGAACCTTTATATTTTGTATTACTTTACTTGCGTAACCAACTTAACCCGATAGTACCTTCACCAGCATGAACAGCAATAGCTGAACTAAATGGGTAAATTAAAAATTTTATACTTGGATAAAGGTGTCGAAGTTCACCTTTCCAGATTTCTGCTTCTTCTTCGTTATTACAATGGACAATTGCAACTTCATCAATTAAAAAACGGTTTAAATCAGTATTTAAAAAATCAATTAAATAATTTTTTGCCTTTTTCATCGTTCGAACTTTATTTTTTAGTAGAACTAATCCACCTTCAAATGAAAGAATTAATTTTAATTGTAATAAGTTTCCGAGAAATGCTGCAATTCCAGGAACTCTACCACTTTTTTGGAGTTGCGTGAGGTTATATGGTATACCAGTTAAAACAAATTGATCTGCCATGCTCTCCATTTTTTGAACTATTGTTTCTACTAATGTCCCTTCAGCTTCTAACTGTTTTCCATATTCTATTAATTTTTTCATTGGATAAGAGATATTTTTAGAATCGATTGGATATACTTTGAAATCTGCTAATTTTGCAGCAGTATACGCACTTTCAAGTGTATTCGATAGTTTCTTTGAAGGGTGTACTGCAATAGCACATGTATAGCCTTCCGATTTCAAACGTTTATATAAGTCAACGGATTCACCAATGACAGGTTGTGATGTTGTTGGATTTTTTGACGTTCTTAATTTCATATAAAATTCTTCTAACGATATATCCACTGATTCTCTCAATGGACCTTCATCGAGAATAACTACGATTGGCACTACATAAATATTATTTTTCACAATAAACTCTTCATCTAACATGGCTGAAGTATCTGTCACCCATGCTATTTTTTCTTTCATTACTCATCACCAACTTTCACGCATTTCTTTAGAACGAATTACTGTATCTAACGGTAAACATACTTTATAATTGTTATTTCTAGTATGTTCTTCTATTGTATTATTTTATGACATATTGGATATTCATCATAGGTAAAAAATATATGTATACATACAATGGTTTGACGCATTTTCTTTATTATTGTAAACTAGGTTACGAAAAGTAAGTAATGAATATACAGCTGAAAATGAATGGGTGATGTCTTATGAAAAATGTTATTTTGAAAAATAAAAAAGAAATATTATTAAATAAAATGAAAATCGTACAGTATAAAGAACAACAAACTATTTGCATAGTTGGACCTGTTAAACTACCAGTTAAACAAGGAGATTTCGAGACTACATTTCAATGGTACACATGGCTAACTGTTGATGGTCAAAAAACAAAAGAAGATATACTTGATTTAATAGTGAATGAAAATCTGGCTTCAAAACAACAATCTTCTGTATTAGTATATGGTGATTTTACAAATGGTGATGATGCAATCATCCGTATGCACAGCATTTGCCATACTGGCGATATATTTGGTAGTCAACGTTGTGATTGTGGATACCAATTACATGAATCGATGAAAATGGTTAAAGAACACGGTTGTGGAGCTGTATTCTACTTAGCAAACCACGAAGGTCGTGGAATTGGATTGTTTTCAAAATCATTAGCATACTTATTACAAGAAGAAGGCTATGATACTGTTGAAGCAAATGAAGCGCTAGGCTTTGAAGACGATACACGATCATATGAAGAAGCTATTCAAGTGTTAGAGGCTTTAAGAGAAAAACCTGTTACATTAATTACGAACAATCCAAACAAACTAGCAGCATTAAAAAATCACGGATTACTGGCAGAAAAACATATTTCAATTTGGGGTGGTTTAACGGAGACAAATCGCCTTTATTTAAGTACAAAAATCGAAAAATCAGGACATATTACTGATACTAAAATTAGTGTGTGAGTAGGTGCGCATGTTGAAAACAGATAGAGATTATATGCAATTAGCATTGGATTTAGCAGCTTCTGCATTAGGTAATACAAATCCTAATCCTGTTGTTGGAGCAGTGTTAGTAAAGAATGGTGTAATTGTTGGAACAGGGTTACACCGAAAAGCGGGAGAACCTCATGCAGAGGTGCATGCTTTTAATATGGCTGGAGAACATGCAGAAGGGGCTACCCTTTATGTTACTTTAGAGCCGTGTTCGCATTTTGGTAAAACACCACCTTGTGCTAATTTAGTGGTGAAGTCAAAAGTCGCTCGCGTTGTCGTAGCTACAAGGGATCCTAACCCAGAGGTTGCAGGACGAGGGATTCGTTTAATCGAAGATGCAGGCATTAAAGTTGATGTTGGTGTACTAGAAGAGGAAGCTTTAAAGCTTAATGAGCGTTTTATCCATAACATGTTAACGAGCCGTCCTTTCGTAATTTCAAAATTTGCTATGACTTTAGACGGTAAAATTGCAACACAAAATGGTCACTCTAAATGGATAAGTGGAGAAGAAGCTAGAAGCCATGTTCATGAAATTCGTAATAAGGTAGATGCAATTTTAGTTGGCATCGGAACAGTAATTGCAGATGATCCTCAGTTGACTACTCGTTTAAAAACTTATGATGGAAAAAATCCAATTCGAGTAATTCTGGATAGTCAATTACGAATTCCATTAGAGGCAAAAGTGTTAAATACAACCGAGGCTAAAACGATCATTGTTACATCTACTTCTAATGTTGACTCAGAGAAAGTGGAAACTCTTCAAAATAAGGGAGTTACCATTCTTTTTGTCGAGAAAAAAGCAAATAGATTAAATTTAGAGCAAATGTTAGATGAATTATATAAACTTGGGATTACAGACATATTAGTTGAAGGTGGGGGAGAAGTAAATGCTTCTTTCCTAAGAGAAGGATTAATAAATAAATACCTCGTTTACATTGCACCTAAAGTGCTAGGTGGTAAAAATTCGAAAACACCTTTCTTAGGTGAAGATTTACAGTCAATGGATGAGGCAATTGAACTTAACTTCGAATCCTATGAACAATTAGGACAAGACTTATATGTAGTAGCTTATCCAAAGAAAAGGTGAAATCAGTGAATTATAAAACGGATGTATGTATTGTTGGCGCAGGACCTGGTGGAGCATTGCTTGCATATTTATTAGCCAAACAAAATGTATCTGTCATACTTATTGAACGCCATCAAAAAATAGCGAAAGCTTTTCGTGGAGAACATTTAAACGAGGAAGGCGAAGCGATTCTAAAAAAACACGGTTTGTTTTCTAAAGTAGAAGAGTTAGGAATGCTTGCGATGGAATCCCTTGAATATTGGGAAAATGGAAAGTTGTTGAAGAAAATACAGCCTGACCCAAAAGTAGGTCACCTTGGAATTCATGTGCCACAAGCGCATCTTTTACAAGTTTTAATTGAAGAAGCAAAACAGTACCCTAACTTTACACTTTTGACGAATACAAAGGTTGTTGATTTGTTAGTTAACGAACAAAATAATATTTATGGTGTAAAAGCATTGAATGAAGGGAAAGAACTGTCAATAGAATGCGGTTTAACAGTTGGAGCGGATGGGCGTTATTCTACAGTGAGAAAGAAAGCGGGCATTGAAGTTAGTAAAAGAAAACACGGTTATGACTTACTTTGGGCAAGAATTCCTGCACCACCTGGTTGGGAGCCATCTATTAAAATGGCATTAATTGATGGCTTTCAGCTTTCTCTATTTACCCAAGCAAAAGGCTATGTTCAAATAGGCTGGAATATTGAAGAGGGATCTTTCCCAGAATTACGTAAACAACCATTTACACCTTTTATAGATAAATTAATTATGGCTTTTCCTATTTTAGAGCAATCTGTAAAAGAAAATATTCAGTCATGGAATGATTTTGTTCTTCTTGATGTTCATAGTAACTTTAGTGAAAATTGGGGAGGAAATGGTGTTGCATTCGTTGGTGACGCCGTACATACTATGACCCCTACAGGTGCATTTGGCTTAAATAGTGCGATGAAAGATGCTGATTGTTTAGCACAAATCATTACACCTGAAGAAATAAATAAATTAGACTTAATTAATTGTGAAACGGAACGAAAAAGGGAAATTGAACGATTACAAGCGATTCAAATTGAAAAGGAACAAAGCTTCGCTACGCAATTCGTCATTTATTCATAAAATATAAGGGTAGTGATAAAGTGAGATTTGGATTTGACATTGATGATACGCTCATTAATTTAAGGGAGCATGCCTTCCATATATATAATAAGAAATTAAACCGCAACGTTGGACTTGAAGTGTTCCGACAATTAAGAACAGTGGAAATTCACGAAGCCTTCGGAATGGATAAAGTTGAAGGTGGAAAAATGTGGACAAGCTTACTTGAAGAAATATACTTTACAGATTGTCCAGCGTTTGATGGTGCTATACAATTTTTAAATCAATTACAAGCTGATGGTCATGAAATCTTTTATATTACTTCACGACCTAAAGAATATTGTCCCAGAACGAAAGAATGGGTTAAGAAAATAGGTTTCCCTGTAAAAGATGAACATTTCTTTTGTGGAATGCAGGACGATGAAAAAATAAATATTATTAAAGATTTACAATTGGATTATTATTTTGATGATAAACCTGCAGTATTAAAAACTTTAAATGATATTACTACTAAAGTTTTTGTGAAAGATCAGTCTTACAATGAACATGTTACAATTCCAAGAGTGACTGATTGGACTACTTTTCGAGTTGAATAAAAAAGCGAGCTTAAATGCTCGCTTTTTCTATGTTTATGCGTATTTCGGAAGCAATCTTGCGCTCATTAAACGATTACGAACAAGAATACCTAACCATGCTGCTGCAACAGCTTTAACAATTCCTAATACGATAAATGGTGCAACTCCGCCCATAAATGCCGCTTCCCAAGAAATACTCATAGCGACCTTTAACCATGCTGTACCAAAGGCTAAAGTGACAACCATACCTATTAAGTTAGAAATAATTGCATGAACATAATTGTAGCCTAATTTATCCATATATAATCCTTGAATAAATGCTTGTGCAGCAAAACCTATAATATATCCTCCAGTTGGTCCAACAAGAATACCAAGTCCTCCTGACATGCTTGAGAATACTGGCATTCCAACTGCTCCTAGAAGAATATAGACCAATACAGCCAACGTACCATATTTTGTACCTAAGATTGTAACAACTAATCCTACCGCTAACGTTTGTCCTGTTATTGGAACACCAAAAGGTAACGGTATAGATACTTGGGCAAGTACTGCGATAATTGCTGCTGCAAAGGCTGTGATTACATACATTTGTGTTCTAGATTTCATCTTAATAACCCCTTTGCGTTAACCTATACTCTATTAAAGTTTACACAAATGAGATTATTATAGATTTAATTTTTTGTCAATAAGATTTTTTATAAAAAAAGGATTTTGTGATACTATTTTAAGGAAGAGAGGTGGAAATAATGGGATCGGTACGTATCATATTTCATGTTGATATGAATAGTTTTTATGCTTCAGTTGAACAAGCATATAATCCTGACCTTAAAGGAAAAGCGGTTGCGATTGCAGGTAATCCTAAAGAAAGACGTGGAATTATTGTTACAAGTTCATACGAAGCGAGAGCAAAAGGTATCTATACAACGATGAATGTAGGAGAGGCGCTCCGAAAATGTCCTGATCTAATTGTTTTACCACCAGACTTTCCAAAGTATCGAATTGCTTCAAAAGCAATGTTTTCTATATTAAGTGAATACACGGAAATTGTAGAACCAGTTTCAATTGACGAGGGTTATATAGATATTACAGCGCTTTCAAAGGAAAGGCATCCACTTGAGCTTGCAAAAGAAATTCAACTACGCATTTTACATGAATTAGATTTACCTTGTTCAATCGGAATTGCCCCAAATAAATTTCTGGCAAAAACCGCCTCAGATATGAAAAAACCAATGGGAATTACAGTACTTAGGAAAAGAGATGTACCTACTAAACTATGGCCATTACCAGTCATTGAAATGCATGGAGTCGGGGAAAGTACATCCAAAAAATTAGCATCATTAAAAATATATACAATCGGTGATTTAGCGAATGCAAATGAAGGGCTTTTAAAAGAGGAACTTGGGAAGAATGGAGTTAGATTGCGAGAACGTGCAAATGGAAATGATGTGCGGAAAGTAGACCCAGATTCCATTTATGATACGAAAAGTGTAGGAAACTCTACAACTTTACCATATGACGAAACGGATATTGAAAAATTAGAAGAAACCTTTGAACGTTTAGCCGATAAAGTAGCAGAGAGGTTAGCGGTTAAGAAACTATGTGGGACGACTGTCAGTATTCAAATACGGGATGCAGATTGGAACAACCATACTCGGAGTAAAACTTTACAAAATCCTATTTATTTAAAAAATGATATATGTGATGAAGCTATTAATTTATTTCATAAAGCATGGGATGGAGCACCCATTCGCTTATTAGGAATTACTGTTTCAAATGTTAAAGATATAACAAACGTTCCAGTCCAACTAACCTTTGATAATTATGAACAGTATGCAAAAGATGAACCAATTTACGATGTTATAGATGATATTGAGAAGAAATTTGGGAAAGGCTTTATTCAAAGAGGAATTAGTGTTGAAAAGAAATCAACCTATGCGTCAAAAACAAGTTTTAGTAAGGACTTTTTAGAAGACTTAAAAGATTAATAAATAAAGTTTTATTTATTTTAGAAATATATATAGAACGTGGTGTGAATATGCAGTTACAATTTTTAGGAACCGGTGCAGGTATGCCTTCAAAAGAAAGGAATACGAGTGCACTTGCATTAAAATTATTAGAAGAACGAGGTACAATTTGGCTATTTGATTGTGGTGAAGCGACACAACATCAAATTTTGCATACAACCATTCGGCCAAGAAAAATCGAAAAGATATTTATTACCCATTTACATGGTGACCATATTTTTGGTCTTCCAGGATTATTAAGTTCAAGATCCTTTTTAGGTGGAGAGGATACATTAACGATATATGGCCCTAAAGGATTACGAGAATGGGTCCAATTTTCTTTTGAGATATCAAATACACATATTACTTATGCAATCGAATATGTGGAAATAGAAGAAGGGGTTATTTTTGAAGATGATCAATTTATCGTCACTGCTATGGAGCTGGAGCATGTTATACAGTGTTTTGGATTTCGAATCGAGCAAAAGGCATTACCTGGTGAACTTTTAATCGATAAAGCAAGAGAGCTTGGAGTTCCAAAAGGTCCATTATTAGGGAAATTAAAAAATGGAGAAGATATTACATTAGAAAATGGACAGGTTATTTTAAGTAAAGAGGTAACTTCACCGCCTAAAAGAGGGTTTGTTGTAACGATTTTAGGGGATACAAGAGTATGTGAAAATTCTAAATTACTAAGTCGTGAAGCTGATATTGTAGTTCACGAAGCAACATTCGACCACACTACAGCTAGTCACGCTGCGAATTATGGTCATTCTACGAATGTTGAAGCAGCACAAATTGCAAAAGAAGCTGGTTCAAATTATTTAATTTTAAATCATATTAGTGCTCGATTTTTACCTTCGGATATCCAAACATTGTTATTAGAAGCAAAAGAAATTTTCCCTAATTCTTATATAGTAAATGATTTTAATCAGTTTAGTTGGAAAAACAATACGCTAATTAAAGAAGATTAGTAAAAAGGTAACTTGAAGATTGAATTTCAAGTTACCTTTTATAGTAAATGTAGAAAAAAATAGAATTAACGAGTAGTTTTATAGTAGAATGTAGAAAAGGGGAGGGGTATTCATGAATAATGAAACAAAGATTAATCCAGCGCTTTTAAGACTACTCGTCATATTTCCTAATGTATTAAGTTATTTTTTATTATTTGGGTTAATAATTTATATTGCTACAAATTTCAAAGGGTTACAAGCTGCAGGAGCTTTAAATATATGGTTAATCATTACCGCGGTTTTGGCGCCAATGGCCATATACACTACATATTCAATTGTTAAAAGAATAAAGGCTGGAACATTATAATAAAGGTTCGGATTATAGGTTTCTAGCTTCATTAAATATGCTGTTTCACTTATGGTTTTCCTTTGCGAGACAATTTAGGGTGTTTTTTTGAACTGTCTCGTATTTCGGGGGTTACGAGACAGAAATGGTTGTTTTTCCGATAAAGTGTCTCGTATTTCGGATTTACGAGACAGAATTGGGTATTTTTCTGATAAACTGTCCCGTACTTAGGGTTTACGAGACAGAATTGGGTATTTTTCTGATAAACTGTCCCGTACTTAGGGTTTACGAGACAGAATTGGGTGTCTTTTCGAAAAACTGTCCTGTATTACGGATTTACGAGACAAAATTGGCTGTTTTTCTGAAAAATTGTCTCGTATTCCAGACTTACGTGCCAGAATTCAGTCTTACATTTGAAAATCATCCTGTATAACTACCTATTTGTTTTAGCGTGCATTATTCACTTTTAGCCAATTCACGAGATCTTGCTTCTGCACTTTTAATACATTCAAATATCGCTTCACTGAATTGATGGTCTTCTAAAGCACGAATACCTGCTTCAGTTGTTCCTCCAGGGCTTGTAACTTTACGTCTTAACTCATTTGGTTCTTCCTTAACTCGATCAAGCATCGCTGCTGAACCTGCGATAGTTTGCACCATCAGTTTCCGTACAGTTTCCTTAGGTAAACCAAACTCCGTTCCAGCTTTTTCAAATGCCTCCATCATATAGTACAAATATGCAGGACCACTTCCTGATAATGCTGTAACTGCATGAAGTTTATCTTCTTCTACTTCAATTACAATCCCAATTGCATCTAGCATTTTCATAAATTGTTTCTTTTGTTTTTCCGTTACGTATTCATTAAAGGCAATCCCACTAGCGGACATTCCAATAGTAGCTGACGTATTAGGCATTACACGGGCAATTGATCTTTTGCCAAGAATATCACTAACCGTGTCCATAGCGATTCCTGCCATAACCGTTAAAATCGGTGTATTTTCAGCGATGTAAGGTTTAATAGCCTTCATAGCCGATTTACCATCCTTTGGTTTAACAACTAATACGATTAAATCCGCATCAATCAATTGATCCTTATTTTGTAGAACTTCAACATTATATTTCGTACTTAAGTAATCCAATCTCTCAAAATTGGAACGATTTGTTACATAAATATTGTTTGCTTCTATCACTTCTTGTTCAATCCAACCTTGGATTATTGCTTCTGCCATAGCACCTGCACCAACAAAAACAATTTTCTGCATAACAATCCCTCCATCTAATAGTGTTTGCTTTTCTGAGTATAAAAAAAATGCATTTTTCATCCTTAATAATTAAGGACGAAAAATGCATAGTAATTTCCGCGGTACCACCTTAGTTCGCCAAAAATAATGGCACAACTTGAATCCTTTTTATCGCAAAGGTCACGGTTATGTTGTCATAACTACTCAGAAGTAGGTTCAACGAATTCGAGTGGGTATGCTAATTGCACCATCTATAGCACTCTCTTTTACCATCGATTCATTTACTTGGCTTCATCATCGTATTGAATATTTGAATTATGCAAATTATATGCACTAAATGAAAATATGTCAACTTTTAAATTGGACGGAATATTAAAAAGGGAGTAAAATGAATAGTGATTCAGTTTTGTTAACGTTTTTTTATTTTAGGGGGATTTGTAATGGATATACATAAAATTGTCATTCCTACGCCTTATGATATAGGCGATGTGAATGCGTTCTTAGTAAAAGGGGAAGCATTATCATTGTTTGATGCTGGACCAAAGACGAAAGAAGCTTATGAGGCACTTAAAGAGGGAATTAGTGCTGCAGGATATAACATGAATGATATTGAACAGGTGGTATTGACACATCATCATCCGGATCATGCAGGTTGGGGTGATGCCTTTCCAAATGCAAAAATTTTAGGGCATGAATACGTTGATCAATTTTTACGAAAAAGTCCTGAGTTTCTAGAATACCGTAATGAATTTTATCGTTACCATTTAAAAAGAAATGGAATACCAGAAATTTTTATTGAAAAGTATCTAGAAAATCGAAAAGAAATGAATTATTTTGGATCAAACCCTTTAACCCATTGTCTGAAAGAGGGGGATGAGGTTCCAGGTCATCCAGGTATGAAAGTCGTTTATACACCAGGTCATGCGCAAAGTCATTTTATTTTTCATGATGAGAAAACAAATTCTGTTATTGGAGGAGATTTACTTCTAGATAGTGTAGCTTCAAATCCGTTAATCGAGCCCCCAATAGATTTAAGTTACTCCCGTCCAAAAGCATTATTGCAATACCGAGATTCTTTAATTAAGCTTAGAGATCTTCGTGTCAATAAGGTTTATGCTGGGCACGGGAATGATATTGACAACGTTTCGGAGTTAATTAACCTCAGACTTCAAAGAGACTATTTGAGAGCAAAACAAGTATACGAACTACTTAATGAACCAAAAACAGTTATTGAAATAACTAAGTCATTATATTCAACAATATATAAAACTCAACTTGGATTAACTTTATCTAAAGCAATTGGTTATTTAGATCTTTTAGAAAGTAAAGGAATGGTCACTGCTCAGTTAGTTGACGATATTAATGTTTTTTCCAGAACATAAAAAAGACCCCAAATTATTGGATGGTGGCCAATTATTTGGGGTAAAATTTATGTTAGGAATGGATGTTAAAATTAAATTACAAGTATTAATTAAGCATGTGATAATGCTTTTAAAGTCATTGCCGGACCAAAGAATTCATAGTGAATTTTTTCATTAGGAATATTTAAGTCCTTAGCGATTGAGATAACTGTTTCTAAGAATGGTGTTGGTCCACAAACGTAAAGTTCTGTGTTTTCTTTTACGTAAGGAGCTAACACTTCTTTTGTGATGTAGCCTTCAGAATCAGAATAGAACGCTCTGTATGTGCCGTTTAATTCGCTCACTTTGTTTTCAATTTGCTCTTGGAAAGCGATTACATTTTCGTTGCGAGCTGTGTGAACAAATGTAACATCACGACCAGATTCGATTGATTGTAACATTGTGTTTAACGGAGTAACTCCGATACCACCGCTTACAAATAATACAGGGTTGTCCGAAGATTCTAAAGTAAATAAACCAGCTGGAGCACTTACTTCAATTGTGTCGCCTTCATTCACATTGTTGTGAAGGTAATTAGAAATAACACCTTTTGGATCACAAGCATCTTCACGTTTTACAGAAATGCGGAATTCGTTCGAATTTGATGGTTGTGATAACGTATAGTGACGATTAGCGATATATTCTTCACCCGGTGCTTTTGCACGTACTGTAATATATTGACCTGGTTCAAATGGTGGTAAAGTAGAACCGTCTTCTGGTACTAAATAGAATGAAGTAATTTCTGGATTTTCCGTTAGCTTTTTAGCAACTTTAAATGGTTTGAATAATCGCCATCCTCCATTAGCCTCAGCTTTTTGGTAAAGATCTTCTTCCACAGAGATAAATACATCTGCAATTACTCCATATGCATTTGCCCATGCTCCGATAATATCATCAGTTGCAGCATCTCCAAGTACCTCTTTAATTGCTTTAAGTAAATTTTCTCCAACAATTGAATAATGTTCAGGAAGAATACCTAATGCACGGTGTTTGTGTGCGATTTGCATAACTACAGGTACGATTGGTTCAAGGTTGTCAATATATTTTGCTGCAGCTAAAACTGTGTTTGCTAAAGCAGTTTGTTGACGACCTCTTTGTTGGTTTGCTTTGTTAAAAATGTTTAGTAATTCTGGATGTTCATTAAACATGTTTTGATAGAAAGTTTTTGTAATTGTCACGCCATGTTGTTCTAATACAGGTACAGTTGATTTCACAATATCGATAGTTTGTTGAGATAACATAATAACACGTCCTTTCTAATGCCAATATACTCCTCGTATTTTTTTAAAGCAATATAGAAAATACATCTTTAACAAAACAGTCACAAATAAGTATTCGAAATACATCTTTAACAAAATTGACACAATGTAATATTTAGAATACATCTTTTAAAATGGTAAAATAATATGTCATATTTAAATAAAATTAATAATGATGATATAATGTATTCAGAAAGTGTGGTGTTACTATGCGCTTAACATTATATACAGACTATTCATTAAGAACTTTGCTATATCTCGGTGTAAAAGGTACTGAAAAGTTAACAACCATCCAAGAAATTGCAGATGCTTACCATATATCTAAAAATCATTTAATGAAGGTAACTTATGATCTTAGTCAACACGGATATATTGAAACAATCCGTGGTCGTGGTGGAGGTATTCGACTTGCTATAGATCCAAAAGATATATCCATAGGGCAAGTGGTACGCCAAACAGAAGAGGATTTCCATCTTGTTGAGTGTTTTAGTTCGGAAAATAATTTGTGTAGGATTTCACCTGCCTGTCAGTTAAAAAATGCATTAAGTGAAGCATTAAAGGCTTATTTAAATGTATTAGACCAATATACATTGGCAGACTTTTTGACTTCAAAAGATGAATTGTTTAATTTACTAAATATGAAATAGGCTAAAATTAGAAGGGTATAGAAATTGTCTATATCCTTTTTTCTATGTGGCTATAAAAGTATGGTTTTTTAAGAAAGGAACATACAATATGAAGAGTGGTAAAGTTATCTTTGTGACGGGGGCAACTAGCGGAATTGGTCGACTAATAACAGAATTGTGTATTAGGGAAGGACATACCGTATATGCAACTGGTCGAAATGAACCATCCCTTGAAATGTTAAGTAAACTAGGTGCAAATGTATTTCAAGCCGACTTAACTAAAAAAGAGGATATCGTAAAAGTTTGCAACTCACTTCCACCAATTGATGTTGCAATTATGAATGCAGGTTTAGGTATTTTTCAAAATGCCTTTGATCTATTAGATGAAGAAATCGATTCGATGATTGATGTGAATGTAAAAGCACCTATTTTATTAACAAGTAGATTAGCTAAAAATATGGTTGCAAGAAATTCGGGGCATATTATATTTATTGGATCACAAGCAGGTAAAGTCGCAACTAAAAAAGCAAGTGTTTATGCAGCTTCTAAACATGCAGTTACAGGATTTGCTAATGGACTCCGATTGGAACTTGAATCTTATAATGTGAAAGTAACTGCAATTTATCCTGGACCAATTGACACGCCGTTTTTACAAAAAGCTGATTCTACTAATACATACCGTGAAACAATCAAAAAATTTCTATTAAAACCAGATAAGGTTGCAGCCTGCGTTGTTAAATGCATTGAACATCCAGTTCGGGAAGTAAATTTACCGAAAGTATTAGGAATAACAAGCAAATTATATGCAATCGCACCACGGTTTGTAGAAAGAGTAGGAAAAGGGTTTTTTAATAAAAAATAATAATCCTTCGAGTAGAGCCAATTATGCTTATTAAGTATTGGTTTCTGCTCATTTTTTGAATTGTCTTTTAATAATAAAAATTCACTTGTTTTTATTTTTATAACATGGTACTATTCGTGTATAAACTTTTAATTAATTGTATAAAAATACAGACAAGAATTAACGGAGGCAATATATTATGGCAAACAAAAAAGTTGTATTAGCATATTCTGGAGGTCTTGATACATCAGTAGCAATTCCTTGGTTAAAAGAACAAGGTTGGGATGTTATTGCAGTATGTTTAGATGTTGGTGAAGGTAAAGATCTTGAATTTATTAAAAATAAAGCACTTCAAGTAGGTGCAGTTGAATCATATATGGTTGATGCAAAAGATGAGTTTGCTGAAGATTATGCACTTATTTCTTTACAAGGTCACACATGGTATGAACAAAAATACCCACTTGTTTCTGCATTATCTCGTCCATTGATTTCTAAAAAATTAGTGGAAATTGCAAACCAAGTTGGTGCGGATGCAGTTGCTCATGGTTGTACTGGTAAAGGGAACGACCAAGTTCGTTTCGAAGTATCAATTAAAGCATTAAATCCTGATTTAGAAGTACTAGCTCCAGTTCGTGAATGGGGATGGAGTCGTGACGAGGAAATCGAATACGCTGCAAAACATGGTGTTCCAATTCCTGCAACAATTGATTCACCATTCTCAATCGACCAAAACCTTTGGGGCCGTGCTAACGAAGCAGGCGTAATGGAAGATCCTTGGGTAGCTCCACCAGAAGAAGCTTACGGATTAACTGTTTCAATCGAAAACGCACCAGATACACCAGAATATATTGAAATTGAGTTCGTTGAAGGTAAACCAGTTTCAATCAATGGTGAAGAAATGAAACTTGCTGATCTTATTCAAGAGTTAAATAAAATTGCGGGTGCTCATGGTATCGGACGTATCGACCATGTTGAGAACCGTCTAGTTGGTATTAAATCTCGTGAAGTTTACGAAATTCCAGGTGCTAAAGTGTTATTAACAGCTCATAAAGAGTTAGAAGATATTACTTTAGTTAAAGAATTAGCACACTTTAAACCTATTATTGAGCAAAAGCTTTCTGAAATTATTTATGAAGGTTTATGGTTCAACCCAATCCGTACAGCACTTGAAGCATTCTTAAAAGAAACACAAAAATATGTAAACGGTACAGTTCGCGTGAAATTATATAAAGGTCATGCAATTGTTGAAGGACGTAAATCACCAAACTCTCTATACTCTGAAGAGTTAGCGACTTATTCAAAAGCTGATAAATTCAACCATAACTCAGCGGTTGGTTTCATTGAATTATGGGGTCTTCCAACAGTTGTAGCAGCTGAAGTTGCAAAAAACACAGATAAAGTTACAAAATAATTCGCTAGATCGAAAGTAAGTAGGTGTCATTATGACAAAATTATGGGGTGGCCGCTTCCAAAAATCAGCTGAAAGCTGGGTAGATGAATTTGGCGCATCAATTGGTTTTGACCAACAGTTAGTAATGGAAGATATTGAAGGTAGTGTTGCACACGTAACAATGTTAGGCGCGCAAGAGATTTTGTCTACTGAAGATGTAGAGAAAATCCTTGGCGGTTTAGCAGAGCTAAAAACGAAAGCAGAGGCTGGAGAGCTCGAGTTTAGTGTAGCAAATGAAGATATCCATTTAAATTTAGAAAAAATGTTAACGGATTTAATCGGCCCAGTTGGAGGAAAACTCCATACTGGCCGAAGCCGTAACGACCAAGTAGCAACAGACATGCATTTATTTTTGAAAAAGCGTGTCGTAGAAGTGGTTAATTTAATCAATGTATTCCAAAAAACGATTTTAGAAAAAGCTGAGCAACATGTTGAAACGATTGCACCAGGATATACACATTTACAACGTGCTCAACCAATCAGTTTTGCTCACCATTTAATGGCATATTTCTGGATGTTACAGAGAGATAAAGAACGTTTCTCTGAATCGATGAAACGTATTGACATTCTGCCATTGGGTGCTGGAGCGATGGCTGGGACGACTTTCCCAATTGATCGATTAAAATCTGCTGAATTACTTGGATTCAGCAAAGTTTATGAAAATTCAATGGATGCAGTAAGTGATCGTGATTTTATCGTTGAATTTTTATCAAATTCAAGTTTATTAATGACTCATTTATCTCGTTTTGCAGAAGAAATTATTATTTGGTCTACAGATGAGTTTAAATTTATTGAATTAGACGATGCATTTTCTACTGGTTCGTCAATTATGCCGCAAAAGAAAAACCCAGATATGGCGGAATTAATTCGCGGTAAAACTGGCCGTGTTTATGGAAACTTAATGGGCTTATTAACAGTGTTAAAGGGTACACCGTTAACGTATAACAAAGATATGCAGGAAGATAAAGAAGGCATGTTTGATACAGTTCATACAATCCTTGGTTCTTTGAAAATCTTTGAAGGCATGGTTCGTACGATGAAAGTAAATGAAGAAAGATTACATCAAGCAGTACATAGTGATTTTTCTAATGCAACAGAGTTAGCGGATTACCTTGCTACTAAAGGCATGCCATTCCGTGAAGCTCATGAAGTTACTGGGAAACTAGTATTTACTTGTATTCAAAGAGGAATTTATTTATTAGATTTACCTCTTGAAGATATGAAAGCCGAAAGCGATTTACTCGAAGAAGATGTATATGATGTTTTACGTCCGGAAGCTGCTGTACGTAGACGTCATTCATTAGGCGGTACAGGATTTGACCAAGTACGCCTTCAAATCGAGAAAGCGAAGCAATTGATTTAATTGCTAAATATTAAGACTGCTATTAATGTAGTACAGGGATGCTCAATAGCTGTCGATCTTTACTCTATATACTAGAGGGTAAATAGAGAAAGTAAAACTTTATAAGAATTGATAAAGTTCAAAACCGTCTCGGGGTCGCGAGGCGGTTTTTTGTTGAGTAGATGACTATTCATAGATATCAGGGTGGGAATTAAATGAACAGGCTTTTCTTTTATAGTGCATCTAGACTCTAATGAAGCGTATGAGGGACATTTGAGGTTGAAAATCGTTCTGAAATGTCTTTCATAAAGGTGATGAAGGACATCTGGGATTGAAAATCGTTCTGAAATGTCTTTCATAAAGGTGATGAGGGACATTTGAGGTTGAAAATCGTTCTGAAATGTCTTTCATAATGGGGATGAAGGACATTTGAGGTTGAAAATCGTTCTGAAATGTCTTTCATAATGGGGATGAAGGACATTTGAGGTTGAAAATCGTTCTGAAATGTCTTTCATAAAGGGGATGAAGGACATTTGGGATTGAAAATCGTTCTGAAATGTCTTTCATAATGGGGATGAAGGACATTTGGGATTGAAAATCATTTCGATATGTCTTTGATAACTCTTCTAAAAGACAAAAGGACGATGAAAATAGGGAGAATTGTCTTTGATAACCCTTATAAAAGACAAAAGAGTTATAAAACTAGTACCAATTGTCCTTAATAGCCCCTATAAAAGACAAAAGACGCCTAAAACTAACACCAACTGTCTTTAATAGCCCCTATAAAAGACAAAAGACGCCTAAAACTAGCACCAACTGTCTTTAATAGCCCCTATAAAAGACAAAAGACGCCTAAAACTAACACCAACTGTCTTTAATAGCCCCTATAAAAGACAAAAGACGCCTAAAACTAACACCAACTGTCTTTAATAACCCCTATAAAAGACAAAAGACGCCTAAAACTAGCACCAATAGTCTTTGATAGCCTTTTTAAAAGACAAAAGAGAGATAAAGTTAGCACGAACTGTCTTTTATCACTTCCGCATTCATGACTATTGTCAATTCCTGAAAAAATCATTCCACTTCAATAATAAATCCACAAGAACTGTCTCCTGCCGTCCCTGTGCCATTATCATCCCATCTTCCGAAATATAAATAATAGTAAGACCCTTTTTCAGAAGGTGCTTTGAATGTAGTACCATCTATTTGTACCAATTGACTTTCTTGTAGATCCATTGATTCTATACTTAATTCTTGTTCAGCTAGGATACGACTGATTTTTAGTGAAACAGTCTCATTAGGGAAACCTTTATTATATCAACTTCTGTAATCATCTCAAATGGGGAAGCCATGTCAACACATTTTGAGGTGTTGCCATTTCGCCAACAGTAAGAACCTTGTCTAGTTGGATACTCAATGTTGTTTACTACTACTTCTAAACTGGGGGGTAAGTTAAGTACTGAATTTTTAGTTGAACTCGAATTGAGAGTTTGACCCGTATCGTAAGAGCAACCCGACAGCAAAATAATACAACCTATTAACAATAATAAGTTTTTCATTTACTCAACTCCTTTGAAATTAGTACGGATGAAATGGGAAAAGGTTACTTTCTATAATATCAAACCCAACTTCAATCAAAAGGTGTATATCATAAATCTCGAATTCGAGGGATAATACTTGTATAAGGAATGTTAATGGAAAGGTTGAAATAAAATATGGAACAATATCGCATTAATCCTAATAATGGTTTAGAGTTTGGCATTTATACTTTAGGAGACCATATCCCAAACCCTTATTCAGGAGAACGAATTTCATCACAACAAAGAATTAAAGAAATCATTGAGTTAGCAAAACTTGCGGAGCAGGCTGGTATTGATTTCTTTAGTGTAGGGGAAAGTCACCAGGAGTATTTCACAACACAAGCCCATTCCGTTGTATTGTCGGCTATAGCTCAAGCAACGAGTAAAATAAAAATTTCAAGCTCTTCAACAATCGTGAGTACGCTGGATCCGGTAAGGGTATATGAAGATTTTGCTACAATCGATTTAATCTCAAATGGGCGTGCTGAAATTATTGCTGGACGTGCGTCACGTGTTGGGTTATTTAGTCTTTTAGGTTATGATCTTAGAAACTATGAAGAATTGTTTGAAGAAAAGTTCGATCTTCTATTAAAAATTAATGAAGAAGAAATCGTTAATTGGAGTGGGGAATTTCGTGCGCCATTAAGAAATGCTCAAATTTTACCTCGCCCACTCAATGGTTCACTTCCTATTTGGAGAGCAGTAGGTGGACCGCCTGCATCAGCCATTAAAGCTGGACAAGCTGGAGTACCAATGATGCTTGCGATGCTTGGAGGACCCGCTACGAGTTTTAAATATTCCATTGATGCATATCGTGAAACGTTAAGGGGAAATGGTTTCGATCCACAAGAATTTCCTGTCGCAACTGCAGGGTTCTTCTACGCTGCAGAAACAACACAGGATGCACTAAAAGAATATCATCCATTTATTGACGAAGGAATGAAAGTAACAAACGGCCGTGGTTTTCCTGAGTACCAATTTATGCAAGGTGGAGATCTCCATAATGTTATGAATGTTGGTAGCCCCCAACAAATTATTGAAAAAATCCTTTATCAATATGAGTTATTTGGTCATCAGCGATATATTGGACAAATGGATTTTGGTGGAGTGCCATTCGAAAAGTTAATGAAAAACATCGAAATCATTGGTAATGAAATTTTACCGGCTATCAAAAAATATACTGCTAAACAATAATGAATTCTATTAATTTGTATATGAAAAAATGGTGGGGAGATTTCCCCACCATTTTCATTAATTACGTATTTGACCATTGCCATAAACAAAATATTTTGATGATGTTAAAGCAGGTAACCCCATAGGACCACGTGCATGTAGTTTTTGCGTACTAATTCCTATTTCCGCGCCATAGCCAAATTCAAACCCATCTGTAAACCTTGTTGATGCATTGTGATAAACAGCAGCTGCATCCACATTATTTAAGAAATTCGCTGCATTTAAAACATCCTCTGTAATAATTGCTTCTGAATGTTTTGTACTATATTTATTTACATGCTCAATCGCTTCATCAACATTTTCAACAACTTTTACACTAATAGTTAAACTTAAATGTTCAGTTGCGTAATCTTCCTCTTTAGCTTTTGTCGCTGAAGATAGAACTTCACATACATGTTCATCGCCAATAATTGAAACACCATGATTATGCAACTGATTTAATAATTGTTCACCGTTTTGATCGAACCATGTACGTTCAATTAATAGATTTTCAGCAGCATTGCAAACTGAAGGGCGTTGTGTTTTTGCATTCAGTACAATCGTTTCAGCCATTTTATACTGAGCATTATAATCTATATAAATATGACAATTCCCAGCACCCGTTTCTAAAACTGGAACAGTCGACTCTTTTACTACTAAATCAATTAATGCTTTACTACCACGTGGAATTAGCACATCTAAATACTCGTTTAAGTTGAACAACTCTTTTGCAGTTTCATGACTTGTATCCTCTATTAATTGAACTGCAGTAATTGGAAGGGAAGTATTCTCTAATGCGCGGTGAATCGATTTAACTAAAGCTTGGTTAGAATGCTTAGCAGATGAACTACCTCTTAAAATAACCGCATTACCAGTTTTCAAACATAGTGTAGCTGCATCCACTGTCACATTTGGGCGTGCTTCATAAATCATTCCAATAACCCCAAGAGGAACACGTTGTTTTTGAATTTTTAGTCCGTTTTCTTTTTGAATCGTTTCTAAAACTTCACCGACAGGATCGTTTAATTCAACTAGTTGTTGAACTGCATCAGCAATTGCCTTAATTCTACCTTCGTTTAGAAGAATACGGTCAAGAACTGAATCAGATAAGCTTCTTTCTTTACCTGAAGTAATATCTTTCTCATTTTCACTTATAATTTCAGCTTGATCTAAAAGAAGTTGTTCAGCAATTTTAATAAGTGCATGATTCTTTTCTTCAGTTGTTTTCATGTTTAATAATGAGCTTGCTTTTTTCGCTAGTTTTCCTTTACGTTGAACTTCGCTTTCTGTTGAAATATTAGTCATTACTAGTCCTCCTAATTTTATATTTCTACCCAATTATCACGGTGTATAACTTCGATGGAATTTGACAAAATGTCTTCTGTTCTTTTACCTAGTGCTAGTGATAATTCATCACTGGAATATAAAACTTCACCACGTCCAAGTAATGTATCGTGGCAATAAACCTCTACAACATCACCGCTAATAAATTCACCTTCAATTTGATATACCCCAGCAGGCAATAAACTTTTACCATTTGTTAATAGTGCATTTTTTGCACCTTCATCGATGAATATTTTTCCTGAGACTTCAGTAAATGAAATCCATTGTTTCGTGTTCGGTAAAGTTTGAGCACTGTCACTACTTATGTAAGTACCATCGCCTTTTCCTTTTAAAATATCGATTAGCTTATTCGCACCGTTTCCTTTTCCGATAAATACTTTAACACCTGATTGAAGTGCAGTTCGTGCAGCTAGAAGCTTTGATTGCATTCCACCAGTACCTACTTTCGAACTAGATCCAGATGCAAAAGCTAATAAATCATCCGTAATATCAGATAAATGATTGATCCGATTGGCATTAGGGTTTTTATTTGGGTTATCATCATAAAGTCCATTGACGTCTGTTAAGATGATTAGCTGATCTGCATGAACGAGCCCACTTACTAAAGCAGATAACATATCATTATCTCCAAAAGTTAATTCTGCTACAGAAACAGTATCGTTTTCATTAATAATCGGTAAAATGGACCTTTCGAGTAATTCCGTAAATGTTGCATAGGCATTTTTATAACGGTCTTTTTTAGAGAAATCAGTCCGTGTTAGTAAAATTTGTGCAGTTGTTATTTCGTATTCCTGGAAACCTATTGAATATTGTTGCACTAGTAAACTTTGACCAACAGCAGCCGCTGCTTGTTTTCCTTTTAGTGTAATTGGTCTTGAAGGATAGCCTAGTTTTCTAAAACCAGCAGCAACAGCACCAGATGATACGAGTAATACTTCATGACCTTTACGTTTTAATGTTGAGATTGCATCTATATGATCTTGTAGTTTTTCATGATCAATTTCACCTTTTGAATTTGTCAGGGAACTACTTCCGATTTTTACGACAACTCGCATTTTTTTTATGACCATTTGAATTCCCTCCAAAATAGTAAATCAAATTCTTCTTTGAATAATTGTGCCCAGTTTTTTAAGCTCGTTTAAATATTTTCATTAAAAATAATTGTTAAATATAATAAAAAACCCTTTCCACCCTATATATAAATAGGGCGAAAAGGGTGTAATAGACTTTCCGCGGTACCACCTAAATTGGATTATAATAATCCCACTTTAAACTCATATAACGCTTGAGCATGCGTCTAGTTTTGCTAGAAGCTAGCGAAGTAGGTTCAGTAGTTTCAATAGTACGATGTTTTTCAGCCAAGAACAATCGCTCTCTGTTCAATGAGTGACTACATACTAATCTTCGTTACGCTAAAATTATGTATTTCAAATAAATATGCACGAAATTTTAAAAAGTGTCAATATATTAGTATTGTATTAATAATAAATATAACTTCAGTTTACCATGTAATAACCCCTTATTTCAATTAATAATCTGAATACTATAAACAATTAAAAAATGAAGTTTTTTACAATACAAACAACAAATTAATATAGAAGAAGGATTTGTATAATAAGTGGCGAAGTAGAATAAAGATTGCTAAAAAAGAATTTGTTAAAAGGAGAATAATGAAATGCAATATATCCGTATCACATCGATTGAAGATCCATTATTTGCGAAAATGCACAAACTTTTAGGAGAAGTGTTTCCACCTGAGGAAGTATTGGAGTTTGAGCTATGGAAAGAACCATTAGAAGATCCGGGAATCCGTGTATTTGTTGCTGTTCATAATGATGAAGTAGTTGGGGCAACTGAGTATCGTTACTATCCACAATGGAATATCGCGATGACAGATTTCACGATTATTGGTCGTCCAGGATTATCAATTGGGCGTTTCCTTGCAAATAATCGTGAAAAAGATTTACATTCCTTAGCGGAGCAAAATGGTAAAGCTCTATTTGGAATGTTTGCTGAAATTTATGATCCATACGTTCGTGAAGACTTTGACTTTGGTGGCGTGAAGCCAATGAATCCTTTTGTACGAAGAGAAGTGTTATCTCACCTAGGTTATAAAAAGCTTGATTTTGACTATGTTCACCCATCTTGGAAAAATGACGGGGAAGCAGTGAAAGGGCTTGATTTTTGTTTCATGCCAACAGATGAATCAATCATTGATATTCCGTCTACATTAATAACAGATTTTCTAAAAGATTACTATTCAGTGTTATCGAATAAGCCTACTGAATGGGTGAATATGATTGAGAATTTAGAAGGAAAAGAAAAGGTAACATTATTACCGCTTTAAAAAGACGATGCGCTTTGTTTTCATAGAGAAATACAAAGCGTATTTTTAAATTAATAAACGGTAAGAATCAGTCGGGGTGAGTGCAAAGTGATTACGGAAAGTAGTTGGAAACAATATGTGAAAAGGTATCCTGCAACATCAACGATTATTTTTGCTTTAATTATGATTCACATCCTAGCGTTTGTTGTAGGTAATGGTGCAACGGATTTTGAAACAGCAAGACAATTCGGTGCATTACTATCAAATAATAAAGAATGGAGCGAATTTCCTTATTTACTTACATCCAATTATCAACACATTGGGGGAATATTACATGTTGTAAGTAATTTAATTGCCATCGTTATTATTGCTCCTTTTATAGAACGAATTTTTGGCACGATACTTTTTGTCATCTTATTTAATTTAACTGGAATTTTTGGAAGTCTAGTAACGTTATTATTTACTTCAGATCTTACAAGTAGTGGGGCATCCGGATCTGTATTTGGACTATTGGGGATTTACATTGCGTTAATGGTAAAACAACATCCACTGTTAACGAAGGAAATTTCCTATCCTATCATTGGAATTACGGTCATAAATATCATTTCCACATTTTTAATTCCTGGGATTTCTATAACAGGTCATTTAGGTGGATTATTTGCTGGTATGCTTCTTGGAATGTGGTTCCCAGCTTCGAAAGTATTTATTAAAGAAGGGCTATTCACAAGTTTTTTTAAAACAATTGTAACGACAATCATCATATTCGCAATTCTATTAGTTCCTCAAAACGTTATTAAAAGTCACAGCTTTGTTGAGGTTGCGACTCAAGTTGGATTAGGCGATTATGTAACAGGAAAGAAAAAGGTAGCACTTTTTAATCTTCATAGAGACCCCGTATTAGATGAATTAAATTGGTTAATTGATCAGTATAACGAAAAATCAGTGGCTCTATATAATAGTTTAGTAGAAAATTACAACAACGGTATAAATCAAACCGATACGACAGCACAACTTAAAACTATTTCAGAAAAGATAAAAATACTTGAAGAAAATATAGAAATTATTCGTAATCACCCTAATATTGACGAAACAGAAGCCCTCCAAAACCAATTACTGAAAATGAATGAATCGTTACTTGAAGCTGCGCAACAAGCTCAAAAGACATTAGAATCTATGAATTATTTGGAAGGGAATGAATTTCTAACGAAAATGAATGAAGTTGAAGATGATTACAATCAGTTTAATGAAATGTTAGCAGAATTTAGAGATGATTATGAATATTAAGAGGAATATATGGTAGAGAAAATACTATTTAATGAGTATAATAATAGGAATAGCGGTATATTCAATTTTTAGATGCAAGAATCTCGAAAGAAAATTGCATTCAACGATTCATATACGCCAAATATTTCAGAACATTCTTATTTTAATTGGAGGCTTTACTATGATAGATATTCAAACACAACTAACAACAAATCCAAAAGAAAAACCTGCAATAAATGAATTAGGGTTTGGCCACTATTTTACTGATCATATGTTCATTGTTGAATATACAGAAGGTCAAGGATGGCATGACGCAAAGATTATTCCATATCAACCGATTCCAATGGAGCCATCTTCTATGGTTTTCCATTATGGTCAATCAGTATTTGAAGGGTTAAAAGCATATAAAACAGTAGATGGGGAAGTACTTCTTTTCCGTCCAGACCGTAACTTTGCTCGTTTGAACAAATCAAACGAACGTCTAGTTATTCCAGCTATCGATGAAGATTTTGCATTAGAGGCACTTAAACAGCTTGTTTCCATTGACCGTGATTGGGTTCCAAATGCACCAGGTACATCTTTGTACATACGTCCATTTATCATTGCTTCAGAACCAAATCTAGGAGTTCATCCTTCAAAAAACTATAAATTTATTATTATTATGTCTCCATCAGGTTCTTACTATAAAGAAGGCATTAACCCTGTAAAAATTATGGTTGAACAACAATTTGTACGCGCGGTTAAAGGTGGTACGGGTGAAGCAAAAACAGGTGGAAACTATGCAAGTGCGTTAAAAGGTCAAGAAATTGCCGAAAAAGAAGGATACGCACAAACACTATGGTTAGATGGTAAGGAAAATAAATACGTTGAAGAAGTAGGTAGTATGAACATTTTCTTCAAAATTAATGGTACTGTCATTACACCAGCATTAAATGGAAGTATTCTAGCTGGTATTACTCGTGATTCAATGATTCAAGTGTTAAAATCTAAAAATATTCCAGTAGAAGAGCGCCTAATATCGATTGATGAAATCGTAGAAGCATCTCACAACGGAACATTAGAAGAAGTATTTGGTACTGGTACTGCAGCTGTTATTTCTCCAGTTGGAGAATTGAAATATCAAAACGAAAAATTGATTATTAATGACAATAAAATTGGTGAAGTTTCACAAATGCTTTATGATACATTAACTGGAATCCAAAACGGATCTATAGAAGATACTTTTGGCTGGACTATTAAACTATAGTTTGAATTCAAACGCAACCGAACGTTGGTTGCGTTTTTTTGTGCAAAAATTTTACAAAAGTACCTTACAAAAATATCTATAGATTGTAGTTGCATACAAAGATAATCTTTTTCACATAAATTTGTTTAATTTACTAAATTTTATCCAATACTTTTAGAAGCTAAAAATTAACAACTAAGGAGGCTATATCGTGGCAAATGAAAAAAAAGGCGTATCTCGCCGTGACTTCATGAAAACAACAGGTATTGCTACGGGTACTTTAATTGGAGGAGGAATCATTGGTGGCCTTGTTGGTTACAACGTAAATCGCGATAAAGGTGCCATTTCAACTAATAACCAAAAGGGAACAAATAGTAGCGGTCAAACAGCAGATCATCCTTTAAATGTTGGTCTAAAGTTCTTCACCACTATGACTGCATTTAACGTTCTATCTCAAGCGACTGAACGAATATTCCCAGAAGATGAACTTGGCCCAGGTGCAATTGGACTAGGTGTTCCATATTTTATTGATAACCAATTAGCTGGTTCCTATGGTATGAATGCAAAAGAATACATGCAAGGGCCTTTTGCAGATGGTGCAAGTACTCAAGGCTATCAAAGTAGGTTAACACGTGCTGAAATCTTTGCCCAAGGAATAGCAAAGTTAGATGAAGAAGCTCGTACTCGATATCAAAAGGGCTTTGCCGAATTAGAACCAGAACAAATGGATGAAATTCTAACTGCGTTCCAAAAAGGTGAAGTAGAAATGATGGCAGTAACTTCAGATTTCTTCTTTAAACTTCTACGTCAAGCAACACTTGAAGGAGCTTACGCTGATCCTATTTATAGTGGTAATCAAAACATGGAAGGTTGGAAGATGAAAGGATTCCCGGGCCATCAAATGAGTTATATAGGGCAAATCGAAAGCGAAGAGTTTCAAAAAATTGAGCCGCAGTCAATTAGTAGTATGACACATTAATTGGAGGAATAGATTTATGGCTACTACTTTAGATAAAGTTGATGTAGTAACAGTTGGTGTAGGTTGGACGGGAGGCATTATTGCCGCTGAATGTTCAAAAGCAGGTTTAAAAGTACGTGGATTAGAGCGTGGAGCAAAAAGAGGAACAGAAGATTTCTATATGGCCCATGACGAATTTCGTTATGCAATTCGCTATGAATTATTCCAAAACTTATCAAAAGAAACGATCACATTTAGAAATCATAGAAAAATGAATGCATTACCAATGCGTATGATGGGATCTTTTTTATTAGGAGAAGGATTAGGTGGAGCTGGTACACATTGGAATGGTCATAATTGGCGCTTCTTACCATACGATTTTGAAATTAAATCAATGACAGAGGAAAAATATGGTCCTAACAAACTAGGTAGTGACTACAATCTTCAAGATTGGGGTATCACTTACGATGAACTAGAACCATATTTTACAAAATTTGAATATACAGCAGGAATTTCAGGTGAAGATAATAATCCGTTTTGGGGAAAAAGATCCAAACCGTTTCCAACACCACCTATGAAAAAAACACCTATTTTAAATCGATTTGAAGAAGCTACCAAAAATCTTGGCTATCATCCATTCATGATGCCATCAGCAAACCTTTCTGAATCCTATACAAATCCAGACGGGTCAACGATAGCAGCTTGTCAATACTGTGGATTTTGTGAGCGTTTCGGTTGTGAGTATGGAGCGAAGTCCTCAGCAGAAATAACAGTAGTTCCCACTGCATTGGAGACAGGGAATTTTGATATACGGTTCCATTCGAATGTAGTTGAAGTACTAAAACAAGGAGATAAAGTTACTGGAGTTCGTTTCATCGACACGATTACTGGTGAAGAGTTTATTCAACCTGCTGAAATCGTAGTTTTAACATCTTATGTTTTGAATAATGCAAAATTATTAATGGTTTCTAATATAGGTGAAATGTATGATCCTGATACAGGAAGAGGTACACTCGGTAGAAACTATTGTTATCAAATATTGCCTAGTGCTACAGGATTTTTTGAAGAACAATTCAATACCTTTATGGGAGCAGGGGCATTGGGAATGACAATTGATGATTTCAATGGTGATTCATTTGACCATACGGACCTTGATTTTATCCATGGTGCAAGTCTAACAATTACTCAAACTGGTCAACGTCCAATTCAATTTAACCCAGTACCACCTGATACACCGGCTTGGGGTGCTGATTTCAAAAAGGCATCCATTCACTACTTCACTAGAACATTAAATATTGGTGGACAAGGGGCTTCCATGCCACATAAAGAAAACTTTATGTCACTTGACCCAAACTATAAAGATGCTTATGGTTTACCATTATTGCAAGTGACGTACAATTTTACTGATCAAGATCGAGCGCTTCATAAATACCTTTCTGAAAAAACTGCTGAGATTATGAAGGAAATGGGTGCAAAAACAGTGGTTCCAGCAAATCCGCTGACGGACTATGATATTGTACCTTATCAAACAACTCATAATACTGGTGGAACTGTTATGGGTACCGACCCAGCCATTAGCGTAGTGAATACATGGTTGCAACATTGGGATGCAGAAAATCTATTCGTCGTAGGAGCAGGGAACTTTGCTCATAATGGTGGGTACAACCCGACTGGTACTGCTGGAGCACTTGCTTACCGCTGTGCAGAAGGGATTATTAATTACAGTAAAACTGGTGGCAGTCTTGTCTAAATAATAGGAGGAATTTATTATGGGTGGTTTTGGATCTATCGGTGTTCCGGGGTTAATTATCATTTTAGTCATTGTGCTAATCGTTTTTGGTCCAAAGAAGTTACCTGAAATTGGTGGAGCTGTCGGTAAAACTTTATCAGAATTTAAAAAGTCAGCCCGGGAAGTTATTGATGACGATGATTTTGATAAAAAAACGACTATAAAGGATATAAAAAAGACCGAAGATGCATAGTAGGTGATCAATAATGGATCCATATGGATACAACAACTTAAGCCCTTTGGATAAGAAGAAAAAGAAGGAACAGGAACTTTCAACCGATGAAACTGATGAAAACAAAAAAGCAGAAGGGACAAAGGAACTTGAAGAATCTGCTGTCAGCCTTGAAACAACATCCAAGCAGGATGAAAATAATGACTCGTGGTTTGACCATATTGTTGACTTAAGGAAACAGCTGATTAAAAGTTCAATTGTTTTTGTAACACTTTTCATTGCGGTTTTTTCAACTATTAATTTTTGGTTTCCGTTCATATCTAGGGGACATAATTTAATTATACTTGGTCCCCTAGAAGTTATAAAAACCTATACTTCTATTTCGGTTACACTATCATTAGGACTCTCTTTACCTTTTATATGTAATTTCCTTTGGCAATTTGCCAAGCCTGGTCTTTATGAAAAAGAGCAAAAGTTTATAGGTTTATATTCACCGATTATGCTTATATTATTTCTTATTGGACTTGCCTTTGGCTATTTTGTTGTTAACCCAATGAGTTATCAATTTTTAATTAGTCTAGGCGAAATGAACTTTGATATAATGATTACTGCTACTGACTATATAAATTTTCTCATTATGACAACAGTACCTATTGGTTTACTTTTTGAATTGCCTATTGTTGCATTATTTCTTTCAACCATCGGTATATTAACATCCAATTCGATGAAAAAGGTCAGAAAGTGGTCATATATAATAATGGCTGTAGTTTCTGCTCTAATAACACCACCTGACTTTATAAGTCAATTATTAATTTTAATTCCGATGATAGGCTTATATGAAATAAGTATTTATCTCGTTCGAAAAGTAGAGAATAAACGTGCATCTAACATAACATTATCCGAAAAAGCACACTAATAAAGGTGTGCTTTTTCATTTAAATTTAAAAGGGGTAAATCATATTGAAAATAGATATAGGTATTGGTGTAGATATTATTGGTGATATTCATGCATGTTTTGAAGAATTTCTTGAAATGTTAGAAAAACTAGGTTATAGAAATGGTGGAGATGGACTTTACCGACACCCAGAAGGTAGAACATTAATTTCTTTAGGAGATGTAATGAGTAGAGGTCCACAATCGATTGCGTGTATGGAGTTTTTTCTGAAACATGTGAAAGCTGGGCTAGCTTATATGACGGATAGCAATCATGGATGGAAAATTGCAAGATGGTTAGATGGTCGTAAAGTTCAGTTAAAACATGGTGATGAACTAGTGGAACAAGAATTTTTGGCTTATGAACAACTGCATGGTACTAAAAGGACAAAACAATTAAAAAATGATCTAAAACATTTGTTGATGAATACACCTTCTCATTATATTCTCCAAGAAAATAATATAGATAAAATTGTTTGTACACATGCTGGCATAAAAGATGAATTTATAGGTAGAGAAACTTCGCGAATAAAAGATTTTTGTCGTTACGGCGATGTTGCTGGGACTGATGAAAATGGTAAACCTATAAGAAGGGATTGGTTTTTAAACCATAAAGGAGAGTTACTGATTATTTGGGGGCACGATCCAAAACCAGAACCAATGATTATAAATAATACGATTAATATTGACCAAGGATTAGTATTTGGTGGTAAATTAACGACGTATCGATATCCGGAAAAAGAATTTGTGTTTGTGAATGCAAAACAAAACTATTCTGGCAGAGAAGGTATAGATAATCCAATACAAAAATGATGATGAAAGGGGTGAACGAACATTTGAGTTAGGTTCACCCCTTTTAAAATTAGGAATCATAAGAATATAATTAAAAAAAAATTAGAAATTGCTTGTAACTAATTTCATTAATTTTAGTCTAACTATTTGGAAATGGGTTAAAAAGGAAGTAATTAGTATACCCATTTAAGAAATTACATCTCTTTTATTCATAAAAATTGATAGGATAAATCCTAAAAAAAGAATGACGCTAAAACTAGTAAAAGCTATTAATGAATTTCCTTTTTGCATTAAAAAGGTAGCTAGTAATGGTCCTACGCTTGCGCCAATAAACAATATAAACGCATTAAATAATACAGCAGTCCCTTTCTGGTCACCAGCAAATATATTAATGAGCATAATATTAATAGGGACTAATAGGGCAATTCCTGCAACAAAAAACACACTAAAAACAATTACAAATACTATGTGACTACTAATACCCATCAAAAAAAGAGATAAGGAAGAAATAATAAGACTAAACCGGAAAGTACTATTTACACCAAATCGTTTTGAAATGCGGCTTGCAAAAAACGTAATTATTATTCCAATTAAACCAGTTGCACGTACAAATAAAATAAATTGCTCGGAAAAATTAAAAGGTGATTCAGACAAAAACTCACCTAAAATCGTATACATCCCGATTAATGAAAATAATAATAAAAACGTAATTGAAAATGAGAATAACAATTCTTTCTTATAAAAAAGTAATTTTATTTTAGAAAATTGAGAAAATATACTTTTTTCATGTTTATTATTTTTTATATTGGGTAAATAGGTAATAGAAGCAATTGTAAGTAGAAAGTAAATGATACCTAGAATGAAAAAAATAGTTTTCCATCCAAAGTAGAAATGAATAATTGTTGCAAAAATTTGAGATACGACACTGGCAACTAGAAATCCGGAAGTTATAAAACCGATAGCTGTCAGCCGTTTTTCTGGTGGATATAATTCTGCAACATAAACCAAGGAGATGGGTACAAATGCAGCGGCTCCGATTGCTTGAAGGATCCTTAAGAAGACAAAAGTAGGATAATGGTCAACAAATCCACAAAGTAAAGTAACGATACTTAAAAAAGTGATTCCAAAGATTAAAAATACATTTCGACCATAATGATCAGAAAGGGGACCATAAATTAAACAACAAATTCCATAACAAAGAGAAAATGAACTACCAATCCAAATCCCTTCAGTTTCCGTAACTGTAAAATGTGACATGAAAGTTTTTGTTAAAGGTATAGGTACATACATACTCATTAAAATAAATAGTCCAGAAATCGACAAAAGACAAGTTATTAAATGAAATTGAGGTTGATGAACTTTTGACTGAGTCATAATGCTCTCCTATTTCATTATAATTTGTACCATGATGTAGTATATTCATCTACTTTTGGGAAAATTAAAAACCAGTAAAGTAGATTAAAATCTAGCTTTACTGGCATCGACATATATATTTTATATGTAATATTATATTAGTTTTTCCTACTTTATATTTAGTTGGTTTAAGCCACTTTATGAGAATATACATTTAGTAAAGCATCTAGCTCTTGGCTACAAGTAACTGTATCTGGATGTGTAAATCCAAGGTCGTGTGCTTTTTTGTACATATCTTTTCTCTTCATTTCGATGGCTACTTTTAGAACTTTTCTAAATAAAAAGTCTTTCATAATTTCCTTCCTCCGTATATTTATCGTGATCGTTTTCTATCAAACTCTATTAAAACTCTTGAAGCTTTATCATTGTATAATAGAAAATATAAAAATTTTGTCGGATTGTGTTCGAAAAAGCATTGTTCACAAATTTGTCACAATTTAACCGTTCATTTGTTCACAATTAAATTCTGAATTGCGTGAAAATTCATAGAAATATGACGAATGATAGAAGAAAAATGTAGATTCGAGTAAATTTTGTGTTAAAAATGGATTCTAAAAACGGTAAAATGAAAAAAGTCAAATAAAAAAGCATCGAAAATTCGACGCTTTAGGTAAGAATTACTTTGTATTACGGTATAGTTTTTTATAAAAATTTGTTTGAAATTATCATATATTAAAACCAGATAATTACATGGTGAAAATATGATATTTATTTTAAAAAATTCAAAATGCTATGAAAAAAAATGATGTTATCTATTAATTTACTTTGTATAAGATAAGATTGCAGATCCTGTAAAGTTTGCCATTACCATTGCAGCTTCGTTCTTTTCTTCAAATTCAAACATTCTGAAAGAATTTTGTTCAAAAACTGTAACAACCCACATGGTTAAATCTCCTCTCAAGTAAATTCTGTTGTTATATAACAATGTAATATGATTACGTTGATTGTAAATGTGTTATATATCAACTATACCTATTGTACATCCAAAATTAGTAAAAATAAATAGATAGTGAATTGTTTCACAAATTATTCAATTTGTTAACGATTTCACAAAATATTATATAAAAAACATGCATAATATTGTTTTATACCCAGAAGTTTAGGGTATTAATTAGAATAGAAAAAAGGGATGTTAAGAAAGTCATACTTTCCTGACATCCACTTTTTCGTTAAAAGGTAATAACAACTTTTCCTCGTGCATGGCCTTCTTCAAAGTACTTTATAGCATCTGGCAACTCTAAAAATGGGTAACTTCTATCAATAACTGCTTTTAGTTTCCTAGATTCAACAAGTTCCTTTATAAAATGTAAGTCCTCTTTTTTAGGAAATTGCATGAAAATGTTTATCTTTTTATTAACGATAGAGCGAAACATTGCTTTAGGCATTTGCTTAGGAGAACCACCAACGAGTACAAACTTCCCATTTGGTTTTAGCGCTTTTAAGTAATCGGATAGTGGCTGAAAACCATTTACTCCAAGTATTAAGTCATAATTATTTCCTTTTTCAGAAAAACTTTCTTTCTTATAATCTATTACGTGATCTGCACCTAAAGATTTAATAATTTCAACGTTTCTTGTACTACAAACAGCTGTCACATTTGCACCAAGTGCCTTTGCAATTTGTACAGCAAAAGTTCCAACACCACCTGAAGCACCATAAATTAGAACTTTTTGATCTTTCTGGATATTTCCTTTGTCCCGTAATGCCTGAAGTGCAGTAGTGGAAGCCATTGGTAGAGAAGCTGCTTCTGCGAAGGAACTATTTTTTGGTTTAATTGCAATTGCCTTTTCTGGAATAGCGACATATTCTGCAAAACCACCCCATCCACTACTTGATAAATCACCAAATACTTCGTCTCCTATTTGAAATTGTGTAACATTTTTACCAACTGCTTCAACTATTCCTGCAATATCTCCACCAGGTATTTTATATTTTGGTTTGGTAATTCCAAATGCAAATCGTGCTATAAAGGGTTTACCACGTAACAATACAATATTACCGTAGTTAATCGAAGCTGCCTTTACTTTTACTAGTACCTGGTCTTCTTTAAAATGTGGTCTTTCAGCTTCGTGGAGTTCTAAAACATCTGGTGAACCATATTTATTTGTAAAATAAGCTTTCACGTCTTTCCTCCTAATTAATGTTGTACTTATGCTTTCGTGCTTTCACCTTGCTATCAAACTAATTTTACTCATTGTAAAATTATAGGATACATGTTAAATCCTAATTTACAAATTATTAACAATATATGATTGAGTAGGAATGGAATGAATTTGACAATTGCAAATTATAACAATATAGTGAATCTTGTAATCTAATAGAAGGGGAGGATTATTGTGAAAATTATCGCACTAGTAGGAAGTTTAAGAAGAGACTCATTCAATATGCAGTTAGCAACTACAATGAAAGACCGTTATAAAGACAAGTTATCAATTGAAGTAGCAGACTTAAGGGCATTACCGTATTTTGATCAGGACGAAGAACAAAACCCTCCACAAGTTGTAAAGGATTTTAAAACTTCAATTGCCCAGGCTGATGGGGTGTTAATTGTGACACCTGAGTATAATTGGTCAGTTCCTGGCGTACTTAAAAATGCAATTGACTGGACTTCTCGAGAAGACAAAGTATTTATTGGTAAACCTGTAATGGTTGTTGGTGCAACACCGGGTGCAATGGGTACAATTCGTGCTCAATTACATTTACGAGATATTTTATCCTCACCGGGTATTCAAGCAAAATTATTGCCACCAGCTTCAAATGAAGTATTAGTGAATTTTGCAGCTCAAAAGTTTGATGCATCAACAGGGCGTCTTGTAGATGAATCGACTTTAAATTTCCTTGATGCAAAAGTAAATATTTTTATTGAATTTATCGGGGAAGTAAAATCTTTAAATGTATAAAAAATTAACGCATGGAAGAAGTATGATCCTTCCATGCGTTTTTTTATTTCAAAACATGTTCATGCTTTACTCCCAATTTTACGCAAACTGAATATTCTATAGATAAATAGATGAAAATTGACAATTCGTATGTTGTAGTAAATTTGTGTAATCATTCAATTACAGGGGGGAAGTTGAATGAATGGTGTTTTATGGGTTTTACAAATTGGACTCATGTTAATATTTGTCATGGATGGCGTTTTAAAAGCGTTCCAATATGAAATAGCAAAAGAAAATATACCTTGGGTAAGAGATGTACCGAAATCACTGGTCATATTCGTAGGTTATGTAGAGATCGTTGCAGGGTTGGGGTTAATTATACCAATCGTTTATGAACATTTTAGGATTTTAACACCAATTTCATCTTTTATATTCGTGGTGCTTATGTTCTTTGCTACGATCTTTCATTATAATCGAAAAGAGTATATAGACATTCCTTTCAATATTACTCTTTTATTAATGGCTTTATTCGTAATGATCGGAAGCATGTTTTTTTAAATTAAATTATCAATACACAAAATCTTTTACAAAACGTATATATAAAGACAATAGACGACCTGTAAACATACAGGTCGTCTATTAGTTACAATGCTTATGCAGCTAAAGATAAATTCGTAAATGTAATAATGGAAGGACTTTCTGTATTTTCTTGAGCTTGTAGTGCTTCCTCTTTTGTTTCATATTCAAACATATGAATAGTGTCTTGTTCAAAAACTGTAAGTATCCATTTCATGTTGGGAACGCCTCCTAGGTATAAATTTTTATTTTAGATTTTTATATTGCGAATTTGTTATATAACAAATTCACAAATCAACTCTTTTTTGAATCGTGTTATATATCAATCTTTGAATCCATTGTACACTCAAAAGTGAAATAAGGAAATAGAAAGTGAAACTATTCACATATTGTTCAAAAACCTATTATCTTTTTTTGTCTACAAATTAAATAACTCATAATTTAGAATCTATTAAAAACAAAATATGTATTTAAACGAGAAATTGTTTCATTTAAATAGAATTTATCTGAAAATTAAGATATAGTATCGATAGATGATTTATTAGAAAGGAAATATTATGGAACAAACTGAAATATCAATTATACCTCCACCAAATAGTGGACATTCACCAAGTATTAAATTTATTCAAGAATTAAATATTCAAATGGCAAAAACGAATATGCAATTCTTCTATGATCATATTACTGATGATATTACTTGGAATATTCTCACAGTAAAAAGATTGAAAGGAAAAGATAATGTCATTGAAATGATGGAAAGTAATGGTAAATTACCAGTAATAGAATTAAAGTTAGAATCGATTATATGTAACGACTTAGTCGGTGCTGTAAATGGTGCGGTGACTCTAGACAATCAAGATCGTTATGCATATTGTAGTATCTACACTTTTACGAGTAGTTGTCAGCCGTTAAAAATAAAAGAAATGACGACATATTTTCAAAGATTAATAATTTAAATTATTATAGCTTTATGAATTAAAATACTAGGGTCACTTGTTTTTACTTTTTTTCATGTTATGAATTTCATTCTTTAGAATATGGATTTCCTTTTCTAACTCATAAATTTTATGATTGAATTCTTTCTCCATTTTTTTATGTTTTTGTATTTTTTCAATGGCTAGAAGTGAGCCGCCAATTGCTTGAATAAATTCACCTAGAGAGGATATAAATCCACCGGCAACAAGAAATTTTGCTCCAGTACCATGATGGTCAGAATGTTCGTTTTTCGACATGATTTTTTACACCTCGTTTCTTCTTCACTTCATATTTTATGTATATGACTATTCTTAACATTGGCAAACACACAAATATATATATAAAGAGTGTTTTATTTCGGTTAAATACATTCAGTTGAGCCAAAATCATTAAAAGTTTATGTGCTATTATAAAATTAAAAATTCGTTACATTATATGGAGGAACGAAATGAAAACTTGGACTAAAGATATTGTAATAAACGCACCGATTGAAAAAATATGGCAACTTTTCGATGGTAATTTGGAAGATATGCAAAAGATAATGCCACAAGTAGTAGCAAATGAAGTGATCCACGAAACTGAAGATAAGGTTGGTAGTATCCACCGACAAAGTTATCGTGAGGGTAAACGAATAATGGAGTATGACGTAAAAGTTCTTGAGTATGAAAACAATCCTGAAATCAAAAAACTGAAAATCACATTTAACCTTGCCAATATGTTTGATATTACAGCAGCGTATGAATTAAAAAGGTTAGAAGAAAACAAAACATATTTTAAATATACTACTACAAATAACCCATTAAAGTGGTTTATTAAAATTATGCTTAAATTCGCATCAGATAAAGTGGTTATACAGTTCGTTGATCGTGTGAAAAGAGTAGCGGAATCAAAATAATTGAAAAATTAAACAAGGCAGAACCCTATAATAGGATTCTGCCTTATTTTAATTTGTTTAAGGATTCATTACATTTACTTTTTTAAGAAGTTCCTGTGTTAAATGAAAAGAACTTGATTCCAATTGTTTTTTCAAGCTATTCATATCAGCTTCAATTTGCAATACCTTTGGAACGATATGATTTAACGGTGTCAACAGTGTGGAGTTCTTAATAGAATGTCCTTTAATTGTGTCGATTTCTTCAAATGCTCTTTCTATATTATCATTAAGACGGTCAATATAATTTTTAAGAAGATTAATACGGTTACCGTATTTTTCAATTTGACTAGTGATTGGGTGTAAATCAATTTGCACTAAATCTGCAAATTCGTTTTTAATTTCATCAAAAGTCTGCCACTTAGTAATTGTTTCTTCAATCTTTGTCTGCGATGTAGAAACTTCAAAAATTGTATTATTTAAATCGATAGTTGTAATTTGAAGTTCAGCTACTGCATGTTGTAAATTTGTTTGTAATTCTTTCATTTCATTAATAGTTACGTTTGAAATACTTTGAGCAGCTTGTAATTCAAAGATTGAATTTTTGATTTCATCAATGGAATCTTGTAAATTCTCTATTGGTATTTTTAATTCTTCGACGAATTGAGGGTCAATTTGAGTTTCTGTATTTGAAATTTCATCGAATGATTGTTTCAAATTAGCTTGTGAGGCATTAATTTCTATTACTTGATTATTCAATATGCTTTGTGAATTGTGCAAGTCATTGATAGTCACTGTTATTTGATCGATTGATTTTTGTAAAGTTGAAATAGAGGTTTGTGTTTCATTAATTTTTACATAAGTGTTCGATATTTTATCGTCAAACTTAATTGAGTTAGCTTGGTTCTCAAGTTCTTGTTTTAATAGAGATGATTTAATATGGTTAATTTCAGAATGTAGTTCAGCTATGGAGGAACTCATGGCTTTTTGTGAAGAATCAATTAAAACTAATGCTTGTACTAAAAAGTTACTTTGGGAATCCGTACTAGTAGATAATTCAATTTCTGATTCGACTTCAGAATTGGGCGATTGTTCAAGTACAGGATCTAGTTGATTGTGCTGTTTCTCTAGTTCGTTAATCGATTGTCTTAAATTAAATTGTGATGATTGTAAATCTTGGATCGATGATTTCATTTCACTTTGTGATTCCACAATACTTTCCAATTTCCACAAAATTTCTTCTAACATTTCTCTTTTTGTTGGCATATATAGTACCCCCTTTATACTTTAACTTAGTGAATTCATATATATCGTAAGTCGAATTTTACCACAATATTCCCATTCTATATAGTCTATGCATTGGAAATGAATAAATTAACTAGATTTAAAAAGAATTTACAATTATTTAATAGAAATCTCAAATTCGTAAATACTAATTATCCTTTAGAGAGAAGTGAGTAAAATTAGGACATACGTTATTCTATTTTGGACAATATAAGATAGAGAAATTGTGAGGTGATTTCATTGAATATAGAAAGACCAACCAATTGGAGAGAAGATTTTAATAGACGATTTGAAGAAAATGGGCCTTGGGATAGTTGGTCATTATATAAAATGAGTTACGAAATTGAAAAAATGAACTTAATTCCTGAGTTTTCAGGCTTACAAGCACCGAAGTTTTTAACAAATCTTCAAATACTACCACATCAGCTTGAAGCGGCTAAAACCGTCATAGAAAAAATGAACGGCAAGGCGATCCTTGGTGATGAAGTAGGTCTTGGAAAAACCATTGAAGCAGGGTTGATTTTAAAAGAGTATATGATTCGAGGTTTAGTAAAGAAAGCGCTCATATTAGTACCAGCTTCACTACAAAACCAATGGGTTACTGAATTAAACGTTCGTTTTTTCATCCCAGCTATTCCTTATAGAAAGAATACCCCATTAGATCATTATGATGTGGTGATTATGAGTATGGATACGGCAAAAAAAAGCCCTCATAGAGAGAAAATTTATGAACAAGATTATGACATGATCATTATTGATGAGGCTCATAAGTTAAAAAATCATAAAACTCAAATATATGAATTTGTACAAAGTTTAAAAAAGAAGTTTTGTTTACTACTTACAGCAACACCGATTCAAAATGATGTATTTGAAATATTTTATCTTGTTTCTTTATTAAAACCTGGACATTTAGGCAATTTTGAAACGTTCCAATCCTCGTTTTCTGCAACAAAACACAGTTTAAAAGAGGAAAAATATTTAAAAGAACTTGTCAATCAAGTAATGGTGCGAAATCGTAGGCAGGATACAGGAATTGAATGGACAAATCGTAAAGTTCAAACGATACCGGTTCATTTTACAGAAGAAGAAAGAGAAGTTTACGATATGCTTTATAATTTAAAAAACGTTTCTTCTGTATTTTCAAGCTCCTTTACGATGGTTACGTTGTTGAAAGAAATGTGTAGTAGTAAAGAAGCAACGTATTTAACGCTTAAAAAGATGCTAGAAAAGTGTATAACAAAAGAAGAAATCGATTATATTGAAGAGATTATTAATAAACTAATGTATTTAGAAGTGAATTCCAAGGCAGAAAAAGTGCTAGAGATAGTTGAACAATGTAATGAGAAGGTTTTGATCTTTACAGAATATCGTGCAACTCAAGCTTACTTGCAATGGTATTTAAATACAAAGGGCATTTCAAGTGTACTATTTAACGGTAAATTTAGTAAAAGTAAACGAGATTGGGTAAAACAATTATTTAGAGAAAGAGATCAAGTATTAATTGCAACGGAATCCGGTGGTGAGGGGATTAACCTTCAATTTTGTCATCATGTTATTAACTACGATTTACCATGGAATCCGATGAAAATTGAACAACGAATTGGACGTGTTCATCGTTTAGGTCAAGAAGAGGATGTTCATATTTATAATTTAGCGATTGAAAATACTATTGAACAAAAAATATTAGACTTATTGGGAGATAAAATAAACGTCTTTGAAAAAGTTGTTGGTGATTTAGATGACATATTAGCAACTTGATTTAATAGCTTTAGTAATGGAAAGGGGAATACAGCAAATGTTTGCACCACAAGTTCATGAATATTTACGAACCTTCTTTCATGAGACAAATTGTGAAATAGAATCCGATGAAGGATATATGTTGACTGTCCAATTAACGATTGATATAGACAAGAAAATCATGAATCGTCCTTTCTACTGGCAGTATATTGAAACAACAGGTAGCCCTCCAAATCCAGCAAGACTAACATTAATTACAGACCGAAGTAAAATTGACAATCCATTTATGGGTGAAATTATCCATTTTGGTTCAAGAAGATTAAATCAAATTTTTAAGGCTACAAAAGAGCTCGGTGCGTTCGTTCAAATGTATGAAAAAGTACAACAAGCTGAAAATGGAAACCGATCTACTTTAACACCCTATTTATGTGTAAATTATAAAATCTCTTATTACTGCGATCAAACAAAAGAAAAAATGTATTCTTTAGGGATAAATTTGGTCAATGGTAATATACATGATGATTTTCATGAATCTGTTTGTAATCTTAATTTAACTAATGAACCAACAGAGAATATCTATTGTTTACCATACATTATTAAACCCCATAGAGGATTAGAAAGATTAGATGAAATGATCCAATCCATTGTACAAAATGATGATCATTCATGGGCACAAGAAGCTAAAATGAGATGGGAAAAAGAGCAAGAAGTATTAGATTATTTTTATGAAGGTGTCGAAGAAAAACCTGAAAGTTATGAAATAGAAAAGAAAGCACTTGAAGAACGTTTCAATCCGAGAATTAAAGTGGAAATTATTAATGGCGGGTTGTTTTATTTAAAAAGTTAGGTTGCCATTTTTCACATGGCAACCCATCACCAACTGGGAATATCCTTCGAATAGGAACGAGAACTATATATTCAATTTGCTATCCAATTCAATTCCTACTGTAGCAAAATTTGTAGCAAAATTTCTTAATGATGTATTTAATACATCAACCCAGAAACCCCTCCTTTTCACCTTCCAATTAATAGGAAGGTGTTTTTATTTTATTTGAAGCAGTTAAGATACGAAGTTTTTGGATAATTTAGTAATAACAGCATGTAATTACAGCAAGGGAGGGAACGATTTGAGTAGGGTAAAATATTATTTGTTTTTGTTATCTGTTCAGATAGTTATTGCCATTATTGTTTATGTTTCATTAAGTTCGGTTCCTATGGAGTTGGAAGAAGCCCCAGTCGAAAATAAAGAGGCCCAACAAGTATATTGGACATATAGTGAAGAAAATGGCCCAAAGGAATGGGTAAGTATTGACCCTTCATATTATGCTTGTGGTGGTGGATACGAACAATCACCTATAAACATTGAGAAAGAAAGTATATGGGAAGAGAGGAGCTTTGAAAAGATTCATCTAGATTATCATCCTACAAAATTTATAGTTGTCAATAATGGCCATACCATAGAGGTAAGGGATTCATCTGGCGAAAACACAATAACAATCGATGATCAGAAATTTACATTGGTGCAAATTCATTTTCATCTACCAAGTGAACATAAGTTAAATGGTCAGTCGTTTAATATGGAAGGTCATCTCGTGCATCATTCAGAAGATGGAAAAATAGCAGTTATTGGTTTTTTTATTAAAGAAGGTAAATTAAATAATGATTTGGCTGAGTTATGGTCTGTCATGCCTTATGAAATGAATGGACAACCTTATGAAATGAATCAATCAATTGATTTACTCGAAGTGCTACCAGACGACTTGGATGTGTTTCAATACAGTGGTTCTTTAACAACACCTCCATGTACAGAAGGAGTAACTTGGATATTATTTGAAGATCCGATTGAAATGTCGGTCGTTCAAATAGAAGCTTTTGCAAAGATCTATTCCCAAAATAACCGTCCCATTCAACCATTAAATGATCGCAAAATTTATCATTTTAATTTAGAAGAATACATCCAATAAAAAAGGCCACTCCATGTGAGTGGCCTTTATGTTTGTTAAAAATTATCTTTATCAAATACTTCAACATCAATGATTCGCGCACCAATCTTATGGAGAAGTGTTTCAATGTTCTTTACTGTTTTAGATGTTGCACCTTTACTTAAAGTAACAATAACTTTTCTTAAGTACCATTCTTGATCATCTAATGATAAAACACATTGAATAGGATGTTTTTTCTTAATTTCTGATAATGTTTTTGCTAAAATTCCGTCAGTCTCTGGGAATACGATAGTTAATGCACAACTACCTGTTTTATAACCCCAAGCTTCTTCAAGGATTTCAAAAATCTTTGAGTGAGTAAGAATCCCCGCGAACAATCCATCCTCATCTACTACTGCTAAATAAGGTAGTTTTTTTATGGAGAAAAAGACTTTGTAAAAGGAGCTTTCTTTACTAATCACACCATCTTGGTCAACAAGTAGTTCGGAAATTGGTACATCTGCTTTATGTTCAAGTTGATGTTCAAGTATGTGTACTTTATAAGCATTTCCAACAAATTTTTCTTCTGCGTCATCTAAAACTGGGATGCATCTGTAGCCTGATTCGTACAATTTTTCTAATACTTTTGAGGCAGGGTCGGATTCTTTACAAAATACTACATCATCTTTTAATAAATACCTTTGTTTAACGATCATATTATTCTCCCTTTCCCTATAAGAAACTGCCCATTACTTGAATTAGGGCAGAATTCTCGTAAGCTATTCAACTATATGCGGAAAAATTACCAATTATTCCTAGCCACTACAATATTTTTTTCGGAAATTTTAGTAACTATTTTTTACTCGATATTTATGACATGGAAGAAGGTACAAGAAGGAAAATAGCTTATTGCTCATTTTGTCAAAATAATAGATAATTGTGAAAATAGAAATGTTTATAAGATTAGGAGAGGTTTACATGGAACAAGTAATGGAATTAAGACAATTAGAAAATCGAGCAAGATTATTAGTGAAATGTCCTGATAAGCCAGGAATCGTATCAGTAGTATCTAGTTTTTTGTTTAAACATAATGCGAATATTGTAGAGTCGAGCCAATACTCAAGTGACCCTGAAAACGGAACTTTCTTTATAAGAATTGAATTTCACTGTGATGGACTGTCTAATAAGTCTTCTCAATTAGAAAACGAATTTGAGGAAATTGCTCGAGAATATACTATGGATTATTATTTTCATTATTTACATAAACGTCAACGTTCCGCTATTTTTTGTTCAAAAGAGTTACATTGCTTACTAGAGCTTTTATGGGAATGGCAAAATGGGGATTTAGATACTGATATTGCTCTTGTCATCAGTAATCATGAAAATGCGCGGCCAATTGTTGAATCTTATGGAATACCATTTTATTATTTGCCTGCAAATAAAGAAATTCGAAAAGAAGTGGAGCAAAAGCAAATTCAACTAATGGAAGAATATAATGTTGATTTATTAATATTGGCGAGGTATATGCAAATATTAACACCACAATTTGTGGATCATTTCGAGAATCGTATCATTAACATTCACCATTCTTTTTTACCAGCGTTTATAGGTGCAAACCCCTATGAACGAGCTCATATAAGAGGTGTTAAGCTAATTGGTGCAACATCTCATTATGTCACAAACGATTTAGATGAAGGACCAATCATTGAACAGGACGTTGAGCGTGTTGATCATCGTGATGATGTAGTGACATTAAAGAAAATTGGTCGTCAAATTGAACGTCGAGTATTATCGAAGGCAGTAAAATGGCACTTGGAAAATCGTATTATCGTTGAAGGGAATAAGACGATCGTTTTTCATTAAACAATTAATCTCTAATGGACATTCTAAACTAAAGTGTTTAGAGTGTCTTTATTATTTTCTTAAAATATTTATATTATCTGTTGAATACTAATATAAATCAGATTGGATAAGAAATTTGCACAGAGTAGAAATTATAGTTGAAAAGTAAGGATATATTGGTATTATTTAATTAGAAATAGGGGATTTGAAAAGGGGGATAAAAATATGAGTGTTGTTGCAATTAATAATCTGATAGAAAAAATAGACCAAGATGGTAGTGGGTTAAAAGGTTATGAAAATATTATTCAATTTGAGTTTACAGATCAAGGCGAAAAGTATAGTGTTCAATTTTTAGGCGATAAGGCAGTGCTTATCGAAAATGTTGAAAGGGCAGCTTGTGTTGTACAAATTACGAGTGAAAACTTTGAAAAACTTGTTGCAGGTGAATTGAACCCGCAAACTGCATTTTTCTTTGGAAAGATTAAAGCAAAAGGGGATCTTTCCCAACTTTTGAAATTAAGTAGTATATTAGATTACTATCAAAAATAATTATTCAAGCTGAGCCAGTTTGTTGGTTCAGCTTTTTGTTTCGTGTTAAAACCTGTAAAATCACGGATTCAATAGAAATGCTTTTCTATTAAGTGTATACTAATATTATAATAAGAAAATTTGAGTAGAAATAAAATGAATAACAAGGCAGTCATTTTCGACTGTCTATTTTTTATTATTAAGTAAGGATGGTACTAAGATTGCAACTAAATAAAACAAATCGTAAATTTATATACACTTATTCCCACCACGAAGATGAATACGATCTATGTCGTTTGGAAATGAGATCTTTTTTTCATTTTGATACAGAACTGAATTATTTAATGAGTGATATTGAGGTGGCCCCAAGTAGGAGCCCATTTATTCAAGATCGTCTCGAAGTATTGTATGAAAGTAATAGTATTGAAGAGATGAAAGAACTCGTAGAAAAGTTAAACATTACTGCAGAGTCGTATAAAGTAGTTTGTTTAAATACAATGGATTTGGGAGATACGAAGAAGATTCATCATCCCGATAGACGTTTGATCGAGCGTGAAATTGGACTATGTATAGAAGGGGAACCGGAGTTAGATCATCCAGAAATCGTTTTTGGGTTACTTTTACTGGAGAATCATTGGTATTTCGGGATCCATGTAAAATCGGAATCTGTTTGGCGTAAACATATGCATAAACCAAAGAGCTATTCAACTGCACTAAGTACAAGAGTAGCACGAACAGTTGTTAATATTGCTGTTCCGGTCATTGATAATGTGAAAGTTATAGATCCTTGTTGTGGTATCGGGACCGTTGTCGTAGAAGGCCTCTCAATGGGCGTTGATATTGTTGGACGAGATATTAGTCCCCTTGTATGTGTCGGTGCAAGAGAAAATTTAGCATATTTTGAGCTGGATGGGACTATCACAAAGGGTCCAATCTCTGAGGTTAACGAACATTATGATGTGGCTATTATTGATATGCCTTATAATATATATTCTCATGTTACACCTGAAGAAGAATATGACATTGTCAAACAGGCTAGACGCATTGCAGATCGTGTTGTATTTATTACTGTCGATACCATTGACCACCTGATCGAAAAAGCAGGTTTCACAATTAAAGATAGAGGAATTGCTAAGAAGCAACAGTTTGAACGACAAGTGATTGTTTGTGAATAAATGTATGTTAAAAGAGACTTACTAATGTATTGTAAGTCTCTTTTATAGTGAAAATTAAATTTGAAATCACTTTCTTTAATTAGAATAGTTTCGATATTTTCCGTATAAAAATTATCGAGTGAATGATTAATTTTCACGGTACGATGTAGATGTAAAGGAGGGAAATGGATGATCCAACAATTCAATAAGCTAATGGATTACATTGAGAATCATATTACGGAAGAAATTTCGGGTAATGATATTTCAAAAATTGTAGGAATGTCCGACTATCATTTTAAAAGAATGTTTTCGTATTTAGCTGGTATGTCGTTAAATGAGTATATAAAAAACAGGAGATTATCGTTAGCCAATGTGGAGTTAATAAACGGTGAGAAAGTAACTGATATTGCCTTTAAATACGGATATCAATCGATTGAAGGGTTTTCGAGAGCATTTCGTGAGTGGAGTGGTTTTTTACCTTCAGAAGTTGCAAAAAATAAAATTCAAAAGTCATTTCCTAAATTTACATTTATTATCGATATAAAAGGTGGGGTTTCTATGGAATTCAAAATAGAAAAGAAAGAAAAATTTAATATAGTTGGAGTATCTAAAAGGGTGCCGATTCAATTTGAAGGAGTAAGTCAGTCAATATTAGAATTGGCACAGTCAATCACCCAGCAGCAGAGAGAGGAAATGCACAAGCTTGCAGACTTATATCCTCATTATGTGTTGAATGTATCATATGATTTTGATGAGGGACGCTTAGAAGAAAAGGGAAATTTGACACATATGATTGGTTTTGCAACAACAAAGGAAAATACATTTGATGATTTAGAGCAAATTACGATTGAACAAAGTATATGGGCAATATTCCCAAATGTTGGTCCATTTCCTCAAGCACTACAAGAAACTACTGCAAAAATTTATTCTGAGTGGTTGCCTTCATCAGATTATGAGATTGTAGATTTACCAAGTATTTCATTTACAAAACATGGTGGGTCAACAGACAAGGTATACAGTGAAGTGTGGCTTCCAGTTCAGAAAAAAGAAAATAGGTAATAAAAATATTATGAAGATATGAATTGCCATTAAACCAGTCAGTTAAAGTTAATGACTGGTTTTTTATTTTCTTAAGTTTACTTGTTAAATTGTTTGAATTTTCTTTCTATTGTCAGTAATAAAGTCTATAATAAATTTAATAGCATCTGAAATAGAAAATATTGAGTCATGGAGGTATATATATGCGAATTCCTTCAGCAAGATATATAACAGAAGATGACATCAAGATAATAACAATTAAAGAAATAACGAAGAAGAAGTACGAAGCTATTTATAAAGGAAATCTTTATTGTCCGACTGATCATTGTATGGCAAAACTATCCTATTGTAGTGGTCCGAAAGCACATTATAAAACTTGGCGACATAGTAACCATTCATCAAATTGTATATACAGATTAGAACGAACAGGCAGAAAATTCGTACTCGGTCATAAGAACGTCATTACGATGAATATTAGTAATGAAAGAAAGTATAACGCATTGACAAGAGCTTATAAATCAATGGTTCAATTAGATTCAGATGACACAGAACATAACAAACTAAAACCTATTGCAAACCAAAGCCCGAAAAAAGAGGGAGAAATTAAAGATCAAACTGTTCAAATGAAATTATTTGGTGGAGAACTTAATGATGGTGATGAGCAACTTAAAGGTAAGAAGCTATTATCAAAGTTTGTTAATGCAATAAGTTCAACAGACATTGGACAAGTACGCCTTATTAAAGGATTTGTAAAAGACGTTGAACTAATAGATTCAGTTGCAGAAATTATAGTTGGGTATGAGGATGAAGATATTAAAATAGTATTTGAGGAGAGTTTTAAAAAAGAACCGCTTAACAAAAGTTACTTAGACAAATTTTGGGCAATTAAAGAATTGCTTACTATTCAAAAAGTTGTTGTATTTAATGGAGTAGGCGAAATACGTGAAGATCAGTTAGGTAAGTACGAGCTGTCAGTCTCGTTGGGATCAGATATTCGACTGAATGGCGAGGATTTGTATAATATCGCAAGATCTATGATGTTGTCGAGCGCACATTAAAATACAAAATAATAAAAGATGCCTTTTTAATCATTCGCTTTTAATGCAAATAATTAAAAAGGCATTTTTCTTGTATTTGTTATTGTTCAATTTCTTTTACTAATGTTTCAATTAAAAGATAAGTTAAGGAAATTGCATCGTTAACTGTCATATCTTCTGAAAAACCATCCATATAATCAAGGGGAATGTTTAAGTCCCACATACCTTCGTCTCCAGAAAAACTTGCACTAAAATATTTGTTTTCACCTTTTAAATGCTCATTAAAATAGTTTTTAATCGCGGCTGTATGTTTCTTTTGCATTCTTAGTCCTAGTAAAGCTGTATAAGTTTGAAAAACATCGTCTAATTCCAATGAAATTGCGTCTACTTTAATCTGTTCAAAAGTAGGGGACTCGATATAAATAAACTCATTCGGAAACTCTTTTACATGTTTTAATGATGTGTTTAAAAAAGAAGGTTGTTCTTTTGAAATAACATCTTCTGTTTCTTTATCACAACGTTCAATTATAACTTCAGACAAATTTAAATCCACTTTTAGATCCTCCTCGAAATCTTGCCACTAATAAATATGAACTATATAAATATAATTACTTTATTTTAGCATCAAAGAATTATTTTCACCAATCAATCACTCTTTGTCAATAGTTGAGAAAGAAGTATTTTCTTTTTATGGTTAATATGTTACAATTTTGTTAACAAAGGGTGTCTAAAATGTGAACGTAAAACTGTTCGCATATGAATGAGAAAAAGGGGTGGCATCACAATGGTAAAAGGGTTTAAATACTTTTCTGTTTTTCTATTTATAGTAGGTATTGTGTTAATGGGTATAAGTGCTTTTGGAAGCCTTTCCATTTGGTATGGAATCGAAATTGCAAAAAGCAGTATGTATATTTTTATCATCGGGATGTTCTTTAGTTTATTAGAAAATAAGTCAGAAAATCATACGCAGAAGGCTAGTAATAGAAGACTAAATATTGAATAGGGTGTATTTTAATCAAACAAAAAAGCTTGAGATGAACTCTCAAGCTTTTTTATGTTTTACATATCCCAGATTAAGATTAGTAAAGAACCGAAAATTGTAACTAAGGCGATAACTACACCATAAAATACATTCGTATAAATGGCTGATCCATCTTTTGATTCACCAGCGTGCATAAATACAACTAGTTGTAAAAATGCCTGAATGAACGCTGTTATTAATAGTACCGTCATACCTACTGCAAAGGACATATCCGTAAAGTAAACTAGTAACGCTACTACTGTTAGAATCAATGAAAAGACAAAGCCCATCACCTGTTTGGCAGGAAATAATTCTTTCATATTACATCATTCCTTTCAGATAGACGAAGCTGAAGATAAAGATCCAAACTACGTCTAAGAAATGCCAGTAAAGTGAGAAGATAAATGATTTGTTTGCATTTTCAGGTGTTAATCCACGTTTTTTCACTTGAAGGATGATGAATAATCCCCAGAATAAACCTAACGTTACGTGAGCACCATGTGTACCTAATAATGTTAACAGGCCAGCTGTAAAGCCGCTTGTTTGATATGTTGCACCAACATGGTAGTAATGCATAAATTCATAAATCTCTACACCAAGGAACACTAAACCAAGTAATAGTGTAACTCCAAAGAAAGTTAGCATTGCATTTTTGCGACCAAGTCTCATCGCATGCACACCAAGACCGATTGTGAAACTACTTGTTAATAAAACAAATGTTTCAATAAGTACTGGTGTAATTTCAAAAATTTCTGCAGGTGTAGGGCCGCTACCCGTTCTACCTTCGAAAATGAAGTAAGACGTGAATAGGGTAGCGAACAACATAATTTCAGCGCCAAGGAAAATCCAGAAGCCTAAAATATTTAACTGATTTTGATCAGTACTATACTCTAGTGGTTGTGTGTGATCGATTTTCATTACCCGGCACCTCCCCGTATTGTGCTTCTATCTCTTTTATTTCTTTCACATGAATATGGCGTCCATGATCTTGCTCAAATGAACGTAGAGCCATACAAACAAATATACCTATTAAAGCAATTACTGCAGGTACCCACATAGCAAAGATGAATGAGAACCCTGCGATGAAGAAGATAATACCCATAACGAATGGAACGCCGCTATTATTTGGCATATGGATATCTTTAATCTCACCTTTAAATAACTGATGACCTTTTTTCTTCATATCCCAGAATGCTTCACTTGATGCCACTTGTGGAACTCTAGCAAAGTTGTATTCTGGAACTGGTGTATGAGTAGCCCATTCTAATGAACGTGCATCCCAAGGGTCACTACCGATATCACGTGGTGAGTTTTTGAAACTATAGTAAATGTTATAAACGATTGTTACGAATCCAATCGCCATTAAAGCAGCACCTACGAATGACAACATATTTAATGGAGCAAATCCAGTTGCTTCTGAGTAAGTGTACATACGACGTGCTTGACCGTCTAAACCAGTGATATACATTGGGAAGAAGGCAAGTACGAAACCTACAGTTAATAACCAGAATGTAATTTTACCAATTTTTTCATTTAACATGAAACCAAAGAATTTTGGCCAGTAATAAGTTAATCCAGCTAACATCGCAAATACAACACCAGGAATAATCGTATTATGGAAGTGAGCTACTAAGAACATTGTGTTGTGGAATTGGTAATCCGCTGCTGACATTGCAAGCATAACCCCTGTAACCCCACCAACTGTAAATAATGGAATGAATCCAAGAGAGTACAACATTGGTACTGTGAATCGGATTTTCCCTTTATACATTGTAAATAACCAGTTAAAGATCTTCACACCGGTAGGAACAGCAATCGCCATTGTTGTAATAGAGAAGATACTGTTCGTTAAAGCACCTTGACCCATTGTGAAGAAGTGGTGCGTCCAAACTAAGAACGAAAGTAGGGAAATGAGTACCATTGAACCTACCATTGATTTATAACCATAAAGGTTACGGCTTGAGAACGTTGAAATAACTTCACTGTAAATACCGAATGCAGGCAAGATTAAAATGTATACCTCTGGATGTCCCCATACCCAGAAGAAGTTTGCCCAAAGCATATCCATACCGCCGTTAGTCGTAGTAAAGAAGTTTGTTCCGAATAAACGGTCAGTAGTACCCATTAATAGAGCAATTGTTAATACTGGGAAAGCGAATACGATAATTACGTTAGCAATAAATGCTGACCAAGTGAACATTGGCATTTTCATTAGAGTCATGCCTGGTGCACGCATTTTTAAAATTGTTGTAATCATGTTAATCCCTGTCATTAAAGAACCGATACCAGAGATCTGAATTGCAATCATGTAGTAGTTTGTACCAACTGATGTACTGAAATCATTACCCGCAAGAGGGAAGTATGATGTCCAACCAGCGTCAGGTGATCCACCAACTACGAATGAAATGTTAAATAACATTGCCCCTGCAAAGAATAACCAGAAGCTAAGAGCATTTAAGCGTGGGAACGCAACGTCACGCGCCCCAATTTGTAATGGAACAATTAAGTTCATAAAGGCGAAGATAAATGGCATCGCCATAAAGATAATCATTACAACCCCGTGAGTTGTGAAGATTTCGTTATAATGTTGTGCGTCTAATAATTTCATTTCAGGTGCAGAAAGTTGTGCACGCATTAAAATCGCGTCTGCGCCTCCACGGAAAAGCATGAGTAGGGCAGAGATTAAATACATAATCCCGATTTTTTTATGGTCGACAGTTGTAAACCATTCACGCCATAAGTAACCCCATTTTTTGAAATACGTGATTCCAACAACAATACCAATAGATACTAACGCAATGGCAACCATTGAGGCATAGATCATTGGACTTGCATGAGGTACGGCGAATCGTTCAAAGAATTCCATCCTTATTCTCCTTTCTAGATTTAAAGGGTATTCTCAAAATCTAGCTTTTTCATAATAGATTAATGACCGCTATGGTCAGATTCTTCATTTGTTTCATCGTGTGTTGAATGTTCTTCATGTTCATCAGCATCTGAACCATGATCATGTTCAGGAGCTGGACTGAAATCTAAATGCGTACCTGTAAACGTCATTTGACCTAAGTGACCAGGTTCTAATAATCTGTTAAATTCTTCTTCTGTGAGTGGATCGGCTGTTTCGTGAACTTCCTCAACCCATTCATCAAAATCTTTTTGTGACATTGCAGTTACATTGAATCTATTTTCTGCAAAGCCTTTACCACTGAAGTTTGCGTTTCGCCCAAGCATTTCTCCAGGCTCATCCGCTGCTAAATGTAATGTTGTGACCATGTCGGCCATTGCATATTTTTGTCCACCAAGTTGTGGAATCCAGAAACTTGTAATTGGACCATATGAGTAAAGCTTGAATTCAAGTGGTCGGTCAGTAGGGATATATAGGTAGTTAACTGTTTCAATATTTTGTTCAGGATAACTGAAGTGCCATTTCCAGTCTGATGAAGATGCGTAAATAACTAAAGGTTCTTCCTCATATCCAGTTGGAGCTGATTCTACAATATAGTTACTTTTTACCGAAACAAAAGATAAAAATGCAACAATAATAATAGGAATCCCTATACAAATTACTTCTACCCAAATATTCCCCTCAATGTGAGGTGGTTCATAATCGTCAGGCATTTTTGACGCGCGGTATTTAAATAGTACAATTACTAAAATAGTTAATACTGCGATAACGATAAATGCCATTAACACAATCAATAATGAAATGTCACCTGCTTGTCTTGCTGCTTGTGGACCTTTTGGATCTAATACAAGTAATGGTTCACAACCTGCAAGAATGGCAGCAAGCGATGTTAGTGATACTAACAATGCCCATTTAATTTTCATTAGGATACTCCTTTCCCCTTTTACATACCAAAAACTTTTTTTCATAATGATCTCTTATAATCATTACATTCATTGTAATAGAATAATTTCCGATAAAAAATGTTTTCACTGTAAAAACGGTGTTTAATTCATAAAATAGTCACGTAGAGTTTAAAAAAAAGACATAATTTTTTTAGGCAAAATGATGAATTCGCTTGCAATTTTACTTTTGGAAATATTTTGTTGAAGACTTTTTGAAAAGGCTTCCATTTCTGGTTTCATCGAGTTCTTGTACATCTGCTTAAGTTGAATTTTAAAATTTTATTATTTAATTTGACGACTCAAATACATCCTAACAAGTATTGAAACATAATGAAGGATTTATAGTATTTTATGTAGAAATTAAAGTATCAAAGTATAAATACATAGTAGAACTAGTCCATTATAATGTTTTCTTCGAATAGTAATTGGAGGGATTTCTGTGAATGATTTATATAATGTACATGTAGGTAAGGTTGCTTTTCAATTAAAAACAGAGCATTGTTTTAACTGGTTAGAAGAGTTAGGCGAGGTATTTACGGTTTTTCCTGAACAGGATTCGGGAAATGTTAGTTTTGGCATAGAAAAAGATGGAGTTAAACAATTTGTGAAGTATGCAGGTGCTAAACCAATTAACTTTACAGGAAAACCTGAAGATGCAATTGTGACTTTAAAAAATTCGGTAGAGATTTATAAAGATTTACAGCATAAGTATTTGGTTAATTTGATAGATCATTTTGAAATTGGAGTAGGGTACGCATTAGTTTTTGAATGGTTTGATGGTGAGAATCTTCATCCACATTGGAAATTTCCACCCCCTCATAAACACAAACATCCAGAATCGCCTTATTTTCAATACAGACAGCTACCTATAGGCGAACGTTTAAAATCGTTTCTTAGTATAGTAGAATTTCATGTACATATGGAAAAGAAGGGCTATGAAGCCATTGACTTTTACGATGGTAGTATTCTATATGATTTTAGTAAAAAAGAAACAAAAATTTGTGATATAGATTTATATAGGAAGAAACCCGTTATAAATACAATGGGAAGGATGTGGGGATCGTCAAGATTCATGTCCCCAGAGGAATTTGAGCTAGGTGCAAAGATTGATGAAAGAACAAACGTATTTAATATGGGGGCAATCTCATTCGGACTGCTTGGAGGGGAGCTTGACCGTGACATTTCGAAATGGGAAGCTAGCCATAAACTATATGACGTGGCAATTAAAGCAGTCAATAATGATAGGGATGAAAGGTTTGCTTCCGTTGAAGAATTTTATGATGTATGGAAAGAAGCATTAAACGGAGAGAATGTATAAACTTTTATGGCTTCGCAGGTTGGAGCAAGCCGATTTGATAATTCCATTGGTTGAAATTACCGGTTGTTTGTTTAGTTTAGCCATTATATAATAAAAACAGAATACAAGCGATTCAAAAAAGAAAACCGTTTCCGTTAAGTGCTGGTACCACTCAACATAAGGAAATGGTTTTTAATTTTGCTTGTTTAAATCTTGTAGGTATAATAGATTTTGTTTTTAGAATACACTTCATTAAATAATACATAGATTGGAGGAACAGTAGTGGGATTCATTCATGATTACCTCCTTGAATCTGGGTTCGATGATGTTTGGGCTGACTATCTAGCTTTGGGGATTCTGATATTAGCAATAATATTATTATGTATAATTGCCAATTTTATTACAAAGAAAGTCGTCATGCGATTCATCACACATATTATCAATAATAATAAGTACAAATGGGACAATATACTTCTCGAGAGAAAAGTGTTTCATAAACTTTCTCACGTAGTTCCTGCGATCATTATTCACTATTTTGCAACGAGCTTCACAGGTTTTACAGGAATAATTCAAAAGTTTGCAGTATTATATATTATCATTGTTGCAATGAGTGTCATTAATAGTTTGCTAAATGCGCTTAATGATATTTATCAAACCTATGAAATTTCAAAAGTTCGCCCGATTAAAGGGTATATCCAAGTAGCGAAAATTGTTCTATTCATCATTGGTACGATTATTATCATTGCAAATCTGATGGGGGAAAGCCCGGTTATTATTTTAAGTGGTATCGGTGCGCTTTCAGCTGTATTAATGTTAATTTTTAGAGACTCAATTTTAGGATTTGTTGCGGGCGTTCAATTAAGTGGCAATGATATGGTTCGAGTTGGTGACTGGATTGAGATGCCAAAGTTTGGTGCCAACGGGGATGTCATTGATATTTCTTTAAATACAGTTAAAGTCCAAAACTTTGACCGAACAATTACAATGATTCCAAGTTATGCGCTTATATCGGACTCATTTATCAATTGGCGAGGAATGCAAGCATCTGGAGGACGTCGATTAAAACGTTCACTGTTAATCGATACGACGAGTATTTCATTTTGTTCTCCGGAACTAATTGAGAAATGTAAAAATATTCACTATTTACAGGATTACATTATAGATAGAGAAAAAGAAATTACAAACTTCAATATAAAAAATAAATTCGACCGTAGCAATAGTGTAAATGGTAGAGCATTAACAAATATTGGGGTATTCCGTGCTTATATAGGAAATTATCTACAAAACCACCCGGGAATCAATAAGGAATCTACACTAATGGTAAGACAATTAGAACCGACTGAAAATGGTTTACCATTAGAAATTTATGCATTTGCCAATACAACAGTATGGGCTCAGTATGAAACGATTCAATCCGATATTTTTGACCATCTATTTGCTGTAGCTCCAGAGTTCGGCATACGCATATTCCAAAATCCATCAGGGGATGATTTAAAAACTGCTTTAGCTAATGCTGGCAATAATGAAACATCGAAATAATGATAAAAACCCGTTTCTAAAAGGTAAATCCCTTTACAGAAACGGGTTATTTTTATACATTACGTTGTATCATTTTTTCTCCTCGGAAATACACGGCTTTAATCTTTTCGACATCAACAATTTCTACGCCTGGAATTCCTTCCGATACTAAGAAATTGGCATCTTTACCGATTTCTAAACTTCCAAAACGATTATCTTTTTCTAGGATCTTTGCAGGATTTAATGTAATAAGAGCAAGTGCCTCATTTTCACTAATTCCGTTTTGAATCATTGCTTTTAAATAGGGGTTGGCAATTGCCATGAGCGAATCCGGTCCAATTAATCCTTGCATAATCTTTGGAAAAGTAACTGTGTTTTTATGTGGTGGTAAAAAGCCGTCACTCGAAATGGCAACTGTAATGTTAGCATCGTGCATTTTCATAACTTCCTCAATAGTATTAGGTAGTAGGTGGGTTCCTCCAAGTGGGGTAGCAACTATTTTTATGTTTTGATTCGCGGCTTGTTTTATTTGTTCGTTAGTAATACCATGGGCGTGATGTAGTACATCAAATCCGGCATTTAGGGCCATATCAATACCTTTTTCGCCTGCTACATGGGTTCCTATTTTACGATTCATAGAGTGGAAAATAGAGACAATAGTATTTAACTCTTCTTGTGAATATATTATTTCACCTGCATTTGGTATAAGATCCTGCGTAAAGTTTGCAGGTGTTGCGTTAATGAAAATATTTTCCCCTGCAAACTCACTATGTTGGGCAATTGACATAATAATGTTATTTTGAACGAGAACGTCTCTTTCAACTGCAAGGGAACCTGTTACAGAAGTAAAATGGAGAATTGGATCAAGACCTATACTAATACTTGTTGTTGCAAATGCGATATCTAAAGGGAAATCTTTTATCGAGTTTTTTAATTCATTTACATCAGAGTGTAACATGGGGCTTCCGCATATTTGTTCACCAAGAGCTGTAATACCAGAAGCAAGTGTTTTTAATAAAATTGCTTTTGCAGCAAGGTTTTGGGTTTCTTTTGTTACAGGATAAAGGGATGTAGGAGCAAATTCTAGCAAATGTGTATGACAATCAACGAGTCCAGGTGAGATAGTTAAATTTCCATAGTCGGTTATTTCGGTTGTATCTTTGTATGTTAATTTGATTTCATGCCATGGAACGATGTCGAGTATTTTTCCGTTTTGGATGACGAGTGCTCCATCATCGATAGTGCCAAGGTTTGAAACCGTTACAAATTTCTTTGCTTTCACAATCGTAATTGACAACGCTTACACCACCAAAAATGGAGTTACTACAAAACCAAGGAACCATGCTGTAGCAAAACGAATTACAAGTCCAACAAGTGCAGCTTCTATAACATCTTTTTCCTTCAGACTTGAACATTCTTTCCACGTTGCTGGCATCTGACCAAAGATTACCGAAAGTGGTAAACCAGAATTTGCAAGAACAAAGGAACCAACAACAAGACCAGGCGGAATTGAATTCGCAATTTCCGCTAATTGTGCAACAGCTAAAGTAGGGGCAGCAAGAATTGAAATAATACCAGAAGATGGTTCAATACTTAAATAAGTTAAAGTAACCGTTAGAATTGAGTTAATAAATTCCCATACACCAATAAATTTTAAAATACCAATGATGAAAAATACTGCAGCCACTGCAGGAATAATGACTAATAATAGAAGTTCTGTTCCTTCTTTTGCTGATTGGAATAGAGTTTCTAGTGGTTTTGTTTTTGGTGTGAAACGTGGTAGTTCGTGTAAATCTACTTTTTTTGTATCTCGGTAAATAGTTCTTGAAAGTAAAAATGGAACAATGATTAGGGGAACAAAAATTGAAAGGACAATTACTGGAAATAAACTAATACCTGCAGCAGATAGGGCAAATAAACCTAGAACAAAGGTTGCAAAGGATTGTGGAGATTGAATCATTGTAGCTACTGCTATTTTTTGTTCTGCTTTTGTTGCGTGTGCTTTATCTAACACAGGGGCTGCTATTTTTCCTGCTGCATTAATATCTCCTAAAATATTATAAACACTCGGAATTATGACTGTTGGATTGATACGCATCCATTTCATAATTGGAACAAACAAACGAATCAACGCATCTGTAAATCCGAGTCGTTCTAAAATTCTACCTAAAATCACACTTACAATGATGGCAATACCAACAGTCCCCGTTAAAAAGATGGGCACTACAACGTTATAAACTTCATTGATCGTTAAATCGAATAACTGGGAAAGTGAATGTGGAGCAAATAATAATGCAACCAGCGCAACGATGACAATAACTAACCCAACCACTTCAATCGGAGACCAAGTTTTTCGAGAATGATGCATTTAAACACCTCCATTCTTTTTACTATAGTATGTTGTGGGCGGGTGAGTGTGAGTGGGTAAGTAATTCAGGGATTACGAATAACTCAAACAAGATTTGGCGAATGAAACAGAGCAGCATAGCCGAAGCTCGACTACTTAGGCGAATACAATTAAGAAAGTGGCGAATAATTCAATGTAGTTGGCGAATAAGTAGTTCATTTTGGCGAATAAAGCGAAGCGATTGGAGTAGCTCGACTACTTAGGCGAATACTATTAAGAAAGTGGCGAATAATTCAATGTAGTTGGCGAATAAGTAGTTCATTTTGGCGAATAAAGCGAAGCGATTGCGGTAGCTCAACCACTTAGGCGAATACTAATAAGAATGTGGCGAATAACTCAATGAAACTGGCAAATAAGTAGTTCATTTTGGCGAATAAAGCGAAGCGATTGGAGTAGCTCGACTACTTAGGCGAATACTAATAAGAATGTGGCGAATAACGTAAGCCCCCAATAAAACTACGCATATAAGATCACCTCACCTCCTAGTATGATGAACATATCAACTTACTAGGAGGTGCTTTTTATTGACTCGCC